>NZ_JAATOO010000050.1 GCF_011806575.1 Vibrio hepatarius
GATGTCGGTGGTGTCGTCACGTTGAGCGCAACAGCCGCTGACAGCGATGGCACAGTTGATAAAGTCGACTTCTACGTTGCAGGAGCTTTAGTTGGCACGGCAGCAACCGCACCATACACGTTAGATTACACTGCAACCAAGTCGGGCAATCTTGCCGTTTACGCGCGCGCGACGGATAACTTGGGCGCAACGACTGACTCAGACATCGCGACATTAGCTGTTGCAGGAGCGCCTGTAGTCAGCACGTGTCGTCCGGATGGTCTCTACCAGACTGAAGGTGTCGATGTCCCTTATTGTTCAATCTATGATGAAGACGGCCGTGAAAAGATGGGTGCGGACCATCCACGCCGTGTGATCGGTTACTTTACGAGCTGGCGCGCGGGTGACGATGACCAAACTTCGTACCTAGTGAACGACATTCCTTGGGAACAGCTAACTCACATCAACTATGCGTTCGTGAGTATTGGCTCAGATGGCAAAGTGAATGTTGGTGACGTTAACGATCCAAACAACGCAGCAGTCGGTAAAGAGTGGAATGGTGTTGAAATTGATCCAACGCTGGGCTTTAAAGGCCACTTCGGTGCGCTAGCGACGTACAAGAAGAAGTTTGACGTTAAGACATTGATTTCGATTGGTGGCTGGGCAGAAACCGGTGGTCACTTCGATACAAATGGTGATCGCGTCGCAGACGGTGGTTTCTACACCATGACGACTAACGCGGACGGCTCTATTAACCACCAAGGTATCGAAACGTTTGCAGCGTCTGCTGTGGAAATGATGCGTAAATACAAGTTTGACGGTTTAGATATCGACTACGAGTACCCAACGTCTATGTCTGGTGCAGGTAACCCAGATGACAAAGCATTCTCTGAATCTCGTCGCCCTCATCTAATGAAGTCTTACCATGAGTTGATGCGCGTACTGCGTGAGAAACTGGATGTGGCAAGTGCGCAAGATGGCGTGCATTATATGCTGACTATCGCTGCGCCTTCATCAGCTTATCTACTGCGTGGTATGGAAACCATGGAAGTGGGTAAATACCTCGATTACGTCAACATCATGTCTTATGACTTGCACGGCGCATGGAACGATCACGTTGGTCATAACGCGGCACTGTACGACACGGGCAAAGACTCTGAGCTTGCACAGTGGAGTGTATACACAACATCACAATACAACGGTATTGGTTACTTAAATACTGACTGGGCATTCCACTACTTCCGTGGTTCGATGCCAGCAGGTCGTATCAACATCGGTGTGCCTTACTATACTCGTGGTTGGCAAGGTGTGACTGGTGGTGAAAACGGTCTGTGGGGTCGTGCGGCATTGCCAAACCAAGCTGAGTGTCCAGCGGGTACTGGTGAGGGCGAGAAGAACAACTGTGGTTACGGCGCAACAGGTCTTGACAACATGTGGCATGACTTGGACGCAGCGGGTAACGAAATGGGCGCAGGCTCCAACCCAATGTGGCATGCGAAGAACCTAGAAAAAGGTATCTGGGGTTCGTACCTAGCGGCTTATGGTCTAGATCCTGCGACTGCACCTATGGTGGGCAGCTACGTTCGTTATTTCGATAGCGTCGCGGTAGCGCCTTGGTTATGGAACAGCGAGAAGAGTGTGTTCCTATCGACGGAAGACAAACAGTCAATCGATATCAAAGCTGATTACGTTATCGACAAAGAAATTGGCGGTATCATGTTCTGGGAGCTTGCGGGTGACTACAACTGTTACGTGCTAGATGCAAATGGTCAACGTACTAGCATCGATACGACAGAGCAGGCGTGTGCGTCGGGCAATGGTGAATACCACATGGGTAACACCATGACCTCGGCAATCTACGACAAGTTTAAAGCGGCCACGCCTTACGGTAACACGGTAGCGACAGGTGCGATTCCGACTGAAACCGTTGATATCTCAGTATCAATCGGTGGCTTCAAAGTGGGCGACCAAAACTACCCAATCAACCCTAAGATTACATTCACCAACAACACAGGTATGGATATCCCAGGTGGTACAGAATTCCAGTTCGATATCCCAGTATCAGCACCTGACAATGCGAAAGATCAATCGGGTGCCGAGCTTAGTGTGATTTCTTCAGGTCACACACGTGCTGACAACATCGGTGGTTTGGATGGCACAATGCACCGCGTTGCGTTCTCACTACCAACGTGGAAAGCGCTACCAGCAGGCGATGTGTTCGAGCTAGACATGGTTTACTACCTACCAATTTCTGGCCCAGCAAACTACAGCGTGAACCTCAATGGTGTGGACTACGCATTTAAGTTTGAACAACCTGATCTACCATTGGCAGACTTATCGTCTCAAACTGGTGGCGGCTCTGACGGCGGTTCGACAGGTGGAGGTGATACAGGTGGCACGACAACTCCGGGTGATGTTGTTGAGTGGGTACCGGGTAGTACTCAGGTAACCGCGGGCACTACCGTGTCTTACAACGGAAAATGCTTCCTAGCGAAGAACAACCCTGGCGCTTGGGAAACGCCGACTCAGACAAACTGGTTCTGGGAAGAAGTGACTTGTCCTTAAGCTAAATAACACTAAGCAAAAACCGCCTTTCGGGGCGGTTTTTTAATGTCAGCGTCATTCATCATTTGGATGTTTCTTGTACTAAATTCATTGATGGTTTTTAGTTTTTTTCTCAAAAATGAGAAAAGACTGGCAAAAAAGTCTTTTAATAATGGGATTTATAAAGATTTATAAATATTACTAATCCGTCGTTCTGATATCACAAGAAATCAGTATTATTATGTTATTAAAACATTAAGTAATGTGACGAATGACAACTCAGCCGAATCCAAAACAGCTCATTTCATGTGAAGAATGTGGGCTGGTTGTGCAAATTCCTCCACTTGAGCCCGGACATCAGGCTCAATGCCCTCGTTGTGCGCATTCGTTAACTAAAGTAAATAGCAAACCTTACCAAGGCGTCATCGCGGTGGCGATCGCGTGCCTTGTTATGTTGGTGCTAAGCGTTTCATTTCCCTTCATGTCATTCAGCGTTCAAGGTCTTTCACAAGAAATCACTTTGCTGCACGCTGCCAAAATGCTGGCTCAGTTTCAAAACGTGCTACTCGCAGGTTTACTGTTGGCGACGGTTTTGGTGCTGCCAGCGGTCTATATTAGCTTTATTCTTTATCTGCAGATCAAATCTGCCAAGTCACTGACTCATCCGCTGTCTGATAAACAGCGCCGTTTTTATACTGCGTTATGTCGTATCTTGTTTCGCGTCGAGCCGTGGTTGATGGTCGATGTGTTTCTTATCGGCATTTTAGTCAGCTTGGTTAAGATTGCCTCTTTGGCGGATGTCGGTATGGGCAACTCGTTTTGGGCATTCTGCATTTATACCGTTTTGGTGGTGAAATGTATCTCGATGGTTGACCGACACTGGCTGTGGCAACACTTTGTTCCTGCAATTGAAGTGGAAGGGATAAAAGAAGGGGATACGCATCTTAACCACAACCATATTGGTTGTCATACCTGTCATCAAATCAACCCTATTGAGCAAACTAAACATCAACGTTGCATCCGTTGTGGCAGTTTAGTTCATGAGTACGACCCACATGAAAATCTGCAAAAAGCGTGGGCATGGTTGATCGCATCGGTGGTGTTTTACATTCCAGCCAACCTGTATCCGATGATGTATACCGTCAGCTTAGGCCAAGCGGAAGGCTCAACGATTATGGAAGGGGTCGTGCTGCTCTGGAGCTTAGGCTCATATCCAATCGCGGCGGTAATTTTCTTTGCCAGTATCTTTATCCCGATAGCGAAAATGCTGGCGCTTGCATGGCTCTATTACAATGCAGGTAAGCCGATTGATTTACCTGAAGAAGAGAGCGCGGCACGTTTAAAAGTGTATCGTTTAACCGAATTTATCGGTCGCTGGTCGATGATTGATATTTTTGTGGTCGCGATTTTGGTTGCGTTGGTGCAACTGCAAAATCTGATGGCGATTTATCCCGGTCCTGCAGCGCTGTTTTTTGCCGCTGTGGTGATTTTTACTATGCTCTCTGCCATGGTGTTTGATTCGCGTATTCTGTGGAATAAACCGCAGGGTGATGCGCAAGAGCCAATAACTAACTCTACTGAGAAAGCCAAAATATGAGTGATAAAAATAAGGCAACTGCTCAAGTTAAATCTGAAAAACAAATATCGACAATCTGGATCGTGCCACTTCTTGCATTGGTGATTGGTGCGTGGATGTTGTTCGAATACGTTAACAATACCGGACCTGAAATCACCTTAAGGCTGCCAACCGCAGAAGGTATCGAAGTCGGTAAAACAGAGATCAAGTCGCTGAATGTGAGAGTAGGTGTGATCACTGAAGTGACGCTCAGTGATAATTATGACTACATTACCGCAAAAGCAAGCATGAACAAGGATGCGGAACGTATGCTACGTGAAGACACCTTGTTCTGGGTAGTCAAACCGCGTATTGGTAAAGAAGGCATATCGGGTCTAGAGACCTTATTGTCTGGCTCATACATCCAGCTTCAACCAGGCCATTCGGAGAAAAGTGAAAGAGATTTTACCGTTCTCGATATTCCGCCAGTCGCACCGTCTGATGCGAAAGGTCTGCGCATTGTGCTGACACACCAAGAAGCGGGTAAATTGGGTGTGGGTGACCCAGTTATCTACAAAGGGTTTACGGTAGGTCGTGTTGAGAGCACCGGCTTAGATATTAATAAGCAGCGAGCGCAGTACCAACTGTTTATCTTTGAACCGTATGACAGCCTGGTTCGCACTAAAACCAACTTCTGGATTAGTTCGGGTATGGATCTGCGTTTGAATAGCGAGGGTTTTGAAGTCAAAGTCAGCTCTTTGGAAACGCTGCTTTCTGGCGGGGTGACGTTTGATACGGCTCCGAATGAAGATGCAGGCCCACAAGTTACCGAGCAGATGACCCAATTCCGCCTGTTTGATGATGTGAAACAAGCACGAGAGGGCATGTATAACGATTACATTGAGTTCGCCATGTTGTTTGACGAATCGGTGCGCGGTCTAAAACCTAAAGCTCCAGTTGAATATCGCGGTTTGCGAATTGGTACGGTATTGCAAGTCCCAATGCGCCTTCCTTCTCCTGAAGAAGAGGGCTTTGCTAGTAAAGTGATTCCTGTGTTGGTACGAATCGAAATGGGGCGCATCTACGATAACTTCGAGTCTAGCTCGCTTGTGGCGCTGAGGCAGAGGATGAAAGAAGATTTCGCAAAAGGCCTGCGAGCAACGCTCAAAACCGGTAGTTTGCTGACCGGAGCACTGTATATCGATATGGACTTTTTCCCGGGGCAGAAAGGGTTTGAAGAGAGAGAGTTTCAAGGCTATCAAGTATTCCCGACCGTGAAAGGTGGCTTTGCCCAATTCGAAAGACAGGTCAATGAGCTGTTAGTGAAGCTGAACAACTTGCCGATGGAAGATACGTTTGCGTCGTTGAATTCAACACTGAAAACGTCTGAACGTACTTTGGCGTCAGCAGAGAAAGTGGCAAATAGTATCGATGCGTTGTTGAAGAACAAAGATACGCAAGCGCTGCCTGCGGATATTCGCCAAAGCTTACAGCAGATGCAAAAAACCTTGGATGGCTATGGCCCAGACTCGACTATGTATCAAGAGATGCAAAGTACTCTGAAAGAGATCGAGCACATGATGGCGGAATTCCAGCCAGTGCTGCGCCAGTTAAACGAAAAGCCAAATTCGTTGGTGTTTGGTGAAGACCAGACAAGCGACCCGATTCCAGTAAAAGGACAATAATAATGAAAAAATGGGCACTGATAGTTTTTGCGGCGTTAGCGGGTTGCAGCAGTACCGAGCAAAGTACTCAGCTGTATCTATTGCCGCACGCTGAAACGGTACAAAATGAGGCGGCTCAACCGAGTAAACCGTTGCTGGTGGTGCGCAATATCGACATTGCCGACTACCTCAATGAATCGAGCTTGGTGTATCGCACCTCTGATACTCAAGTGGTTAAGGCAAAATACAATCGTTGGGCGGAAAGCCTCAGTGAGCAACTGAATCAGCGTATTGTGAATGATCTACGTAAAAAGCAAACTAAGTACTGGCCAGTGAAAATGAGCTCGGTCGTTAAACAAACTGAGCAGGCAAAACTGCAGCTTAACTTACAGCGTTTTAATGGCTCGTACACGGGTAACGCAGAGTTATCAGGCGTTTGGAGTGTGATTGATGGCCAAGGGCAAGTCATGTACAGCCAGCCTTTTAATCTCACTGTTCCACTGCAAGAAGAGGGGTATGCCTCGCTAGTGGAAGCGTTATCGCAAGGCGTTGACCAACTCACGACAAAGATTGCCAATACGCTCTAGCCGTCAATCTCTGCTCAGCTAAGCGTGCGCGCATAATCTTTGGGCTTCAGGTCAAATTTATTCAAACTGTATGAAATGTAATTTTCATACAGTTTTTAATTTGCGGATCATTATCCATTGTCTGAAACACAAGAAGCATAGTTTTTAATGCTTTCGGAATGTATTCTGGTTGTGTTGCTAATTAAATGGTGAGAGTAAAACTTGCCATCAGTTGTAGGTGTGCTTGTCCAATATTCATACGTTCCGGGCCAACCAAAGTTTTCAGTTAAGTCTTCTAAATAAAAGGCTAAACTGTACAACTCATACCGAGTTGCTCTTCTCCAGTTAGTACGACCTAAGAATTGTAGTTCGGCAAGGTTAGCACAATAGCGATCAAGTTGGCCTCCGTTGCCGTAGTCAGGACTGCCTAAAGTGTTGTTCCAGTCCCAACCGTCGTAACGAAAACGCGCAAACTCGCCTTCTATTCTTGTCTCAGTATGTGTTCCACCATACGTTTTGTAAGAGTTGTAACGAGAATCGTTTATTGTATAACCTAGAGCTTCCATCACTTTGATACTTGGTGAGGCTGTAAACAGCTTGTTTTCGGCATCCCCCTCATAGCCTTCAACCACTTTTAAACAGTAACCAGCAGCATTTGTTTTACTGGTATCGTTTATTTGTCCGCCACAAGGAAGTAGGCCTGTTGTTATATTAATCGTGATCTCATTGCTTTGTAGTCCTTCAAAAGAAAACCAAATACGGAGCTGTCCTTTTTCTATTCCTTTAAGCATGCCTGATTCGTCTATGCTCGCAATTGAGTCTGACAAGTGCCAAGTTATTGGCTTATCTAGCATTGAAGTACTCGTACCGTCGTTATAAAAACCGCTAGGATTTAGCTGCAATGTTTGGTTTTCTGCAACAAAATCAAGCTCTGACTCTAGCTGCACCTCATACACATCACCTTTATCTTCCTCAGCAGCGCTATTTTCAGTTAACTGACTTTCTGTCGTTGATGTTTCATTGGTGTTCGACGTTTCAGCAACATCTGAAGTATCGGTGGTGTCCGAATTATCAGCCACATTAGTCTCTGTTGCAGATGTCTCATTGGTGTTTGACGTTTCAGCAACATCTGAAGTATCGGTGGTGTCCGACTTATCAGCCACATTAGTCTCTGTTGCCGGTGTTTCATTGGTGTCTGACGTTTCAGCAACATCTGAAGTATCGGTGGCGTCCGAATTATCAGTCACATTAGTCTCTGTTGCTGATGTCTCATTGGTGTTTGACGTTTCAGCAACATCTGAAGTATCGGTGGTGTCCGACTTATCAGTCACATTCGTCTCTGTTGCTGATGTTTCATTGGTGTTTGACGTTTCAGCAACATCTGAAGTATCGGTGGTGTCCGAATTATCAGCCACATTCGTCTCTGTTGCCGGTGTTTCATTGGTGTCTGACGTTTCAGCAACATCTGAAGTATCGGTGGT
>NZ_JAATOO010000051.1 GCF_011806575.1 Vibrio hepatarius
AATCAACTTCAAACCAAAGCTTTAGGTTTGGCAACTAACAAAGCATTCAAGAGGGATTCACAACGCTAGGCAGTTTTGGTTTGAACTAGCTTTAGTGTTTACGGCACAATGGTTTAGTTTGGGTGGTGGCGTTGCTCACCCCTTAATGCGGCGTTAACTGGATAAGGAGTTTCGGTGGGAGATTTACCAATTGGTGTTCGTGTTTATAGAAGCCGTTGGAGTTTGGTGGCCGCACTTATCGTTGCCCTTTATTTTCTAACTCCTACGGAAAACGTTGGCGAAGTAGTTGTAGTATTGTTGCTGCTGTTGTTTGGCTTTCGTGAAATTTTTGCTTGGGTAAACGGAAGAACGATACTAGTTGTAAGCCCCGAAGGTATATATCACTACAAGACAGGGTTTATTTGTTGGGATCAAATAGAAGGCATAAAATCATGCACCCCATTTAAAGATATTCATGTTTACGTACCAAGGTTAGAAGTCACATTATCTAAAAGGAATACTTACAATGCTTATTGGTTGCCAAATAACCAAGTAGTATCTGAAAAGCAGATTGTAGTTCTAAGGTTGCTAGGAATTGATCGACGAGTAAAAGATATAGAAAAAGACTGTAATAGAATGATTGCCAGTCATCGTCGATACAGGGAGAACAATCCAGTTAACAAAGCATTTAAGAGTGATTCCTAACGCTTGGGATTTTTGGTGTTAAAGTTGAGCTCAGTGTTTACGGTGGTATGGTTGGGTTTCGTGGTTGCGTTACTCACACCTTAATGCGGCGTTAGTTGCCAAGGAGGAAAACCCAGCTAAAGCAGAATGTTTTAGGGCTAATGTTCGTGTGTTTTTGGCTAGGTTTCTGTATTTCAATTTCTAGTTATTTTAGTTTGTGAAAATCGTGCTTTGGTTTTTTGTGCGGTTTGTTTTTTCCGTTTCAGAAATAGCTTTATTTGTTGGAAGTCAGCTCTGTTACCTTGT
The DNA here is from genome assembly GCF_011806575.1 of Vibrio hepatarius. GTDB lineage: Bacteria > Pseudomonadota > Gammaproteobacteria > Enterobacterales > Vibrionaceae > Vibrio > Vibrio hepatarius_A. The sequence goes on from NZ_JAATOO010000051.1 coordinate 970, forward strand.
CTGTCTAAAAGAGCTTTTTGGTGTGGTTAATCCGTTTTCTACGGAGTTTTGAGTTCCAAGTGGTTTCAGTGACAGGCGCTTTGAAACTGCGCCTGATTTGAGTTTTTCAAAGCACGTAAAAAACAGTGTTGGCAAAGCGGTAATGAACTCCAAATCAAAGCCTTGGGTTTGGCAACTAACAAAGCATTCAAGAGGGATTCACAACGCTAGGCAGTTTTGGTTTGAACTAGCTTTAGTGCTTACGGCACAATGATTTAGGTTGGGTGGTAGCGTTGTTCACCCCTTAACGCGGCGTTAGTTGCCAATGAAGGAAAAAGTAACTAAATCAGCAAGTTTAGGGCTAATGTTAGTGTGCTATTGGCTAGGTTTTCGTGTTTCACCTTCTAGCTTTTCGAATCGGTGATAGTGTAGTTCTGGTTGATGTGTCGCTGGGTTCTTTGTTTCAGAAACTGATTCGTTCGTTGAAAGTCAGCTCTGTTGCTTAGTCTTTCCAAAAGAGTCCTTTGGTGTGCAAAGTCTGTTTTCTGCGGTGTTGTAAATTCCAAGTGGTTTCAGTGACAGTCGCTTTGAAACTGCGCCTGACTTGGTCTTTTCAAAGTGCGTAAAGGCAGTGTTTGCAAAGTCTCAATGAATTTCAAAGTAAAGTCTTTGAGTAGGCAACTAACAAAGCGTTTAAGACGGATTCACAACGCTTGGCGATTTCAGTTCAAGTTAGCTTAAGTGTTTAAGGTACAATGGTTTAGGTTTGGTGGTGGCGTTGTTCACCACTTAACGCGGCGTTATGTAAAGCGGGTAAAATCGGTATTATTCTGTTTATTCGTTCTCTCTACCCATCGGTTTTCATCCTCGTCAAAATCAGCTCTTTCTGTCCTGATTCTTTGCCAAATTAGCCGTAAAACATGCCAAGGTTCGTGAGTTTCCTCATTCAGTTTCAGTGCTGGTTCGTGGTTAGTTTTGCGGTCTTAAAGTGCGGAAAGGGCAAGGTTAACGAAAGTCCCCATTTGCTGATGGTTTCTTTCGTTCGGTTTCCCAGATTCAAAAGCATTTTTGGTCGCTGCTCTTCACCATTTTTCGTTTGTTGAAGCTTGGTCTGTAACATTGCTGGCTCTGCAAATTCGTGAACACTGTTGGGTTCTTTGGTTTTGGCTATTTCTTCGGTCGTACAGGCTCGGTTTTTCGTGGTAACTTTGGCTTATGTGGCTGAATTTACATAACAAAGCATTTAAGACGGATTCTCAACGCTTGGCAATTTCAGCTTAGGTCAGCTTTAGCGCTAAATGTGGCAAGGTTTAGGCTTGGGTGGTCGCGTTGTTCACCACTTAATGCGGCGTTATGTTTCCTGATGAGTTATTATCAAATTAATAAATTGTGCAATGAGTGAATAATGACTACAGTCCAAAGCGATTTCGATTTCTTAGCGAAGTAACCCATGGCTAATCCAAAGGAAAAAACGTAAAGAAAAAGAATTGTGATGTCTTGGTTATTGGAAATCCAAATTGGAATGTGAATCGAAGCGAAAAGAATTGACTGTAGAGTATTTGAACTCCAATAGCATAGCTTTTCAGAAAGTTTCTTGAAAATAAAACCACGGAAAACTATTTCTTCGGTAATACCTGCTAGTAACACAGCATTTATTAAATGAGGCGTATTAAGCTTAAAATCTATTGAACCTTCATGAAGGTAAGAGCCCAAGCTATTAATGGCTAGGATGGTTGCTGAGGCAATGATAAATACCCAGCCATTTATATCTATTTTATTGGCTAAGTTTAAGTAATATATAGGTTTGTTTTTGTCTACTAGTCTGATATATAAAAGAACTGGCAGCACCCAAATTAATATTTTATAAAATGGTCTAAAGTGTTCTGAACTAGGTATTACATATAGCTCCACAACACTCCAAGTAAGAAACAGTAGTAGTGTATAGCGTAATAGGTATCTATTGGAACGTAGCCCGTTTATTTTTTCTCCATGACACTCTGTGCTTACTATGGCCAAATTTTGCTTTTTTTGCATAATGCCTTGATATAAATAAGGAATATAGGTATGGGTGTATATCAAAATAGTGCGCTGTCAGCTACAGTTAACGGATTGGATTGTTTGGTGTGCGATACATATCAAGCTGGTTAAGTTGCAATGGTTGGAAACATAACAAAGCATTCAAGAGGGATTCACAACGCTAGGCAGTTTTGGTTTGAACTAGCTTTAGTGTTTACGGCACAATGGTTTAGTTTGGGTGGTGGCGTTGTTCACCCCTTAATGCGGCGTTAGTTGCCAACGAGGAAAACTCAGCTAATACAGAATATCTAAGGCTAATGTCTGTGTGTTGTTAGTTTGTTTTCGTATTTCAACTTTTAGTTATTTGGGTTTGCGAAAATCGAGCTTTGGTTTCTTGTGTGGTTTGGTTTTTCTGTTTCAGAAGACGATTCACTCGTTGAGAGTAAGCTCCGTGATATTGTCATTTTCAAATGAGCTTTTTGGTGTTGTTAGGTTGTATTCTACGGCGCTGTTTGTTCCAAGTGGTTTCAGTGACAGGCGCTTTGAAACTGCGCCTGATTTGAGTTTTTCAAACCACACAAAGACAGTGTTGGCAAAGTGGTAATCAACTTCAAACCAAAGCTTTAGGTTTGGCAACTAACAAAGCATTCAAGAGGGATTCACAACGCTAGGCAGTTTTGGTTTGAATTGGCTTAAGTGTTTACGGCACAATGGTTTAGTTTGGGTGGTGGCGTTGTTCACCCCTTAATGCGGCGTTAGCCATCAAAGAGAAAAATGAAGCAAGAGAGTATGAATTGGTACCAGTTTCAAGAAGTTATTTGTGAGCACTTTCGAGGCTTAGGGGCTGATGCTCAAACGAATGTGACAGTCACAGGTGTAAGAACAAAACATGATGTTGATATTTTAGTAAAGACAAAGTTCCTAGGCCAGGACATTACTTGGGTAGTTGAAGCAAAATATTGGAATAGCAAAGTTAATAAATCCCATGTTCTTGCGTTAAGAACAATTGTTGACGACGTTGGTGCTGATAAAGGTTTTATTGTTTCTAAGCTAGGTTTTCAATCTGGTGCACTTGAAGCAGCAAAAAGTAGCAACGTTAAACTGAAAACATATGACGAGCTCAAAGCTGAAACTAAGGATATGGTAGAAGCTGAAATAATTAAGATGTATAAAAAGCGACTTCACCTACTTGAAGACCGTTACTGGTCACACTCAAAAAAGACCAGAATCAAGTATCGCTTAAGAGATGACGTATATGATTTTTCGATGAATTTTTCTGGTCAGTTGATCTTAGCAGCAGCTAGACAAGCGATATTGGCAGCTGAAGATTTTAATTACCCAATAACAATTCAAAGTTATCAAAAAGAGCAGCAAGGTAACCCTGTTGCCAGTAACTTTCAGCAGTTACAAAACTGGCTCAATTTGAATCTTAATTATTTTGAAGAAAAGCTCACTGAAGCTGAATGGTCAATGTATCAGAATGGCGAGTATAAGCCTGATTTCGTTCGTACTCCTGAAGACGAAACGACAATCAGTTCCATGTTAGCTGAAGCTATGTATCGCGCTGAAAAAGATGGCTAACAATCTGTTTAAGAGTGATTCGCAACGCTTGGCATTTTTGCTATGCGTTGCGATTAGTGTTTAAGGTGGTATGCGGCGGCGTCGGTATTGCGTTGCTCACACCTTAACAGGGCGTTATGAGCTTCCAAGAATTAGAAGGAAAATATGGCAGTTTTAGAAATTCTGACTGCACCGGATCCAAGGCTTAAGGTCAAAGCAGAAAAGGTGCAAGATATTACGACGGTACAAACGTTAATAGACGATATGTTGGAAACGCTATATGCGACTGACAATGGTATCGGTTTGGCGTCGACTCAAGTTGGTCGTAAAGAGGCAGTTGTTATTATCGACCTTTCAGAAAGTCGAGATGAACCGCTAATTTTGGTTAACCCAGAAGTGGTTAGTGGCTCGGATAAAGCATTGGGTCAAGAAGGTTGTTTATCAGTTCCTGATTACTATGCAGATGTAGAGCGTTTTACTTCGGTTGTTGTGTCTGCTTTAGATCGCGAAGGTAAGCCAATTACCATCGAAAGTGATGAGTTTCTAGCCATCGTAATGCAACACGAAATAGATCATTTATCGGGTAACTTGTTTATCGATTATCTTTCACCACTTAAGCGTCAAATGGCTATGAAAAAGGTTAAAAAGTACGTCAAAGCGTACTCTTAACCACGCTCATAACAATCAATTTAAGAGGGATTCACAACGTTTGGCATTTTTGCTTCTACTTCAAATTTAGTGTTTATGGCACAATTCTTTAGGTGTGGGTGGTAGCGTTGTTCACCCCTTAATTGGGCGTTAGCTTTCATTAGGTGACTTCATGGAAAATTTGCAGTACGACTTATATGAAGAGTTCTCAAAACTCAATAGTGAAGGCAGGCTTCCTGTACATCCAAGACGGTGGCTGAATTCGCTGGTAACTAAACCAATGTATCAGAGCCTTTACAAAAAACTAAATATACAGCCTAAATCTACGCTGGTTTGTATTGATGGTAAAAAAAAAAGCATAGATGGTTATAGCCAGAAAATATCAAAAAGATATGCGTTAAAAAGGCATAATTGCTTCTATACCAACGAAGATGGAAAAAATAGATATCGAGACTCAAACTTTGATTGGTTTCCACTAGAGGCGAGAATCGTTGACCAAATGTGCTTACGAGATGACTCTTTAGAAATTGAGACTCAAACCCCAGTAGGTAATATTGACTGTGAGAATGAACATACTATCTATGAAGTAAAGCGTAAATCTCATTGGAAGTCAGGGCTTGGACAGTTGTTGGCATACTCTATATTTAGACCTAATAAATCTAAAGTTTTGGTTTTATTTGATAATACTCAAAAAGTTTGTGTTACACATGTTGAGAAAGTGTGTAAAGAATACAATGTCAAAGTTGAGTTTATCGATTGAAAGCTAACAAAGCGTTTAAGACGGATTCACAACGCTTGGCATTCTCAGTTTGATTCGGCTTTAGTGTTTACGGCACAATGGTTTAGGTTGGTGGTCGCGTTGTTCACCACTTAACGCGGCGTTATGTAGCAAGGAGATACGGTGTGCTTAACTTTTTGAATAAAAAGTCTTATGTTCAGTCAGTCGCTAAAGATGTAGCTCCTAAACTGTGTGCTAAGTTTGGGAAGAAGCCCGTCTATTCGTTTCAGGAAATTAGTTGGGCATTGAGCGAGATTAAGTGCAGTGATGACCAGTTCTATAAGTCAGTATGTTATGGCATGTTGCTGCCTTACAGCAAAGAGTTGGCTATCGAGTTACAAGAAGATTTAGGCGACTTGTTAGAGTTTCAAAAGTCTGTCGGAGAGATCTTATTTAACGTGTCGGAAGTTCCTTCTGTTGAAAGCTACCTGTTATATGCAGAGGTAAATTCAGTACCTAAATGTAAAGTTACGAACACGAGTTTAGATAGTTCCGGTGGAGTAAACTTTCTTGATTTTGGTGGCGGTGACTAGCTACATAACAAGGCGTTCAAGAGGGATTCATGCCGCGTGGCATTTTTGATATGCAGTGAATTTTGGTGGTGAAAGTGGTTTGCAGAAAGTTGGTTTAGGCGGCATTCACCCCTTAACGCGGCGTTATGTTTACTTGTATTTCAATGGCTTAAAAATTCTTCGATCTGTGTTCTTTGTCCCTTTGGCCATTCGTCCGAGTTGCCTCAGCAAATCCGCATTGTCGGCCCAAGTTCGTGAATCTCTCAGTCAGTAAAACATGTCAATGTTCGCGGGTTGCTTCATTTTCAGGTCGTGGCGGTTGGTTTCAAATCTCACTGGCTCTAAGTCGCTTCCAGCATATTTGTCAGTTAGCATCTCGGCTTGGCAGTTGCCTCGGCAATTTGCCATTGTTCTGCGCTTTGGTTGGAAAGAGAGGGCGCTTGTTGAATGTTTATCGGGTTGCCTCATTGGGCAGGAAAGTGGGCTTACGCGTTTGGTGTTTCGTGCACCTGGCGGCCAAGTGAGTACGAGCTTGTGATTCACTTCTTGAAATACGTTCAACAAAGCAGTTCTTTGCTAAGTAAATCAGTCATTTGTGGTAAAACATAACAAACAATTCAAGCAGACCCTCAACGCTTAGCACTTTTGGTTTGCGTTGAATATCGTGTTGCCGAGCAATGCGGGAAGTTAGCCAGGGCGTTTCGGGCTACTTAATT
>NZ_JAATOO010000052.1 GCF_011806575.1 Vibrio hepatarius
ATTTTTTTCTTTTTATTCTTTCTGTCTCCCCCCTCTTTGTTTTTGCTTATCGAATCGCGCTTGATACAAGGCTTCATAACCCTGTTCGTAATTACCTTGGTATTTCTCCACGACTTTATCCGGCGCTTGTAATGGCCAATGCGGTGCAGTGTAGCTAATCACTCCAAAGAAAGGTTTGTCTTGCGCATTTTCGATAAATTCTATTGCTTTATCTGCGTAATATTGGGTGGAGTAATTGAACTCTGCTGGCAATTTGTCGAGCAGCTTTCCATTTACTGAGTAAGGTGCCTTCGCTTCCGGTGTCGGTGAGTATGCGGGCTTCATATCGTCATAGTGACTCGCACCACCGCTGTTAAGAGCGAAAGTGTGTGAGAAGCCACGCTCGAAGGCTCTGTTTTGATCCCCTTTGCTTAAATGCCATTTTCCCGAATAGAAGGTCTCGTAACCCTGTTGTTGCAACGTTTCTGAGATGAGAACAACCTTATCATTGATCATCCCTTCGTAGCCCGGTTGGCCTTCTTGATTCGGCGCCATTTCTTCTAGCATGTTACCCAAACCCGCTTTGTGGCTGTCCACACCTGTCCAAAGCATGGCGCGCGTCGGAGAACACGCCGGGGCCGCTTGCATGTTAGACATAATCACACTTTGGTTGGCAAGCTCGTCCAGGTTCGGGGTCGGTACTTCACTGCCAAATTTACTTAAATCGGAGTAACCCATGTCATCTACGACAACAAATAAGATGTTGGGACGTTCCGCCTCATTTGCATACGCATTAATACCAATTAATGCCGCAATCAATGGAGTTAGCTTCTTCTTCACATTCAATCCTATGTACCATTAAACGGTTATTCTTCAGTTGAAAATCGTACCAACGCATTTGTTTTTGATGAGAGTGTTATCAGGTTGATACATAATTGAGGGGAAGATACTTCTTATCAGCGACGAGCCAATAAGAAGGTATCTAATTTTTCTTGGACTTCCGAAGCAACACTATTTATTGATATTTACGACTTGCAGTAGGCTGTTTTCGAGCAGCCCTTCTAGACCGAATTCAACACCAAAGCCCGACATTTTACAGCCGCCAAAAGGCGCATGAGGCAAGACTTCTGCGTGGCCGTTAATCCACACCGAACCACACTCCAGCTTTGAGGCAAGTTCACTTGCTTGCTCTACATCTCCCCAAACCGAACCGCCTAAGCCAACTTCAACGCTGTTCGCTGCAGCTATAGCATCAGCAATGGTTGTGTACTTGATCACTGGTAGTACTGGACCAAACTGCTCTTCTTCAACCACACGCATTCCACTTCGAGCGTTGCCGATAATCGTAGGTGGGAAGAAATAACCCGGCTTATCTGGTCGCACGCCACCAGAGTAAATGGTCGCGTCCTGCTGTTTCGCATCTTCCACCAGTGCAATCACTTTCTCGAGTTGCTGACTGTTTTGCACCGGACCAAACGTCACGCCTTCTTCACTGCCTTCACCTACGACTTGCTTAGCAGCAATATCGGCCAGCTTTTGACATAGCTCGTCATGCTGAGACTCATGTACATAAAGGCGTTTTAATGCCGCACAAGTTTGTCCCATATTGATGAACGCGGTTGCGAATAGCCCTTCTGCAATCGCCTGCAGATTCGCGCCCGGAAGTACGATACCCGCATCATTACCACCGAGTTCAAGCGTTAAGCGTTTTAGGTTTGTCGCCGCCGCTTGCATGATGTTTTGGCCTGTCGGCGTTGAACCTGTAAACACCAACTTGTTGATGTCTTTATGTTCACTCATTGCACGGCCAATCTCACCGCTACCAGAGACCACATTCAATACACCACTAGGCAATACATCTTGCAGCAGTTGACCGAGTTTCAGCGTATTGATTGGCGTCAACTCTGAGGGTTTCAATACCACTGTGTTGCCCATTCGCAGCGCAGGAATGATGTGCCAGATAGCAATCATCAGAGGCCAGTTCCAAGGCGTAATCGAACCGACAACACCGATCGATTTTCTACGACCTTCGATACGCTTGTTTTCAGAGTCTTCATACACTTCGACCGGAATTTCAATACTCGCGGTGTGTCTTGTCCAAGCCACCGCACCGCCCACTTCCATCTGCGCAAGTTGAAACGGTTTACCTTGCTCTTTCACGATGATGTCGACCAACTCGCCGGCGTTCTGCTCAATCACATCGGCGATTTTGTTGATGTAGCCATCACGCTGTACCTGAGTCAGCGCGCTCCATTGAGGGTACGCCGCTTTCGCGCTCTCAACCGCTTTATTCAGCTGCGCAATTGACGCCACTGGCGCGGTAAACGCTTCTTGCTCATTTGCAGGGTTAAGCACGATGCTTGATGGCATTTCACCTTGTACGGTTTGACCATCAATAGTCAGTCCAAATTGGTTCATAGTGAGTTCCTTTCGTTTCGACGTTCGTTATTGTGTTTTTGTTTGATTATCTCTAACCATGCTGTAAACAAAGATGCCAATAGAAATGACGATCATGCTCAGCAAAGCTAGGCTGATTGGTCTGTCCCAAAAGATTGAGAAGTCACCGTTTGATACTCCGAGTGCTTGCTTGGTACGGGCAAGAAACACCGGACCAAGTACCAAACCTAAGATGATTGGCACGGCGGGGATTTGCTCGCGTTTAAGAATGTAACCAAACACCGCAAAGCCAAGTGCGATAAGCGCATCAGAGAATTGGTAGTTTTGGCTATAGCTACCAATAAAACCAAGTACCAGTATCAGCGCGCCAATAAAGCGTCCGCGAATTCGCGTCAGGTTAGCGATCCATTTGCTGCTGAAAGTCAGGTAGATGAATGCGACGATGTTGATCAAAAACAGCGAGATGTATAAGCCAGAAATAAACTCTGGTCGCTCGGCAAATAAGGTCGGGCCCGGCGTGTAGTTGTGCACCATAAACACAGACAGCAACATAGCCATCAACGCGTCGGCAGGAATACCAAATGCCAACAACGGAACCATGACCGAAGCCGTCACGGCATTGTTCGATGTTTCTGACGCAATCAAGCCCTCTTCTGCACCTTGGCCAAATTTATCTGGGTTTTTAGAGAGTTTTTGTGCCAACGTGTAAGAGAAAAACTGCGAACCAAACTCGCCCACGCCCGGTAGCAATCCCATGATGACACCTAAAATTGCAGAACGGATTGCTGTCCATTTATGCTTGATCACCACCAGCATTCCTGAAAAACGCCCTTTGCCTTCATAGGTTGTGACTTGCGAATCGTTGCCTTTTTGCGATAACAAAACGAATGCTTGGGACATCGCAAAGAGACCAATTACCGTGGGCACCAGTGGTACACCGCCGAACAGCCATTCTTGGTTAAAGGTATACGTCATGGTGTTGTAAGAGCGGTCAATACCGATCGTGCCAAGAAAGATACCTAGACCAAGCATCATCGCCGCTGCAAACGCTTGTTTGTAGTGCGCCATAACGACAAAGATCATCCCAAGTGCAGCTAACATGGCAAACTCGGCCGAGCCAAAATGCATAGCGATTTGTGATAGCAGAGGTGCTAAAAGAACCAGAGACAGCACACTGACCATGCCACCGAAGAAAGACGACGAGTACGCAATTGACAGCGCACGCTTACCCTCGCCTTTTTGCGTCATTGGGTAGCCGTCGTAGGTGGTAAGCACCGCCACGGGCGTGCCGGGGGTATTCATTAATATTGCGGGAATTGCACCACCATACCAAGCGCCGCCGTACACCCCGAGCAGTAAGGTTACCGCTGGTAACGGGTCAAAGTTGAACGTCATTGGCAATAAAATCGCCATTACGCCTGCAGGTTCCAGCCCTGGGATAGAGCCAATCGACACACCAAGAATCGCCCCGAACACAATGGCGAGTACGACTTGCATGGTGAGTATTTCATTGATTCCGAGAAAAATAGTGTCCATATCGATACAACATCCAATTACTACAAGTACATATTGGCAAAGTCAGCCATTTGGTCAGGAAGAAACGAGAACAGCCACACATCAGGCAGCCACAATGCGATCACAACTCTAAACACCAATACGATGATGGCGATGGAGATAAAGGAAGTAATCACCCAAAAGCGAGTGAACAGATTGCTTATCCAAAGCATCGTCAGCACCAAGATAAAACTCGATAGCGCGAAGCCAATCACCGACAAACTGAAGATGTAGAGGAAAAAGAATCCGCTGATGATCACCGCCGTTCGATACCGGCTAATGGCACTAAAGGTCAATTCGATGGGGTTAATGCTTCTCAAGCAATGATAATGCTTAATCGTATTCACCAGCAGGTAAATGCCACTAAACAGAGCAATGATACTTAGGCCTAATAACGGCGCGACGTAAGGCTGCGAGAACCAACCGTGCGCGTTTTTCACCTCTTTTGCCTGACTAGGTTGAAGCATTATCAGTACCACCGAGCCAATAAAAGAAAGCAAGTAAAAATAGTAGTGTGATGGGAGACTCTCTGTCGCAAGATCTGCTTTATCCTCTTGCTCCAGAATCACTTCGTTGATTTCAATCGTCATATGCGTTCAACTCCCTGAAAAAAGGGTGAGTAAATGAACTAGATATGTTTACTCACCCAAAGGACTTATTTCATGTAGTTCAGCAGTTCTTTAGCACTGGCAAAGTCATTATCAATCACTTGCTGCGCTTCTTCGCCACCCATCCAAAAAACGTTGGCACCGGTGTTTTGGCTGATCGCCGTGACTTTGTCGGTCTTAAGCGCTTTTTGAGCAATATCTGCGATCACTTGTTTTACGTTGTCAGGTGTACCTTTTTTAACAAACAGGCCGTTCCATGTCGTTTGTGCTACACCAGTTTGTTCTTTAAGGGTCGGCACGTCTGGGCTGATACTTAAACGTTCGTGCGTAATCGAAGCAATGATCTTCACATCGCCAGACTTCAAACAAGAGAGGATGGTTTGCGTAACGGTATTGACCACGTCCGCATCACCGTTAGCCAATGTCGAACAGTTGATCGCATCAAACGGTGCATTTGACGAGAACTTAATCCCAGCTTGGTCAGCCGCTTTAAACGTGATCGCAGTTGGCAGCGCTTGGTATCCAAAGTGCGCCAGCGACACATTATTGCTTTGCGAGTAATCAGCCAACTCTTTCAAGTTGTTGTATGGCGCATCCGCGTTTGCCGCAATCACAAACGGGTAGTCCAGGAAAATCCCAACAGGCTCGAATGTCGTTTGGTCAAACGGTGCGTTGCCGGAAAGAATGTGCGTAGTGAGGATATCGGCAACGAACGAGCCGATCGTCAGACCATCTGGGCGCGCGCGTGATACCTCTGCCGCACCAATAATTCCAGCACCACCAGGTTTGTTGACCACTGTGGCTGGCTTGCCCGTTTCTTTCGCCATTTCCTCTGCGATGAGGCGAGTCAACACGTCTTCCAAGTCACCCGGAGGCCACGGCACAACGTATTTCACTGGGCGATTAGGGTAGTCTGCTGCAACACTTGTGAGTGGCGCAAAAATCGATGCTAGTGCGATTGCAGTAATCAGTTTAGTCCTTTTCATCATAATTCCTTTTGTACTCTGAAGCTGGTGATGCCCAGCATTTTTTATTTCTTCGCAATTGGTACTATCAATACGGGTACTTCACTTTTCTGCAGCACTTTGTTGGCTGTGGAACCGAGAAATACTCTGGACAATTCGCTGGATTTCCTATTGCCCATCACAATCAGTCCGGCATTAAACTGCTTTGCCGTGTTGATAATTACCTCCTCTGGATTACCGAATTGAACACATATCGAAAACTGAACCTGAATATCCAGATCGGTCAGCTTTTCTTTTATGTATCGATGGATTCGTGTTTTAAGCTTTTCGATTAACTCATGTCTGTGCTGGGCGGAATGCAACTTATCAATATCGCTCGGCAGATAGGAATAAGAAATATCAGGCGTAATCACGTCGGCCTTATTTACCGCATGCACATAGATAATTTTTGATTGATGCTTCACCGCTTGATTAATCGCGGCTTCAAACACTTTACGGCTACCTTTATTCGCATCCGATGCATACACAATTGCTTCAATATCTACTGCCATACCCAATTCCTACCTATTTGACTAAGGTGTTTCCGAGACCAGAAAATGGCACTCACAAGCGGCTAAATCGATATGGGGTCGGATCGATAATCGGATCGTTACCCGTGATTAAATCCGCCGCCAAATGCCCCGCCGCCGGACCAGTACCGAACCCGTGCCCGGAAAAACCTGTTGCTAAGGTTAAGCCCGGTATTGACGCGACATGGTCGATTACTGGGTTCGAGTCTGGCGTTACATCAATCAACCCGGCCCATGCTTCGTCTATCTCGGCTTGTTCAAACACGGGATAGGCTTGGCGTAAATTGCTCATCGCTTCGTTGATGAGACTCAGGTTGTGATTTGGATTAAGCGTCCGGACCCGTTCAAACGGCGTTTCGTTGTGCGGTTTCCAACTGCGCGGCATTTTTAAGTCATCGACGAAGTGCTTACCGAGTTTGATGCGTAAAAAACTACGCTGGTGTTTAAGCTGTTCGAGATAACGGTGGCCAATCAGCAAATGATCAAGGCAGACTGGCGCATCTAAAGCGCCACGTTGCGTGATGACAAAGCCGCCATTGTGGTGCTTACGAAACGAGAAGTTTGACGCGCCAACCGCAATATCAGTCGGACCGTCCATTGGCTTGGTTCTAATCACCGAGCAAATCAGTGGTAGGGTTGGCAATGAGACACCCAAATTACCCAAGAAGCGTCTAGACCACGCACCACCTGCTAACAGTACTTGTTCGCAATTGATTTCACCTAGCTCGGTAACCACACCGCTTACACGGCCAGCCGACATAGCTAGGCTTCGGACTGCGCAGTGCTGCACTACCTGCGCGCCGAGTTCCACTGCTTTTTCTAGGATTTTTACTGTTGCGATACACGG
>NZ_JAATOO010000053.1 GCF_011806575.1 Vibrio hepatarius
AGGCAAAGTGTTAAGTCACAAGAGAAAGTGACTTTGAGGATAGAGATTAACTGAAAACTCACCCTGTGTATAACGCCGCGTTAAGGGGCAGCAACGCGCTACCACCAAATTCCAATTTACCACCGTACACACAATTGCCAAGATTTAAACCAAAGTCGCCACGCGTTGACTGTCCCTCTTGAACGCCTTGTTATGTGGCTTTGCCTCGAAGACCAATCAAGTTACCAAATGGATCTTCTACTTGGCACATTGAAAGCCCACTTTCGATTTCCATTGGACCACGATAGAGATACGCACCGAGTGCTTCGAAGTGAGCTAAAGCAGCAGATAAATTGCCAACATACCAATAGATGACAGACCCACTTTTACCTGCACCAACTTTCTCGTCTGCTTGGACAATTTCTATGGAAAAACCATTCAAATCAAGTACAGTAAAATCGATGTCTGAGTGATAAATTGGAACGGCTTCAGGAAAGGCTTTCTTATACCATTCAAGCCCCTTTTCCACATCTGGAACATGAACAAGAACTGCTGATGGAATCATAATTTCTCTCCTGCCACATAACGCCGTGTTAAGTAGTGAGCAACGCCGCCACCAAACCTAAACCATTGTGCCGTATACACTTAAGCCAAAGCAAACCAAAAATGCCGAGCGTTGCGAATCTGTCTTAAACGCTTTGTTATGTGCGTTCTTTTTTCACACTCTCTACAACTTGCTCGGTTTGATTAAGTAGCTCTGACTTTATGGTTACACCCAGAGTAAAAATAGAAACAATAGCAGCTAAAACAGCGACATAAAGTGATGTTTTAAAGCGACTATGATCATTTAAAAGATCTGCGACGATTGATGATAGCATAGGGAAATTAATGCAATGCTTGTCTTTTCCTACAGATAGGTTGAACAAATAGTTTGTCACTCCATCTGCATTGTCGTGCTGATACTTTGGATTCAGGTGATAATAGAGACGACCAAATACGAGATCACCTTCCATATGGAAGTGTTTGGCGATATGATCTACATCGATTGGCACATAGATTTTTGTTTCTCTATTTTTAGCTGTCTCATATGCTAAATAATCTTCCATATAATGATTCAAAATGAATTCTAGTATTTTTAAATCTGTTGGTATTTTCATTTTTCCTCGCTAGCACATAACGCCGCGTTAAGTGGTGAGCAACGCAGACCACCCCACCTAAATCATTGTGCCGTAAACACTAAAGCTGAATCAAACCGAAAATGCCGAGCGTTGGGAATCCGTCTTAAACGCTTTGTTATGCATATTTTCAAGGTCTAGCTCGATATTAATTCCACTGATTGTGAAACCGAATGATCTATAAAACCTTTCTAGCCTAACTTTGTCACCGTGCATCCAGCCTTTCATTTTAGTGCAACCTTTAGATCTTGAATGTTCAATAGCGGCAGTAAGCACCCCGCTTCCAATACCTTTATTCTGGTAGTTACGCTTTCGTGTGATGCTCAGAAATGAAGGCATAAAATTAGGCCAGAGATAGATATAGGAGTCCTTTACACATAAATCACAAAGATCTGCGACAGTTTCTTTAAGCGAGATATTGATATAGCCGACAGAGTGCCCATTAAGGAGCACAGCATCAATTCGAAATGCATTAAAGTCCGGTAATTCAGTCACTTCGAATTCTGCGTCCATATTTACTCCATATGCATAACGCCGCATTAAGGTGTGAGCAACGCTATCACGAAACCGGACCATACCACCATAAACACAAAACCCAACGATGACACCAAAAATGCCAAGCGTTGGGAATCACTCTTAAATGCTTTGTTATACGATCTTTGTGCTACATCCAAATAGCTTGGTTTACCGTACTTCTAACTCTTTTTAAGGTCTGAGGTCCCATTCTTTCGAACTGTAAAAGCACAGAGTCTGAAGTATTAACTAGGTCTTCTAGTGAATTAATATTATTTTGCTTAAGCAAGCCAACCATATAATCCGTTAAACCATACGGATACGCATTAGATTTTTTAAGTATTGATATATCTTTCTGTAAAATGTCCAATTCATGCTCTGGTAAAGGTTCTGGCAACTCTAGTTTATACAGCTCACTTCCTCTATGAAATTCAACAGCATCGTCTTTGAACGACAACCATTTTTCCTGCATCTGAGAAGTTATGCGGCCATGTTCCAAAGATTCAGTGATGTTACATAAGTTAAGCACATAACGAGTCCCCCTCCCTCTAGATTTCATCGCTCTCGATACTTCTTTGCGCGCAATAAACCCTGCATATTCTAATATCTCTAGAGGTTTATTTAGCCTCTGACCAATCTCTCTCAACACTAGAACTGAACGCTCACTTTTTTCTCCCGCTTTTTCAAAGAAGATCTCAGCAATTTCTTGAGCAGGCGCAACCATAGGCTCGTAGACACCTAATTTTGGTTCAATTTCTTCTAATAGTGGCCAGAAATAGTTACTTGATAACTGTTTAAAAGCCTCTGTAATATTCGTAATCGTTACAGATGACGAGCCATTTATCGACGTAATGAGCTGATTGCAGCTATAAATGAAAGAACGCATATTGCCTAGTACGGCGACACCCAACAATTGACACACTTCCGACTTAGATAAGCCCTTTACAAACTTAGAATCATCTAAAGATTTAGAGAATCTACGATTTAAAACTTCGACAAACAAATCAGTAAAATCTGACGCGGTCTCTGAGCGATTTACATCGATAACCGTTGCATCGTTATAGACATCGAACCTTGTCCCAAATTTAGTCACACCTGGATAAATCGATGCTTTACATGAAATGGTATTGTTCGATAGAGTTCTGAAGATATCAAAAAAATCTGACAAGCTGGTTTCACGACCGATATGAGCCGCATCATCAAATAAAACAACTATCCGCTTTGATAGTTGTGATGACACATTAATCAAAACTTGCTGTAGCTCTGGCACTGTATATGCGTGTGCATCTAGATCAAGGTCAGGTAATAGTTCCTGAATTTTACCTATCACCAATTTACAAAACAGTTCAATGTATTCTGAGCCAGAAGTACGCAACAGGTCCAAATGACGCAAACTTATATATATACCGACAGCTGTACCTTCTGAATTTTGAGGGTAAAGCCCTCTAGAAGCTTCGATCATCAGGGCACTTTTACCACAACCACGTGCTCCCTTTAACAATACAGGACCATGTGCTCTCAGCTTGGAGATGCACTTTTTATCTTGCGTTGTAAAAAAATGATAATCTGAAAATTCTTGCATATCAAAGTCTTCAGCGGCAAGAACTAGAGAATTATCTTCGTAAACTTCATATTCCATAATTAACCTAACTCCAGTTCTTTCGAATTTTTATAGTCATTAAAACTCTGTTCTAGTTCCGATTTCTTGTATGCATGAGGAACTTGAGAAACCAATAGTCCAGTAGACGCTACAATATAAAACGTTTCGTTTAATATAGATATTACGGTATCACGATCCAGTATAGATTCCTGAGGAACCAATAGTTCATGATGTATACCCTTTGACAGAGAAGAATACGCAGTATTTATCTTTGACTTAATAGACTCGATGGCACTGCTAGCTGTAGTACTACTCAGTTGCGTATACCATTCACCCATTACGCCCTCACTCCCCTCATCGATCACAAGCTCAGCACTCTTTGTAAGTACCAAATGTATTTGGTAAGCTCCCAGAATAGCTCGTGTTGGGTCTTTTAGTGCATTGTCTGCCCATAGATTGGAAACAGCTTTATCCACTACATCACCTTGCCAACGAATGGCCGACGAATGGGGCTTCCCTAAATCGTAATCAGCTTGTTCTTGCTTCCCCTTCATAAGCAAAATCTTAAACGGGTCTAGACGAGCAATTAAGGCAGTCATACTAAGTTCTAGGATTGAACGACCCAAGTATGGACCATACAAACCTAACTTATCGTCAGACATTGATTGTAATTCAACCAGCTCTCGAGTTACCTTAGTCAACGAGGTACTTAGATGCAGTAAGATTTTATCTATATCAGAACTACTCTCAAAGTCACTTCCGCACACCAACCTAACAAAACTATCTATATTTTCCAAATGCCTAGCCTCTTAAGATCCTAGCGGATTTATTTTTATCGGTATAGGATACCTTTGCGTATTATTTTAAGCTAACCTACTAGCGTAAAACAATTTTTTCTTTATATTTAGTGTGATGAGGTTTAAGAGCGTATAACGCCCTGTTAAGGGGTGAGCAACGCTACCACCTAACTTAAAAATAACGCCATAAACACATTACCCAATTTAGAGGCAAAAGTCCCAAGCGTTGGGAATCCCTCTTGAACAGTTTGTTAGTTGCCAAACCTAAAGCTTTGACTTGAAGTTGATTGCCGCTTTGCCAGCGCTAGCTTTACGTGTTTTGGAAAACTTAAATCAGGCGTGGTTTTAAAGCGCCTGTCACTGAAACCACTTGGAACACAAAACGCCGTAGAAAACGGACTAACAACACCAAAAGCTCTTTTAGACAGACAGTGTTACAGAGCTGACTTTCAACAAATAAATCGGTTTCTGAAACAGAAAAACCAAACCATACAAGAAACCAAAGCGCCATTTTCACAAGCTCAAAGGTTAAGAATTGAAATATGAAACCGAGCCAAAAACACATGGGAATTAGCCCCAAAAACTCTGCTTTAGTTACGTTTTCCTCGTTGGCAACTAACGCCCAATTAAGTAGTGAGCAACACACTACAAAAGCCACCGCATTGCGCCATAAACACAAACCTCACCGCAAACCAAAACTGCCACGCGTTGCGAATCTGCTTGAATTGTTTGTTATGCGAAGTTTCGGCAATGCTCAATTGGCTAACGAAAACATTACCTTAAAGACGAAAAACTACAAACGCGTAGATGACTTTTTGTGATTCAAGAACCAACGGATTCAACATTTAATAAAAACGCTGCCACAAATGCGAAACGCTGATTTACAGCGAAGAATAAGTTTTTACTTGCCCGAAAACTAACGAGCCCAAATTTCAGCAAATGCCGACTTTCCGTAAACTTGTCCTTTCCACACTTTGCACCTGAAAAACCTTCCGCGACCAGATACGATTTTCAATGAGGCAATTTCACGAACGTTGACATGTTTTACGGTTTAAGTGATTCAAGAATTTGAGCCGATAAAGCTGATTTGCCGACACCGAAAAACGGATTGCCGAAGAGAACAAAATTGAGAAAACCTAAAAAATTAGCTTTGTCGCATAACGCCTTGTTAAGGGGTGAGCAACGAAACATCGATGCTGCCGCATACCGCCTTAAACACTAAAATTAACGCATAGTAAAAATGCCACGCGTTGCGAATCCCTCTTGAACAATTTGTTAGTTGCCAATTCCAATGCGCTGATTTTACGTCAGTTTAGACTTTGCAAACAACAAACGTAATTGGCTTTTATGTACTCAAGTCAGGCGTAGTGCCAAAGCGCTTCTCACTGAAACCACTTGGAACAAACAACGCCATAGAAAGCAGACTGACAACACCAAAAAGCTCTTTTGGAAAGATAGTCACACAGTGCGGACTTTCAGCAAGTAAATCGGCTTTTAAACGACAAACTCACCAAACAATTTCAGCAAAACATACTTTGACTTGTTTAACCCAAAAACCGCAACCCGAAAGAAGAAAAATAAGCAGTTAAACGATGCCAATTTTGGATCTTAATTAAATTTTGGATCTTAATTAAGAGTTAAACTCTCGATTTGAAGGTCAAGAGAACAGCTTTAACTTTGAATTTTCACCTTTAGATTCTGCGACTTGGCTTCAGATTTCCTCTTGGCAACTAACGCCCAATTAAGTAGTGAGCAACGCAATACAAAAGCTGCCGCATTGCACCTTAAACACAAAACTCACTGCAAACCAAAACTGCCACGCGTTGCGAATCTGCTTGAATTGTTTGTTATGCGAAGTTTCGACAACGCCAAATTGACTAACGAAAACATTACCTTAAACACGAAAAACTACAAACGCACAAATAACTTTTTGTGATTCAAGAACCAACGAACTCAACATTTAATAAAAAGGCAGCCACGAGCGTGGAACAGGGCTTTAAAACGAAGATTTGGCTTTCGCTTGCAAGAAACTTAACGAGCCAGGATTTCAGCAAATACCGGCTTTCCATAAACTTGCCCTTTCCACACTTTGCGCCCTAAAAACTTTCCACAACCAAATACGATTTTCAATGAGGCAACTTCACGAACTTTGGTATGTTTTACAGTTAGAGGGATTCAAGAATTTGAGCCGCGAATACTGATTTGCCGATACCGAAAAATGAATGGCCAAAGAGATTAAATTTAGAGAAACCTAAAAATTTTCCCTTGTCGCATAACGCCCGCTTAAGTGGTGAGCAACGCTACCACTACACCCAATTATTACACCGTAAACACAAAAGCCAAATTAAAC
>NZ_JAATOO010000054.1 GCF_011806575.1 Vibrio hepatarius
ACTGGTGTGTCTAGCTGAGCATTTTCGAGAGCTTCGAGCTGGTCGATACAATGCACAGCAGTCTGAAGGTTATTCGCCACCAAAACAGGTAAGTCTTCAGCAGCATAGAAACCTTCAAGCAGCAAAATAGGTTTCACGATTCCACTTGCGCGGAGTTTTAGAGCTTCTTCCATACGCGCCACGCCAAATGCATCTGCAAGAGTTGCGTGGCTGGCAATCTGTGATATTCCGTGACCATATCCATTGGCTTTCACGATTGCCATCAATTTACTATTTGGAGCGTGAGCTTTAACCTGCTCAAGGTTGTGTTGCAAAGCGTTGAGCTCAACGATTGCCGTTGCTGCTTTCATGTAACTCATTCGTTACTCATCATCCATATCAAAAGCTGGGCCGGCATAATTATCAAAGCGCGACCATTGTCCTTGGAAAGTCAAGCGCACAGAACCGATAGGACCGTTACGTTGCTTACCGAGTATTATTTCTGCGGTGCCCTTCATAGAGCTGTCGGGATTGTACACTTCATCTCGGTAGATAAACATGATCAAGTCGGCATCCTGCTCGATGGATCCCGATTCACGCAAGTCCGAGTTTACCGGGCGTTTATCAGCACGTTGCTCTAGAGAACGGTTAAGCTGCGACAGTGCAACCACAGGGACATTCAGCTCTTTAGCTAATGCCTTAAGCGAGCGAGAAATCTCGGCGATTTCTAAAGTACGGTTATCCGAAAGCGCTGGTACACGCATCAGCTGGAGATAGTCGACCATGATCATTGACAAACCACCGTGTTCGCGAGCAATACGACGTGCACGTGAGCGTACTTCGGTAGGTGTTAGACCTGAACTGTCATCAATGTACATGTTCTTCTTCTCCATTAGGATACCCATGGTAGAAGAGATGCGCGCCCAATCCTCATCGTCGAGCTGACCGGTACGAATCTTGGTCTGGTCTACGCGAGACAACGACGCCAACATACGCATCATGATCTGTTCGGCTGGCATCTCTAGCGAGAAGATCAGAACGGGTTTTTCCTGCTCCATCGCGGCGTTTTCACACAAGTTCATCGCGAAGGTGGTCTTACCCATCGATGGACGTGCCGCAACGATAATTAAGTCAGAACCTTGTAGACCCGCAGTTTTCTTGTTGAGGTCGGTAAAGCCAGTATCGACGCCTGTTACACCATCTTGTGGCGACTTGTAGAGCAATTCGATACGTTCAAGGGTTTTCTCTAAGATATTATCAACGTTTTGCGGACCTTCGTTCTCATTGGTACGAGACTCGGCGATCGCAAAGACTTTACTCTCTGCCAAATCGAGTAGGTCTTCCGATGAGCGACCTTGTGGATCGTAACCCGCGTCTGCAATTTCGTTCGCAACACCAATCAAATCACGAACCAGCGCGCGCTCTGCGACAATGTCTGCGTAGGCGTTGATGTTCGCGGCACTCGGGGTGTTCTTAACCAAGTCAGCCAGATACGCAAAACCACCAACATCGTCGAGCTGTTCACGCAGTTCAAGGAACTCAGACAACGTAATCAAGTCGAGCGGTTTGCTGTCTTCGAGAATCGACTTAACCGCTTCAAAAATCAGACGGTGTGGACGACTGTAGAAGTCTTTCGCCACCACGCGTTCTGCAACCGTATCCCAACGCTCATTATCCAGTAGCAGACCACCAATAACGGACTGTTCCGCTTCCAAAGAATGAGGGGGCACTTTGATTGCATCAACCTGTGCGTCTCTGATCATTTTCATGCGATTTTCTGTTCTCGATTCGGCCATGGTATTGCTCTACTACTTGATGTTGACCGCTCATTATAGCGAGAAAGACAGCGTTGTCTGCAACTAGCCGACAGATTGTCGGGTTGCATAAGATATTTAACCCAGCATTGACCAATACAACCAGTTTTCGCATTAATATTATCACCCCCTATATAAATCTAGAGGTCGTTAGTGTCTAAGTATTGGTTACTTGCTGTTGGTTTAATGATACCAGCGCTCTGCATGGCAGCAGATCAAGAGCAGGGAGATGCTGAGATTGACGTACCTTCACCGTGGGATACTGAAGTCGAGTTTGGCTATCAGTCTCACACGGGTAATTCCGATACCCGTTCGCTAAACGCGCGTGTCGCAGCGGACTACACATCTGGACGTTACCGTAGCAGTGGCGAGTGGAAATATTACTTGCTGTATAAAGACGGTGAAGAGGATAGACGCCAGTCTACTTATAAAGCGCAAAGCG
Source organism: Vibrio hepatarius (assembly GCF_011806575.1). GTDB lineage: Bacteria > Pseudomonadota > Gammaproteobacteria > Enterobacterales > Vibrionaceae > Vibrio > Vibrio hepatarius_A. The sequence continues at coordinate 2,236 of NZ_JAATOO010000054.1, forward strand.
ACTACAAGCTGGGTCCCAGTACGTATCTGTATGGCAGTTTTGAAGGTGTGGATTCACTTTACAGCGCATACTTTAAAGACTATACCCTTTCAGGTGGTTTGGGTTATCAGGTCGCGAATACGGAAACACTGATACTCGAAGTAGAACTTGGTCCGGGTTATCGCTATCAAGAACCTAACCTTGATGAAATTGATGATGACGACATCGTCGTTCCAAGGACAGTCGAAGAGGCGATCTTTCGAGGAAATATCTCGTCTAAGTGGCAGGTAGTCGACACTCTGAGCTTATCGGCTTCAGCGACCGTCGTTTCGGGTCGCAGTAATACCCGGCTCGACACCGACGTCAGCGCGATAAATAACATCACTGAAGATATTGCACTTAAGCTGACGCACTCTCGCCAGTACCATGACAAAGTGCCTGAAGGATTGGAGAAAACCGATAGCATGTTTTCAGTCAACCTGCTGTTCGTGTTTTAAGCTTCCCCGCTCCGAAGAATTGCAGACATAAAAAAAGCACCTGTAAACAGGTGCTTTTTAAATCGTCTTGATACTGAAAATTACTCAGCAGCAACAACTTGTAGGTTAACTGTCGCGAAAACTTCAGAGTGAAGTTGAACGCTGATCTCGAACTCACCAGTGTTACGTAGAGCACCTTCAGGAAGGCGAACTTCGCTCTTAACAACTTCAACGCCTGCCGCTGTGATAGCGTCAGCGATGTCACGAGTACCGATAGAACCGAATAGTTTGCCTTCGTCACCAGCTTTAGAAGCGATAACAACAGCTTCTAGAGCGTTAACTTTCTCAGCGCGAGCTTCTGCAGCAGCTAGTTGCTCAGCAACTTTAGCTTCTAGTTCAGCACGACGAGCTTCGAACATTTCAACGTTGCCTTTAGTCGCCATAACTGCTTTACCCTGAGGGATAAGGAAGTTACGAGCGTAGCCAGATTTAACGTTTACTGTATCGCCAAGACCACCTAGGTTACCGATTTTATCAAGTAGAATAACTTGCATTGCTTAATCCTCTTTCTTAATAAACGGAACCGATTACTGATGCTTGTCAGTGTACGGTAGTAGAGCTAGGTAGCGTGAACGCTTGATAGCACGTGCTAGTTGACGCTGGTACTTAGCGCTTGTACCAGTGATACGGCTAGGTACGATTTTACCAGCTTCAGTGATGTAGTTTTTAAGAGTTGCTACGTCTTTGTAATCAATCTCTTGTACGCCTTCTGCAGTGAAACGGCAGAATTTACGACGACGGAAGAAACGAGCCATGGGCTATCTCCTGATCTTAAATTTGAGTAATGTTGTCGGCATGAAGCACTAATTTTCCCACGCCATTTCGGCCGGTTTGATAAGCGACAAAACCACTTACCTTAATGCTACTGCCTTGTACTAAATTCTGAGTTAAAGCTTGTGACCTTGGTCCACTGACAACAACCGGCATACGACAATAAACTTGTCTCGGTAAATCAGCTTCGATAACGGTGGAGCGATGCTCTAGCCAAAATCGACAGTGTTCAATTCCACTTGGACTTTTACTTCGAATTGGAGGTTTAGCAACAGCGCCACTTAACTCCATTCGATTGGCCATAAGTTAAATTACTCAGCAGCTTCTGATTTAGCTTCTGGCTTAGCTTCAGAACGGTCGTCACGACGTGGAGCGCGCTCTTCTTTTTGCTTAAGCATGATAGACTGTTCAGTGATCGCTGCTTTAGTACGCATGATCATGTTGCGTAGAACTGCATCGTTGAAACGGAAAGCAGTTTCTAGCTCATCGATTACAGCTTGGTCAGCTTCAACGTTCATTAGAACGTAGTGAGCTTTGTGAAGCTTGTTGATTGGGTAAGCCAGTTGACGACGACCCCAGTCTTCTAGACGGTGGATAGTACCGCCAGCTTCAGTGATAGAACCAGTGTAACGCTCGATCATGCCAGCAACTTGCTCGCTTTGATCTGGGTGCACCATGAATACGATTTCGTAATGACGCATGGGTTGCTCCTTACGGATTATTCAGCTTCCACAATTGGCTCAGTCGTCCAGAGGAAGCAAGGAACTAAAGATAATTGACTGAGTTTTAAGGAGCACGAATAGTACAGAAAGAAAGCAGTTTAAGCAAGAGAAATATAGTGTGGCAGCCAGCAACAAGTAACAACGATTTTTAACTCGATACTGGCTGGGAAACGTGGGCGACAAATTGTTGTTTAATCGTCATTATCTTCATCGACGTATTGCGCTTGTAGGTAATTTTGGATGCCTGTCATGTCGATCAGACCCAACTGTGTTTCCAACCAATCCACATGCTCTTCTTCGTCTGCTAAGATGTCTTGAAACAGATCACGAGAAACGTAATCGTGGATGTCTTCAGCATATGCTATTGCCGCTTTCAAATCTGGAATCGCCGCCATTTCGAGTTTAAGGTCGCACTCAAGCATCTCTTTCGCGTCTTCACCTATCATCAGCTTTCCGAGGTCTTGTAGGTTAGGTAAGCCTTCCAAAAAGAGGATGCGTTCAATCAAATGATCGGCATGATTCATTTCATCGATTGACTCATGATACTCCTTGTCCGCGAGGTGCTTTAACCCCCAGTCTTTGTACATGCGTGCATGCAAGAAATATTGACTTATAGCTATGAGCTCGTTACCGAGCACTTTGTTGAGGTGTTGAATTATGATTGGATCACCTTTCATGACATCGCCCTCCTTATCGGCTCTTTTAACTCTAGTTCCAAATAAGAAGCTGTCAAAACAAGGACTGTGCTTGCAGGTTAACTGGCCTGCTTAAATAGGCTTACGGCGGCGGTTTCATTAACAATTTCTTTCGCTGCACGTACACACTTGCCACATTGACTACCAAGCGCAGTGCACTTTTTAATTCCGCGCATATCGGTCACACCTTCTTCAATCACCAACTTACGAATTTTTTTGTCAGAGACACCATGACAGAGACAAATGTACATATCGAAACCTATGACTTAAACCTAGATTCGAAATATAAAAGATAACCATTCCCACTACCAGACAGATCACGCCTAAGTATTAGATCGATTAGTTATAGAAAATGGGGCAATTAGAGGTAATTTACTAGGACGAAAAACCGTTGGGATCACGTTGTTTTTGGTAGGTTGAGTAAGCTGATGAAATAAAATGTGAAAAGTTTTAGCTTGGCTTTACTAAGCCATGAAACTGCTTATAACCAAATATGAAAAAGGGAAGCCTAAGCTCCCCTCTTTCTAGATGCGCTTTCTTCAAAAAGAAGAACAGTGCAAGATTTCGTTTAATTCGTTAAGAATTAGTCGAAGATCTTAGCAACAACACCAGCACCTACTGTACGGCCACCTTCACGGATCGCGAAACGTAGACCT
>NZ_JAATOO010000055.1 GCF_011806575.1 Vibrio hepatarius
CTAACAAAGCATTCAAGAGGGATTCACAACGCTTGGCAGTTTTGGTTTGAATTAGCTTAAGTGTTTACGGCACAATGGTTTAGTTTGAGTGGAGTGCGTTGTTCACCCCTTAATGCGGCGTTAACTGGATTGATGACGAGGTAAGTCCGATGAAAAGAATTGCGGTCATTGGTTCCGGCGGTTCGGGTAAATCCACATTTTCGGCACTATTAGGTAAAAAGTTGAATTTGCCTGTTCATCATCTCGATCAGCTGTATTGGAAACCAAATTGGGTTAAAACTCCAAAAGATGATTGGCTCAAAATTCAAAAAAGTCTTTGTGAAAGCAAGTGTTGGATTATCGATGGTAATTACCAGAGCACCCTTGATATAAGGTTTGAAGCTTGTGACACAGTAATATTCTTAGATGTAAACCGATATACCTGTATCTATCGAGCACTAAAGAGAACATTATTAAGTAGTAAGCGTCCAGATTTACCTGAAGGTTGCGATGAAAGGTTTGATATCGAGTTCATCAAATTTTTATGGGACTATCCCAAAAATTCGAAACCCGTAATAATGGACAAACTCAATACACTTACAAGCAATAAGCGTGTAATTATCGCAAAATCGGTAGAGCAAGCACTCCACCTTTGCAAATCCAGTTAACAAACAGTTCAAGAGGGATTCAGCACGCGTGGCATTTTGGGTATGCGTTAGGTTTAGTGATTAAGGCGTGATGCGGTAACGTCGGTGTTGCGTGCTTCACCCCTTAACTGGGCGTTAGGCGACGGGCAGGAAAGTTCTTTGTTCTAATCTTCTTGTTCCCTCTAGCAGTTCGCTTTTCGTAGTCGGCAACTAAGCATTGTCGGCTCAAATTCTTGAATCTCTCCAGCCGTAAAACATGTAAAGGTTCGTGGGTTGCCTCATTGGTTTTCATTGTCGGTTGGTGGTTAATTTCACTGGCTCAAAGTGTGGAAAGGGCAAGTCAATTGAGGCTTTCGGTTTCGCTGTAAGTTTGTAGCTTTGGTATTTTCGGGTCCAAAACTTGCCTTGTTGCTGAAGGTCTGCATTTCGTGGTTGTTGGAAGCTTGGCTGAAACATGGTGACTTTTGTGGTTCTTGAATCACAAAAAGCCAGTGGGTGTTTGGTTGCTTATCCGGTTTCGGGTAATCTGCTTTCAAAACAACTTAAACACCACTGGGAAACTTCGCCTAACAAAGCGTTTAAGACGGATTCACAACGCTTGGCGATTTCAGTTCCAGTCAGGTTAAGTGTTTAAGGTTCAATGGTTTAGGTTTTGTGGTTGGCGTTGTTCACCACTTAACGCGGCGTTAGGCGCAGTAAAGAAATTTTCAGTTCTAATCTCTTCTTTTTCTTAGGCAATTCGAGCCAGTTTCTCGGCAATCTGGCTTTGTCTTCACTAATTCTTGAATCACTCCACCCGTAAAACATGCCAATGTTCGCGGGTTGCCTCATTGGATTTTTGGGGCAGTTGGTTGTGATTTTGTTTGGCTCAAATCGCTTCAAGTTCATCTGTTTTGGAAGTTGATTTATTGGCTGAAATTTCGCTCTGAAAATCAGCCTGTTCAAATTCCATTTTTATGTGCTGAAAAGCCAATTTCTTTGGTGTTTTGGTTGCACTGGGTTTCAGATACTTAACCGCTTTAGTATTTGGGTTTTAAACAAATTCAGTGGGTTACGTGAATTTCTTTTTCCAAAAGGTGGTTTTCTAAATCAAATTTAAACTATTTGCGTGAAGCGCCTAACAAAGCATTTAAGAGTGACTCACAACGCTTGGCGATCTTAGTTTAAACTTGGGTTTAGTGTTTAAGGTACAGTGGTTTAGGTTAGGTGGTTTGGCGTTGTTCGCACCTTAATGCGGCGTTATGTCTTATATGGAAATGGGAAGCTGTAATGGTAGTTTTTGAGGACGATAATTTTATTGTAAGCACATGTCGTAGTTGCGATATTCCAGGTTACTTGATCGTCGAATGTAAAGAAGGAGTATCTTCTTTATCTCAACTTTCCGTGGACGCGCAAATGGATCTTGGTGTGTTGTTAGCTCAGTTAGAGTCAGCAGTTACGAAAACACTCTCTCCTGAACAAGTTTATTGTGCGAAGTTTGGTGAATCCGGTGGTGACTTGCACTTTCATGTGTTTCCTCGGTTAACTGCGGTGACAGCGAAATACCTAGAATGCTTTCCGACTCAAGAGGCTCTGATACACGGTCCCGTATTGTTTGATTGGGCGCGAGAGTATTATAAGGTAGAAACGGAGAGTTTATCACAAGAAGTTATTAGTGCCGCAAATAGTGTCATTGCTCATTTAGCAACGACATAACAAACTGTTTAAGAGGGATTCCCAACGCTCGGCACTCTCAGTTCAGGTTGGGTTTTGTGTTTACGGCGGAATGGTTTAGGTTAAGTGGTAGCGTTGCTCACCCCTTAACAGGGCGTTAGGTGCAAGGAGGTATCATGATCAAAAGGCACGATTGGAAAGTAAAAGAAGTACCTGACCAAAAAATCGACTTGGGTTTCAAAAAAGCGTTTTCGAATTCTGATGCCAATAAAATATTACGTGGTCATAAGCCCGCAGAAATGGAAGATAAGTGGTTTATCTATTCAGAAGGTAGTTGGGTATATTTTGTTCGAAGTTGGACAGGGCATTATATTTTCGGAATTGAACTGTCTAATAACATGCAGGGGGAAATATCGGTAATATCTAGCTGGGTTAATGGCAATAATGAAATATATCGTTCACAGGGTAGAGGGCGAGATATTGAGGTATTGAATGGCATTATCATGAGTAAGTTCGGCGTTGATATAAGCACCTAACAAAGCATTTAAGAGTGACTCACAACGCTTGGCGATTTCAGTTTAAACTTGGTTTTAGTGTTTAAGGTGCAGTGGTTGGGTTAGGTGTTTTAGCGTTATTCGCACCTTAATGCGGCGTTATGCGACCCAGTAAAAAGGAGTTTCAAAGTGGAAGAAATAATTGATCAATTGGTTTCTCAGGGCTACGAAATATCTGGTAGTAACTCAAAGATTAGAGTAAAGATTGGAGGTTTCGCTGGTAAGGCTACAATTAGTAAAAATCATTATTCGAATACTTTCGTCGTATCTAGTCATACTTGGATTCAGCTTCTATCTTTGACGTTGATCTTTTCTTCTATCATGTCATCGCTCTACAGTCAGTGGGGGCAGCCTGAATTAAGTGGATCAGTGTGGTTTGGTTTGTCGGTTGGAATCCCCGTTATAGTTGTTGGATATGTTTCAGCGATTATTTCAGAAATTCAATTACAACCGATACGTCAAGTTGTGCGAATGGCAAATTCACGGTTATCATCACCAATCGCATAACAAGGCGTTTAAGGCGGATTCACAACGCTTAGCGGTTTCAGTTCCAGTCAGGTTTAGTGTTTAAGGTACAATGGTTTAGGTTTGGTGGCTGGCGTTGTTCACCACTTAACGCGGCGTTATACGCAGGGTGAGTTTTGCAGCTAATCTCTAGCTTCAAAGTCACTTTCTCACGTGACTTATTACTTCGCCCAATTCATATTATTTCCTCGTATTTACGCTAAATCATCAGACAATGTATCCATACTTATAATCCCAAGTTCGTAGCTGGTAAGTGTTTCCTAGTTTTAATTGATTGGCGAAATTTGAAACAGTTTCGTTTGTTGAACCCCCGCTCTACTAAATTGCCGATTTAAAAGGTTATGTGTTTGCTGAAATGCTGCTTTCTTTGATGTGGAGTGTTCCAAGTGCGCTTCAATTACAGTCGCTGAAAATCTTAGCCTCACATAAATGCATCAATACACATAAAATTTCGTGCTTCCAAAGTGGGGCTTGGCTTAAAATCGTAACCTCGGTGCCGGGCGTATAACAAAGTATTTAAGAGCGATTCACAACGCGTGGCAGTTTTGGTTTGCGGTAAGTTTTGTGTTTAAGGCGCAATGCGGTAGCCGTTGTATTGCGTTGTTCACGCCTTAATGCGGCGTTATGTGCTCGGAGGAAATATGGAAATTCAGAAGGTTCTAAAAACGGATTTAGACGCAGTAACAAGGCTTGTTTCAGAGGTCTCCGCCAAGGATGTACTTCCATTGCTTAATGAACAAGGAAAGCAAGAGTATAAGGACAGAGTATTACCTGACCTAGCGTCTACTCTTGATGATGAGAAGTTTTCATCAATTAAGGCGGTATCGGGTGGGGAAGTTCTAGGTTTTGCCGCTTTGCGTGGTGGAAATTATCTAACCCATTTGTTTGTTGCAAATTCACAGCAGGGTTCAGGCTTAGGTCGTACTTTATTGAATCATTTGCTTGATCAGACAGACGCTCGTGAAGTTAGCCTACGTTCATCGGTGAATGCTGTTGGTTTTTACAATCGTAATGGTTTCGTAGCAACAGGCGAAGAAGCCGAGTTCAACGGAATTAGGTTCGTACCCATGTCTTTAGTACGCACATAACAAAGCATTTAAGAGTGATTCGCAACGCTTGGCAGTTTCGCTTCGCTCAAGTATAGCCAAGCGTCGCTCAC
>NZ_JAATOO010000056.1 GCF_011806575.1 Vibrio hepatarius
TCTGATGATTTAGCGGAAATACGAAGAAATAATACGAATGAGGCAAAGTGTTAAGTCACAAGAGAAAGTGACTTTGAAGCCAGAGATTAACTGCAAAACTCACCCTGCGTATAACGCCCTGTTAAGGTGTGAGCAACGTAATACCGATGCCGCCGTATACCACCTTAATCACTTAAACCAACGCATGGTAAAAATGCCACGCGTTGCGAATCACTCTTAAACAGATTGTTATATGCGCCTTATTAAAAATGGAAGACTCTGAATACTCTTTGCTGTTTGTCATGAGGCAAGACAAAGTTGCACCCTAAAGGTGAATGGAAATCTTGGTACCCAACTAACCTAGAAAATGTCTTGGTATAAACACTCTCTACTTTTTTGCACTCATAAAAAGCCTCGTTGATAAACCTGACATAAAAACCAGCAACCAAATCAGCCACTTGAACACCAACACTGTTTTCTGAGTCGACAAACTCTAGGGTAAAGTCACTACAAACATTTAAATTTGAATTTGGCGTTGGAGGAGAGTTAGGTGAAATACTGTTTTCAACAAGATACTCTTTTGACTTTGCTAAAATAACATCAAAATCTTTTTGTTCATCATGGACTAGAGTCACATTCGCGATATCTCCCTGATGGTACATATTTAGACGACCAATCATATTAAAAAAAGAGTGAACATGTGGAAGAATATTAACCCTTTTCGCTTTGGACTTCCTTTTACTTTTGTTAAGTATGTCGGGAATAGGAAGGTAACGTTCAACAGCCTTACTCTCGCCAATTGCACTACAACAAGTTTGAAACTCATCAATAGAAGCTGATATTAGCTTTTTAACCTGCTCTTTTTCTAACATTTGACAGTCAGAGCTTCCGAAAAAGCCCTTGAGTTCCTCAAGTAAGTGGTTAATTTCATCTGCTTCTCTTTGAACACAAGCATTATTGAATAACCTCAAATAGTGATCTGGTAGCTGATACCACATATAGTTAGCTAAGTGGTTTCTGGCTAGCTGGTTTTGACCATGGGTTTCATCGATTTCACTATATATTGGAATAATGAGGCTACTAATAAGGTTCGCGATAACACAAAATTTTTTATCCACCAACTCGATGAGTATAGGGACGCGATTTTGAATCAGGTATTCAACAAGTTCGAGGAAGAAGTCCGGTTTTTCTGTGTAGATCTCTGAAGATTTTAGTTCACTATCAACATCATATTTTTCTTTCAGCTCAGATAGTTTAAGTGCCATTCTCTCCTCATCGTCAATTCCGACGCAAGATAAAGAGAATAATGGCTGACCACCAAACTTAAGTGAAAAATCGGATTTGAGTAAGTCACCACTGTTTCCACTTTCATCTAAATAATATCGATGCATCATTTTTCCTCGAAGCATATAACGCCGCGTTAAGTGGTGAGCAACGCCAAGCACCAAACCTAAACCCTTGTACCTTAAACACTAAATTCAACTTAAACTGAAATCGCCAAGCGTTGTGAATCCGTCTTAAACGCTTTGTTATACGAATTTTTATAGCTGTTCATTTTTATAGTAAAAGCCTTGCGGTAATGTCATTGTAATTGAGCCACTTTCTGTATAAAGACCAACATAAGACCCGTTTTTTAAGATAATTAAACCTGTGACTTCTTCTTCAATAGTCGGGTTATACTCCTTAAGGTGCTTAGTCTTAATTGAAACGCAGGGATTCCAGCCGTTCTCAGTCCTTTCACAAATTTTACCATTTTTCCCGTTTAGGTACTCTGACACAACTAGTTGACCATGTTGATTGCCAACGCTAGGCAAAAATACCCATATAGAAACGAACAGAGGTAGTAGACATAAAATGAATAAGAAAAAATATGACGCCAAGAAAGCAAAAAATGCCTGCTCCTTCGCAAAGAGCCATGCTAGTGGTTTGAGGATATAAGCAAATAGAAACGGATGAGTGGCTTTAAAGCGCACATAACGTACTTTCGACCTATAGTTTTTAAGACCATTTGCATTTGTAGCTTGTACATTTGAGGTTGTAGTTTCTGCGGTTAAAGACGACCAAACCCTTGCAAATAAATACACCGTAGGGAAAATCACTAATACTGCATGGGGATATGTACCCATTACAATTATTAAGTTTACGCCTAGTTCCCTACTTGCATAATATGTCCATACTATTGCATTAGCCCAGTCTATAGAGAAAAATGCATATTCAAAACCAAAAGCTTCCACATACCCTTGGTAGTAACCAAGACCGTAGACATACATTGCATTGGTTAACAATCCAGATCCAGCAAATATCAGTAGAACTCTCTTAAAAATTCTTTGAACAACTACTTCCAATCGATACTCCCTGATAATTCTTATAACGCCGCATTAAGGTGTGAGCAACGCAGCAACCAAACCTAAACCATTGCACTGTAGACACGAAACCCAACCTTGAACTGAAAATGCCAAGCGTTGGGAATCACTCTTAAATGCTTTGTTAGCTTTGAAGCTTATATTTTCGTCGAACTTCATTAACTAAACGATGTCTTGAACTATTTAGCCTTTCATGTGGGGCAAAAGGTGAACTAGCGTTATCCAATAGGTTAACAAAGTACTCGAGGCGCTTTATTTCGTTACTATCAAGTACATCACGTTCTAACAGGGCTTTGATTTGTTCAACCGCGAATCCTTTCGCTGCTATATCTTCCGGAAGCCCCGTTTTAGTACAAAGCCCATAAGTGCCTTGTAAAAAATGCTCCCAGTCTTCCATGATTATTTCGTTCAATCCTGGGATATCAACCTCACATTTTGCACCTTTTAAAACAGAAAGTGCCCTACGATAGCGATTAGAGAACTCCTCGAATACGCGCTCTTCACTTTTTAATGTGTGAACTGTGCTTAGCCAAGAAATATATCCTTTTGCATAGTACTCCATGACATAGTTTTCACTATGAGCACCAGTAAATGAACTACAGTTGAGTGCAACATCTAACTTGTATGATGCCAATGGCATCAGCTTCTCGGTTTGATAACCCTTAATCTCTTGTTGGTCGATTTTCGTTACGCTCGCCAGTTCTTCCAAAGTGATGAAGTTTTCATTCAAATAGTTAACAAGCATCATAAAAATAATTCCATTATACGCAGCCAAAATACTAAAGTCACAGTATCATACATTGAAATTAAAATCGTAAATTCTGATAGTCTGCTACAAAAAGCTAACGCCGCGTTAAGTGGTGAACAACGCAACCACTGAGCCTAAACCATTGTGCTGTAAACACTTAAGCTGATACAAACCAAAAATGCTAAGCGTTGTGAATCCGTCTTAAACGCTTTGTTATGCGTCTTTAAAGTTTGCCTTGTTTTGTACCTGCAACTCCGCAACAGGCTTAGCTCTTCGATATAGCGCAAGCAACATTTTAAGTTGAACTAGTTCATCACCTTTAGATAGTTGGTGTAGCGCTTTGACTTGCTTTGGAGTTAACTTGAATGTTTCATGGAGATCTACAACCGATTCTTTAACAAAAGCGATTTCGTCTCTCAATTGCTTTGCTTCCAAATCCTTGATCTTTAGCTGAGTGAGTTTTCGCTTTTGATATTGAGAATAAATGACATGATACGTGCCTGCTGCACTTGTAATTGCACCAGCAAGAGCACTAACGATGATGCCAATATCTTTGGCTACTTCAGTTAAAAGTGTAAGTTCAATATAGCCTGGCGAAGCATATTGAATACGTTTCACCACAGGTTGATCCTCATGGTTAACAAACTTTCCAACAATGCTGAAAAAGCCAACGACGCTTCCGCCACCAAGCCAAGGCATCCGCTCAAATTCTAGGTTAGAAAACTTTCCTTCATCAATTGCTCGCAACGCATGGAAAAAGCCATAAAGCTGCTGGTATTCTTTAGTGAGAATTGTAAAGTCTTCTAATTTCCAACGCTCATCCAACAATATTGTTGATTGACCTTTATTCATAAATTACCTCTAGACGCATAACGCCGCATTAAGGGGTGAACAACGCCACCACCCAAACTAAACCATTGTGCCGTAAACACTAAAGCTAGTTCAAA
>NZ_JAATOO010000057.1 GCF_011806575.1 Vibrio hepatarius
TTAAGAGGGATTCACAACGCTAGGCAGTTTTGGTTTGAACTAGCTTTAGTGTTTACGGCACAATGGTTTAGTTTGGGGGGGGGGGGGCGTTGTTCACCCCTTAATGCGGCGTTATAGCGCTTGAACAAAAAAGAGCCTCATCAGAGGCTCTTGTATAATTACTATTCTTTTTTCTTACAGTCACAGACAGGAATTGGGAAAACTCGAGACTTTTTCGGGTAACGAATTTGCCCATCTTTTGTATGAATGTATGGACGAAAAATTACTGGACATGTGTTCCCGCAATGCGGGCAAGTGGTAGTAGCCATGGTTGGCACCTCATAGAAATGAGAAGCTCATCCCGGCAATATGCCTTGTTCCATTGGAACAGAGAGTCTATAATCCGTTTCTCAAACATAAATTTCATCTCAGAGTCACTTCTCTTTGGTGGAACGTCTTTGCTTATGTTGGCGCATAAGCTAGACAATGAATTAGCCCCTTATTCCATTGGCGTGGAGTAAGGGGTTTTCTTTTGTTAAAGGATACACCTTTAACGCATAGTACAATAACTGAGCTGTTCAACTAAGTCAACCATTGCGGCTAAAAAATCCCGCCATACCCTCTAAAAAGTATACCCTATATAAAATGTAGGTGTTTTTGCTTGTTTTTAGATGCTATCCTCTTTCTAGGAAGAGGGGTTGAGAATGAAAAATAATACAATGTTTAATTTTGAAGTAGATGATCAAAACATCGCAGAACGAATGGCTTACATTGACTTCAAGTTAAGGTTTACAGGCTCGATTAATCGTTCTGACTTACATAATATGTTTGGGCTAGCTGAAGCTTCCGCATCTAAAATGATGGCTAGATACTCTTCTTTGAGAGAAGACAATATGAGGTACAACCCTAAACTTAGGTTTAACGAAATCGTTAGAAAAGGGTTTGATCCATTGCTTAATCTGGACGCTGAGACAGCGTTAGGCATGCTTGCAAATGGTTTTAACAGGAACAAACTATATGATACCCCCGAGTTAGGTTATGTTCGTGTTGGACATGTTGCTAGCAACCTGAAAACAAAGAACGTGGAAAGAATAACAAGGGCTATGGCTCTAGGTTATGCGGTAACGTGTAAATACCTTTCAAGTAGTAGTGATAATCATGATCGCCGAATGTTGTTTCCACTAAGTCTTCTATTCGATGGTCGAAACTGGATTTTTAGAGCCTACCATCGGAAAGAAGATGGTACAGGTGTGTTTAGAAACTTTAATTTTTCAAGAGCTTGCGATGTTGAGGAGTGTGTCGAAGAAAAGCGCAAGGTTACTGAAGAGTTAAGTTCTGATAAAGAGTGGAATACTCAAATTCCTTTAATGCTAATTCCCCATGGACGCTTAAGTTCACTAAAAAAAGAAACTCTGATAGTTGACTATGGCTTATCGGAAGAGAAATTAATTGTTACCGAAAAAGCAGCACTACTTTGGTTCTTGTTTAACCTTTGGTCGATTGATACTCGAGACGAAGCCGAGTATCAGCAAGAGTTGATTGACTATAAAAAAGAATTAGACGAAATAGCCCAAGGGCACAAAGAAAAATTAAGTAGGGAATATCAGCATTACAACTTTAGATTGACTAATAAAGACATGGTTGACGTAGTAAGAGCAAGTTTAAAGGAAGATTCGTAGTTAAAAGCGCAATAACAAACTGTTTAAGAGTGATTCGCAACGCGTGGCATTTTTACTATGCGTTGCGCTTAGTGTTTAAGGTGGTATGCGGGAGCTTTGGTATTGCGTTGCTCACACCTTAACAGGGCGTTAAGTGCTTGCGAGCGATGTTAGCGATAGCGCCTTAACTTGAAAGAAGATATAATTACGCAATTTTTTGTATGCATACTAGAGTGAGGATAATGGAGCACCAAAATGGAAATGCCGCAGAAGTACCGAGTTACTTTTCAACTAAGTTGGCTCAAGTTGGCGATATCGGAATATATTTAGCGGCTGCCGCTTTAGTCGGGCTAGTACTTTCACTGGTTTTCATGAAGACCAAACGCTCTGAGATGACAGTGAAGATTGCTAAGCATACGCACTCTTCCTATGGCCAACTTTTATTGACATTAATCGGTATATTTTGGGCGTCAATTATTTCGGTATTTGGTAGTAAGCTACAAGAACAGTGGTTTGAAGGAAAAGTATGGGGATCTGAAAACCTATTTTTTGGTTTGTCTGTGATTTTAGCTTCAGTTTTAAGTGTTCTTCATTACATCTATAGCCAAGTTAAAGAGCAACAAAATCAATCTAGGCCTTCTTTCGAATCTATTAATGAAAATAGTGTTCAAACTGTGAATTCAATGAATATTATTAATAGTTGTGTCTTAGACTTACAGAATATAGTTAAGCTGGAGAAGAATAAGCCAGGCTCCGTATTAGGAGACCCCGAAACATCAGAGAACTACGACAAAACTCTAGATAGTGCTATTGAAACCTGTATGAAATCAATATTGTTAGTCACGAAAAGAGTCAATGAGGGGAACCACGATGTTAACGTTAAGGCTAACATTTTTAATTTGATTCCAGCTAGAGCTGCACATGATAGTTTTTCATGTGAAGCTAATCATAAGCAAGAAAATAGTTCTATATTTACCAAGAAATCAATAGACTGTTCACCGTTTTTTTTGTTTTCTTCAAATCTACACTCTCGCCTTGAACAGTGTGACTATGTTCTAGCATGTGATCAAAGTTACACGTGTGAAATTGATAGAAAGAATAACTTTAAGAAATGCAGCACAGAAAAAAAGGAAGGAATTCCCGCTATTTGTATGCCTGTATCTCATGATTCTAACTGGAGTGATAAACTACCTCACCCTAATTTATTTGGCGCGCCAGAAGCAATAATAAATAGAAGGGAGGTATATGTTGATAATATTAATGAACATATTGATTTGTTCTTCAAAGAACTGGCTAAATCACCTAAATATCGAGATCACAAAACCGGGTACTACGAGAAAAATATCCGAAGCTATTACGAAAAAGATAAAGATAAGCCTAAGTCAATTTTATCAATCCCATTATTGAAATTTGATATAGATGTTAACGATTTGGATGTGTTTAATGAATCAATAATGCATGCATGTGTAGTGAATATATATGTGAATAGGACTAATTTCTTGGAGAATGAGTTGAAATCAGAAGCTTTTTATTCCATGTTAAAACCATTATGTCATAACTTATCACTTTTAATTTCCTTAAAAATTGCTTATGCAAACGTCTTAAAAGACTATACTATGAGTAATCCTAACAAGTCATTGAGTGAGAAAAAGGAGGTCGTTAATGGATAGAAATACATTTTGGTCACATACAGCACCTTCTTACGAGCTGATTGAATCAGATGACTCTTGCGAAAATGTGTATTCGTTAAGTGGTGATGAAGGAGAGCAGCGTTTGTGGAGCTCGAGTTCAATTACTCATTATCACATCGAAGCTTTGCCTTCAGACGACCAGCCATCTATCACTGTAAGGGTCTTTCATACAATCGACGTCGAACACGAAGATCGGCGTGAGAAAAAATTTAAGTGGTTTAATAAAAGGTAAAGCACTTAACAATCTGTTTAAGAGTGATTCGCAACGCTTGGCATTTTTGCTATGCGTTGCGTTTTGCGTTTAAGGCGGTGTGCGGAAGCTTTGGTGTTGTGTTGCTCACACCTTAACAGGGCGTTAGTTGCCAACGAGGAAAACGTAGCTAAAGCAGAATGTTTAGGGCTAATGTTCGTGTGTTTTTG
>NZ_JAATOO010000058.1 GCF_011806575.1 Vibrio hepatarius
GTTTTGAGTTCCAAGTGGTTTCAGTGACAGGTGCTTTGAAACTGCGCCTGATTTGAGTCTTTCAAAGTACATAAAGCCAGTGTTGGCAAAGCGGCAATAGACTTCAAATCAACGCTTTAGGTTTGGCAACTAACAAAGCATTCAAGAGGGATTCGCAACGCTTGGCAGTTTTTGTTTGAATTGGCTTTAGTGTTTACGGCACAATGGTTTAGGTTAGGTGGTGGCGTTGTTCACCCCTTAATGCGGCGTTAGTTTGCTAAAGGCTAGTGGTTAACTAGCCTAAGCTTGATCTCACATCAGAAATGGTGATGAAGAGTTTATTTTCTGCGTCTTTAAATGCTTGAAAACCATAGCGTTCATAGAAGTGTTTCGCACCGTCTTTGGCGTCAACGATAACAACTGGAAATGCAACGCTATCACTAGCAGCTAATAGCTTTCTGAGTGCGTCGATAAGCAGCCACTCACCAAAGCCTTTCCCTTTGTATCGGTCATCGACAGCAAGACGGGCAATCAGACCACCAGAGGTGGATGATTGGTGCTTTTTTTGTAACTTATCAGGCAATGCCTTTAAGTCAATTGGTGTCATTGTTAGCGTGTAAAAGCCGATGATATGTGAGTTGTCGTTATCATCTTCCAAAACAAACGTTCTGGTGTTGTCTTTCTTTGCTTGCTGACTCGCCATTACTTTTAAGTAATTATTGAGAGCTTCGATGCCGCAGTTGAATCGGTTTCTATCGTGTTTAGCTTTATCTAGAAGTACCGTATTCATCATTGAGTTTTGCTCTCGTATCGACTAGCAGCAGCTTTTAGTTTTGAGTTCTGTGTTGCAGGACGGTCTAAAGCGTCCATCAGCAACATAGCATCAGCTTGGCTCAGCTTTAAAGTCTGCTCACGCTCAATGACTTGTTTAGCTTTTTCGATTGCAGCACTTAAAACAAATGAGTTAATACTAGACATACCAGCGATTGCGGCAGCCTTAGTAAGTAAATCTTGTGTATCGACATCAACTCTAGCAGTGATGCGAGGCAAGGTAGTAGCCATTATGTTATCTCCTGTCGTGTCAAAATGTCACATAGGTATTATGGTCTTAAAGTGTGCAATTAGCAATCGTTGTGTCACTTTGGCACGCAAACTAACAAACAATTTAAGAGTGATTCAGCACGCTTGGCATTTTCGGTTTGGATTAAGTTTAGTGATTAATGTGTTCAAATTGAGTGTCGTGGTAGAGTGCCTCACACCTTAATTGGGCGTTATGTTTACTTGAATTTCAATGGCTTAAATATCTTTCGATCACTGTTCTTTGTCCCTTTAGCCATTCGTTCGAGTTGCCTCAGCAAATCCGCATTGTCGGCCTAAACTCTTGAATCTCTCAACCCGTGAAACATGCCTATATCTGTGGGTTGCTTCATTTTCAGGTCGTGGCGGTTGGTTTCAAATCTCACTGGCTCTAAGTCGCTTTGAGCGTATTTGCCAATCAGTATGTTAGCTTGGCAATTGCCTCGGCAATTTGCCATTGTCCTACGCTTTGGTTGGAAAGGGTGCGTGGTCGTTGAACGTTTATCGGGTTGCCTCATTGGGCAGGGAAGTGGAATTACTCGTTTCTGGTTGGTCGCCTTTGTCGGCCAAGTCGGTTCTTGCCTTGTGGATTAATTCAGAAAACTAGTCTGAAATAGCAGTTCTTTCTCAAGTAAATCATGCGTTTGTGGTAAAACATAACAAGCAATTTAAGAGGGATTCACAACGCTTGGCATTTTTGCTTCTACTTCAATTTTAGTGTTTACGGTACAATGCTTTAGGTTTGGGGGGAGGCGTTGTTCACCCCTTAATTGGGCGTTATGTACTTAGGAGTAAAGTATGGAAACAACGGAAGTATCTGAAAGAAATGAGCCACTAAAAATTGGTGGTTGGCTAATCCTTATCGCTATTGGTGTTGTCATCGCACCTGTTAGATTGTTGTATTTTGTGGGCGTTACTTATCCTTCAATTTTTATTGATGGAACGTGGGAGGTGCTTACTACTTATGGTAGTGAGATCTACTCGCCGCTTTGGGGACCAATCATAATCGGAGAAATAGTGGGTAATCTACTGTTTGCATTCTTGGGAATTTATTTGGCTTACCTATTTTTTACGAAAAGGTCGGTATTTCCCAAGTGGTATCTTGGGTTGGCCATAACCTCTACGGCCTTTATCCTGATAGATGCGTATCTTGTATCAATAGTGTTACCAGAAATGGAAGTGTTTGACTCTGAAACAACGCAAGAAGTAGTGCGTAGCTTGTTTACCTTATGTGTTTGGTCTCCCTATCTTTTATTCTCTCAAAGGTCAAAAAGTACGTTTGTAAAAGTACGTACATAACAAAGCGTTTAAGAGGGATTCTCAACGCTTGGCAGTTTTGTTTCAAAGTTTAGCTTTTGTGTTTCTGGCAACAATGGCTTAAGTTGGGTGGCATCGCGTTGTTCACCCCTTAACGCGGCGTTAGTTTTCTTTTGGAGTTTGCAGTGATAAATATTCCTGATTATTGGTTAGATTTTATATCCAATAACAATTTGAGCAATAAGTCATTTGAGATCCCAGATGATTTTGATTTGTCTGGGTTAGGTGCAGATTTTAAGGTCTTTGCTCGCTCGGAGATTGACGATGAAACTAGTAATTATTATCCGGGTATTAACGTCGTTAAATCTGGGTACATAGCTGTCGCTTGCTGTTTGTGTGGTTCTGGTGATCCATACTTTATCAATGTGAATGATGGTGAAAATGGGAAGCTTTATCGAGTTTACCACGACGATAATTCCATCGATCTTGTTGTAAATAATTACAAGGATATCTTGAAGTTTGCAGAGCCGGAAAACTAACAAGGCGTTTAAGACGGATTCACAACGCTTGGCGATCTCAGTTTAAGTTGAATTTAGTGTTTAAGGTACAATGGGTTAGGTTTTGTGGTTGGCGTTGTTCACCACTTAACGCGGCGTTAGTTGCCAAGGAGGAAAACCCAGCTAAAGCAGAATGATTTAGAGCTAATGTTCGT
>NZ_JAATOO010000005.1 GCF_011806575.1 Vibrio hepatarius
GTACTCGGTTTCAACCACAACGCGAGTACCATCTTTTAACTCAGCCTGAACATAGTCTACCAACAGATTGCTGCCGTTTGCTTGGTAGTACGCTTTAAGATTGCGCTCTTTACGTTCGATTTCATTGGGTAGGAAGCTATTTGCCCATATTTGTCCGTGTGGATGGGGTTGCGAGCATCCCATGGTATCGCCTTTGTTTTCAAACGCTAGAACCCAAATGAAATCTTTACCCAGCTCTTCTATTTGCTCATTCCAAGTGTCAACCACACGACGAATTTTATTGACCGATAGTTCAGGCAAAGTTTTGCTATGATCGGGCGAGAAACAAATTACCCGACTTAAACCACGTACACCTTGAGTTTTGAACAATGGGTTATCCGACTCTGGAGCATCTGGCGAGTCGACCATCAACGCAGCGAAATCATTATTGAACACATAGGTGTTTTGGTAATCTGGGTTTACGTCACCAGAAATGCGCTCATTGGTTGGACAAAGGAAACATTTTTCGTCATAGCTTGGTAACTCATCCAACGCCAACGATTCATCTGCTCCGCTCCACGGGCGTTTAGCACGATGTGGAGAGACTAAAACCCACTGTCCTGTTAATGGGTTGAAACGACGATGTGGATGTTCCACAGGGTTAAATTCAACGTTAAACATTTTACTTACTCGATTATTAAAGTTTTCTCGCTTTTTCTTTCCTGCCCATCATTCTGAGACATTCTAAGTTACCCCCGTACGGAGTACGTTTGCCAAAAGCTCAACCTTGAGTGTCCACTTTGCTTTTTCCATGATGGAACTTGTCGTAGAAATTAAGACGGGATCTTTGTAATTGAATGTGAGTGGTAAACTGCCTAAACGTCCCTAGTAGGTAGCTTAGGCAGTTAGAGTAGCTCAATTATTGCATCAACACCTTACGTGTGAATTGCTTGCTTATTTGCGAAGCATAAGCTGCGCTAAAAGGCGCTGTAGAGTTAGCACGCATTTCGTTTGACACCAACGAGTTAGAAGCGTCAGCCTCCGGGTGCTGCGGTGCGCTACCAAATTGCTTATTCAATAAACCCTGAGCTTTGGCAGAGGTCAACCAATCAACAAACACCAGCGAAGCTGCAGGATTTCGCGTGTTGCGTGCAATAGTGACAAAGTTACCGCCACCAGACATACCAAATTCCGGAATATAGAATTTGATGCGTTTAGTGATTGCGCCACGCTCTTGTAGCCCAGCAAGGTGGTCCTCCCAAGCAGGTGCGATAGTAATTTCACCATCATTAATTCGTGTTAGGCTATCCGCATTTGACGCTGTGATGAGCATGTTGCCTTTATTTGCTTGAAACCAGTCCCACGTTTTCGACCACGATTTGACGACTTTTTTATCAACCACATCGGTTAAGTTTTGTTCACCATTGATTTGGCGAATAGCGGCTTCAATAAAACGACCACCAGAACCGCCACCGTTAGGATCATTCACGCCAAAGCTGTGCGGGTTGTTCTTAATATACTGCTCTAGTTCTGCGAAAGTTTGTGGTAGCTCACTCTCATCAATGCGTGCCGGATCATAGGCTAGACCGGTTTGATTTCCCCAGAATGTGACGCCATAACCTTGAGAATCCACACCCTCTGACTTGGTTTTTAGCTTGCTAAGCTCCGGCAACTTATCAAGCTTTAATAGCGTCTCTTGGAAGTCGAATGTCTTCATTGTCGCCGCGCCTAACGCAACAACATCCATAGCGCCTTCGTCACGTCGTGCTTCTGCAACAAGCTTGTTGCGATTCGCATCCAGTGTCCCTTCAGGGATTCTTACGGTGATTCCTGTTTCATCTTCAAACGCTTTCACAAACTCACGCCATGCTGGTTGTAAGTACCAGACTGAAAATGTAACTGAACCCTCTTCTTTCGCTTGAGCTTCGATTTCTTCCCAGCTCATGCTGTTGATGTCATACGCTGAGGCTGGCAATGCCATCGCCGCTACCAGTAGTGACAGAGCAGATACTTTCTTCATAATAATCTCCATTGTTCTAAGCTTTCCCGGTAGATTGGGACAAGTAGTTTCCTTTTAATAGGCGTTCAATCACCAACATCAGTAATACGTTCGGTATCACCAGTATCAACGACACAACAGCTGCGTCAGGTCGAATAAAGGAATAACCTAAAAACGAATACAAGATAGTTGGAACAGTGATAAAGTCAGGGGCACCTAACACGTATGCCATATTGAACTCTTCGATACTGATCACTAGGCAAAAGATCGTAGATGCGAGAAGGCTTGGCTTAAGCATCGGTAAAAAAGCGTGTTTAAAGGTACCAATTTTGCCTGCGCCCATATCAGCACAAGCATCGATAAGATCTTGAGGAATGGCTTTAAATCCCGCAGATAAAATTCGTATTGCATACGGCAGCGCAAGTACAGTGTGAGCAATAACGATGTTCAGGTAAGGCTCGGTTAATCCCAGCTCCAGCAACATAGAACTAAAAAAAACCGCCAAGATCATTGATGGCATTACCATAGGTAAAAGAGAAACCATTTCTGCCACTTTTTTACCTCTAAACTCCATCCGCCCGAACGCATAAGCGGTTGGCAACGCAAGAGTTACGGTCAGTAAAGCGACTGCAGGTGCAAGCGTATAGCTGTTACGTAATGCATCAGGCAGTGAGGTGGTTTGCCACACGTCAACCCAACGACCAAACGATAGCACCGTGGGAAACAAATCTGGGTAGCTCCAAGGATGCGCAGGGTCAACCACAGACCATAGAATTGCCATTGAAAACGGAATGCCAAGCCAAATAACATTTACAATGAGGAAAAAAGCAATGGAAATGATGATTATCCAACTGGCATTTGAGCGAGATTTCGTTAACTTCATTTCGCATCCTCCCATTTAACAATTGGTTTTTTACGTGTTGCAAAAGGCTGTGTAAGAAGGGTTAATACCACCGCAGATAGACCAGCAAGCAACATAATGACCATTGCAATCACTGCCGAGTTTTCCCACTCATAATATTGCAAAGCAGTAATATTCATCAGCATGGCAAGAGAGTAGCTACTACGCGAACCCGCTACGGCGGCGAATGAAAAATCGCCGAGTGCACCAATGAAAATGAGAATAGAAGTCGCTTGTAGTGCTGGGATGGTGAGTGGAAAAACAACATTCCAAAAACGAGACCAGCGTGATGCACCCAAATCAAGAGCGGCATCCATAAGATCAGTACGAATACTGGCGATCGCTCCGGTGATTAAAATGAGCGCAAAGGGTAAGTTTTTCCAGATTTGTAGAACTACGATGCTCCAGCCAAACTCATCATTGGCGAGACGCAATGGTTTATCGATCACACCAAGCATCATGAGTGATTCATTAAATATGCCGTGATAAGCGATAACGTTCATCAATAAAAACGCCGCGACCAAGCCAGGAACGAACATAGGTGCACGTAACAAACCAATAATGGCAGGTTTTGCTGGGATCTCTTTTTGCAACCAGAGTGCGATAGGATACGCAAACATCACCGCACCTAGCGTGCCGAGAAAAGACGTACGTAGTGAGTAACCGACAGAACGCCAAAGAATGACATCGTTTAACATGGCATTCCAATATTCGAGAGTAGCGGATGTTCCGTCCGACATACCAAAGCTTTGTACGACAACAACATACAGCGCGCTTCCCATCAATAGGACAATTGTGCCAACGCCAGGAATGATGAGCAGATAAGGTTTTATGTTCATGCGCTCACCTTTTCTAAAAATCGCATTGCGTAACTTGGCAACTGAATATGTAAAACATCACCGTGTTTGATATCTAACCGGCCTGCCAGTTGGACGCGAACTTTGTGTTCATTTAAGCTTCCAACCCAACCAAATACGCTTAAGGTATCCCCCTGAAAAGCGACCGAGCTAACCGTTAGCGCAAAACTGTTTGGCTTTCCTGGTTCACAAACAGTGGCATCTTCTGGTCTCCAACAGATATAGATATTGTCATCAACTGGTGGAGTCTCAGACTCAACATGGAACTCACCCATATCGCAGCTCACATTGTAGTTACCACTGTTGCTGTTGCGTTCAACATACGCCGTATGGATATTGGCAGCACCAATAAAGTCCGCGACGAATCGGCTAGTAGGACGGAAGTAAATGTCTTCGGGTGTGCCGACTTGTTCTATTTCCCCGCGATTGAGAACAATAATGCGATCGCTCATCGCCAATGCTTCAGCTTGGTCGTGCGTTACATATATTGAGGTAAGATTGTGTTGGCGCTGGAGTTCTTTAATTTCGAAGCGAACGCCTTCACGCATTTTGGCATCTAAGTTTGAAAGTGGCTCATCAAATAAGATGATGTCAGGTCTTGTCACCATCGCTCGAGCTAAGGCAACACGTTGCTGCTGACCGCCAGACAGCTGCCCTGGTAGCTTATCTTTGTGATCTTGCAATCCAACTTGGTGAAGAATGTCACTTAAACGCTCTTGCTGCTCACGCTTGTCAACTTTCTGTTGTTCAAGTCCGAAACAGATATTGTGAGAAACACTTAAGTGCGGAAACAATGCGTAGGATTGAAAACACATCGCTGTATCACGTTTCTCTGGCGTGACATTCGTAACGTCACGGTTCGCAATCAAAATTTCACCTTCAGTAGGTTGTTGAAATCCACCGATCATTTTTAACAATGTTGTTTTTCCACAACCACTTGGCCCGAGTAAGGTAACAAACTCCCCTTTCTCGACTACAAATGAAATGTCTTTCGATGCATAAAAGTCACCGTACTTTTTGGTAATGGAACGAAGCTCTAGCACACTCATTGAATAACCTTTTAATGAAAGCTTAATTTGTAAATCAGAATAGATTTAGTTTATGTCAAAATTATTAACAAGCGACAAAAACGGCACAAAAATAATACTCAGATCACAAGTAAAAACACCAAGTAACTGATTTTAAAGATATTTTATTTTTCATTATTTTGTATTGACAACAATGAGGCATGGGAGGAAACTCATATTATACTTTTTAAAAAAGCTTAACATGAGTAGGAAACATACAGATGACTTTTAAATTCAATGTGACTCAATCCGGTAAAGTGTTGGTAAATCCCCACCGAGGTGACTGCTTGTTTTACCCTGAAAATACTCTTCCCGCTTTTCAAAGTGCCGTTGACAAAGGCGTAACCTGTATCGAAATTGACATAGCGATGACCGCTGACAATCACCTTGTGGTTATCCACGATCCAAGTATTGATAGGACGTCAAACGGTTCTGGGTATGTCGAACAGATGTCTTTGACAGAGCTACAACAGTTTGATTTTGGTGCTTGGTTTGGCGAAAAACACGTATCAACGCCTATCTCAACGTTTGAAGAAATCTTAGATTGGGCGATCAATAATGGTGTTGGACTGGTTGTTGAAGCAAAGCAGCGCCGCAGGCATGAAGAATTTGCCCGTACTTTTGTTCAATTGATGAAGGGAAAAGATCAAGTTGCACTAGAACACATCTTGTTGCTTAGCTTTGACCACACGCTAATTAATAGAGTCAAAACACTGCTACCAGAGGTCGCTCTTCAGGTTGTCACCTTAGCTCGATACCAAGATCAATTAGGAGCAGTGCTCGCTTCTAACGCACAGAGTGTTTGTGTTGAATACCCCCATGTGACTGAAGAAGTACTGATGCAATACAAACAAGCAGGGTTGAGCACTCGACTATTTCTGCCGAATAAGGGTAACAATGTGAACACCGCTCGTTGGTTCGACACTTATTATGGTTACGATGTATACAATGAAATTATTAGTTGGATTAACAAGGGACTAATTGACATGCTCAGCCACGATGATATTGATATGATTAGCGCCATGATTCGAGAAGCGGAAATGGAACCGATCTAAGGAAAACACATGCTAAATCCGGTTAAACCCGTTCAACTAGAACTGACACCAGGACAAAAAAAATTGCTGGCCATTTGTCGCCAACATGGGTCAGTGTCTAGAGCGAAAATCGTTGAATTGACAGGTCTAAGAAGCGGAAGTGTTACCAGCCTCTCGAAAGAGTTACTGGCAATGAATTTAATCAAGGAAGGGACGAGAGAACGAATTGGTCGAGGCCAGCCTATTATTCCACTTGAGTTAAACCCATACGGAGCCTTTTCTTTTGGTGTAGCATTTCGAATCAAGCAAATCGAAATCGGCCTTGCGAATTTTTGTGGCGAAGTACTAGAACAAGTCAGTATGCCATATACCGAAGCATCACCTATCGAGGAAGTGCTTGATAAACTGCATAGACGAATTCATTCACTTATCGATAAACATAAGCTACATCGTGCAAGAATATTGGGCATTGGCGTATCAATGCCAGGTCCGACAAACGCCGATGGTAAAACGGTACATACAATACAAGCACTGGCTCATTGGCGTTCAGTGCCGCTATCAGAAAAGTTTGGCGCTTACTTCGATTGGCCAGTGTGGATAGATAACGATTGTAATGCCGCTGTGGTTGGTGAGTACTATTCCGGCCGATGGCCCAATGTCAATAATATGGTTCTGATTGAGGTTGGTCATGGTGTTGGGGGCGGCGCCATCGTCAATGGCCAATTGTATTGTGGTAGCCGTATGAACGCCGGCGAAATAGGCACTTACTTTTCCGTTGTAGGTGATGAAAAGCGTCCAACCGTGCGTAAATTAGTGCAGTCTCTCATTGATGCTGGCTATGACATACACTCGGTAGACGATATTCCCAATGACTCTGACCCGATAGTTAGAGACTGGGTGGTGAGCGCCGCAGAGCAACTTAAACCAGTGATATTTTTAACATTGGGTTGGTTAGACCCAGACTGTTTAGTAATAGGTGGAGAATGTCCTAGTCAATTAAGCACCGCATTGATTAAAGAAATGAACCTGAAAGCGGCTTGGCAGAAATTCGGCCAAGACTACCCTTTGGCAACAATTTCTTCTACAAGAGTCGGTGAATCACTCAACACCTATGGTGCATGTATGTACCCTGTATTTCGTACATTAGGTATTTGATATTTGTACGGAACATTTTTCGACAGTTGTAAGTTCGCCACTGTTCAGCCGCAAAACGAACGTCAACAATAAACCATTCAGCCCCGATAATCGGGGCTGTAATTTTATTCATGTTCACTGAGACTGGATTAGTCAATGCTTGCTTGGTGCGCCGGCATGTAGCCCCAGTTTTCAACCGAAAAGCCTTTTCCACCTTTTGCATTTGCAGCAACTCCGATAAACGCCATATTAAACAGGCCCGGCTTAGACAGCGCGGAAGCCGTTGATCACATTGCTCATTCTCATGTCCTATCCGACCATTCCAAAAAGTAAACGATGATGTATACTTTAGGCACAACAAAACAAAAGGAAACACCATCGTTTACTTTTGGTTGTAGTAGGTTGAGTTCATGATTAAAAGAAGTGATATAAAACAAGAAGATATCATCAAATCCGCTATTGAGGTTTTTTCTCATAAAGGGTTTGAGCAGGCAAGCATGGAAGGTATTTCAAAGCATGCGGGAGTATCCAAGCGCACGCTTTACAAGTACTACCCCAACAAAGACGCCCTGTTTGAAGTGATTGTAGATAGACTGATGTGCCGCTTTGATGACCAATGTGAGCTGAAGTTTGAACCTTCTGTTTCAATCGAGCAGCAGTTGACAGACCTGACTCGTAAACAGATGTGCTATATCAATACCGAAGACTTCCAGATGACTGCACGTTTGGTTATGGCGGAGTGCATACGTTGTCCGCATACTTCTCAGCTCCTGATGAAACGTTTTGAAGCGATTGGAGACACGTATGGATTGCATCAATGGGTTCAGCAAGGTATTGAGGCGGGCGCACTAGAAATAGACAACATCCCATTAGCGATCGATCAGTTTATCGGCAGTATCAAGGCGATTGTCTTTTGGCCACAGCTGCTTGCCCACCAGCCACCGCCAGCCGAAGAACAAGTTCAAGCGGTGATCCAACAAGCCGTTAATTGCTTTGTCTCAACCTATAAGTCAGCCAAATAACTCAAATGTAATCAGGTATTTCACCATCTGGTTACATCCTAACACCACTATTCCCCACACTTTCGAAACCTTCGGCTCAGATTCCGTGAATTAGCTTAGAATATTCGCTTTCCATTTATGTGAGTCCATATTGTGTGAACGCACCATCAGCAACTTGGTCAATATCGCCGGAAAATGAACATATCTTATTATTATAAAAGGGATAATTGGTATGTTGTATTTTGAATTCCTGTTCCTATTGCTGATGCTTTACATTGGCTCCCGTTATGGTGGCATAGGTCTTGGGGTAGTGTCCGGTATTGGCTTGGTTATCGAGGTGTTCATCTTTAAGATGCCACCGACGTCGCCACCCATTACGGTGATGTTGATTATTTTGGCGGTGGTGACCTGTGCTTCGATTCTTGAAGCGGCGGGCGGCTTAAAATATATGTTACAGGTCGCGGAGCGTTTACTGCGTAGAAACCCAAAACGCGTGACGTTAATCGCGCCGTTTGTCACCTATACCATGACGTTTTTACTGGGTACCGGACACGCGGTGTATTCCATTATGCCGATCATCGGCGATGTCGCGCTGAAAAATGGTATTCGACCAGAGCGTCCAATGGCGGCTTCGTCAGTGGCGTCTCAAATTGCGATCACCGCATCGCCGATCTCCGCCGCAGTTGTTTACTACCTAGCGCAATTGGCTGACATTCAACACGACATCACTCTACTTTCTATCTTGTTAGTCACCGTGCCAGCTACGCTATTTGGTACATTGTTGATGTCTCTTTACAGCTTGAAACGCGGTAAAGAGTTAGACGATGATCCTGAGTACCAAGCACGCTTGAAAGACCCTGAGTGGAAAAAGCGGATCGAAACGACAACAGCAACCTCGCTGGATGAAGTGCTGCCAAGCTCAGCACGCAACTCAGTGCTGATCTTTATTGCGTCTATCTTGATGATCGTTGTAATCGCGATGGTGCCAGAAATTCGCACCATCGTTGATGGCGACAAACCGATTAAGATGTCAGTCATCATCCAAATGATGATGCTCTGCTTTGGCGGTATTATCTTGCTTGCGACAAAAACTGATCCGCGTAATGTGCCAAATGGGGTGGTGTTTAAATCAGGTATGGTTGCGGCCATCGCTATCTTTGGTATTGCTTGGATGTCCGATACTTACTTCCAATACGCAATGCCTCAGTTCAAATCTGGTATCGTTGATATGGTAACGACCTATCCATGGACTTTCGCGCTAGCGCTGTTTATCGTTTCTGTCGTAGTCAACTCGCAAGCCGCAACCGCGCGTATGATGCTACCGGTCGGCTTAGGTCTCGGTTTAGATCCTGCGCTGCTCATTGGTATCATGCCTGCGGTTTACGGGTACTTTTTTATTCCAAACTACCCTTCAGACATCGCAACGGTGAACTTCGACACCTCAGGTACAACCAAAATCGGCAAGTGGTACTTTAACCATTCATTCATGTCTGTGGGTTTAATCGGCGTAATTGGTGCTTGCTGCTTAGGTTATGTTCTAGGCCAGATAATTATCGGTTAGTTTCATATACATAACGTATAATATACGCCTGCATAATTTTCTATATTTTGCAGGCGTTTTCATCTGAAACAAGATGATATAAAACAGTATACAGAACGATATTTTGTTATTTAATTGTCTAAATTAACGCTCAAAATTGATGCTTTTATTTTTGCGACCTATTTCACTAAATCTATATGCTTATCAAAACATTTCTCTCAATTGATTATTATATAACCTATTGAGTCAGTGCTATAAAAATCAAAACCACAGGATTTGTCTCAAAAATGAGAAACAACTTAACAAACACCAATAATTAGCGTGATTGAATTCTTAACATACTTATTTCGCTAACATAAGTAGGCGTTTACCTTTTATAGTGGGTCTAGACTGTTGGCCAGAAATACTCTCAATGACTCGAATAACTTCAATTTTAAATAAAGTGGTGAAAGCAGTTTCCACTCATTTCCCACATATTATTCCGATCGCCGCAATATTCATTGCCGTATTTCTCGTTACTGCAGCCACTAATCATT
Organism: Vibrio hepatarius; assembly: GCF_011806575.1. Lineage (GTDB taxonomy): Bacteria > Pseudomonadota > Gammaproteobacteria > Enterobacterales > Vibrionaceae > Vibrio > Vibrio hepatarius_A. Next base: position 10,049 of record NZ_JAATOO010000005.1, read on the forward strand.
ATCAGCTCCGCGAACACGTCATCGCGGACGGCAAAAACTCAATCGCTAAGTTGGAACAGTACATTGATGGCATCGCCGATGACCTGCAGTTATTGCAAGACAGAGTCGGTAACAATTGCACCTTCGAAGATCGGCTAAAACTGAAAGAGCACGTGTTTAACTCGCACATGATCAAAGAAATCGGCCTGTATAAAAACGGGGCAGTTTACTGCACCAATGAAGGTCCCACGAACATCCGCCTTTTTAATTCGACTTTACAACGTATCGCCGCTTCGCCTAAACACATCACAGTGTCACTGAGCAATTCACAAAGTCGACTGAGCACGTTTTTTATCTATACTTCTGAAGGGAAAGATAGCGGCATCAACGCTCTGCTACACCCAGACCAATTTCTCGAACTGATCTCACCAGCCTTTGACCGCCGTAACTACGGCTATCAAATTCAAGTGCTCCACAAAGTGATTCAGTCCCATCAAGAGCAGCAATTAAAAAGCAATCACCTATTCGAGTTTTCTTCTGACCTTTACCCGTTTTCACTGACCATTTTTCTGACACCTGCATCCTACAGAACCCACTACTTCTCTCATCTGGGAGAAACGATTTTGCTGGCGTTGGTGCTATCACTGATTTATTTCATCGTCCGCTATCAAGCACTGGCAAAGCTCTCGGTCGAATACTCACTATTGCACGCGATTAGGCAAGAGCAAATTGAGCTTTACCTGCAACCTATCGTTGATATCCACTCACGAACTGTCGTCGGTAGCGAAGCTTTGATTCGTTGGAATCATCCTGCTCAAGGGCAAATATCACCTGAGCAATTTATCCCTTTAGCAGAGAAACTCGGTGCGATTGACCAAATCACCAAATACGCGTTTAAAGAAGTTACCCGTTTCTTAAAACGTAACCCAAACTACGTTAGTCAAAGTTATATCAGCATTAACATCAGCCGTTTCCAGATCCTCAAACCTGAGTTTGTTAGCTTCATCAACAGCTATGCGAAACGATACCCGCAATACGTCCGTCGCATCGTGTTAGAACTGACCGAAAACGTTGATCTCACGCCAGAGCAGTTAGATATTGCCATCGCCAATCTTAAGCACTTCCAGCAACTGGGCTTTGAGATTGCGATTGATGACTTCGGCACTGGTTACTCTGGTTTGAACTTAGTGCGACAAATGAAGTTTGATGTGGTTAAAATTGACCAAGTGTTCACTAAGAGTCTGCATACCGACTCCAACATTAAACCAGTCCTTAAGTCGATGATTCAGCTTGCAGCGGATCTGGGGATGAAAGTGATCGCTGAAGGGGTAGAAAACGAGTCGCAGATCGAACAACTCGAGCAACTCGGAGTGAAGTACATTCAGGGCTTTTACTACGCAAAGCCAATCAAACCTGACGATTTAGCGCGCTTCCACCAAATGACCAATGAAGCGATTGTGCTCTCAGATCCAATCCCGAGATGGAAAAGCTAACCAAGATTGAAAGCACAAAAAAGCCAGCATATTGCTGGCTTTTTTAGTCATCGACTTCGATCTTTCTATGGCACACCATGACCTTTAGATGCCACCCAAACTCGATACCATTGCTCACGCGTCAACTCGATGTCCATCGCGGCCACCGCCGCTGAAACACGTTCAATTTTACCTGAACCAATGATTGGTAGAGGTTTAGACGGTAAGCGACGTACCCAAGCATAAATCACTTGATCAATGCTCTTCGCTCCGACTTCCTGACGAATCAGTTCTAGTTCAGCACGTACACGTTCTGCTTGTTCGGTTTTACCTGAGAAAATGCTACCACCACCTAAGCAAGACCACGCCATTGGTCGAACACGCAACATTTGCAGTTGGTCGAGTGTACCATCGTGCGCAACCTCGAAGTTGAGTGGGTTGATCTCAACCTGATTGGTCACCAATGGTTTAGAAACACGCGATTGCAACAACTCAAACTGACGTGGAGTAAAGTTAGACACCCCAAAGTGTTTCACTTTACCGACTTTGTGTAGCTCACTGAATGCTTCCGCTACTTCATCAGCATCCATCAACACGTCTGGGCGGTGGATCAACAGCACGTCAATACAGTCAATGTTTAAACGCTCAAGCGAGTTGTTCACGGATTCGTAGATATGCGCTACGCCAGTATCGTAGTGGTTGATCTTACGTTCTGGAGTTTTATCACCACACAATTTGATATCGCACTTGGTCACGATCTCAATTTGGTCACGAATAGACGGCTCTAGCTTAATGGCTTCTCCGAACAATTTTTCGCATTCGTAGTTACCATAAATATCAGCGTGATCGACAGTCGTAATACCCAGTTCAATGTGCTGCTTCAAAAAAGACAGTCGTTGCTGCGGGGTCATACCCCATTCAGCCAATCGCCAATAGCCTTGGACCAGTTCCGACATTTCCGGTCCTTGCGGGGCGATAGTTACTTTCGACACCATATTTTACCTCCTAAAATATCTGCCTATAACACTATGCTTGTTTAACCGTTTGCTCAACGTATACTGTCGATTAATTCGAACTGGAGTACGAAAAATGAGTTTTTCCGAGCGCCTCAAATCACTGATTGGCGAAGAAAGCGTCAGTGGTTTTGCAAGACGTGTCGACATATCCGAAGCCTTGATTCGCAAGTACCTGAAGGGCAGTGAACCGAGCTTCAGTAAAGCCACCCAAACAGAGCAGAGCTAACCCTACTACCTTCGCCTATAAAGCGTGAGCAGCGGCAAGTTTTGGGGCGTAGAAACTAGGAATGATGTCAGGCCTTCTCCTTCAATTTATGATTAAAAAACATCATAAGAACAGGACGCCACGTGAAACACTCAACCTTAGCCACCATGATAGGATTATTGCTTGCCAGCACTGCATCACTGGCGCAGCCTACCCTCTCGCTTTCGACGACCACCACCAGCCGCGACTTTCCGTTAAACACAGCAGAACCATTAGTCGTGCCGCTGACGAAGCAAACCTATCAAATCAAGGTCTCTGAACTGTCTGGTGACTGCCAAGCACCGGTTACACAAAAAGTAAAGTTTCGTTCCCCACTGCAACTGAACTGCGACAAAGAGACCATGTTGGAATTAAAGGTTCGCTTTGCTGGTGATTACTCTTTCACGTTCGACCAAACACAGTACACTCTCTCGATTGCCCGAGAAGCGAAAAAAAACACTAGCGCCATCTTTAAGCGCCCGATTCCTCAAGTCACCTGCGAAACGTATGCGGGCGGCCCGGTGACGATCGCTTTGGATGATAGCTTTCAGGATGGTACGCAATTGCGTGACGCTTATTCAGGACAAATCATCACTGTTACACAGGGCAGTGTCACGCTGACTCCAAGCGCAGAAAGTGGCGGCTTAATACTGCTTGAAACGGTCGAAAGCGAAGACACTAAACAACCCTTTAGCTACCAAAATGCCAATATCTACTTTGTGATGGTCGACCGCTTTAATAACGCCGATGCGACTAATGACAACAGTTATGGGCGCAAGAAAGATGGCAAACAAGAAGTGGGAACCTTTCACGGTGGCGACCTGAAAGGGATCACAGAAAAGCTGGATTACATTCAAGACTTAGGTACCGACGTTATTTGGCTTTCGCCAATCGTAGAGCAAGTGCATGGATTCGTTGGCGACGGTGAAAGCGGCAGTTTTCCATTTTACGCCTATCACGGCTATTGGACGCGAGATTTCACCAAAATAGACGCGAACTTTGGCACAGACGCGGATTTAAAACAGCTCGTGGACGAAGCTCACAAACGAGGCATCAAGGTTTTCTTAGACGCCGTCATCAATCACTCCGGCTATTCAACATTGGCTGACCTACAATTCGACGGTATCCCTGTTGTCGATAGTAGTAAGATGCCAAAACAGTGGTCAGACTGGTCCCCAAGCGAAGGTGAGAATTGGCATAGCTTCCACAAGTCAGTAGACTATCAGAGTCACCAGTGGGCGAATTGGTGGGGAGCCGATTGGGTAAGAGCAGGCTTGCCGAGCTACACACCTCCGGGTTCAAGCGATATCACCATGACATTAGCAGGCTTACCCGACTTCCTGACCGAGTCTGAACAAGCGGTTCAACCTCCCCAATGGCTGCTAAACAATCCAGGTACTCGTGTTGCTGTCAAATCGGACTACCGCGTCTCTGATTATCTAATCGAATGGCAATCTGACTGGGTTAAACGATTTGGAATCGATGGGTTTCGCGTTGATACAGTCAAGCACGTTGAAGGTGAAGTTTGGCAACGTTTAAAAGCATCAGCCAGCGCGAGTCTCGACCAGTGGCGTAAACAAAACAACCAGCAGGGCGAACCATTTTGGATGATGGGAGAAGTATGGGGACATTCAGCCTACCGCTCGCCGTATGCTGATGACGGTTTTGACGCGCTGATTAATTTCGATATGCAGAAGAAACTGGATAAAGGCGCGGCGTGCTTTAGCCAAATGCAGCCGACGTATCAAAACTACGCCGATTCAATGCAAGAAACGCCAGACTTTACGCCAGTGAGTTACATGTCATCACACGACACCGAACTGTTTTTTGACCGTTTTAAGTCATTTGAAATGCAACAAAGCGCCGCGAACGCCTTGTTGCTCAGCCCTGGAGCGATCCAAGTTTATTACGGAGATGAAGTCGCTCGAGAGCTTGGATCTTACGCAGATGACTTTCATCAAGGCACCCGCTCAGACATGGTGTGGGAGCTAGATAAAAAACGCCAATCGTTACTGCAACACTGGCAAACGCTCGGCCAGTTCAGACAACGCCATCCAGCAATTGGCGCGGGGCTACATAAGGTGCTAGAGAACGAATCCGCTTATGTGTTCTCTCGCACGCTAGGCCAAGACAAAGTGGTTGTTGCATTTGTCGGCAAATAAACCACATCTAACAAAAAAAGGGCTCTCAGATGAGAGCCCTTTCTAGATAAAACCATTACTTGTTGTTACGACGCGTTTCTACCGCACCAGCCAATTGACGCAATACTTTTTCAGTGTCATCCCAACCGATACATGCATCAGTAATAGATTGACCGTAAGTCGGTGCAACGCCGTCTACCAAGTCTTGACGACCTTCAACTAGGTGTGACTCGATCATCACGCCGAATACTGCATCTTCACCGTTAGCGATCTGACCAGCGACATCTTCCGCGACCAACATTTGGCGTTGGTACTGTTTAGAGCTGTTCGCGTGGCTGAAGTCGATCATCACTTTCTGTGGTAGACCTGAACCCTCTAACTCAGATTTGATCGCTTGAACGTGTTGCGCGCTGTAGTTTGGCTCTTTACCACCACGTAGAATGATGTGGCAATCTGGGTTACCCGCCGTCTCAACGATGGCTGAGTGGCCATATTTAGTTACTGACAAGAAATGGTGAGACGCGCCTGCTGAGCGAATTGCATCCGATGCAATCTTAATGTTGCCATCTGTACCGTTTTTGAAACCTACCGGGCAAGAAAGACCAGACGCTAACTCACGGTGTACCTGAGATTCCGTCGTACGCGCACCGATAGCACCCCAGCTGATCAGGTCCGCCACGTATTGAGGGGTGATCATATCAAGGAACTCACTTGCGGTCGGCAAGCCCATATCTGTCAGGTCTAGCAGTAGTTTACGACCAAGGCGCAAACCATCGTTGATCTTGAATGTGTCGTTTAGGTACGGGTCGTTAATCAGCCCTTTCCAACCTACTGTGGTTCGTGGCTTTTCAAAGTAAACGCGCATCACGACTTCAAGGCGGTCGCCTAACTCATCACGCAGCACTTTCAATCGTTTACCGTATTCAATCGCCGCTTCAGGATCATGGATTGAACATGGACCGATGATAACCAATAGGCGATCATCTTTACCATTGAGAATATCTGAGATCGCTTGACGTGAACGGAACGTCGTTGAAGATGCGGTTTCAGTCGCTGGAAACTTCTCTAAAACAGCAACTGGTGGCAATAATTCTTTTACTCTACTAATTCTGACATCATCGGTTTGGAACATGGCTTACTACTTCCTATTTTCTTGGTTTGAGCGCCGCACCTAAAAGGTTGGTGCATAAATGCTCAACTTTGTTATTTCCTGTTCCCTGTAACTTATCTATCAAAAAACAAGGTTGCAAGCACTATTTTTATCAAAAGGCAATATTTCCGATAATTTTACACTTTACATATAGCGTAAAGAAATAATTACACCCATAAATAGTAAGTGCCAGCCCAATGGCTAAGCAGGTTGGACAAAGCGTTAAAACAGCAAGAAAAGCAACGTATTAGCGGGTGTAGCGAAGACGATAATAGGTGAAATAAATAAGACTACCCGCAAGTACTCCACCAATATTGATGCTTAAATCGAGGAGAGAAAAATCTCGATTAGAATTGAACATCTGAGAAAACTCATCGATTGTCACCAAAGAGAGCAGCAACCATATCCAAGGCGATAGTGGAAGTGACGAGTGTTGATAATGGCGTTTAGGCGTCGCCCAAGAAGACACATAACCCAGTGTTGTCGCGACACACAAATGCAGCACCCAAGAGCCACCGAGCCATTTCTCTACATCCAAAACAGCGTATGCGTACCAGTCTAAAGATTTTGCTAAGGACGCCGCTCCACCAACAACAACAACCAGCATTAACAATAACAATCTTTTGCTCAAATAACTCGACGGGTAAGACACGGACATCAATGGTTCTCCTTTGTGGGAAACAAAGGTTACTCGATGTCCATGTCAGTTGAAAGTCCCTTAGATTAAATAATGGTCAATAAGCAGTAGCACAAATAAGAGCATCAGGTGATAAATGGAAAATTTGAACGTCGCGATGGCAGTTTGCTTGTCGGGATTGAATTTGAGTTTCCATGCGTAACCGATAAATCCCAAGCTTAAACAGATCGCCCCAACCCAATAGACCATACCGCTCATGCCCACTAACGCAGGAAGCAAGCACACCAATGTGAGTAACACGGTGTAGAGTAGTATCGAGGTTTTGGTGTATTCCACGCCGTGTGTCACTGGCAGCATTGGAATGTTTGCTTTGGCGTAGTCGTCCTTACGATGAATGGCGAGCGCCCAAAAATGTGGCGGCGTCCAGATAAAGATGATCATTACCAGTAGCCAAGCATTCGCGTGCAGTTCTCCGGTGACTGCCGTCCAACCTAATAGTGGAGGCATGGCGCCTGCGATCCCTGCAATCACGATGTTTTGCGGTGTCGCCCGTTTTAGGTACATGGTGTAAATCACTGCATACCCGAGCAAACTAGCGAACGTTAACCATGCCGTCAGTGGGTTAGTTAAGGTGTACAGCACTATAAAACCAAACACACCAATCGATGTCGCAAACGCAAATACACTAAGTGCATTCACATCCCCTGAAGGCAATGGACGCTTGTACGTGCGTGCCATAATCGCATCAATACGCCTGTCGATAAGGTGGTTAAACGCGGCAGCGGAGCCCGCCATCAAGCCTATCCCAGTTAGGCCGAAGATGGTTTCGTAAACAGGAAGAGCACCGGGCACCGCCAAGCACATCCCAACCAGCGCGGTCAGCAACATCAAGGCGACGACTTTTGGCTTAGTCAGCGTAAGATAGACTCGCCAAGTCGATTTTGCGTGCTCTGCGCTATAGCTTATGGTTTTACTCATCGTACGCTCTCCTTACTGACTAATCCTGAATCTACCGTCACCTGACTGGTACGTTTCAGTAACAGGTAAGTGACCTGCAACACTGAGACTAAAAGCAGCGCCGCGCCAAGGTTATGCGCGACGGCAACCACCAGAGGCAAACTAAACAAAACATTGGTCACGCCCAGCAAGAGTTGGATCCCAAGCAACATTGCAACGCGTTTTCCTGCATTCTTAAGCCGCGAACTTTGTGCACAAAACAGCCGATAAACCAGCGCCAGCGAAAGCAATGTCACCAACAACGCGCCAAAGCGGTGGGTAACGTGAATCGTCATTCTTGCGCCGTACTCCAAAGTGCCAAACTCGTAGCTATCACTGTGGGGTTGTAGCGGTTGGAAAGCGGTCTTAAAGTCCAAATAGTTAACCCAATCACCCTGACAAATCGGCAAACTGGTACACATCAGCGCGGCGTAGTTAGATGACGTCCAGCCGCCGAGAGCGATTTGCAACACCACGGCCCCAAATGTCACCAATGAGAGCACTCGCAGACCGGAAGACGCTTTCACCTCATCCAATGCAGGACTGCTGGCATCACTCAGCTTCCAATACAGTAAACACAACAAACTGAACAAGGTGAAACCACCGAGCAGGTGCCCCATCACCACAATCGGCATCAGTTTCATTGTCACTGTCCACATACCCAATAGTGCTTGAAACACAATCACTAAAGACAGTAATACCGGTAAACCAAAAGACACCGCGCGGCTTCTCAGGCACAAGAAGGTAATTGCAAATACCACCAAACCTAGTGTTCCTGCAAAGTAGCGGTGTATCATTTCCAACCATGCCTTGTGCGCTTCGACTGTTAGGGAGGGATAAAGCGATTTAGCCAGCGCAATTTCGTGACTTTCATTGGGTACGGTCAGATGCCCATAACAGCCCGGCCAATCAGGACAGCCCAGCCCCGCATCAGCAAGTCGCGTATAAGCGCCAAGCATAATCACAATAAAGGTCAGTACTAAGCTGAGTCGAACCAGATTAATCAATCTCATATACGACACTCCTTGTCCCTTTCCTGTTAGCCAACGCGCGACAACTTAAGCAGCTTTCTCAGATCCGCCAATACGTTCTTACTCTGGGATACCAGCTCATCCTGAGCTTGCGCTTTTGGGTAGCGCATCACCAGTTGCCCCAAAGGGTCGACAATCACGTATTCGAAGTCCGATAAGACCTGATTCATTTCACCGTTGATATGAACGGTATCGAAACCTTCGCTCTCTATTGCCCCAATATCGCTGGAATCCGTAATCAACAAAACCGGGGACACTCTTGTCTGATACTTGCCAAGTGCAATATGGCTTTGTCCTAACAAGTACAACTGCTCACGACAGAATTCATCACAAACACTTGGCACAACATAACCAAGCTGCCACTGAGCGCCCTGATAAGGATTTTCTAACCCAAGAGATTCAAAGCTAGTTCGCGGTTCAATCAGTACACCTTTGTTGGTCACTCCAGAGTGATACCAATGGTTGACCAATATTGTTTTTGCCACCACGACGGGCAAGGCAAACATCAGTACCAGCGCGATTAAAATAATGCGACCTCTTAGAACCGGATTACTCATGGTGAACTCCTTTTCTTAACGCTCGGTACAACACCCACAAACTCAAGATGACCAGCACAACCGCCATCGAAAACCACTGCACCGCATAACCAAAGTGTTTCGCCGAGCTAAGCGGAATCGGCACCCAAGGCTGAGGATAAGGCCAGGGTTTATTGATCGGTTGCAACACGTAGGGCTCTATATCAACCCGCCAAAGACTGGATAGCTGAACGACATTTAAGTTCTGAATCCGACTTGGTACGCCTTGCTCCAACATCAACTCATCACTTAACGGATTAGTTGAGCGTTGATACAGTCTCGCCTGAATGTCTAATGGCTCTTGTAACCATTCCACTTTGGGTAAGTGACTTCTTGTTCCGCCTGCAGTGACAAACCCGCGTTCGAGCAACACGTGTTTACCGTTGGCCAACGCCACCAACTGATAAGCTAAGTACCCGACCTTGCCCTCATGAGTCTGATTGTCTAGCAGCAGATATCGGCTTGGCATTGGGCGAACGATTCCTTCAACGCGTAAACCAGTAAGATAATCAAACTTGGCTACCTCTATCTCCGCGAGAGGAACCATTGCAGCGGATTCTCTCTCGCTAAGCCTTTGCTCTAACTGCTGTTTTTCATCCGCTCGTGAAAGTTGCCACAATCCCAAGTTGATCAATACCGAAAAAACAACCACAGTTAATAACACCCCCAACCAAAATGTGGGCTTCTTCGATAACCCAACAAAGGACAACCAAATGGTATTCATCTTCAAACTGCTGTTGGTCGTGTTATTACTGTTTATCATCGTCAATCTCGCCAGAGCAATGTTCGAAATGGTCAAAGGTCCTCGTTCAGACCTCGAAGATGAAGCCAACCAAGACAAACCAATGAGCTTCTACCTCGGTAAACGCGTGTTCCTCTCTGCTCTTGCAGTTATTCTCCTAATTGCGGCGTTACTCAGCGGGTTGATAGAGCCCAATGCTCGCCCTTACTAGCTTTGCCTACAACACATAAACGAACGTGAACAAACACAGCCAAACCACATCAACAAAGTGCCAGTACCAACTGCCCGCCTGAAAGCCGAAATGGTCATTGGGCGTAAAATGGTCTTTGGCAATACGTCCTAAAAGCACTGTCAGGAAAATGGTGCCGAGCAACACGTGCATACCGTGGAAGCCTGTAAGCAAGAAGAAAGTGTTGCCGTATACTCCGGACTGCAAAGTAAGCCCTAGCTCCTGATAAGCGTGTATGTACTCCACGCCTTGGTAGTACAAGAAGAAACACGCCAGCACGATGGTAATTTCCAGCCACACCACCAATGCCATCCGGCGGTTTTGCTCTAACGCCACGTGCGCCATGTGCAGCGTGATCGATGATGTGAGTAGAATGACGGTGTTGACCAACGGAATGCCTTGCCAGCTCATTGCCTCTGTCGTAGTTCCTGAAGGCGTAGTGGTTAATGGCCAAAACGCTTCAAACGACGGCCAAAGCAACTCATGAGTCATGGCATTATTACTTGCTCCTCCAAGCCATGGTACGGCAACCATTCGTGCATAGAACAACGCGCCAAAGAATGCACCGAAGAACATCACTTCAGAGAAGATAAACCAGCTCATCCCTTGTCTAAACGAGCGTGAGATTTGGTTGGAGTACTTTCCCGTCATCGATTCAGTGATCACGCTGCTGAACCAGCCGGCAAACATGTAGAGTAAAAAAAGAACCCCGGACAACAGGATTACCTTACCGAAGACACTCCCTTCACCGCCTTCCGCCATATTCTGTACCGTGACTCCTGCCCCGACTGCGATCAAAAACAACGCGACCGCTCCAACAATTGGCCAGCTACTTTGTGCTGGTACGTAGTAAGGCTGATGTTTTGAGCTCATTGATTTGCTCCTTGCGGTTGAGCATTCAAACGCGCTTGCCTGACACTGGCGACTTTCGCCGCTGGGTCTGCTTTTTGAGTAATGTCGTATAGCGTGTAAGACAGCGTCAGCGTGTGAATGGAATCAGGGATATCAGGTTCGATGTAGAAAATCAGCGGCATTTCCGCCTGCGCCATTGCCGCCAACGGTTGTTGGTTAAAGCAAAAGCACTCAATTTTGTTGAAATAGCTCGCACCCAACCCCGGAGACACGGAAGGCACCGCTTGGCCGACAATATCTCGATCGGAAAGATTTTTAGCAAGATAGGCGGTTTGAATCACCTGCCCGGGATGGACTTGCATAAAAGATTGTTTTGGCTCAAACGACCACGGCATATCGTGGTTTAGATGCGCCATGAATTCAACGCGAATCGTACGCGACTCGTCCGGCACCATGCCTTGCGGCTGCAGCACCGATTCGGTATTCGTTTTGCCATTGATTCCCAAGGTATCGCACATCACGTCGTAAAGCGGAACCAGAGCAAAGCCAAAGCCAAACATCGCCACTACCGCTACCAGCAGCTTTAGCGTCAGCTTGCGATTGGATTTACTTTGCTCTTCCATCACTAATCCACCTTAGGCGGTGTTGAGAAAGTATGGTGTGGCGCAGGACTTGGAACCGTCCATTCCAATCCTTCCGCATGTTCCCAAGGTTTGTCTTGCGCTTTCTGTCCTCCGCGAATGCATTTGATCACGACAGCAAGGAAGATCAACTGCGACAAACCAAAGGCAAAACCACCAATCGACACCACTTGATTCACGTCAGCAAACTGGATGGCGTAATCAGGAATACGTCGCGGCATACCCGCGAGGCCGAGGAAGTGCATCGGGAAGAACAACACGTTGACCGAGATCACCGAACACCAGAAGTGCCACAGGCTTAGCTTACGGTCATACATATGTCCGGTCCATTTCGGTAGCCAGTAATACGCTGCCGCCATAATCGAGAACACCGCTCCCGACACCAACACATAGTGGAAGTGAGCGACGACAAAATAGGTATCGTGATATTGGAAATCCGCCGGAACAATAGCAAGCATCAGTCCCGAGAAACCACCGATAGTAAATAGGATGATAAAGGCGATGGTAAACAGCATTGGCGTTTCAAACGTCATTGCGCCACGCCACATGGTCGCGACCCAGTTAAACACCTTGACCCCTGTCGGCACCGCAATCAGCATGGTGCAATACATAAAGAACAATTCTGCGAATACTGGCATGCCCGTGGTAAACATATGGTGCGCCCAAACAAGGAATGACAGTAAGGCAATGCTGCATGTCGCGTAAACCATTGAATGGTAACCAAACAGTTTCTTACCACTGAAGGCAGGAATGATCGCCGAGACGATACCAAATGACGGCAAGATCATGATGTACACTTCTGGGTGACCAAAGAACCAGAAAATATGCTGGAACATCACTGGATCACCGCCGCCTGCGGCGTCAAAGAATGAGGTGCCGAAGTATTTGTCGGTTAACACCATGGTCACTGCCCCAGCCAGCACTGGCATCACGGCGATCAGCAAGAATGCAGTGATCAGCCAAGTCCAGACAAACATCGGCATTTTGAACCAAGTCATGCCCGGCGCACGCATATTAACGATGGTGACGATGACGTTGATCGCCCCCATGATCGAACTGATACCCATAATGTGTACCGAGAAGACAAACAAAGCAGTGCTGTCAGGGCTGTATTGCGTCGACAATGGCGCATAAAAAGTCCAACCGAAGTCTGGACCACCACCCGAAGTAAATAGCGAAGAGATTAAGATCAGAAACGCGAACGGTAAGATCCAGAAGCTAAGGTTATTCATTCGCGGCAGCGCCATATCTGGTGCACCAATCATTAACGGAATCATCCAGTTAGCTAAGCCAGTAAATGCTGGCATCACCGCACCAAATACCATGACTAAGCCGTGTACCGTCGTCATTTGGTTAAAGAACTGCGGCTCGACTAATTGCAATCCCGGCTGGAAGAGCTCTGCGCGAATCACCATCGCCATCGCTCCACCCGTTAAGAACATGATGAAGCTAAACCACAGATAAAGTGTCCCGATGTCTTTATGGTTGGTGGAATAGATCCAACGCGCGATGCCTGACGGCGCCTCATGGTGATGGTCTTCGTCAACGGCAACAGCGCTGTTGGCACGGCTGAGATCCGCATCCGCCGCCGGCGCAGACTTGAGCGCTTCTAATGATTCAGGTTTGGACGTTTTCATTCTCCCTCCTTAGAGGATGGCGATTCAGACGCTCGCATCGCGTTCACATCGGATGCCTGAACAAGATCACCCGTACTGTTGCCTAATCCATTACGCTGGTATGTCACGACAGCAGCGATTTCTTTGTCGGTAAGCTGATTCGAAAACGCCTGCATCGCTGTTCCCGGACGACCGTTAAGCACCGTATCGATATGAGTGGACACCTCTCCGGTCGCCACTTTACTACCAGTAATCGCAGGGAATGCTCCGGGGATACCTGCACCACTTACCTGGTGACACACGGCACAGCGGTCTAGATACGTTTTTTCACCCAATGTCATCAACTCATCTTTAGACAGAGTGGCAGTCAGTGAAGCCGCCGCTTCTTCTTTTGCTTGGGCGATCTCTTGCTTCTTCGCGATCAGCCATTGGTCGTACTCTTCCTCTTCCATGGCATGAACCACGATTGGCATAAAGCCATGAGCACGACCACATAGTTCGGCACATTGACCACGGTAAACACCCGGTTCATCAATCCTCGTCCACGCCTCATTAATGAAACCAGGGACAGTGTCTTTCTTAACCGCAAAATCGGGCACCCACCAAGAGTGGATCACATCGTCCGAAGTCAGCAAAAATCTCACTTTACGATTGATCGGCAGTACCAACGGATTGTCTACTTCCAACAGGTAGTGCGCGCCTTTTTCTTCCACACCGTCGATGGCTTTCTGGCTGGTGGCGAGCAAGCTGTAAAACTCGACGTCTTGGTTAAAATAGCTGTAGTGCCACTTCCACTGAGAGCCGGTGATTCTGATTGTCAGGTCGGATTGAGATGTGTCTTCCATCGCGACTAAGGTTTTGGTCGCCGGAATGGCCATTAAGACAAGGATGATGATTGGAATCACCGTCCAGATGATTTCGACTTTGGTGCTTTCATGGAAGTGAGCAGCGACTGCGCCTTTGGATTTGCGGTGGTGATACATCGAGTAAAACATCGCACCAAACACCACCAGCGCGATCGCGCAGCAGATGTAAAAGATCAACATGTGCAAATCGTAGACTTTGCCACTAATGTCCGTGACACCCTTTGTCATGTTGAATGTGCGTTCTTCTGCACCGGAGGAAGCAGCATAGCCAGCAAACAACAAGCCAGTCACTCGCCACAATGTTACTTGCAATCTTTTCAAAAGACCTCTCCTTTGCCTTTTCGCCTTATTTGGCGAGCTTTCCAAGACGACCTATTCGGACTTCCAAGCAAAAATTTCCACTGATTCTTGGGGACGTAGAGAATTATTTGTAAACAGCAAAATTGATGTAATTTGTTATATTTATGTTAATAAAAACTAGTTGGCGTTTTTAGATTGTGCAAGAAAGTGATATTACTTCTTTGGCACAAGCGCAGTTTAGCGATTGCGCTACCATAAATGATAATCGTTATCAGCCATAACCTCCCAAATGTCATACACTTGGGGTAACGATTGAAGAAGGTAGACAGACTATGATGGAACAAATAATGCGTTGGTTGGAAAAAGACCCCGACCCACGTACACGAGAAGAGTTACAGCATCTGGTAGACGAGCAAAATATTGCTGAGTTAGAAGACAGATTTAGCCATCGTCTCGAATTTGGGACAGCGGGTCTTCGTGGTAAAGTCGGTTGTGGTCCAAACCGCATGAACAGATTGGTGATCCAGGAAACCGCGACAGGACTTGGTCACTACCTGATCGAGCAAATCAAAGATGCCGCTCAGCGTGGTGTGGTGATTGGTTACGATGGCCGACCTGACTCGTGTCAGTTTGCTCACGATACAGCATTCGTTTTGACTAGCCTAGGTATCAAAGTTTATCTGACCCATAAAGTCGCCGCGACGCCTATTGTCGCTTTCGGTGTCAAACACTTCAACGCAGCGGCGGCGGTCGTCGTTACTGCGAGTCACAACCCACCCGAGTACAACGGCTTTAAAGTGTACTGGGAAAACGGCGCACAGATCATTCCCCCCCATGACTCGGGTATCGCGGCCGAAATCGAACAAGCGGCGACAAAACCTGTACCTCTGATGTCACTTGATGACGCGGAAAAACACGGTTTGCTCGTTTGGCTGAAAGACGATTACTATCAAACCTACCGCTCCACAATGAATTCCAATTCACTACTGGCTAACCATACCGCACCAGAATCGATTGGCGTTGCTTACACTGCCATGCACGGTGTTGGTGCTGAAATGGCAGAGACACTTCTGCAAGATGCTGGTTTTGCTAAGGTTTACAGTGTAAAGGAACAACGCGAGCCAGACGGTAGCTTCCCAACAGTAAACTTCCCTAACCCAGAAGAAGACGGTGCAATGGATATGGTTGTCGCATTAGCGAAAGCCAACAACGCAGATATTGCCTGCGCTAATGATCCGGATGCAGACCGATTTGCCGTTGCAGCACGTAAACCGGACGGTGAGTACCAAATGTTAACTGGCGACCAAGTGGGTTCGCTGTTCGGTTACTACCTATTAAGCAAAACCGATGCTAACAAACAGCTGGTTGGCAACACTATTGTCTCTTCGACTCTGCTGAGTAAAATCGCCCGCGCGATGGGCGCGGAATACTACCAAACCCTGACGGGCTTTAAGTGGCTGACTAACATTGCGATGCAAAAACAAACCGCAGAGAAGCAGTTCTTGTTCGCTTATGAAGAAGCACTCGGTTATACCGTTGGCAACAAAGTGTGGGATAAAGACGGATTGTCGGCACTGGTTGCGTTTGCCCAGCTTACCGCAGAGCTGAAAAGCCAAGGTAAAACCGTTTGGGATCAATTAGAAGCGATTTATCGTCAGCACGGTATGTATGTCAACGCACAACATAGTACAGCCTTGGATCCTAAAGACCCGCCTGTTGGTGACAAACTGCGTGCCGCGCAGCCGACGATGATTGCGGGTCGTAATGTCGAAGTATTGGAAGATCTCAAAGCGCTCACCCGTACTTACGCTGATGGCAAAACAGAAAGCATTGATTTACCAGCCAGTGACGTTCTGATTTACCACCTCTCAGGCGGTGCGCGAGTGATCGTTCGCCCTTCTGGAACCGAGCCAAAACTGAAGTGTTACTACGAGGTCGTGGAACCGTTTGATCCAGCAGAATCCTTTGCTGAGGCATACGAGAAAGCCGATCTTGCCATGGACCTCCTGATTGCCGAGCACCAACACACCATTTAATCTTATGATTTAAAAGATTAAATGGTTTCAAACCAAATAAAACGCCTCCACCCTGAATACAGAATGGAGGCTTTTTATGATCCAGTAGTTACAATTAAATCTGCGCTAACCATATCCGAGCAAGTAGCCCCGGTGGCGTAGTTATTCCCGTCGTCACGCTCGCAACCTCTCCATCCTTAACGACAAAAATCGTTGGCGTTAATGAGATACCCCACTGCTTGAATAGGCCTCCGTTAGGGTCATTGATATTGTCAAACTGGTAGCCTTTTTGCTGCAAAAACGCTTTGACCCTTTGGTCGGCTCCTGACGATCCTGAAATTGCCACGACAGTGTAATGGTCACTGAGCCAGTTGACCGTTGGGCTAACAAACTTACACGCTCCACACCAAGTAGCCCAAAAGTAAATCACTACCGGCTGTTCCTGACTGAGCTGATTGATATTGACTACGCGTCCATCCATCGTTTGCACCGCAAAATCCATTGCCACGTCTTTCGGCATATCTTGGCTACGATACCAATCGACACCAGCCACGATCACCAAACCGAGTACGATGTAAAGCGCGAGCTCTTTCAATCGAGAAAGGAATGTTTTCTTCACGAGCCAGCTCCTCCACTTGCGACATCTATCGCTTGAATCACCGATTTATCATTTAAAATCACCGGCAGAGGAATTCCCTCTGGCGCAGCGGGGCCATAGACAATATTGAACGGCACACCAAAGCGGCCATTTTCACGTAAATAACGGCTGACCTCGCTGTCGGGATGCGTCCAATCCCCTTGCATCGCGACAATGGAATCTAACTTTAACGTGGAGTAAACCGGGTCTTGTAGAATCACACCAACCTTGTTGGCTTGGCAGGTGACACACCAATCCGCAGTCACATTCACAAACACTGTCTTACCCGCACTAACTGCGGTTGAAATCGCGCTTTGATCCAGCGTTCGCCACACCAAATCATCAGGCAACGGAGTCACCCATTTATCTGTCGTCATGCTGCCGAGGATCAAAGAACCAGCCAAAGCCATCATCAAAAATCCGCCCGATAAAACAAACATCTTATCGCCATACACACGCTTAATGGCTTTTAGTAGCAGTACAAGCGCGACAAGGGCAATGACCACCACCCAAAAAACTGGCAAGTGGTTGGTGAGCAGGCTGAGTAACCACAAACTCGTGCCGAACATCATTAGACCAAACAAGGATTTGACCTTATTGACCCACGCCCCCGGTTTAGGCAACAAGGTCGCAAGACGTGGGAAAGCCGACACCAACAACCAAGGAAAAGCCATCCCCAAGCCCAATGCGGTAAAGATAACAAACAACTCTACACTGCTTGCAGCTAGAGCAAACGCTACCGCCGTGCCAAGAAATGGTGCGGAACAGGGCGTTGCTAATAGTGTGGCAAACATGCCCTGAGTAAAGTGACCAAGCTGTGACTCATCCCCTCTTGCGGCTAACCAAGTGGTAATTCGCGCTGGAAGCGAAATGTGGAACAAACCGAGCATATTGGCACCAAACAAACCCGTGACTAATACCATCAAACCGATAAACCAGCCACTTTGGAACTGAATCCCCCAACCGACGGTATTACCCGTCAGTTTCAAAATCCACAAAAAACCGGCGAGCAACCAGAATGAACATAAGATCCCAGCCGATGAAGATAAAAACTGGCGACGGATTTGGGTGCGCTTGAAGCCGTGAGCAGAAATCACGCTACTCAGCTTCATCCCCAGCACTGGTAACACACACGGCATGATGTTGAGAATCAGGCCGCCGATGAATGCAAAACCGAGCATCATCAAAAGTGATCCGTTGTAGCTATCAATTACGCCTGCACGGGCTTGCAACTCAACTTCAGCGAGTAGCCCCTCATCTTTCACTGACACTCGCAAAGGGATTTGATTAAGATTGATATCATTCATCCAGCTCGACACGCGAAACGTGACGGACACGGCGCCGTTATCGAGTTGCGTTGTAAGTGGTGTGAAGCTGTACTCTTTGCCGCGCGAATCAAACGAGTCGACAATCAGCTCTGGCGATTGCCAAGGTAACGCTTTGCTGAGTTTAACGCTCAGTAATTTGTTCTGTTGGTCCCAAGTCGCTTCCGAGGCACTAATTTGTGCAGTGCCTTTTGGTACCTGACTGATTGCCTGCGCATAGCGGTAAGCATCAGTCTCACTAACCGCCAGTTGGCTTGGAGTGAACGTGAGTGAGAACGGGTAGTCGGTCAACACACACACCGTGTCACACGAAGAAAGTGTCAGCTTGGCGCTCAATTCAACAGGACGCCGCCAATCTTGAAGAGTAAGAGTTATCGGAATGACCACATCACCCTTATACCCAAGCGTACTGATGCCTAGCAGATCAAATCGCAGTGGAAACGGCCAATGCCACTGGACGTCTTTGAGGTTGGTCGAGCCACTCCAGTCTATTTTCGGTGCAACGCCACCTTCACCGGGATTTCGCCAATAAGTTTTCCAGCCTTCTTCTAACTTCACTTCGAGAAAACCTTCAACCAATGGTTGTGCCGAGTTGGATTGCCCGGTGATAACAAATCGAGTTTGTACTGGAGGATGCTGAGGATTGCTCATCCACCCTGTTTCAGTCGCTACCGATAGAGAAGAAAAGCCAATAAGTAGAACAAGCGTAATTAGGCCAACGAGCTGCTTAAACAGTTTTATATTTAGTATGCGGTTCATATGTTTTCCAAACTTGTCCGCCAGTGACAACTCACATAGTCACGTGCGGGATAGGGTTTAGCGAAACATGTTTTCACCAAACCTTATGAGATCCGTTATAAGACCGCACTAACATAAACAACTGCTCAAACTAGGCAATTTTCTTTTGTAAGAAGATTTTATCGACACCACGAGTTGGAAAACCAGTGTAACGCCCCACTTCCTCGAAACCGAGCTTGGCGTAGAAGCCGGGAGCTTGGAATGTATAGGTATCTAAGTAGATGTCGGTTACACCAAGTTGCTTGGCCTGTTGCTCCACTTCTTCCATCAGCTTTGAGCCGATCCCGGCAGAACGGTTACTGTCATCCAACCATAGGAACTCGACGAACAAAGTGTTGGTAAAGATCTGGCCGGTTAGTCCGCCAAGAAAGTTGCCGCCTGGGTCTTCGGCGACGCAAGCCAGTGACTGCATTTCTTCATCAGGAAAGTGTTTTAGGTTGAAAGACTTTAGCCCGTTATAGATAAGATCTTTGATGTTTTTCGGCGGGTTCAACATGAACTGTATATGCATAACAACTTCCCTATTAAAAAGGCCAGCAAATGCTGACCTTTAAAACTGTGCCAAAAAGTGGCTTAACTGGCAAATGAACTTAGCATACACAACGCCAATATCACGAAAATCAAACCCATAAACTTATGCTGATAGGTTCTGAATTTAGCGTTTTCAAGCAAAGGCTTACCGAGAGTACCAACCAAAGCGACCAGCAGTAGATTAAACGCTAAACCCAGCACATTAAGCAATAGGCCTAGCGCAAGCATCTGTTCGCCAGACGTCGCAGTAATATTACTTGAGACAAACTGGGGCAAGAACATCACAAAGAACACCAACGCTTTCGGATTGAGTAGATTGCTCACCAACGCTCGTTGATAAAAAGTCGTCGCAACTTTACTCGTGCCGTCGAGTTGCGGCGCATCAGACGCGCTGGCGCGTAAACAATCCCACCCCATCTTAAGCAAGTATGCACCACCAAGTAGATGAAGCGCTTTGAGCGCAATTGGGCTCATGGCGATCAATGCCGATACCCCAAGCGCCGCCAATAACGTCAAAATAACTCCAGATGTCGCATTACCCAAGCTCGCAAAGATCCCTACTTTACGTCCGTAGCTCATACTCGAGCTGGCAATCAACAACATATCTGGTCCCGGCAGTAGCAAAAGTGCGACCACAGCCGTCAAATAGACGGGTAGCACTGATAAATCGATCATAATTATTATGTTACAGGAGCAATAAAGTGCGGGATTTTATACCAACATAACCTCCCATTCCATAATTAAAATAGAAGCAAAACACCAAATAACCAGAACAAACAACAAGCAAACGTTAACGTAGATAGTTCAAATAAAAAGCGCAATTTTGTACAAAAAATTCAAACCCCGTTAGGCTAGACTGCAAAAGGGACGCGAACAGAGGAAGTACAATGGCGCATCATACGGAAAAGGAATCAGCAAACTTTCAACTGGCCAGTGAACTGGGCGGGCTTGAACTCCTTGATGCTAAGTACACCAACCAAAACTTTTCGCGCCATAGCCATGAGGGCTACACCGTTGGTGTTATTGAAAAAGGCGCACAACGCTTTTATCGCACTGGTGGAAATCATATTGCACCTCAAGACAGTATTATCTTAGTCAACGCTGACGAAGTGCATAACGGTCAAACCGCGACGGAAGGTGGCTGGGAATACAAAGCCATGTACCCACTGCCAGAACAGTTTGCATCGCTGACCGAAGGCTTACTCCCACAAGGCTCTGTACCTTACTTCCCTGAGCCTGTGGTTTATGACCCAGAGATGGCGCAGCAACTGCGTATGGTGTTCGACACCTTGGCTAAATCAGACAACAAACTCCTGCGTGAGACACTGGTCTACGGCACTTTGGTTAAGCTGATTAGCCGACACAGCAAAACGCGGTTAGATTGGGAGCCACAAACCCGAACTCAGAAACAACTCAAGCTGGTTAAAGAATTTTTAGATGATTTCCCTCAGGCGGATGTGAGCTTAGACGACCTCGCCAAACTTGCTGGTTTAAGCCCGTACTATTTGGCGCGCAGCTTTCAGAAAGAGTTTGGCTTTCCGCCACATGCGTATCAGATCCAATCTCGTTTGCGGTTGTCTAAACAGTTATTGCGACAAGGGATGGACATCTCTGACGTCGCTCAAGAAACAGGATTTCATGATCAAAGCCACTTTCACCGCCATTTTAAGCGCGCGATGGGCGTGACTCCGAGACAGTACAAACCACAGAAGGCTAAACGTAAATAACCTGAGCTAGGGATAATCTAAGCCTCTCAGTACAGCAGTATTGTACAAGCGTTGGCTTTGCCCAAATGTCTAAATAAGGGCAAGTGAACACAACTAGAGATATTAATGAGTACTACAAGTTTGAATTCTACTAGCCAACCTTCACGCGGCCGTTTGTTCCTACAAGGCACGGTTGCGATGTTACCACTCAGTATTGCGGTGATCCCTTGGGGCTTGCTCGCTGGATCGTATGCCGTTGAATCAGGGCTAACCATCATTGAAAGCCAAGCGCTATCGGCGATTTTATTTGCGGGGTCAGCACAACTTGTCGCAACAGGTATGATTAAAGCCGGAGCGAGTTTAACTACTATGTTACTCGCGACCTTCTTTATTACCTCACGACACTTCCTTTATAGCGTGTCGATGCGCAGCAAAGTGAGTCCACTTCCGCTGAGATGGCGATTGGCGCTAGGTTACCTACTCACTGACGAGCTATTTGCGCTTTGTGGTCTGCAGTCGGACAAACAATTTGATCGCTGGTACGCGCTCGGTGCTGGGCTAAGCTTTTATCTGTTTTGGAACATAGTGACGTTTATCGGCATTCTCGCAGGAAATTACATTCCTTCGATGAATGAGCTCGGACTTGAATTTGCGGTCGCAGCAACGTTTATCGCGATCGTCATCCCCAATATAAAAACGTCACCGGTACTTGCGGCCGTAGTCGCGTCTTTGGTCATCGCGGTGACATGCAGCTATTTCGCCATAGAATCAGGACTGATGATCGCCAGCGTCGGAGGTATGGTGGCGGGCTATTTGGTTGAATCGTTTAAAGGAGCGAAGCGATGATTTTGCTGTCAATTCTTGCTATGACGTTTTTGGTTTTCGTCAGCCGATATCTATTTCTGGAGCCAAAATTACCGCTGCGCTTGAACCCGCAAGCGCAGAGGTTGCTCAGCTACTCGAGCCCTGCTGTATTAACAGCGATCTGGGCACCTATCGTATTTATGCCGGAGCAAGAGCTGTGGATCACACCGGACAACCCTTATCTGATTGGCGCCATAGTCGCTGCGGTCATGGCGTGGAAAACCAAAAACGTGTTGCTCACTACCTTTGTCAGCATGGCGGTATTTCTGGTTCTAAAACTGCTCTAGCCGAACCTTTAACCAAATAACGCAGCGATCAAAAACACTACCACTGCGATACACAGCGTCCATTTCACTAAAATACCAATTTGCGGTGAGCCGCCATTCGGTGCTTTGTTGCAACAACCCATAATAAAAAACCTCTGATTGAATCACTCAATCAGAGGTTAAACCTTTGCCTTGGGGTAAGGTAAAGAACTTTATTCAGCCACCCATTCAATTTCGATTAAGGTTTCTTCTTTACACTTCAAACGCGCCAAAAACAGGTCTCCGCGATGTACTTCGCCCACGCCTTGCGGTGTGCCCGTCATGATCACATCGCCATCTTGCAATGTGGTGTAGCTTTGTAACTCTTGTAAGATCACCTGCGGCGGATACATCATCTGTGACACATCGCCTTTTTGCACGCGCACGCAGTTAATGAACAACTCTATCTCTAGACTATTGATGTCTAATCCTGCAATCGGAATAAAACGGCTGAATACGGCAGAGCCATCAAACGCTTTTGCTCTCTCCCACGGTAAGCCTTTCTCTTTCAACTTAGATTGCAAGCCACGCTTGGTCAGATCGAGTCCAAGCCCAACCGCGTGAAACTGGTTGTTTTTGATCAGGAAACAGATTTCGCCTTCGTAATGAAGTGGCTCTTGGTGGGTGGCACGCAGTACCGATGAAATAGAAGTCGATGGTTTGTTAAACACCACCATTTGCTCAGGAACGGCATTATTAAGCTCATGAATATGCTCTAGATAATTGCGTCCTACACAGATAACTTTGGTTGGGTAAACCAACTCTTCATCAAGCTTGACCGAATACATTTCACCTTCCCTGAACCATGAATATCAGCGAACGATTCTAGAGCAAATATGAGTAAAGGGAACTACGATAAGTCTGAAAATCAGATCCAAAACCCATTATTAATCAAAGCTTAAATAGCAAGAAACGTGTTGTATGCCAACCCAGTTTAGCGAAAGCAAGCGCTTGTTCGATCAGGCACTTACCCCATGAACATCTCGGCAGGATTGCTAATAGTTTCGCCAACGTTGCGTGGCACAATTAGAACGCTAAGGCTAAAGCCACCATTAACCTTAGCGTAATTGGAAAGACATCTATTTAGCGTTTACCGATCGTACAAACACTTCTTGTGCACCTTCGATGTTCAACGCTTTCGCTTCTTCAAGTAAGCTCAGTGCCTTATCGATATTGTTGGATTCCACTGCCTGTCGGATAGCATTGTGGTAGTAAGATTGTGTTTCTGGAATAGCTTGAATAGTTGACTGGGTTGGTTTTTGAACCGCTACAGCCTCTTTAGGCTTAGCTTCTACGAGAGATTTTTGGTTATAGCCACTAAGCGTGATTGTTTCCACACTCAAAGAAAAGTGGCCGTTATTGGATGCTAGGTAGGTAGGATCCGTCACAATCGGCATCGGCTCACCAGATTCTTGCGCTCTGATCTTTGCTGGATGAGGCACAACTACTTTTTTACCAAGCTCTGAAGTCTTTACATAGACGACCATATAAGGCGTCTTTACTGTGTCTACTTTCTCGGTCATTTCATAGCGATTCTTAGCAAAAGCATCAGAAAACTTCACAGTAAATGCGTCATCGATCGTTTTAACGACGTTGAACTCCGCATCAAGTAATTCAACTTGAGGAATCGCAACTTCCCCATCTAGCATCAAGCTTCTTAGTCGTATCTCAACTAAGCCTGATTGCTGGGTAAAGGTAAACGCTGAGAAATAGCTCTTGCTACCATCAAACTGATTAACAGGTGACGAAGCGTTCAGTTCAAAGTCAAGGTCTTGATTTTGTTGTAGTCTAAACCAAGGGAAATGACTGGCAGACTCGCAACATACTTCTGTTTGCAGGGGTAAGATATTTTGCTTAAGAGATAAATCATCGCTTGAAGCACAACCGATTAAACTCATGCCGGAGAGTAGCAAGGTAAGGTATTTTTTCATCTCTATATCCATTTCTTATTATATGAGTAAAGGCAGTCTTGAGACTGCCTTCTATGTTATAACTTGTAAGCTTAACCGACCTAGTTAGAACCAGATTTCAGCTTCGACACCAAAGCGAGTTTCGTCACCTTTCGAGTCTTTAGCCCAAGCGTAATCATCATCGCTAGAAGTCATGTAAGTTACGTATGGCTTGATTTGAGGGCGACCCCAGTAGTCAGCATTCACAGTGAACACAGGACCTAGAGTTGCAGTGACGAACGACGTATCGTCTTTATCGCGTCCCCAAGCCGAACCGTCATCAAGCATTTCGTTTGCGTAAGTTAGCACGGCTTCCATACGGAAGTTGTCGTTAATCTTGTATGATGGAGTCACACCAACGAATAGGCGCTGAACATCGTCTTGTCCCCAAACTTGACGGTCATCTTTGTTATCAAGAGCCCAGTAAACAAGCTCAGTACCAATCTGTAGGTTATCTGTAACGTTCGCAACACCGTAAGAAGTCAAAAAGATCGAACGATCACTTTCATTCCAACCACCGTTCCAAGAACCGAAGTTTACACCTTTGGTACCAGCTAAGCCTTCACCGTAAGTCAATGCAGTTAGGGACCAGCCATCAAAACCATAGTAGCTTGTAGAGTAAGTGACAGAAACACCCACACCATCGTCTGCTGCATTTGTTGAAGAATCAACGTTGGTTCTAGTCATGTACTTAACGTCGAAGTCAAACTTACCACCTAGACCTTCCACGCCGTACATGTAAAGGTCAACAGAAGTCATTGTTTTGCTACTTCCATTATCGTCTAAATTATCATTCTTACAGTTGAGTGTAGCGGTACCGACAGTACAGTAACCATCACCAGCGTCAGCAGAAACAACCGCTAAGCCCATGTTGTCGTGTTGGATACCACCGCCCAGACCAGAAGATTGTTTCCAGTACTCTTTTGTAATGATACCTGCTTGGCGGTTTAGGTAACGTTGACCTGCCCAAATACTTGTGCCTTCCGCGAAGAAAGAGAGATCGCCCAATTCTACATACGCTTCTTTGAATTCGAACTCACCAGACTGTAGGTGTCCTTCGTTACCACCTGAAGAGGTGTAGAAACCACGGCCATTACCGCCTTCGTGGTTACCGTATTCCGTTTTTAGGACGTATTTAGACCATGATCCATTCTCGTAATTGTCACCACGAGACACCGTGAATTCAACTTGATTAGGGTTTCCTGAAAATGCTGCACCTGCTGCGCGGTAGTCACGGCGGTGAGCCCAAGTCTCACCAGTATCTAACGACTCACCTACGTTGTATAGCAGGTGGCCATAACCGTTGACTTGCCATCCTTGTTGAACTTTATCGTCTGCCTGAGCAGCACCAATAGCTAGTGTAGAGATCACTGCTGCAGCAACTATGCTTACTTTTTTCATTGTTAACTCCGTTTAGGGTTTCTTATTCTTTTTTACGCTCTCCCCCGATACATCCCGAAAAGGCAGCTACAGGTGGTAAAAAGAGAGGTAAGACGAGACGTGGGCTAAGCCCTTGTCTCCATTTGTTTCAACGGTGGCCAGATTACTGAGGGAGGAGGATTTCTACTTCCTCCGGATGAAAAATAATTCAGGGGGATGAGAAAGGAGGAGAAAGTTAACCGAACAAGATATTAGTGCGATTAATCACAGTTCTGAGGAGGAGTAGACGGTTTTTATTAATTTTCTGCTCAACAAAATGCCAAATAGCTCAAATTTTTTTCTAAAAACGTCTTATTTCTGTAATAAAATTACATTTACAATTTTTTATAAGGCGCTTGACCTGATGCAAACAAAACTATTTACTAAAGCCTCACTACAAGGAAAATAATATTTATAGAGTGATGAATATGCAGCGCTCACATCCCTATCCTCAAGGCGCAACACTGAATCAAGACGGGTGTAATTTTTCGATTTATGCTCCCGGTGCGCCAAATATCCAGCTGGCCATTTTTGATCAGCATGGCGATTTTCAGAGCTATCCGCTTGCGAATGAATATGCGGGGATAAAACACACTTTCATCCCTGGAGTGACCGCTGGCACCAAATACGCTTACATCGTTGAGAAAGATGGTAAGCCGCATTTGATTTCCGACCCATATGCCAAAGCGATTTCCCGACCGCTTCACTACACATTACCTTTCGACTCTGCAAAGAGCTTTAAACTTGCCGAATGTGTGGTGGTCGATGATTATTTTGATTGGCAAGGTATCGAACGCCCTCGCCGTCCTCGCGAAGAGATGGTATTGTTTGAAACCCATGTGAAAGGCGTTTCCAAGCTCAACCCGAGTGTTCCTGAGCACCAACAAGGTCGCTACCTAGGCTTAGTCAGCGACGCGATGATCGAGTTTTACAAGCAGCAGAACATCAACACTCTGCAGCTACTGCCGATTGCGGCTTGTATGCATGAGCCACATTTGCTCAAAATGGACAAGGTCAACTACTGGGGTTACAACCCATACTTGTTTATGGTACCCGACCCTAGATACGCAGAATCTGACGCGGTAAATGAGCTAAAAACGGCGATCCGCGAACTGCATAGACACGGTATTGAAGTGATTCTGGACGTCGTCTATAACCACACCGCTGAGGGTGGTGCAGACGGTCCGGTATTTAACCTAAAAGCCCTCGACCAGCACTACTACCTCAAACACGGACGCCACTTTGCCAATTATACTGGTTGTGGCAATACTGTTGACCTCTCATACCAACCTAGCCTCAACCTAGTGATGGATACGCTGCGTTACTGGGTCAATGAATATAAGGTCGATGGTTTCCGTTTTGACCTCGCCGCAACCTTGGGCCGTCACGGTGACCATTTCAGCCAAGACGCCGGATTCTTCAAAGCCGTCGCTCAAGATCCTGTGCTGAGAGACGTTAAATTGATAGCTGAGCCTTGGGACATCGGTCCAAACGGCTACCAAGTGGGTAACTTCCCGTTTGGTTGGAACGAGTGTAACGATAGACTACGCGACATCACCCGTAGCTTCTGGCGTGGCGACCAAGGTTTTCTCAAAGAGTTTGCCACCCGTATTATGGGCTCACGTGACCTTTACAGCGCCGCAAACTGGCCATACAAACTAACGGTCAACTACATCACCTACCACGATGGTTTCTGCATGCAGGACCTTGTCTCTTACAAGAACAAGCACAACGAAGCCAACGGCGAGCATAACCGTGATGGCCACGGCGACAACCGCTCCGACAATTACGGCGTGGAAGGTGAAACCGAAAACCAAACAATCATTGAGAAACGAGAAAAGCAGAAACGCAATTTTATCGCGAGCCTGCTGTTTGCTTTCGGTATTCCACACGTGCTCACCGCCGATGTTCTGTCGCACACGCAACGTGGTAACAACAATGCCTACTGTCAAGACAACGAGATCAGTTGGCTTGATTGGCACATGACGCCACAGAAAGAGTGCTTTAAAGAGTGGTTGGCGCAGATGGTCAAAGCTCGTCAGACCTACATGGTGCCGTTTATTCGTGCATTCAGTGGCGAAAAACGTAACGACAACCGCATCTTCTGGCGTCGACTCGATGGCAGTTTCATGGAGCACGAAGACTGGAACATGCTGAGCTCTGTGGCGCTGCATTTAGGTTTAGGCAAAAACGGCGATGAGTTGTTCTACTGCATTAACCAAACCAATGCCCCTGCCCGATTCACGCTACCAAGCGATGCGAATCAGGAATGGGTGATGATTTGTAATACAGACTCTCACGAACTGCACCAAAGTATCGACCACAAACAGGTCTTAGTAGCTCCGGCATCTATCGCGATTTTCCACGCCAAATCGTGGGCATCGTACGCGGTGATTTGGTAAAGGCTTACGTTATATCCCCCAACTTCATCTAAAAAGGCACACTGTGCCTTTTTTATTGGCATATCTTACATTTAGCCGCAACTTGTCTTGAATTGGTGCTAAATAGCCTGAACAATACAAACGTCCTATGACTTTTATCCACCTAACAAACAGGCCGAGCGACACCGCTTTCAGGAACAAGGTATGCCAGACAAGATTTCCACCACTGCGCTTGCAAAGCTACGTTCAATTGAACCTAAGCAATTGTTCGCAGAGCTAAAGACTGCGGGTTACATTAATCGTGCAGAAGATAGCTGGGTTCTCACCGAACTCGGGGCAAAGTTTGGTGGAGAGTATGTCGAGCACGCCAAATTCGGCAAGTTTATCGTCTGGCCAGAGAATCTACTCATTGACTCCAGCGCCACCAGCGGCAAAACACTAAGCGCGACACAAATCGGTGAGCGCTTTGACCTCAACGCAAAAAAGATCAATCAACTGCTACAAGAACTCGGCTGGATAAACCGTAGCAAAAACGGCTGGCAAGTGAGTAATTCCGGTCTCACTGTCGGCGGTTACCAGCGCGAAGACAAAGAGAGCAACCAGCAGTTTGTTGTTTGGCACGACTCCATCGTTCGCAATAAGCGCCTAAAACAATCTGTATTGGAGTTCTCCGGGCACGATGCAGAGGTGCATGCCACCGACAAGTCAATTTCCAGTTTCAGACAAAAATTCGAAGCCAAACACCGCACACTTGACGGTCATTATGTTCGCTCCAAAGGCGAGCTGATCATCGATAACTGGTTATACATGAACGGCATTGTGCACGCCTATGACCGACAACTGCCCATCGAGCAAGACGTTCTGAGTGATTTCTACTTACCGCAAGGCAAAGTTTATCTGCAATTTTGGGGCAAAGACAACGGCACCATATCCGATAAAGAACGCGAGCAAATCAGGTCAATCTACCAAACGCACCAGTTTGAACTCATCGAAGTATTCCCAGAAGAGATCGAGCAACTGGATAACGTATTACCGCCAAAGCTGCGTGAGTACGGCATTAAAGCTTACTGAGGCGCTATACAAATTCGTTTTGCTGCTCGGTTGAGGTTAACCAGCCGACGAGATTGGCAACTTTGGCGTTGTCATTGTCACTGTGTGACATCAGGTAATATCCGTTGCCTGACGACACCACTTCATCAAAGGGTTGTATGACCCGCTTGAGTTTTAAGTCTTGCTCAGCCAACGTCAAATCCCCAATTGCAATCCCATAACCGAGCTGCGCCGCATTCATCGCCTGATCGAGCGTGGCAAAGGTCTGGTTGGTTTTTCCTTTCAGTTTTGGTAACCCACAGGCATTAAGCCACAGTTGCCAGTCCGATTGTTCTTGGTTGGCGTGCAGCCAGGTAAATCGGTCAAGTAAAGACTCATCCTCTTGCTCAGACGCCAAACGTTGCTTTTGCCAAAGTTGTGGCGAACATATCGGCGCGAGTTTTTCTTCAAACAACAACGCTTGCTGAACATTTTTGGTTTTGCTTGGTTTGCCATACATCACCACCACATCGAAACTATCAAAGTTAGGAATGGGTTGGTGCTTGGTGGTAGAGGTCAGCTCAACATTGATATCGGGATACACTTGCTGAAAACTCGCCAAACGAGCAAGAATCCAACTGGTAATACAGCTAGGTGCGTTTAGCTTGATCCGGTTTGCGCCTTCAGACACCTCACGCACCGCGCTTTGAAGACGTTTGATGATGTCTTCCGCCATCGGTACAAACTTGTCCCCCTCAGGGGTTAACGCCAACCCTCGAGCCTGACGATAAAACAGCATCGCGCCGATGATTGACTCCAACGCTTGTATCTGACGGCTGATCGCACCTTGCGTCATGTTCAACTTCTCTGCCGCATGGGTAAAGTTAAGGTGCTCAGCGGTTGCTAAGAACGCTTGTAAGTTTTTTGTAGAAGGCAATCGACTATTCATTTTTGCATCTTAAGCCATGTTATTTTTGCATGCCTATTATGTCTTAATTTCGATTCATTATTAAATTCATTTTGACTAGATTAACAATTAACCCCGTTAAAGATGAATTTTATTTCATTCACGTCGATTTATAAGTCATACAAAAGGATTTTCAATGGGTTCACTTGCAGACAAATTAGCGCCTGAGAGCATAAAAAAATTAATACCTTATCAATCTGCACGTCGCATAGGAGGCTCAGGAAGACTGTGGCTCAACGCAAACGAACTCGAACAGTCCATCGCGTTCAGTGAGCAACAGTCCGATTACAACCGCTACCCAGACTTTCTTCCCCATGAGATTGCCAGCGCATACCAACAATACTGCCAAACTCAGCAACCCGTACTTGCGGTACGAGGCGCAGATGAAGCGATTGATCTACTCATTCGCACTTTCTGTAAACCGGGTACGGACAGCATTGCTATCTGCTCACCGACTTACGCGATGTATGAGTTCTGCGCCGAATCTCTAGCAGTCGAGACCATCGACGTACCTTTGCTCGCGCCAGACTTTGCGTTGGATGTAGACGGCGTAGTCAAAGCCGCGAAACGAGCAAACATCGTTTTTCTTTGTTCGCCAAACAACCCGACGGGGCAACTGTTGAACAAAGCTCAGGTCAACGAGATCTTAGAGCAAACCAAACAAGACGCGCTGGTGGTGGTCGACGAAGCCTACATCGAATTCGAACTGGCACAGAACGTGGTGAGCTTAATCGACCAATATCCGAATCTCGTGGTGATTCGTACCCTGTCAAAAGCGTTCGGCTTGGCAGCGGTAAGATGTGGGTTTATCGTCGCGGCGCAAGAGGTGATGGACTACGTGATGAAGCTGATTCCACCGTATCCAATGCCTGACAGCTCGGCAGAAATCGTTCTTAAGGCATTAAGCGAGCAGGGATTAGCGAAAGTCGCGGCCAGCACGCAGGCACTTATCGAGACCAAGCAACGCTTTATCAACAATATTAAAGAACTGCCTTGGATAGAGACTCTCTATCCTTCAGCAACAAACTTTGTTTTAATTCGTACACACGCGGATGTTGATCTGTTTAGTTACTTAGCTGAACAAGGGATTGTGACGCGCAATCAGGCTCATGAGCCGAGTCTGAAACACTGTGTTCGTATCACTATCGGCTCTGAACAGAGCATGCAAGAAGTCGCTCAAACTATCTGTAACTACAGCAAAACGCAGACAACATCGAAGTAAATAAGGGAATAACTATGAAAAAACTACTTAGCGTACTGGCTTGTTCAACCATTCTTTTCGCTGCGCCGAGCATGGCCAAAACGGTCAGACTGGCTTCAGATTTTACCTATCCACCGTTTAACTACATGGACGCAAGCGGCAATCCAGCGGGTTTTGATATCGAAATCGCTGACGCGCTATGCCAAGAAGCTAAGCTGGAATGTACTTGGGTTTCACAGAGCTGGGATTCTCTCATTCCTGCACTGATGGCACACAAATCCGATGTCATCATGGCGTCGATGCGTATCACTGAAGAGCGTAAAAAACGAGTACTGTTCACCGACAAGTACTACCAAACCCCTGCGCGCTTTGTTGCTAACAGCGAGCAAAAGCTAGTGATCAGCAAAGAAGGTTTGAAAGACAAAGTCATCGGCGTACAAACCGGCACTATCCACGACCGTTACGTGACGGATATGTTTGGTGATGTGGCAGATATCAAGCGTTACGCAGGTCAGGATGAAGTGTACATTGATATGAAAAACGGCCGTCTGGATGCAACATTCGGTAACTCAGACCAACTCGCTCTGGCATTCCTAGACAAAGAAATTGGTAAAGGCTTCGAGTTTGTGGGTGACGCGGTGACAGACAAAGCGTACATCGGTGAAGGTACAGCGCTGGCGCTTAGACAGAAAGATAAGGCACTGGCAGAGAAATTTAACCAAGCCATCGAAGCAATTCGCGCCAACGGAACATACGATAAGATCGCAAGCAAGTACTTCACGTTCGATATCTACGGTGAAGAACTATAATTGTTAGCTTCTTAAGACAACAAAAAGCCCCGACACGGGGCTTTTTTATTGGTTTGAATTTGGTTGATTCAATTAGCGTGGGTAGCGTGCCATCGCCGCTTCTTCTTTAGACACCACCGCTTTACCGATTGGTGCTAGCGAAATGTACGCCAGTTTTAGATGCTGCAGCGCAAACGGAATACCGATGATGGTAACGAAACACGCCACCGCAGAAAAAATATGGCCAATTGCCAGCCAGATACCGGCTAAAAGAAACCAAATTACATTACCGATGAATCCCAGCGCACCCGTGCCGATGTCTTTGCGGCGGGTGAGTTCATCGCGTTCAATCACTTCTTGACCGAATGGGAAGAACGAAAAGTTACCCATGACAAAACACGCACGCCCCCAAGGGATGCCGATGATACTGACAAATGCAAGCAGACCGAAGAACCACCACATCAGTCCCATTACAACGCCGCCACACAGAAACCAAATAATATTTCCGAGTACTCTTAACACCTTACTACTCCTTAACGAATTTAGCTGTAGACCGATTCGTAGTGTTCTACAGTTGGGAATGGATCATAAAAATGATGTAAAAGCGCTTTCCATTCCTGATATTCCGCCGATTGCCTAAAACCTTGTTCATGGTCGGCTAATGTTTCCCAGTTTACCAATAAAACATAGCGACTGGGCTTTTCAATACAATGTTGTAACTGGTGTGACACATACCCTTTCATCGAGGCGATGATCGCCTGCGCTTTGGCAAAATTGTGCTCAAATTCTTGTTCTAAACCCGGCTTCACGTCCAATATCGCCACTTCTAGTATCATGTGTTTTCCTTAACCCCAGATGAATATCTTTACATTAGGTGAATATCTTACATTAACCCTTTCCAGACTGCAGTCGCGCCGCTGACGGAACAAAGTAGTAACGCCCCCATACGAATATGTTCTTTGGGCAGAGAATGCGTAGTCTTACGCGCCAGTTTGTAGCCAACCCAAGAGGCAGGAATAAGCGGGACCGTAATCCAAACATGGTGCCAAGAGAGGAATCCAGCGGGGATTTGAATGATCAACGAAATGATCGAACTGAAGACGAAAAACGCCGACAAGTTACCACGCAATTGGTTCGCTTCCTGATGTTGCAGCAGCAACGCCATCGGCGGCCCACCAATCGACGAGCTCGTACCAAAAAAGCCCGAAAAAAAACCAGCAATGGTCATTCGGCTCGGGGTTGGTTCAATGCGAAAAGGCAACAAACTCACTGCCACTGCGAATAGCACCAGCCCACCCAGCCATAAAGCCAGCATATCGGTTGACACCATCACCAACAGCACGCCACCCGCGAGCGATCCCGGCACCCTACCGATCAATGCCATTTTCAAGCCGCCAATCTCCACGCTATCTCGATGCTTTAACGCGTTCAGTAACGATATAAACAACGCCACCAAACAAATAGGTGCAGGCACGTAATCAGGCGAAATCAAAAACAATAACGGCGCAGCCACCACCGCTAAGCCAAAACCGATGGCGGTTTGAACAAACGAACCGAGGAAAATTAACAGCGCAGCAATCAATGCTTCGGTGGAGATCCATTCAGCGAACATACACGAGGGAAACGTTAAGAAACATGTGCCCATCATAAAGGAAATGCGCTTGAATTGCTCAACATTCATCGCAAGATTAAACACTTAATTAACATCTCTGTATCTTGCCTTTTCGGCGTAGTTCGCATCAACAAATTGACCTTAATCAAGCGAAAGGTGTTTATATCCTTTCGGACGATGTAAAAAAGACAACAGCTTGATAGGATTCTGGCACGTTTGTTCCGCTAGTAAAGTCAATGAACCCAAATCTGAATAAAGTGCTGCTTGAGATAGCACTCAATCTTAGCTCTAACCTAAACAGTGAAGCCCAGTATCAACATCTCATCAACGGCATCGACAAAGTCTTTCCTTGTGATGCGAGTGCCTTATTTGTGTTGGACGAAGACGGTTTTCTTACTCCCGTCGCCGTTAAGGGGCTTTCTGCCAGTGTTCTAGGTCGTCGATTTTTCCCCAAAGCGCACCCAAGACTGGAAGCTATCATGCAATCCAAGCAGCCAGTTCGCTTTGGTGCAGACTGCGAGTTGCCAGACCCCTTTAGCGGCGTACTACTCAGCGAAGAAGCTGAATTGGATGTACACGATTGCTTAGGTTGTAGCTTGTATGTTGACGGCCAACTGGTGGGCGTGTTGACGCTCGACTCACTCACTGTTGGCGCATTTGATGTGATTGAATCCGTTACCCTTGAAACCTTCGCCGCGCTAGCCGCGGCAACGCTGCGTAACATTGGGCAGATCAAAGCGTTAAAAGCGCAGAACAAAAAACAAAAGAGCGTCACTCAGGCTTTGATCCAACAGGCACGCTCCAAGCAGGGTGAGATGGTTGGCTTAAGCCCACAAATCCAGCAACTGCGCAATAATATTGAAACCGTCGCTAAGTCTGATTACGCGGTGCTGATCACTGGTGAAACCGGTGTCGGTAAAGAACTGGTCGCGCACAGCGTCCACGCCCAATCTAGCCGCCGTGACAAAGCGATGATTTACGTCAACTGCGCCGCACTACCGGAAGGGCTAGCGGAAAGCGAGCTGTTTGGCCACGTTAAAGGCGCGTTTACTGGCGCAAACAGCCACCGCGCGGGCAAGTTTGAACTGGCAGACGGCGGGACGATTTTCCTCGATGAAGTCGGCGAGTTGCCTTTGGTGTTGCAGGCTAAATTGCTGCGCGTAATTCAACAGGGCGAACTACAACGCGTCGGTAGCGATCAGCATCTGTTGGTGAACGTGCGTATTATCGCCGCAACCAACCGGTCACTAGAGCAAGAGGTCGAGCAAGGCCAGTTCCGCGCCGATCTATTCCACCGCCTGAACGTATTCCCAATCTCTGTTCCACCACTGCGCAAACGTGAAGGAGACATTCCGGTACTGGCGGGCTATTTACTGGAAAAAGTTCGTAGTCAGTTTAATATTCCAAACCTGCACTTACACTCTAAGTCACTCACTTTACTAGAAAAGCAACCTTGGCCGGGCAACGTGCGCGAACTGGAACACACTTTAACCCGCGCGGCGTTAAGAGCGATTCAAGAACAGCAGCAGATCATCAAAGTGAGCCATTTCGATAGCAGCCTAGCTAAGCAAGATGTCAAAAATACATCTAAGTATTTTCCCGATAATAGCCACGGTATGCGTTCGCTGGTTGAAAACTATCAGAAAGACTTGATTGTCTATGCGCTTGAAAAATCGAACGGAACTTGGTCAAAAGCGGCTGAATTTCTGCAAATGGATCGAGGCAACCTATATCGCATGGGTAAAAAATTCGACCTTTCAAACTAGCCTTTAAGCACCTCCGATGTAAAAAAGACAACAATGGCGTTGTCTTTTTTACATCACACACATGCCAAAATAAGAACAAAGTCTTTAAAATTCATATGGTTAACTATTGGCACATAATCTGCTCTAACAGTGACATCGAAAAGAGAAGCGGCTCGACCGCAAATAAAGAACTTACTGTTATTGGAGAAGCGCAATGTTCTGTATTCAATGTGAACAGACTATTCAAACCCCTACCGTTAAAGGCTGCTCATTCGCACAAGGTATGTGTGGTAAAACTTCCGAAGTATCCGACCTACAAGACGTACTGGTTTACACCCTACAAGGTGTTTCTTACTGGGCAGAACAAGCACTACGCTTTGATATCGTTGACGACGAAGTCAACCAATGGGCACCAAGAGCCTTCTTCTCTACATTGACCAACGTGAACTTTGACCCTGAGCGAATTCTGGAACTGTCTGCTCAGGCGGCGACCTTCAAAGCTCGCCTAAAAGAACAAACTCTTGCAGCCGCTAAGCTGTCTGACACCAGCATCGACAACATCCCGGCAGTTGCAGACTTCGAGCTACCGCAAAGCGCAGAAGAGATTCTAACGTTCGCGCCTCAAGTGGCGGTAAACCGCGGTTACCAAAACATTAGCGAAGACGTAATTGGTCTACGCCTACTGTGTCTGTACGGCTTGAAGGGTGCAGCGGCTTATATGGAGCATGCTCGCGTACTGGAACAAACGGACAACGACATTTACGCCCAATACCACCAAATCATGGCTTGGTTAGGCACTGATCCAGAAGACCTAGGCGCACTGCTAGATTGCTCGATGCAAATCGGTTTGATGAACTACAAAGTCATGGAAATGCTCGACCACGGTGAAACCAAAACTTTTGGTCACCCAGAGCCAACCCAAGTGAACGTAAAAACCGTTCAAGGCAAGTGTATTCTGGTTTCTGGTCACGACTTGCATGACCTAGAAAAAATCCTGCAACAAACCGAAGGTAAAGGTATTAACGTCTACACCAACGGCGAAATGCTGCCAGCCCACGGTTATCCAGAACTTAAGAAATACCCACACCTAGTGGGCAACTACGGCAGCGCATGGCAAAACCAACAGAAGGAGTTCGCGAACTTCCCAGGTGCGATTGTGATGACGTCAAACTGCTTGCTGAACCCGAATGTTGGTCAATACGCAGACCGCTTATTCACTCGTAGCATCGTGGGCTGGCCGGGCGTAGCACACATTGAAGGTGACGATTTCAGCCAAGTGATCGAATGTGCATTGGCACAACCGGGCTTCCAGCATAACGAGATCGAACAGATGATCACGGTTGGTTTTGGTCGTAATGCACTGATGAGCGCGGCACCTGCGGTGGTTGAGCAAGTAAAAGCGGGTAACATCAAACACTTCTTCCTTGTCGGCGGTTGTGATGGTGATAAATCTGAACGTAGCTACTACACCGACTTTACTGCAAGTGCACCAGATGACACGCTGATCCTAACGCTGGCCTGTGGTAAGTTCCGCTTCAACAAAAACCAATTTGGCGACATCAACGGCATCCCTCGCCTGTTAGACGTTGGTCAATGTAACGACGCTTACTCAGCAATCCAATTGGCTCTTGCACTATCAAAAGAGTTTGACTGCGACATCAATGAACTACCATTAACGCTGGTTCTGTCTTGGTTCGAGCAAAAAGCCATCGTGATCCTGCTGACGCTGTTTGCACTGGGCGTAAAAGGCATTTACACCGGTCCAACCGCGCCTGCATTCCTAACCGATAACCTAATTAAGATCATCCAAGACAAGTTCGATATGCGCAGTATCGGCAACGTTGAAGACGATCTAAAAACTATCCTTGCAGCTTAAATCCCTGCTGTCCCTTGCCCGGCCAAATTTTTGGCTGGGCACTTTTGTATGAGAGAACTCCATGATTAATGAATGGCAAAATAATCAGCCTACGACGCTGCACTGCATCGACAAGTGGCAGGAAACTTCTGATACCTTTAGTTTTAAGCTAGCGAGCAACCAATCCGATCCGAATGGGCAAGAGCCGCTCACATTCGATTTTAAACCGGGACAGTTTGTTTCATTGGGGTTTGAACTGGCTGGCAAGATGGAATATCGCGCCTACTCGATCAGCTCGACGCCGGCAGAACACTTTCTGCAACTGACGGTTAAACGCGTTGATGGCGGCTTGGTATCGAATCATATGATCGACAACTTTAATGTCGGTGATGAAGTGGCGGTACTAGCACCAACGGGGCCATTTAACTCCGTAGATTGCGTACCAAAGTCCAAAGTTGCGCTGCTAAGCGCCGGGTGTGGTATCACGCCAGTAATATCGATGGCAAAAACTTGGTTAAAAGAGCAGGCAAACATCGAAATTACTTTTATCCATATGGCGAAAAGCAGCGAACAGACGATTTATTTCGATGAACTTGAGACGCTACACGCCTTGTACCCAAACTTCAATTTGCGCTTACTGCTCAAAGACAACACGGCGACAACGCATCCCCAAGGACGCTTGGACAAAGAATGGTTAAGCGCATTATGTCCTGATCTATGCGAACGGACGGTTTATCTGTGTGGTCCAACGCAGTTCATGCAGGATATGGAACAGAACGCCTTAGCACTTGGGGTTGAGCCATCGCAGTTCCATCAAGAGAGTTTTACACCAATTGAAGCGCATACAGAAAACAGCGGCGGTGGCGCAGTGCAGTTTGAAGTCCCTGCCTTCGGTGTGGCAACACAAGTCGAACAAGGCGCGACGTTAGCCGATGTGCTGGAAGAAAATGGCGTACCAATCATCATTGCCTGTCGTAGTGGCATGTGTGGCTCTTGCAAATGTAAGGTAACCAAAGGCGAAGTAAGCCGAACCAGTACAGAAACGCTGACAGAAGAAGAACTGGCGCAAGGCTATACCCTCGCCTGCTCAAGCCAGATACAAAGTGACGTCGAAGTGTCACTCACTTAACGCATACACAAAAAAGCGCCGGTCTAAATCGGCGCTTTTTAGCTGCTTATCGAATCAGTCTAACCACCAGCGAACCGGGCGCTCTGACCGATTCAACATTGTGGCTGATCACTGTGCCATCGATTGGCGAACGATAGGTTTCGACTTCATCACCAAAACTGTTGTATTGCGTTGCCAGCGTTTGCCCTTCGCTCACGCGGTCCATCAATTCAACGTGACAAATCACAAATCCACCTTGGCTCGCACGGACGCTGACAATCTCGTTACCTTCCACGCAAGGAGTCGGCGCAGAGTCAACGCTGCCGGCAATCACTTCATAAGCTTTCAGAATATTGAGTACGCCACGTGTCGCTCTGTCGACCATCTCTAAGTCGGTGTAACGCCCGATACCGACTTCGATGGTAATAGAAGCGATCCCCGCTCGGTTATAGACGGTTTCAAGAATCCCAGGGTCGCCCGGGTCGTTAAGAATCACATCAGGATTGATCAACCTTGCCATGCTAATCGCATCTTCTAAACGGTAGTCGGCAAACGCATAAAGCGGATACGCCGAGCCGCTGGTTTGAGAGTGAAGATCAATCGCTAGGTCTGCGTTTGGCTTGAGCAGATTTTCCCACAAACTATTCGCGTAACGACTGGCATCATCACCGTTTGGACTGCCGGGAAACACTCGGTTTAAGTTGGCAGAAGAGCTATCCGGTGCCGCGGAATGAAAGTCACGACTATGACGGGCAATCCCCGACAGGTTAACCGTTGGTACAATCGTCACCACGCCAGCGATCTCTTTACCCACCAACTCGCGCGCTAAACGTTGTGCGGTAAGAATGCCGTTTTGTTCATCACCGTGAACACCCGCTGTGATCACAAAGCGTTTCCCCTCTTTTGCCCCTTTAAACACTCTGACAGGCAGGGTTTGTGGATGACCAATCGCATCGGTTGCGACGGCAAACCAGAACTTATACTCTCCGGCGTTTAGTGAGTTCACATCCAGAGCCTGGATGGTCGGGTACATTGGCACAATGCACTCGTTGAGAGGTTTGGTCATTGACATCTCCATAGCTTGCGGGCTCGACCGAATGACCATCCAGTATAATCTCAGCGATGTTAATTTTCACGAACAGATGTGACAACTACGCTCACAAGAATTAACCCTCCTCCCAACAATTGCAGCGCCGATAATGACTCCTGCAGCCACAACATAGCAAACAGAGCGCCAAACAATGGTTCGCTGCCCATCAATAAAGAGACCCGTGTGGGTGACGTTTTTCTCACCGCGTAATTCTGCACGTAGAACGCAAACAAGGTACAAAACAGCACCAGATAGGCGACGATCAACCAAAACTCCTGTTCTACTGGCAGCACGAATTGTGAACTCGGCAAATAGCCCCACGCCGCGACCAATGCGACCAGCGCCACTACCAACGACTGCAGACAGGTAAGCGTTGAGGTTGTGATCCTTTTACCTTCGGTAAACCGCTTGGTTGACGTCACCATCAACGCCCTCAATAGCGCAGCGGTGAGGATCAAGTAGTCACCTCGATTTAGTGACAGCTCAAAGCCTTGTTTGCTGGTCAGCAGTAATACGCCGACAACACTGCATAGCGTGAGCACTAACAAGGTATTACTCACGCGCTTTTTATTGATCACCAACTCCGCAAACGCCGTTAGAATCACGCTTAAGCTGATCAAAAAAGCTGCATTAGACGCCGAGGTTTGCGCTACTCCGAACACTTCGCATAAAAAAATCGCCGAGAGAATAAAACCGGTCGGTATCGCAATTGACCAGTCTTGATTCAGACCTCGACGAAAATCTCGAATCACCACAGGTAAGATGGACAAAAAAGTGATTGAGAAACGAATCGCAATAAACACCAAAACACTGGTATACAGCAACGCACTTTTGGTGAGTCCATAACTGGTTCCCCAAAATACCGCCACCAGCAATAACAGCCCTTCGGTTACCGGTAGGCGAACTCCTCGCCTTAAATATGAACTCTCTGCCGTGGTCATCGCCGTCTC
This sequence comes from Vibrio hepatarius, assembly GCF_011806575.1. Lineage (GTDB taxonomy): Bacteria > Pseudomonadota > Gammaproteobacteria > Enterobacterales > Vibrionaceae > Vibrio > Vibrio hepatarius_A. The sequence continues at coordinate 50,811 of NZ_JAATOO010000005.1, forward strand.
CTTTTGGCTTACATATTGACTTAAGCAGTATCTATAAGTAACCATACCGAAACAATACAGCCATTGCGCAAAGGATAATTGCATTATGGATACAAATAAGCTCATCCCTTTATTGTCAGAGATGGCAGTTTTCGTGCAGGTGGTTGAGTCAGGGAGTTTCTCAGCCGCAGCGACGAAACTTGGCGTCGCTCCGTCATCAATAAGCCGTTCAATTGCGCGGTTGGAGGGTGCGCTGGAAGAGAAACTACTTGAACGCACCACGCGCCAGATGCGTTTAAGTGCAACAGGTCAGCAAGTCTTTAACCTTTGTCGCGATATGCTTAGTGCGGCGAAGCTGGCGGTATCTGCGGCTCAGGTCGACAAAGCAACTGTCTCTGGTTCGCTGCGAGTCGCCGCGCCCAAAGCGTGGTCGAGACAAGTATTGATGCCGCACATTCTCGATTTCAGCGCCGCGTACCCTCAAGTTGAGTTGCAACTGAAAGTCGCTGATCATTACATTGATCCGATCGGCGATGAAGTCGACGTCATCATCCATATCACTGAAACGCCAGTGGTGGGACTGATCGCTAAACCGCTGGGCAGTTATAAGTTGGTGCTGTGCGCCAGCCCAAGCTATCTCGCGCAACATGGCGAGCTTAACCACCCGAGCGAGCTAAGCGAACACAATTGCATCCGCTTAGGTGAAGACCCTAAAGATTGCATTTGGGAATTTTTGCGCCACGAAGAAAAGCACTCGATTGGTATTCGCGGCAGTTTCGCCGTCAACCACAGTGAGTTGCGCCGAGAAGCGATGTTGCGAGGGATGGGAGTTACCGTTTTACCTGAGTTCACGATTCGTGATTATATTACGTCAGGTGAAGTAGTCGAACTATTGCCAGAATGGCGCTTATTAGGGCGTTATCAGGGGCAAGTCGTGGCTCAGTATGCACAATCAAAATACATCCCGAGCCAGATTAAGGTATTCATCGAGTTTTTGCAGTCTCGCTTAGCGCAACTTAGCGTGTAGCTTTTCGACTAAGCGTTCTGCCAGTTGGTGACTGGCGATATTTCTCACCATCACCGAAGTGTCGAGTTTGCCTTGCTCGATCACTTGAATCCAGTCTGCGATCATCGCCTCAAAACCTTTGCTCGCTAACATTGGTGTCCAGTCTTTCAAACGCAGTACCGATTCCTCGCCGTTTTGCCAACAACGACCTTGAGTGAACGAATCAAACTCAAACGCTTGGTTGGTGTAGCTGGCGGATACGCGCTCTGAGGTAATACCAAACTGGCGGTTCATCGACGCGTGTAAAAGAGTGTTACCCACTTGCCACTGTACATCTAACCGCGCCAGTTGCTGACCTGAAAACTGCTGGGTGACGTAGACATCATCCAACGTCGTTTTGGCGTTTAGATTGATGCTATCCAAAGGATGAATAAAGTCGTCGAACACAAAGGTACGAATCTTACCCGGAAGGTCCAACCGATGTTTTTCCCAGCGTAATGACAGCAAATCGCCACATTGACCGAATTGGTACTCTGGCATCGATTGGTTAAAAAGTGGGATATGGCGGCGATTAAAGCCAACGTAAAGCGGCGTCCGATGCCGTTCGGCGAGCTCATACAACTCTTCTACGTCCGCCGCGCTATCGGCGAGTGGTTTATCGACAAACGTCGGAATGCCCAGCTTAAGAAAGTAACCGGCGATCTGGGTATGTACAGACGTCGCCGCGTGTACCATTACGGCGTCAACACCCAGCTCCACTAATTGACGATAATCTTGGCAAGATTGGGAGACTCGGTATTTTTGGCTTAACTGCGCCAACGTCTGTGCATTACGGGTGCAAAATATCGGTTCGACATTGTCTAGCTGGCTAATGATGGGCAAATACGCTTTCTGCGCAATGTCACCTAAACCAATGATTCCGATCTTCATCTTAGATTAACTCCATCTTAAAACGCGCACTTCATTGCCTTCGTCTGGCTGCGCTGGAATGTTCATCGACAACGCAAATGAGACGCTCGCCATCGCTGCACCAATGTAAAACACCGCCGCCGGCGATACCAACCAAATCAAACCAAATGTGACCGGGATAAACACCGCTGCGATATGGTTGATGGTAAATGCGACACCTGCGGTGGATGCCATATCTGCCGGGTCAGCGATTTTTTGGAAGTAGGTTTTAATTGCCAGCGCTAACGCAAAGAACAGATGATCGACCACGTATAGCGCGGCTGCCCATTCCGCCGATTGAACCAAGGCGTAACCGATAAAGACACAAATTAGGCCGGTGTATTCGAACATCAGAGCTTTTCGCTCGCCGACTTTACCGATAAAGCGACCAATTTTTTTCGCAAACAGGAAGTTAAATAAGTAATTGATCAAAAACAGCATGGTGATATCCGCAGCGGAATAGCCAAATTTTTCCACCATCAAGAAGCCCGCAAACACAGTAAAGATCTGACGGCGAGCGCCGCTCATAAACGTTAAAGCGTAGTAAAGCCAATAGCGTTTTCTCAGTACCAGTTTTTTATTTTGCGGCACTTCAGACTTAAACTGTGGAAAAGCCAACGTCATCCACAATACCAACAGAAAACCCACGCCACCAAAACTCAGATAAACCCACTTAAAGTCCATGTTGAGCACTTCTAAACACACCCAAAGCGCGCCGTAAGTACAGAGGGAAGCCAGTGCGCCAACGGAAATGAATTTGCCCAGCATTTCTGGCGCTTCATCTTTCGACAACCATTGCAGCGAGAGCGATTGTTTGAGCGTTTCGAAGTAGTGGAAGCCTGTCGACATTAATAAAGTCGTCAGCAACAAACCAAACAATGAAGGAAAGAATCCGGTCAGCGCCGTGCCTAATGTCAGCGCACAAAGCGATAACAGAATGAATTTTTGCTCACGGATAAACAACAGAACAAACACCGCGGTAAACGCTAAAAAGCCCGGAATTTCGCGCACGCTTTGCAGCAAACCAATGTCTGCACCATCAAAATTGGCTTTTTCAATCACAAAATTATTCAGTAACGCCATCCAACTTGAGAACGCGATGGGCACCACGATTGAAATTATTAACAGGAAGTTTTGTGGGTTTTTCCAACTAGCCGACTGATCCATTTTATATATCCGAATTGTATTTTTATTTTACATTATAGCCATAAAAAGTAATAAACAAGGTTCTATTCTCTGGTTGAGCGATTAATAAAAAGAAAATCAAATTATAGACTTAAAAATTTTCTTTAAAACAACACTTTAACAAATACAAATTAATCGCTATTGTTGAGAAATGTTGAACCAGTCGAGAAGATAATTATATGGAAATAATCATTCGTCCTACGTTAGTTAGTGATGCTGCTGCATTATGCGATATCTATTCACAGCCGAACGCACAGCGTGAAACTCTGCAACTGCCAAAACCTTCTTTCGCCATGTGGACGAAACGACTGGAAAACATGCCGGCAGGCGTTTATAGCTTTGTCGCCGAAGTGGACGGACGCGTCGTCGGGAACATTGGCTTTGAGCATTCCCAACGCCCTAGGACCGCGCACTGCGCCTCATTTGGAATCGGGGTTCACGATGACTTTCATGGGTTGGGCATTGGCAGCAAGTTGATTGAAACCGTGATTGATCTCGCCGACAACTGGCTACAGGTGAAGAGAATTCAAATCGAAGTAAACAGCGACAACGAAAAAGCGATTGCGTGCTACAAAAAATTTGGCTTTGAAATTGAAGGCGAAGCGAAATTTGGTTCGTACCGAGACGGTGAATATATCAATACCTATTTTATGGCGCGGATTAAATCTTAACTCGTTTAGGCTTACTCTAGGGTAAGCCTGTATTCCTTCATCCAGCTAGAACCTCAAATTCACTCTTCAATTATTTAATTCCCCCCCCCCCCCTTTTAGTAAAAATCATCAAAGACGCCACACGGTTTAAGCAAATAAACTCGTTCCAAAGTTGTGAGAGTTTTATGAGAATTCGGTGATATTGCCGAGAGATCTATTCGTCATCCTTGAAAGTAAGCGCAATACATTCAAAACGTAGCGCCTCAGTGACTCAAGTCGTCCATTTGGAAAAGCCGTAACAGGACTTGGGAATTTACTCTCATTAAAGGATGGAATTACAATGAAAAAACCTACCCAACTCGGACTCATCATGACTTCAGTTGCGCTCGCTCTTGGCTCAGGTGCAATCAATGCAAAAGAGCTGGAGATAACAATCACCAACGCAACAAAAGGGATCTACTTTACGCCACTGATCGTTGCTGCTCACGGTTCGGATCTACAGATGTTTAGAGCGGGTGACGCTGCGACGCCAGAACTTGAAGCCATGGCGGAAGGTGGTGATATCTCTGGTTTATCGAGCTTAATTGGTAACGCTGGCGGCGAAGTAGTCGAAAACCCTGCAGGTGGCATTCTAAATCCAGGCGTCGCGACCACGTTTACTATCAACACGGGCAGCCATAAATACCTTTCTCTCAGTGCGATGCTGCTGCCGACCAACGACGGTTTTGTCGGCCTAGATAGCTGGAAAATCCCGTCCAAATCTGGGATCTATCAAACCACGCTGCTTAGCTATGACGCAGGCACAGAAGCCAATGATGAGTTAGCGAGCAGTATGCCTAACCCGCCGTTTATTACATTTGGCTCTGGCGGTTCTGGTGTAGAAGCCACCGTGAGCAACGACAAAGTTCACATACATCCGGGTAACTTGGGCGATAACGATGCAACAGGCGGCATCAGCGACTTAGACAGCAGCAACCACCGTTGGTTAAACCCTGTTGCCACCATGACCATTGTCGTTAAGTAAGGGGGGATGTATGAAATACAGAATCTTACTTGTCGCAGCGTCAGTGGCTTTGCTCGCTGGCTGCCCAAAAACTGACGACGACAAGACGTATCGGTTTACGGTCAATGTCACCAACTTAACCGCCAATCAGCCTATGTCTCCTCTGGCTTTGCTCACGCATAATGAGAGCTATCAGCTGTTTTCCGTCGGGCAAAGTGCTTCCGTTGAATTAGAACGCTTAGCGGAGGGGGGCAGCAATGCGGAGCTGATTACGCTGATGAACGGCAACGCTAATATCCATGAAGGGATCTCTGGGCATGGTTTAATTCTTCCTGGCACATCAGATCAAGTCACCTTCACCGTCGATCCAGACAGCTACGGCTACCTCTCTGTCGCGTCGATGCTGGTTAACACCAACGACGCGTTTGTCGGTGAATCAGGTCTGTCACTCAAATCGCTTTCCGTGGGTGAACATTTTGAAATGAACATGAATGTTTGGGATTCTGGTACCGAAGCAAATGATGAGTTGGCGTCAACGATCCCAGGGCCAGCAGGTGGTGGTGAAGGCTTCAATGCAACTCGAAACGACAGCAATGACGTGGTGAGTTTCCATCCGGGCGTGGTCAGTCAAGACGATGGATTAGCGAGTTCAACACTGTCTGCTGTTCATCGCTTCTTAAACCCCGGTGCTAAAATCACCATCACGCGAATAGAGTAACTCAGGTTGCCTGTTGTCGCGCTTTCCATAGAGCCTTTAGCCGGGCTCTTTATTAACCACACTACTAGAAATGTCTTTAATGAAAGAAACTCTAAATAAATCCGGTCATGTGCAGAGGGATAAAACTCTAGCACAGGGAAAGGTTTATGGAACGACAAGCAGGCAATGCAGTCGCCAACATTTTGCTGGTAGAAGATGACGATGACTTGGCAGAACTGGTGCAGATACACCTTAAGTTTCAGGGGCATCGGGTGTCTCGTGTGACTACGATCGCCGATGCAAAGGCTCAATACCAACAACAGCCTTTTGATTTACTGGTTCTTGATCGAGGCTTGCCAGACGGTGACGGCTTAGATATTTGCCATGCTCTTCGCCAACAGCAAGATTGGAGTCCGGTGTTAATACTGACCGCCCAAGATGGAGAAATGGACAAAGTTGAAGGGTTGGAGGCGGGTGTCGATGATTACATCACTAAGCCCTTCAGTGTGTTGGAGTTTCAAGCCAGAGTGCGAAATGTACTGCGTCGACTCAACCAAACCGTAGATGCGAAAGTGGAAAATGAAGCTGCACCAGTGAGCATGACGTTTGGCGCATTGAAAATATTGCCCGAGCTGCATCAAGTTTCTTTGAACAACCGAGAGATCGCGCTGACGGCTACTGAGTTTACCCTGCTTCAGTTTCTTGCTACTCGCCCTGGCAGAGTCTACAGCAAAGATGAGTTACTCGATTATGTCTGGCATACCGACCATTCCGGTTATCACCATACGGTGTGCAGTACCATCAACCGGCTAAGGCGTAAGTTATCTTTGTCTGATTCACAGCACCACTTCATTCAGACGGTGTGGGGCGTAGGCTATAAATTTCAACCTCAGCAGTAACTTCGGTTGTTTAGAGAGGTGAACAAAATGAGCTTTAAATCCCGCTTGATTATTTTTACCAGCCTATGGTTCTGTTTGGCCTCGGTTGCGATTTTACTCACCTATCAATGGCAAAAAGAGACCATTGAACAAGGCACTAAACAAAGCCTGCACAAAGAACTCGCAAGCCATATGCGCGATGACAACCCGCTAATGATAGGCACGGATTACAATCCCAACGCGTTGAAAACCATTTTTCACACCTTGATGCTGCTTGGCCCCGATTTCGAAATTTATTTCCTTGATAGCCAAGGTAATATTACTACCCATGCGGCACCAGAAGGGACTGAAATGATGGAGGCCGTTGACTTAGTTCCTATCCGACAATTCCTAAACAATGAACCGTTTCCTATCTTAGGTGAAGACCCACGTAATCGCGGTGAACACAAGGTGTTTTCAGTGGCGGCTATCGAGGAGCTCGGTTCAACGATCGGTTATCTTTATGTGGTGATAGGCAGTACGCGACATACCGCAATCGCTAACGCACAGGTTGATACACCGTACATTGCCCTCGCAGGATTGGTGTTGGTTTCGATTCTTGGCTTTGCGTTAGGTGCTTATTGGCTGGTAAAACGAAGCTTGCTTCGCCCTATCGAACGAGTGACAAATCAACTGCAAAAACAGGCGGAGCACGATTTTCACCTCCAACCGGATTTCACTCGACAAGTCCCAGAGCTAGTACCGATTGCGCACTCTTTTCACTTGATGGCGAAACATATCCAGCAGCAGTTTTTGCAGTTGGAGTATCAAGCAGAACATCGCCGTCAGAGCTTATTACAACTTAGCCATGATTTAAAAACACCATTATCGAGTGTGCTGGGTTATTTAGAGACATGGCGCTTTCAGCACCCGAAATCCAACCCACTGATTGACGTTGCCTACCGAAACGCTGAAAAGCTCTCAGAACAATTGCACTCGCTGTTGGCGATCGCCAAGCAAGACGCGCCAACACCCAATTACGATTATCGCCCTATCGATTTGGCGGTATTGATCTCAGAATGCGTCGAGACAATGCGACCTCAGTTTGAGCGTAAAGACGTGAAGTTGAATCTCGAAATGGATAACGAAATACAAACTGTCGGAGACAACGGACTTCTAGAGCGGCTGATACTCAACCTAATGGAAAACGCACTTCGCCACAGCCCAACAGATTCAGAAGTCAGCTGCCAAGCGAAGTTGAGTGACGACAACTCTCGTGTCCATTTTTATTTATCGAACCAAGTTGAAGATGGTGCCGAGAGTGGCTCACTCGGAATCGGTACCAAAATCGTCCAGTCGATCTTAATGCTTCACCATAGCTATCTTCAAACCAGCGTAACCTCATCCCTGTATCTGCAGACATTTGCTCTAAGAGTGGCTAATACTGGCTCAACTACAGCCCAAGAAACATGAGTAGAATCAGGCTTACTTTTCAGTAAGCCTTTAATTGTTCTAGCGCTTTATCTTTTAGCGCTTCGGTATAAGCATTTATTTTCCAATGGTTTGGACTCCACCCTTTTACGAAGCGCTGAAAATCGGCCCATGCGATAGCAAACAGTGGTTGCCATTTTTGCTCGACGTCGCTCGCATCAAGCTCTGGTCGCAACTCGGTTAACGCTTGTCTAAGGTGCATGAAATATGCATCCAGCAACCACTGTTCGGTTGCCTGACATTCTTCGGGCGTAACGGCGCTACTCATAAATAACGCAACGTCTTTCATCGCACATCCGGCTCCGACGTATTGAAAATCCACCGCTGCAGCGCGGTCTCCTTGCTCGGTAAAGCAGAAGTTAGCCAACTTAGCATCGCCATGAACCAAAGTTGGGTATGCTGCCTGTTTCAATACTTGGTCTATTTGCTCCGCCGTCGCTTTCAACGTTTGGTCTTCTAGAGCGTCAAATTCATCAGGCCGAGTAGCCAAATGCCAGTAAGTGCCTGTCTCCCAAAGTCTATTCGCATCCGACTGGATGTGCTGAGCGTGAAAATAGGCTAACCAGCGTAAACACGCGCACAAGTGATTGGGCTTTGCTTGGGTTATCACTTGACTAAAACCGCGTTGTTTGAGGTCTTCCATCACCAATAGCCATTCATTTTCATGCTGTTCAACCCACAAAGCGTTTGGCGCAGGGCTATGAGCATTGAGCTGGGCGATATAGCGTTGATACCAACTCAGTTCCACTTGATACGATTTCAGCTTGCGCTGGTGCGATAAGTCGGTGTTCCAGCCCCTTGGATGTGATTCTGGTTTGGGCAGGCGCACATGTTTGATGACAATGCTGCTGTCATCAACAAATAGCCTGACCAACTCGCCATATCCACCCCATAAAACTTGCAGTTTTTCACATCGATGAAGAGTACGAAAACCAAGTTGCTCAACGACAGCCAAATAATTCATATGTGCCATACTAAACTTTAAGATGAGCCCACTGAGGATTGCGCTCAAGATAGTGGACAACGTAGCTGCAAACTGGCTTCACTTTAACCGCCATTTTTTCCAGCTCAGGCAGTACCGCTTCCATCATCACTTTGCCGTAACCTTTACCTCTGAGTTCTTCTGGAACCTTAGTTGAAGTGATGACATAAACGCCATTTTCAACTTCGAATTTGACGATCGCGTAGTAGTCGCCCTCTAAGTGGACGCGAAATTGCGAGCTGTCTGGCTCAAAAAATAGGACTTGAGACATATGAAACTCCTAAAACTGATACCTAGTTCAAATAAATCAGGCAATTTGATGTTTGAACTAATTACTGGCTATACATAAAATTTATATCGTTCATAGCATTATGACTAACGACATCTTCCCGTTAATTAAAAACATAACACGCGGGATAAAGGGAGACTAGATGAATACCCAAGCGGTAGAGAAGGACCAGGATTCACATCCCGAGAGTAAAGACCGAAGTGTCACCACCGTCCATAGTGCTGATGCTTTAGCCATGATCGAACATGGCGGCGAACTTACTATGGGTATCACGACACCAGTTGGCATGACTTTTCGTTGTAAAACGGCTTTTATCGGCACGCATTCGAACAGTATGATTCTGGCGGAGTTGCCTGACAAAGTACCGGAGACAGACCTTGATCACTTCTTCCAAGAAGGTTTCTGGTCGACGATTAGGGCAATATCACCGCGAGGTGAAGGTGCAGTGATTCATTTTCGTAGCCAGATACACCATATTGTCAAAGACCCTTTGCCGATGGTGATGCTTTCAATCCCGCCAACCATGCAGGTTTCTCAACTGCGTAAGGAGCCGAGATTTGAAGTTAACTTGGAAGCAAAAGTTGTCGCTGAAGGTAGAAAGTTTGACTGCGAGATTCGTGACTTATCGAAAAGCGGCTGCCGGTTTATAACCTCTCCACTTAACCACACTTTCCAAATCGGTGAAGAGATTGCGCTTTACGTATTAATCAAATCAGGTCGAGTCGGTTCGTTTGAACCGCTATACGGGACAGTGTGTAACTTACAACGTTCGATGCAATACGCCAAATACGGCGTGAAATTTAACGAACCGGGTAAAACCAACGCCAAGGATTTACTCAGTCATTTTAAATTTGACGGCACTCGATTGAGACTAAAGTAAATAACACCTAACAGAAAACGCCCTGTTGTCACCGACAGGGCGTTTTTATTTGCGGCTCAACTCACCCGAGGAAAGAGATATAGCCTTGTAGAATCACTAGGTTGACGATATCAATAAAGAATGCGCCAACGATAGGTACCACCATAAACGCTTGTGGTGAAGGTCCAAATTTGTTCACGATTGAGCCCATATTCATTACTGCTGTTGGCGTCGCGCCTAAGCCAAAACCGCAATGACCGCCAGCGATCACGGCTGCATCGTAATTCGAGCCCATGACTTTAAATGTCACGAAGTAAGCAAAAATACCGAGCACGACAGATTGCACCGCCAAAATCACCAAGAATGGAATCGCAAGGTCAAAAATGTTCCAAAGCTTTAAGCTCATCAACGCCATCGCTAGAAATAGCGATAACGCCACGGTACCCAAAATATCGATGGTTTCCGCATTCACTTTATGTAGTTTGGTCACTTCAAGAATATTGGTGATGAACACACCGATAAATAGCGCGTAAACGAAGTCCGGAATCATCAACCATTTGACTTCAAAACTGCTGACCCACTGCTCTAGATACTTTGCACCCGTGACACAAATCAACAGAATAAACAGCACTTCGATCACTTTCTTCGCCGTGACTCTATCTTCTTCGTATTCATTGTAGGTAATGACTTCTGGGAACTTCTCGTGAGTCTGAGTACCACGGCCATATTCAGACTCGAAGTTGTTCTTATCGACCAGTTTCTGCGCCACTGGACTACCGATAATACCGCCAATGATTAGACCAAATGTCGCCGATGCCATCGCGATCTCAAGCGTATTACTCAAGCCGTAGTTTTCGGTAAACGTTGTAGACCACGCTGCACCAGTTCCGTGCCCGCCAGAGAGCGTAATCGAACCCGCGATTAAGCCCATCAAAGGATCGAGACCCAATGCCGTCGCCAATGAAACGCCTACCCCATTTTGAATAATGATGTAAAACGATGCGACCGCAAGGAAAACAAAGACTTTAGCGCCACCTTTCATCAACTGCGTGTAGTTCGCCGCAAGACCAACGGTACTGAAAAACATCAGCATAAATACGTTTTGCAGCGGTAGCGAAAATTCTAAATCCACCCCATTGAAGTGCATAAGGGTAATAAAAACGGCAACAATTAAGCCACCTACAATGGGCTCTGGGATGTTGAATTTCTTTAGTATCGGTAGCTTAGAATTGACAAAGTGACCTAAGAATAGAACGCTGATTGCGATTAAGAAAGATTCTAACGGTCCAATTGAAATTATCTGATTCATATAACCTCTTTATTGTTCGTCACTCATCTTCCCTAATGAGTTAAGAGCCATTGAAACTGGCTCATCGCTAGGCGCAAGCACACGCGAAAAAAGTAGCGCGATTTCCTATGCGATTATTGAAATTTCTCTATTGAAAAGTTTCCTCTCTACAGCGGGGACTCCCGCTCCATTTCAACAGCAATACCCCGAATTTTCATCGTGGGCACCAAAAGAAAGGCGACATTATTAATGGAGTTAGAGCAATTTGTCGAGCCTAGGCTGTAAAAACGTGCGCTCGGCAGGTGTAAACTTGAAGCACGTTCAAGTTACCTAACATGATGAATTAAATGTAATTTGGACGAATTTGAGGCAAAAAAAGAGCCAATCGCAAAAGTCGATTGGCTTATATATTGTGTGAACAAAATGCATTCACTAACAACGTCAGTTGGCTAGGTGACCCTCGGCTTAAAAAGGGTCATTTGTATTAATGCAGTATGCGTGCCAACTTTTCAAAGCCCATATTTGCAGTAAAACACACGTTTTTTGTCCGGATTGAGTTGCCAGAATGCAAAATGAAATTGCAATTTGCGAATAAATTGCAAAACAATATTAAACAAGATTCTTATAAATGCTTCTATCAGTTTAATATTTTTCATACTTTTTTTAACTTAGAGTCGATATACTCGTAGCACCTAACTTTATCAACCGAGTAGCATGAACTATTTTACGACTTTCCTGAAAGGGGTAGCGATGGGCGCTGCTGACGTAGTCCCAGGCGTTTCAGGTGGCACTATCGCTTTTATTACTGGCATTTACGACACTCTGCTCGAAAGCATTCGACGCGTTAACCCTAGTCTCTTAGGTATCTGGAAGCGTGATGGCTTCAAAGCCGCATTCAATCACATCAACGGCTTGTTCTTGATCTCACTGTTTGGTGGTATTTTCATCAGCATTGCCACTTTAGCGAAGTTAATCTCTTGGTTACTCGTTACTCACCCGATCCCATTATGGTCATTCTTTTTTGGTCTGATTTTGGTCTCGGTGTTCCACATGCTTAAACAGGTCGAGCAACGCACACTTAGCCGCTTTATCTTCCTGCTGCTGGGCGTCGCATTCGCCTATAGCATTACGGTGCTAAAACCTCTGCATATGGAACCAACCAGCCTTAACGTCCTGCTGGCGGGTTCAATCGCCATTTGTGCGATGATCTTACCGGGTATTTCGGGCAGTTTTATTCTGCTGCTTATCGGTATGTATACCCCCGTGCTTGGCGCGGTGAAATCGTTTGATATCTCAATTCTGGCGCTGTTTCTCTCAGGCTGCGTAGCTGGTCTACTGACGTTTTCACATCTACTATCGTGGTTACTAAGACGCTTTCGCGATTTTACTTTAGTGTTCTTGACCGGTTTGATGCTGGGCACACTGCCTAAGATCTGGCCTTGGAAAGAAACGCTGACATGGCGCACGAACTCTAAAGGTGAGCAAGTACCGTTGTTACAGGAAAACTTATCGCCTTTTGATTTTGAAGCAGTCACGTCACAGCCGGCGCAACTGGGCATCGCCATTGTACTGATGGTGTGTGCGATTGCTCTGGTGCTGGGTTTAGAGAAGTTTGCCGAAAACCGCGATATCTAAAGCAAGCACAGAAGAAGTAATCAAAGAAAAGGCGATACCTAGGTATCGCCTTTTTGTTAGGGGGAGATGATTCGTTTTTCTTGCTCTAGATTAAGCGACTTGACCAATCGCAATGTGGTCTTGCTTGGCAAACAACTCTTCGTGTAAGGCACAAATCGCTTTCTGGTACTCTTTGTCACTCACCACAAACTGCACGTTGACGTTGCGCATCGATGAGTGCAACGCCGCTGGTGTAATACCGTTGTTCATCAGCGCCAGCACACCCTGAGCCAACGCTTTGTTGGTATCAATCTGTGAACCAATCACAGAGATCAGCGCCACCATACGTCCTTTAATCGAGGCTTTCGGATAACGTTTTTCCGCTTTGTATAGCACCTTGTTCAGGCTTTCAGTGCTGCCACCCAGGTAGTAAGTGATCGAGTTTGCATTCATCTCTTTACCAATCAGATTCACGCGTGCATCTGAGATAATTTCCATCAACTCACAGCTCACGTTGTCCACCTGACCAACCATCGCTTGGTCAAACAAGTGCAAAGCAAATACTTTCTCTTTGCCCGCGATAATCTCAACGCGGTCTTCATCTGGTTTGTACTGACTTGAGATCAAGGTGCCTTGATGCTCTGGCTCAAAGGTGTTCTTGATTTGCAGTTCAATACCACTTTCTCGAAGGCCAGCCGCCGCATTCGGGTGAATCGCTTCCATGCCTAAGTTCGCTAACTGATCAGCAACATCATAGTTAGTATGACCAATCGGCAACACTTTCTCAGGGCCAACCACGCGAGGATCAGCCGAGCTTAAGTGATACTCTTTGTGGATGATTGCCAAATCCGCGTTAGTAATGGAGGCTACTCGGCTGAACGTCATTTCACTGTAGCCGCGATCGTAGGTCGTCATTAGACCTTCTTTACAATAGGCGTAACCAGTAACAATCGGCAGTTCTTTGTCCATATCGATGCCGTCAAACGCGTCTTGAATAGTTTCATCCAAGCTTTTTGGCGTTTGTGTATCCCAGCCTGATAGGTCAACAAAAGTAGCGTTGATACCCATATTTTTCAGCTTTAACGCAGTATTAAACGCGCTGTGTGCTTCACCCAATGACGATAAAAACTCGCGAATCTGTGGCAAGTACTGTCTCAACGAAAACTGCCCGTACTGACAGGTTTCCATAATATTGGTCACACAGTTTTTCGCTTCAGAAATGCGTGAGCGAATAAACTTGTCCGCTCGCATACGATTCATTGGGTCTGCAAAGATGTTCTCGTTGGTCAGCAGCATACGCTTCTCAACATAATCCAGAGCCTCTCGCCATTCTTCATCCCGCTTCGCAATCAATTGGTAAACGCCAGGCTTGCCGGTTTTCTTACATTCCAATAGCGCATCGGTAATGCCGCCGTAAGCAGACACCACAAATGCGCGTTTGTAGTGTTCTTCTGGACGTAGGATGATGTTTTCGAGTACAGCATCGAATGCTGTCATTGATGTACCGCCGATTTTTTCTACGGTATAAGTCATATTAGATAACCTCGATTATTTAATGACATGGAGAGTGAGGAGGATTTGAGATAGCGGGGCACAGAGCCCCACTCGCTGCCGCTCTGTTAGTCGACCAGAGGGTAGACACCGTTTTCATCGTGCACTTCTGCGCCGGTGATCGGTGGATTGAAAACACAAGCCATTACCATCTCTTTGCCCTTGTAGGCGCGCAGGTAGTGCTCGTCATGTCTATCGAGAATGTACAAAGTACCCGGTTTAATTGGGTAAGTTTCACCGCCAACCACTTCGATTTCACCTTCACCACTCATGCAGTACACCGACTCTAGGTGGTTCTGGTAGTGGATATGTGTTTCGGTCCCTTCAAAGATGGTCGTGATATGGAAAGAAAAACCCATTTTGTCATCTTTCAACAACATGCGAACACTTTCCCATGTTTCTGCTACGACTCTACGTTCACTGTTTCGACACTCATCTAGTGTTCTAACAATCATGTTTTCTTCCTTGTTATGATGCTTTTTTAAAGTATTTTGTTGCAACGCTTTCTACCGCATTTTCAAAAATGCTCATGCCTTGCTCGAGTTCTTGTTCGGTAATCGTCAGTGGACAGAAGAACTTAACGATTTCATCATCAGGACCCGCTGTTTCAATCACCATACCCAGTTCAAAACAAGTCTTAGCGATCTCGTCCGAAAGATCACCATTTCGGCACTCAATACCAATCATCATGCCGCGACCCTTTTGCTGTACGAATAGCTCTGGGTAACGCTTAAGTAGGCGCTGAATCGTGTTAGACACTGTCTGTGAACATTGACCAATGTGCGTTTCAAACTGGTCGTCTGCCCAATAGATTTCTAGCGCTTTTGCCGCGGTAACGAAAGCGTGGTTGTTACCACGGAACGTACCGTTGTGCTCACCCGGTTTCCATTGGTCAAGCTCAGGCTTGAGCAAGACCACCGCCATTGGCAGGCCGTAACCACCAATTGATTTCGATAGCGTCACCATATCTGGCTTAATGCCTGATGGCTCAAAACTGAAGAAGGTACCAGTACGACCACAACCCGCTTGGATGTCGTCAACGATCAATAGAATATCGTTTGCTTTACAGATTTTGCTCAGGCGTTGTAGCCACTCGTTTGATGCGACGTTCAAACCACCTTCACCCTGAACGGTTTCAAGCAGAACCGCCGCAGGTTTGTCCATACCACTTGAGTTGTCAGACAGCATGGTTTCGAACAACGCCAGACCATCAACATTCGCGTAACCGTCATACGGAATGCGAGTGACGTTGTTCAACGGTGCACCATTACCCTGACGGTGATGCTGGTTACCTGTTGCTGCCAGCGCACCCGCAGTACAGCCGTGGAAACCATTTGTGAATGCAACGATGTTGCTGCGACCAGTCACTTTACGCGCTAGTTTCAGCGCAGCTTCAACAGCGTTAGTACCTGTTGGGCCAGTAAACTGGACTTTGTAATCTAGGTCTCGTGGAGCAAGGATGTAACGCTGCAGCGATTTAAGAAACGTTGCTTTCGCCTCGGAATGCATATCCAATCCGTGTGTGATGCCGTCAGCTTCGATGTATTCAAGCAATGCTTGCTTAAGGACTGGGTTGTTGTGTCCGTAGTTAAGTGAACCGGCACCAGCAAGAAAGTCCAGATAGCGCTCGCCTTGCTCAGTTTCTAGCCAGCAACCTTTTGCTTTTTTGAATACCACTGGAAAACTGTTTGAGTATGAACGTACTTTGGATTCTTGTTTTTTAAAAATATCCATGTGAAAGACCGTAATGGCTCCTTTTTATTGAGGATTATTTAAGGGGATGCGATACAAATATTCGGTATCGTGCGTGCCTTTGAAATGTGCTTCTTCGTCTAAGAACGTGCTGACTTCACCACGATTACCGTTGTTGGAATCTAGCTTTTTGAACAACGACCAAGACGCGTCGTTGTCTTTGGTGATGGTGGTTTCTACGGCATCGACTCCTTGTAGCGATTGACGCTGCAACAACTGGTCGAGCATTTTGTAAGCCAAGCCTTTACCGCGATAGCGTGGAGACACAGCCACTTGCCATACGAACAACACATTAGGATCATTGGGTTTTCTGTAGCTTGAGATAAAACCAGCAATGTCTTTGTCTTGCTCCGCAATGATGCAAGTGTCGCTGAAGTGCGCTGCTTGAAGAAAATTGCAGTACGAAGAGTTAACATCCAATGGCGGACAATCTGCGATTAAACAGAAGATCTTGCCTCCATCCGCTCTGCTAGGTTCACGAAAATTCCATTTTTTACTTGGGGTCTCACCGATTTCGGGATACATCACCCAAGGCGCTGATGTAATCATGTGCAAAAACATTTCCTTTGAACTCTAAACAAATTTCGCAGTTATTATCGCGCATTCCCTCCGGTTAAAATCAAGAGACATCCCAATTTATGTGACAGGGATCACAAAAAGAACTCGATAAATCACCAAAAAATGATTAGAACTCTAAATTGTTGCAGTTTCATTTCACGGTAAAAATTCAATTTGAGGGCGAAAGAGTTACCAGTCTTTTTCGTGCAAGAAGATAAATTTCCTCGTAATTACCATACTAACTGACGCACGAATTTGTTAAGTTTCTTCTGACGATAAAACAAAGATTTAACCGGATGACTTGCTATGCGCATTTTGATACTTCTCTTAGGGCTGTTTTCTTTTGTCCAGCCAACACTCGCCGAACAAAAGTCATACTCTGAGAGCGACTTACTAGACCGCCCGCTCATGGAGCGATACATACTTGATGAGCTCAAAGCATTAAGACAAGAGCAGCAAGATTTGGAGAGAAAGCTTACTGTTCAAATTACTGACCGTGAGTTATCCGTTGCTGATAAGTCGCTTAACTATGCAAATGTCACCGTCACGTACTTTTTCTACATCATTGCAGGTGTGGCTTCTTTGATCGCATTTGTCGGCTGGCAATCTCTGAATGAGTTTAAGAGCAACACCAGAGAGATGGCGGACAAGCGCCTTGATTCGATAGCTAAAGAGTACGAGAAGAAGTTCAGTGTGCTCGAGCGCGACTTGAAACGTAAGACGCGCATCATCAGCGAGAACAACAAAGAAATCGAAAAGATCAACGAGATCCACAACCTGTGGCTGCGTGCCCAAAGCATGCCGACACCAGAGCAGAAGATTGATGTGTACGATGAGATTTTGGGCATTCGCCCTGGTGATTTGGAAGCGCTGACGTACAAAGCCGACGCCGCGATGGAAATCAACGAGTACCACTGGGCACTCAGTCTTTCAAACCGAGTGCTTGAACTCGATACAACCAACGGACCGGCATTGTACCAGCGTGCGTGTGCCTACTCTCGTCTCGGGGTTGAAGAGCAAGCAATTGAAGATTTAGAACGTGCGATCGAAGCGAGCCCTTCTATCCGCGACCTGATCAACACAGAGCCTGATCTAGAAGGGCTACACGGTAATCCACGCTTTGATGCGCTATTGCACAGCGAACACTAAGGTTACCGAATCGCTCCACAAGCTACGCCGCTTGTGGAGCGTTATAATTCCCTAGCAGCGCATCATAGAAGTTGCTGTCATTAAGTACACCTACTAGCTTGCCATTTTCGACTAACAGTATTGGCTGACCGCTACGCTGCTTAAGCTCAATCGCTTCTCTCATTCCAATCTCTGGGCTAGCCACCACGATGGTATTTTGATCCACTTGGTCAATATCAAACTGACCTTGTTGCCATTCAATCAGCTTAAGACCTTTGCCTTGCACAAGTTGAACATTCGCTGGCGTTTGTTCTACCCATACTTGCTTAGCCGCGCAAACTTCCAGTTTGTCCTGCTGTTGCCTTAACTCACTCACTGGCTGCATCAGTGAACGCCCTTTGAGGACATTTAGCGGATTAGTATGCGCAACAAAGTCACGAACGTATTCGGTTTCTGGCTGCAACACTATCTGTTCTGGTTTACCGTGTTGAATAAGTTTCCCCGACTCCATAATCGCAATGTTGTTGCCGATTTTCAGCGCTTCATCAAGGTCATGGCTGACAAACAAGATGGTCTTGTTGAGCTTTTCCTGCAGAGCGATCAACTCGTCTTGCAACTGCGCACGGATCAGCGGGTCCAGCGCAGAAAACGGCTCATCCATCAACAAGATATCAGTGTCCATCGCAAAGGCACGCGCTAGACCAACCCGTTGCTGCATACCGCCAGACAACTCGTGTGGGAATTTATCCGCCCATTCGGTTAACCCGACCATATCAAGCTGCTGCTTGGCTTTCTCTCTGCGCTCTGCTTTAGGCATGCCTTGCATTTCTAGGCCAAACGCGACGTTATCAAGCACGCTTAACCAAGGCATTAGGGCAAATTTCTGAAACACCATCGAAATTCGGTGAGTTCGCAGATGACGCAGTGTGGCTTCGTCACAATCCGCTAAATCAACTTTCTGCTCGCCATCTTTGATCTCCAGTGCGCCGCGCGAGATGGTATTCAAACCATTCACCGCCCTTAGCAGACTTGATTTTCCTGAACCAGAAAGCCCCATTAATACACAGATTTCACCCTCTTTAACGCTCATACTAACGTTGTCCACGCCGACAACTTGACCGGTTTGGTCGATGATCTCCTGACGGGCTTTGCCTTGGTCGAGCAATTCCAACGCTTTCTGTTGCTGGTCACCAAATACCACATCAAGGTTTTTAATCGTAATTGCATCCATGATTATGCTTCCTTCTGGTTAGGTGTTTTACATAGGCGGTCGAGAATGATTGCGACAAGGACAATCGCCAGTCCAGCTTCAAAGCCTTGCGAGATGTTTACCGTATTAAGCGCTCGAACGACGGGTTTACCTAAGCCATCTGCACCAACAAGCGCAGCGATCACCACCATCGACAGTGACAACATAATACACTGAGTCACACCCGCCATAATGCTTGGCATCGCAGCAGGAAGCTCGACTTTGAACAGCAGCTTCATGCGGTTGGCACCGAACGCTTTGCCCGCTTCGATCAACTCTTCAGGCACCTTAGTGATCCCGAGGTAGGTTAAACGAATTGGCGCTGCGATGGCGAAAATGATGGTCGAGATAAGCCCCGGAACAATGCCCAAACCAAACAGAACCAGTGTCGGGATCAGGTAGACAAACGTCGGCACCGTCTGCATCAAATCGAGAATCGGTCTGAGCAGCGTATATAACCAAGGACGGTGCGCCGCCATAATGCCCAGAGGAACACCAATTAATACGGAAATCGTTGTCGCCGCGAAGACTAAGACAAAGGTTTCCAGCATTTCTTGCCAGTATCCTAGGTTCAAAATGGTCAGTAGAGCCGCGACAATAAACAGCACCAGTGGCACGCTGCGGTGCAAATACCATGCGATCGCAGCCGTCAGTACGATAGGCGCCGCCGGCGGCATCCACTTAAAAATGTCTACAACAAAAAGAATGATGGTTTCGAGAAAAATGGAAATCGCATCAAACAAGCCAGACGCATTGGTCGTCAACCAATCTACGCCCGTTTCCATCCATTGACCTAAGGGGATTTTGTTGTCTGTAATAAAATTCACAATACACCTTTGTTTGTTAGGGTGAGCCTTTGCAGCTCACCCTGTCTAATTACGCTTTTGAGTTGATATAGTTGCTTACCGCTTGAGCTGCATCTTCGCCCGCTAGCGTCTTCACGCCTTGCAGCCAAGTTTCGATTTGCTCAGGGTTTTGTTTCAGCCACTGCTGTGCGGCTTTTGCAGGCTTCACTTTCTGGTTGAGGATCGCTTCCATCAGCTCATTTTCCATCTCAAGGCTGAACTCGAGATTCTTCAGCAACTGACCTACGTTTTGACATTGGTTGAGGTAGTCAGCACGTACGTTGGTGTACACATTCGCACCGCCGTAGTTCGGACCGAAATAGTCGTCACCACCGTCGAGGTACTCCATTTCGATGTTGCTGTTCATCGGATGCGGCGCCCAACCTAAGTAAACAATCCATTGATTGCGACGTGCAGCACGTGATACCTGCGATACCATGCCCGCTTCACTCGACTCAACAAGGCTAAAGTCTTTCAGGCCAAATGCATTCTCGTCGAGCATTGATTGGATCAAACGGTTACCATCGTTCCCCGGCTCGATACCGTAGATGCGGTCACGGAACTTATCCGCGTGTTTCGCCAAGTCAGCAAAGCTTTTCACCCCAGCATCGTAAACGTACTTCGGCACAGCTAGTGTGTACTTGGCACCTTCTAGGTTAGCGCGCACGGTTTCGACCGTCCCCGCTTCACGGTATTTAGCGATATCTCCCTCCATTGTTGGCATCCAGTTGCCAAGGAAGATATCGATATCACCGTTCGCCATCGACGAGTACGTCACTGGCACAGAAAGCAGGTCAGTTTTGGTTTGGTAGCCCATACCTTTCAGCAGCTCGCTTGTTACCGCTGTGGTCGCGGTAATGTCGGTCCAACCGACATCAGCGAAACGCACGGTTTCACATTGGTTACCATAAGCGTTCATTGCTAAGGTACTTAGCGCGAGAGTTGAGAGCATTTTTGTCTTCATAGACATATTAATTTCCTTATATTAATTACTGACTTTGGGGACTTAGCCCAATTTTCTTTTTGGTGAATTAATTCGTTGTTTTTCCTGCCACTGCGGGGCTATCCACACTGGTAGATCTTGTGTTGGCAGCGGCGCTTTGTTAAGAATCATGTCTGCAGCACGCTCGGCGACCATAATGGTTGGCGCATTGAGGTTGCCGTTTGGAATAGTAGGGAAGACTGAAGAGTCCACCACACGTAGACCTTGGATGCCGCGCACTCGGCACGTTTCATCCACTACCGCCATCGGGTCGTCATCGGCGCCCATTTTACAGCTGCAAGAAGGGTGATACGCACTTTCGACGTTCTCTTTGACCCATTCGTCGATCGCTTCATCACTCTTAATATCCATACCCGGTTGGATCTCTTCACCGCGATACTCATCCATCGCTGGCTGCATTAAGATTTCGCGCGTCAGGCGAATACAGTCACGCCAGTCTTGGCGATCTTGTACGGTAGAAATGTAGTTGAATTCGATACGCGGTTTGTCGTGTGGATTTGCCGAAGTAATCGCAACCGTGCCACGACTTTCCGGTTTGTTGGGCCCAACGTGGACTTGAAAGCCGTGGCCATCAAACGCGGCTTGTCCGTCATAACGCATCGCCGCAGGCAGAAAGTGATATTGAATATTCGGCCACTTAAGACCTTTGCGAGAGCGGATAAATGCGCACGATTCAAAATGGTTGGTTGCGCCTAATCCTTTGTGGGTCAGGATCCACTCTGTGCCAATCATTCCTTTGCTTACCAAGCCTAGCTTACTGTTGAGCGTGATCGGCTGTTTGCAGTGATATTGGAAATAGACTTCAAGATGGTCTTGCAGGTTTTTACCCACGCCTGGAAGATCGTGTGCGACCTCAACTCCGGCCTTTTCCAGTACGGTTTTTGGCCCAATACCCGACAGTTGCAGCAGTTGCACTGAACCAATAGAGCCCGCCGACGAGATCACTTCTTTTACCGCGTAGCACTGCTGCACGCTGCCGCGCTTTTCAAACTCAACGCCGACGGCCTTCTTACCGTCAAGCAGCACTTTGCGCGCGACCACACCTTTAACTAGCGTCAAGTTAGAACGCTTGAGTGCACGCCTTAAGTACGCGTTAGAAGTTGAAGCGCGTACGCCTTTGTCGACGGTCATGTGCATCGGGCCAAAGCCTTCTTGCTGATAACCGTTGTAGTCGTCCGTTTGCGGGTAACCCGCTTGCTGACCTGCGTCGATAAAGGCTTGGTAAAGTGGGTTGAGCGCCATATCGTTACCGTTACAAGTCCCTAGCGGACCTTCGCCGCCACGGTAGTTATCCTCGCCGCCTTGCCAAGACTCCGCGCGACGAAAATACGGTAGACACGCTTGGTAGTTCCAGCCTTTCGCGCCGTGCTCTTCCCACTCGTCAAAGTCACACGCGTGACCTCGCACATACACCATGCCATTGATTGATGAGCTGCCACCGAGCACTTTACCGCGTGGGCAATGCAGCTTGCGCCCGTCGAGACCTTTTTCTTGTGTCGTTTCGAACTGCCAGGCGTATTTTTCGGTATTCATCGGGTACGACAGCGCGGTCGGCATCTGGATGAAAATGCTCTTATCAGTACCACCAGCTTCGAGTAGTAGCACCTGATTCTCTCCGCTTTCTGTCAGCCTGTCTGCCAACACACAGCCGGCCGAACCCGCGCCGACGATAATGTAATCGTAGCGTTGTTGCATTTGTTGTCTCCATTGAGGTTAGCGTTTAAGCGTAAGGACTGGCGAAATCGCCAAGCTCGACCAACACACTCTTGGTTTGCGTGTAGTGACGTAGAGTTTCTGGACCGTTTTCACGTCCTACCCCAGAGTGCTTGTAGCCGCCAACTGGCATTTCTGCTGGCGAGTCACCCCAGGTGTTTACCCAGCAAATACCTGCTTCGAGCAGATGAATAACGCGGTGCGCACGCGATAGGTTTTGCGTAAAGACTCCCGCTGCGAGGCCGTAATCGGTCGCATTGGCACGTTGAACGACGTCTTGTTCGTCTGAGAACTTCAGCACCGACATCACAGGACCAAAGATTTCTTGTTGTACATGTGGCATAGAATCATCGCAGTCAACAAACACGGTTGGTGCAACAAAGTTGCCTTTGCCTAACCCGTTTTCAGTCACACGATAGCCACCGGTAAGTAAGGTCGCGCCACTGGCTTTACCTTGCTCGATGGCGTTAAGTACTTTGTCTAAGTGGTCGTTAGAAATCAGTGCGCCGATTTGTGTTTGCATGTCCATTGGGTCACCAACCACCAATTTCTCTGTACGCTGTTTAAGCTGCGCGACAAATTGGTCGTAAATCGACTCGTGAACAAACACGCGCGTGCCGTTAGTACACACTTCGCCTTGGGTATAGAAGTTCGCGACCATCGCCGCAGAGACCGCATCGTCGAGTTTGGCGTCATCAAACACGATCATCGGTGACTTTCCGCCGAGCTCCATCGTCACGTCTTTGAGCGTTTTTGCGCTGTCTGACATAACTAACTTGCCAGTGCCAGATTCACCAGTGAATGAGACTTTGGCAATCTCTGGATGCGCAGTGAGCATTTGCCCGACACGATGATCGCCTTGCACCACGTTAAATACGCCATCAGGCAGCCCCGCTTCGCTAAAAATCTCCGCCAGTTTCAACGCGGTCAAAGGCGTTTTTTCTGAAGGTTTGAAGATCATCGCGTTACCCGCAGCCAATGCAGGCGCGGATTTCCACATCGCGATTTGAATTGGGTAATTCCACGCGCCAATGCCGGCGCAAATACCTAATGGTTCACGTCGGGTGTAGAAAAACTGCGATTGACCCAGAGGCTGCTGCTCGCCCTGCATCGCCGGAACCAGTCCCGCGAAATACTCGATCACATCCGCACCGGTGACGATGTCGACTTCCATCGCTTCTTGCAGTGGTTTGCCAGTATCGGCGACTTCCAGCTTGGCTAGTTCATCGTTACGTTCACGCAGAATGGCAACAGCTTTGAGTAAAATGCGACTGCGCTCGATTGGCGTCATGGAAGACCAAATAGCAAAACCTTGCTTGGCTGAATCGATCGCCGCTTGTACGTCGCTCTCGCTCGCTTGATCGATTTCAGCAAGCGGCTCACCGTTGGCCGGATTGTAAGTGGTAAAACTTTCCCCAGAACTGCCAGAGCAAGCTTTACCATTGATAAATAATGATTTTAGTTTCATATGAAAATGCTGACTTTATGTTTATTTTTGCGAATAAAACGTAAGTTGTTTATCCAGATAATCGTTAATGATGGTGCGCGCTTTTTCGGCATCGATCCCGTCGGGGTTGAGCGTCCCGCGAAGCCAAATACCGTCAATCAAAGACGCGATACCATGAGCGACCACTTCGGCCTGCTCTTTGGCAAAAAGTGCTTTGAGTTCAATAAGCAAATGAGAAAGCAAACGACGTTCGTTGACGCGTTGCAATCGCTTAAGTTGTTGGTCGTGCATCGAGTACGACCAGAAGGCGAGCCAAGTCTTTGCCACCTTGTTCTCAGCCTGAAAACCGACGAAGTTACCATCAATAATGGCGTTGATTCGTTGCTTGTGCGCATCCGCAGGAAGTTCACGTAGGCGTCCGGTTATGGTTTCAGACAACTGGCGCAAGATCTCGCGCATCGTTTCTTCCAACAGACCGTGCTTACCGCCAAAGTAATGGTTAATGATCCCCGTCGATACCCCAGCTTCTTTACTGATCAAAGAGATGCTCGCCGCATGCAAACCCACGCGATCAATGACCGTCATTGTGGCTTGCACAAGCTGCGGTTTGCGTATTTTTGGCATCCCAACTTTAGGCATTTTTCGTCCTTTTTTATTTTTAATTGAACGTTCAGTTAAATATAAAATGCCTTAAAATTAGTTCGTACTCAAATTATTTCTTCCATTTACACCAAAAATGAGAGAAGAACTCTAACGAAAAAATGCGACATCAGTGAGAATTAAAGGCTGGAATAAAACCGCATTCTTCTTTGTTCACATGCGGATACCGCTAAAGGAATTGTTAAATTTTTATCTTAAAAACAATAAATTACGATCAAATCATATTTTTAACTTTAAGTTAAATAAAGCATAAGAGATGAATGAAACAAAGTTTACAGAATGGTATTCATTGAAAAATTACAAATATTTACTTAGAGTACTAAACGTTCATCAACAAAACATAGCCACAAAAGGACTAACAACATGGATCCCATACTGGAAGTTAAGGGACTGTACAAAGTGTTTGGCGATGAGACTGAACGCGCCTTTGCAATGATCAACCAAGGTGCGGATAAAGACGCAGTCTTTGAAAAAACCGGAGCGACCATAGGTGTCAACGATGTTTCCCTTAGCATTCGAGAAGGCGAAATCTTCGTTATCATGGGGCTTTCTGGTTCCGGTAAGTCGACTCTCGTTCGCCTGCTTAACCGCCTGATCGAACCTTCAAAAGGTAACGTTCTCCTCAAAGGCAAAGATATCGCGCACATCTCCGAGAACGAGCTACGCGAAGTACGCCGTAACAACATCTCAATGGTTTTTCAAAACTTTGCCTTGATGCCCCACATGACGGTGATTGAAAACGCAGCGTTTGGTCTAGAGCTGGCAGGGGTTGACCCAGATACACGTAAAGCCAGCGCGTTAGCGGCACTCGAACGCGTAGGTCTGGATGCCTATGCGGAATCATTCCCTGACGAGTTATCAGGTGGGATGAAGCAGCGAGTTGGTTTGGCACGAGCACTGGCTTGTGACCCAGATATCTTGCTTATGGACGAGGCGTTTTCGGCGCTTGACCCATTGATTCGAACTGAAATGCAAGACGAGTTGATTCGCCTACAGAACGACGACAAACGCACCATCGTCTTTATCTCCCATGACTTGGACGAAGCAATGCGCATCGGTGACCGCATCGCGATCATGCAAAACGGTTCAGTTGTGCAAGTCGGCACGCCCGACGAGATACTCAACCACCCTGCCAATGACTACGTACGTGCCTTTTTCCGCGGTGTGAACGTGGCCAGTGTACTGACCGCGAAAGACATTGCGCGTAAAAAGCCAGCAGCAGTGTTCAAAAAGTCTGAGCACGACGGCCCAGCCTCCGCAATGCAGATTCTGATCGATAGCGACCGTGACTACGGCATTATCGTCGACAAAACCAGCCGTTATTCTGGCATTGTCTCACTAGACTCGTTACGTGCGGCAAACAAAGAGAGCCGTTCGCTTTCCAGCGCTCAGTTGGAAGATGGCCTAACTCTCAAGCCGGAGCAACCAATTAATGACATCTTAAGCCTTGTGGCAAATGTGCCTTACTCGGTTCCCGTTGTGGATGACGACGGCAACTATTTCGGTGTTGTCACTAAATCACGCTTGCTACAAACGTTAGATAAGGATTAACACCATGTCATCAGAACAAACCAACAACGATCCTTGGTCACAAACGACGACTGAGCAAAGTGATCCGTGGGGTCAAGCCGCTACAAGCGACTCAGGCGCATCAGACTGGTTAAGCTCGGAAGTGGTGACAGAAAAGCCATTTGATATTTTGAACCCGTTTGATAATGCGGTACTGCCTTTCGACTCTTGGGTAGAAACCGGATTGAACTGGCTGGTCGAACACGGACGCCCACTGTTTCAGGCGATCCGCATCCCTATCGACTTTATTCTCAGCTCGTTTGAAACCGCATTGGTCTCGACACCTGCACCCTTCATGCTGGTGATCCTATTTCTGCTCGCGTGGCAGTTTTCGAGCTTAAGACTCGGATTCGCTACCGTCGTTTCACTGGTGTTTATCGGCCTGATTGGTGCGTGGTCTGAAGCAATGACCACCCTGTCTTTGGTCATGACATCGGTGTTTTTCTGCCTGCTAATAGGGTTACCGATGGGGATCTGGCTATCGCGCAGCGACACCGCCGCTCGATTTGTCAGACCGATCCTCGACGCGATGCAAACCACACCCGCCTTCGTGTATCTCGTGCCTATCGTGATGCTGTTTGGTATCGGTAACGTTCCAGGGGTGGTTGTAACGATCATCTTTGCGCTGCCGCCAGTCGTGCGCTTGACCATTTTAGGTATTCAGCAGGTTCCGGAAGAGCTGATCGAAGCGGGTCACTCATTCGGTGCCAACAAAAAACAGATGCTGTATCGCATTCAATTGCCACTCGCACTACCAACCATCATGGCGGGTGTGAACCAAACGCTGATGTTGTCACTCTCGATGGTAGTGATCGCGTCGATGATTGCGGTGGGTGGTTTAGGCCAAATGGTACTACGTGGTATCGGACGCTTAGATATGGGCCTCGCCGCAGTTGGTGGTGTTGGCATCGTTATCCTCGCTATTTTGCTTGACCGCATTACACAAGAACTAGGGACAAATGCTGGTAACACCAAGACCCGTTGGTACCACACTGGCCCTATCGGCATGTTCCTTCGCAACAAAAGTAAGAAACAAGAACTTACATTAAGGAGAAATACTAATGATTAATTCATGGAAGAAAGCGTTCACTGTAAGCGCAGTTTCCACTCTCGCTTTATCAAGTAACGTTTGGGCTGAAAAACTGCCAGGAGAAGGTGTCACGGTTCAACCAGTTCAATCAACTGTTGCAGAAGAAACGTTCCAAACACTGATCGTCAATCGCGCGCTTGAAGAGCTGGGCTACGATGTGCAGCCAACCAAAGAAGTGGACTACAACGTTGGCTACACTTCTATTGCTAAAGGTGACGCGACTTTCTTAGCAGTGGGCTGGTTCCCACTCCACGCAGACAAGTACACGCAATCTGGCGGTGACGACAGTTTCTTCCGTAAAGGTCAGTACATCAGTGGTGCAGCGCAAGGCTATTTGATCGATAAGAAAACCGCTGAGAAATACGGCATTACCAACATCGGTCAGTTAAAAGATCCAAAACTAGCGGCGCTGTTTGATGCGGACGATGACGGGAAAGCTGACTTAACTGGCTGTAACCCTGGTTGGGGTTGTGAGCTAGTAATCGAAGAGCAGCTCACGGCTTACGGCCTGCGTGATACGGTTGACCACAACCAAGGTAACTACGCAGCGATCATCGCCGATACGATTTCTCGCTACAAGAAAGGCGACCCAATCCTGTACTACACGTGGACGCCTTACTGGGTAAGTGGTGTGCTTGTTCCGGGTAAAGACGTAGTTTGGTTAGAAGTGCCATTCTCAGCACTGCCTGGTGAGCGTAAAGACGTTGATACGACTTTAGAAAACGGTAAGAACTACGGTTTCGAGATGAACTCTATGCGTATCGTGGCGAACAAAGAGTTCACTGAGAAAAACCCAGCAGCGGCGAAGCTATTTGAAATCATCAAACTCAACATCAATGATGTGAGTGCGCAAAACATGATGATGAGCAAAGGTAAAAACAGCATGGCTGATATTGAGTCTCACGTTGAAGGTTGGGTAAAAGCAAACCGCAAACAGTTTGACGCATGGATTGCTGAAGCGAAAAAAGCTGCAATGTAATCACCTGTTCAGGCAAATGAGATAAACGGAAAGAGCCGCATGATGCGGCTCTTTTTATGTTTAAACAGTCATGGTCCCAGTTAGCGCGGTCACCGCACAACCCGAGAGCTTAACCAGCGACGGCGACAACATTTCCACTCCGACATAGCCACCACGCGAAGACGCTTGATAACCCTGCATCCGGCTCTTATCGAGTTTGCCTGCCCAGTACACAGCTAGGGCACAATGCGCAGAGCCCGTGACAGGGTCTTCATCCACTCCAACCCAAGGCGCAAAGTAGCGCGAGGTAAAATCCTGCTTGTCACTCGACTTAGCCGTCACCAGTACGCCACGCCCCCGTCGTGCTTTCAGAGCATTGAAATCTGGCTGTAATTCTAGGAGTTTTTTCTCATCGTCTACGACAATAAACTGCTTGGTATCAAACATGGCGTAATCAACGATATCGCTATCACTCAGGCCCAGCAGGCGAATGATATCTGGGTCACGTTCGCCGGTAAAATCAAGCGCTGGCGCAGGAAAAGCGAGGTCGATACTGTCACGGTTTAACTCTGCGGTTAACACACCGGAAAGCGTATTGAAGGCGATGCTATCACCACATTGATACATACCAATCGACTTCAATACATGCGCCACAGCTAACGTACCATGACCACAGAACTTCACTTCCACTTTTGGCGTAAACCACTTTAGCTGCATAGTATCGAGCGATAAAAATGCCGTTTCCGACACCGCCATTTCGGCGGCGATCGCTAACATTACACTTTCTTCCAGCGCGCTTTCGGTGATGCATACTCCTGCCGGATTGCCTTTAAACAGTTCAGATGCGAACGCGTCAACCTGATATATCTGTAATTCCATAATTTACCTAGTTGTGACAAAACTTATTACTCTGCCAACTAATCGGGGACAACAATTAAACCAAGCGGCTCCAGTAGCTGAGCTTGTTGCCAGTCGCAGATCTTGACCCCACTTAAGTCGACTTTCCTTGGATCTAGCCCTTCTAATTCTGTGTGGCTGAGATTACAGCCCTGAAGGCGAAATTGCCCCCAGCAATCTTGTGAAAATACGCCACGGCTAAGATCAGATTCTTTAAACGACGCACCATACAAATTGGCGCCAATCCAGCGGTTTTCAAACAAGTCACATTTTTCAATGCAAAGACGCTCTAAGTTGGCATACGACAAGTTACAACCCGTGATGTATGCAGAACAAAAGTAGACACTATGACTGACCTGGTTAGAAAAATTGGCTTGTACAAAGCTCGCACCTTTTAAGTCACACTCTCTAAACTCGATGCCAAAACAATTCGCGCCTTTAAAATTTGCCATCGAAAGCTGGCAGCTTTTAAACGACGCATCCCGTAGGTCGCTGTACTCAAAATGGCAACCTTCCAACTCGCCTTGCGCAATAAAACTGCAATCGACAAATTGGGCGTCTCTAAGATTTGCGCGGCTAAAGTCGCAACGATAAAAATGGCAGGACTTAAAACAAGCGTCACTTAAATCTTGCCTAGAGAAGTCCACTTGGTCAAAAACTTGATGGGTATTAGTCATATACTTCGCCCTTATTCCAACTGAATCGAAAGACTACCAACTACAACCAAGAAAACAACAAAAACAACCGTATGTAAAACAACAACTTAAAAACGCTCAAATTGCCATTTTAAGCCACCAAACAGGCGCGTAGAGCGAGGTTAAAGTCAAACATCGAACAAGGTAGGTCAGAAAAAAGTTTTGCTACTCTCAGAGCCATTTAGCGAGTTTTCGGTATTTTTATCTACTCTATTGCGAGCAACCTATTTAGGCGTCGCTTTGTGTCGCGACAAAGCGGCTGCGAAACGCGCTAGGCGTTAGGCCAATCGCTTTCACAAAGACCTTTCTAAAGCTATTCACGTCTTCATAGCCGACCAGATAACTGATGTGCTCGACCGATTTAGCGCTGCTTTCCAGCCATTCGCACGCCTTTTGAATTCTCACCCGTTGGATGTAGTGAATCGGCGTTAATCCTGTCGCCTTGGAGAAATGCCGAATAAACGTGCGGCTAGTCATACAGGCGAGCGTAGCCAATGTATCAATATCTAAAGGATCGTTGTAACTCGCTTGAATATGGCGCTGGACCAGAGCGATCTTGTCATCACCGTGCGAATAGTTGGGGGAAAAGCTCTGGTAGTAGCGCTGGTCTCTTACGCCAGTATCGACCACCAAATACTTACCTAACTGTCGGGTATCTTGCGCATTCGCATACCTCGTGACCAATGCGAAACACAAATCCATCCAAGACATCAAGCCACCTGCGGTGATGATATCGACGTCATCAATCACGATCTTATTAATATCGATATTCACATCGGGGTGGCAACGCGCGATCTGCTGCTCCAATTGCCAATGTGTCGTAATGGTTCTGCCACGCAACAATCCTGTCTGTGCCAGAACAAATGCGCCCGCACATACCGAACAAATGACCGCTCCTTTAGCGTGCGCATCGAGCAAATAATCAAGTAACGCCTGCTCTGGGTGCAAAAAATACTCACCGCCCATATTTGGTGGCAGGACGACAATGTCAGCGTCCGTTGCACTTAAATCTGGCAGCTCACTAATAGCAGGAACAAACTCTGGCGAGTCATCGACTTGCGTTTGCTTATTCGCAAGCAATAAGAATTCTTGCATGCCGTGCACCGCACTTTGCATGGCTCCAGGGTAGTTGATGATTTCAACCAAAATTCGCTTTGTCACTTTTGCCATAGAATCTGTCATTTTTGACATTCGTTAGTCCTTCAAGACTAGTCATAATGATTATGCAACGCAACACATTAACTTAAGGACTAACCAATGAGTAAAACCGCACTGCTGTTAATCGACATTCAAAATGATTATTTTTCTTCGTTTTCTGGCGCTAAATGGGCACTGTCTGGTACTGAATCCGCGGCACAAAACGCTGCGATGTTGCTGTCGGTATTTAGAGAGAAAAACTTACCGGTGATCCATGTTCGACATCAATTCACCACCGCTGATGCGCCGTTTTTCGCCCCAGACACTGAAGGTGCACAAATTCATGCCAGCGTAACTCCGCAATCAGGCGAAACCGTTGTGGTTAAATCAGAGATCAATAGCTTTAAAGCCACTGAGTTAGATGCGGTATTGGAGCAAAAAGGTATTGAGCGCTTAGTGATCGTTGGCGCGATGAGCCATATGTGTATTGACGCCGTCGTTCGCGCCGCCGCTGATTTAGGCTATGAATGTCACTTAGCGCACGATGCGTGCGCAACGCTGGACCTTGAGTTCAATGGTACCCATGTGCCAGCACATCTGGTACACGCGGCGTTTATGGCAGCGCTCGAGTTTGGCTACAGCCAGGTCGACTCAGCGCAAAATCTAGCCAAATTAGCAGAGTAAACCCGCGTCAATTGACACGCTAAAAATAAACAACCACCTTATTGCAAGGTGGTTGTTTTGATTAAAACTTTTAGGGTGTGGCTGAACCAGAGCGCTTAATTGTGGAACTCCAACATTCCTTGCGTGAGGATAAAGTCGATGATCGTATCCAGCCCTTTACCTTCTTTAAGATTGGTAAACACAAACGGCTTGGTTGGTCGCATACGTTGGGTATCTTGTTCCATGACTTCCAGCGACGCACCAACATAAGGGGCAAGGTCGATTTTGTTTATCACCAATAGGTCAGAGCGCGTAATGCCCGGCCCACCTTTGCGCGGGATCTTTTCCCCTTCCGCAACATCAATCACGTAAATAGTCAGATCTGCGAGCTCTGGGCTAAACGTCGCGCTGAGATTATCGCCGCCGCTTTCGACAAACACCACGTCGAGGTTTTTATGGCGCTTGGCTAACTCATCTACTGCCGCCAAATTCATTGATGCGTCTTCGCGAATCGCGGTGTGTGGACATCCGCCGGTTTCGACACCGATGATTCTATCGGGCTCTAGCGCTTCCGCTCGAGTCAGGATCTTAGCGTCTTCCTGAGTGTAAATGTCATTGGTCACAACCGCGATATGGAGCTTATCGCGAATCGCTTTACACAACACTTCCAATAAGGCGGTTTTTCCCGACCCAACCGGGCCACCAATACCAATTCGCAGAGGCTGCTTATAACTTTCCATTGTCGTTCCTATTTATCCGTTTTGACTGCCCCGCTCAGGAGCGAAACAGTCTTGTATATTGTGTTTCGTGAAGGCTGCTGGCGATGGAGACCGACGGAGTAAAACTGCCAATCATCCAATCCTCAATGTGTTCTGATTTTGCTAGCGCTGCGGCAAATTGGTCGCACATGTTGAGCAATGCGATCTGGCCATCGGTCTGACCAAGTGGAACCAATTTGACTCCCGCCATCACCAAATTCTCTGCCCAACTCCATAAGTAACCTTGTTTAAGCTGATGTGGTGCGATCTTCCAATGCACCGCGGCGATGCAAAGCCCTAATAACTGAGTGGGTGGATAAGCACCGATGTCGACACCGGCTACCGACACGTCAAGCTTGTCCAGTAGTGCGTTTAGTGCGATACCTCGCTGCTTTTCTTCTGCACGCAATTCTT
Source organism: Vibrio hepatarius (assembly GCF_011806575.1). Lineage (GTDB taxonomy): Bacteria > Pseudomonadota > Gammaproteobacteria > Enterobacterales > Vibrionaceae > Vibrio > Vibrio hepatarius_A. The sequence goes on from NZ_JAATOO010000005.1 coordinate 83,746, forward strand.
TAGTTTCTCGGCTGCTATAAAGCACGTTCACGCTCTGGTGAATTTGTTCTTCATCACCTCGGAGAATCGCGTCGTAGAGCTTATCGATAACCGGTAGTTCAAGCGTCGCCACGCTGTTAAACAGCATATTGCCTAACCATTGCTCCATTGACGCTCTATCGGATACCCAACCCGCTTCAACCGCCCACTCAAGCCCTTGAGAATAGGTGAAACCACCAATGGGCAACGAGGGACTGATCAACTGAAACAGTCGGTAACTCGATACGTCAGAAGGTTGAACGCTTTGGGGTTGAGTGACTATTTGCTTTTCAGCCATCAATTATGCCGTCATCAGCAATAGTGAACTTGCAGCAGCAACACCAACTGACAACCAACGCGACGCGATAACAAAGCCGAGCTTTTTCCCCGCTAGCATCAAGATGGTTGCACCCACCGCCATACCTGCTGCAAACAAAGAGGTATTTCCACTCGCTTCAACACCGTGCGCGTAGCCGTGGAAGAACATCATCGCGACACACGATGCGACGGCTAACTTGAACACACGTTGCGACTGAGAAAACGCTAACGAGATAGCGATACTGACGACAAAAAGCGACGCGATAATAACTTCTTCAACACCATTCATAACGCCGAACAGCTGCCCTGCGACTAAGCCACCTAGCAGTGTCAGCAAAGACAACGCCACCAAGCCCAGTTTTCGAGATTGCGATGTCGACAGGCAGCCAACTAACAAACCAAAAGCAAACAACATGATCAGATGGTCAAGGCCGGTGAATGGGTGGGTCAGTCCACTGGTGAATGCGGTTGAGTCGTGTCCCGGATGCGCATTGGCAATCGCAGGAACCAATAGAGTAGTGAAAACCGACAGCTTTGAAAAAAGTGATTTCATATAAGATTCCTTTCTTATTTTTGATTATTAATTTAAAAACAATATGTTGCGTGCATTAATGATGGTGATGATGGCCGCCACTTTTGCCACCATAAGCACCGCCTTCTGGCTCAAAGGAGGCTTGTTCTACGGTCACTTCCGCGCCCAAACCTTTGACCATCTCATCCAAAACGTGGTCGTGCTGATAACGCACCCAGCCCGGTTCCACCTGCAATGGAACATGTCGGTTACCCAAATGATAAGCGACTAACGTCAGTCGATGCGGGTCGTTACAGTAAACGCTTGAAACCGTCTCTGCCGCCGCTTTGACTTCAACAATCACGCCGCATTGGCTTTTGAGTTTTTCTCCGCCACGCAGGATATGGCCGCGTGGTAGAAACAACCCAGCGTCGCGACCATCGTCGAGTGACACCCTTAAGCGACTCTTGATTCGACTGTCTATCGGCAAGCTCAAGGAGGCGTTTGGCGTGACTTCCCGATCAGTAACAATTTCTGTTAGTTCAATCATGTATGTTCCTTTACTCAAAATAAGAAATAACGCTGAGCCATTGGCAACACGTCGGCGGGCTCGCAAATCAATAACTCGCCATCAGCACGCACCTGATACGTTTGTGAGTCAACTTCAATATTCGGCTGCCAGTCGTTGAGTTTCATGTCGGCTTTGCTGATGGTTCGGCACTGTTTAGCTACGCCGATCAAACTTTGTAAGCCAAGCTCGGAAGCGATTCCTGCATCCTTTGCCGCCTGCGAAACAAACAGCATCGAGGTGTTATTTGATGCCTTACCGTAGCTGCCAAACATAGAGCGATAATGAACTGGTTGAGGAGTCGGAATTGATGCATTGGGATCACCCATCGGTGCCATCGCAATCATGCCACCTTTAAGAATTACACTTGGTTTTACGCCGAAAAACGCTGGCTTCCAAAGAACCAAATCAGCCAGTTTCCCCACTTCAATCGAACCGATCTCATGTGCCATCCCGTGGGTAATCGCAGGGTTAATGGTGTATTTGGCGATGTAACGCTTAAGCCTGAAGTTATCACTGTAGCTTGAGTCTTCTTTCAAACTGCCACGCTGTACTTTCATCTTGTGCGCGGTCTGCCAAGTGCGAGTAATCACTTCGCCGACACGCCCCATCGCTTGGGAGTCTGAGGCGATCATTGAAAACGCACCAAGGTCATGCAAGATATCCTCAGCGGCGATGGTCTCACGGCGGATTCTTGACTCGGCAAACGCCACATCTTCTGCAATTGACGGAGACAGGTGGTGGCACACCATCAGCATGTCGAGGTGCTCATCCACCGTATTGACGGTGTATGGGCGAGTTGGATTGGTGGAGGATGGCAATACATTCGCCACGCCCGCCGCTTTGATAATATCGGGCGCATGACCGCCACCCGCCCCTTCGGTGTGGTAGGTGTGGATCACTCGATCGCCAATCGCCGCTAACGTCGATTCAACAAAGCCCGACTCGTTGAGAGTGTCGGTATGAATCGCGACCTGCACGTCCATTTCATCTGCCACGCTTAGGCAGGTATCGATTGAGGCCGGCGTTGTGCCCCAGTCTTCATGGAGCTTTAAGCCTACCGCGCCCGCTGCGACTTGTTCTCTTAACGCTTCTGGTTGGCTGGCGTTCCCTTTACCAAGCAGACCAAAGTTCATCGGGAAGCTGTCGAGCGCTTCCAACATACGGTGCATGTTCCAAGGACCGGGCGTGCATGTGGTTGCGTTGGTGCCGGTATTCGGCCCCGTTCCACCACCTATCATGGTCGTCACGCCTGACGCTAGCGCTTCTTCGATTTGTTGCGGGCAAATAAAATGGATGTGCGAATCAATACCACCCGCAGTGAGAATTGAACCTTCTCCGGCGAGCACTTCAGTGCCCGGACCGACAACGATCGTCACGCCTTGCTGCACATCCGGGTTGCCCGCTTTACCGAGGGCTTGAATACGGCCGTCTTTGATCGCCACATCGGCTTTGACGATACCCCAATAATCTAAAACGATGGCGTTGGTGATCACGAGATCGGGTGTTTCTGCCGAAGGTCTTTGACTCTGCCCCATCCCATCTCGAATCACTTTACCGCCACCAAACTTAACTTCATCGCCGTAGACGGTGAAGTCTTTCTCTACTTCCAACCACAGCTCTGTGTCGGCTAGACGAACGCGGTCTCCGACCGTAGGGCCGAACATCTCTGCGTACGCTTGTCTGGATATCTGCGCCATTTTTCTTCCCTGTTGATTACAACGTATCTCGTTACAACTTACCCATGACTTTGCCTTGAAAGCCGTAGATTTCCCTTTCACCGGCAAACTCGACCAGCTCTACCGTGCGCAGTTGACCCGGTTCAAAGCGAGTCGCCGTTCCGGCTGGAATGTTGAGGCGAAAACCCAGTGTTTTGTCACGCTCAAAACTCAGCGCGTCGTTGACTTCAAAAAAGTGGTAGTGCGAGCCGATTTGCACCGGTCGGTCCCCTAGATTTTGCACCTCGACTGAAAGGGTCTCCCTACCGACGTTGAGTTCGATGTTTCCCGCCGCAGTTTCGACTTGTCCGGGCACAAAGCCTGTGTGGTTGCTTGTTGATTTCGCCATATTGGTTTCCTCTACACGATAGGTTCATGGACGGTCACCAGCTTGGTTCCATCAGGAAAAGTGGCTTCGACTTGTACGTCTGGGATCATTGAGGGCACACCTTCCATGACGTCATCGGCGCTCAATAAAGTGCGACCAAAATCCATCAGCTCGGCAACCGTTTTGCCTTCGCGTGCACCTTCTAGAATCGCACTGGAAATGTATGCGACAGATTCTGGGTAGTTGAGTTTTAAGCCTTTCTCTTTGCGCTGCTTCGCAAGCATTCCAGCGCAAAAAATCAGCAGTTTGTCCTTCTCTCTTGGTGATAATTCCATGTCACTGCCTTATTGTTTTTGATTCTCTTTACGTCGCCCAAATACGGGGCGGTTGCGGTGGTTGTGTCGTCCACTGCTGTCTGACTAGCTGCCAAACCTGCTGCAAGCTGCTTAACATGTCTTCGCTCCAATGCGCCAATGCTCGTACCACAATCAGGTGCTCGATTTGACTGACGGCGATCAGAAACTGCGATTTATGCGGCTGTTGCTGTATTTGCTGGAGCAAGTCCTGTACCAAGAGAAACAGGTTTTCATCTTCGCTGGTGATGTAGAGCGTACCCAACATTGGGAAATTCAACATTCCTTTATCTTTCATAAAGTTATCATCACCATTCAGATTCAAACCTTCGGTAAGAATGCATTCTCCGTCGAGAAATATCTCGGTTTTGCCAATCAGGTGACCTTGGTCGAATCCCTCATTTAGTGCAGGACGTCCAAAGCAGTGCATCTCCCAGCCCAAAAACTGTGCACCGGTTTCGAGATGAATTTGGCTATCCAATCTTGTGTGAGCATTGGGGAAGAAGATGTTTTCCTGCGGTAGCCACTCCAGTCGCGAGTGACTGTCTACGTGAAGCACTTGTCGCTGATGGGAATACTTGGCTGCCGAACGATAAAACTTGGTCGCGCCGGGTGTCGTCACCAACACTTGTGCACCATCGCGAGCCTTGACCTGAATATTCAATGAGTCACCACCCACCACGCCCCCCGGCGGATGGAGCAAGTAGGTATGACACGTGCCGCCCTCTGGGTACAAAGGGCGCTGAATCGCCAGTGGTCCTGACTGTTTACGATGCTTCAAGACGGTTTTGTCACCTCGGTCAGCAAACTCAAGTTCAAGCTGCGCTTGCCAGCCCTGCTGAGTATGGGTAGTGATCGTTTGACCAAGCGCCCAAATCAGCGCTCGGTCAGTTGTCGATGAGACAGAAGTCGTCATACGGTTAAGTACTCCTTGATTAAGCGCTCATCAAGGTCGCCCATTTCTCCTTCGGCTACTCGTCTTCCGCGGTCAAGAATGCAGAATTGGTCGCCTACTTTTCGTGCAAAAGGCAGTTTTTGCTCCACCAGCAACACCGTCAGCCCCATCTCTTTGTTGAGCATGCGGATGATGTCGCCAATCTCTTGCACTATGTTGGGTTGAATCCCCTCCGTAGGCTCATCAAGAATGAGTAATTTCGGATTCACCACCAACGCGCGACCAATCGCCAACTGTTGCTGTTGACCACCAGACAGATCACCACCTCGGCGATGCAGCATCTCTTTCAACACCGGAAATAGGTCAAAGATAAAATCTGGAATGGTGCGATTGCCCTTTTCACGAATGGGCAGTCCAACTTCGAGGTTTTCCTGCACCGTTAGCATAGGAAAGATCTGTCGTCCTTGCGGAACGTAGCCAATCCCCATGCGTGGTCTTTGTTCGGCGTCGTGCTTAAGCAGTGATTCACCGTTGAGTTTGATATCGCCGCTGGTCACCTTCACCAAGCCCATAATGCAGTTGAGGATGGTGGTTTTACCGACGCCGTTGCGCCCCATCAGTACGGTGCATTTACCTTCAGGAATTGAGATATCCAAGTCCCACAAGGTTTGGCTTTCATCGTAGGACTGGTTAATGGCTTGAACTTCTAACATGTCATTCTCCTAGGTAAACACGCTTAACTTCAGGGTGAGACTGAACTTGATCCATCGTGCCTTCTGCAAGCACGTGTCCTTGGTGCAACACCGTGACATGGCTGGCGATCGAGCGGACAAAATCCATGTCGTGCTCGACCACCACCACCGAGTGTTTACCCGCAAGCGAGTTAAGCAGCTCTGAGGTACGGTCCATTTCCTGATGCGTCATCCCTGCTACTGGTTCATCCACCAGCAACAGCGTTGGGTTTTGCATCAGCAGCATGCCGATTTCTAGCCACTGCTTTTGTCCGTGAGACAAGTTCCCCGCGGTCAATGCCGCGTTATCTTTAAGATGAATAAGCTCTAGCACCGATTCCAGTTTGTCTTTTTGTTCGCCGCTCATTTTCGCCACGTAAGATCCCCAGAAGCTGCGGACGCCAGACATGGCTAACTCCAAATTCTGCCAAACAGTCAAACACTCAATAACGGTCGGTTTCTGGAACTTTCGCCCGATACCTGCGTTGGCGATCTCAGACTCGTTCATTTTGAGTAGGTTGATGTTCGAACCCAGCCACACCTGACCGGTATCCGGTTTGGTTTTACCGGTGATGATGTCCATCATGGTGGTTTTGCCCGCGCCATTCGGGCCAATGATGCAGCGAAGTTCGCCTTTTTTGATGTAGAGGTTTAAGTCGTTGATCGCTTTGAAACCATCAAAGCTCTTATTCACACCTTCGACATACAGCAAGATGTTGTGTCGCGTATCGATCAGTGGATGTCGCTCAGGTTTGAGGAATGAAAACACCTCATCGCGACGGGTTAGCTCTTGCACTGAACTACGTAGTCTGCTGGCACTGGTTAAGGTATTCATGCGGTCGCTTCCTCTTTGTTGAGCGTACTTTTCTCTTTGCGTACTTTGGTTGTCGAGAACTTATCGCTAATAAATCCAATCAGTCCTTTCGGGAAGTACATGGTCGACAGCACAAACAGCCCACCTAGGGCAAATAACCAGACCTCCGGAAACTCGACCGTAAACCAGCTCTTGGCGTAGTTGATCACCAACGCGCCGACGATCGCGCCAAACAGGGTTGCTCTGCCGCCGAGTGCCACCCAAACCACGACTTCAATCGAGTTAAGCGGAGCAAATTCACCAGGGTTGATAATCCCCACCTGCGGCACATATAGCGCGCCAGCAATACCCGCGATCACCGCCGACAGCACAAACATCCATAGCTTGATGCCGTCAACGTCGTAACCCATAAATCGCGTGCGCGACTCGGTATCGCGAATCGACATTGAAACGCGCCCCAAGCGACTGCCGATCACGCTGCGACACACGATATAACTGACGATGAGCGCCAAACCAGTTAACACAAACAGCACGATTTTTGTCGCGTCTTGTTGCAAACTAAATCCGAGAATATCTTTGAAATCGGTCAGACCGTTGTTACCACCAAAGCCCATCTCATTGCGGAAAAACGCCAACATTAACGCGTAAGTAAGTGCCTGAGTCATGATCGATAAATACACACCGGATACACGTGAGCGAAACGCGAGATAACCAAACACATAAGCCAGCGCACCGGGAACCAGTACGACCATCAAACAAGCGAACCAGAACTGGTCAAAACCGAGCCAAAACCACGGTAATTCCTGCCAGTTCAGGAACACCATAAAGTCTGGCAGCGTTGCGTTACCGTAAACGCCTCGGTCACCGATTTGTCGCATCAGGTACATGCCCATCGCGTAGCCACCCAAGGCGAAAAACGCACCGTGTCCTAAGCTAAGAATGCCTAAATAACCCCATACCAAATCGACCGCTAACGCTAACATCGCATAGCTGAGATACTTGCCCATCAACGAGATAGTAAACGTCTCGACATGGAGTGGATTGCTCGCTGGCAGCAACATATTGGCCAGCGGCATCAGAATCACAGCGGCCAAAATAAGCAGCACCGTGATTTGCCCGCCTTTGTCACCACGCATCGCGGCTAACACAAAGGACTTCGATTGTGTTGTTGTAGATTGCATGCCGCTCTCCTTAGCTCTCTGCCGCTCGACCGCGTTGTGGGAATAGTCCGCGTGGACGTTTTTGAATAAACAGGATGATAAATACCAGCACCAGTATTTTTGCCAGTACCGCGCCTGCCCACGGCTCGAGGATCTTGTTAAACAGGCCTAAGCTCAGCCCTGCGACTAGCGTGCCCCATAAGTTGCCGACACCACCAAACACCACGACCATAAACGAATCGATGATGTACGCCTGCCCCATATTCGGACCAACGTTGGTAAGCTGAGATAACGCCACACCAGCAATACCTGCAACGCCTGAACCCAAACCAAAGGTCAACGCATCGACCCTTTCTGAGCGGATACCCATCACTCGCGCCATACCTCGGTTTTGCGAGACTGCACGAACTTGCAAACCTAGCGGTGTCTTTTTCAACACCATCAACAAACCGGCAAACACCATGATGCAGAAAAGAATGATGTACAGACGGTTATAAGTGAGTGACAGCATCGGGTTGATTTGTAATGCGCCAGACATCCAGTCCGGTGTGCTGACTGAGCGGTTTAAAGGAGAGAAAATAGAGCGAACCGCTTGCTGCAAGATAAGACTGATACCAAAGGTGGCAAGCAGGGTTTCTAGCGGTCGCCCGTACAAATGACGAATCACACTGCGCTCTATCGCAATACCCACTAAGCCCGAGACAATAAACGCGGCCGGAATCGACAAGATCAGCGCTAAACCGATCTGATTTGGCATCAATTGCTGAAGCACATAGGTGGTGTAGGCACCGATCATGATCAGCTCACCATGAGCCATGTTGATTACGCCCATCACGCCAAAAGTAATCGCTAAACCGATACCCGCGAGCACCAAAACCGAACCGAGACTCAGGCCAAAGAAGGCCGTTTCAACGCCGGAATAAAGCGCTTCACTTTGTTGATATTTACCTAATCCTTTTTTGGCAGCTTGAACCACTTGCGGTTCTGGATTTGAATTTATGATTTTATTGAGTGTTTGCAGCACGATGGGCTGCTTGTAAGTCGCGAGTTGTTCAATCGCGGTAATGCGCGTGGCGGAATCGTCAGCCAACAAAGCGTCATCAATCGAGAGTGCGAGGGCCAGCAAGTCTTGGACATCAGAGTTTGACTCCGTCTCTTGCAGAGTGCGTAGTCGCTTGACGATCGCTTTATCGTCACTGCCTAACAACTGATTGACACTGTTAAGGCGAACTTGTGCGTCTTCGCTTTTAAGCCCCATCGACGCAATTTCTAGTCGCAATATGCCACGCAGCTTATTGTTCACGCGAACTTTCTTAAACGCTCTTGGGTTAGAAATCTCTAGCTCGGTATCGTCCCAAGCGCTGGCAATAGACGTGGCTGTTTTAACATCGTTGGTGATATAGAGCGAGCGGTAGAAATCGCTTTTTCTGTCGTTAAAGTAGTACAGGTTGCCTTCTAACCAGGCAGTGAGAATCGGTGTCGAAAGCTGATTCGACTCGTTTTCGATCAACCACTCAATCGCTGATTCTTTTTGCGTGTGGCTTTTGCCTAACAAGGCGTCGGTAAATGTTTCGCGGTCAGTGACACTTGCCAGTGCGGCATTGGCACTTACTAAGCTGAACCCTAAAACAAGGAACACGACCACTTTCAGTAGTTGGGTAATGCGTTTCATGAAATGCGTCCTTTGGTCTATTTGAACAACGCCAAACAGATTGATGGAAGCGCTTCTAAGCATGCCGCTTAGAAGCGCGAAGGGTGACTTAGTTGCTGCTACCAGCACATTTGCTCGTTTCAACATTGAAGGCACCGCAAGAGAACGGCTTAGACCAGCTAGAGAACAACTTGGCAGACTCAGGTAGGTAATCCGACCAAGCGTCACCCGCGACCAGACCTGTGGTTTCCCATACCACTTCGAACTGACCATCGTCTTGGATCTCACCAATCAGGACGGGTTTGGTAATGTGGTGGTTTGGCAGCATGGTGGAATAGCCGCCAGAAAGGTTAGGTACTGCTACGCCAATGAGCGCGTCTTGTACCGCTTCAGGGTCAGTCGTACCTGCGTTGGTCACCGCTTGCGCCCACATATTAAAGCCAATGTAGTGTGCTTCCATTGGGTCGTTGGTAACGCGCTTATTGCTGGCGATAAACTTCTGCCACGCAGCGACAAACTCGTCGTTCGCTTCGGTATCCACGCTCATAAAGTAGTTCCAAGCCGCCAAATGACCGACCAACGGCGAGGTATCCATACCAGACAGCTCTTCTTCACCGACAGAGAACGCCACAACAGGAATATCTTCAGACGACACACCTTGTGCGCCTAGCTCTTTATAAAATGGAACGTTGGCGTCACCGTTGATGGTAGAAACCACCGCGGTTTTCTTCCCTTCCGCGCCGAATTTCTTAATATCAGACACAATCGATTGCCAATCAGAGTGACCGAACGGCGTGTAGTTGATCATGATGTCTTTGTCGCTGACACCTTTGTTTTTCAAATACGCTTCGAGGATTTTGTTGGTGGTACGCGGATACACATAGTCCGTCCCCGCCAGTACCCAACGTTCAATGCCTAACTCATTCATCAAATAATCGACCGCAGGAATCGCCTGCTGGTTTGGTGCAGCGCCAGTATAAAACACGTTCTTCGACGACTCTTCGCCTTCGTACTGAACCGGGTAGAACAAGATGCTATTGAGCTCTTCAAATACGGGCAGCATCGATTTACGTGATACCGATGTCCAACCACCAAACACCACATCGACTTTCTCTTTTTCGATCAGTTCGCGTGCTTTTTCTGCAAATAAAGGCCAGTTCGATGCAGGATCCACCACAACCGCTTCGAGTTTTTTACCGAGCAAACCGCCCTTCTTGTTTTGCTCGTCAACCAACATCAAGACCGTATCTTTCAATGTGGTTTCACTGATCGCCATCGTGCCCGAGAGTGAATGCAGGACACCCACCTTGATCGTCTCTTCCGCTAACGCCATTCCTGAACTCATGGCAAGACAAGTACCCACTGCTGCAAGCTTTAATTTGAACATCTTGTTCATTTTGTATCTCCATATGATGAATAGTTATTCAATAATCAATTCATCAAGAAGAGTGCCAAAAAATAAACACATCAATAACAAACATTAACCGATTGAAATAAAACAAATAATTTCAAAAACAACACCAAACAATGAACTGATGCTCATTTTGGTGCGCTGCATATTGGTGCAATAAGACCAGTGATTTCACTAATTTAGAGAGATAGTAAAAATGTGCGTGGTCAATTGGATAAACGGGGGGAAAGTTGCGGGTAGATATCAGCGATATAAATGTACCCATCATGTATTTTTTTGAGCGCATAGTTGATCGCGAGTTTAACCAACCCTGTCGATGCTTGATGAAGAGATGAAACTTCAGAGTTAAAATTGCATGAAGTACATAACACAGCGCCCACGCTTTCAATCTGTAAAAATAGCCAGCAGACGCTGGCTATTTGTTAGTTTAAAGCATACGGTCACGAAGCTTTATCATCGTGAAGATGTTATTTTGCAATCACAAAATGGTAACTGGCTCCCGCGAGGTTATCGGTTGATACCTTAAAGAAACCATCCTGCCACTGAATACGCTGCTCATCATCGCTGATAATTTGTGAGCCATCAAACAATGGGAACTTTACCTCGACTGAGTTTGCATCTCGGGTCGGTTGAGCGATCCATATATGTAGCTGACCATTTTGTTTTCTGGTAAGCAGCGAAACTTGCCCGCGAACGACCAATTCCGGTGTTGTGACCTCTTCACTCACCCATACGTTTGCCGCGTACATACCTGAACCAGACTCTGCCACGGCATGAATTTGGCCATTTTGATGCAGTATTGTCACCTCTGGTTCTGTTGCATATTGTGCGGTCTGTGCGGCACTCTTTTGTGGCAACAGCACATAAGCATAATGGTTGTTGACTACACTATGCCCAATAGTGCTCAGTAGTCGCCATCCCTGTACTTGAGTGTTATCCATCTTACTGCTATTTAGTGTATATGGCTCAGCCCAGTCTCCCGTCTGGTAACTGCGCTCTAGGGAAACGGCCTGTTCATATGGTAAAACGATACCAAGTTGGCTACCTGACGTATTTCCTTCAATGTGTATTGTGCTTTGCGGCACCGCGCCGTCAGTGAACACTTTCCCATCGACCATGATCACATTATCGCCCTGCTCATTCAGCTTGCGAGCATCCAGTCCGGTAACGGTTTGCGCGAGACGCTCCCCCTGAATGTTTGACCCAATGGCGAGGATTTCATCGTCAAACATGAACCATGATTTCTTCGCTCGCAGACTGTCATCCCAGTTATGGAAGTCCATACCAAATGTTCCTGCCTTTTGGTTGGAAGCACCACCAACCCAATCCATATTGGTTTTTCGACCTCCGCTATAAGCACTGCGACGACCGCCACTGCCAGCTAAGACACGTGTGTCTGAGGTCGTCCCTGGAAGACGCGCCATGTCCATCAATGGCCAATGGTTGTAATGCTGCTCTAAGTCGGCATCATAAAGATAAGTCATCCCGTCTCCGGTGTACCAACCTTTAGCATTTTCACCTCGACTACCAGCTTCGTAGTTGCCTGTACGGTTTGAATGCGCCGCAATACCAAATAGGTAATTTGCCTTTCTGTGTACTACGCGATCCATATTGTGAAACAGGAAGTTCCCTTCAAGTTCACCACGAGCCAGAAGCGTATCATCAGCTAGGATTTGATTGATGATAGGAACGTAGACTAAGTCGGTCGCCACCCCATAACTACTTTGCGTTCTGTTGTTCTGAAGATGGTGCTTCAACAATGCACCTAAGCGCTTCTGTGGTTCCCCTTGTATAGCCGGATATAGCCTCAATAGCGAGCGTAAAAGCGCAGCGCCTTCACCGCTGGATTGCGACCAGCCACGTGCAATAGCGCGACCATTCATCATATCCGGCATCTGGCCTCTAAATAGCAGTGGTTCGTAGGCCTTTTCGACCAGTCCGGTAACTTGTTTCAGTTCCTCTGGGAGTATGTCCGCCCCTTGTAGCACGAACATGACTTTACTCACACCCGATATCACTACCCCGCCATAAGTTCCGGTATAAGGTATATCCACGTGCTGGATAAAGCTACCGTCACGGTAGAAGCCATCACCACGAGTCACTTCTTTTAAAACAGGAGGTAATGCCGCCAGCGCAAGATCGACCTCATCTTTTTTATGGTCAAGCAAGCCACGGATCAATGTGATGAGCACGGTATCAGCACGATTACCGCCAGTATTGCTAAATTGCGAGCCTCGGCTACCTTGGCTGCCATATTGGTAACGTGGATCAGGTAACATGTAACGCGACACTTCGATGGCCGTTTGCATCATCTCTGAAGACAGCTCATCGCGCATTAATACCAAAATGTCGTTGAGTAACATTGGTACGCCAATTTCCCATTCATGCCAGTTTCCCAAATGAGTCATGCCTGTTGTGAAATGGGTGGTCAACATTGTGTTCAACGCATCAATTAAGGTTTGCTTAAGCTCCACACTTCCTTTCAACTCGCCAGGCATATGGTAGGCAATCGCCATCTGCTTAAGCCTGCGGAACGTGTCTTTGATCGCTCGGCCATCGCGCGCTCCTGCCAGAGTCAGGTCACTCCACAGTGCCGAGTGCCATTCACTTTTTGGAGCGATGGACTGCCATGCTGTTTTACCTGACAGCAGATGTTTATCGATTATGGCCTGTGCATTAGGATCGCTCGCCAACTCCGCTGTACCCACCAGATGAGTTTGCCAGTTTTTCAGCGCACCTTGGTAGGTAGCTAAGGTTTCCGAAGGCAAGAAGCCAGAGGCTTTATTCGTCATCACCAATTGCGCTGCATTTGCGCCGTCTGCCTTTTCTTTAGTCGCAAAACTGAAGTAGGTAATTTGGTCTGAGGCATTTGGGTTGCGCAACAACAGATCCAGGTAAGGTTTACCTGTATTTGCATTAATCAGATCGGTCACATCAACCTCAACCCAACGGTCAACGCCTACCTCATCATTGTTTATCGACTTCGTCACGGTGGCGATAGGTGACGTTCTGGCTGTAGTCACGTCAGGTAACGCGTTCCAGCTCAGTAAACGCTCATTCCAGTCGTAGTTATCCAGCTCCACCGCTTGCAAACTTGCCGAGCTAAGCGTTTTCAGGTCAATCACATTGGCGTACACTCGCAGCTTCGCGGCCGTTACTGATGCGCCTGCCAGAGAGGAAAGGTCAAATCGCAAAACGGAACGACGGTCGTATTTACCCGGTCCATTCTTAACGGTCATATACCCCGAGGTACCAAAGTTTTTGTCGGCATTCGCGCCACCTTCAACTCGGCTGTCCTGAATAACGGTCAACTCTAACTCGTTTGCCAAAGCTCTTTCAGCCGCAGCTTTCTTTTCATTATCGACAGTATCGCTGGTTGTTCCGTCGGCCGAATCCTCAGTGGTTGAGCCTCCGCTTTCCATACTGTTGTTACCGCCTTGCGCGCCTGAACCATTACTCGCATCATTGCTATCAGATTCAGAGCTATTGTCAGCGTCAGTGGCTCCGTTTGCTACACCTTGTAAAATCAGCTGAGGTCCGTTACTACCATACTCCTTGGTCGCAAAACTGATAAAGTTTGCCCCTTGATCCGCACCAAGATCGACCAGTTCCAACACTAGGTTATTCATTGATGTTGCCGTGTTAATAGCATCGGCAATATTTAGCTCAATCCATGTACCTTTATCAGCTTCGGTTACGCGCGTAACGTCTGACTGTGCTCGCATCGTTAGGTCAGGGAAATTTCTGTATGTTAACGTTGATTCAGACCAGGCTCCGCCTTCGACCAGACGCGCGGCTATCAAGCGATCAACCCCCTCAGTTTTTACGCCACGTATATACAAACGCAACGTTGCGTTGGCCACTTTATTCTGACCAATTTGGCTGAGGTCAAAGCGCAACAAACTGCGGCGATCGTAAACGCCAGTGCCATTTTTGAGCTGCATGTACCCGCTGCTGCCATAGTTATTCGGCGCTGAAGCTCCCCCCTGAACAAAAGCATCTTCTGTAGGCTTAATCGTCAGACCAGCATTAAGTTTTTCGGCTCCTTCTATCGTTGCCTGATCGGTCAAAGCTCCACCGTCTAACACCGCGACTGCAATGCTATCGTTCAACTTCGTAACATCTTGCCCCTGACTGAACACAAACTGCACGCTATTGCCCATCTGTGCTGCACTTCCCGGTGTAATGAGCTTTTGTGTGGTACTAACACCTTGTTTTATCACCGTCAGATTGACCACGCTGTAAGGCTGTCCCGGTGTGGACACTGTGACGACCAGCTCAGCACCAGAGCGATCTAACAAGACTACGCTTGGTTTATCGACTTTTACGCTAAGTTCCGGCGATAGCGTCAACATTCCGGCTTGATGAAACACGATACCGACAGTGCTTTTTAAGGTATGCTCAACAGCCTGAATTTCAGATGTATTCTGAAGGACCCGAACAGGCAAATTTTGTTGATATTCCGCAGTTTGTTGCGCTGTTTTTCCAGGCGCAATGATGTATTCGTAAGAAGCATCCGTTGGTTTCACACCGTGTGGAATAACCAGCGTGAACACATCTTTGTTGATCACATCGTCTGACTCACCGCTTTTGATGAGTGACCAGCGACCAGACTGGGTTTTATTCGTGAGGCTTCTTTCGCTGGCATCTAAAAAGACGTAGCCAACACCATCATGGTGAACCCAACTGCTGCTTGCGACATCGTGTTCACCCATCGCCACGACTCGTTGACCATTACCAATCGTCACATCGCCATTGAGCAGTGTCTGGTTGAGCGTTGTATTGACATTCTCGCGGTGCGTTGAACTGATACCAGCCCCCAACGCAACAATTTCGCCACCAAAACTAAACCAAGATTTTTTCGCTTTGGTGTTACCACCAGCGTCTGACAATGGAATTCGCTTACCACGCTCTAATCGCCAGTTTGATTCTATTCTTTCAAGGTGTGTGACATCCATGTCCATATCCATGGTTGCGACGCCCACAGCACCGTTACTCACACCGCCAACAAATGTCACATCTTGCATTGGTGAGCCCCAATAACCCGGCGCTTCCTGATATTCTGGTGAAGTCACACCCGGTAACTTACGCCAGTCCCATACTGGGAAGATGTTGTAGTATTCCTTGCCTGACTGCATTAAGAACGTCGAACCAAAGCCCAGCCAATAGCCCAGCAAATTTTCTCCATTACCATTTTCAGAAGGTGACATGCGTTTTGAATTCATCTTTATGCCAAACATAAAGTTGTCTGTCGCGGCAACGGAATAGTCGCTTCGCCAATAGTGACGAAACCCATTCAGCCCCGAAGGGGCACCAAAATAGACGTGTTGTTTGTACGCTAGTGCTTCATCAGCACGTTCCGGTACTAGAGCGGCAATCATATCCATATTGGTAAGCACCTGAACTTTATCGGTTGGATTACCCAACTCGGAAAGTTCCGTCTTAGGACGAGAGATGCCTCGGCCCAACACGTTGTAATCGAGCTGACCTGAACGACTCATCCAGCGCATACCATCTAACAACAGACCCGCAAGCTTATCGATTTTATCTGAAGAAAATTTCCATTGCAGATCATGGACATTGTACGCCCAAAGCAACACTGGATTCAGGAATACTTCACCATAGCCGCCGGTGTACAACTGTGCACCATGCTGATGGAACGACCAGTCTGGCTGAATGCCTTCTTCTGTTGTAACTTCAATGGTGTTTTCAATGTCTTTCAACGCCGCACCTACGATGGTGCTGTCTTGAAGTAATAAGCCGTTGTACAGCACACATAAAGAAATATCGGTTCGGTTAGCACCTGTTTTTTCGGTATTTGGTTCGGTAGGCATTATCGTCGACACTTGCTCCTTCATCGACTCTGGTAGCGCCTCACCCAGTAACAATGCTACTGTACCTAAGTATCTTGGTTTACCGATCTGTTCCCACCACCACTGAGACGTTGGCTTGACGTCGAACCAATGCGTGAGAGCTTTCAGCGTCGCTGTCTTATATATTTCTAAGCCAGTAGATGCATACGCGACAGCAATCTTCCTCATGTAATCGAGGTGTTGCGAAGGCGCCCAAAAGTCTCTCCCTTGAGAAGCATAATCAATCCCCGGCCAGCTGCCGTCTTCGAGTTGCTGAGCAATATATTCATTGGCCTGTGCCAGCGTAGACTTCCCGGATTTGGCACTACGCTTTGCTTCCTGAGTAATAAAGTCAGGTACGATTCGCTGCTGCAGTTTTTCAAAATCGCTAGCTGCTGTTGAAGGTTGATCTGTTTGAACGTCAGACGTGGCGGGTGTATCGATGGCTACTTGAATGTTGTAAGTATTCTCAATCTTTTCTTTTTGATCAGAGACTTTATTTTCGATACGTTCACTGACAGCCAATAGCTTTGTCGCCTGGTTAAGTTTGGCATTAACCGGTGATACTGTAGCGTTAAAGTCTTCGTTCAACTGTTGAATCTTGTCTGCGAGTTTATTAACTCTGTTTTGTAGATATTGTGCTTTTTCTTCCGAAGATTCAGCAGCAATCTCGTCGTTAAGTTGATTAATTTCATTTTGTACCGTTAATACTTGAATATCGAGTTGAGTTTCCAGTGCCAATTTTTCACGGTGGGCTTGTTCTTGTTGGCGCTTAGCTTGATTTTTCAGCCACTGTGCATTCTCAACCTGCTCTTTCAACTCTTTTTCAAAGGCATCCACAATGACCTGTTCTTGATTGCTGGCATCAAAAGGAAACGCATCACTGTTGTCACCAATACCATCGCCATCCGAATCCTTCGATTCATGCGTATTCAGAGGAAATGCATCTTGGTCGTCGCTTACACCATCATTATCGTCGTCGTCGTCCAAACCGTCCGTAATGCCATCCCCATCGGTGTCACGCATTGAAATCAGTTTCACCAACATCTGCGGGTCAGCCAATACCTCTTCGTTCTCAGCAATACTGCGCAATTGTATCGCTTGGTAGTCTATAGGCCCACTTTCACTCTTTATAAACTGATTTATTGCTTTAGCGACAGATTCAAGAGTTTGACTCGCTTTGTTTAAGTCGTGCTGCGTAGGTTGAGTTCCTGAATCGGATAGTACGACGGTAAAACTACGGGCAAACGCATGTAATTGTTGTTGATTTTCACGCAAATAATCTTGCACTAAAGCGTCTTCATCCGACATATTCACCAGCGCAGCAACTTGAGACTTCGCTTCTTCTAACGTTAAGCCTTCAGCACGCTGCTTGCTATATAGCAAATGGGTTAACGGCGTAACGTTGTTAATACCTTCTGGAGCGACCATAAGATAAGATTTTCTCAGTACTTCACCGTGATCTTCATCGATCGTTTGATGTTTAATCACTCTTGTGACCAGTGGATAGTCTTGTGGGTTTCCAGCGAGACTCGTTACGTCAAGTTCTACATATCCTCCTTCCTGAGACAACGCGGTGGGCTCTCCTTCATCAAGTTGAAAGTTTTGATTAACATCAAGCCACACTTGAGCACCACGTAAATATCCATCTATCACTTTCGCTTGATAAGTACGTCTGTCCACGGTCTCATCCCCATGTTTAGACGTATTGTCATCGTGACAGCCGACCGCGATAAGTACAGACACCGTTAACAGCGATAATTTACTTTTACGCAAAAGACACCCTCCAATTATCAGACCAAAATTTTACATTTAGTAAAACGTTATTTCACATTTTTAAAACTATAGGTTCATAGATAAATTGGTAAAGACAATATACTCAGCAAACAGATTGCAATCTCATAATTGATTCATACTATTAATGAGAACTTGATTAACTTCACATAAGGTTATGGTTTGAGAGAATCTACAGGCTGAAGGATAGGTTTGTAAGACATAGCATCGACATTTAGACGCTCTTCGAGAATATCTAACTCAGTGGCGCATGGGCTCGAGTGGAGATAACGTGCAGAGCGCTGAGCATTCGCAACTATTGAGACAAAACAGCGGATGAGCCTAGTACACAGAGGCGTTCTCGTTAGGCTCACTACTTTGAAGAAGGTGACTCCCTATACCGTTAGTTTAGGCCTTGCGCGGAGCTATCGATCAATCTCAACGCGTCCCACAGCATGACTTGGTTTGAACTCAACACAGGAAGAGCAAAACGTTGGCTAAAATGGGGCAGTAGATGCATCACACGCATATTGGTACATGAAATAAACACCGCGTCCGCCTGATAATCAATTGAGGCCAATAACTGCTCTAACGCGTTCTCTATATCAGCGCCACCAATGGCTGGAATGTTTGGATCATAATCGAGATTGAAATGACCAAACGCCGCCACCTCGATGCCTTGCGCTGTCATCGCCTGATAGAGTGGCAGATTCACTTCGTTGGTGTATGGCGTCAACATAACAATACGTTTTGCCTGATGATATTCGAGAGCGCGTAACACGGCCTGCCACGGATTGGTGGTCATCACTTCTGGACGTTCTTGCCGTATCAGTTCACCGATCTGCTCAGAACCAATCAGCATGCTCGCCGATGTGCATCCAAACGCAACCACGTTGATGGGCCACATTGGGGCAATCGTCTGCATGCAGTCACGGATGCTGTGCTGCATTTCGTGAAGATGTTGCAAATCGACACTTCCTGTCGTCAAAAAGCGGGAGGTGTACAAGCGGACATCTTGCGGTAGATGCTCACGCCATTCATTTTCGAGCACATAATCGGTTGCAAGCTGCATCAGCCCAATCGCTCGTTGGTAAGGGGAAACATCCGGTGTAAATTCAAACTGGGTGGTCAAGCAGTCAAATGTGCAGAGCTCTGGCATGGGTTAAGCCCTCAAAAAGAGCGGTGATCGCCCACCGCTAAAGTCACAGGAAAATCGGTTAGTTGGAGAGTTGTTGCGCGGTGTAGTTGGCAATTGCGGTATCTTGAACGCCCGTACCGGTTAAATCGCATACTGAGATATCATCCGCGTGACGCTGAAAACGCACCTTGCCACACACGATATCGCCAAGTTCCGATACCGAACGCGTCAACGGTTTTTCGATGTAGCGCAACTCACCGAGCGACTCTGACTGGCTCAGTCGGTCGACAACCAGATGGTCAGCGTTGAGAATCACTGAGGTAGCCAACTCGCGTTTATGCGGGCTATCAGACCCCATCGCGATCACATGCGTCCCGCGAGGAATGTCCTGCCAATTGAGTAGCGGTTCTTTTGATGGTGTGGTGGTGACGATAATTTCTGCATCTCGGCATGCCTGCTGAACGCTCGGATGTATCGTGACAGACAAACCATAGCGCTGCTTCATTCGTTGTTGGTAATCACTCGCCTTAGACTCATCCCTCGCCCAAACATTGATGTGTTGGATCGGCCTAACTAATGCAATCGCGGCGGCTTGCAACTCGGCTTGTAGTCCACAGCCGAGCACAGTAATGTTTGCGGCGTTGGGGGTTGACAAGTGCTTAGCGGAAATCGCGCCCGCCAACGCAGTGCGAATATCGGTGAGATACCCTTCATCAAACAGCACACTATCCACCAGCCCTGTCTTAGCGCTGAACAACACCATCAAACCATTCAGGCTTGGCAGCCCCAGTTTCGGGTTATCAAAGAAACCTGGACTGATCTTAATCGCAAAACGCTCATTGCCCTGAATGTGAGCGGTTTTTACGTCTACCTCACCATTACTCTCTTCGATTGCCATACTGAGGATTGGCGGCATCGTCACTTTGCCCTGACCTAGCGCGCTAAACCCCGCTTCGACGGCTTGCAATGCGTCAAGATTCAGCTTGGTCACTTGCTCGATTTGAGCTCTGTTATAGATTTTCATCCACGTGACTCCCGTTTATTCACGAGCCTGGCGGCCGATTTTTAGCGCGGTTTCAAAAGTATCGGACGCGACATTTTTCCCGCTCACGACCAACACCACTTTCTTGCCTTTCAGATCGAGTTGATGCTGAAAAATAGCGGCTAAACCGACGGCGGCCGCACCTTCCACAGCAAACTTCTCAGCGTCGAAAATATCTGCCATGCCTTTAGCAATGCTCTCTTCACTGACCAGAAACGCTTGGTCCATCACCTGTTGAACCAGCTTGAAGGTATAGCGGTTGTCCAAACCAATGCCGCCACCGAGACTATCGGCGAACGACTCATATTCCGGCACTTGCACAGGCTTACCCGCTTTGAGGCTTTCCACCATCGCCGCGCCTTTATCCATTGAAACGCCATACACTTTGACGCAGCTATTATTAGATTTGGCGGCCAAACCGATCCCACCGATCAACCCACCGCCTGACAGGCCAGCAAAGATAACATCCACATCGGGAAGATCTTCAAGTATTTCCAATCCAATCGTGCCTTGACCTGCAATGATGTCTGGGTGTTCAAACGGCGAGAGATACGTCATCGACTCTTGTTCCGTCAGTCGTAACGCTTCACGCTCAGCGTCATCTTGCGCCTGTCCGACAATACGAACCTCGGCGCCCAGCGCCTTAATTGCGTCGACTTTGTTTTTTGGCACTAGGTTAGACATACAGATCACCGTACGCACGCCCAAACGTTGCCCAGCGTAGGCGACGGCTCGACCGTGATTACCCGTAGAACAAGTCACCACACCATGACGTTTCTGCTCATCGGTGAGCTTGTTCATCGCGTGGGTCGCACCACGGAGTTTAAACGCACCAATGGGTTGTAGCGTTTCCAGTTTTAGCCAAATTTCGCATTGATACTGCTGTGAAAGGAGTGGCGAATAAAGCAATGGCGTGCGGCTTACTAGCCCGTTAATCGCTTTTTTCGCGGCAAAGATTGCTTGTGCTTCCATTGAGTTCTTGTCCTGAAACCGCCCGCAAGGGGCGGTGTGATATGAGGTGATTATTTCGGTTGCCACTGTTTGGAGGTGACGAGATTGTCCATCACCTTATTGACCGCCTGATGCGCTTTATCGACGATGGTGTCGATGTCGTTACGATTGGCGATCAGCGGTGGTGCGAAGCCTAGAATGTCACCATGTGGCATTGCACGTGCGATCAAACCTTGTTCCAAACACGCTGCCGCGATTTGCGGACCCACTTTTAGATTGGCGTCGAAGTGCTCACGACGTAACTTGTCTGACGAGAACTCAAGCGCGTGCAACAAACCAACACCGCGTGTATCACCGACCAGCGGGTGGTCTTTGAAAGTCTCCGCCATGCGTTGCTGCAAGTAAGCGCCAACTTCTGCTGCATTTTGCACCAAACCTTCTCGTTCGATGATGTCGAGGTTACAGTTCGCCGCCGCCGCGCCCATCGGGTGACCAGAATAGGTATAGCCGTGGCCGATGGCCCCCCATTGGTCGGTACCGTCTTCTAGCACACTCCAAACGCGTTCGCCAACGATCACGCCAGACAGTGGTTGATACGCCGAGGTTAAACCTTTCGCGACGGTGATGAGATCCGGCTTCATGTCGTAATGTAGAGAACCAAAGTCTGAGCCTAAACGACCAAAACCACACACCACTTCATCGGCAATTAACAGCACATCGTATTTATCCAACACTTTGCGAATCGCCTGCCAATAACCTTCTGGTGGCGGAACAATACCACCGGTACCGAGCACAGGCTCAGCGATCATCGCCGCCACTGTTTCTGGCCCTTCCGCGAGGATCATCGCTTCCAACTGGTCAGCACAGTACTGTGAGAATTCCAGCTCAGACATACTTTCGTCTTCACGGCGATAGTAATATGGCGCCATGGTGTGCTTGATTCGTTCAAGTGGCAGGTCAAAATGAGCATGGAAAAGTGGTAACCCAGTCATTGAGCCTGATGCGATACTCGAGCCATGATAACCACGGTCACGCGAAATGATCTTTTTCTTCTCTGGTAGACCACGAGCGTTGTTGTAGTACCACACCAACTTAAGCTGAGTTTCGTTCGCATCGCTGCCAGACATGCCGTAGTACACTTTGCTCATGCCTTTCGGTGCCATCTTGATGATACGATCTGAGAGTTTTACCAGCGCTTCATTGGTATGACCGACATAGGTATGGTAGTACGCCAGTTCTTTCGCCTGCTCGTAAATGGACTCGGCCATCTCAGTCCTGCCATAGCCAATGTTCACACAGTACAATCCGGCAAACCCGTCGATCAATTCGATGCCTTCTGAATCGGTGATTCGAATTCCGCTTCCGCTCGAGATAATCCTTCCCGAAAGCTCCCCAGCCGCATATTGCTTCAGGTGAGTTGAGGCATGAAATACGCGTTGACGATCGATCTCTAGTAGTTGTTGGGTTTTGTTGCTCATGGTCCTTCTCCTTTTGGATATCCATATTTCGTGTCTCAACTGCCACTGACGGTAGGCAAAGCGCCTAAGCAGCAATACTTAATTTCGCTATATTCTTCAAAGCCGTGACGGCTCCCTTCACGCCCTAGCCCGGACTGCTTCACGCCACCAAACGGGATTGGGTGTCCCGTCATCTTGACGGAATTGACGCTCACCATGCCGAACTCCAAACCACGCATGCATTGCCAGATCTGGTGAATATCGTGTCCGTACACGTAGGCTGCCAAGCCATATTCGGTGTCGTTACTCATCTCGATGACGTCGTCCAAGTTTTGGTAAGACAACACGCCCGCGACTGGACAGAAATTCTCTTCACGGTAGACCGCCATCTCTGGCGTGACATCTGCCAGCAAAGTCGGAGCAAAGAAATTCTCACCCGGTACCGCGGTGTGAAAGCCTGCGACTAATCTCGCGCCTTTATCCAGCGCATCACGCACCAAATCATGAGCTTTATCGACCGCGGCGCGATTAATCAACGGTCCCATGGTGACGTTGTCGTCCAGCCCATTACCCAGCACTATGGTGTTCATCTGTTTGGCAAACGCTTCAAGAAACGCTTCGTATTTATCTTGTGGAACAAAGATTCGGTTCGCTGCCAAGCAGTCTTGTCCTGCGGTCTGGAATTTGGCGTCCACTGCGGCTTTTGCTGCCTGCTCGACATCCATATCTGGAAGGACAATAAACGGTGCGTTCCCGCCGAGTTCCATACTGCACTTTTTCACGGTTTGCGCCGCGTCACGCAGTAACAGTTTGCCCACGCGAGTCGAGCCAGTGAACGACAGTGCTTTGACTTTATCGGAGTGGCATAACGTTTGAGACACGATGACTGCATCACCGGTAACAACATTGAATACCCCCGCCGGAAACCCTGCACGGTCTGCCAACTCGGCTAATGCCAAAGCGGAAAACGGTGTTTCACTGGCAGGTTTGATGATCACCGGACAGCCAATCGCTAACGCCGCGGCGGCTTTGCGCGTGATCATGGCGTTTGGAAAATTCCACGGCGTAATCAATGCCGCGACGCCAATCGGTTCACGTACCGTCGACAGCTGCGCATTGGGGATATGGCTTGGGATCGTTTCGCCGTAACTGCGACGCGCTTCTTCAGCAAACCAGCGAATGAACGATGCTCCATAATCGATCTCACCTTGGGCATCGGCGAGGGTTTTACCTTGCTCCATCACCATTAATCGCGCCAGATCTTGTTTTGATGCCAAGATCAGGTCATGCCAACGCATTAGAATTTCCGCACGTTCTTCCGCCAACAGTTTTCGCCATTGACGAAACGCTTGATCCGCTTCATCAATCGCTTGATACAACTGTTGTTGAGACAATTTGGTGATGTAACCAATCACAGTGCCATCAGCCGGGTTGTCCACTGGATGAAAGCGGTCGCCACTGACCCATTTGCCATTGACGTATGCCAACCCTCTCACCAAACGTACGTCTTCCATTATTGCCATCATGTCGTGTGAAGCTTTCAGTTCATCGCCATGCAAGCTATGTAGTGCTGTCATGAGTCCTTCTCCCAGCGTCGTTGTCCATAGTTAAACTGTAATGGAGAAGCGTGCTGAATAATTTCTGATGCTAGGCTTCCAGGCGTGAAATTTTTCTTTTCGACACGCACTAAAATAGTGATTTTTCTGCTCCCATTGCAGACACTTTTTCCCTTTTAGAACAACGCGTTTTGATTGATTTCTAACGTTCCCGAATCACGCTTAATGGTTTTAGTCACTATGTAGGTGAAGTAACGTTCAATACCAACTTCAGAGTCAAGCCAGTTATCGATAAGGCGTTGATACTGGTCGATGTCTTCAGACTGAATCTTGAGGATGTAATCCACGCCGCCGCCTGTGGCATAACAATCGGTCACTTCGGGCGAGTGCATCACCAACTGCTCAAAACGTTTGAATGCTTGAGCGTTGTGTTCTTTGAGAGAGACCTCCACCATCACCGACGTGCGTTTAAACAATACATCGGTGTTCACTTTTGCCCCATAACCTTCGATGATGCCGGCTTCTTCGAGCTTTTTGACCCGCTCCCAGCAAGGGCTGACGGACAGGTTAATCGCTTCCGCAAGATGAGATTTGGTGATACGACCGTTGTCGTGAAGAATTTGTAGAATTTTGACATCGTAACGATCGAGGCGCATGGTGATTCTCCCTGTTCGATACCAACCGCGCCAGATGCTGCGATTGGTCAACCGCTATAAAGTGGCCCGCAGGCCACTTTCCTTATGCGAAAAACTTCGCGTTATTGGCTGAACTCTTGGTCGAGCGACTCCAGAACCGCTTTACCACTTTTACCTGTTAGCTCAGCGTATTTGTCACGCATCGCCATCGACGCTTGCTTAAATGCCGCTCTTTCCGCTTTATCTAGCTCAATCATTTGTATCTCCGGCTTCGCTTGTTTGATTTGCTCTAAGCGCGCTTGGTTAAATTCGGCTTGTTTAGCGAAGATAAAGTCGTTCATGCCAGTGATGACTTTTTCTACCTGCTGCTGACGCTCAGCAGAAAGTGTATTGAACCAATTGTTGTTGGTGATCACTGTGGTAGTGAACTGCTGCTGACCCGCCCAGATCATGTAGTCACTGACTTCATAAAACTTCATCTCTTCAATCGCAAACACAGGGTTGACCTGACCATCGATCATCTTCAGCTGCAGTGCGCCGTACACTTCAGAATATGGCAGTGGTGTAGGGTCAGCACCGAAAGATTTGTAGGCTTCGACCAACATTGGCGAAGCCATCACACGCATTTTGAAGTTGTCGAAATCATCAGGTGAACGGATTTCACGGTTGGTCGTCCACACCATTTCGCCTTCTGGGTACATGGTGAGTAGTTTGAGGTTTTTCTGCTCCAATTTACCCCCCAAGGTGTCATAAATGGTTGGGCTGGAACTGAGGACTTTTTTGTTCACCTCATTGTCTTGCGAGAGTAAGTAAGGGATAGAGAAAACTTGCATTTCCGGTACAAAAGAACCAAAGATCCCCGGAGAAGCGTTAGTAAACTGAATAATACCGTTGGCGGTAAGCTCGGTTAGGTCTTCAGACTGACCTAACGTGCCGTAAGGATAAACTTCAACGGTAACATCACCGTCGGTTGCGTTTTCAATACGCTTTTTAAACTCCTGAGCATACGCATCTTGCACCGAGCCTTTGACTTCTTCTAGAGCGAATTTCCATGTTTCTGCGTATGCGTTGCTTGCGAAAAAACTGGCGGCGATCAGCGCAGTGCTAGTTAGGTAACGGTAACTATGTTTCATCGGATTGATCCCTTGTTTCCTTAGTTGTCTGTGAGTCAATTCACCAACGACTGGTGATACGCCAGACCCGATGTTGTGTCGTATCGAAATGGGTTAAATGAGTTCTCCACAATCTTCGGCGAGTACCGCGAGTGTGTCGCCAATATTGACCATGGCAGGAAATCGACGCGCGGCGAAAATACCGCTTCGCTCTGCGCGGTACTCTACCGGTACTTCGCCAGTACGCTGTGTGGAGTAGATTTTGACCAAGACATCGCCTTGCTTAACCGCATCACCTAGCTCAAAAAGATACTCAGAAATACCTTGATGCTTACTCTGTACGTAACAACTGGCATCGGGCATATCAAGCAGTTTGGTCGGCGTCTCAGGTTTTTCATAGTCCCCTTCCAGGTTGCCTGCAAAGCGTAAGAAGTTGCGAATACCACGGTCGGCATACGCGATCGTCTCGGGAGAACTGGTGCCACCGCCACGCAGTTCAGTCGTAACAAACACCTTGCCTTGAGACTCAACGGCGGTGTCATACAAGCTGGTCGCATCCATCTCAAGTAAGATCATGGTATATGGCGCGCCAAAGAGTTTGGCACCCAAAATACACGCTTCTTCCTGATCCGGATTATCGAGGCGATGCGCCGCAGCAAACGGAACGATATCGAGCGTCTTTCCGCCTGAGTGGATGTCTAACGCAAAGTCACACATTGGCACCAAGTAGCGACTAAAGTAGTCGGCGATTTTCTCCGTCACCGTCCCGACAGGGTTGCCGGGAAAGCTCCGGTTGAGGTTACCTTTGTCAACGGGCGAGGTTCGTGAAGCACTCTGCACCGCAGGCAAGTTCATCATCGGCACGATAATTACTCGCCCTTGGATTTGCTCAGGCTGCAACGAGTTCGCCAACTTGAGCAAGCTCGTGATCCCTTCGTATTCATCGCCGTGATTTCCGCCAGTCAGTAGAGACGTAGGCCCCGAACCGTTTTTTATCACTGTGACCGGAATCATGATGCTTCCCCAAGCGGATTCATCATGAGAGTACGGCAGAGCGAGAAAACCGTGTTGGACGCCTTCATGCTCGAAGTCTACCGTGGCTGAAATTGAGCTGTCTTGCATAGCCAATCCTTTCTGTTGTTAAGCTCAGTGTTTAACAAATAAGTGACGAGGGAAATCGCACAGAGTTTTCGCGCCATCGCGGGTAATGACGATACTTTCGGTGGTTTCCAATCCCCAATCTTCGAACCAAAGCCCCGGCATAAAGTGGAAGGTCATGCCTTCTTTGAGTACCGTTTTATCGGTATCACGCAGGCTCATGGTTCGCTCGCCCCAATCAGGCGGGTAGCTCAGGCCAATTGGGTAGCCACAACGCGCACCTTCACGGGAGAAGCCCGCTTTATCCAATACTTTGTTTAACGCGTTTGCGATGTCCGCGCAGGTATTACCCGGCTTAGCCACTTCCAATCCAGCCTCAAGCCCGCGGGTTAGGGCTTCATCCGCACGCTTAAATTTGTCATCCGGTTCACCGAGGAAAATCGTGCGCGACAACGGGCAATGGTAACGGCGGTGTGCCCCTGCGATTTCAAAAAACGTCCCTTCTCCTTTTTTGAATGGTCGGTCATCCCAAGTCAGGTGCGGTGCCGACGCGTCTGCGCCAGATGGCAATAGCGGTACGATAGCGGTGTAATCGCCAAAGTGATCTTCATGCCCAAGTACCGCCTGACGGTTTATTTCCGCCACCAAGTGATGCTTAGGTAAACCAGGTTCAATCATGTCAAATGCCACGCGGTGCATGTTTTCAACGATACGCGCTGCGCGATACATGTACGCCAACTCCTGATCAGATTTCACTGCGCGACACCAATTCACCAGTCCAGTGGCATCCAGCAGTTGGGCATTGGGTAAGTGTGTGGTTAGCGACTCATACGCTGTCGCACTGAAATAGTAATTATCTTTCTCAACGCCGATGCGTCCACGGTCCCAAAGGCGAGGAGCAAGCACGGCCTCCACCAAATAATCCATCGGATGCAAGGGCGGGTTCATCACGTAATGGTCTGGGTAATAGGTGATATTTTCAGCCGACATATACGCAGTGCGATACGCGCCATTCGCGTCTTGGCAGCGGCCAAACCAAACCGGTTCACCCGACGAGCCAACAACCACACATTGAGGTACGTAAAACGACCAACCGTCATATCCGGTTAACCACGCCATGTTGGATGGATCATGAATAATCAACACATCCAACTCGCGCTCGACCATCGAATGTCGAACCTTGGCTAACCGCTCCTGGAACTCATCCAGGGTAAAATGCAAAGCAACGCCTCTCATAGTTTCTCCTTGTTAAAAATCCGACGCCTTATGGGCCTTCGGAGACGTTGAGGTATTTCTACCTTTCATCAGGTCAGCAGACCTGAGTACAAAAATTCTTGCTCATCACCACTGCGATTAAATCTGTTAAACATGAAATCAGCTATTTGACCTGCTACTAGAAGCGATAAATTTCATGTCAATCATTACAATTGTGGTGCATTTTTGTGCATTAGACCGCATTTGACGGCTAAAAACTCGCCATTTGTTAAATCGAAGTTACAATGAGCGTTAAAAATGAATCAATTAAAATATTGTGTCATGACAATTTCTTTGAACCCGATCATTCGCCCAGGCACCCCAAAATACATCTCCATCGGCAGTTATCTTGTCGAGTGTGTTCGCAGTGGCTATTTAAAACCCGGTACTCGGCTACCGACCCATAGAGAGTTTGCCGAGCAAATTGGCGTCAGCGTACAAACGGTCAGTCATGCTTATGGGTATGCAGAAAAGAAAGGCGCGCTTGAGTCTTGGGTGGGTAATGGAACGTTCGTCAAATCCGGCTTTGTTGACGAGATCACCGACAGCGAATTTATGCTGACACAGGAAATGAAAGAGACACCCGACGAGATCGACATGTCGATCGCTCATCCCGTCGTCACTGACCGCCACGTCACTCTGTTCAATCAGGCGCTAATGCACATCGCCAGCCAAAGCGACAATCGCTGCTTGATCAGTAAAGCCAAACCAGTGACTGGCCAACCTCACCACATCGAATCCGGGTCTCGATTTCTAAGTAGCCAAGGGCTAGAAGTCGGCACTGAACAAATTCTCTTAACCAATGGAGCCTGTCACGGCTTAACTCTGGCGCTAAGTACTGTTGTGGAGCATGGTGATTGGGTTGCTTGTGGGCAGTTAGTCGATCATGGTCTGATTTCACGCTCTCGAATGTTGGGATTTAAATTGCAGCCGCTTGAAATGGATGAGTTTGGTATTACCCCAGATGCGTTTGAATGGGCGTGCAGGCACAAGCCAATAAAGGCGCTGTGTTGTACACCGAGCATGGCCAATCCAAACAGTGCGCATATGGATAAAGCACGCAGAGAAGCGATCGCTGAGATCGCAAAAAAATACGAAATCTACGTGATTGAAGACGACGTTTATGGCGCGTTGGAACCCAATCGAGTTCCACCACTTGCTGCGTTGCTGCCAGAACAAGCTTTCTACGTCACCAGTTTAACCAAGGTCGTGGCTCCCGGCATGCGCACTGGTTATCTCACTGTGCCTCGTCACTTCCTGCAACATGCTATTGGCCGTTTAGCCGCAACCAGTTGGTCCGCGACGCCTCTACCATTTGAAGTCGCTCATTTGTGGATTGAAAACGGTACATTGAATCGATTGATCCGCTTTCAAATCAATGAATTTGCCAAAAGGCAGCGAATCGCAAAAGCAGCGCTGCAGGGTCACAGCTATAGCGCTCATCCGAACGGACAGCACATCTGGCTTAAGTTACCTGAGCAATGGAGCAGTGATGAGCTGGTCGCTTCTGCAAAACGCTCTGGGGTGCAAATCACCAGTTATAAACCGTTTGTGCTCGATACCAATCATCCGATTCCATATGTGCGTATTAGCCTAGGAGCGGAAATGAATCGAGGCTATATCCAACATGGTTTGTCGGTCATTTCGGAGATCCTCGATACCAATCCACCAACGTCTCACTTTTTGGTCTGAGCAGTCGCCTCGGACCAATTTTTTCTGCAAAAGGGCCAAGTTCAGAAAATCTTTCGCTTCCATCCGATTGACTTGATTGTCATGAAAACGATAACGTTTTATTAACATATCTAGCTAATTAGGAGCGTGGCGATGAAAGGGATTTTTCACTGGCTGGACAGGTATATACAAAAGGCAGAAGCCGCGCTTCTGATTGGCTCAGTACTGTTAATCGCACTCAACTCGATTGCTAATGTACTCGGACGTTATCTGTTTAGTCACAGCCTCTACTTTTCAGAAGAACTCAATTACTTCCTGATCATTGCGGTGACGTTCATCGGTTGTAGCTATGCCGCCAGACAATCACGCCATATTCGAATGACCGCCTTCACAGATATGTTGCCTAAGCGCTTACAAACACTGGCGAACGGGGTGATTTACCTTCTCACCGCACTTTTAGTCGCTGTGCTCACTTGGTATGCCTGGCAATACATCGGTAAAGTCAACCAAATGGGACGCCTTTCACCCGCAATGCAAGTACCGCTCAGTTGGGTTTACCTTATCGCCCCTATCGGCCTGTTTTTTAGTACCGTTCAGTTTACTCGTGTTGGCCTGCGCCACATCAAACGCTTTGTCCAACTCACCATTCTTTCACGTTCCGTTCGCCATACTGGCAGCCTGAATAACCATCGCAAACAGGAGAAGGCGCTATGACGACGGCACTGATTATCACCATGATTACCTTACTCGCATTTGGCTTTCCAATGCTGGTACCGTTATTGGCGGCTACGATGTTGGGCTTTATTGTCTACCTTGGACTCGGCCCTGATTTTATGATTCAGCAAATGCTGGCTGGCATCAAACCCGCCGCGTTAATCGCTGTGCCGATGTTTATCCTCGCGGCCGAAATCATTACCCGAGGCGTGGCAGCGACACGATTACTCGATGTAGCAATGGCGTTTGTCGGCCACGTTCGTGGCGGTCTGGCGATCACCTCGTCACTCAGCTGCGCGATGTTTGGCGCGGTATCGGGCTCAACGCAAGCCACTGTGGTTTCTGTTGGCTCTATCATGCGACCGAAAATGCTCGAGTATGGCTACAAAGACAGCTTTGCTTTAGCCCTGATCATTAACGCATCCGATTTGGCTCTACTGATCCCACCGAGTATCGGGATGATTATTTATGGCGTGGTGTCGGGCACCTCAGTTGCTGAGCTGTTTATCGCGGGAATAGGCCCGGCGATCGTTATCTTGCTGATGTTCTCTGCCTACTGTTATTTCTATGCGGGCAAAAGTTCCGTGAAAAATGCGCCAAAATCGAATTGGAAAGAACGTTGGACGACCATTCGTAAAGCTGTACTGCCGTTTGGCTTTCCTCTGATTACCGTCGGCGGCATCTACGCGGGCGTATTTAGCCCAACCGAAGCCGCGTCTGTATCCGTGTTATACGCGGTGATTCTCGAGATGGTGGTCTTTCGCAAAGTGAAATGGAAAGAGCTTGGTGGTATTGCGCTTTCGACAGGTATGGTCACCGCGGTGGTGTTTATCTTAGTGGCGGCGGGCAGTGCGTTCTCTTGGGTGATCTCTTTTGCTCAAATCCCGCAAGAATTGCTTGGCATGATTGG
Organism: Vibrio hepatarius; assembly: GCF_011806575.1. Classification (GTDB taxonomy): domain Bacteria; phylum Pseudomonadota; class Gammaproteobacteria; order Enterobacterales; family Vibrionaceae; genus Vibrio; species Vibrio hepatarius_A. The sequence continues at coordinate 115,385 of NZ_JAATOO010000005.1, forward strand.
AATTAATGACCTTTCACAAACCGAGCTTCTTGTCGTCATTTCAATCGCATTTTTCATTGGCTGCATGTTTGTCGACCCAATTGTAGTGATGCTGATTTTGATCCCTATCTTCGCCCCGGTGATTAAATCTTCCGGCCTCGACCCAGTATTGGTCGGTACTATCGTCACCCTGCAAGCCGCAATCGGCTCTGCAACACCGCCGTTTGGCTGTGACATTTTTACCGCGATTGCCGTGTTTAAACGCCCTTATGTCGAAGTCATTCGAGGTACACCACCCTTTGTTTTCATATTGCTTTTGGTTTCCGTGATGCTGATTTTCTTCCCGTCAATTTCATTAGCACTGCGCGATCTTGCATTCCGCTAATCGTATTTTGAAACAGGCTGGGGATAGAAGCTAGGCTACATAGCTCTATTGATGCTGACTGGTGAATGGTTAATTCCATCGGTCAGCTTTATTAAGGCGTGTTCTGATGAGGTAAGTAAAAACACAAGTGTCTCGCTGAGCGCTTGGTAAAAGTTTAGTCACATATTCAATCTTTGATACTGAGTTGCATATAAATAAATATATGGAAATTAAGCTACAAGACATATACTTAAACCAATAGAGAATGTTACAAAATGGTTATTGTTATGTGCACAATATTTTCAGGACAAGATCCTGCGAACTACGAAATGTGTTCGCGTTCCATTCGCTTAGCAGGGCATTCAACCAGCGTGAGATTGGAAAGACAGTACTGGCAGATCATCGATCACATCGCCGATTCCCAAGGCATGAACACGGGCAAGTTCTTGACTACCTTATACGATGAGGCGCTTGATATTAACGGTGAGGTATCCAATTTTGCCTCTCTGCTACGATGCAGCTGTGTGTTATATCTCAGTGAATCGCACCAATAGCTTTGAGTGCGTTCATTTTAAAAGCTCGTCAAACAAGACCAGAATAATGAAACACTCCCGCCTTTAGATTAACATTTTCATTACATGTGGTATTCATATACCACCCCTCTCCGGCTTCCCAGAGTTACTATCTCTACAACATTACAGCTGGGAGCTACCTATGGCCAAACTCATTCACTCAATGATTCGAGTATTTGACGTAAATCGATCGATTGCGTTTTACAAAGATGCACTCGATTTAGACGTCGCACAAAGCTTCGAATTTGAAAGCTTCTCTCTTATCTATTTGAGGAACTCAAGCAGCGACTTTGAACTTGAGCTCACCTACAACCACGATAACTCCGATCACTATACACATGGTTCGGGATACGGACATATTGCGGTTTGCGTCGATGATCTTGCGTCAACGCACCAAAGACTCGTCGAACTCAATATGCATCCTACTGACATTAAGAGCATGGCTTATCAAGAGACACCGATGGCTAAGTTCTTTTTCCTCACCGACCCTGATGGATACAAAATCGAATTCTTAGAGCGATTGGGACGCTTCCAATAGAAGAAGTGCTCACTACCAACAAAGACTCTAGAACGTTGAATGTAAGGATAACGATATGAATAAGCTAACCCCCAATTATTCACGACGGAAAATTCTCAAAATGGGCGTTTTAACTGCAACCGCTGCTTACGCCTACTCGGTTTCCGGTATCTCACTGATGGGTAAATCTTGGGCGCTGACCGTGACATCGCTTAGCGAAGCCACTGCAACTTCATTGCTGCAAGTTTGCCGCTCAATCTACCCTCACCCCCAACTGGAGGACTTGTTCTACGCTGCGAGTGTAGAAAGCATCGACTCCAGCATTGCAAACAACCCAGAAATGCGCAAAGCATTGGAAGACGGGATTTCTGCGCTAATCAAAGCGGCGGGTGGCGATTGGACCAGCATCAACGCGGCGAAACAAACCGAATTACTGCAGCACGTTGCCTCCGAGCCATTTTTTCAGGCTATTCGCGGCAATATGGTGGTGTCTTTCTATGATAATCCCAACATCTGGCCCAAGTTTGGCTATGAAGGCCCCTCGTTCAGCAAAGGTGGCTACTTACATCGTGGCTTTGACGATATTGACTGGCTACCAGAAGCTAACAAGGAGAGTTGATTATGACTAAGCAGTTTGAATTATCTGATAGTAGCGTTATTGTGGTCATCGGTTCCGGTGCAGGTGGCGGGACGTTAAGTAATGAACTGGCGCAAAAAGGCGTCAATGTTGTGTGCCTCGAAGCAGGTTCTCGCCTCGACTACACCAAAGACTTTGAAAACAATGAATGGAAAATGTTTGGCAAAGAAGCATGGCTGGAGCCGCGTACCACCAGCGGCTCTTGGGAAGTAGCGCGAGACTTCCCTAACTTGCCAGCTTGGATTTGTAAAACCGTGGGTGGGTCGACCTTACATTGGGCGGGTGCTAGCCTACGTTTCCAAGAACACGAGTTTCGTGCAAAAACCATGTATGGTCATATTGAAGGCGCTCGGTTGCTTGATTGGCCATTAACACTTGCCGAGCTGGAACCTTATTATAAAAAAGCTGAGTTTAAAATGGGTGTAACCCGCACTCACGATATTCCAGGACTACCGGGCAATAATAACTTCAAAGTACTGCAAGCTGGTGCAACTAAGCTGGGGTACAAGGAAGTACACACCGGAAGAATGGCGATCAATTCTCAACCCCGTGATGGCCGAGCGTCATGCCAACAACTTGGCTTCTGCTTTCAAGGTTGTCGAATGGGCGCGAAGTGGTCGACTCTGTACACCGAAATCCCTAAAGCAGAGGCGACGGGGCATTTTGAACTGCGCCCGAACAGCCATGTACTTAAGATAACGCACGACAGTTCAGGCAAAGTAGACGGCGTTCTCTACGCCGATGAAAACGGCAACCAGCAACATCAAAAGGCAAGAGTTGTTTGTCTTGCGGGTAACTCCATTGAAAGTCCACGTGTCTTATTAAACTCAGCGTCTGCCATGTACCCTAACGGACTTGCAAATAGTTCAGGTGAAGTAGGGAAAAACTACATGCGCCATGTGACGGGTTCCGTGTACGGTGAGTTCGAAAATCCGGTTCACATGTACCGAGGTACCACCATGGCCGGCATAATAAGCGACGAAGCCAAACATGATCCGTCACGCGGTTTTGTCGGTGGCTACGAAATGGAAACTCTTTCATTGGGACTTCCATTCATGGCTGCATTCTTACGACCGGGAGCATGGGGACAAGACTTTGCTGAAGATATGGAAGCTTACGAGCGTATGGCAGGTATGTGGATTGTCGGTGAAGATATGCCTCGATCCAGTAACCAAGTCACATTAAATAGCGATGTGAAAGATAATTTCGGTTTACCCGTACCAAACGTGCACTACGATGATCATTCAAATGACATTGCGATGCGTAATCATGCTTATCAACAAGGTGAGGCGATTTACAAAGCGGTAGGTGCCGTTAAAGTCAATCGCGTTGTGCCCTATCCTTCAACGCATAACCTCGGGACCAATCGCATGAGCGCTAAGCCACAAGAAGGGGTCGTTAACAAATGGGGACAATCCCACGACATCGATAACCTCTTTATATCCGATGGTAGTGTTTTCACCACTAGTGCGGCTGAAAACCCAACACTCACCATCGTTGCACTTGCCATACGACAAGCGGAATATATCGCCGACTCGATGAACAAGCGCTTAATTTAGCGCGCTATAGATATGCCCGCCAAAAGACGCCTCAGCGGCGTCTTTTTTATTTGTGTAAGTGAGTAACTACTCACTCCGTCTGTCTTGTCTCCATTGGCTGGGCGACTTTCCCGTCCAACTGCGAAAATGACGACTGAACACCGCGGTTTCTGCATAGCCCAATTGCAAGGCGATATCGGTAATACTCTGGAGATTCTCACTTAAGCGCTGCTCTGCAAAATCCTGGCGCACTTGCTGTAAGATCTGTCGATAACTCGTACCCTGCTGCTTTAGCTTGCTCTGCAACATTCTAGGGTGTAAATCCAGCGCTCTGGCAACGCGCTCGACACTGCATTCTCCAGTCGATAGCAAACGCCCAATCATATTCGCTGCTTGGTCACTGAGATTATTGGGATAGCGGGTTTGCAAGTATTTGAGGTGCTGTTGAAAATGGCGGTCTAGTGCGTCTTCGTCTTGGTGATTCTTAGCGTTGAGCAGGCTGGCTTTGAGTAAGATGCCGTCAAACTTATCGCCAAAACGCAGCTTGTTCTGTTGAGCGAACTCGCTCTGCTCCACTTCAAGAGCCGCGTGTTGAGTCAGATGCAGCGCAAAGTGACTCGCTTCAATATCGAGTAAACTCGCGACAAACATCGCCAAATGAGACACGCTCAATTGCATCAGTTGCGCGGTGCCACGTTCACTATTCACATCAATATTAAGCGATACCCGCACCCAGTCATCTTGTGGGGTGACAGATAACGTTACGCCTGACGAATGCAAATAGAGAAAGTCATTCACCTGCGCGAAAGCCTCACCGACGGTTTCTGCGCGCGAAACCAGAATCGGTAATTCTCCCAAACTTTGCACACTTTGTCGTTGAGTCAGCAGCGCACCAAACAATGGCTGCTCGCAACGAACGGCGGCTTCTTCCAGTAATTCAGCCAACTTAGGGTAAGCGAGATAGGTGTCGGGATCGCGAAATTGCGCCGCAGACAGCCCGACGGCAGCCATAATCTCAACCGGATTCTGCCCTAATTCGGAAACCAAGCTATCAAATTTATCGGCAGCGCCACTTCGTACGATATGCATGTCTCGATTTTCAAATGTTAACAAGTTGTAAATCGCAATATATCAAATTTACTTCGCAAAAGGTCAAGTGAGTATCAATGAGTTGATCTAAGTTACATTTTGTTAACAACGACACATGAATGAGAAGCTGTATGGAACTTATCAATAAAACTGCGATTGTCACTGGCGCTGCGGGTGGCATTGGCCAAGCCATTATTCACAAACTGCTGGAACAGGGCGCGAAAGTACTCGCTGTCGACATTTCCCCACAATCACTGGATATGTACCAAGACTTCGATGCGGCTCAACTGCGAACATTTGTTGCGGACGTCACCGACTACCAAGAAGTGGAAGCCATGGTCGAGCATGCGGTCGAACAGTTCGGCACGCTCGATATCATGATCAACAACGCGGGTATAGGCGCTCCAAAACCTCTGCTAGACCACGACCCAATCGCCGACTTTGAACCCATCACTAAGGTCAACCAAAACGGTGTTTACTACGGCATTCTCGCTGCTGGGCGACAATTCCAAGCACAAGGCACACCGGGCGTGATCCTCAATACATCTTCTGTTTACGCGCAAATGGCAGCCGAGATGACCTTTAGCTACAACGTCAGCAAAGCGGCGGTCGATATGATGACCAAATGCGCTGCGTTGGAGCTAGCACCGCTTGGTATCCGTGTCTGCGCCGTCGCACCAGGACGTGTGGATACCGCAATGTTAAGGCAATACGACGAAATCGGCCTGTGGAATCACATCCGCAAAGAGCAGATGCGCCAAACCTTCACTCAACCAGAAGAGATCGCCAATGTGGTGACGTTTCTGGTCAGCGAGAAAGCCAACTGTATCAATGGCTGCACTGTCAGTGCGTCTGACGGCTTCGAGAATTTCAAATACCCACTCATGGGATAGGCGAATACGCAACATTACAGCAATAGCGAGGATGTAAGTTATGTCATTACCAGAAGTTATTCAGCATCAAGATTTCCTTTTAACGCTTAACACCAACGAAGAATCGCTCATCAAAGATGCGCTCCCGGGCGTGGATGTTTACCCACTGTTTCTCGACCCAGAAAACGGCACTTGGGTGATTCGCGCTAAATTTAAACCGGGCATCACTCTACCTAAGCACTTCCACACTGGCGTGGTGCATTTCTACACGCTGAGTGGCATGTGGCACTACCTAGAATATCCAGAGCAACCGCAAACGGCGGGCAGCTATCTTTATGAGCCAGGCGGTTCTATCCATACCTTCCATTGCCCAGAAGAATCAGGTGGTGCAGACGGTTTCATGGTGATTTCTGGTGCAAACATCAACTTTGATGAAGAGGGTAATTTCGTCAACATCATGGACGCGGGTTGGATTGAGCAAGTTGTTATTGCAACAGCAAAAGCACAAGGCTGTACTGCACGCTACATCAAACCGGGTGCGATTGCTGGCCTGAGTGACGAGCAGCCGGAGTAACCCCATGCAACAGATGAACAGTATCGTGATGCAGGATGGCAGTGTCCGCCTGCAGCAAATGGAGATCCCAAAACCCGCGGCAGGACAAGTGCTGGTCCGCAGCCTAGCCTGTGGCATTTGTGGCTCCGATCTACACATTACTCGTCACGCGGATGAAGTGTTTGAGGTATTCCACCAACTCGGGCTGATGCCTGATGAGGTGGATGACCACGCACAAGTGATGCTCGGACACGAATTCTGCGCGGAAATTGTTGAATACGGCGCTGAAACACAACAAACATTACCGATTGGTAGCCGAGTCACGTCTGTACCTTTGTTGCTCAGCCAAAATGGCGCGGGCGTAGGTGTGACTCCAGGAATCTATGGCGCATACTCGGAGTACTTCCTACTTGATGAAGCCCTACTGCTGCCGGTGCCAGATGGCGTGCCGTCTGAAGCTGCAGCTTTAGCCGAACCTCTGGCGGTCGGTTTGCATGCGGTCAATCGCAGCGACATCGAAACAGAAGAAACAGCACTGGTCGTCGGTTGTGGCCCTATTGGGCTGGCGGTAATTGCGGCGCTCAAACAACGCGGCGTGACCAATATTCTTGCGGTCGATCTGCAAGATGATAAGTTGCAGATCGCAAGCGAGTTTGGTGCGAATCGATTGATCAACCCGACTAAAGAAGACGAGATCGCCGTTGGTGAGCAGTACGCGATGAACTCACGTCTGGTCATTTACGAGTGTGTTGGAAAACACACCCTGATTGACGACTTCATGCGTCGCGCACCTGCTCAAGCACGAATCGTGATCTCCGGTATCCATACGACACCTGCAATCATTAACTACGCGTACGCAACAGTAAAAGAACTCGATTTGAGATTTTCTTACTACTACCTACCGCACGAGTTTGAGCATTGCCTTCAAGCGATTGCTGAACATAAGGTGCCGTGGCAGAAAATGCTCACCGCCAAAGTGGGAATAGACGGTGTCGAAGACGCGTTTCAACAGTTAATGACGCCAAATGATCACATCAAAGTCGTGATTGAACCGTGGCGCAGCGGTGCGTTGGAAGTCATTTAAAATAAGAACTTAAAAGTTTGGTGGAAGCCTCAACAATCGTATTTAAGTTGAGGCTTTTTTTTATAGTGCACAAACCGCAATTGTCGCACGCTCTTTTATTTGTTGAAAACCAAGAGAATATTGGGCGAACACCCAACGACAGGCAAAGCCAAATCACACAATAATTGGGATCTGAAAAGCGAACGTTGCACCACCAGTGAGGGTGAGTTCGATATCACGAACCATTTCGATTAAATATCCTGTGTCATCGACCTGATAGCCCTGCTCCTCCGCTTGCTGAAAAAGGCTGTCTATTGCGGCAATGAAAGCCACATCGGTGGCCAGGTATACGTCACAACAGAGGTAGTAGCCTTCAGGAACAAAATAATCGTATTGGTCGTTGCTGACCTGCCAGTCTCCAACAGTATATGTCATGTCTTTCCACTTTCGTTCCAGATCGGACACCGGCGTTGCACTCAGTATCCGAGTACTCTTTTTCCCATAGGTTTCAAACACCACATCCCAGTCAAAATCAGGTATCTGGCGTACTTTCATTCCTCGAGCCGGATACCAGACGAGTTCGGTCGGCATAGACTGCGCCAGTTGCTTTTCCAATGAGTGTTCTTTTCCGGGATGGGATAGTTTGTCCAATAACCGAGACGTCTCTGCTGGGGTCCCTGTCACAATTAAATGACGCAGGCTTTTGGCCGTCACGCCCAGTTCTCGTTTGAGCACTTTTGCCATCGCCTGAGATGAGGAGTAACCACATTGATAAGCGATATCAGCAATTTTCCGACAGTGATCGACATAGAGTAGATTCACGGCATATTGCAGCCTAACCCGGCTCAAGTACTGTCCCGGAGTTTCTTCGAAAAGCCGGCTAAATTGCCGGTGAAAGTGATATGGAGAAATCGCGCTTTTTTCTGCAATCTGCTCCCACGATAATCGCTCTTCCAATGAGTTATGCATCATTAGCAGAGCCACCTCAAACCGTTTTCGGTGGTGAGCCGGCAACGGTTCAAGCAGCGCTATTTCAGGGACCAGCGCATAGGGTTTATTCGCGGAGTCAGTCATAGTAGAAGTTAATATGTGTTGGTAACTTCTACTATGGCGATTGGAGTGGTTGAATGCAACTTGCCAAGTGTTAATCACACGACTGGCTCTGATTTCAGTTCAGACAGCACCTGCTTTTTATTGGTGTCTTGTTTACTCGCTGTAGATTGTCTATTACAGATACCCAAAAGAACAGGAATAAGAATCAGGGTGACCATGGTCGCAAACAACTCACCAAATACCAGAGAAACAGCGGCAGGTTTCAGATACTGAGCTTGTTCTGAGCTTTCACTCAACAATGGAAGAAGCCCGAAAACCGTCGTTATCGTGGTAAGAAAAATTGCTCTCATTCGAGTGGTTCCTGCCGTAATTAAAGCCTGATTGAGAGGTACTCCTTTGTGATACTCAGTATTAAAGCGGGTCATCAAAACCAGCGAGTCGTTAACGACAATACCCGTCATAGCCATCATGCCAAACATGGATAAAATACTGATAGGAAGCGACATCAGGTAATGCCCGAAGATAGCACCTGCAAATCCAAATGGGATTACCGCCATAATAATCAGCGGCTGCCAGTAAGACTTGAGAGGAATAGCCAATAGAATGTACACCAACAAAATGGTGAGAATCATCGCTGACTTAAACCCCTGCTGAACTTCTCCCATCTCTTCGAACTCACCACCCGCTCTAATGGTCACTCCGGGATAACGTTTTTCCAAAGTATCTAAGGTTTCACTCATAAGCGTCATGGTCGTTTCAGGAGACTGAACCGAACGATTCTGGTTCCAGTAAACATTGACCACCTGCTCGCGGTTACGGCGATACAGAACCTCAGGTACACGTTCCGTTTTCAATGTGGCGATGTCACCCAGAGAGACCGTTTTCCCATCTGGCAACATAATTGGCGAGTGGACGAGTTGTGCCTGCGTCATGCGCTCACTGACCGGATAACGGACAATCACCTTCGTTTCCTGCCCTTGTACCAGTAAGCGGTGAATTTCTCGTTGACCAAATGCATCACCGGCCAGTTGTGCTATCTGCTCCTGGGTTAATCCCAGTTGTCGGCCGTACGCATTGAGCGTAATGCGGATCTGCTCCTGACCACCTTTGCCATCATCGTATACATCAGCCACACCAGAAAGCTGTTTTAGCTTTTCTGCGACTTCTTTAGCTGCCAGTCTGGCCAGCTCGCGGTCAGCGGCAGAAATGGAGATGAAAGTTCCCCCGGCAGGCGCATCGGCCGCAGTAAACTGAACGGAATAAGCCCCTTCAATTGCGCCCGTCAGATTTCTCCAGTCCTTGGTTAGTTGGTTGCCGGGGAGAGCGGAAAGCGCTTCGCTGCTGAGTTCAGCCGTCACCTCTATTTCGCCATCACCATCGGACCAAGCAAGTAAATTGGTCAAAGGTTTCTCGGCGAGATTGTAATCCTGTTGCAGAGAGTGATTTAGCTGCAAAGCGGACTTCTCCAGTTTGTCTAATGTGTTTACCTGCAGAGGCAACGGCGCGCCATCTTCTAATGTCACTTTAGCCGTCACAAAGCGCCCCGGTATTTCAGGGAAGAGAGAACTGCGAATGGCTCCGGTTGACCACATTCCATAAGCAAGGAGGATAAAGGCGAAAAACCCAGACAAGGCAGCAAACTTATTGCACAAAGAGTACTGCAGCAATGGTCGGTAGAGCTTTTGATTAATCGTCTCCAAGCCCGACTGTGCCATCGTCTGGATACGGGCCAGCACGCTGGTTTTATTGCAACTGGTCTTCATCCCGGCAAGATGAGAAGGCAGGATAAACTTACTCTCAATAAGGGAGAAAAACAGAGCAAAAATAACGACGGCAGAAAAGCCAGCAAGTATCTTGGCGAAATCATTGTTTATCCAAAGCATCGGCGAAAACGCAGCGATGGTGGTCAAAACGCCGAATACAGTCGCGATAGATACCGAGTGAACCCCTTTCCATGCGGCCTCTTTAGGGTTTGATGTTTCCCTTCGCTTGGAATGAATGGCTTCCCCGACAACCACCGCGTCATCAACCAGAATGCCGAGTACCAGAATGAAACCAAACAGAGTGATATCGTTGATACTGTAGTTCATCACACTCATCGCACTGAACGTGCCGCACAGCGCAATGGGGATCCCTGCTGCAACCCAAAACGCGAGCTTAAGTTCAAGAAACAGCCCCAATATGATGACGACGATAAGCAGCCCCTGCCAAGCATTGTCACCTAGGCGGAAAAGCTGGTCTTCGATATACGGTGCCATGTCAGCCATGATGGAAAGAGAGACATCATCCGGCACGCGCATACGCTCTTTTGCTAGGGTCTCCTTTATTGCTTGGCTAATCCAGAGCAGGTTGTCAGATTGTCTGGTACTCACCATCAGAGCGATGGCCGTTTCGCCATTATTGCGAACAATGGCTTCGCTGTCCTGATAGCCTCTGCTTAGCGTGGCCAACTCTCCCAGTCGAACCGTCCCTGCCGGAGTCGATAGAATTTCCAACGCGCTGAGTTTGTTTAAGTCATCCGCATAGCCGTCACCGCGCAAAACCATACGTCCCTTAACACTTTTGAGCTCTCCGGTTCTTGCCTCCATTGATGACTGTTCAATCTTGAGTGCGAGTTGCTCTAGGCTTAAGCCGACATTACGAAGCTTATTGATATCAGGCTCTATCAACAGTAAAGGCTTACGGCTGCCCCAGTTGGATACCTTTGAGATCTTCGGGTGTTTTTTTAAGGCCAGTTCAATCTGGCGCGCGATAGGCTGCAGTTGACTGTCTTCTCTTGGGGACGACACAATCACAAATGCAGCCAGATTAGTAAACTCATCAAGAACAATCTGAGGACGCTCGGCCTGAGCGGGAAAGTCCCCAATGGCATTTACCTGATTTCTGACATCATCAAGCAGTTTATCCAGTTTGGCGTCTGCCGTTTTGCGAACCCGCACCGTCGCTAAACCAGCGACAGATTGGCTGGTAATCTGCTTGATCCCCCCAATGCCACTGATCGACTCTTCAATACGTTGAGTGATACTTTCATCAATCTGTTTTGCACTGCCCCCTGGGTAGGCGACATTGATAATCAAACTTGATGGTGCTATCTGCGGAAAGGATTCTATTCGTAGCTGCGCACAAGCCAGTACCCCGCTGATAATAATAGCGGCCATTAATAAGTTGGCACCAACGGGATTGTTAATAAACCATTTTGTCAGCCAGCTCATAATGGTTTCTCCCTATTTCCCTCATCTTGGGTAACGAGTTCAGGAGCCACCTGCAAGCCTGAAATCATCGAAAGCAGCGGGTAAATCACAACGCGCCTTTGACGATCTGGTTCGCTATTGAAAACGACATTGGCGAAAGATTTCGTCTCAGCTAACACACTGGTGCTCTCTAGTTGTAACTTGTTGTCATCATCAACCGTCCATATCTGATTGTCTCTGGTCAGAGCACTCAGAGGGACTTGCATGACCGAGTCACGCAAGGGCAGTGTGACCTCAACCGTTAGCTGCTGATTTGGCAATAATCTTGGCGATGTCTGGTAAGGATCTTTCACTACCAGTACAACTTGCCTCTGACGGCTGACGCTATCAACTTGTGGCTCAACATAGCGCACGCTTGCCGAACGTTTTTGCCCCTGTTTATCAATAACTTGGATCTGAGGTTGTTCCAGTGATGCTGATATTACCCCCCACTGTTGATCCGGGACGGGTACACGAACATCCAAACTCGCACTGTCAGCTAGCTGAAACAGTCTTTCTCCTTCCTCAAGCCGCTGTCCCGGGCTCACAGAACGACTCAAAACCACGGCATCAAAAGGGGCAACAATTGTGGCTTCTTTTAGGTACTGCTTTGCACTAAGCCAAGCTTTTTCAGCTTGCAGTAAATCCGCTTTTGCATAAGCGATTTGTGGCTCTCTTCTCGCATAGGCTGAACTATTTGTTTTCGATAACATTTTCAGCGCCACCGTTTGTTCATGCAGCTCGCGCTGAAAGTTAAGCTCTGCCTGTTTCATCAGGCTGTGCGCCTGAGCCAGTTGTGATGTCAGGTGTGTGGTATCCATCTGTGCCAATACTTCTCCCTGCTTGACCAGCGAACCCACCTTCGCATTTTGGTTTAACCAGTTTAGTTTGGCGCTGTTGGGGGATTTTATGTCGACTGGCCAGCGTGCGTAACTGGTACCTAATAGCGTAGTGACTGGCCTATACTCGTGCGGCGCAACCAAGACAATACTGACAGGTTGCTTGGTTTCAGTCTGAACGGTTGCTTTGACAGGCTCAGGCTCCGACATGACTACCAACCCGCCAGCACACACGATGAATCCCAGACCTAAAGCAATGGGCAGAAGTTTATTTATTCTCATTACTTACTCTCCGCACGTTGCTTTTCTGGCTCGGTTTGCCTGTTTAAACGCTGACTTATTTCTGTCAGGCGTGATAGCGTCTGTAAGGTGATCGGTAAAAGCACTGCCGCTTCTACAAATTCCAGTGAGTAAGTCACGACAGAAAAAATCTGTCCTGCGGTTGGATCAGGAACCAGTGTAGATAGCCAGAGGTTTGCGACAACGAACCCGAATAAAATTAGAAAAATCAATCCATACAAGATAGCTTCTGCATCAGAGATCAATATTTCACGACGTTTGATACGTTCGAGGTGGCGGCGAATGCCCCGGAAAGGGACAAGAGATAGAATAGTCACCTGCTGTTCCAGTCGACTATTTAAAAGACCATTTATACGAACAAAATAACCGTGAAACCAGGAATAGATGAGCATCATAATGATGCCAGCAATCACGGCGCTGATAGCAAGTTTTAGATGAAAGGCACCGAGAATAACCACAGAAGCAACCAGTTGAGTTGCTGCAGTCATCAAAGGTGGAGCGTCATTTTCAAGGAAATCGACCAGCTCTCGTGACATGTCTATTCTGGCATTTCGTACCGATATATTTTTCGGTGATGGGTGCTGATGACGCAGCTGATTATCAACGGCTTCTCCTACCTCAACACGAATATTTCCATATACACGAGTATCATAAAAACGACGTACAACAGAGACTAAGGTCAGTAGCGCCAGCACAATGGCCAGCCAATAGAGAGCCGTTAACGCTCCTGTCAGAAGACCATCAATGGCAAAGCCGATAAATAGAGGAAGCAGCACCATAAACACATTTTCAAGTGCAACCAGAAGCCAAGTAATGGCCACCTTCGCCTTGTTATCTTTCAGAATGGTCCTGACGGTAATTTCCGAACTTGCAAACAAAATAATTGCTCCGTTATGTCTATACGAAGAAATTATTCCATTTCTGAATCGTTAAAACGTGTCCCAGATTGCTGAAGTACTTTTACTCAAATTTGAAGATTGGCTCTGTTCATACCCGAGTCAGCCAACGCTTAGCTGGCTCATCTATGTCCGCGAGTGTGCTAGCAAGAACGATGATCTTTGGTTAGCATTTTAATCTAAGTGCTTAAACTGCAATGCCACCAGACGCTGATAGAGTTCGCAGCTTTGCATCAGTGACCGATGGTTACCAATATCCACTAATGCGCCGCCGTCTAATACGGCTATCTTATCTGCATGCTGGATAGTCGATAAACGATGCGCAATGATCAGTGTGGTTCGGCCTGCCATTAACGTTTCGAGTGCTTGCTGAACATGGTGTTCACTTTCGCTATCTAGTGCACTGGTCGCTTCATCAAGCAGTAGGATTTTTGGGTCTTTTAGAATGGCACGAGCAATCGCAATTCGCTGCTTCTGCCCGCCTGATAATCTCACGCCGCGCTCCCCCAAGAAACTACGATAGCCTTCGGGCAGTTTTTCAATAAACTCATGTGCATGCGCTTTTTTCGCGGCTTCGATAACTTGCTCGTCCGTGGCTTCTGGGTTGCCGTAGCGAATGTTGTGAAACACGTCGTGGCTGAATAACGCTGGCTGTTGTGGCACCAGTGCCATCTGCTGGCGAAGATCGTTTGGGTCGAACTGGCGAATATCAACGCCGCCAAGTAAAACTTGGCCTTGCTGTGGGTCGTAAAATCGTTGTAGTAGTTCGAAGAGTGTCGTTTTACCAGCCCCTGACGGGCCCACCAGCGCCAGTACTTTACCTTGCTCAGCGGTTAGGTTTAACGCCTTAATTGCAGGTTGGTCAGGGCGAGAAGGATAGTTGAAATTAACCGAGTTAAAGATAACCTCTGCGGGCATCGTTGCACTTATCGGTAAGCAGTTGTTTGGCGCACTAATATCGCTTTCTACTTGCAGGATCTCAATCAACCTTTCGGTTGCGCCTGCAGCTCTTTGCAGCTCACCCAGCACTTCAGAAATGGTCGCCGTGGAAGACGCAACCATAATGGCATAAAACACAAATGCTGCTAGGTCACCCGCAGACATTTTACCGTGAATAACATCACTGCCCCCAACCCAGAGCATGCCCGCAATGGCGCTAAACACAATCACAATCACCCCTGATATTAAAATCGCACGTTGCTTCACTCGCTGTCTACCCACCTCGAACGCTTTTTCCACCTCCACGGCAAAGGCGGCTTTTTCATGTTGCTCTGAGCTAAAGCTTTGTACCGTTTTAATGTGTTCTATCGCTTCACCTGCATAGCTGCCCACATCCGCCATTGAGTCTTGGCTTTGGCGAGAGAGTGCACGTACTCGTCGTCCATACACCAAAATGGGCACCAAAACGAATGGCACAGAAGCCAGTACAATCAACGTGAGCTTAAAGTTGGTGGCAAACAACATAATGATGGCGCCAATGCACATTAAGGCGCTGCGCATGGCCATAGAAAACGAGGAACCAATAATGCTCTGTAACAAAGTGGTGTCAGTGGTGAGGCGAGACATAATATCGCCACTACTGTGGGTTTCAAAATAACTAGGATGCAGCGAAATAACATGGTTAAACACGGCAAGGCGAATATCGGCGCTGACGCGTTCACCGACGGATGAAACAAGATAGAAGCGAAAGAAAGTACCGATAGCAATACACAGTGTGACGCCGACAATAAATTGAATCGCACTGGTCAGCTCTTGCAACGACTGCTGAGCAAACCCTTGGTCGATCAGCATGCGCACTCCATAGCCAACAGACAACGTCAAGCTTGCGGTCGCTACGAGTGCAACCAAGGCTGCGGTAACGCGCCACTTATAAGGTGAAACAAAGGTATTCAGTTTAAGAAGGATGCTGAGGTTTTTGTTATTTTTACTGCCCATGGGTGGTCCACAAACCTTTTATGATATTTGGAATAGTATGCCACTTTACCTAGTGCAACCAATAAAGAGTGACTTCCGATGAGCATTGTTATTGCAAAAGCACAAGGTTTTACCGCGCGCTACATCAAACCAGGTGCGATGCTGGCCTGAGTAACGAGCTAGCGGAGTAGCCACTTGCAACAGATCAACAGTATCGTAATGCAGGATGGCAGTGTCCGCCTGCAGCAGGTCGAATTCCCTAACCCCGCAGCGGGACAAGTGTTGGTGTCACTCCGGGTACTTATGGAGCTTACTCTGAGTACTTCCTACTTGATGAAGCATACTGCTACCTGTACCAGACGGAGTGCCGTCTGAGGCGGCGGTGTTAAAACGGCGTCGAAGACGCGTTTAAACAGTTGATGACGCCAAATGATCACATCAAAGTGGTGATCGAACCTCGGCGCAGTGGCGCGTTGGAAGTGATTTAAATTAAATCCATAGCGGATATATAAATTTAGTGGAAGCCCCAACAACGGTAATTAAGCTGGGGCTTTTTTTCAGTTCACAAATCCAAATGAACTGGTTTAGGAATCAAAACAACAGCATCTTAAATTAGACGCGGTTACTGTTTAGATTTCCACAGTTGACCTAAACGTAAAGGACCAGGTGTTGGGAAAACCCAAGACTGTGGCATTTTGTTGTCCACGTTGTTTAGGCTTTTGTTCACGATTACACCTTGGCTCAACGGCTCTACGGTACCAATCACATAAAAATTCTCTTGAGCAATATCAATAACCTGATCCATATACTTCTTCTGTTCCGATTCAGAAGAGGTATTCTCAATTTTCTTCCACAGTTCGAGTTGCTGTTTAATATGCTGTGGTGGCTCAACTCCGTTTGGATCTTGAGGGTTGATTGACCAAAGGTAGTAACCGAATGCCCATGTTGATTCAGTGCTGAAAGGAAGATAGTTGCGTGGATCATCAATGACGCCTTTACCACCTACACCTTTCAGTGGAATTAGGTCGTAGTTATTGGTTAACCGTTGGTTTGAAATGTGTTGTGAGTCGAGCAAGCGAATATCAAGAAAAACCCCAACATCTTTCCAGTGTGATTTTATCAACTCAAGTGAGTCAAAAGTGTCACCAACAAGTGTGGTATAAGTCAGTGCTTCTATGCGTAATCGTTTACCACTGGAGTCAAGTCGATACCCTTCTTCGTCTCTCTTATCCAGCCCTAGCTTATCAAGCAGTTCATTCGCTTTCTTTGGGTTGTAATCAGTGTATTGGGTCACCATACCCTTACGGTAGAATGGAGACCCGTCTGTTGGAGCCGCTTGATGTGGGTTTACAGTACCACCATAAACCGTTTCACTAATTTCATCGCGGTCTATTGCATGAGAGAGAGCAATACGAAACTCTTTGCTAGAAAACAGCTCGCGTTTGACTGGGTCCTTGTGACTTTGATTGAGCGCAATAACCAAGCTGCTGCTATCGGTGCTTGGTCGAAACTTATATTTATATCCCCCTTTCTCTGCATTTTCGATGAGCATCGGTCTATAGTTTGGGGAGCCGATATGCCTTGCTTGGTAATCAGTCAAACCTGCTGCTGCTCTTAGCGCCATCTCTTCTTTGTTTTCGCTAAAGCTAAATCGAACGAAATCCAGGTACGGAAGTTGGTTGCCTTCTGGATCAACTTGCCAGTAATACGGGTTTCTTTCATAGAGGGCATACTCAGCATTTGGACCTCTTGGAACCTTCACTTTCCATGCAGATAAGACTGGCTTATCGACGTTAGTCCAACCCTCTGTTACGTAGTGAGAGTTACATTTTGTTCCTGCATATTGGCGCCAAGAGTCAAAACCAGCTTCTTTTGCCAGATCGACGGCTCTTTGGTTAAAGGTTGGATAGAACTCTTTGCAGTAATGTTTCGGGTACATAGTAAACACTTCGCTGTCAACCGATGCGAGCGAGCGGATGAACATACCGTTTGGTTTCTTAAGTACTATTTTAAATGTGTAGTCATCCATTAATTCTATTCGTGCAGAATCATGCTTTGGCAAAGTCAATGGTCGAGGACCTGCGTATTCAGGATCGCCTAAAACATCGTTTACAAAAAAAGCGATATCGCGAGCGGTAAAGAGTTGACCGTCAGACCAACGTACTTTTTCACGCAGTTTTATCGTGAATTCGGTATTAGCGTCGTTTGCACTAAAATCTGTTGCTAGATTAGGCACAACTTTTGTGTAGCGACTATCAAAATTAAAGAGATTTTCGTAACCCAGAACTCGAATGCTGTGACCATTGTCAGTAGTCTGACCTAATAGATTTAGAGTGCCTCCATATTCTCCGACGGACTCAAAAGGGGTAACAATTAATGGATTGTCGGGGAGCCTTTGTTCAATAGAAGGAAGCTTACCCAGTTCAACGAGAACATCCAATTGGGGAGCTTGGTTGAAGGTAGAAGCATAAGCACTAACGGGCAGCGCTAAAATAATCGTAGGGATAGCGTTGATTTTCATTTTAAATTCCACTTTTTTGTTTCCTTATATGGAATGACATAGGTTTTATTGTTTAGGCAATTAGAATCTCAGATGTCATCTACCTCACAGGTTAAACAATTCATTTTTGATACGATATGTCTAAAATGATATTTTGTTTTGTTAATAGTGACACGGCGTTTTATTGATAGATATTAACTGGAGATTTAATGGAGAGGTGTTTTTATCGTCATTATCAACTTGATGGAAACTTGCATCGAATAGGGTGTGGAGAGTTCAATTGTTTAAATGAACAGTTAATCCAACATTTAGATATTAATACTCTGGACTACAGTTTAAGTATGATAGCTTCAGGCTCTTTGTGGTTTAAAGACCAAGATGGTCAAGTGAAAATTCTCAAAAAAGGGGATATATTCCAACGAAAACCGGGGTTAATGCACTCTACATGTGTTGTCCCAACAGAGGAGTATCGAGAGCAATTTTGTTTAATGTCTGGTGAGTTATATTCACATTTTAGTCAAATGGAATTAATTCCTAATGATCTTACTTTTCAAACAATGAACACACCAGAGAGCACCAAACAATTCAACCAATTAATTATTGCGCTGCAAAGTCACTCTCCGACCTGGTATAAAAAAGCCATGAACGCGATGCAAAACTGGTTGTTTTTACTTGATTCACAAAAGGTTGCGAAACATGAATCTACGGGTTATTGCAAACAAGCTTTAGCCAAAGAGGAATTACTCTCTAATTGGAGTAAGCCTATTCCCCTTATCGCGAAAGATATAGGGTTTAGCTATTCAGCATTTAGGAAATGGTTTAAACAAGAAGTGGGAATGACCCCGGGGAGTT
The DNA here is from genome assembly GCF_011806575.1 of Vibrio hepatarius. Taxonomy (GTDB): domain Bacteria; phylum Pseudomonadota; class Gammaproteobacteria; order Enterobacterales; family Vibrionaceae; genus Vibrio; species Vibrio hepatarius_A. Next base: position 134,153 of record NZ_JAATOO010000005.1, read on the forward strand.
TTAGGAAACTCAGTCGCATAAAGTTAGGATGCGATCTTTTGTTACAATCGGACACCTCCGTTACCTACGTCTCTGAGGCATTAGGCTACCCCGACATCTACAGTTTTAGTAAGCAGTTTAAGCAAGTTGTTGGATTAACTCCGTCTCAGTTTAAGCAAAAGCGCCGTTTCAATGGTGAAGGTTCTGCTCGTTAACGGATAACCCTCACCAAAACGTATGTCTACGCGAATAGGTTGATTGTCTTTAACTTCACATCTTGACGTGCAGATGTTACTTCAATGGTGACGTTTGCAGTTCTGACTAGAGGGAAACGAGCGATGGCCTTGTGACCAATAGAGTCGCCTCGGTAAACAACAATATCATTTCCGCCAGTGTATGGTGTGATCAATATCCGGTAGCTTTCTACTGCCTCTCCAAATTTAATATCTTCTTGCAATGCTACGCAATCAATAAGCTGAGGCTCAGCCAGTTGGCATTGCCATGAGTTATCTTTGCGACTAAAACGACTAATTGACGCTAGTGGAGAAGAAAACTTGTTTTGAATGCGCTGAGCGAATCCTTGTAGGCTGGTTACTTCTTCCTGGGGAAACAACCCTTGACGATTCGGTCCAACGTTAAGCAACATGTTCGCCCCACGACCTACGGAGTAATGATAAATCCCGACAAGCTCATCAGGTTGTTTCACTGTGTGTGCATTTTTTTCGCTATAGAACCAAGTTGAGTCGCGCATCATAAAATCACATTCTGCCGGTAACCACACGCCGTTTTCAGAAACCTTAATACGATTTTTAGTTTTGATAGAGAAATCAATTTCACTGATGGTATTAAAGCATGGGCTAGGGGCAATACCAGCTTCGTTTCCAATCCATCGATAATCTGGATCTCCCATATTGAACAACAGAATATTTGGCTGCATGTCTCTTATCGCCTTAGTAATACGGACCCAATCATACGTATGATTTTCCGAGCCACAGCCATCAAACCAAAGCATATCGATTTCACCATATCGACCATCAAGTAGCTCAGTCACTTGAGCAATAAAGTAATCATCATAGGCTTTTTCATCTTCATAAATTGGACAGTTGATATCCGCAGGTGAGTAATAAAGACCTACCTTGAGGTTATGTTTTCGACATGCATCAACGTATTGCCTAACAACATCTCCCTTGCCGTCCATCCATGGAGAGGACGCGACTGAATAATCAGTATACTTGCTCGGCCAATTCGCAAAACCATCATGATGCTTTGCGACAAAAACCATATAATTGGCTCCTGTATCAGATGCGACTTTTGCCCACTGGGCGCAATCTAGGTGCGTCGGATTAAATTCCGTGGGTGACATTTTGTCTTTCCCAAAGTCTTCTACACCTTCAAAAAACGTACGAATACCAAAATGAATGAAGATGCCTAGCTCCCAACTTTGGAACTCCAACTGTCTTTGTGTTGGCAGGTGTTTGTGCATTGTTTGTCCTTAAAGGTTTCCTAAATGTAGGGCAAAATTTAAGGAAACGGCATACATAAATAAATGTCAGATATGCCAATGAAATTTGTCAGAACTGATAAGAGCTTCTTCTATGTCTTAGCGACATGAAATGCTCCTAACTCCTGATCGCATAAAAAGATAAAATGAGTATCAAAACCTCACCATATTGATATCAACATCTTTATACCTACGAATTCTTGTCTCTTAGATTTCCACTAACTGTGGCTTTGTTTCCTAAATCAAGGAACTAAATCATCAACCTGTGATCGGATCAGCTAAGTTCACTCAAATACTCAAACCAATGGCTAAGCCTCGCTACAAAACAACCAATTGGAAACACTATAACCAAGCTTTAATTAATCGCGGCTCACTGACATTTTGGATTGATGAAGAGACCATTCAGCTATGGAAGCAAATCAAGCAGGGAAACCGTGGAAGACCTCGCTTGTTTAGTGACTTAGCCATTACGACGGCTCTTATGGTTAAGCGGGTATTTTCACTACCGTTGAGAGGTCTTCAAGGATTCATTAACTCTATTTTTAAGTTAGCTCAACTACCGTTGTCATACCCTCCTTATTCATGCATTAGCAAGCGAGCTAAAACGGTCAACGTCGCGTTAAAGACAAAAACTAAAGGAACAATCCAGCATTTAGCAATTGATGCGACAGGACTAAAGCTCTACGGTGAGGGCGAGTGGAAAGTCAAAAAGCATGGCACTGACGGGAAGCGTCGTGTCTGGTGAAAGTTACATTTAGCGGTCGATACAGACACGCATGAGATCATTGCCGCTGAGTTAAGTTTATTGAATGTGAGCGACGGTGAAGCGCTCCCTAATTTGCTCAAACAGACTCGCCGAAGAATCGTAGAGATATCTGGCGATAGTGCTTATGACACAAGGTTGTGCTACGAAGCCATTCGCATCAAACGAGCCGCCCCGCTCATTCCGCCAAGGGAAGGAGCTGTCTTCTGGGAACAAGGTTATCCTCGCAATCTAGCAGTCGGTTGCCAGAAGCTATATGGTTCAAACAAGCTCACAGAGCTAGGTATGCCTGAAACGATTATGATCGCCTAACAATTAGTCATGCTAGGCGCGTTTTTAATTGAACTCGAATTAGGAAACAAAGCCCAGCAAGATCTGTATTGTTTGGGCCCCATTCCAATTCAGAGTTGCTTATTGGCACTTTTACTATGGGAGCGTTTAGATAACTCCTTCTTATTCAACAGAAATTAGTATTTAGACAGTAATAAAGTCAAGTTTGATATTTAATTTATGAATAATGCTCAAGAGCTATCTCTTCAATCTCTTTTCTAAACCAGCGAATGGCTAGATCGTCATTTCTAGTCGGATGCCAATATAGACAGATATCATAGTCAATGTTTTCAAAGGGAAGTTGAACAGACTTAATAGAGAACAGATGCTTAAAAATATCGACATTAGTTTTATCAGCAAGACACACAAAGTCAGTTTTTCCAGCTAAGCATAGCGATTCAATTGCGCCACTGGTTACCACCCCTATTTTACGAGCATCAAAACCTTTGATTTGCGCGTCAGTAAATGTATTACTGTGCGTTCCCCATCTCGACACCGTGATGTGCTTCTCTGCAAAAAACTGTTGCTTCGTGATGCTACCTGTTTGAATCCTCGGGTGATTTTTCCGACAACACAAAACAAGCTTGTCTTGATAAATTTTCTTTTTATTTAGGGAGTTAACAGGGGCAATATCCATATCTATTAGAAAATCACATTCTTTATTTCTTAAACTTGCAACGATATCAGTCGATTCAATTTGTTGGATACCAATGACTATCAGAGGATATTCATGGCTAAATTTTTCTATGATTTTTGGCACCAGTGAATAATTAATGAATGAGTTGCAAGCAATCGAAAAACGATATGGTCGGGCGTGAGGATCAAAGGTAACGTTAGTCGAAAATGTGGAATTGAGAACATTCAGACCTTTAAGCAAAGAAGGATAAATCTGTTGTGCAAACAAGGTCGGTTCAACACCAGTTGCTGTTCTTACAACGAGCGGATCTTTATATTCATTTCTAAGTATTGATAGCGCCCGGCTTACTGTCGGTTGAGATACATTCATTCTCACCGCTACACGACTTAAGTTTTTTTCTTCGATAATAGCAATAAGTATTGGTAAAAGCTGGTAAGAAGTATTCATTTATCCTCCACATTATGCGCTCAGTATACCCCATTATTTAATAATTGAATAATGGTTATACGTTGCTCTGTTCTCCGTTTGAGACCACATTGTACGTGTATTGACCACTCAGGAGTTTTACCATGTTGATTACTTCAACCAAGAAGCGTGTATTTCTTATGTCGACCTTGGCCATGCTAGGTTCATCTACAGTTTGGGCTAGCGCAACGCAATATCAGTTCACAGCCGATGCGAAAGAGGCAAGCAGTTATACGAAGCAATCTAATGACGCCGTATATAAGAAATTGGATTTCAATAATAAGCAGGCATTTGAGGATGTCGACAGAGGATTTATTGCCCCTTTACCTGATGATGGATACATAAAAGGATTTGCGGATATTCCTGCGATGCAGTTTATGCAAGGTAAAGAAGCACCAGCTACTGTCAACCCAAGCTTATGGCGTCATGCTCAGTTAGTAAACAGAGGTGGTCTGTATGAAGTGTTACCTAATAAAATTTACCAAGTTCGTGGTAATGATATAACCAACTTAACCATCATTGAAACCGATGACGGTATTGTTTTATACGATATCGAATATTCACCCGAGACATTAAAAAAAGCGTATAAATTGTATGAGCAATATCGTGGTAAACGTCCACTGAAAGCGGTCATTGTGTCGCACTCACATACTGACCACTATGGCGGTATTACCGGTATTGTTGATCTTGGTTTAGCGTCCGAAAAAGATTTTGAGTCAGGTAAAGTTCCTGTTTATGTGCCTGAAGGTTTTATGAAGGACTCTGTTGGCGAAATGGTACTGTACGGAAACGTTATGAGCCGCCGCTCAATTTATCAGTACGGTTTAGTATTACCCAAGAACGAAAAAGGCTTTGTTACAAGCGCGTTGGGCCCACTTGTGGCTAATGGTACCAATGGCCTACCTAAGTACGTAAAAGAAATTACATACGATAATCAGGTTGTAAATATTGATGGTGTGAACTTTGATTTCTACCTCGTTCCAGGCAGTGAAGCACCATCAGAAATGGTATTTAATATTCCGGAATGGGGCGCAATTTCTATGGCAGAAGATGTGAACCATTTACAGCACAATATTTATTCAATGCGTGGAACAAAAACTCGTGATGCGGGGAAATGGGCGCAGTACATTCACGAAGCTATTGTGCGCTGGCAAGACAACGCTAATGTCATCTTCGGTCCACACACATGGCCAACGTGGGGCCAAGATAACGTTGTTAACTTTATGAAAAATCAACGCGATCTTTATAAAGCGATTAACGACCAGACTACGCGTTTAGCCAATTATGGTTATCGTCCTGATGAAATTGCTCAAAACATCGAAATACCAGATTCTATTATGAATCAATGGGATAACCGTGACTATTACGGTAATTTTAAAAACAATGTGATTGCAACTTACGTAAACAATTTAGGTTGGTTTGATGCAAACCCCGTAAGCATCGCAAAACATACTTATGCAGAAAGTGGTCAACGTTACGTTGAATCTTTCGGCGGTGAAGATGTTGTGGTTAATAAGGCGCTGGAATACTTTAAGAAAGGTGATTATGCGTTCACGGTACAATTGTTGAACCATATTGAGTCTTACAATAAAGATAACAAAAAAGCGAACTATCTGATGGCTGATGCGTTTGAGCAATTGGGTTACCAAGAAGAATCATCTTTAAAACGCAACTGGTATTTAACTGCAGCACAGGAACTTCGTTCTGACGATCTGTTACCTCAACCCGTTAACAGCGCAGGCCCGGACGTTCTTAATGCTCTACCTTCAAACTTAATGATGGATATGTTTGCAACACGTATCGTTCCACAAAAATCTGTCGATTATGGCCGTTTAGCATTCGTATTTAATGTCAATGGAGAGAGCTTCGGTGTTGAAATTGAAAACGGTGTCATGAATACCGCGAAAGATTATCAGCCGAAAGACAGTGTGGGTACAATCGAAACCAACAACGTCACGCTATTCTCTATCTTGAATGGTAAAACAACTATTGAAGATGCACAGAAAAACGGAAACTTGAAGCTTTCAGGTGATAAGGCTCTATTTGGCAACTTTATGTCTATGTTGGATGCTAACATTCCAAATACATTCAATTTAGTTCAACCAAGAATGAACTAATAAGAATAAATGCTTTTGAATATATGGGAGGGCGTTGTCCTCCCTTTGTTGTATTAGATTCATAGAAACTTTCCTAGACGATTTCTTTTAGCAGAGGTTATGTGACTCGATTATCGTACCCCACCCCGTATTGCCCATACCTATCTTTAAAACCTTACCAAGATTCTTTTATTGCAGTTGTTGGGATTGTAATTGTCCATTCTTGTAACTCACTGTTATTTCTTAAAATAGACACCTAGTCTTTATGCGGTGTTTACGTTGGCTTACTTTTACCGATGACTCTATTGCTCATATTTTGATGAGTACGTTAAATGATTACCAAACAATAAATACATAGATTGCATACCTCTAAATGAGCATGCATATGCGTATGAGTAATGGCTTTGATGTAAATAAGTCATTTTACTCATACATTGATTTCCATGATATTAGTGCGGTTATTGACCATCATAAGTTTTCATATGAAACAGGTTAATGCGCACAAAATCATGGGTGGTTGGCGCGTTTGATATGAGAATTAATCTATTAGAGGAACAATCTATGACTAAGCTAACCGATGACATCGTATTCCAGTCAGGAGGCAAGCTTCATAACCGAGTCGTAATGGCACCGATGACCATTCAATCTGCGTTTTTCGATGGTGGTGTAACCGATGAGATGATCAATTACTACGCTGCTCGCTCAGGTGATGCTGGTGCTGTCATCGTCGAAAGTGCGTTTGTTGAAAAATATGGCCGAGCATTCCCTGGTGCACTTGGTATCGATACTGATAGCAAAATAACGGGCTTAGGTAAGCTCGCTGAAGCAATTAAAGCCAAAGGCTCAAAGGCTATTTTGCAGATATACCATGCGGGACGTATGGCAAACCCAGAGTTCAACGGAGGACATCAACCTATCTCGGCCAGTCCAGTTGCAGCTTTGCGTGATAATGCGGAAACGCCATTGCAAATGACCCAAGAGCAAATCGAAGAGATGATTGAACGCTTTGGTGATGCCGTGAATCGAGCGATTCTTGCTGGTTTTGATGGTGTCGAAATTCATGGTGCAAACACTTACCTAATCCAGCAGTTTTTCTCTCCGCATTCAAACCGCCGAACCGACAAGTGGGGTGGAGATATTGAGAAACGCACGACTTTCCCATTAGCCGTACTCGCAAAAACAAAAGAAGTTGTTCATGCTCACGGTAAACCCGACTTTATTATCGGTTACCGATTCTCTCCAGAAGAGATTGAACAGCCAGGTATCCGCTTTGAAGACACTATGTACCTGTTAGATAAGCTTGCGACATGTGGCTTGGATTATTTGCATTTCTCTATGGGGAGTTGGTCACGTAACTCAATTGTGACCCCAGAAGACCTAGAGACGCTAATCGACAAGTACCGTCATCTGCAATCTAAGACTTTAGCGAAAGTGCCAGTGATTGGTGTTGGTGGAATTGCTCAGCGCAGTGATGCAGACAAAGCCATTGAACAAGGCTATGACATGGTAGCGGTGGGTAAAGGCTTCTTGGTTGAGCCAACTTGGGCAGATAAAGCGCTTAACAACGAGCCGTGTGCCGAGTTTGCAGACATCGCGCAACAAGAAGAGCTGAAAATCCCAACACCACTATGGGAAATCATGGACTATATGATTGTCGATAGTGCAGCCGAGGCTATGAAACACCAGCGAATTAAAGAGTTGCAGAGCGTACCTATCAAGTTTAATGCAGGTGAATACACTGCGTATGGCCGTGGTCATAACGATGACTTACCGGTGAAAGTCACCTTCTCTGAAGACAAAATCCTCAATATCTTTGTCGATTCATCAAAAGAATCTGATGGTATTGCAAACCCTGCATTTGAGCGCATCCCTCAACAAATTCTAGATGGTCAAACTCTAAACATTGATGTTATTTCAGGTGCAACAGTTAGTAGCCAAGCTGTGCTTGATGGTGTTGCAAACGCAGTTGATCTCGCTGGTGGTAACTCTGAAGCTTTACGCTGTAAGGCAAGAGAAGCGGTTGAGTGGTCAACAAAGACTATCGAAGAGACGGTTGATATTGTTGTTGTTGGCGGCGGCGGTGCGGGTTTAAGTGCAACATTAACCGCATTGGAAAAAGGAAAGTCGGTCATTTTACTTGAGAAGTTTCCTGCTATTGGCGGTAACACAGTACGTACCGGTGGCTGGGTAAACGCTGCTGAGCCAAAGTGGCAAGGTGATTTCGCTGCATTACCCGGTGAAAAAGAGACCTTAATGCAGCTGGCAAATACACCTGAGTCTGAATTTGTTGAAGAATATTTAGCAGACTTTAGAACGTTGAAGTCTCAGTTAGATGACTATTTTACGGATCTAGAGAAAGGTAAACCGTATCTATTCGATTCAGTTGAATTGCACCGTATTCAAACCTATCTGGGCGGTAAACGTACCGATCTAAATGGTGAAGCGATTTATGGTCAATATGATCTAGTAGAGACGTTAACGTCTCGTTCAATGGAATCGATTGATTGGCTAACTGTGAAGGGCATTGATTTTGACCGCAGTGTCGTTGAAATCCCAGTTGGAGCATTATGGCGTCGAGCACATAAACCAAAACGTCCGAAAGGTGTTGAGTTTGTTGACAAGCTATCAAAACGTATTCAGGAGCAGAACGGTCGAATTATCACTGATACTCGTGCGACTGATCTTATCATTGAAGATGGCAAAGTCGTTGGTATAAAAGCGGTACAGGCGGATGGTACAAAGCTTACTCTGCATGTGAATAATGGTGTGGTAATGGCGTCTGGCGGCTTCGGTGCAAATACGCAGATGATCAAGAAGTACAACACATATTGGAAAGACATTGCTGACGACATCAAAACGACTAACTCACCAGCACTAGTAGGTGACGGTATTGAGATTGGCGAAAAGGCGGGGGCAGAGCTAGTCGGTATGGGCTTTGTTCAGTTGATGCCAATTGGTGATCCAAAATCGGGCGCATTGCTGACGGGCTTGATCGTGCCACCTGAAAACTTTGTATTTGTTAACCAACAAGGTCAACGTTTCGTTGATGAGTGTGGTAGCCGAGATGTGTTATCTGAAGCCTTCTTCGATAACGGTGGTCTCGTTTATATGATTGCAGATGACAATATTCGTCAAACCGCAGCAAATACTTCAGATGACACTATCGAGCGAGAAATCAAAGAGGGAATCATTATTAAAGCGGACACCATTGAAGAGTTAGCAGAAAAAATTGGTGTACCTGCCGAAGCACTGTCGAACACCATCTCGCGATACAATCATTACGTAGATCAAGGGAGTGACCCTGAGTTTAATAAGAGTGCATTTGGCCTAAAAGTGGCTAAGGCTCCATTTTATGCGACACCACGTCAACCGTCAGTCCACCACACTATGGGCGGCTTGAAGATTGATATGCAGGCGCGTGTAATTGGTAAAGATGGAAATATTATCAAAGGCTTATACGCAGCAGGTGAAGTCGCAGGTGGTATTCATGCTGGTAACCGTTTAGGTGGCAACGCATTGATTGATATCTTCACCTATGGTCGTATTGCTGGTGAAAATGCAGCCAATCTTGTGTAACAGCATATCGGTACATTAGGCCAGACAGAGGGAAGCTTTGCTTCCCTCTTTATTCAACACTCAATGACGATATGACTATGAAAAGCTATAGCGCAAGATTCGAAATGATGGGGACCTTTATTGATTTGGTGGTTCACCATCAAAACGGTGAGCAGCTCATTAAAGATGCGTATATTCAATTAAAGGATTACGCGACTCGATTTACGGTAAATCAAGCAGATTCTGAGTTGATGCGCGTCAATCTTAACGCAGGTATAGCGCCTATCGTTGTTGCCCCCGATCTGTTTGAGCTTATTAAACTAGGTAAACATTATAGCGAAGATGTCAGTACCCCCTTCAATATTGCAATTGGCCCTTTGGTGAAAACGTGGCGTATTGGGTTCCAAGAAGCGACGGTACCGTCGCAAGATGTCATTAACGAAAAGCTGGCCTTAGTCGACCCAACTCAGATCATTTTGAATGAGCAAGAGCTCTCGGTGTTTCTAAGCCAAAAAGGAATGGAAATAGACTTAGGCTCGATTGCAAAAGGTTATTTTGCTGACCAAGTCATGCAAAGGCTGACAGAAGCTGGTGTGGATAACGGTTATATAAGCTTGGGAGGCAATGTGCTAACGATAGGACATTCACCAAACAACCCTAATAATGCGTGGAATGTGGGTATTCAGAATCCATTGTCCCAACGAGGGGATGTGATATGTATCGTACCGTTGCAAGGCATGTCGATGGTAACGTCTGGCATCAATGAACGTTTCTTTGAATCCAATGGTCAGCGTTATCACCACTTGCTGGATGGGAAAACGGGTATGCCGATTTCAACGGATATCGCAAGTCTAACGATTGTTTCTAAGAAATCCGTTGATGGAGAGATCTGGAGTACTGCCGGTTTTCTTCCTTCGGCTTCACAATCGATCAGCTATCTAAACACTATTGAAGGCATCGAGGCAGTTGTTATCTCGATACAAGGAGATGTGATGACCACGGATGGATTAATAGACCAACCTATTAATTCCACCCTACTCTTTGCTGCGTCGTGATATGGCCATGCTGATAACGCGATAATTGCTAATCTATCAAATGCTGCAACTCAGAAGTGTCCAACAACAACTTAGCTCGTTGTTAAAGAGCAATGCACCGTCAAGTCGACTTTCCCAAAGTGTCAGTTTGCGTATGATTCCGTACACTGACTTTGTTATTTAACTTATAAAGTTAACTGAACATAGCGGATTGCCGCCTTAAACGGTACTTCTTTCCGCGAGTACTTCTTTTAACGCGAACATGCCATTTAGCGCGGCGGGAAAGCCAGCGTATACCGCCATCTGTAAGACGACTTCTTTGACCTCGTCTTCACTACACCCGACATTCAGCGCCGCATTGAGATGAACTTTAAGCTGAGGCGCACAGTTCCCCAGTGCAGTTAATGCAGCAACGGTAGCAATTTCACGTGATTTTAAATCCAGTGCGGGGCGCGCATAAATGTCGCCAAACGGAAACTCAATCGTATATTTTGCTAAGTCGGGGCAAATATCTTGCAGGCTATTAATCACATTGTGCCCCGCCTCACCGTCAATCTTTGACAGCAATTCCAAACCCAAATCAAATCGAGAACGTTCCATCGGTGTACTCCTATCAGTCAATTTGAGTACACCTTACAAGTTAGAGTTCACTCTAAGTCAACGCACTTTTCCGTCTTTGTATAAATTAATTTTCTCTTCCAACGCGAGCAAATGTTGTTGCTGTTGTTCAATGTGCGCTTTGAGGCATTGTTGGTGAGACTCGAGTAACTGTTGTCTTTCCGATGTGGTTTTAGCCCCCTTTTCTCTTAACGCCGCGTACTGCAAGATGTTTTCCAGCGGCATCCCTGTCTCTTTTAGCCGCTTAATAAAGCTAACCCAATCGAGGTCTTTTTGCGTGTAAACCCGGTGTCCGCTTGAGTTACGTTGAACATTCTTTAGCAAGCCGATTTTCTCGTAGTACCGTAAGGTATGAGACGACAGTTCGACCATGCCAGAGAACTCTCTCATGTTCATTATTGTTTCCTAAGTTGAGTGTTGTACTAAGCGATATCGACAGCCAAACGTTTGAAATACCATAAGCGCGAGTTTTCTCATCGTTATTACTTCAAATCACTATCCCTGTTTTGGCTAATGAGGTTAGCAAAAGGTTTGGCGGTGATCCCGTGCAGTATTAAGCTCGCTAACACGGTCAAAGCAACCGTGAGCGCAACAAAATCACCGTTTTCAAGATTGGCATCGAGCAAAATAATGGTAAATACAATACTCGCTAAGCCACGTGGTCCAAACCATCCCATAAATAAACGTTGTTTGGCGGGGACATTGGTACCTAAGTAAGATAAATAAATCGGCAGCATTCTGACAAACGTCAAACTAAGTAGTGCGTAAACCAGCATAGATATCGTAAATTCACCGTATATTTCTCCCACCACCGCTGCACCAAACAGTATCCAAGTTAACATCGCGAGTAACTCAGCAATGCTTTCTGTCGTCAGTACTAACTCATGCGTGTGTTTATTCGCTAGATATCCAAATAACAAACCACCTGAGAATGAAGCGACATACCCACTACCATGTAAAGTTTGCGTCACGCCAAAGCAGCATAATGCGATAGCACCGACCGTCAGTTGTAGCCAAACCTCACTCAAGCCATTCTTTTTTGCACACCACTTAAGTAATGTCGCCCCTACATAGGCTATCGACAGACCCACAATCAGACCAATGCCAAGCTCTTCAACAAATATCGCCAGCGTTTCTAATGTGCTTAATGCTTCATGTGATTGGCTGGTTGCTATGGCAAGAAGTAGTAATAAAACGGGTACGCATAATCCGTCATTTAAGCCGCTTTCAACATTAAGCCCTTCACGAATTTCGGCAGGAACCTTTTGATTGGTGATCACCGCTTTCCCAAGCGCGGCATCCGTAGCCCCTAATATTGTCCCTAAAATGGCCGCTTCCAGTATAGACAACACGTCCAACAGTACCGCGGCAACAATGCAGCCGAGTAAAATGGCACCGGGCAACCCGATCAGTAACATACGTTTGGGATAGAACAACTTTTGTTTAAGCACTGCGATGTTGGAGTGTGCCGCGTCAGAAAATAAAATCAGAGCTAACGTAATATCCGCCAAGAACCGAAGGTCATTCGCGTCGGTCAATTCTCCAACGACATCAAGCCCTTTTGTACCAAGAATTAAACCGATCGTGACGTACACTATGGGGCCAGAAATGAATGAACTCTCAACACGCTTAGCAATCAAGGTATACAAAAAAACGATTCCGGCGAGTATGCCAATGAGTTTGTAGGTTTGTTCTAAATCCATTCTCTACGCTTCCTATACAAATAAGGAACGGGCACGTTAAACCCATGAACCAGTTGGAGGGGATAGTTGCAGTATGGATGCAATATGAAGGTTTTTGTGGCAAGTAGGTGTCTTCAGTACTCTAAACGATGCGAACTATTTATCTTTTTGGCTTAGAGTTGCACATTTGAGCCACAGCGGCGAGTAACGAGAATGGATGAACCTATCTAGAGTATCGTTCGCTGGCTAAAATCTTATCAACGACCTCGGACATTGATCTTACGAGTTGATTCTTACTCCGAGTTATTTTCTTTTGGTTTTATTCGCTAGCCCTTCAGTGATTTCTGGTTCAATCTTGTTGCCAACTCTGAGTTTAGACATCGCCGCTACGTTGCCAAGCAGCATCAACAGCGCCCCTAACAGAAGAGACCACTCAAACTGCTCGTTGTACAGCAAAACGCCGACTACCGCGATCGCGGGCAATCTGAAAAAGTCCATAATCACCACGCTAGTGACTTCAGCATACTGCATCGCCTTGGTCATACAAAAATGCGCAGATAGCGCCGTCACGCCAATTAAGATCAGCCAGCCCCACTGCGTATCGACTGGCATTTGCCAACTTGGCAACGCCAACACAAAACCGATAGGGAGCTGGATCACGCACATCATAAATAAGATCGTGAAAGGGTGTTCAGTGGCAGAGAGTGACTTGGTACACGCGTGAGAAATGGAATAACACATCGCAGCACCTAACACGATCAGCGAAGCGAGATTGACCACCTCAATACCCGGTTTGACGATGATGAAAACACCCAACAAACCAAACCCTATCGCGGCGAGTTTCGCTTTGGTTAACGCCTCACCTAAGAACAACCAAGCGATGATCGCTGTCCATAGTGGCACTGTGAACTCAAGTGCAAACACTTCCGCAAGCGGTAGCAAACCAATCCCCACAAACCAGCCATACTGCCCGGCATAATGAAATACATTACGCAATCCGTGCAGCCTGATTCGTCGAGTAAAAATATGTGCGGTTGTTCTTGTCGCCAACATCATTAATGAAATCGCGACTAAGCCGATAACACTGCGAAAGAACAACATCTGAAAGGTGCTGACTTCACCGCTGAGCTCGCGCGCGCCGATCGCCATCAGACAGAAAGACAGTAAAGTACCCAGCATCCATAATAGAGATTTGGTTACTTGATGCTTATTCGGGTTAAGCATATCGGCTTCGATACAACTTGACGTGCTCAAGACGGTATTCATCATCAAGCACTGCTTTCACTTCAGATTGGTCAAGCATTTCTGGTGGTTTGGCGTAGAGAAACACGTCTAGCTCTTTGCCAGATTGCAAACACGTAACCTTGATCGTTATCCTGCGATAGCCGTCTGGCTCATGGATACGCTCCAAGGCGTCCATCGCATCCAGCGCTTGGTCATCAACTTCAAATACTTGACCTTTGATTGGTTTTCCGTGCCCTTCATCCAGCACTAACCACGGAGAATGACGCTCTCCAACCAGATAAAGCGGGTAGCGTTGCTTGGTTTGAAAATCTCCCCCAACGCGAACACCTTTGTTGGTTTTAAAATTAGGGAACCCTTGCTTAAGAGTCCCGAATACAAACACTTTATGCACGAAACACTCCTTATTTCGAACGCATGATAAGGATATAGAGTAATCAGCGCTGCTTCATAAAAGCAACCGCTAAAAGGTTATCCCGCCCCGGAGTGAAGACCAGTAATAAGCAAGCCAACGTTTAGGTAATAAAGACTTTGAGTGAAACATATAACCTCGTTGTTACTGACATCCGAGCGAACGGTTTAATTGGTATACAGAATTAACCTATAGACTTGCTCACTAAAGTGCAACAAGTGGAAAAATTGAAATAAACCCGGCATGTTAGAAATGAGTCGAAATAAACGTCGAGGTTCTCGGTTCTATAGTACTAATTGAAAGCATTTTCGAGCGGTTTACCATGGTAACTTAGTTTGGAATGCACTGCTGTTTTGCTTGATAACAAGAAGACCTGCCAATGAAAAGTTCTATCGTTATCGACCATAAAGGTCGTAAATCTGTGATTAACCCATGTACAGAGCCGTGCCCCATCGAAAAAGGGATGCGCTTGATCGGCGGGAAATGGAAAGGGTCTTTAATCTATCAACTAAGAGACGGTCCCGTTCGCTTCAATGACCTTGTTCGCCTACTAGGCGGCGCGAGCAAAAAGATCATCGACCAGAGGCTTAAAGAACTTGAGAACGAAGGGATGGTCACAAGAAAAGTGCTTAGTGAACGTCCGCTAGCGGTTAGCTACGAGTTAACCGACTTTGGTAAAAGCGCGCTGAAAATCTTAGATGATTTACGTGTATGGTCTGAGACACACAATATTTAAATCAACAAATAAACGAGCCTGAAGACTTAACAGGCTCAAATCATAAGACACTAGTAATCAAAAGTACCACGGATCGGGTAGTGATTATTTGGGTCTCGAATCCACGCTAAGCCACGTGTTAGCGCACCAAGTTCCGGTCTGATAAACGGATTGTTAGCCAAGTCTACTACGTGTAAATCACCGTTTTCGTTTACCACAAACAAACTTGGTTCTGAGAAATTGTGGTCGGTCTCCTGCTCGGAGCGAGGCACCGAGATATACAAACCAAGCTCTTTCATTTGTTGCTCTGATAGACCGTATGCAATAGGAAAGCTGACGTCTAATTGCGTAACATGCTTCTGCAACTGCTGCTTTGAGTCCGCCGAGACAGCTAAGACTTCCACACCAGCATCTGAGAACGCCTGTTTGTAGCTTTCGATTTCATTAAGATATTTGGTACATAGTGGGCAATGCTTTCCGCGATAAACAAACACCGCCTGCCACAGTCCCTGCCCTTTCGGCTTTCCTAACGTTACCACCGAACCGTCGAGTAACGTCGCTTCAATATTGGGAAACTTGTCGCCTGCTTTTAATTTCGCTGAATGTGCCATACCCGCTCCTGAGTTAATAAAATGATGGCTGAACATCAACAATGTAAAAACACCACACGCAGCTTTCAAGTAGTTACCTTTTGGTAACCTAATGTTGAGGAGTTTTGGCGCTTCACTTGAAAACTCGTTTTTACTGAGACTGCTAGACTTTAATTAAATGCTTAGTAGTCACTTGGGAGGGAAAATGAGTTATCAGCATATTTTAGTCGCGGTGGATTTAACCGACGCTAGCCAAACCGTCATCAACCGGGCGATATCAATGGCCCAACAAAACAACAGCAAACTCTCGTTGATCTTTGTCGATGTCGACAGAGTGGTTCTGGAACCGAAAGATCAGCGGTCTTTCGAACAACAGTTAAAAGCGTTAGTAGAGCAAAGCCACTACCCCATTGAAGAGTCTTTAATTGTGGTCGGTGACTTGCACGTTAAACTGTCTGGAATGGTCAAAGAAATGGGCATCGACTTGGTCGTGTGCGGGCACCACCATAAATTATGGAGCCGCTTGTTTTCTACTGTACCGAAAGTCGCCAACGCAGTTGAAACCGATTTGTTGGTGGTGTATCTGAGTTGATGTTTGATTTGCAACGCGTGTTTACAGTGTAAAACATTGCAATGAACCAATCACCTAGCGACCAATGAAATAGCCGCGGAGTTAATGGGCACTTTACGGATAAGCTCGAAATAGAAAGAAACAAGCCGCTGACTCGCAGCGGCTGTTCCTGGGGAGGCGAAGACTCTCGTCTTCACACTTTGAAAAACGCTAACTCATCTCCTAATTGATTGGTCAACTTAGAGATTTCCTGATTCGATCGATTGGTATTGCCGATCCCTTTTAGGTTCTCTTGCACCAAGTGGTTGATCTCTTCAAGCTGCCTTGAGATATCTTGCGTTACTGCGTTTTGTTCTTCTGCGGCGGTGGCCACAATCGAGTTTACATCGGAGATGTCTCTAACTTTATTCGCGACATTTTCAAACGCTTCAATCAATTCTTGGGCCGCGGTTTGCGTCTCATCAATCAACTCAACGTTATGTGTCATAGACGAATCTGCTTTTTGTGACTGTTCTTGCAGCATAGAAATGATCGACTGAATATCGATGGTCGACTGCTGGGTTTTAGCTGCCAGTGCACGAACCTCATCCGCAACAACCGCAAAACCGCGCCCTTGCTCACCGGCCCTTGCGGCTTCAATCGCCGCGTTGAGTGCCAATAAGTTGGTTTGTTCTGAGATACCGTTAATCACATCAACGACAGAGCTGATTTTATCCGAGTACTCTCGCAGCTCGTTGACGATCGCTCTCGCTTCATAGATCGACTCGCTCACTCTCTGAGTGGTTGTATTAGACTTCTGCAATACTTCATTGCTGATTGCGATGATACTTGAGGCTTCTGACACCGACTCTTCAGCGCGAACCGCATTGACAGCCACATCTGAAGCGGTTGACGACAATTCTGTCGCAGCAGTCGCCACTTGCTCTACCGACGATAACTCCGCCTGAGAGTTTCGTTCGTTATTCGCAATCGACGTGGCAATGGCTTCCTGACTATCATGCAGGGCGTGCATATTATTATGACTACCAGTCACAAACTTTTGCAGCTTAGTCGAAAGCACAGACAACCTTTCACCGATGAGATCCAGCTCGTTGTTGGACTTCTTCCACTCACTATCTTTCACTTTACCGTTAGAGATATCTTCTAACCATGTCAAGAAATCTGGCAGACTACGCAGCTCTCGTTTGACCATAAATACAGAGACAAAAACCGCCAGCAACGCACTCGCAATTAGGATAATCCAACCATAAAAGTTCGCTTTGCTGAACGCTTGCTGAGAAAGGTCCAGCTCCGTTTTTGCCACGTCCAGCTGTAATTGAACTAGTTCAGATAACTCTACGCCCAAATCATCAATCATCTTGTAGAGTTCAATGATCAGTGTCTGGTCATCAATAGTGCCTGCCGTTCGCTTAGCGATAAGGGTTGGCAGAACTTTTTCCAGATTAGCGACCTTGTTATCGAGCACGGTTGCGAGTTCTTCTTCACGAGGCGTTAGCTGAGTGGCTAGGTATTGGTCTAGGATAACTCGCGCTTGTTTTACTGAGTCCTCAACTCCTGCAACGAAATCTTGGTACATGACCAGTCCAACATGCTGCTTGTTAGCGGCGTCAATGATGTTGATCGCGTACAAATCAGAGACTGATTTCAAAGAGGAGAGAGGAACTACTCGATCGACATAAACACTGTTGAAGCTATCCATGACAGCTTGAGAGGTAGAGATAGACTTAGCGTGATAGCCCAGCAGCACTGCAATAAAAAATGCAGGAATAATCAATAGCTTAATAGAAATACTTTTCATTTTTATTATTTACCAAAATAGTAATTAAATCATTTATTACCAGCGTTACCTTTCAACAAGAAAGATACATTCGGTTAACAACAACGTAGCACGTAGATACAGAAAAGTCTGTGAAATAGCGATGAACCCATCCATACACGATGAATATTAGAAATTCTAAAAACAATATTTACGCAAATAAATATTTACACAATACAACAGTAAGTTACTGCCAAAACACGCCATCTATGAGCAAGAAACCACTAATAAACCTCGAAACCTCATAAGCTTCACCAATGCTACAATAACCAGAACTTGCCAAAGAAAATAAACCGCACTACAGAATAAAAAACCAATAAAAAGAAAAAACTAAGAATTAAAAATTAAATTCACTTCAATACGAAATATTGATAACAGTACGCCTTTGTATGCATAAGAAATGAATATGACACCACACTCTTATAAGTAAATACTTTCGAACTTGCTAATATACAATAACACACATAACCAAAGAGAAGTGAGTGCGATTGGTGTTGACCAGATGGGTTTAGTTTGGGGTGAGAAACCAAAAAGCCGTTCTACAAAACAGACACTCTGTAGAACGGCTTTTAGATAGAATAGCAGTGAAATTACTGTTGTAGCTGCGCTTTCGCCGCTTCGACTTTCGAGAAATCAAGCCCTAGTTCGTTCACCGCTTCTTTGATAAGAGCAGGGTTTTGCATTACCTGCCCCATTAGCAATTGCAGCTTATCTTGAGGCAAACCCAGCTGGCTGATCGTCGCCATTGCCGCAAGTGGGTTTTGCGTCAACACTTCAAACAGTTCTTTAATTTGCTCATCGCTAATATTGTTTTCTTTTAACAGAGCTAAAATCGGGTTCATCATCTTTCCTTTTTAAACACACCATAAAACTGGACAGCAGTTTAGCATCAGCCTCGGCAAGATGGCACTCCCGCGTATATTTCTCACACTGATACTTTAGGGCAAAACAGAGGCATGGTAGAGGATTAATACCCACTACCCTCGGTTACCTTTGCCCTAAACAACATGAACACTAGCCTTTCTCAAAGCAATTATTGTGAAGTCCGGACATAGTCAACTAAATTTAGAGATGAACAACCGAATAGGTAAGTATCAGTGAGAGATTGGTTGTACGCGCTACCGAGCTGTAGATGACGTAGAAGTTCAGGTTCTTGGGCGTTGACCGACAAAGGAACGCAACATGAGTAAGAACGAGAAAAACAATCCGCAGGGCATCTATAAATACTATGAGAAGAACCCAGAATCTGCGGACGAAAAAGTCTTTGGACGCGTAAGTTACCCAGACCGACGCGGCTTTTTGAAAGGTGCTGGGTTAGCGACAATGGCCGCAGTGCTGGGTGGCGCAATACCTTTCCACCGCAATATGCCGGCTGGAATCGTCCCAGCGGCGTTTGCAGAAGGGCTCGATGATGTGATGATCGAAGGGAAAGACGACTTAACCGTTCTCAATGACCGGCCAATGAACGCTGAAACGCCCCCTCATCTACTCAACGATGACGTGACCCCAACTCGTCGTCACTTTATCCGCAACAACGGCATTCCACCAACGGAAGTAGACGCCGACAGCTGGACGCTGACCATCGATGGTTTGGTCGATAAACCAATGACGTTATCGATCGCCGATTTGAAGAAAAACTTCGAAGTGGTCGAGCAACAGCTGGTGGTCGAATGTGGTGGTAATGGCCGAGCATTCTTTGACCCTAAAGCCACTGGCAACCAGTGGACTTACGGTGCGGTTGCTTGCTCAAGCTGGACAGGGGTGAGGTTGGCTGACGTCCTACAAGCCGCCGGACTTAAAGTTGGCGCTATCTACACCGCACATTATGGCGCAGATAAGCACTTATCCGGTAAAGCCGATAAGCTGCCCATTTCTCGCGGTGTACCAATCGCAAAAGCATTGAGCAGTGAAAACCTCATCGCCTTTGCCCAAAATGGGGAGCCATTACACCCAATGAACGGCGCGCCTTTGCGTTTGGTTGTTCCCGGTTGGCCGGGTTCGTGCTCGCAAAAATGGCTGACACGGATTGAGATTCGCGATCAGATCCATGATGGTCCCAAAATGACGGGGACCTCTTATCGAGTCCCAAATCGACCAGTTGCACCCGGTGAAAAAGTGGCGACAGAAGATTTCGACATCATTGAACGCATGCCAGTGAAATCTTTGATTACCTCGCCACAAACGAATACTGAAGTGATGGGCAATGAAATCGCCGTTCGTGGCCACGCTTGGTCTGGCGACCGCAAAGTCGACAAAGTGCAGATCTCGATCGACTTTGGCGCCACTTGGATGGATGCCGATCTTGCAGCACCTGCCAATACAGGCGCGTGGCAAACATTCAACGCCAAAGTGAAATTCCCGCAGGCGGGGTATTACGAAGTTTGGGCGAAAGCGACCGACGACCAAGGTATCAGCCAGCCGTTTGCCATCGCTTGGAACCCGAAAGGTTACCTCAATAATACTTTTCACCGAATTGCACTGGTCGTTAAGGGGTGAGCATCGTGGGCACCAATCATCAATTAGGGCGGGTTATACCGCTCTCTTTTGTCGTTGCGATGTTGGTGAGCTTACCGAGCACTGCCGATGAGACGCTTATTCGAGCGGGCGAACAGCAAGCGATGGTGTGTAAAGCTTGTCACCAATTCGAATCGGATGGTGTCGCGGTTGTCGGCCCACCACTATGGGGAATCGCACAGCGTGATATCGCCAGTGCCAAAGGCTTCAATTATAGCGACGCGCTCAAAAAGCTCGACGGTAAATGGGATGCAAACAGGCTGGATGCTTTTCTCTTCGCGCCAAGCGAGTACGCACCAGGTACGAATATGGTGTTTCCCGGCATAAAAGACCCGGGAGCGCGCGCAGCGATCATCGCTTGGCTGGCAACAAAAAACCCTACTCCCGTAAATTGGATAACAGAATCGGCGGGCGCAGCGATTAAATCCGTAGGCGATGGAATATTAGCACCGGGAGAGAATATGGCTTTGGTCGCATCGGTGTGCTCGGCTTGCCACTCATTGCATTTGGTCGCCCAACAAGGGCTGAGCAAACAGAGGTGGGACGAAACGCTTAATTGGATGGTCGACGAGCAAGGTATGGATGAACTTAGTCCCGATGACCGCGAAGCGGTACTGGTCTACCTTTCGACCTATTATGGCATGTAGCGTAAGGGCATAGCATCACGCCCTAAACACCGTTGTTGGTTAACCTCGCCCATTAACTTTGCTAGAGTCTACCCAACATCAACTTAACCGTATTTTTCAGATGGAACAGATATATCTTGCAGGTGGCTGCCTTTGGGGCGTTCAGGAATTTCTCAAACACGTACCGGGCGTTATTTCAACCGAAGCGGGTCGCGCAAATGGCGTCACAAATACCACATCGAGCGACTACGATGGCTACGCGGAATGTGTAAGGGTTGAGTTTGACCCAAGCCAAGTGAATGTTGAGCACTTAGTCGACTATCTGTTTGAAATCATCGATCCCTACAGCGTAGACAAGCAAGGTAACGATGTCGGCAAGAAGTACCGCACTGGCGTTTACAGCACGAATCCTGCACACCTAGAACTTGTCAAACTGCATATTGCCGCAAGGAAAGACGCCGAGCGTATCGCGCTGGAAATCTTGCCACTGACAAACTACGTCAAGAGTGATGAAGAGCACCAGAACAGGCTAACGCTGCATCCAGAAGATCATAGCTACTGCCACCTGCCTCTAGACTTGCTGTACAAATACAAAAACCGCTCGTAACCCAGAGACAAGAAAGCCGCCAACAATTGGCGGCTTTCGCTTTTTGCTCAAACGATTTAAAACTCGTCATTCAAGTCAAGCGTGTTTGAACGCCCTTGCCCCGGGTATCAACTAACTGGGCTGTTATCCATACCGCAGAAGTAATCACCTCCCCCAATCAGGTCGCTGATTCTTCAATTCGGTTTGAGTTGGTTAGACATAACAAACACTAACAAAAATAACTATCATTTATATTTGCAATGTAAGACTAATCTTTTATAGTGGGCGAGTTGAAATAAAACTATGAAACCACTTCCTCAGATAACCAGTGGTAAGGAATGTCAACGAAGACACCCTAGCCTCTTATCTGACAAGCGGTGAAACGCGATATGAGCCCGTTACCTTTTTTTGAGCAATTGTTTGAACACGCACGACAAGTCACCCCCTACCTTGAAGGTACAGTGGCGCTATCGCCTACTCCCAACCAGACCGACTTACTCTATTTTGATCAGCCTTGCTCAGACACGATTCGAAAATTGTACGAAGAACTAAAACGTGCTCACCCTGAAGCGGGCGCGGCATACTGGTTGACCAGAACCTGGACGTTGCTTTGTTGGCAGCCAATCTACATTGCGTTTGTGGCGATTTATGCCTGTCGAGGCCTGCCTGAACTGCGTTCCATCGGGCAAATAGTGCAATCTAATTTTATCAGTGGCTTCCAGTTTACCGATACTGACTATCGTGAAGGAAAAAGAGAGCAGTTGATCAATGCTGCGGGCGAACAACTCAAGCAGTTGTTTGATTTTTATCGAGATGAGATGAATCAATGGGTGCGAGTGCGCCCGGGTTTCACCAACCATTTGTTTGCCGATGGTGTATTGGCTTGTTTGGTCAAACTCAGTCAACTAACACCAGAGCTGACTCGTGATGAGATACACGATCACGCGAAGTTGTGGCTCAGTGCCTGTGAGTTGCCCGAAAAACTGGCAGAGTCACTTAAAAGTGGCGACGATGACCGATCACTTAAACTCATTCGCACCAGTTGTTGCTTAGTTTATAAGTGCCAAGGTCGCAAACTGTGCGCAGACTGCCCTCGTCATCCCGACAATAAACAACCTAAACGCGCTGGGCGTTAAATTAGCAAACCACCGGCATAAATGCCTTGGCAGGCAAACGCAGAAAAGCCGCCGTCAAACAGCGGCTTTTATTCTCAATACACCATAATCGAACTCATACCGCGCATCGTCGCGTAATAGAGCCTAGTTCGGACGATATACTGACGACCTCGATGTAAGTGTACTTCGATTTTAGCGTTGTAATCATGTCCGCTATCGTCATCCCCTTCGATGTACTCTTCCACCCCGTCACGCAACTCAAACAGCACCATAACGGTATCCATTCTGCCGAACGTTTGTAGCGTGTACTTTCTTGTCATCGACGGGTTGATGATAAAGTCGACCTGCTCACCTGCGGCAATACTGAATCGCTGTGATTCAAATTCGCGCAGCTCGGCGACTGTCTCTTCCAGAGCCGGATACAACGCCTGAACGGTTTGGATATCGACAGGCGATAAACCACTGGCTGGGATGAGCGGTTTAATCTGATATTCAGCCGGACTTTCAATTAAACCCGCGGCAAAGCGATAGTGCATGATCGAGTCTTTGTCCCAAGCCGAACCATCCACCGTATTGGGCGCGATCTTTCTGATGATGTTCCAGTGGGTTTGCTCTCTTGACCAGTTGTTCGGCGGACCGCCCAAACTTTCGTAGACCTTTTCTTCATTCCACACGATTCCAGCGCGAGGATTTTGGTGTTCATGAGGAAAGCCCAACACGTGCCCGAGTTCGTGCAGTGCAGTGTCACGACCATATTCCGTAGTGAGGTCCCAGCCGTAGTTCGTGGTGCGCTCTTGCGGGTTTTTAGCGTGGTCAATACAATCTCGACCAACGTAAGACCACGAACCGTCATTCTGATCAAAACCAATCCTGATCATCGCTTCTTCTGGGTTTTGCACTTCTCGAAACTGCAAACCGATACCGCAGTTTTTCCACGTTGCAAACGCATCTCGAACCGCTTGCTCTTGTTCACTGCCACCACGCCAATGCGCCGGTTGTTTAAAGAAGTAATAAGTCAGTTGAGTACCGTTAACCCACATTCGGTCTAACTTGGCGATCAGTCGTTGTCGATGACCGTCGGATATATGTGCCAGACTCCGGACTTGAACTTCCGGAATAGTACAGCAACGCGCTTGGTCATCATCGGTATGAGTGTGCTTTTTCTCCCTAGCCATTTGCGTTCTCCTGTTGTTGGATTGGAGTCACTGGATAAGCAACTCCTTCACTATAAGAATAGGGAACAGCTCCACTTAGAGGGTTTCGCAAATATGCGAAATCTGGCGAATAGTACTTCAGTAAAGGTCAGACGTGTTTTATTCCGGGGGAAGTGAGCAAAGAGTAAATAACAGAGACAAAAAAGCACCCGTTTGTTCAGCAAGGCTATTGCTGACAGAACAAGGTGCTTATTCGAATGTTAAGATCAGGCGTTACAGCTTAGGGGCGCGTGACGGAAGAAAGACTTCACCCAACATACAACGAACGCTACCGCCACCGATGTTTTCTATCGTCTGCACGTTAAATGGCATTAAACGACCGTGACTAGAAAGCTGAGCAAGCTGCGCTGGCGAGAATGCATCGTAAGCAGATTGAGACATCGCGATCACTTTGTCCCCGTTAATCGTTTCAAGCTGGAGAATGTTGCCGCAGAACTGGTTCATTTGTTCTAGCGAGATCGAAATTACCTGCTTGTCTTTTGCTAGCGATTTCAGTACAAAACGACGCTCAAATTCCGGGATCACTTCATCACAAATCACGCAGAACCCTTCACCCACCGCCATCATCACGTTAGTGTGGTAAATCGGTTTACCCGAAGGTAGCGCTGTCTGGAAAGACACCACGCGCTCGTAACCAATGCGCTCCGCGTAATCTTCAAGTACTTCACGATCACAACGCTGAGAAAGCGCCGCGTAGATGGTACGGTTGATGTGATCCATCACCATCACACCTGTGCTTTCTAGGTGAGCATTAATATCGAGGTAAGACGTCAGTGAGTCCACCGATTTCACTTCGCGTCCGGCCGCTTCTAAAGCACTGCGCAGCGCGTCTGGCTTCACTTCGTGCTGGCGGTTGGTACACGCCATCGGGAAGGTGAATAATTCCCCTTCTGCGGTGGTGCTAAACCAGTTGTTTGGGAACACGGCGTCCGGCGTTTCAACGTCGCCAAGCGGGTAATCAAATACCACAACTTGCACACCAGCTTGACGCAATTCGCTCACCATAGTGGAAAACTCCTGCATCGCAAGCAAACGAATGTGCTCAGTGGTATCATTCACTTTGTGCTGAAATTCGTTGTCTTTTGCGGTTTCCGCGTTAAAAGCAAATTCTTTAGGTGGCACCATGATTACGCAGTTTGCGTTTTGCACCGTTTTTAATTGTTTTTCTGGTAATACTTGCTGTTTTAACATCGTGACAAACTCACTTTTCTCACTCAATGCAGCAAATTGTAGACATAATGTTAAATTAATATTTACTGAAGTTAACTACAATTTTCACCACTCAACAGTAAAAACAACTGCAAAAAAATCCTATAGAAGTAAAATTAACTGGAGTGATTGTTTAACAGTAGAGCTGACTGAATAGTATGCAAAGACACTGATATTCCACCAGTTACATTTTAATGACCAAACGTATACCATGGCATTCCCCCTTGCCATTTATGGATTAACACGCTCGTCTTAATAACACTCTGTTGTTTATTTGTGCGTTTAGGAAACAAGT
Organism: Vibrio hepatarius; assembly: GCF_011806575.1. Lineage (GTDB taxonomy): Bacteria > Pseudomonadota > Gammaproteobacteria > Enterobacterales > Vibrionaceae > Vibrio > Vibrio hepatarius_A. The sequence continues at coordinate 159,718 of NZ_JAATOO010000005.1, forward strand.
ATGTTTAAGAAATTTGAGGGATTTACTAAACCCTTCCCCGATGAAGAACCCACGCAGCCGCCAAGTGGCATTTTGGCCTTCTGTCGTTATTACACACGTGGGTTTGAAATTCCGCTGATCATCATGTCAATCATGTCGACCATCGTAGCGGTTGTCGAAGTCTCACTGTTTGGCGCAATGGGTAACTTGGTTGACTGGCTCTCCACCAGCAATCCGGAAACCTTCTGGCAAGAAAACAGCAGCCAACTGATCTTTTACGGCGTGCTGCTTGTGATCGTGATGCCGATTTTGGTGGTGGGATATTCGTTGCTGATCCACCAAACTCTGCTTGGCAACTACCCGATGTCTATCCGCTGGCTTGCGCACCGCTATTTGCTTAAGCAGAGCATTAACTTTTATCAGGATGACTTTGCAGGCCGCGTCGCGACGAAAGTGATGCAAACCTCGCTCGCGGTTCGAGAAACAGTAATGAAAACCATGGACGTGTTCGTCTATGTCTCAGTCTATTTCACTTCGATGGTGGTGTTGCTGGCGCAAGCTGACATCCGCTTGATGATCCCGATGCTTATTTGGCTAACTTGCTACGTCAGCATCCAGATCTACTTTGTCCCTAAGTTAAAGCGTGTGGCCTCTGAGCAAGCAGACGCCCGTTCTACCATGACCGGACGCATCGTTGATAGTTACACCAATATCGCAACGGTGAAGTTGTTCTCGCACAGCAAACGTGAAACCGATTACGCAGAAAAAGGCATGCGCGGCTTTCTTGATACGGTCTACCGCCAAATGCGTTTGGTTACAGGCTTTGACGTTGCGGTTGAAATCACCAACTACATTTTGGTGTTCTCAATTGGCGCATTGTCCGTCTACCTGTGGATGGATAACTCAATCAGCGTAGGTGCGATTGCCATCGCTATTGCACTGGCACTGCGTATCAATGGTATGTCGATGTGGATCATGTGGGAAGTCGGCGCGCTGTTTGAAAACATGGGGACCGTGGTTGATGGGATGAAAACGCTCGCAAAACCGGTGGATATCCAAGACAAACCTGGCGCGAAAGACCTCGTGGTGCGTGAAGGTGGTATCGAGTTCGATAATGTTAGCTTCCACTACGGCGACAAAACCAAAGGCGTGATCAGCAACCTAAACCTAAACATCAAACCCGGTGAGAAAGTCGGCTTGGTTGGTCGCTCTGGCGCGGGTAAATCCACCTTGGTTAACTTGTTGTTGCGCTTCCACGACGTAGAAGACGGCAAGATTAAGATTGATGGCCAAGTGATCTCTGACGTCACACAAGACTCGCTACGGGCGAAAATTGGTATGGTGACGCAAGATACTTCGCTGCTACACCGTTCAATTCGCGACAACATTCTTTACGGCAATCCAGACGCTACAGAGGAAGATTTGCTGCGCGCGACCAAACAGGCGCACGCCCATGAGTTTATCGAAACTCTCAGCGACCCATTCGGCAATACAGGTTACGACGCGCAAGTTGGTGAACGCGGGGTGAAACTCTCGGGTGGTCAGCGTCAGCGTATCGCGATCTCTCGTGTGCTCCTTAAAGATGCGCCGTTACTGATTTTGGATGAGGCCACCTCAGCATTAGATTCGGAAGTCGAAGCGGCCATTCAGGAAAGCTTAAACGAGTTGATGCAAGGCAAGACGGTCATCGCAATTGCGCATCGCTTGTCGACTATCGCCGCGATGGATCGCTTGATCGTGCTAGACAAAGGTGAAGTGGTTGAACAAGGCACTCACCAAGAACTTGTCCAAAGCAACGGCATCTACGCACAATTGTGGGCGCACCAGACCGGGGGGTTTATTGGCGATCAAGAAGACGCAAAACAAAGAGCCTAACTTTAGCCCTTTAAAAGCCAGTCATAAGTTGACTGGCTTTTTCATCTCAATAAAACAATCGGGGGATTCATCACCAAATTCTTCAGCGATCTTAATAAACTTTTGTTCTTGTTCAATAAATGCTCCAATAACTTCAGGGTCAAAATGCTGACCTTCACCCGCCATAATAATTTGCTTAGCGTCTTCATGCGTCATGGGATCTTTATATACCCTGCGACATCTCAACGCATCATAAACATCTGCCAACGCCATCAACCTTGCGCTCAATGGAATTGCATCACCATTATAACCATTAGGGTAACCTGAACCATTCCACTTCTCATGGTGACTATAGGCGATTTCCTTGGCGACGGTAATTAGCTCATTCTCTGCACCAGAAAGCTTCTCTGCTTTCTCCAACGCGAGTAAACCGAGAGTCGTATGCCTTTTCATGATTTCAAATTCTTCGTCGGTTAACTTGCCTGGTTTGAGTAAGATCGAGTCGACTATGCCAACTTTACCAATGTCGTGAAGCGGCGCAGCCTTAAAATACGTATCGATCATTTTTGGTGTCAGGAAGTCGCTGTAACGAGGTTTTTCAGCCAACTTTTCAGCCAAGAGTTTGACATAATGTTGAGTGCGCAAAATATGGTTGCCGGTTTCCGGGTCACGAGTTTCCGCCAAACTAGCGAGCGCAAACACCACCGCATCCTGCATTCTATCTAACTCAGAAGAGCGTTTTACTACCTGTTTCTCAAGGTAACCATTTTGATTGAGTAAGATATCTTTTGAACGTTTATTTTGCAGATGGGTTTTAACTCGCGAGCGCAGTAACGGAATACTCACGGGCTTATGTATGTAATCCGCGGCACCTAATTCAAAGCCTAGCTTCTCATCTTCTGGTGAGTTTTTTCCTGTCAGGAATACAACTGGAATATTACACGTATCACGGTCGGCTCTTACAGTTCGGATCACATCATACCCAGTCATATCAGGCATCACGATATCCAGCAAAATTAGATCGACATCAAACTGTTTCAGTATGCACAGTGCCATTTCACCACTTTTGGCCGCTTTTACATGGTAAAGATTTTTCAACCCTTGTGCCATAAAAGCGAGATTATCCGCAGAATCATCAACTATCAGTACAGTGCAATCACGTAAGTTTCCTGTAGGCATAAAAATATCCCAAAAAAGTTTATCTAATGATGAAAGTATGACTAGAGTTATTAGTAACTATTTATCAGTAATTAATCTTTAATAACTATAGACAATTTATTTCTACATTTGTCAGTAATTACTCATGGAAGATAAACTTTAGTGCTATCAATACGAACGTTATTCAAACTGCTGTTCCTCACCATGGGAATATGTGCTATTGCAATGTTCTTAGTGACGAACAAGGTCTCCGATCTGCGTATGCAAAGTCGCGCATACCAACATGACTTGCACAACTATTATCGGTTATCTCAAGAGCTCAAACAGAGCTCAGATCATTTAACCAAATTTGCACGAGCCTATGTAGTGACAAGCGACGATTACTGGGAAGAACTGTTTAACTTGGTACTGGCTATTCGCAATGGTGACATCCCTACCCCAAGCGGAAATGAATACGAGTACTGGGATTTAGTCGCAAATTCAGCGGCTCATAAGCCGGATGTCAATCAACCTCAAGGGGTACCGCTGTTAGTTCGGCTCAGAGAGTCCGGTATTAGTGAAGCGGAGTTTCTTGAGCTTAAAGGAGCACTTACGCTCTCTGATGAACTAGTCGACATCGAACGCGAGGCATTTTTGGCCGTCAAAGGTATTACTAGGCAAGAAGACGGTACGGAAATAGACACAGGGGAGCCTAACCTAGCGTACGCACAAGCCCTTCTTTACAGCAAAAAATATTTTGCCGAAAAGGCAAAGATCATGAGTGCGATTGGTTCCGCACACCAAGCGATTGTTTTGCGGATTGAAAACGACATTGCTGATGTTGATGAACAAGCGGTGGTATATAAGCAGCTCTATTTGTTATTAATGGTGGTCTTGATTACATCAATTGTGCTCTCATTTACACTTCTATGGCATCTCTACATTAATCCACTGAGCACACTACTGAACAAAGTGGTCCACCAAGTTAGAGAGAAAGATTACGCCTTCACCATTACCCAAAAAGCCTACGCTGAGCTACAGCATTTTATCGATAGTCTCAATGTGGTTTTTCACCATATCACCGAACAACTAAAGCAAAACACTCTATTTAAAGATTTCAATATTGTACTTAGAACGAGTCAATCAACACTCAACTTATGTCAGGAAGTCACCCAGTTCCTGCTACACCAGTTCCCGGTTCAACAGATTGGACTGTCACTGTACCGAGAGAATCAGTTGGTACGCATAGCTGGTGCTGGCCACACAGGCAACCAAACACAGCACATTTCCGATGCCTGCTCGACCGAGCTAAGTGTCCTGCTCTCAGGGAAACCCTATTGTATGAAATCACTCGCTGGCAAATATACTATGCCAATCAATGGTGGAACCCTTGAGCTTAATGAGCTTTATTACTTCCCTCTTTGTGTTAATGATCAGCCTATTGCACTGCTAGAAGTCGGTACCATTAGTGGCTTAACTGACACACATTACCAATGGTTGAGCCAGATGCTTGATGATTTAGCCGTCAGTATTCAGCTTAGCCAAAACGTTGAATTGCAAAGAAAAGCAGAGCAAAAAGTGTTGGAGCAATCTCAGCTAAACCAAGAGATCTTAAATGCGACTCCCAACCCTATGTATTGCCTATCACCACAGGGTAAATACCTAACGGTTAACGCTAAATTCAGTGAGCTGTGTGGCATAGCGATAGAAGATATTATCGGTAAAACACCACAAGATGTTTTTAGCCAGCAACCGGCATCGCAGTGCTTTACCGATGTTCACCAGCAGCTTAGCCGTCAAAAAGGCTCCAAGAATTACGAACTTTCACTGCTTGATGAGAATCAGCAAGAACGCGATATGTTAGTGTGTGAAGCGTCGTTCAATAACAGTCAAGGCGTGGTATCGGGCATTGTCGGAATCCTGTTGGACTTAACAGAGCGTAAACAGATGGAAACCGAATTACGTGATGCAAAAGATACCGCAGATGCGATGAGCCGCGCCAAAGGTGAATTTTTGGCTAATATGAGTCACGAGATTCGTACACCAATGAACGGCATATTGGGTATGGTGCATTTAGCGCTCAATACCGAACTCGACCCAGCACAACACAAATATTTAACCCGCATCAATGAGTCAGCCAAAAACCTACTTGGCATCATCAATGATATCCTCGATTTTTCAAAAATTGAGGCAGGCAAACTCAGCGTTGAAGAGATAGATTTTTGTTTAGATGAAGTGTTTGACAACCTCACCAACATCATTTCATTTAAGGCACAAGAGAAAAAAATCGAATTTCTTTTTGATATCGACCCACAGGTTCCGATCAATCTCATTGGCGACCCACTTCGCGTTGGTCAAGTACTCGTCAATTTGTGTGGCAATGCTATCAAGTTTACTGAGCAGGGAGAAATACTTGTTTCAGTGACTCCAGAGTTACTTACTGAGCGTGAAGTCGTACTCCACTTCGCGGTTAAAGATACGGGTATTGGGATTGACAAAGAAAAAGTGGCTCACTTGTTTGATGCCTTTTCTCAAGCAGACAGCAGTGTCACACGCGAGTATGGCGGTACAGGGCTTGGTTTAAGTATCAGCAAACAGCTGGTCGAATTGATGGGTGGCCAACTTAGCGTTAGTAGTACACCCGGGGTCGGCTCAACCTTTTCATTCACCATCATATTTGGCCTGCAAGAGGCTAAAATGCGCGATATTGCCAAACCCGTTTCCGGGCTGGCGGGTAAACGTGCGTTGGTGGTCGATGATAACGACTCAGCACGCAATATCTTAGTCACACTGCTTAACGCGATGCACTTTGACGCCAAAGCGGTCAGCAATGGTTTCGAAGCACTCGATGAAATACGCCAACATCAGTTTGACATGTTGTTTGTTGACTGGAATATGCCGGGATTGAACGGCGTCGAAATGTTACAAACCGCCCAAAAAGAACGTTTGTTGGAGCAATCAAAATGCTTCTTAGTCACCGCTTACGGACGTGAAATTTCCCTCGACCAAACCATCTCTAAAGTCATTGATTCTCTGATCGTTAAACCCGTCAATCCCTCCAATCTCCTCGATGCGATTATGAACAGTTTTGGGATTGAACAAGTCGCACACATTCAGAAATCAAAACAATTGGAAAAACCCGTATTCGCACAACAAACCATACTGTTAGTTGAGGATAATAAGATCAACCAAGAAGTGGCGCTCGGATTGCTCCATGGCACCAACCTTACCGTCCTCACCGCCGAAAATGGCCAGCAAGCGATTGATATGCTTAAACAGCACTCTATCGATCTGATATTGATGGACATGCAAATGCCAGTACTGGATGGAGTGTCAGCGACCGAGCAAATAAGACGCGACCCGAAATGGGAGAAGCTCCCCATCATCGCAATGACTGCCAATGCAATGCAAAGTGACGTGAAACGCTGTTTAGATGCTGGTATGAATGCCCATCTAGCCAAACCTATTAACGTACATAATCTTTATGAGGCGCTACACCAATATTTACGCCCAGAAGATAATAATTTAGATCTAACAACCCTCTCTGCCGACCAGAGTTCAGCAAATTTATCCGATCTCCCCACCTTGTCAGGCATCAACGTAGAACAAGCCATCTTCAACACTGGCGGTGATAAAGAGAGTTACTTAGCTATATTGATGCGTTTCTTAGAGACGCAACACCAAGAGCTCCCGATGTTTAAAGAAGTGATCATTAAGGAAGATTGGAAGATGGCCGCCAGTATGGCGCATACCCTCAAAGGTTCTTCAGCAAATTTGGGCGTCGAGTTACTTTCTCAGCTTGCCGCTAAAATGGAAGAAAGTATTGAAGACAAGAGCCAAATGGCGTTGGAAGAACTAGAGATATGTCAGTCTATGATTGATAAGTTACGCACCCAGTTGAAACAATGGCAATCAAATCAACATCAAAATAGTGCTTCAGAAGACAAGACCCAACCAGAACTTTACCAGCACGTAGTGGATCTCGTTGAAGCGTATGATGTTGAAGCTTTATCTGTAATTAAAGAGACACAACATTTTAGCGAGTGGACTGAAGATCAAAAACAACAGTTAATCGATGCAATCGAAGGATTTGAATTTGAGTTGGCTAAAGACTTACTTGAGCAGTTCCCTAAGCCCAAAAATCAAACCACTCATTAACGATAAGAGTCATTTACGTATTAGGGGCTAATACAATTAGAGCCGTTGTAACCAAGCTTAACCCACTACGTTACTAGACTAGGCTATCCCTTTACAAAATGTGACTGGTAGTATTTGGGTGTAACGGCAATGCGCTTTTTAAAGTGCTTTTGAAAGTGAGCTTGATCGGTGAATCCTAACTCGTACGCGACTTGTGCGATCTCCTGACCTGACTTGAGCATCACCTTGGCGCGTTTGATCTTTTCATCCATCAGATAAGCGTGCGGTGGTAAGCCATATTGGTGTTTGAATGCGCGTAGCAATTGATAGCGGCTCATTCCGGCTTCGTGTGAAAGCGCTTCTAGCTCGTGGTTAAGCGCGATTTGATCGAGTAATTTCTCTTTCACCCGCTTAATGGCACTTGATGGCGCAGAGGTCACTTTAGATGGTTCATCTCTCGCTAAAGACGCGTGGAGAAAATCATAAAAACGGCTTTGTACTTCCAGCAGGCTCGCATCGTTTTTTAACGCTGAAAACAACGACTGATATCGCTGCTTGATTTGGGTGTTGCACTCTAAATCCGCGTTAAACGGCGTGTAATCCAAACCGGTTTTGCCCGTCTCCGCACTGAGTACTTCTTGTTGCCAAATACCCATCTGCTCGGTATCAACAAACAGCATATTGTAGGACCACAAACCTGCTTCTGGGTTACACGAATGAACATCTGCGGGGTTAATAGTGACGATATCCCCCATGCCGATTTGATGGGTACGGTTTCGGTTACGATACAAAGCGCGGCCTTGTTCGATAATGCCGAACGAAAACTCATCATGGGAGTGCGCGTTGTAACAAGCGCTGCTTTGGCTTGCAATTCGCATTTCTACCCAAGGCAGAACGGTACTGCATTTAAAGCTCGCGCTGGTGTCCTTTTTCATGTTGTTAGCTCTTCCCTGTTGCTAAAACCAGATCATACTAACAGACGCCAGTAAAGTGATCGCCATGACGCGATTAAAAGTACGCTGCTTACTTGGCGTTTCAAGAAATTTCGTGAACACTTGCCCGAGTATCGCCCAGCAGCCAACCCCTGCTAAACATGCAACCAGCGAAACCGCGGTAAACACCAACAGCGAGTGCTGTTGATCAAGCTGACCAATCACATACAGACTCACACCCGACATCGCGACCAACCAAGCTTTTGGATTAAGCCATTGCGTGAACCAGCCGCTCCACCAGCCCGATCGCTCGTCGTGATTCATGGTGATGCGTTCAACGGGAGCAGAATAGATTTTGTAGGCGAGATAAGCGAGAAAAACACTGCCACAGACCTGCAACACAGCTTCCAATCTAGGTAGCCACTGCGCAAAACCATACAGTAACGAACCTGAAAAATAGACCACCAAGGCGTAGGACACCGACGCACCAAACACCAGTTTGCATGCTTCGGTTTTTCCTTGCTGTACCGCGGTTGAGATAGCAAGAATATTAACCGGACCGGGCGTCACCGCGCCCACAAAAGCAAAGCCTATCATCGCTACCAACACATTATCCATCGTGACCTCCTTGTAACGGAATAACGACAAGATAGCCAAGACTGGCGCAGAGTTATTGTATGAAATTGCAGGAGCGTAGATAGAAAAAAGCCACGCATGGAGCGTGGCAAGTGCTAAATAAGGGTGGCAGTGGATGTGTCACCTTGTTGCACGTAAATAAGGTTCAAAACAAACCTTAATTAATAGGTTTCAAACACACCTGAACTGTAGTCTTGGATGGTTTGTTCGATCTCTTTCATACTGTTCATCACGAAAGGACCGTAGTGAACAACAGGCTCATCAATCGGTTCACCGATAAAGATCAGCACACCGCTGTGCTCAAGTGCATTCAAGTCAACCAGCTCGCCTTTAGAGAGTAGTACCATCTTGCCTTGTTTGGCTTCGCTACCCGCAACCGTGATGCGACCTTGGTAAACATACAGCATCATGTTGAACTGAGCAGGTGTTGCCAGCTCGAGTTGTTTACCCGATTCAGCGCGCCAATCGGCAACCGTTAGCGGTACACCAGTTTTATCTAGTGGGCCTTGCAGTGCTTGTCCGTTTGCGATCAAAGACCCCGCTAAAACACGCACCAACCCCGCTTGTTCAGTCTGGTTTTCCGTGATCATTTCCGGCTGAAAATCAAAGTACTGCGCAGGCTTCATTTTGTCGCGCGCAGGTTGATTAATCCAGATTTGGAAGCCGTGTAGATCGCCGTCTTCCATAATTGGCATTTCGCTGTGGATCACGCCTCGTCCTGCCGCCATCCATTGCGCTCCGCCTGATTTTAGTTCACCGACGTTGCCCATATGGTCGCGATGTTGGAAATGTCCTTTCAACATGTACGTCAGTGTTTCAATACCGCGGTGTGGATGCGGAGGAAAACCGCCCACGTAGTCGGCACGTCGATCAGACTTCAATTCATCAACCATCAAGAATGGCGAAAAACGGGAGTTATCGAATCCGGCGACTCGCTGAATCTTCACACCGTCACCATCAGAAGTGGCGTGCGCTCTGATTTTTTGTGCGATTTCACGATAGTTGCTCATAATTCTTCTCCGTCTGAGTGATGTGATAAGTCTATTACGCAAGTAGAAAGACTATGACTGGAGAGATTAGAGCCACTTGTTCGAAAAATTTGAATTAGTTTGGACTTGACGCACCGCAACCAAGGCACAAGAAAGGTAAATAGCGCGATACTCTCTAACCAGTAGAGGTTTTAAAACCAACAATTGGTAAAGGAACGGCATCACGTTAAAATGCCCTCACCTTCTCTCAAGGACGTGATAATTACAACGATGAACGCTCTAGAATTTACAGATGCAGGGGTTCGATACACCCCACACACTTTTCAAGTTCCACTCGATTATTCTGACGAAACCAAAGGTCGTATTGAGGTCTTTGCACGCGAGCTATCACTTGTGTCAGATACGGATAATAACAAGCCTTGGCTGGTCTACTTTCAAGGCGGCCCGGGTTTTCCATCACCTCGCCAAAACGGACACAATGGTTGGGTAAAGCGCGCGCTGCAACAGTATCGCGTGTTACTGCTCGACCAACGAGGAACGGGTAACAGTTCGGTGATACACAGCCAAACGCTGAGCCATTTAAGTGCAGAAGCGCAAGCTGATTACCTGACTCACTTTCGCGCCGATAACATCGTGCGCGACGCCGAATTTATCCGCCAACAATTTAATGTCGACAAATGGGCCATTTTAGGTCAAAGCTTTGGTGGTTTCTGCTCGCTCACTTACTTGTCGATGTTCCCTGACAGTCTTTCACGCAGCTATATAACGGGCGGGGTACCTTCTATCTCTCGTCACGCAGACGACGTATATCATGCAACGTTCAAGCGCACGATGGAGAAGAACCAAGCCTTCTTGCAGCAGTTTCCGCAAGCACAGCAAATGTGTCAGAAAATTGCTGACCACCTACTGGAAAACGAAGAGTTTCTGCCAAACGGACAACGCTTTACCGTAGAGCAGTTTCAGCAGATTGGCATTAATTTCGGTGGAAGTGATACATTTTTACCGACGTACTACTTGCTGGAAAATGCACTGATCGAAGTCAACGGGAAAGCCCAGCTGCGCTACGAGTTTCTTAACCAAATGCTGAGCCAGCAAAGCTTCCAGACCAATCCGATCTACGCGATCTTGCACGAATCGATCTACTGTCAAGGTTTTGCGTCCAACTGGAGTGCTCATCGTGTACGCCAAAGCCATGATGCGTTCAACTACCAATCCGGTAAACCGTTCTACTTTACTGGTGAAATGGTCTTCCCTTGGATGTTCGAACAATACCATTGTTTGAAGCCGCTACAGCAAGCCGCGCAGATTTTGGCCGAGAAGCAGGATTGGTCACCACTGTACAATGCAGAGCAACTGGCAAACAACAAAGTACCCGTCAGTTGTGCGGTGTATGCCGATGATATGTTTGTCGAGATGGATATCAGTCGCGAGACGCTTGCGCTCATGCCAAACGCCAAAGCGTGGATTACCAACGAATACGAGCACAACGGTCTTCGAGCCGATGGTGAGCGTATCTTGGATAAGCTGATCGAAATGGGCGAACAAACCGCCGCGACACTGGCGTAAAATCCAAGCCTCAAGGCAGCCCATTTCGATTGTCTTGAGGCTCAACTATAGACAGCATTCCGTACAGTGGTGATTTTCTAAAATCGCATTGATCAATTTGGTCGCCGCCAGTGAGTGCTCGCCTTTCTCCATCACGGTTAAGTGAAACTCCGCTTCATACTCTAGTTCGGGGACAGTGATTTTCGCCAACTCGCCCCTTTGCACCCAGATCGCGGCATAGTGATCAGGTAAATAGCCGATAAAGTTGCCTGATAGCAATAGGTGAGCCGTTGCTTCCATATTGGTGGTACTGGCAATGTGCGGCATGACTTTTCGGTGGCTCAGTGGTGTGATGTGGTGAGACAAACCTCGGTCAACCAACGAAAATTCGCCAAGGTCTTCAATAGATACTGGCTTAGCCCGAGATAAAATAGGATGACACGTACTGCAATACAAACTTTGATGTTCGCTAAATAGCGGCGTGTAGATAAGTCCGTCTTTGTGTACTTCTGACGAAGTGATCCCGAGTTCAATCTTGCCGTCTAGCAGCATCATTTCGATCTGTTGGGAATCCCACACTACGGTTTCTAATGTGACTTTAGGATGGCGTTCGCAAAAGGCTCTGATTGCTTGCTGGATATGGCAATCTGGGTTGGTTGCTAAGTTATCCGTCAGCGCGAGCGTGATATGCCCGTGCGAAACTTTACGAATGTTATCTATCTGATTCTCAAAGCTGTTTATGCTCTCAAACAGATTTTTGCAAAGGGCATAAACCTTTTCTCCATCCGGCGTCAGCCTAAAGCCACGTCTTCCACGCTGGCAGAGCGTCATCCCCAACCTCACTTCAAGGTCGTGCATACGGGTGCTAATGGTCGATTGATGCATGTTAAGAGCAAACTGCGCAGCCGAAAAGCCGCCGCACTCAGTAATGGTAAGGAACACTTGTAACAGCTTTAAGTCAAAATCACTCAGTTTTCGCATAACGGCCTAACGATGGTAATACAACATGAAAAAAGCAACGCACGGGTTCCCCCGTCAGGAAGATAGTAAGGGAAAGCGATTTAACCATATGTGATTGTATTCAAAGATATAGTGAGACTTGAGTTAGTCAGAAACCAGAGATAATTTTGCCGTGCGACTAATTATCCAATCGCACCGACGAGTGGTGGCAAAAGCCTTTAATTCGACATTAATAATTCAATCCATTTGCATACAATCTCGGGCGAGAAATCAATTGTTCCAAGACCTTTTTTTCATTCTGATAACTTGTTCACATTCCGGATAACGCAAGCAAACGAGGGGGATGGAAACACGATTTAGGCGCATCATATATTCCATTCCAAAACTAATAACTCCTTTAAAATCAGTCAACAAACCACAAAAGCAAACTAACTCCAACCACAGACGACCAATGCGCACCCACACTCTAAACTGGTTCGATACATCGAGAATCGGCAAAGTATCCTCGCTCAATACGTAATTTATCTCGATAAAAACTAAGCGCTAAATAACCACTAGAACAAAAAACACAAGGTGGTGAAATGAACGCTTACCCAAGAATCAATATTCATTTAGATGCGATAACCGAAAACACCCAACACATGGTATCGGTATGTGCCAAGCACAACGTTAAACCAGCAGGGGTTACCAAACTCGCGTGCGCTTTACCTGAAGTAGCCAACGCTATATTAGCAGGCGGCGTTACCTTGCTGGCGGACTCTCGCCTTAGCAATCTAAAGAAAATTAAAAACCTACGTAGCCAAACCTTGTTGCTACGCCTGCCAGCGCTGAGCGAAGTCGATGACGTGGTCGAGTATGCAGATATCTCCCTCAATTCTGAATTGGTCACGCTTCAAGCCCTGTCTGATGCGGCGCTGGCGAAAGGTAAGCGCCATCAAGTGATCGTAATGCACGATCTCGGTGACTTACGCGAGGGTGGTTTCTTTGAAGAGGAAACGCTTGCTCTTTGCCGCGAAGCGATTCATCTGCCTGGTATTGAACTCGTAGGTCTGGGAACCAACCTCGCCTGTTATGGCGGTGTTGAACCAACTTACGACAATCAAAATCAACTCGTCGCCTTAGCGCGTCAAATAGAAGAAGACAACGACATCGCTTTCCAGGTCATCTCCGGCGCGAGTTCCGCTGGTCTTGGGTTGATGATGCGCAGTGAGTTGCCAAGTGGTGTGAATCAACTCCGTTTGGGGGCGTCATTGCTGATGGGTATAGGCTTGAACGACGATCCCGTGCCGCACACGCGCCAAGATACCTTCCAGCTTGAAGCTGAGATCATCGAGATCAAAGTGAAGCCTTCTGTACCGGTAAACTCCACCGCACTTGATGCCTTTGGTAACAAACCTGAATTCGTCGATCGTGGATTTCGTCGCCGCGCGTTGTGCGCCATCGGTAAGCAGGATGTGGATATCAGCCAAATCACTCCAGTAGACAAGAACATCATCGTGATTGGCGGCAGCAGTGACCATCTGATCCTCGACATCAACGATTGCAGCCAAGATTACAAAATCGGCACGCCAGTGAAATTCGATTTGTCATACAGCGCGGTGCTGCAGTGTATGACCTCAGAATACGTTTATAAGCATATGATTTGAAACCTTAACACGCGCCCAATTTGGGTAGCTAAGGAAGCCCCATGTTTAAAATTAAAAAATTTCCCAACACTTTTACGATCCTTTTCTTTCTAATCGCACTATTTGCTCTGCTCACTTACATTCTCCCAGCGGGGAAATATGTCCGCGAAATGAACGCACAACTTGGTCGAGAAGTGCCGATTCCAGGCTCTTACGAGATTATTGAAAGCTCGCCACAAGGTGTTTTCGAAACCTTAATGGCACCGATTTCTGGCTTTTACGACCCTGTTTCAGGTGTGATCGGCGCAATAGACGTCAGCTTGTTTGTCCTTATGGTGGGGGGCTTTTTAGGTATCGTGACCAAAACAGGTGCGATCGATACTGGTATTGCGCGCATCATGGTGCTACTCAAAGGGCGCGAGATTTACATGATCCCGATTCTAATGGTTTTGTTTGCGTTAGGAGGGACTTCCTATGGTATGGCAGAGGAGTCCCTCGCTTTTTACGGTCTGATGATCCCCATCTTTATGACCGCGCGATTTGACCCATTAGTGGCTGGTTCCGTCAGCGGGATCGGAACAGGGGGGGGGACGACGCGTTCAAAAAGGAAAAAAGGGGGGAAGGGGATCGCCTCCAACGCAGCAATTGTCGATTTCATTAGTGGTATCGAGCTACGCTTTATTATTCTTGCGATTGCTTTGGTGGTTGCGACTGCCTACGTAATGCACTACGCAAGAAAGGTTCAGCGTGACCCAAATGCGTCATTGGTGGCGCACCTACGTAAAGACCACGAAGCACATTTCCTTGCGGGCAAACCATCTGGCGATGACCTTGCGCCGCTGACTTTGGCACAAAAAGGCGTTCTGGTGCTTTTCATCCTAACCTTTGTGATCATGATTTACGGAGTATCCGTGTTAGGTTGGTGGATGGCCGAAATGGCAACGCTGTTCATCTTTATGGGGATTCTGTGTGGCTTAGTTGGCCGACTAAAAGAAGATGATTTGATCAACTCTTTTGTCGCGGGTGCAGCGGATCTTATCGGCGTGGCATTGATTGTCGGGGTTGCTCGCGGGATTGTTGTGGTTATGGAAGCGGGCAACATCACCGATACCATCTTAAGTTACGCAGAGAGCCTAGTCGCAGGCAAAAGCAATGTGTTGTTTATCAACACGGTTTACTGGATTGAAATGCTGCTCTCATTTATCGTGCCGTCCACCTCTGGTTTGGCGGTGATGAGTATGCCAATTTTGGCGCCGTTAAGTGACTTCGCCAATACTGGTCGCGAGTTAGTGGTAACCGCATTTATGAGCGGAATCGGCACCATCTTGTTTGTGACACCAACCTACGGCGTTCTGATGGGTGGCTTAGCCATCGCCAAGATCCCGTATATCACATGGCTGAAGTTTATCGCTCCACTAGTCGCATTCTTTATTGTGCTAAACAGTATCGTACTGTCCGTCGGTGTTTCACTTTAACCTCATTACTAGAGTCCAGTAAAAACAAAGCCCTCAATGTTACTTGAGGGCTTTTTGTTTTCTAGAGAGACCAGCCAGTCACCTATTACAAGAATGCTTTGTATGGTAATTCTGGTTCATTCTTGAAAATATCGCTAAAGCCACGGAAATGTTGATAATGCATGCGCCCTTTATCCGTCGGGAACGTGTACTTACCGCCAACTTGCCAGAAGAACGGCGCAAATTTGTATTGCAGACGGTCTTTCTTCATGTTCCACAACACTTCGATCTCTCGCGGATCATTTTGGAAGTTCGCCCAAATATCATGGTGGAATGGCACGACGACGTCACAATCTAGTGACTCAGCCGCACGTAGAATATCGGATGACGTCATCTTATCGGTCACACCGCGTGGGTTTTCACCGAACGATAATAGCGCGACGTCAATTTGATACTCGTTACCATGCGCTGCGTAGTAGTTTGAGTAGTGCGAGTCACCCGAGTGGTAAACGGAACCGCCAGTGGTTTCAATCAGATAATTCACTGCGCGTTGGTCCATGCCGTCGAGTATTTCTTTGTCATAGGACGAAACACCTTCAGGCAGCGTCACTAGTGCGGTGCGGTCGAACGAATCCAGCACGCGGATTTTCATGTCGCCCACTTCCAGTACGTCGCCCACTTTAGCCACCACACAGCGCTCTTCCGGCACTCCCCAACCTCTCCATAAATCAACACAAGCTTGAGGGCCGATAAACTTAACGTGCTCGCCACAGTTTTGCAGCACAGCAGCCGCAACATTGACGTCAATATGGTCACCATGATCGTGCGAAGCCAGAACCGCGTCTAGCTCTTTGATTGCAAAAGGGTCAAGCGGGAAGATTGCGGTACGCAAGTTCGGTTGAAGGGCTTCTACCCCTCCCATGCGCATCATTTGATGTTGGTTTTTCATAAAGGCGTTTTTCTGGGTTTTCTTACCAGTTCCGCACCAAAAGTCGATGGAGATATTGGTATTGCCTTCACTCTTCAACCAAATACCAGTACAACCTAACCACCACATCGAGAATGTGTTGGGCTCGACAACCGTATTTTCAATCTCTTCATTTAACCAAGTTCCCCATTCAGGGAAAGTGCTTAGAATCCATGACTCACGTGTAATTTCATTTACTTTACTCATAGCAACACCTTCTTGTTTCACAATTTTCGTTAAATTTTGGATGTAGGGAGCCGAGCGCCTTAATAGATGGTTAAGGCACTGAGCTGATATTTGGTTTGAGAGAGGAGCGCGTTACACGAGTATGACTTGTGTTCCTTGGGCTTCTATCGCTTTTATCACGTCTTGATTAGCGCTCTTTCCCGTGATCAAAATGTCAATTTTCTGAGCTGGACAGAAAAGCATGCCGGTTCGTTGACCGACTTTAGAGCTATCCACGACCACAACTAACTTGTCAATTTGCTCAAGCATCTGCTGCTCTGCTACCGCGGTGAGCATGTCAGCTTTATAGAGTCCCGCTTCGGTTAACCCTTTACCGGAAGTGAACATCCAATTGCCGGCATAACTGCTCAGAGAGTTTGGCGCAGGATTTAAGAATATGTTTTGCGCGCGGTTGTATTGGCCGCCGATGATGATGACATCGTCATGGTCTCCATTGATAAGATAACTCGCCAGCGGGAAGTAGTTGGTGACGATTTGTACGTCTTGACCACACAGCTTTTGTCCTAACAAGAATGCGGTCGAACCGCAGTTGATCACGACACTATCGCCTGGCTGACAAAGTTCAGCCGCTTGCAAGGCAATCAAAGACTTTTCTTCGTAATGTTCGGTGCTGTTAATGTTCAGCGGGGTCCATTTTTTCTTTTTCGCTTCAACACGCTCCGCACCATTGCGCACTTTACGCAACTTACCTAACTCATCTAACTTTGAAATATCGCGTCGAGCTGTCGCGGGTGAGACGTTGAAACGCTCAATGATGTTCGCGACATTAATCGTCTGATTTTCTTCTAATAAAGACAGAATACCGTTGTGTCTCTGCACTTCGTTCATTTTTATCACCCTATTCAATTCAAACTCACCGAAATGTCTATCTAGTGATTACATGGTGATTACCTGTGATTCATTTTGATTCTATTAATCATACATCTGATTGTCAAACATACGAACGAAGAAAACGTCACCCTCATCACATAAAATCATAAGCTATTGTTTTTATTAAAAATATTAAATTTAGACGTGATCAATGTATCAATTATTTGGATTTTTAGAGCGCTAAATTGACAAAAATCAAAATAATCACAAATGAGCATTGCGTGATTACTTTTGATTGTTAAAGTTTAATTCGTGAGCAATAACTGAGTGGATTCTTACCGATTTAAGGAATCACCTCTGACCTACAAACGATTACAAATACAATTCAATCAAGGGGTAAAGATATGGAGTTCTTATACGACATCTTCTATATTTTTTACAGCCAAGTAATGACCAAGGCCCCACTGCTACTGGGCTTGGTGACATTCATTGGCTATTGGCTGCTGAGAAGAGACACCACCACCATAATCAAAGGAACGATCAAAACGATCGTGGGTTTTATGCTGGTGCAAGTGGGTGCTGGCACCCTCGTTGCGGGTTTTAAACCTGTGATATCAAAACTATCCGAGTTTCATGGATTAACGGGTTCAGTGATTGACCCATATACTTCTATGATGGCCACAATGGAAGCCATGGGCGACAACTACTCTTGGGTAGGCTATACCGTTCTTATTGCGCTTGGCATCAATATCCTTCTTGTTCTATTCCGTCGCTTCACCGGTATTCGAACTATTATGCTGACTGGTCATATCATGTTTCAGCAAGCGGGTTTGATCGCGGTCTTTTACCTTGTGCTTGGGGCAAGCATGTGGGAAACCATCATTTACTCAGCGGTACTCATGGCACTGTATTGGGGCATTTCGTCCAACATCATGTTTAAGCCGACTGAAGCGGTCACTGGCGGAGCAGGTTTCTCGATTGGTCACCAACAGCAAGTTGCCTCTTGGATCGCCACCAAAGTGGCACCGAAACTCGGCGACAAGAATGACAGTGTTGACCACCTTGAACTGCCAAAATGGCTACACATTTTCCATGACAGCATCGCCGCGACTGCTATCGTGATGACCGTCTTCTTTGGCATTATCTTACTGTCGTTCGGCCTTGATAACCTTCAAACAATGGCGGGAACTACGCACTGGAGCATCTACATTGTCGAAACTGGTCTTAAGTTCGCGGTGGCAATTCAAGTGATTGTCGCTGGTGTACGTATGTTCGTTGCAGAACTTTCTGAAGCATTTAAAGGTATCTCAGAACGCGTAATTCCTAATGCAGTCTTAGCGATTGACTGCGCCGCTATCTACGCATTTTCTCCTAATGCGATGGTATTTGGTTTCATGTGGGGTGCATTAGGTCAGTTTGCCGCAGTACTCGCGATGCTGGCATTTGATGCGCCAATTATGATTATCCCAGGCTTTATTCCTATGTTCTTCTCCAACGCAACGATTGGCGTTTTTGCCAACCACTTTGGAGGCTGGAAAGCGGTCATGAAAATCTGTTTTGTGATGGGGATTATCGAGGTACTCGGTTCTGCTTGGGCTATCCACCTATTAAGCCAACAAGGCACAGAGTTCAGCGGTTGGATGGGTATGGCTGACTGGGCGTTAGTGTTCCCACCAATCATGCAAGGTCTATCAGCATCGAAAATGTTCTTCTTCGTCTTGGTTGGTCTGTCTTTTGTTTACATGTTCTTTGCCTCTCGCCAATTACGTGCCGAAGAAGATGCACAGGGCACAGTGGCAGTCAGCGAAGAACCAGAAGTGCTCGAAGCCGTAGAACAAGCGATCAAAGCCAGCGACGGTATCCGCCCAGTGAGTATCTTAGCGGTGTGTGGTAACGGCCAAGGTTCGTCAATGATGATGAAAATGAAGATTGGCCAATACCTCGAGAAGAAAGGCATTCCTCATGTGATGGATTCGTGCGCAGTCTCAGATTACAAGTCCAAGCTTGCCAGCACAGATATTATTGTCTCGTCGAAGCACCTTTCGGCGGAGATGGACCCAGGTGAAGGCAAGTATGTTCTTGGAGTACAAAACATGCTTAACCCGAACTCCTTCGGTGACGAACTACTCGACATCATCAATAAGAACTTTGCATCCGTAAAATAAATGCATCACCTAACCATAGATAACAACGCAGGTGCCGGGACACTGGCACCTACTCTGGAGATAGAACAATGGGATTGAAACAATCATTGATCGATAACAACTCAATCAAGTTGCAAGCACAAGCCTCCAACTGGCGTGAGGCCATCAAAATTGGCACCGACATGTTGGTTGCTTCTGGCGCAATCCAACCGTGTTATCACGATGCGATCATCAGCAGCGTCGAAGAGCTTGGTCCATACATCTGTATTGCTCCTAACTTAGCTTTGCCCCATGCGCGCCCAGAAAATGGCGTTCTTCGTACCGCTTTCGCATTAGTGACGCTTGAAAAGCCCATCTTTTTTGAAGGGGAAGAGGAACCTGTCGATGTGTTGATCACGCTGGCAGGCAGCTCTTCTGATGAGCACATGGAAGGGCTGATGGAAGTGACGCAAGTGCTTGATGATGAAGAGAGCGAAACTGGCGTCGATCTGGATAAACTTCGTCACTGTCGAACCACATTGGATGTATTCAAAGTGATTGATGATGCTCTCGAGACTAACGCTTAGGGGGAAATCATGTACAACGAACTGAAGCAACGTGTGCTCGACGCCAACCTCAAACTGCCAAAGTACGGTTTAGTCACTTTCACTTGGGGCAACGTGTCCGAAATTGACCGGGAATCTGGCGTGATTGCAATTAAACCTTCTGGTGTTGAGTATGACGGCATGTGCGTAGAGCACATTGTGGTCGTGGATCTCGATGGCAACATCGTCGAAGGCAACATGAACCCATCGAGCGACACCGCTACGCACATCGAAATCTACAAAGCGTTTCCAAACGTTGGTGGCGTGGTGCACACCCATTCACGCAGCGCGACAATTTGGGCACAAGCGGGCATCGACATTCCGGCTCTCGGTACCACTCATGCAGATTACTTCTACGGTGACATTCCATGCACGCGCAAGTTGTCACAAGCAGAGATTGCCGAAGATTACGAAAAAAACACCGGCTTAGTGATTGTCGAAGAGTTTTGCCATCGCCGCGTCGACCCAATGGCGGTACCAAGCGTGATTGTCGCCGGTCATGCCCCATTTTCTTGGGGGAGTGATGCCGATGATGCGGTGCACAACGCGGTTGTGTTGGAAGAAGTCTCAGCGATGGCTTTAGCGACGCGTTCACTTAACAGCGGTATTAAAATTCAGCCTGAGCTTTCAGATAAGCATTACCTGCGCAAACACGGTGAAAACGCTTATTACGGGCAGAGGTAGCAATTATGTATAAAGTGCTTGCTCTTGATCTTGATGGGACCGTACTCACCGATGACCACAGTATTCACCCTGAGGTAAAAAAGGCGATTCAAGAAGCGCAGAAAAAGTGCCATGTCGTGATCGTCACCGGGCGTCATCACACGGCTGCGCGCCCCTACTACTTTGAGCTCGGTCTTAGTACGCCGATCATCTGCTGTAACGGCACCTATGTATACGACTACCACAATGACCGAGTACTGACACACAACTCAATCAGCAAAGACGATGCGCTGGCCTTCATTGCTTTGGCTAAAGAGTTTCAGGTCAAAATGGTGATGTACATAACCGATGCCATGACGTACTCAAACTACAACCCCATTCACTATATGGAAGCATTGGAAAACTGGGCGAAATCCGCTCCAGAACATCAAAAGCCAAAGATCTACAAAATCGACTCATTCAGCGACGAAGTCCACAACACAGAATACGTGTGGAAATTTGTGGTGGAAGGTTTACCAAGCTCTGTCGAGCGCTTGCTTGAGCATCCCTGGGTGAAAGAGAAATTTAATGGCGAACGTTCTTGGTCAAATCGCATCGACTTCGCCGCAAAAGGCAACAGCAAAGGACTCAGACTGGCAGAGTATGTCTCTGAACTGGGTTACCACCCCAACCATGTCATTGCCGTGGGCGATAACCACAACGATATCTCCATGCTCAAATACGCGGGCTTAGGCGTTGCCATGCATAACGCAGATGAAACGGTACGAGCTCACGCCCGTTTGGTATGCGAAACCGATAACAACCATGACGGCCTTGCTCGTCTGATACGTGAAAAAATTCAAGGATAAGCATCATGACTAAACCAATGATTCAAATTGCGCTAGACCAAACTAACCTCACCGATGCCGTCGCAGTGGCGAGCAACGTTCATAGCTACGTCGACGTTATTGAAGTCGGCACCATCTTGGCGTTTGCAGAAGGGATGAATGCGGTATCGACCTTACGCACCAATCACCCCGACCACATTCTTGTCTGCGATATGAAAACCACCGATGGCGGCGCGATTTTATCTCGGATGGCGTTTGAAGCCGGAGCCGATTGGATCACTGTCTCCGCCGCCGCACACATTGCAACGATTGAAGCGTGCAAGAAAGTCGCAGACGAGTTCAACGGTGAAATTCAAATCGAAATCTACGGTAACTGGACGATGGAAGACGCCAAAGCTTGGGTCGCGTTAGGCATCTCTCAGGCGATTTATCACCGCTCTCGTGACGCGGAATTAGCCGGAGTTGGCTGGACTGACGCTGACCTCAACAAAATGCGCGCACTGTCTGACCTTGGCCTTGAGTTATCGATTACTGGCGGCATCGTGCCAGAAGATATTTGCTTATTCGAAGGCATCAAAGCAAAAACTTTCATTGCAGGTCGCGCTCTCGCGGGTGAAAAAGGTCAAGAAACCGCAGAAGCATTAAAAGTACAGATCGACCGCTACTGGAACTGAAGGGGGTAACATGTATCAGAACCTACAACGCCATCGAGTGGGATTGTATGAAAAAGCGCTGCCGAGTGAATTAAGCTGGGAAGAGAAACTCAGCATAACTAAAGAGCTTGGTTTTGACTTTCTCGAAATCTCAGTCGATGAATCTGACGAGCGCCGTCAACGCTTGGATTGGGATGACAGCACCATTTACAAACTGCGCCATCAATGCGAGCGCTACAATATGCCCCTGCAATCGATGTGTCTGAGCGCTCACCGCAAGTTTCCATTCGGCTCGGCTGATGCAAACATTCGCCAGCAAGCGGTATTACATATGGAAAAGGCGATAGCGCTGGCGTACAAGCTGGGTATCAGAACTATCCAGTTAGCCGGTTATGACGTTTATTACGAACCAGCAAATCAAGGCACACACTTGCGCTTTATTGACGGAATGAAGCAAGCTGCCAAGTTAGCAGAGCGCGCTGGGGTGATGTTGGCAGTCGAAATCATGGACACCAACTACCTCAACTCTTTGAGCAAGTTTGAAGTGCTCAATCGCGAGGTTAATTCTCCTTACTTCACGGCTTACCCAGACGTTGGCAACATCTCTGGCTGGAACTATGACGTGTGTACTGAGCTTCGATTGAGCAAGCCTCACATCACTCAAATCCACCTAAAAGATACCTACCGAGTAACGCCTGAGTACCAAGGTCAGTTTCGAGACTTAGTGATTGGTGATGGCGAGGTCAACTTTGATGCGATCTTCCTTACTCTCAAAGAAATGGATTGTGTGGTGCCTTTGGTGATTGAAATGTGGGCACACGATGAAAACTGGCGCGCGCACATTCAAACCGCCCAACAACGCTTAAACACCGCGTGTGACCATGCGGAACTACCGAGATTGTTTGCCGCTTAGACGCCTATTCCTGACACTAAAAATAACAATATTTACGCTCTCCCCGTGCTCTTCGTTGGAGCACTGTTTCCCCTTTTTAGGAACGTGCAGTTTTAACCCCCCGTAAAAGCTGCACTCTTTCATTTGATAGGTTGACTTAGCTCCTTGGTTGACGCAAAGTTGCGCTTTAAAGAGATAAAACCCTGTTGAATTGAATGAAATTACTCCATCTACAACTTTTCTGGTACGAAAAACATCACACCTTATTAGAGATGGAGAATCTACCCACCCTCACTCCAGCACAAGAACAAGAACTGCGCGAGTGGGCGAAAACACGCCGTAAAATCCTCAGTTACGAAGTTCACCAACAGCCTTGGGTTAAAGTGAATGTCGACGGGTTTTCCTCTATTCTAGAACTCAAACCAAATGGCACGCTCGTCGAGAAAGATCTGTTTAGTGAACGTGGGTTGCAAGGCTTATGGAAAGTGAACGACGGGTTTCTTTTCGTCAAAGTGATCAGCGGTGAATTTATCGTTGAATACCAAATCGTCGGGTCTACCGAGACAAATATTCACAGCGGGATTGAGTACATTAACGGCAAAGTGAGCACTTACAGCAAATTCGTCAAAGCCGCAAACTCATAACGGGTGACGATTAGTTTCTCACTTTAAGTCATAGTTTCTTCAGCAGCTCGCCCATCATACTTATTGATAGCACTCCCTAATCAGCCTGTTTAAAATTTGCATCAAAGGGCTATGTCTTTCGGTTTGTAAACAATAAAACGAATACGCAATATCAAAACTCACGCCTTGAGGGTAAGCGATGATAGAAAATTCGTCGTTTAAATAGCGAGTTGGAGATTGAATCGCTACTTTTGAATTGGCGGCGATTTGTAGCGCCGAGCGCAGTTTATCAACTCGTACCCCGTATGAGATGTCTTCTCGATGCTTCTTTGGTAACACTTCTTGAAATCGATAACTGAACTCATTCCACCCTGATACATCAATAAAAGCAAACGGCAGCGTTTTGATTTCGTCCCAATCACCAACCTCATATCGCTTGTGCACCGCCGCGACAATTTGGTCTACTTTGAGCGTCTTTTGATAAATATCTTTCGAGACGTGCTCATTCTGTAAATGGATGCCACAGTCGATGTTACCTTGGATGAGGTTTTCTGCGCTATCTGGTCCCCAAGTAATAAAGTTGAGTTTCGCGAGGGGAAATAGTGCGGCTAACTTGGGATACAATCGAGACACAATGAGATCATATTCGGGGTCAACAATCGCAATCGTAATCAGTTCTTGGTAGAGGTGTGGTTGAAACTCTATTGGCTTATTAACGACACTCACCAACTGCAAGTAAGCCGATTCAAGCTCCTGATAGATTTGACTTAAGTAATGAGTAGGTTCAAAACCATTCTGCGTTTTTACAAACAATTGTTCAGAAAATTCACCACGCAGTTTAGCGAGATCTTTACTCACCGCACTTTCCGATTTGCCCAGCACTTTTGCTACCGTCCGCATACTTCGGTACTTCTTCAACAGTATCAGCGTATTAATCAGATTAAGGTTAATCCGGTTTTCCATATTGTCATACCTAGTATTCCAAACCTGAGTACTTTTCATAGCATACACTAATCTTATCTTTTGTACGCAGATGAGAGAATTAGAAACACAAAATTTAGTGAGCATTGCATCACCTAAATTACAACTGCCGAAGCTTGAGAACGACGTTTATCGTTTTCATGCCGTGTCTAAACCCTCTGCATCGCGTTGTAATTTGGACTGTAGTTACTGCTTTTACCTGCATAAAGAATCACTGCTAGATCAAACCCCTCACGCAGGGATGAGCGACGAAACGCTTGAGCTCTACATCAAGCAATACATCGAAGCGCAAACGGGTGATGAGGTTGTGTTCACTTGGCAAGGTGGCGAGCCTACACTAATGGGTTTAGCGTTCTTCGAAAAAGTGATCGCCTACCAAAACAAGTATAAAAAAGCCGATCAAGCCATCCTTAATGACTTACAAACCAATGGCATTTTACTCAACGACACTTGGTGCCAGTTTCTCAAACAGCAACAATTTTTGGTGGGGATTTCCATTGATGGGCCCAAACACCTGCACGATCTTCATCGTGTCAATCGAGCAGGAAAATCATCGTTTCATAAAGTGATGGCGGCAATCGAGCTACTCAAGAAACATCAAATTCCATTCAACGCATTATGTGTTGTTAATCAAGATAACGGCACGTTTCCTCTTGAGGTTTACCGTTTCCTGAGAGATGAAGTTCAGCCTCAGGTGATTCAGTTCATCCCTTGTGTAGAACCCAAAGACTTTACCCAGACCGCTCCTGCCAAATGGGAGAACCAAGAGCTTATCCAGATCGGCAACAAGAGCTTATCTCCTAAGGATGAAGATACTTACCTAACAGCGTGGTCAGTGGGAGCCTCTCAATGGGGAAACTTTTTAACCACCATCTGGGATGAATGGTTCAAGCACGATTTCGGACAGGTTTTCGTCGATCAGTTTGAGAATGTCATCTCGCAAATGTTTGGCTTTGGCGCTCAGAAGTGTGTATCCGCGGAATTCTGCGGTAAAGCAGTCGCAATTGAGCACAACGGTGATATTTATTCCTGTGACCATTTTGTCTATCCCGAATACCAGCTTGGGAACATCTTTAATACCCATATGGGTGACTTAGTCTTCTCATCCAGACAGCAAATTTTTGGCAAATCAAAAACCGCGAACTTACCGTCTGATTGCCGACAGTGCTTTTTCCTCTCCTTGTGTTTTGGTGAGTGCCCAAAAAACCGTTTCACCAAAACTTCGCAAGGGGAACCAGGATTGAACTATCTGTGCCCAGGCTTGAAAAAGTTCTACAGCAAGGTTGTCAATCACCACGCTCCACTCCAACAACGTCTACAACCCTAAGGAACCTTTATGAAAACTAAAATAAAGCCCGTAGTCGCCCTCACCAGTCTGATTATGTCGGCCACAAGTTACGCAGCTCCCGCAAACACGATTGATCGTACCGTACTGCCTATTCAGCAAGCAGCTCAGTTTAATGGTCAAATTGGCAAAACGTTTGATCAATCAAAATCGGACTATTCACAACCTATAAAAGCTCCAGCTGGAGCACCTAACGTTGTGGTGATCATGTTGGACGATCTTGGTTTTGGTCAAGCGGGCCGATTCGGTGGTCTCATCCCTACACCAAATATCGATAAACTAGCCGCGCGCGGGGTTACATACAATAACTTCCACACCACAGGTATCAGCTCACCAACTCGGGCAGCGTTGCTTACTGGACGCAACCACCACCAAGTTGGTTTTGGTACCATTTCAGAACTCTCTACTGGCTTCCCTAGTTACAACTCAATTTGGCCCAAATCGGTGGCGAGTATCGCCGAGGTACTGAAAGGTAACGGCTATAGCACCAGTGCGTTTGGTAAATGGCACAACACGCCAGATTGGGAAACCTCACCAGCAGGTCCATTCCAACAATGGCCGACTGGCCTTGGCTTCCAACATTTTTATGGCTTCCAAGGTGGAGAAACCAGTCAATGGGAGCCTCAACTGTTCAACGATATTACGCCAGTTGAGCTGACCAAGAAGCCAAAAGATGGTTATCAGCTCAATGAAGATTTAGTCGACAACGCCATCAAATGGATTGACCAACAGAAATCGATTGCACCAAATAAACCCTATTTCACCTACTTTGCACCTGGCGCCGTCCACGCTCCACTTCACGCGCCAAAAGAGTGGATTGACAAGTTCAAAGGTAAATTCGACATGGGTTGGGATAAGTACCGTGAAGAAGTCTTCGCGCGTCAGAAAGAAATGGGGGTCATCCCGCAAGACACCAAGCTCACTGCTCGACCAAAAGAAATCGAAGCGTGGGATAGCTTAAGTCCAGATCAGAAAAAACTCTATGCGCGTCATATGGAAGTTTTTGCCGGATTCTTAGCGTATACCGATTATGAAGTGGGTCGTTTGATCGACAAGATTGAAAGCATGCCTGACGCCGATAACACCATGATCATGTATATCGTTGGGGATAATGGTGCAAGTGCAGAAGGGTCACCAACGGGCACAACGAACAACGTTATGACGCAAAATGGTGTACCAGATACGGTAGAGTCTCAGATGAAATATATCGATGAACTCGGCAACGAAAAACACGAAAACCACTACCCAGTTGGCTGGGCATGGGCAGGCTCCACACCATTCAAATGGATGAAACGTGTACCTTCTCACTTTGGTGGCACACGTAACGGTTTGGTCGTTTCATGGCCAGCCAAAATCAAGAATACAGGAACCATTCAAAACCAGTTCCACCATGTTGTCGATATCACACCAACCATTCTTGAGGCAGCGAAACTGCCAGCACCAACCATGGTAAACGGCGTGAAGCAGAAACCAATGGCTGGCACCAGCATGATGTACACGTTTAACAATCCAACGGCAAAATCTCGCCGTACCGTTCAGTATTTTGAAACAGGTGGTCACCGCGCGATTTACAAAGATGGATGGGTAGCAGCCTCATTCCACGGAATCCCTTGGCAGCTAAGCGGTTCCAAAGGCTTTAAAGATTCTAAATGGGAGCTTTACAACGTCGAGGAAGACTTTTCACAAGCCGTTGATCTAGCTGATAAAATGCCAGATAAACTGCAAGAAATGATCAAAGAATTCGACAAACAGGCTAAGCGAAATGAAGTTTACCCTCTAGATGACCGCTTCGCAGAACGCTTCACAAACCCAGAACGACCATCATTGGAAAAAGGAAGAACGAAGTTTAGCTATACAGCGAATGTGAATCGAGTTCCTGAAGGTTCAGCGCCGGATGTATACCAACGAGACCACCGCATCGATGCATATGTAACTGTAACAGGCGGGGAAAAATCTAATGGTGTGCTGTTAGCTATGGGCGGAAGCGCTGCAGGTCTTTCATTCTACGTTGACAATGGGAAGCTGACGTACGGTTATAATTATTTTGGCAAAAACTATTATACCGTTACATCCAAAGACACTATCCCAAGTGGAGAGCTAAAACTATCAGCAGTTTACACTCAAAAACCATTCCGACGACTAAAAGAGATGACCGGAGGAACCCTTGAATTGTACGTTAATGATAAAAAAGTAGGTTCAGGTAGTATTGACAATGTTGTACCTGTACGTTTTTCAGGAACAGAAACGTTAGATATTGGCGTCGACTTAGGCGCGCCAGTAATGCCCGATTATACTGAAAAAGCGCCATTTAAGTTTAACGGTAAGATTAACAAGGTCGATATAGAAATTGCTCCAACGCAACCTCTAATTCAATAACTTTAGATGCAAATAGTGCCAACCTTGGGGTTGGCACTCTATTTTTTTGGCAGTTTTTCACAATGACTCTCTCGTCCGATTTGAGACGGTGAAGTTGCTCACTAACCTAGACTTTTATCTACTTAAACCATAAACGCCATAGTCACTTCAGCGGTATCTTTGACGGATTCCTCATACTCTTGGTACTCGGCGACTAGCTGGTTAATTAGAATATCAACCAGAAGCAACGCACTGACTTTAGAAGCAAAAGCACCACCAGTAAGCGGACCTTCTGGTCTTGCAGCAACCAAGATTTCATCTGATGTCGCCGACAATGGACTGTGGCGAATATTGGTCAAACTGACCACCGATGAATTCTGACTTTTCGCTCGCGACGCAGCATAAACGACATCTTTGGTTGAACCAGAACTTGAGATTGCAAACCACAAATCGCTTGGCTTTGATTTGATTGCCCGCATCGCAGCAATGTGGCTATCTTCAAACATCGATGAGCTTTTACCAATTCGCGTCAAACGAAAGGATAAGTAGCGGCCAACAATACTAGACGCCCCCACTCCGATACAGTTAATGTTGTCTGCTTCATGGATCATCTGGCAAATTCGGTCTATCTGCTGACGGTCAATCAGTGTGCTGGTGTCTTGCAGACTGGTGATCGCGTTTTGAGTGGCGACATCAATACGATCGCTATTTTCTTTGGGCGTATCGCTTGCTTTTATTGTCTTTGGTTGACTGATTTCTATCGCCAACGCCATACGAAAATCTGAGTAACCTTTAAAACCCAAATCTCGACACAAACGAATGACTGTCGCTTCACTGGTCGCGGTATCTTTTGCCAACTCAGTGATCGTCATATATTGAGCATCCTCTGCGCTAGAGACAATAAAGTCAGCCACTTTCTTTAGTTTGGGGCTGAAACCTTCCATGCCATAGCGAAGTCGAGAGAGCAGATTTTTAGGTTGTGCGTTCATAGCGTTCTTCAGTCGATAACTAACGGAGCGAGTATAACCCAATAAAATACAAAAAGAACAAGAACCCAGCCGAAACTGGGTTCATTACACAATGGGTTGTTATAATTGATATTTTTCTATTATTTGATTCTTATAGATTTCAGCTTGAGTACCGTAAATCAATTGAATCCCATTTCCTGAACGAATCACACCTTTTGCATCAAGTGACTTCCAAACCTCATCGCTTGCGGGTAAAGCACTATCTTTAACCGTGATACGTAAGCGAGTAATACACGCGTCAATCGAAGCAATGTTCTCTTTCCCACCGAGATTTCTCACAATCTCGTCAATCAGTTCAGAATCTTTGCCGTTGTAATCCTTACGCGTGTAAAGTTTACTGTCGGCATCGTTTCGACCTGGCGTTGAGTAATTGAACTTACGAATCATGAAACTAAACACGAAGTAGTAAATCACTGAGTAAACAGGGCCAAGAATTAAGATCCATTGATAAGAGGTCTTCGCCGTACCCTGCAGTAAACCAAAGAACGTAAAGTCAATAATTCCGCGAGAGAAGGTGATACCCACAGCGACATCAAGCATGTGCATGAGCATGTAAGCCACACCTTCTAACACTGCATGCACGGCATACAAGACTGGCGCCACAAATAAGAAGGTGAACTCCAAAGGCTCAGTAATACCTGTTAGGAAAGAGGTCAACGCTGCCGAGAACAGAATCCCTTTCACTTTCGCTTTGTTCTTGTCGTCCGCGCATCGGTACATCGCCAATGCTGCTGCTGGCAAACCGAACATCATAGGTAAGAAGCCGCCCGTCATGGTGCGCGTCGCTTCTGAACTAAAGTGTACCGTCGTTGGATCGGCTAACTGAGCGAAGAATATCTTCTGACCACCCGCAACCATTTCGCCCGCGACTTCTTGTACGCCGCCAAGTTCGGTGTACCAAAATAGTGGGTAAATCGCGTGGTGCAAGCCAAATACATTCAATAAACGCATTAACGAGCCGTAGAAGAAGGTTCCGATATAGCCCATCGCTGAGAACGCTTCACCGGCAAAAACGATAGATTTAAAAATAGGTGGCCAAATGAAAGGGAACAAGAATGCTAACGGAATAAAAAACAGCATTGTCATGACAGGAACCAAGCGGTTACCACTAAAGAATGCTAAGTAGTCCGGTAGTGTGACGTTAGAGAAACGGTTGGTGACAAACGCAGACATCAGGCCACAGGTAATACCACCAAACACGCCAGTTTGCAGAGTAAATATGCCTAGCTCATGGGTGTACATGGAGGCCAAACCAACGGCTTCATCGGCATTCGCTCCGGCGGCAATCAACGCGTCGACGCTGGTAGTGTCTGGCGACAAGCCTTGGAAGCTCAACACGGCACCTATGACCGTATGGAACAACAAGAAACCGAGCACCGCAGAAAGCGCCGCTGTTTCTTTGTTGTTATTTGCCATACCAATGGCAACACCCACCGCAAACAGCAACGGTAAGTTAACAAACACAAACAAACCCGCTTTAAAGCACAGCACCAAAAACTGGTTCGCAAGAGTCCCCGGAGCAAGGAAGGTCAAGTTGTAGGTTTCGATTAATGGCCCACTGGTGAATGCACCTCCGACACCCAACAGAATACCCGCCATTGGCAGTACGGCAATAGGCAACATGAATGCCCTACCGATTTTTTGTAGTACAGAAAAGATACCGTTCATGTATCCTCCAAACCCTTTGAATTATTAATATTGTATTCCAAACCGCAAAGCAGCTTCCCGTAGTCGACTCAATTATCAACATAATGAAAATTTCCTTCAAACCAAATGAAGAAAATTTGTGATCAAAATAAAAATAATTTTCTTTATTGTAGATAAAAATAATCTTCAAATGTATAAATGGAATTAGAAACAGAACAGAGAAATCGTCATACGAAGAGGCATATAATGAAAAACTGGGATATCAATGAAATTGCCAAGAAGTTGGCCAATACCGTTGTCGTTTCGATTCAACCAGTTGAAGGAAGCCCGTTAGATACTACAGAGTTTGTTGTCGCGATGGCTAAAGCCGCAGAAAATGCAGGTGCACCGGCATTAAGAATTGAAAGTGTTGAAAGAGTGGCTGCCGTGACCAAAGTCGTATCTATCCCGATCATTGGGATAGTAAAACGCGACCTAGCCGATAGCCCGGTGCGCATTACTCCCTATGTTGAAGACGTAAAAGCACTCGCAGCCGCAGGTGCAGCTGTCATCGCCTTTGATGCCACTGACCGAGCAAGACCAGAAAGCCGCGAGACCATTGCAAATGCCATTATCCAATCGGGTTGTATCGGGATGGCTGACTGTGCAGAATTTTCAGACGGCCGCTGGGCACATTCCCAAGGCATTGAATTAATTGGCACAACCTTGTCGGGCTACACCAATAATGTCACGCCTGAAGAACCAGATTTGGCGCTTGTAAGAGAATTTGCTCAAGCTGGGTACTTAACGATGGCCGAAGGCAGATACAACTCACCGCTGCAATGCAAACAAGCGATAGAAGCTGGCGCACTGTCGGTGACTGTCGGTTCAGCATTGACTCGCTTAGAAGTTGCAACTTCGTGGTTTCTCGATGCCGCAGCGCAAGCAAAGAAAGTCTCAAGTTAATAACTGCACCTTGTTACAAGAGCTAATCTGCGTCCTTAAAGTCGCGGGTTAGCTGTTTAACGCCTATCTAAACACTCCATTTCATTACGTTGTCTTGAAGTCTCGCTTCTCGGAAACAAAGATGAAAACAACCGAAGAAAGCACGAGCAACGCACCGCTAATGATCCAGCTTGCTGATATGCCGAAGCGCTCTGCAATCACACCAAAAGCCAGTGAAGCTAAAACTCCGCCACACGTCACCATGAACGAGCTGATGGACAGCATCGTCGACCGCATCTTCTCTTCAGTATTCTCATGTAGCAACACGCTCTCTGAGTTGTTCCCTACCGTTAAAAGAAAGAAGAACAACAAATAGCAAAGCGTAAAACTCAGTAGATGCCCTGTGTACGCCAAGAAAATAAAGCAGACACCAGCGAGCGCTCGAGTCGTAAACATTAAAGTCTTGTGCAAGCCGCTAAAGACTCTCAACAAGGGGACTGATATCAGTGACGAAACCGCCGACATGATAAAATACAGCGCGGAGACAGCACCGAATGCGATAACGCCACTAGACGTCCCGTGCAGGATATCCGCTAAATACGGTTGCCAGTAGTTTTCGACGCTACTTAGTACCATGCCAAATACTACGGTTGCTTGCATTAATCTGCTGAGAACGTCGTGCTTCCAGCAAACTTTAAGTGCCTGCGTACAAAGTTGAAAAGCATTCTTTCTCACCTGTTTAGGTTGTGTATTCCGCTGATGTCTTCTGTCATCGATCAACATCAAAGTGATCACAATTAAGGTAATATTCGCGATACAGGCACCGAGAAGATTGATGTCGTAGATACTGGAGAAGACATTTGGCGAGTTAGACGCGATGTCCGGCAGCCACCCACCAATTAGTGAACCAACCGCTAAACCAATCGTGACTGCGACATTGATTTTTGCCAGAGCAGAATGATAAGTCTGCTTACCTTGCGCTTGGTGAAATGCGTCATAGAACCATGCGTCGAGAGTCCCGGAATATACCGCTCGGGAAGCCCCCAGCAATGCCGCCGCCAAAAGCACGAAAGTCACCTCATTGGCTAAGTAGAGTACAAAACAGCCGAGAGTGTTGAGCAGTAAAGAGACTAGGTACGTTCCTCTGCGGCCGTACGTATCTGCGAGACTACCTAATGGGATTTCAAGCAGAGTGGTACTTCCTATCCAAACCGCCATAACAAAACCGATCTCTCGTAAGTTGAGCCCCTTTGATTGAAAAATCAGCGTGATCACCGGGATCATTAGCCCAACAATCATCCAATGTATGCTTTGCTGAACCGCGAAACGTAAGGTTGCCTCTTCTTGCTTCACTATGAACTCCTACGCTGTCCTAGATGCGCAAAAAGAATCTCATAACGACCATCAACTTCAATCAATTACTAAAAAGATTACTATTATGATACTTTCAAGTTCGTATTGTGATGCGGAGACAACCACATGGACGATAGATTGTCACAAGAAGTCTGTTCGATTATCAAAAAGGAACTGAAGAGATGTAATCTCTCCTATCGAAAACTGGCAAGCGAGCTCGATATCTCTGAAGTGAGCATTAAGAGGTTACTTAACAACACTCAGCCGCTTTCAATGCAAAGGTTGATAGCGATTGCGCGTTTGATTAATTTCCCTCTTTCGAAGCTACTTGAAGAAGCAGAAAAGAATATCTATACGGTTCCTGTTTTTACCAAAGAACAAGACCAGGCATTTGCAGAACATCCACCTTTGTTCACTTTTTGGAGTGAGTTAACCGAGCGTCGAACCGTCGACGACATTGCCCAACGATACGGGCTGAATGACGCCTCAGTACATTTGTATCTCAGACAATTAGAAATGCTCGAGCTGGTAGAACTAGGGCTGAACAACGCCTGTAAGCTACTCGTTCCCACTCATACGTCCTTTGAAAAAGGCTCCAATTTCCCGTTGTTCTTCACCAGCCAAGTGCTTAATCGACTTCAAGAGAGAGTGATCGATTTACCCAAGGACGACGACCAAGCATTTCTCATCACCTTAAAAGCGGAACTCACCGATGATGAGTTCATTGAAATTACCCATAAGTTAGATGATTGGATGTTTAACAAACTGCGTGAAAGTCAGGATTTAAGAGCGCGTGAGGGGTTAGTCGTTGCGCCCTACACATTTGGCTTTATGGCGGCAAAAGGGGCATTTCACGATAAGCTACCCCCTATCCCAAACCTTACCAACACTCAATGTACCAACACGCAATAAGACGAACTATGCTTGCTCACGCCTAGGAAAGTCTGATCTTAAAATATCAACTCAAGATCGGATTCTACTTCCATAACGCTGCCAGAGACGACCATCGATAGCCGATAGTCCAAAGGCGATCAACGCCATTCCTAATAAATGAATTAACTGCAAAGATTCGTTCAGGAATAGCGCCCCCAGCACAATAGCAGAGACTGGAACGAGCAATGTCACCAGCAGTACATTGGTTGCACCTGCCAGCTCTAGAATTCTGAAATAAAGAACATAAGCGCAAGCGGTCGATGCGACGGCAAGCGCAGCAATCGAGGTCCAGGTGCTCGCGCTTATAGCGGTAACAGCAAGAGGGCCATCAACCAATAATGCCATTGGAAGTAGCACAAGCGTTGACGCGGTGACTTGCCCTGCTGCTGTAATGATGGGACTAATACCGAGTGATTTAAATCTTCGCCCATACACACCTGCAAAGGCATAAGATATGGTGGCTGCGACGATAGCAAGTTGCGCCAACAGGTTATTTTCCCCACCGAGTGTGGGAACGCCTATCATCACTGCGACACCGACAAAACCCAAAATAACACCAAGCCATTTAAGCGGGGTCGGTTGCTCGTCAGGCAGCAACACACCAGCAACTATGACAGCGAATATCGGTGTAGCCGCATTAAGAATAGAAGCGAGCCCAGATGCAATTTGTGTTTGTCCCCATACGATCAACACGAAAGGGAAAACGTTGTTCAACAGCCCCATCCCTAGAAACGAAGTCCATACTTTCAAAGATTTAGGAGGACGCAAGCCAATCATAATTGCAATTGCCCACAAGGTAAGCGCGGCAATTCCAACCCTAAGCGTCACTATCGTCAACGGTGGAAGTTCATTAACTGCCACTCCAACAAAAAAGAACGAACCTCCCCATAATATGGAAAGTAGAGCAAGCATGGCCCAGACTTTCGGCGTCATCGCGTGGTTAATAGAAGCTGTCATTGTTAGTGTTATCCTTTCTACTGACTGTTCAGTTCATATTAGTGACAGCGATGACCGCAAAACATCCGAATATTGCGCCACATTCCAAATTTAGGGTTTATACCAATCAGAAATTATCCGGCAAGAATCAGATGGTAACACCGACCATGATGTGCTGAGATAGTCTTAAAACCTATTAAAGTGATCACAGTTATGCCGAAGTTATCTGACAACGAAATGAAACAAGCAGTAGAGCAAAGAGACGCTTCCTTTAATGGGCTGTTTTACTACGGTGTAATCACTACAGGTGTGTTTTGTTTGCCTTCATGCTCAACCAAATCGGCGAATCCTGAAAATCTAAGATTCTTTGTGGATATCGAATCCGCCATGCGCGCAGGGTTTCGTCCTTGTAAACGTTGCAATCCAACAGGACAAGATAAGCGTATCAACAACCTCATTGATGTCGCTCGTTACATTGAAAATAACGCCGAAGATAAAATGACGCTTGCCCAGTTAAGCAACATCGCAGGGCTTTCCCCTTCCCGACTACAACGCTCTTTTAAAGATCTATTCGGCGTGTCGCCAAAACATTATAAGGACGCAGTACGAATGCAAAAATTCAAGCGTTCCTTAAAAAACGGAGACGGGGTTACGGACGCGATTTATTCATCTGGCTTTGGTTCAATCAGTCGGGTCTATGGCGATGCGACCAGAAATATAGGTATGACACCCAAAGCTTACCGAGCAGGAGGCAAAGATGAGATTATCCATTACGCCTGTCGAGACACCGCTATTGGATGCATGATAATGGCCGCAACAGATAAAGGCGTGTGTTCAGTACAATTTGGTGATGACAGCGATTCTCTCGTTGCGCTTTTATCTGATGAATTTCCCAACGCTGAACTTGTCCATTCGATGGCACAAAATGCACCCGAGCTGGATAACTGGATGATCGCGCTAGATAAGCATATTAGCCAAGGCGCGCCAAAACCCGATGTCCCACTGGATATTAGAGGCACTGCATTCCAGTTCAAAGTATGGCAATTTTTGCTCAGCATCAAAGAGGGGGATGTCATGAGTTACGGCGAAGTTGCCGAGCAAATTGGTCGCCCGAAAGCGGTTCGTGCTGTCGGAACTGCTTGTGGAAAAAATCGGATCGGAATACTTATTCCTTGTCATCGCGTATTGAGAAGCAATGGAGAATTAGGTGGGTATCGCTGGGGACTTGAACGGAAAAGAATCCTCTTGGACAAGGAACGGACAAAGCGCGAGTCGTAATGCTCATAACACCAGCTTAGTTGCTCGTATTCGATTCAAAAAACAGCAGACCGAATACAAGCTACTGCTTCTTCACTGCATCGAGTGCAAACCGATCATATTGCCCTCGGTATCACTGACAATCGAGATACAACCGTACTGCCCGATGGAAAACTTGGGATGAATAACGCTGCCTCCCGCGTCGGCGACGCGTGATTCTTCCGTGGCGCAATCGTCGCAAGCGAAGTAAACCATCGTGCTGTTGCCCCCCGCTTGCACCCCGTCCATTTTCGCCAGTGCGCCTGACGCGCCGTAATCTTCCATAGATGACGGAAAGCCAAGCATCTGAACACCGACATTCGCTTCATCTCCGATTTTCTCTAACGTGACCTTAAATACCGCCTCATAAAACGCTTTTGCTCGTGCCATGTCATCGACATAGATTTCGAACCACGCAACTGGATTTTGCATGTTATCTCCTAATTTCATTTCGTCTTGCCCGCCTTTAAAACTAGACCAACGCGCCTCAGTTGCCACTCGCATTGTGTAAATCTGTCCGGCTTTCTCATCAATAATAAAACCCTAACATCGTGCACAATGTGCGATAGAATGGAGCGAAATTGAACACAACCCAATTGATTGACTTCTTTATGCTCAAGATATCCAATACCGTTACCCTACAAGACTGGGAAATCCAACTCACAGCGATTCGAGCGCAAGGTTCGGGCGGTCAGAATGTCAACAAGGTATCTTCCGCGATCCATCTTCAATTTGATGTCAAACATTCCACTCTGCCAGACATCTACAAAGAGCGCATTCTGGCATTGAGCGATTCCCGGATTTCAAAAGACGGCGTGATAACGATTAAAGCGCAGCAGTTTCGTACCCAAGAGCAAAACAAAGAAGACGCGTTGAATCGACTGGCTGAATTGATCCGCGCAGCAATGGTGGTACAAAAGAAACGTCGAGAAACCAAACCGACCCGTGCATCCAAAGAACGCAGACTGAAAGGCAAAAACATCAAATCGCAAACCAAATCTTTACGAGGCCGGGTGAAGCATTGATTGACTCCAATAAAAAAGGCTAAGCAGATTGCTCCGCTTAGCCTTTTTTGTTTTCCCTTTTACTCGGATTTATCTGCGTCCACTTTCTCTGCTTTGTTGCTCTCAGGATTAGGCAGCTCTTTACCAATCATCTTATGGCCTTTTTCCCTGAAACGCTGGAACACTACGTAAAGTGGCGGGATGATAAAGATAGCGATCAGTGACGAAGCAAGCATGCCACCAAACACCGCCGTACCAACCCCACGACGGCTCAACATACCCGCGCCGATAGCAATAATCAGTGGGATAAGACCAGCGATAAACGCAAAACTGGTCATCATTACCGCTCTGAAACGTAATCGCGCGCCCTCCACAGCCGCATCGACAATCGACATGCCGTGCTCCCGCTGTTCTTTAGAGAACTCGACGATCAAGATACCGTTCTTCGCTGACAGAGCAATCAACACCACGATACCTATCTGGGCGTAGAGGTTGAGTTCCAGATTGGCCAACAACAAGGTCACTAGCGCGCCGAGCAAGGCGACCGACACCGACAGCAATACCACCGTTGGGATGGTCCAGCTCTCGTACAGCGCAACTAAGAACAAGTACACAAACAGCAAGGCGAACGCCAAAATTGGCCCAGTCTGACCTGCAGCGAGTTTTTCTTGCAACGCGTTGGTGGTCCACTCAAAGTCATAGCCCGGTGGCAGCGTTTCCGCCGATAGGTTTTCCATCGCGATCAGCGCATCACCAGACGCTACGCCAGTAGCCGGGCCACCATTGATAGTGATAGAGCGGTTGTTGTTATAACGAATGATCGATTGAGGGCTCAGCGTCAGTTTCGGTTCGGTAAACACCCTAAGCGGCACCATCTCACCTTTGTTGTTTCGCACGTGAATACGCAACATATCGCTGAACTCGTTACGATCTTCTTCGTCCCCTTGAATGTTGACCTGCCACGTACGACCAAACAAGTTGAAGTCGTTGACATAGAAGCCACCAAGCGTGGTTTGCAACGCCATAAACACATCCGCTACATTGATACCCAATGTCTGCACTTTGTCTCGGTCAATTTCTAGGAACACTTGCGGCGTATCGGCGGTGTAGGTGGTAAACACGTTGGCGAGCAAGGTATCTTGATTCGCCGTTGCCACCAGCCCGCGTCCAACAGCGGCTAAGTCAGCCGCACTGCGGCCTTGCAAGTCTTTAAGTTGATATTCAAAACCCGAACCGGTACCTAAACCGATGATTGGCGGTAGGTTGAATGGAAAGATATTCGCACCTTGGATCGCAAGAAACTCTTTATAAAGGTTTTGCATGATCGGGTGAACATCTAACGCAGGGTCTTCACGCTCTTCAAACGGGTTAAGCGCCACCGCGAAGAAGGCGGAATTTGATTTCGCTTGGCCGTCAATCACACTGAAACCAACCACGTTGATGAAACTTTCAACCCCTTCTGTTTTGAGCAAGATGTCTTCAACTTTCTCAGCAATTGCCGCAGTTCGGTTCACAGAGGCACCTTCAGGTAACTGAACCTCAATCATAAACGCACCTTGGTCTTCATCGGGTAAGAAGCCAGACGGCACTTGCTTACCCACCAAGTAAATTGCGCCGAAGACAAGGACTAACGCAACCAAACTCAAACTCGAAACCCGCACGAAACGTTTTACCACTCCCACATAGCCGTCTCGGGCGTAATCAATCCCCGCCATCAGCTTACTGATAAGGCCTTTTTTGTTGTGCGAACCCGGTTTTAGCATAATCGCACACAACGCAGGACTGAGCGTTAGTGCGTTAAGGGCCGAAATCAGCATTGAGCCAGACACCGCTACCGCAAATTGTTGGAACATCTGCCCGGTAATACCCGGGATAAATGCCACCGGCACAAACACCGCAAGTAACACGGCGGTAATGGCGAGAATAGGACCGGTAATTTGTCCCATGGCTTTTTTCGCCGCTTCTGCAGGTGTTAACTCGGGCTCGGTTTCCATGATGTGTTCAACGCTTTCCACCACGATGATCGCGTCATCCACTACGATACCGATCGCCACCACCAGTGCCAATAGCGACACAGTGTTGGCGGAAAAACCCAGTGCCGCCATGATGATAAACGTACCGATGATCGATACAGGTACGGCAACAATCGGAATCACCGTCGCACGTAAGTTGCCAAGGAAGACAAACACCACGATGACCACCAGCACCAAGGCTTCAAACAAGGTATGTTGAATCGACTCAATACTCGCTTCAACGAATTTGGTCGTATCGTAGTTAACATCATATTCGAGGTCATCAGGAAAACGCTCTGACAAACGTGCCATTGCCGCCCTGATCCCTTGTGCGGTTTCAATTGCGTTCGCACCCGGCGATTTATAGATACCAATTACCGCCGCCGAACCACCGTTAAAACGACCGTAGGCATCCGCCACTGCCGCGCCCAACTCGGCTCGACCGATATCTTTGATGCGAATAAATGAACCATCCGGATTGGCGCGAAGCACAACGTTCTCGAACTCTTTGATGGTGGTTAAACGACCTTGAGTATTGATGTTGAGCTGGAATTGTTGGTCGTCTGTCATTGGCTGAGCACCAATTCGACCGACCGCAGCTTGTATGTTTTGCGAACGAAGTGCACCAACCACATCGTTGGTGGTTAACGCCAGATTGGTCATCTTATTGGTGTCTAACCAGATCCGCATACTGTAGTCGATACCATAAAGAATCGCGTCACCAACCCCTTTAACCCGCTTCAACTCATCGAGAACATTGATGTTAGCGTAGTTACTTAAGAACAGCGTGTCATACGTCTGGTTGGGTGAGTATATTGGAATGGTTTGCAGCATCGCCGACGATTTTTTCTTGGTTTCAACACCGCTTTGTTGCACTTCGGCTGGCAACTGCGACATCGCCAAGTCGACCCGGTTCTTCACGTTTACCGTGTTAATATCTGGATCCGTACCGACTAAAAACGACACCGTAAGCGTGTAGCTACCATCACTACCACTGGTGGACTTCATGTAGAGCATGTTGTCCACCCCGATAACGCGTGACTCAATCGTCTGTGCCACGGTCGCTTCGATAACTTCGGAGCTGGCGCCGGGGTAGAAAGTGCTCACCTCTACCTGAGGCGGAACGATGTCAGGAAACTGCGCGACAGGTAAACGCGTTAAGGAGACAAGGCCGGCAACCGTTATCACCAAAGAGATAACGATTGCGAATCGAGGCCGATCAATAAATACGTCAGATAACATTACATGCCTCCTCCTGCTGAAGAAGCCTCAGTCGCGTTGACTTTCATCCCAGGACGAACTCTTTGCCCACCCTGAACAACGACTTTTGCACCTTCTTCAAGCCCACTGACCACCACAACCATACCTTCTACACTGTCCCCCAACTCAATACGGGTGACTTGAATAGTATCGTTGTCATCGACGGTCAATACATACGCACCAATCTGGTCGAGCAACAAAGCCCGCTGAGGTACAGCCAGCTTCATATCAGCGTCACTTTCTTCCAGCACCACATCAAGCAGTTGTTGGTGAACGAGTAAGCCATCAGGGTTAGGGAACTCCGCCCGTACAATGGTGGTATCGGTACTAGGGTTAGAAAGCACATCGATAAAATTCACTTTACCGACATGAGCATAATCATCTCCGTTGGCGAGGCGAATTTTGACCACCGCGCCACCAAAGTCGAGTTCACTGTTGGTTGACTGTTCGCGAAATGACAGCAGTTGTCTTTGACTGACCGGAAAGTTAACGTACATCGGGTCTTTACTAACGATAACCGCCAAGTCACCGCTAAGTGGGCTCACCACATCGCCGACGTCAAAATAGGAAACACCAATCGTGCCAGTAAACGGCGCTTTGATTTCTGTGTAGCTTAGGTTCAGCTCAGCTTGCTCTAGATTGGCTTGCTCACTTAGCAGTTGACCTTGCGCTTCGGTCACACCCGCTATCGCTCGATCGAGCTCTTCTTGGGAGACCTGTTTTCTTCTCACTAACAGTTGGCGACGATCTCGCTCAATTTCTGCCAATTTTAGCGTCCCGCGTAGACGGAATACGTTACCTTTGATGGCATCGACTTGCGCTTTGTATTGCGCTTTCTCAATACCGAAGAGTACTTGGTCTTTAGTGACCACATCCCCTTCATTGAAGCTGATCGACTCCAAAAAACCACTCACACGGGCTTTGAGCGCAACACTGGAAACCGCCTCAGCCCGACCATTAAACGTTACGCTCGGCGTCA
Organism: Vibrio hepatarius; assembly: GCF_011806575.1. Taxonomy (GTDB): domain Bacteria; phylum Pseudomonadota; class Gammaproteobacteria; order Enterobacterales; family Vibrionaceae; genus Vibrio; species Vibrio hepatarius_A. The sequence goes on from NZ_JAATOO010000005.1 coordinate 201,428, forward strand.
CGGATATTTTTTCAATCGATTGTACTGTGACTGTGGGCAACGCTTCTTCTTCCGCCGCATAGAGTAACGTCGGAAAAGAAATGAGCAATGAATATGAAACTACTAGAAATGTCAGTGCAAAGTGCCGAGTGTACATTTTTCACCCCAAATAAAATCAGTCCGGTTGAAGCAACTATAGTAAGAAAACGCTCACTAACTGGTCTCATTTATAAGAGTGACGAAAGGAAGCTCAGGAATAACATTTTTTATCTATCAATTGAGGAAAAGGTCACTGATAAAGTGCAATTTGTTACGCTTCAACAATAGACATATTTCAACTTTTTGGCATGGAGTTAACCTGAATCAGAGCCGTGAAAATGACAGGTCAGAACTCAATAAGGCGAGACCAAAAAAGCCCCAGTTCGATGTGCTGGGGCAAAAAAGGCAATGAATATATAAAACAAACGTAGAAAGGATAAACCGTTAGTCCAATTGGTCTTGGAAAATAAACCCTTGGCTCTCAAGTGATTTCTTAATATGCGGGAAGTAAATCTGACCGTAGTATTGGCTGGTCGATTCCGCGTAACTTGGCATGTCTTTCAAGCCAATATTATCCCACCATTCACGTAGCTCTATGTCGTACTCACGCATACCTTGAATGACAAGTGCAGAGTCGTACTTTTCGTACATCGCGAATGATTCCACAGGTACACGAGGCTTCACAGGAGAAACAGACGCAACGTCAGTCACACCAATCGTAGTGCCCACCAATGGGAATGTATTTGCAGGCAAGCCTAATAGCTCAACCATTTTGTCTGGGTTAGCACGAATACCGCCGATGGCCGTTGTGCCGTAGCCGAAAGACTCAGCTGCGGTTTGCAACGCGTTAAGCATAATGCCCGCGTCCACCGCGCCAGCCATAATGCCTTCAGCAGAGCGGTTGATCACGATCTCTTTGTCCACATCCGCCATTGCAAATGCTGCACGGTGGTAATCGACAACAACAGTAATGAACACATCCGCTGATGCAACTTGTGGCTGACCTCCAGCAAATTCAGCGATCTTCGCAATGGTATCTTTATCTCGGATCACGACTAATGAGATTTGTTGACCGTTAACTGATGTCGGTGCTTGTTGCGCCGCCTTCAGGATCTGATCCAAATCTTCCTGTTTTACTGAATCACCAGTAAAGTTGCGAACTGAACGACGATTCAGTTGCTGTTCAATGATAGGGTTCATAATGCTTATCTCGACTTACCTTAAAAACGCCGTTCATAATACAAACTTCCCCAAATACTGGTAGTATCAAAAGTAGCAAAACAGTTTTAACTCAGAGTAACAAGCATGGATAATCTAGAGCTGACCAAATACCTCCCAGCATTCCTTAAAACCGCTTCTGCGTTGAGCTTTTCTCAAGCGGCACGCGAGCTTGAAGTCACTCCTGCTGCGGTGAGTAAATCGGTTAAAGCGTTGGAATCTCACTTGGGTGTGCGGTTGTTCCACCGAACGACTCATGCACTATCGTTAACCGAAGACGGCGAAGTATTTTATCGCTCAGCTTATCCTGCCGCTCATCAACTTAACCTCTTGTTTGAAAACACTCGTAACCTAAAAACCACAGCCAAAGGGCGCTTAAAAGTCACTGTACCCGAAGGCTTTGGCAAACTTTATATTTTGCCGCTGGTTGGCAAGTTTATTGAGCAATATCCAGAGATTGAGCTCGACTTACACTTGGGCGACCGAGCCGTGGATTTGGTCGAAGAAGGCTTTGATGTCGCAATGGGCAACCGGATTGCCGATGACGTGAATATCGTCGCGCGAAAATTAACTAACGTGAAGATTAGCTGCGTTGCATCGCCTTCGCTGTTGGAAAAATATGGCACGCCAACCAGCCCAGAAGAGATCGGTGATATACCGTGCGTGCTGTTTCGCTCCGCAACAACCAGCAAAATATTGAAGTGGTATTTTGTGAACGCCGATGGTGAGCTTCAGCTCTATGAACCAGCCAACCCGGTTGTGACTGTTAATAACGTTGAGTCATTGTGTGAGCTAGCGAGCTATGGAGTCGGGATCTCGGTAGTCGCGACTTTGCAGGCAAGTGAATATATCAAAGCAGGTAAACTGGTTTCGATCTTACCGGAATTCAACCTCGAACTTCCCCCGCTGCGCATCTACTACGCATCGAGGGATAATCTACCTGCAAAAGTGCGAGCCTTTATCGACTTTATCGTGGAGCACTTGCAAGTCGAGTTATAGCCATCACCCTACAGGTTTTTCCACGCTGTAAGATTGCAGCGTCGCGCCATAAAGATGTAATAAAGGCTCATCAGTAACGCATACGCACTGGTGCCTAGCATCACTTCGTTTGCCAGTGTTAGGTAAGTGGTGGTTGGTGGGTCGTAACGGAAGATTGCGCTGAAGGCAAAAAACAACACGAAAAATTCCACACTCAAAACCAGGAAGTTACGCCAAATCGGTTCGTAGTAAGAAGGTCTTACCTTAATGCCCAGCTTACGCAAAAATCGGTGGGAAAATGCGTTGTGGCTAGAAGAGCGAATGCCCGCACTTTCCAACTCTGCAACGGCTATCTCTAGCTTAGTTTCGTAACTCATAACTCGTATATCTATCAATAAAAAATGGAGTCTACTGTAAGCGTTGAAAAACGACACCGATTAAGCTCAAAGTTTTTAAGACCTTAGCAATTAAAGTCGTATCGAATTGTTACTAAGCTCGCGCAAAGTCTGCAAAACAGTATGCTCTATCTATAATTAACTAAGTTACTAAGGTGGTAAAAGGAAGACCACATGAACACCTTAATTTTGTCTGTATTGCTGCTGTCTACACCCGCTCCCACCGTAGACGCTAGCGCTCTGCCATTGAAGTGTCGCTTACTTAAAACCGCTGATAATTTCTGGTTTTATCGCGAGCAAATGATCTACAAAACAGACCAATTTGCGATCTTTCAAAACTTTAAAGGCCGCGCAGTAACCCAAGTAGATTTGAAAACCAGCGAGCTAATAAGAACGACGTACATCGGCTCGCCGTATGATCCTAAGTATCAGATCTTAATGGGTAAATGCACCGATACCCAGCATGTTATTAAAATATGGGATGTCAGCCAGCCACCTTATGATAACTAGAGCGTAAGCAGAAAATCCTTCTGGCTCGCAAATGTGGATGTTCATTTTATTGCGCCTATATGATCACAAATTGATAACATTTTCTCCTGTAGCGATAATTTCAAATTAGAATAAAAGCTCAGCCAAAAATAAACACAAGGAAGAATGATGGAAGATTTGCTTAAAGGGTTTCCGGTGATCACGGAAATTCCTGTCGCTTGGGGCGAAATGGATGCGCTACAGCATGTTAATAACGTGGTGTATTTCCGCTACTTCGAAACCGCTCGACTTGAGTACTTCAACGCGATCAACCTGCTTGTGAATTTAGGTCAAAGCCAGATCGGCCCGGTACTAAGCGAAACCAACTGTCGTTACAAACTGCCGATAACGTACCCTGATACCTTGCTAATCGGCTCTAAAGTCATTGATATTAAAGAAGATCGTTTCACGATGGAATATCGCATCGTGAGTAAAAAGCTCGGCAAAGTAAGCACTGTCGGTCATGCCACTGGTGTGATGTTTGATTTCAAAAACAACTGCAAAGCAACACTACCGGAATCGATTAAAAACTCGATTCTTGAACTTGAAGCAAAAGCGGATTAATCAATGAATTGGCACTGGTTTGCTCTCCACTCGCCAGTGCCAAATTTGACCACAGTTATTCCAGTTGATATTCCTCACTCACACCGCACTCGGCAACAAACTCATCATCATGGCTAACTAACACAAATGCACCTTGGTATGCACGCAACGTGCACGCTAACAGCCGTTTTGAATCTAAATCGAGGTGGTTATCGGGTTCATCAAGCAGCAATAGCGGCGACTCGGCTTGGTGCCCGACTACCAACATCGCCAGCTTCATTTTCTCGCCGCCACTGAGTTGTTCAACTAGCCGAAACACACTATCACGTCGAAACCCGAGCCCCGCCAACAAAGTTCGTGCATCCGATTCCAGCAATCCAGCACAGAACTGCATCATGTTATCAAGCATTGAACAAGACTCGTCTAGCAGGCCAAAGTGCTGGTCAAGATAGAACACACGGGTATTCATGCGTATTTCGCCATCCAATAAATTTTGCCTACCAGCAATGACATGGAGCAACGTGGATTTACCGCAGCCATTACGACCGCTTAAGCGTAAGCGAGCTTTTGCACTGAGTTGTAAGGTGATTGGTTGAGCACTACCAGCTGGCAACTGCGCGTTTATCATCGTCACCAACTTGCTGCCACTCTGATTACCCTCGTTCAGCTGCATCTTCTGAGGTTTTAGCCGTTCTTGACGCGCTTGCAAGTCCTGCGCTTTTGCTTGCAGTAAATCCTTGCGACTGGTTTCGTTCTTTAGGCGATTTGAAGCAGCTGCGGTGGCTCGACTGCGCATGCCATTTAGCAATATCTTGGGCTGACCACCCTGTTTACGGATTTTATTACCTTGAACGGCGCGTTGCTCAGCCTTTTCTCGGTTCAATTGTGCTTGCTGCGCCAAATGCTTTTGCGCTTTTTGTATACTGAGAACCTGTCGTTCAACCGCGTCATTTTCTATATCCTTTTGCTTACGGTAAAAATCATAGTTGCCACCATACTCGGTCAAACCCAAGTTGCTTAACTCCCAGATATGTTCCATCTCGCGGAGCAACTGGCGATCGTGACTAATCAATAATATTGCATTGGGATAATCGCGGATCTGTTGCAATAGCCACTCTCGAGCTTGACTGTCTAAGTGGTTGGACGGCTCATCAAGCACCAACAGGCCCGCTTGTGACCTAAACAGTTGCCACAATTGTAACCTCGCCAATTGTCCACCGCTGAGTTGATGACAGTAAAAGTCAGGGTTATCTGGCAATCCCAAAGCAACTAACTCACTGCTTAACGCCTGCCTAAGCTGCCACTGTTCACCGACGATATCGAACCACTTTTGGTTGCAGTCACCAGACTCAATCTGCGTCAGTGCTTTGAGAACAGAGTCGAGCTTAAGATACTGCGCGATGGTCAACTCGCTCGACAATAACTCAGAAGGTAGCTGGGAATAACGGGCGACGCTGGTGTGCAGCTCTACCGTGCCTTCAGTGGGCGTCAGAGTTTTGGTTAAGAGTGCGCTCAGTAGCGACTTACCGATACCATTTCGGCCGACCAAACCGACGCGACGCTGGTTTAAGGTGCAAGAGAGCTGGTCAAACAACCGCTCACCGTTGTCGAATTGATAGCTGATTTTATTTGCTTGTAGCAATGGCATAACTTGCCTCCTGTTGAACAGGATTATGCGTAGCAATACAGAAAGGCGCACAAAGCACTTGAAAAATAACGTGGTGTGGAAGTTCTGTGTCCGCAATTCAGCGGGAACGAAGCTACGCCGACTAACCCTGTAAATCCGATTAATAAAAGTAAAATTGGATGTCAGGTGTTAGTTGTTCATCGTGGCGTAATCTCCGAGAAAAGTGATGCCGTGAGTATAGGCGTTTTTTTAAGCAAATGGCAAGTCATTGACTCGGGGAAGCGTGTGAACTCCCCCGAACGATTTATTTGGCGATACACATTGGACTGCTGGCAATCGGGTCATTGACAACGTACTCGTTGCGAAAGATTCAGTCCAACTGTTTGACGGTAATCCGGTTACCAAACTCAAAGACTTTTTCCGCGCACACGTCGATACAGCGTCCACAACTGATGCAGTCCTGACTCATCACTCGGCGGTCGCCTTCTTTAAGTGGCTGCCTGAGTACTTCTGGCTCAGGACATACGTAGTAACAGTCCATACATTTAGTGCAGTCTTCGCGGCGAACCGCCGTTACGCGCAGTAAGCTCTTACGGCCAATCACACCATACGTCGCGCCTAGCGGACACAAGTGCCCACACCAGCCGTGTTCAACCAGTAACAAATCCAACGCAAACACTAAACCGATCAAAATCCAGCCTGCGCCCATGCCAAACACCAATCCGCGATGAAGCGTTGCAACCGGGTCTATCCACGCCCATAACACTGTACCGGATACCGCGCTGCCAACCAGCAAAACCGGAATCAACCAATAACGGATTTTAGGTGACCAACGATAGCTGGTTTTTAAATTCAATTTACGTCGCAACCACGCCGCCAAGTCGGTGACGATATTGAGCGGACAAACCCAAGCGCAAAACGCACGTGGACTGATTAGAGCGTAAAAACCGACCACCACGGCAAAACCAATCAGTGCGGTTAGCTCTGGCATATGCCCCGCGGCGAGTGATTGAAGAATGATCAGCGGATCACTAAATGGGATCACGTCAAACAAGTTGCTTGATGAAAGATTCCCTTTGAGAATGCCGACGGTCGGTCCAGCGATAAACAACCCGATGATGGTTAACTGACACAGGCGACGAAGAATCAAAAAGCGGTGTGCACGCCACCAGCCCAACTCGCGAATCGCATCTCTACCGGCATCTTTTGCTAAGTTCTTGGCCATTACAACTTACCTCCCAAGCTCTCTAGCGCATCCGCGGGAACTTCAGGCGCAGAGTTCTCTAACGGTTTGGTCAACTCTTCCCAGCCCAGCTGGTAGTGTGAGCCCATTTTACCTTTTGCCAACTCAGTTGGAATGATCTTAATCGCGGCAATTTCGGTTACGCACGCCTGTTCGCATTTGCCGCAACCGGTGCACTTATCCGAGTGAACCGTCGGGATCAACTTGGCGTGATAACCCGTGCGTTCATTTCGCACGTGTTCTAAGGTGATGGCTTCATCGACTAATGGGCAGACACGGTAGCAAACATCACATCGCAGCCCTTGCCAGTTGAGGCAGCTTTCGTGGTCGATCAGAACCGCAGTTCCCATCCGCGCGTCATCAATATTGGTCAGATTCGGATCCAGAGCCCCCGTTGGACATACGGGGACACACGGGATGTCTTCACACATTTCACAGGGAATATCTCTCGCGTTGAAATACGGCGTGCCTGATTCAACTGACGAAAGTAAGGTCGCAAGTTTTAGCGTATCGTAAGGACAAGCCTGCACACACAACCCGCAACGAATACACGCTTTTTCAAACTCACCTTTGGCCAACGCACCTGGCGGCCTGACAGGTACACCTGCGCCGCCTCGCGCCTGACTTTGTGTCGATTGCAAACCCAGCACCGTTGCTGCCGCACCCACACCCACAGCGGTTCTCGCCGCGTCACGAAGAAAACGGCGTCGACTTTCCGATGTTTTCGATTTCGACGAACTCATAACCCACCACCTTAGCCAGTACATCTTGTGTACCGGATGACGTATTCATTGCCTCAGTTAAATTTAGCAACCACAAACTATTTATGGGCATTTTCTTTAGTGATTTGTAGTGGTGATATACCCCTAAAGAGGTGTATCCAAGCTGGATTGATGCTTATCAATAAAGCGAAGTGATTAGGCGCTCATATTAACGAATTAACCCATCGACCAAACAAGACAAGGATGACTTATTAACCTCACCGAAATAACTGCATAGTGAGTTTTTTGTCACACGAACTTTCCTTGCAAGAGGGTATCCTTATAGAATGTATGGTTTTATTAAATCTGCGAGGGATGACATGATTGAAATCATCATCGACGGAAAATACCGAATTGTTGAAGAAGGCTCGACCTTGCTCGAAGCCGCTAAAGTCTGTGGTGTAGACATTCCTTCACTGTGCGGATTAAACAAATCAGACGAAAAAGTGCCGTGCGATTTGTGCATGGTTGAAGTAGAAAGCGGCAGTATGCAACGCGCCTGTGAGCTGGGCGTGTATCGTGGACTGAACGTAAAAACACAGTCTGACGCACTCAGTGCACACCGAAAACAGGCGCTCAACCGCATCATGCAAGACCACTACGCCGACTGCGAAGCGCCGTGCAAAACCGCGTGTCCAGCGGGTGTCGACATCCAGTCTTACCTCTATTTCATCGCGCAGAACGACCATCAGAAAGCGATCGAAATCATCAAACAAACGCTGCCGATGCCACTGTCAATTGGCCGTGTATGCCCAGCATTTTGTGAAAGTGAATGTCGACGCGCTTTGGTTGATGAGCCGCTCGCTATTCGTCAATTGAAACGTCATGCAGCAGATGCAGATCTCGCTGCGCATGAAGCGTACGTTCCTGAGAAAAAACCAGCCAAACCTTACTCGATTGCGATTGTTGGTAGCGGTCCTGGCGGACTGACTGCGGGGTATTACCTGTCGAACGAAGGTTACCAAGTCACCGTTTTTGAGGCGATGCCGAAAGCGGGTGGTTGGCTGCGCTATGGCATTCCTGAATACCGATTGCCAAAAGATATCCTCGACAAAGAGATCGAGTTGATGTGTCGCAACGGCATGACAATCAAAACCAATCATAAACTCGGCGAAGATTTTACTCTGTCGCGCTTGAGTGAAGAATACGATGCGGTCTGCCTTGCAGTCGGCGCGTCGCAAGCGGTTGAAATGCATTATCCAGGTAGTGAATTGAAAGGTTGTTACTTGGGTGTCGATTATCTCAAAGACTACGTCACCAACCAGCAATACAAAACTGGGGAAAAAGTCGCAGTCATCGGCGGCGGTAACACTGCGATTGACTGCGCGAGAACCGCTCGCCGAGCGGGTGCCGAAACCACGCTTATCTATCGTCGTACCCGCGAAGAAATGCCCGCGGAAGATTACGAAATCGAAGAAGCCGCACACGAAGGCGTCAACTTTTTATTCTTGACTAATCCGGCAGAAAACCTCGCCGATGAGCACGGCCATGTCCAGGCGATCCGCCTTGAACGTATGGCACTGGGTGAACCAGACTCTTCCGGCCGCCGTCGCCCTGAAGCCACCGGCGAGTATTTCACAGAAGCATTTGACACTGTGATTGCCGCGGTGTCACAAAAGCCCGATTTAAGCTTTTTGGAGAACGACGATTTGTCGATTCCACTCACGCGCTGGAATACGTCTGAATCCGACGATTCCACCATGCACACCGGAACAGGCAACTTATTTAGTATCGGGGATTTTCGCCGTGGCCCAGCCACCGCAGTAGAAGCGGTTGGCGATGGAAGAATCGCAGCCAAAGCCATCGACCTGTTCCTCAATGGCGACATGATCGACATGCCAAGACCAGCGTTTAACTCACGTAAAGAGAAAAAGCTCTCGCAGGTCGACCCACTTCAGTTTGAAAACATTCAGAAAGTCGCTCGTACCATCATGCCAGAGCTGACACCTGCACAACGAGAGCAGAGCTTTGCTGAAGTCGAGCTAGGTTTTGATAACCATGACGCGATCCAAGAGGCGGCGCGCTGTTTGGAATGCGGCTGTCAGGCAAACACCAGTTGCGATCTGCGCGACTACTCGACCGAGTATGGCGCAGAGCAACACTTTAACCACTCGGTGGAAATCAAAGACCATCAAGACTGGTTAACCTTACGTGCCAAAGACCCACGGCATAAATTCGCGGTTGACCGTAGCTCGCAGTTTATCAAGTTTGATGCCAACCGCTGCATCAGTTGTGGTCAGTGTATTCAAGCCTGCCGAGAGCATGCGGTGCATGGGGTGCTCAACTTTGTCACCGACCAACACGGCCGCCCCGCTCTAAGGCCGGATGACCGTCCGCACTTTGGTTCTAACAAGAACGGTAAAGTGGCGATGGGCGATTCGCAATGCGTGCAATGCGGCGCGTGTGTACAAGCCTGTCCGACGGGCGCGATGGTCGATAGCCGCGATAAATCGCAAGGCCGCAGTGAGACGCTGAAAAAAGTCGATACCATCTGTACCTACTGCGGTGTGGGTTGCAAACTCACCATGCACGTGGATGAAGCCGCCAATACCATCCGTTACGTTACGGGAGCGAACTCTCCGGTAAACCAAGGTATGTTGTGTGTGAAAGGTCGCTTTGGCTTCGATTTTGTCGCCAACGATGCGCGCCTGACTACGCCGCTGATCCGCAAAGACGGTTGGCTACAACCCGCTAGCTGGGACGAAGCCATCCAGTTGATTGCCGATAAGTTTACCGCGATTAAACAAGGCTTTGGTGGCAACGCACTGGCAGGCTTCTCTTCGGCAAAAACCACCAACGAAGATAACTACGCGTTCCAAAAATTCATTCGCCGCGAGCTAGGAACCAACAACGTTGACCACTGCGCGCGCTTATGTCACGCCTCCAGTGTAACTGGGTTAGAAGCCTCATTGGGCAGCGGCGCGATGACCAATGACATCCCGAGCATCAAACACTCGGACGTGATTTTCATCATCGGCTCGGATACAACATCGGCGCACCCAATCATCGCCTCACACATCAAGCAGGCCATTCGCCACCACGGCGCGCGTCTTATCGTCGCCGATCCAAAACGCATTGATATGGCGGAACACGCCGAGTTGTATCTCTCCCACAGACCGGGCACCGACGTGATGCTGCTTAACGGCGTAATGCAGCAAATCATCAAACACGGATGGTATGACCTTGAGTACATTGAAGAGCGTGTCGACGGTTTTGATACGCTGTTGCAAGAAGTGATGTCTCCTGCCTATGCGTTAGATAAAGTTGCGCTGGTGACTGGCGTTAGCGCCGATGACATTTTCGCAATGGCGCGGATGATAGGTACCGCAAAACGCACCGCGGTGTACTACTCCATGGGCATTACCCAGCATACGACAGGTCACGATAACGTGCGCTCGATTGCCAACCTGCAATTGCTGTGCGGCAACATTGGTATTGAAGGCGGCGGTATCAACCCATTGCGTGGTCAGTCAAATGTGCAAGGTGCGTGTGATATGGGCGCCTTGCCAAACTGCTACCCAGGCTATCAGAAGGTCTACAATCCACTGGTCAGCCAGAAGTTTGCGATTGAATGGAATGCGCCAGATCTACCTAAAGAACCCGGACTGACGCTGACCGAAATCATCGATGCAGCGTGCAAGCGCGAAATTCGTGGCATGTACATCATGGGCGAAAATCCGGTCTTAAGTGACCCGAACCAAGCACACGTCATCGAGGGGTTAGAAGCGCTCGATTTCTTGGTGGTACAAGACATCTTCCTGACCGAAACCGCGCAGTACGCCGATGTGGTGTTGCCGTCATGCTCGTTTGCTGAGAAATCAGGGCATTTCACCAACACCGAACGCCGCGTACAACGCATTAACCCTGCGGTAAGAGCGCCGGGTGACGCGAAAGAAGATTGGTGGATCATCCAACAAATCGCCAATGCGATGGGCGGAGACTGGCATTACAACAAAGTTGCCGACATCACCGCTGAAATCGCGCGTGTAACGCCACAGTACGCCGGATTACTGTGGAACAGCATTACACCAGATGGCGTGCAGTGGCCGAGCAACAAAAACAACCCGAATGGTACTCGCATCATGCACCAGACTCAGTTTACCCGAGGCAAAGGGCAGATGGTTGGAGTACCGTTCCGCTATGCCGCAGAGCTGCCAGATGAAGAATACCCATTGGTACTGACTACCGGACGTGTTCTGGAACAGTTCCACACTGGGACGATGACGCGCAAAACCAAAGGACTCGACAAACTGGCTGGGCCAAGAGCGATGATCAGCGTGCAAGATGCTGAAGCACTGGGCATCAGCAATGGTCAAAGACTGCGCGTTTCCACCCGCCGAGGTGAGATTGAAATTGATGCATTTGTGACCAAACGTATCCAACAAGGGGTGATTTTTATCCCGTTCCACTTTGTCGAGTCGCCGGTCAATCGCTTAACCACAACTGCGACAGACCCACACGCTAAGATCCCTGAGTTCAAAGTGGCGGCGGTCAAAGTGGAACCATTGGTTGAGTGCACTGCCGAAGATGCGCAAGTACACTAAATCCTCTTCTCTCTAACGGCAAAGCCAGCTCATTTTGAGCTGGCTTTTTAATTTCCGTATCGCATTATTTAATCAGCGAAAGTATCTCTTTAAACTCTGGGTTTCGGCAGTCTTTCACCAGCTCGTACAAACACATTTCCAGCCCAGTTAATTGAGCACCTTGGCTAACCAATTTATTAATCCCCAACTGTTTGTTTTGTATTGTTCGTGAAGAAACACAATCCTCAACGAGCTGCACTTCATAGTTTTGCTTTATTAAATTCACTGCGGTTTGATAAACACAAATATGGGTTTCAATCCCACAAACCAACCATGTTTCAATATCGGCTTGGTGGATCGCTTGCATGATTTCGGGCTCTGAGCAGCCGTCAAAGGTAAACTTAGTGATCGCTTTTTGCTCAGAGAGTAAATTCGATAACTCTTCAACTGTTGCACCTAGTTTCTCAGGATTCTGCTCCAACCAAACAATCGGTAAGCCTAATATCTGCGCCCCCTTAATTAACTTAGTGCAATTCTCAATCAATAAATCACTGTCGCTTACAATCCTTGCTAACTTACCTTGTACATCGACAACGATAAGTCCAGTGTTATTTTTATTTAACATTACTCTTCCCTTCACCAACTTGTTCTATTTATACAAATACGTGGAATGAAATGGAGGTTTAATCAACCACGAACTTTTATTAAACGATAAGTATAGTTGGACTTTCTTCTAACCAGAAATATCACTTTAAAAAAGAGGGAACTTATACTTGGGGTGTCTGTCTCACTAATGTTATCTGTCACAAGTTTCGCATCAACTTGCGCTTAAAGGTGATCAAATTCCCACTCAAAAACCTCACTTTGCCCCTTTCTTCGCAGGGGGTATAGGCAAATTCTTACAAAAAACAATAAAACGACGTTCAAAATCAATTGAACACCGTACAAAATAGACTAAAGAATCCAACCAATAAATTCAATAACTTACATATAAAAACAGATTCAATGTGTCTAAAAATTTATTCTTTTATAATAAAAAGTTATTATTTTACTAGTCGTTTATAAGAAAATTCCTATCATGGCAACATAATTACAACACCGAGCGACTTCTTATGGTTTATTTAAGTGATGACAGCAAACTGGGTAGAGGAACAACCAGAACTTGTTATCAGCATCCTGAGAATGAAAATTTATGCATTAAAGTGATGCACGGTCATTCAAAGCTGAAAATAAATTTCTTGGAATTCAAATTTTACCAGAAGCTAGCAAGAAAAAAGGTTCCTCTAGAACATCTACCTCAATGCTATGGTTTCGTTGAAACCAATTTGGGTAAAGGGTTGGTCTACGAAAGAATAAAATCTGATTATGCGGACAATCTTGAGCAAATTGTCAAACGTCGACTTTTGCCAAAGAACAAGATTATTTCGATGCTGAAGGATTTAGAGAATTACTGTTTAGATAATATTATTAGCATGTGCGATCGTGGGCTACGTAATATTATTCTAAGTAAGAATAAGCTGTATTATATTGATGGCATTATTACCAATAAAAAACGCAAGTCATTTTTATATACTGGGTTATCTTTTCTTTCTCGTAGAAAAACCCGTAAGACCATTCGAACCATGATTCATACTCTGGAACAGGAGTATTAAATAAGTGAGATAGTGGCATCGAAATATGAGGATTTCCTCGTTGACGATGCCACTATTTGATTACGCAGTCTCTAACTCTACCAAGCAATCAATTCTACTCATCTCGCCATTTTCAATCATGAAAAACGCATCTTGTGGTAAATCTTGCTCCCAGACTTGCTCGTAACTCATATCCATCAAAGCGCCGCGCAATACCGCTCCTGTCAGCGCGTGGCTGACCACCACTACATCACCATCTTCGGGTAAGTCATTCAACCAAGATACTAGTCTCGCTTTCACCGACTGATACGACTCTGATTTTGGCGCCTGAAGATACCAATCGCTTTGTGATAGCAAGTTAGGCTGCTCTGCCTCTAGGCTAGGAATGGTTCTTTGTTCCCACTCCCCTAAAGCGAACTCTTTGAGCCTCTCGTCTTGGACGATTTTAGAAGCACAGTGGCCAACTTGTTCACACACAATCGTCGCCGTCTGAACGGCACGACCCAACGGGCTGGCATACACTCGATACGTTCGCTCACCTAGATATTCACTTAGTGCTTCACCAACGCTGCGTGCTTGAGCGAGTCCTTTAGCGGTGAGTGGTGAGTTGCAGTGTCCTTGGAGTTTTTGCTCCGCGTTAAACTGTGTTTGACCATGTCTTAATACAAATATTCTTCTTGTCACTTTGATTCCCTGTCTTCGGCTGTAGCCCATAAAAAATATCGTAAATGCTACGGCGGTGCAAAAAGCCATATTTGGGTCAGTTTTGACTCACGGTCCAACCTTAAACCATGATTAGCGTGCTGCACTCGTCCACTGCTTCTGCACTCTGTGCATGCTTTTCCCGACTAAAACGATCAGCACTGAGCCAATCAGCACTGGCGTGAAGATAAAACTCCAACCTTGCCCAGCCAACATAATCAGCATCGGGTTGGCACCTGCAGGTGGATGTGTCGTTTTGGTCAGTAACATCACACTCACCCCCAAACCTGTCGCCAATGCCAAGGTCAACGGAGTCACTCCCACATATTGGGTAAAGGCGACACCAATGATCGCCGTTAGCAAGTGACCGAATATCACATTCTTAGGCTGGGCCAGCGGGCTATCTGGCACGCCAAACACCAATACCGTCGTTGCACCAAAGGGGGCCATTACCAATGCGACTTCACTCATCGACACTTCCAAAAATGACAGTAGACCTATCGCCAATGCAGCTCCAATTCCAGCAATTACCGACACGTTTAATTGATTCATCGTTTGCTCCTTCAAAAGTAGACCGATTTGTCTACAAAATTAAAATAGACAAGTCGGTCTACTTTTGTCAAACTGTTTTTAAACGCGGAGGATTTATGAGTAAAAAGCGTCAGTTGCTGATCGATACAGCGCTCGATCTGTTCTATAAAAATGGAATTAACTCGATTGGTATCAACGAGATATTGAAAGTCTCGGGGGTGGCAAAGCGTACGCTCTATACACACTTTGACAGTAAGGAATCACTGGTTTTAGCGGCGCTGACACAAAGACATCAGATCTTCTGCACTTGGTTAGCCGACCAAATCGCCGACTCAAACGATGATCAGGAGCTGATAGAAGACCTATTCAAGGCTCTTGAGCGATGGTTTAACAGTGCAGAAGCGGCACTAGGCGATTTTCGCGGTTGTTTCTTTATCAATACCGCCGCGGAATTTAGCGATGTGAACAGCGAAATCGCTCGCTACTGCGCGCAGCACAAGCAAACAGTGCGAGAGATCATTCAGCGTCAAATGACCACGAATAACCCACTATTGTTGGATGCCATTTGCCTACTAAAAGAAGGCGCGATCACAACAGCGTACATGACAGGGCAAGGGAAGCAAGCAAGTGAGAAGAGCATCCAAATTCTAAATGCTCTAAGGCAAGAGTCGTCTAGGTCGTGTTGACTTAGTTAATCGACGTGAATTTCAGTTTGCGGATACTCAGCGTGTTGAAACATCAGCTCAATATCACTTTTCAGCACGCGACTTTCAGATAATGGCGGTAACTCATCCAAGGCGAAAAAGCCGATATCCGAAATCTCAATATTAGTTTGTGGCTGACCAGATTCAAATCGACAGAGGAAAAACATCTTATAGATGTGTTGTGGGTATTTGGGTAGATAGGCATGCACATCGCGGTCTTTAATCGCCACCAGTTTGGGATGGCTGACGTGATAACCCGACTCTTCCAGTACTTCTCGAATCACACCAGTGGATGGGGTTTCGCAGACATCTGCCCAACCACCCGGCATGGTCCAGCAGTTATCTTCCCGCTCACGAACTAAGAGGATTTTACCGTCTTTGATCACACCAGCGCGTAAGTCCACTTTGGGAGTTGGGTAACCGACCTCTGGCACAAAAAGCTGTTCGACTCGCTCCACCGACATATTCGCTAACTGTGCGATCATTTGATGTGAAATATTGGCAATTTCGTCGAAACGCTCTAGATCGAACTTGTCTTTTGAATAGGCTTGCCCCGCTTGGCTTAACGCCTGCAACTGCTTAGCCCAGTTCATCCATTGGCTCATATGACCTCCCCCGTTTTTCGTCTTAAATTGTAAGCCGAGTGGTCACTTATCTGATGGATGTGCTATCCCATCGGCAATCCTAACAGGTTCCAACTCGTACGGATTAACTCCTTCAAGACAAGCTACATTGATCGCAAATTGATGCGGGTTTGAACGACGTTGGTGATGAGTGTAGATACCACAAGTCTTACAAAAATAGTGCTTCGCCGTCATAGTATTGAATTGATACAAAGTCAGGTTTTCTTCTCCCTGAACAATGCGAAGATTTTCCAGCAATATCGACGCGGCAATTGCGCCCCTTTTACGGCACATCGAACAGGTACATCGCCTTGGGTCTTCCAAGCCATTGGGCATAGTCAATTCCAGTACCACCGCACCGCAATGGCAACTCGCTCTATGTATTGGTTTGATGTCCATATCTATACTCCTTGTTTCGCTAGATAAACTGCAGCACTAAGCAGGTAATGAACGCAGGCATACCCGCGATAAACAGCACAAAGCCAGTTTGATAGTTTTGGCGGTAGTGCTTTTGTTGCTCTTGTTCGAAATCGTGCCCTTTGACCATGCTGTAAACTTTATCGGTGCGTGAATTATCCAAACGTGTCGTTTTACTGTGGATTCCACCTTCCCACATCAGCTTGGCGCAAATCCAAATTACGATGACGATAAAGAACAGAAAATCGACAAGATTGGTCGCTTTGAAAAACGCCACATATTGGGAAAGGACAAACACCACCAAGGCAGCCGCGAGATTGATCAACACGACTGTTTTTAACAGATGCAACAACTCAATACCTCCATTTAACTCAGCACGCGATACGTGCTGAGCGTGTCAGTGCAGCCTAGCTCACCGACAGCGACATCATTTTGTAGTCCGAATCGTTAAAGCCAATTTTTTCGTACGCTCGTTTGGCGATTGCATTGCTTTTGTGTACATAGATTCGTAATTCGAGTCCGCCTTTACGACGCATCTCATCTTCAACCACGTTAATCAACTTGCCCATCAAACCTTGTCCACGATATTCCGGTTTGATGTACATGCTTTGAATCCACCAATAGTAACCCGCGTTCCAGTCACTCCATTCTTTGACCGCAGATACGTTGCCACAAGGACAATCATTCTCGTCGACAAGCACCCAATAAGTCGCGATCGAACTGTC
Organism: Vibrio hepatarius; assembly: GCF_011806575.1. GTDB lineage: Bacteria > Pseudomonadota > Gammaproteobacteria > Enterobacterales > Vibrionaceae > Vibrio > Vibrio hepatarius_A. The sequence goes on from NZ_JAATOO010000005.1 coordinate 218,595, forward strand.
ATGTAACGCAGCGCTGATTCCTCGTTCGAGTGTCTCTGGAATCTTGGTAACATTCTCAGCTTCGCGCGCTTCTTCTACAGTAAATTCAATAAGATCGGGTAAATCACTTAAGTCGGCTTTTCTTACTTCCATCATCTGCACTCCTTGGCTTGCTAGGATATTTTTTATTTGGGTGAGTATTTTTTCCTGCTTAACCACTTTGCCTGATAAAAAGTCGCTTAGTCTACGCTTTCTGGTCAGCTATTTATGCCGAAGTACGATAGTTTGAACTGAGTCATCTCATGGATAGTGCGTATCTAGTTTTTTGTTGACCTACATCACTGGTGGGTCACGTAATTCTCTTTGCTTTGCCACTGTTGTCGAGTGATACGATACAAACAGTGTCGCTCTAGTGGATGACCAACTTCGAGTTTCGGGTGGTTAAAATCTTGTCCAGTATTTTCCATTCCTAACTTTTGCATCACTCGTTGCGATGGTTGATTTGGGAGCGCGGTAAAGGCGTAGACTTCTGCACGCTTCAAGGTATCAAATGCAAACTCTAGGACCTTTTCGGCCGCTTCTGGAGCGTAGCCAAAACCCCAAAACTCAGCAGCTAATCGCCAGCCGATTTCAACAAAAGGCGCGTTTGGAATATCACTGTTTTCATCTTGATAATGCAAACCGACAAAACCGATTAATTGCCCAGTAGCTTTCAACTCCACCGCCCAAAATCCCCAACCACGCTCTGCAATTAGGCGGCGCATCAAATCCAATTGGTCATCGCTTTGCTGCTTGGATAATGTATGGGGGAAATAGCGCATTACCTTGCTATCTGAGCATAGCTTTGCGTAAAACTCATAATCACTTTGCTGCCAATCTCGGATTCGTAATCGCTCAGTTTCCATCATATTATGCACCTTTACGCTCAACAGGAACTGATACTCTACCCACTTCATTCTTCAACCCCAAGCCTTGTTTAAGAAATCTTCAGTGGTGAGGGTGAAAGCGTGCTCGGACTAAAGATCCGCGTGAGTCATTATTGCTTTTATTATTAGAAGCGATAGAATCCCAACGCTACTTAGCAAACGTTTAATTTATTCTCAGGGCGGGGCGAAATTCCCCACCGGCGGTATACCTGTTTTTTAGGTGAGCCCGCGAGCGCTCGATTCGTCGAGGTCAGCAGATCTGGTGAGATGCCAGAGCCGACGGTTACAGTCCGGATGAGAGAGAATGAAAACACACCAACGCTTTAGGCCTATTGTCCTAGCAAGCTTGGTGTATTTCGTTTTGACTGAAGTATGGAAATTGCATCGAGTTGACGTCTATCTGTTATCTGTGTGCCTAAGGTACGAGATAGCTGCGTCAAAATTTCACAGATGTGCGATTGTGCGTTGAGCACTTCGTGTAGCTTTTTGTGTGCTTTTAATCCATTCTTCAATCCTCATGTATGCCCTGATTCTGGTGATATTTAGGAGTAACCATGAATCAGTCATCACTACTTGCCGAATTCGGCGACCCAATCACTCGCGTTGAAAACGCACTGATCGCACTTAAAGAAGGTCGTGGCGTTTTGCTTCTTGACGATGAAGATCGTGAGAACGAAGGCGATATTATCTATTCTGTTGAACACCTTACGACTGAGCAAATGGCGCTGATGATCCGCGAATGCAGCGGTATTGTGTGTCTGTGCTTAACGGGTGAACAAGCAGATAAACTTGATTTGCCACCGATGGTCGTCAACAACAACAGTGCGAATCAAACTGCGTTTACCGTTTCTATCGAAGCGAAAGTCGGTGTAACCACTGGCGTGTCTGCACAAGACCGCGTAACAACGATAAAAACCGCAGCAAACCCAACCGCTCAACCAACAGACCTTGCTCGTCCAGGCCACGTTTTCCCATTACGTGCGCGTAAAGGCGGTGTGATGACTCGTCGCGGTCACACAGAAGGCACAATCGATCTAATGCAAATGGCAGGGCTACAACCTGCTGGCGTATTGTGTGAGCTCACCAACCCAGACGGTTCAATGAGCAAAACGCCGGAGATTATCGCTTTTGGCAAACTGCATAACATGCCAGTGTTGACCATCGAAGACATGGTTGAATACCGCAAGCAGTTCGATTTGAAACTCGCTTAATCCAACAAGGCCAAGCTGATAAACTTGGCCTTTTTGTTATCACTTTAAAAGCGACCCCACCTTGGCAAACCATCTCGACAATCACATCATACGACTCATCGAACAAGACCCAATCAGGCGTGAGGCACTGGGGCATGTCGCAAGCCTTCATTTACCCGATTGCTATCTTGCCGCTGGCTTTGTTCGTAATCTGGTGTGGGATCATTTGCATCACAAGACTCAAGCAACGCCACTCAATGATGTCGATGTGATCTACTTTGATACCGATGAAGTAGAAAACGATGCCCACCTCGTTTACGAAGCAGAACTAACGCGCCGAATGCCGACGCTCAATTGGCAAGTAAGAAATCAAGCCAAGATGCACCAAAGAAATGGTGATACGCCCTACTCCGATTCACTGGATGCGATGAGTCATTGGCCAGAAAAAGAAACAGCGGTCGCGATCAGACAGATCAAAAAAGGCAGCTACCAGTGTATTGCTGCCTTTGGTTTTGAGTCTTTGTTTGAGCTTAAGATTAGCCACAATCCCAAGCGTTCGCTCGCGCTATTTGAACAACGTGTTACTGCTAAGCAATGGCGAACGATATGGCCAAAACTAACCGTTATGACTCACTCAAATTAGGATGCCGTAGAGCTCGCTTCGATTGGTTTACTCCGCGCTTGACTGCTTTTGATTGAAAACAATATCAACAACGCAAAAGCGATAACTGACGAAACCAAACTTACGTACAAGGTGCTGTAGTAGTTAAACAGCTCACCGACAAATCCCACCGATAAACTCGCGACCAACATGGCGATGTTCATCATACTCGAGAATAGAGTTGACGCTGTACCTAGACGATCCCGCATCATATCTTGCAGCACCACCATACCCAGAGTCGCGCACACACCAATATAGAAGCCATTTAGCAACTGCGCCGCTAACATCGCTGAGAACGAAGTATTAAACATCATCACTAGATAGAACACGCAACCAATCGCAACGCCTAGCGTCATCACCTTAATTGCACCAAACTTCTCAGCCATCTTGCCCGCACTTAACATGACTGGGATTTCAAACGCAGCCGCCGCGCCAAACAGCAGTCCGAGCCAACTTGGATCGACTTTCAATTCTTGTGATAAATAAAGCGGCATACTGGTGATATAGAGATTGTTCGCAGCAAAGGTACACACCACGATCACGCAATAAAGCACAATCATGGCGCTGATTCCGCCTGACATAGAAGCAGGTTGATCGCTTTGCGCTTCTTTGGTTTCTTTCGCCACAACACTGGACGGAAGATACTTAACAATCACCAAGATAGCCAAACTGACCACGGCAGCAGACACACTAAACGCAGCGCTAAAACCATAAGTCGCCTTCAATATAAATGCAGCAGGAGGGCCAAAAACCCACGCAATCGCGATCCCTGCACGCATCGTCGAGAGGAAAGTCGTGCTGTCTTTAACATAGCGGTCGCCATACTCTCGCCCTAGTGCAAATAGTTGGCCAAACGACGCGCCACTTACGCTACCAAACACCGTTGCGACAGCCACAGCGGTCCAATAGTCACGCACAAAAATGAAGCTCCCCACAGTGACCAAATAACAACTCAGCGAGACCACTAAAATCGCTTTACGTTGCCAGTTACGATCCGACTGCCTTGCAATCAACTGCGATACAATCACTGAACTGACAATCGCCATCACCATGTAGACGCTGAGCATCATTGGCGAGGCACCAAGTTCTTCAACAATAAATAGGCTGGATAGTGGATAGAAAAATGCACCGCATAGACCGGTGACGAATGCGGTAAGGACGAACAATAAAGCGGTTTTGTCTTTAAACATTTAGGCTCCTATAAGCGAATGACCACTTTGTTACAACCCTGACAGTCTACTCAAATATCAGTGGTGCAATTGATAGTATTCGACCCACCTCTAATACTAATCATTCAAGATAACGAGTTACTTTGACAGCAGAGAAACAGCTGATCTAGCCTAAACAGCGAAAGTCAGGAGCAACGAGCATGAAACCATTCATTGAAAATGTCCTTAACGCCACCAGTCGCGACTGGACGGTACGTGAGTACCACTGCCGAGTGCATAAACAAGAGTTTTCATGTTCGTGGCACTACCACAATGAGTACGAATTGGTACTTTATCAAGACCCTCATGATGTATTTAGCGGCAGCTATCTAGCTGGTGATGCCATTGGCGAAATCCACCACAATACCGCCTTGCTTTATGGGCCGGGGTTGCCCCATATGCTCACGGGACAGATTCTGGGAACAGAAGAAAAAGCGCACCATTCGATCATTGTCTGGTTTAAACAGCCTTGGATAGAAAGTCTGCAAGCCACGATTCCTGAAGCGCGCAACATTAAACGCCTATTGGAACAGGCTTCCTACGGAGTAAAATTCAGCGCAGACACATCACAAAAGGTCGCGGAGCTGTTATCAGGGATTGACGCAGTCGAACGCCAATATCAAGCGGTTCGCGTAATCGAAGTACTACTGTTACTTTCTAATGATAGCGAGTACTTACGTCTCTCCTCTTCTCCTTACCGACTCAAACAACTATCCGGTGACCAAGACGCTTATCAAAAAGTCGAACGTGCCACTCGATTTATCGAAGAAAACTACAACACATCAATAAAAATATCTGACTTATGTAAGGCACTGCACATCAGCGAGAGTTCTGCCTATCGACTGTTTGAAAAGCACTATGGAATGAGTTTTTCTGACCATGTGAAGCAATTTAGAATCGGCAAAGCCTGCGAGTTGCTCGCCAGTACGTCACTCCCAATTTCACTCGTTGCAGAAAGAACCGGATTTCAGAACCTGTCCAACTTCAACCGCCAATTCAAAGCGGTTAAAGAGATGACACCGAGTACGTTTAGAAGTCGGTTTTAGTCTAAAGTCAGGATTACGCAAAAATGAGATCTTGCTTCGGGCGGATTTTTGCTCGCGCGGGCAACTTCTTGCTCGATTTAAGCAACTTATTGCT
>NZ_JAATOO010000059.1 GCF_011806575.1 Vibrio hepatarius
GCAAAAATGAGATCTTGCTTCGGGCGGATTTTTGCTCGCGCGGGCAACTTCTTGCTCGATTTAAGCAACTTATTGCTCATAGACAAGTGCGCTTAATTTTAAGTGTATGATTTAACTATAAAATAAACTTGGCATGCCTTTTGTTATATCCAGTTCGCATTTACTGAACTTAATTCAAAAGGAAACGCTATGCCAACTCCATGTTATATCTCTATCAACGGTGAAACTCAGGGCCTTATCACAGCAGGTGCGTGTACTGCCGATTCAATCGGTGATTCATACGTTGAAGGTCACGAAGACGAAATGCTGGTTCAACAGTTTGACCACACAGTGACCGTTCCAACTGACCCACAATCTGGCCAACCTTCGGGTCAACGTGTCCACAAAGCGTTCAAGTTCACGGTATGCCTAAACAAAGCCGTACCCCTGCTATACAACGCATTGGCGTCAGGCGAGAAGATGAGCGAAGTGAAACTGAAATGGTACCGCACCTCGATTGAAGGTAAGCAAGAGAACTTCTTTACCACCACGCTAGAAAGCGCGTCAATCATCGACATCCAGTGTGAAATGCCACACTGCCAAGACCCATCAAAATCTGACTTCACGCAGAACCTTACGGTGGCGATGTCTTACCGTAAAATCACTTGGGACCACGTCAACGCTGGCACATCAGGTGCAGACGACTGGCGTAAACCGATTGAAGCGTAATCTTCAATTGTTGTGATGTGACCACCTAAGTTCGCGCGTCGGGCTTAGGTGGTCTACTTGCCTTAACCCAATGAGGTTGTTTCAGCCTAATTGGGTTAGGGCATTTTGGCTTAGTGGTATAGGGAAGGTTCATGGCGACACTGCACTACACACTCACCGTCGATGGGTTAGACGACGACAGTCTCGTGGTACGAGGCTTTGAAGGACACGAGACATTATCCGATGGGGTGTTTCTCGGCCAGCCCTGCTACGGTTTTCGTTATCAGATAGCGCTGGCAAGTCGACGTCCGGATTTAACCCCGGAGCAAATGGTCGACATGCAGGCCGAGCTCAAGTTGTATCGCGACGGTGAGTTGACTCAACGCGTGCACGGGATTGTTCGACAATTTACCCAAGGCGACATTGGTCATCACCATACCTTCTACTCGTTGACCTTAGTACCCGCGCTTGAGCGTTTATCGCTGCGCCACAACAGCCGCATTTTCCAGCACAAGAGCGTCAGTGAGATTATCTCGGTGCTGCTCTCGGAGATGGGCATTCAAGAGTACGCGTTCTCACTCACCCGTGAGCTGCCGACCCGCGAGTTCTGCGTTCAGTACCGAGAGACCGATTTGGCCTTTCTTCAACGCTTAGCCGCCGAAGAAGGTTTGGTGTACAGCTTTGAGCACACGCCCGGTAAACACACTCTGCTGTTCAGTGACAGCTCAGAACTACTGCCGAAACTTGACGCCCCTATCCCTTACAATGCCCTGTCGGGGGGCGTGATTGACGAGCCTTACATCTCAGGGTTAGAGAAACGCACCCAATCCGCGCCTTCTGAAGTGTCACTCAAAGACTACAGCTTTAAAAAGCCCGCTTACAGCTTCTCGCAAACCCAGCAAGGGACCGAGATGGCCTATCAGCGTGAGGGCTACCAGCACTTTGATGCGCCGGGGCGTTATAAAGACGACGAGAGTGGTAAAGCCTTTCGTCAAGCCCGCCTTGACTACTTGCGCCGTGATGCCCACACCGCAACCGGACACAGCAACCAACCGCTGATTCGCGCGGGCGTTCGATTTGCGCTGCAAGACCACCTAACCCAAGAGATGAACCGCGACTGGTTGGTGGTGTCTGTTACACGTAAAGGCGAGCAACCTCAAGCGTTAGAAGAGTCTGGTGGTGAGGGTGCCACCACCTATCACAACCAGTTTACACTCATCCCTGCGACTATGACGTGGCGTGCGACCCCGCAACCGAAACCGCAAGTCGATGGTCCCATGATTGCCCTTGTGGTGGGGCCAGAAGGCGAAGAAATCTACTGCGATGAACATGGCCGCGTCAAACTGCATTTCCCTTGGGACCGCTATTCATCTGGAGACGAACACAGCTCGTGTTGGGTGCGTGTGTCGCAAGGTTGGGCAGGCGCGCAATACGGCATGATGGCACTGCCGCGTATCGGCCATGAAGTGATTGTCTCGTTCTTAAACGGTGACCCGGACCAACCTATCGTCACGGGGCGCACCTATCACGCGACCAATACCGCACCGTATGCCCTGCCTGAGCACAAAACCAAAACCGTGTGGCGCAGTGAGACCCACCAAGGGCAAGGCTTTAACGAACTGAGTTTTGAAGACCAAGCGGAGTCGGAAAAAGTCTACCTACACGCACAAAAGGACTTTGAAGCGGATGTGCTCAACGATCACACCACCCAAATCCAGCACGATAAGCACCTCACGGTCGATAACGACAGCTTTACCCAGATTAAGAACAATCATCACCTCACGGTGGAGGGTGAAAGCCGCAACAAAATCGCCAAAGACCAGACGCTGATGGTCGATGGCAG
>NZ_JAATOO010000060.1 GCF_011806575.1 Vibrio hepatarius
AACCTAGCCAAAAACACACGGACATTAGCCCTAAACATTCTGATTTAGCTGCGCTTTTCTCGTTGGCAACTAACGCCGCGTTAAGTGGTGACCAACACTACCACCAGACCTAAACTATTGTGCCGTAAACACTAAAGCTGATTCAAACTGAAGATGCCAAGCGTTGGGAATCCGTCTTAAACGCTTTGTTATGTTCACATTGCTAAAGGTGCTTAATTAAATCAATGTAATACCTTAAAGCAAAACAAAACTTTGTTGCATCCAATACAATGACCCAGTCTTTTTTATTGAAGCTACCTTTGAGCTCACAGTTACCGACCCAATACTCTGAACCAGATTCATTTTTGGCAAACACTAAATCGTACGAAGTTGCATGAATAATTTTATTACAACACTCTCGGAGAGAAGGCTTAAAACTTCCTTTTCTTACTTCGGCAACTTGGTCAAAATGCTCAAAAGCTTCTAGGTCAGGTGAATATTGGGGATTATCTTCAATAGAAAAGTCATAGCTATCTTGTAAAACCCTTGTACGTGTAGCACATAGAATGAGGTGACTACTTACCGTCTCAATTAACCACTCAATGTAAGACGCGTACTCTATTTCGTATTCAGAAACAGAGTATTCTTCCGCCTTTTCTGTATTGTACGATTCTGACAACTTGCTCACATGATTAGCGCTTGCCGAAGCTAATTGTTCAATATAGTACGCCTCATGTACGATCGAATTGTAGTAAATAGGATGTGACATTTTATCTCCGTGAACATAACGCCCAATTAAGGGGTGAACAACGCCTCCACCCAAACCTAAAGCATTGTGCCATAAACACTAAAACTTAAGTAGAAGCAAAAGTGCCAAGCGTTGTGAATCCCTCTTAAATTGCTTGTTAGCACACAATTTCCAAGCTGTACTCCGCTGTATTTTCACTATTAGAAGCTGTCTGTTCAAAACCCAGTTTCTTTAGTACCGAAGAGCTCCTACTATTCCAAGAATGGACACCTGCCCAAATACTACCTTGATAACCCGAACTACGAACATGTGATAACAAAGCTTTGCACATTTGCGTCGCTAAACCCTGACCCCAGAATTCCGGATTAACCCAATAAGCTAAAGCCAAACGATTTTCCTGAGGAAGCAATGTGACCTGACCAATAACTTGGGAGTTGTGCAATCGGCGACAGCTCCAAACATAACATTTGCCCATGTTCCATTCTGACATACGATTTGAACACCAATTCTCAGCTTGAGTTAGAGTTTTAATGTTTGCTAATGGAAGCGACTCAGGAAATAAATCGGAGTTCACTGCGGTTAATAAATACACTGCATCAGCGATTTCAATTGGAGTAAATACAAAACTTGAACATTCAAATTTTCTTGCGAATTTCAAAGCCTTCTCCTTGTGTGCTAACGCCCAATTAAGGGGTGAACAACGCTACCACCCTAGCTAAAGCATTGTGCCATAAACACTAAATTTGAAGTAGAAGCAAAAATGCCAAGCGTTGTGAATCCCTCTTAAATTGCTTGTTAGCTTTATGAGTTTTGCTCATCATATTCGTGTTCAAGTAGGTAACGCATAGCCTCGTCAACTTCATCTTGAGTGGTGAAAAAGATCGCCACATTAATTTCATCTTTTGGCTCACCTTGCTTTAATAAACGAGCGTATATTAGAGCTCTCATTTTGGAAGGTATAAATTGCTTTATGGTTACTTCGAGCAATTCTAATTCCATTTTCAAGTTAGCTGTTTTTTTGGCGATATCTTTAGTGATTTTCAGGCGTTCTTGCGTTCTAAACTCAATTTCACTTTTTGACTTCTTTGAATAAATTTCCTCCATTGCGGAAATTTCTCTTGCAGCCGAATCCCAAGTAGTAACTGGAGGATTAGAGCCTCTAACCGCCTCATCACTCTCTAATAAATTTCCTTTAACTGCTATTGCAAAAACTGTTGCTGCAAGTTCAAGTAAAAAGGCAGCAAACAAGCCCTTCAAGTAAAATTCTCCAATTTCAATTATGTTTAGCACACCAAGCAATGTGATTGCAGCTGTCAGCACAAATAGTGCAAGTAGTGTGGAAAATAGAACACCCTTCTTCGTCATATTATATCTCTTAAAGCTAACGCCGCATTAAGGGGTGAACAACGCCACCACCTAACCTAAACCATTGTGCCGTAAACACTAAAACCGATTCAAACTAAAATTGCCAAGCGTTGTGAATCCCTCTTGAATGCTTTGTTAGTTGCCAAACCTAAAGCTTTGGTTTGAAGTTGATTGCAGCTTTGCCAATACTGGTTTTACGTGCTCTGACAAACTCAAATCAGGCGCAGTTTCAAAGCGCCTGTCACTGAAACCACTTGGAATATGCAGCGCCGTAGAAAACAGACTAACAACACCAAAAAGCTCATTTGAGAATGACAATATTGCAAAGCTGACTTTCAACAAGTAAATCGGTTTCTGA
>NZ_JAATOO010000061.1 GCF_011806575.1 Vibrio hepatarius
ACGGACTAACAACACCAAAAAGCTCATTTGAGAATGACAATATTACAAAGCTGACTTTCAACAAGTAAATCGGTTTCTGAAATAGAAAGACCGAACCGTACAAAAACCGAAGCACGATTTTCACAATCCCAAATAACTAGAAATTGAAATAAGAAAACCTAACCAAAAACACACGGACATTAGCCCTAAGCATTCTGATTTAGCTGCGTTTTCCTCGTTGACAACTAACGCCCTGTTAAGGTGTGAGCAACGCAATACCGATGCCGCCGCATACCACCTTAAACACTAAATGCAACGCATAGTGAAAATGCCACGCGTTGCGAATCACTCTTAAACAGTTTGTTAGGATTTATGCCCAGGCACGCTCCAAAATAGCTTTGCTTGGGCATTGGATACCATTTCTAGTTCTATTAACCTCTTTCTTATGCGCTTTAGTGTTCGGTATGTTCTAAAATCAGAGCCAACGACAGCAGCAGTTAAGGTCGTAGCTAGCATAATGAAGATACCAGCAACAGCATCAGCACTATTTTCTGAAAAGAAAGACGGAGCCCCAAGAATAACTGCGAACAGAAAGAGAAACATTGCTGCACAAAAAGAGTAAAGTATTTGCACTTTATCAATAAAATCAGTTTCGATATGTATTTTACCTTGAATAGGTTTCATAAAACGTTGAATTCGCTTTAGCTCCCTATTATCAGCTAAACCACGCATATAGACATCAATCAACATCTCACTTTTTTCTGGAGGAACCCTTATTCCAGAGGCTAAACGGAAAACTTCATTTTCTTTTAACCTTAGAAGATACTCACTCGTTTTAGTTTTCTCTGGAATACACTCACTTAGCGACGCTAATCTATTAAAATATCGCTTTATTACAACTTCCTCATAGAAGCTAATTAAAGCGGTGACCATTTTAATGGTTGCGCCTAGCAATGATAGCGTAAGGCAAAAACCAAATACCATCGGGTTATTTTGAACGATTTCTGGAACAGCAAAGTCCATTTTAACTCCTAAATCCTAACGCCGCGTTAAGTAGTGAGCAACGCCTGCACCTAACCTAAACCATTGCACCGTAAACACAAAACCCAACGATGGAATGAAAAATGCCATGCGTTGGGAATCTGTCTTAAACGCTTTGTTATATGCAATCTCACACACCTAACTTTTCACTTAGTTCTGCAAACGATGTTTCGATACTTTTACCTGACGTGTCGATTTTAATTACATTTGTCTTCCATGATTCATAGTCACGGTTTTGTACTTGTTTCCAGTCAGGTAGCTTTAGGTTTGTTATTTCACTTTTTCGAGTGACAACTCTTCGCTCGTGTTCACTACTATCTGAGCAACTTACCTCAATATTAACGAACCTAGCACCAACACTTTCTGCAACCTCTTGCCATTCATGTCGTGTTAGCTCGATAGGATTACAAGAATCAGAGATACAGTTTAAACCAAGTTCTAAATTGTCTCTGATTATACGGTAGCTTAAACGATAGCCTTCACCTTCAACTTTGATGTTGCAAAAATCTCTAAGTCCTTGCTCTACTGTATCAATGCGAACGTACATCGCACCGGTTTTCGTTGCTAACAACTTCGCAAGTGTCGACTTCCCCGAAGCTGGAAGCCCCGAAAATATGTATAAAACTGGATGATTCAATTGGACTCCATCCCTTGCATATAACGCCCAATTAAGGGGTGAACAACGCCTCCACCCAATCTAAACCATTGTGCCATAAACACTAAATTTGAAGTAGAACCAAAAATGCCAAGCGTTGAGAATCCCTCTTAAATTGCTTGTTATGTGATTACTCAAACGCTGACTTGCCATATCGAGCAAAACTGTAGAAGTTGAAATATTCGTCTTCGATTTCTGGCAACCAATCTCTAGTCATTTGGTCAAAGTGAGGAATACAAGTTATTGGATACTTGGCATCGCCATCAATCACTGAAATCAAAATTTCCCCTAGTTCCCCATCCAAAAGTTCGTTGGCAAGTGGGTCTTTACATTCGACTAGCGCTCTTTTTAAACAAACCGCAGAATCATAGACCAACGATTTTTGCTCAGCGGTGAAATTCATAGCTTCCCCTTTTATCACATAACGCCGCATTAAGGGGTGAACAACGCCACCACCCAAACTAAGCCATTGTGCCGTAAACACTAAAGCTGATTCAAACCAAAACTGCCTAGCGTTGTGAATCCCTCTTGAATGCTTTGTTAGTTGCCAAACCTAAAGCTTTGATTTGGTGTTAATTACCGCTTTGCCAACCCAGCTTTACGTGTTTTAAGAAACTTAAATCAGGCGCAGTTTCAAAGCGCCTGTCACTGAAACCACTTGGAATATGCAGCGCCGTAGAAAACGGACTAACAACACCAAAAAGCTCATTTGAGAATGACAATATTACAAAGCTGACTTTCAACAAGT
>NZ_JAATOO010000062.1 GCF_011806575.1 Vibrio hepatarius
TTGCGGTGAATTTTGTGTTTAAGGCGCAATGCGGTAGCCGTTGTGTATTGCGTTGTTCACGCCTTAATGCGGCGTTATGCGACTAAGCAAAAAATCTTCTATATCTCTCTTTCTCGCTCTCTTTGGCAGTTGGTTCTCGGTGTCGGCAATTCAGTATTGTCGGCCTAAATTCTTGAATCACTCAGGCCGTAAAACATGCCAAAGTTCGTGGGTTGCCTCATTGGTTTTCAGTGTTGGTTCGTGGCGAGTTTGGCTGGCGCAAAGTGTGGCAAGGGCAAGTTTATCGGTAGTTTATCTTCGCTGGTCTGCCGCCGCGTTGAGTTTCTTGAAGCAAAAGCTTAGTCACTAGCTGAAATTCACCATTAGTCACTTGTTGGAAGTTGGTCTGTAACATAGTGACTTCGTCTGTTTAGTGAATCACAAAAAGTGCTTGGTTTATTTGTGGTTTCTCGTGTCTAAGGTAGTCTTCAACTGCCCAACTTGGCCTATGCGCGTGAATTCGCATAACAAACAATTTAAGCAGATTCTCAACGCTTGGCATTTTTGGTTTGAATCAGTTTTAGTGTTTACGGCACAATGGTTTAGGTGTGGTGGTGGCGTTGCTCACTACTTAATTGGGCGTTAGCTGCAAGGAGGTAAAATTGAGTTATTTTGCAAAATTTGAAAAAATAAATGGTCAACTTTTTAGGTTTGATACTCGTATTTACCTTACGGAATTTGACCCGCAAGAACCGAGTATTTGTGTTGGAGCCATAGTTGGTAAAAATCCTGGTTCGGCTCAACCTCACATTTTTGGAGAACTGCAACCTCTCGATCTAAATGGCGACAAAATGCTTCCAGCCGTTCGCAATCGCTTTTTGGACGCTTATAAAATTGCTAAGAAGAACATTCCTATAAACGCTTATGTTCGTGTCTGGAATCTTTTTTACTTATGCGACCCTGATTTAAGCTCCGCATGTAACAAAATTGCGAATTTCAGTAATATACCGATTTGTGAAAGTGAAAAAGATTATACCCCAATAATTTGGTTCGGTTGGGGGGGGAGTGATAATAGGTTAAATACCTATAAAAATAGATTTATATCTAAAACATGGGACAACCAGTTCTATTATAGCCATTCGGAGAAAAGAGTAGTCAATCAACTCCCTTGTCCTGAATCATTTGCGAAACACACACAAGGTATGCCTTCTGAGCCAGTAAATGGGCATCTCTCAGAAATAATTTAGTTTACAGCTAACAAAGCATTTAAGAGTGATTCGCAACGCTTGGCAGTTTCGCTTCGCTCAAGTATAGCCAAGCGTCACTCACACCTTAATGCGGCGTTATGCCTATAAGAGGGAATATGGATAGTAAATGGGAGTGCTTTGGGTGCGGGCATAGCAATGAACACTCATCATTAAAGTGTGAAAAGTGCGGGTCTTTAGGCAAAGAGCTTGCAAACAAGCAGATGGCAAACCACCTGTTAGGGAAAGACAAAGTGAAATCGAAGTTTGAATACTGCTGTGATAAATGTGGTTCAGAGTCATATGAGGTTGGTGAGTTAAGAGCCAGTGGTGGATTTTGGAGTACATTTTTCAATTACAACAAACACCGTTTTTATTTCTTATCATGCAGTAGCTGCGGTCACACTGAGTTTTACAAACGAGGTCTAGGTACTGGACAAAAAATACTAGATTTTCTAGGTGGTTAGCATAGGCATAACAAACTGTTTAAGAGTGATTCGCAACGCGTGGCATTTTTACTATGCGTTGGTTTTAGTGTTTAAGGTGGTATACGGCAGCTTCGGTATTGCGTTGCTCACACCTTAACAGGGCGTTATGTGTAAGGAGAATAAATGGAGTTCATATTATATATTGCTGCGTTTTTATTGATTGCAGTTTCTTTCGCTCACTCCTACCTTGGCGAGCGCTATATTCTCTCTAGATTGTTCAAACGAGACAATTTACCGAAGCTCTTTGGTAGCGACGACTTTACGAAACGGACATTGCGTTTTGCTTGGCATTTAACGTCAATAACATGGGTTGGGTTTGCGGGTATTGTTGCCGCGTTAGCTCAGCCTGAATTAAACAAATTTATGGTTGCACAAATAGTTTCAATTACGTTTGGATCGCACTTTGTTATTGCTTTATTTGGCTCTAAAGGTAAGCATTTGTCTTGGGTACTATTCGGTTTGGTCAGTATTTTAGTACTGGTGGGAACTTACACATAACAAAGCATTCAAGAGGGATTCACAACGCTAGGCAGTTTTGGTTTGAATTAGCTTAAGTGTTTACGGCACAATGG
>NZ_JAATOO010000063.1 GCF_011806575.1 Vibrio hepatarius
TATGCACGTTGCGATGGATTTGGTTAAGGAAGATTGGTTAGGTGACGATGATGTACTGGCAGAGCTGCTCTCGGTAGTTGAGGGTGCTGAACACGCAAGTATGGATGTGGTGAACGCGATAACCAATGTCGTGCAAGAGAAGCATGCGCAGTATGCATAAAACCACTAAGTCGATTAATCGATAAAGACTAAAAAGGAGTACATGATGTGCTCCTTTTTCGTAAATAACTTTTCCAAATTAAATGGTGAAAGAAAATAAACAATCTAAAAGCAAAATGTCTACCAGGCTGGGAGTGAGTAAAAATATTATTTAGAGAAAACAAAAAATCTTTGAATATTAAAATAGTATCATTTTATTGATTAAATAATATGTCAATAACACAGTGAAATTTAAAATATAAATATGTTGATGAGATTTTGGCCTAATAGGGTTTGGATATATGGTATTTTGTATTTAATGAATTTTTTCATTATAGATTCATATAATCCATAATCCGCTAGGGGCAATAACTTGTCTATTCAACATTCTAGTAAAGAAGTCACCTTTGCAGACGACGAATTCATCGTCTCTAAAACTGACACTCAAGGGCGTATCGTCTATGCCAACCGCGTATTTATGCGTGTTTCTAACTATCCTGAGAGCGATCTGCTCGGGCAACACCATAACATAATTCGTCACCCTGACATGCCTAGAGGTGTTTTCTATGGATTGTGGAAAACACTTGAAGCTGGGGAAGAATTTTTTGGCTTTGTAAAAAATATCACCTTGGACGGTGGGTATTATTGGGTGTTTGCCAATGTAACCCCGGATATCAAAGAAGGTAAGCTCGACGGGTACTTTTCTGTGCGTCGTCTTGCACCGATTAAAGCGCGAGAAGAGATTGAAGAAATCTATAATGAGATGAAAGAGATTGAGCGCAAGCACGATCGCGGTACAGCGCCAGAGGCATCATGGAGCGCGATGGTCGATAAAGTTAAGCAACTCCATCATATGAGTTATGAAGAGTTTGTCATTAACTTGTTCAATAAACATCGCTAAGAGGTCTTATGATGCAAAAAAGTCATGTTAGCAAAAATGTGCCGCTTCTAAGGCAAAAGTTCCTCCTCGTTTGTTTGGTGTTCCTCACCATTACTTTGGGCATGTTGAGCTTTAGTTTCTATTACCACGGTTTCTCTTTAAATGAATTGCTACTTGTGTTTTCCGCACTTGCATTCTCTGCTTATGCGTACCGTGATTACACCCGTCATCTTTCAACGTTAGAGCGTATTCACGATGCGCTTATCCAAGCCAAAAATGGTAAGACACATGTTCGTATCACCGAGACAAAAGGGTTGGGTGAAGTCGGCTTTGTGGCATGGGCACTGAACGATTTCCTCGATATTATCGAAACCAACTCGCGTGAATTGTCTAATAGCTTCGAGGCAACAGGCAAAGGCAAGTACTACCGTAAATTAATGACGGAAGGGATGCCAAAAGGGTTTGAACGTACGATGTACGAGGTTAACCAAGTGATAGATTCGATGCATCAAGTTCATATCTCTGCGCGACAAAATCGTTTGAAGAGTGAGCTTCATCGTATCAATACCGGTAACTTGCTTAGTAACCTGAAAAACAATCAGACAGAGCTGGTGAATCTATCGAGTAAAATGGACGACGTACTTAACATTGCGACCGAAAGCCGCGATGGTGCAGAAGAGAGTCGTGCGCTGGTTGAGAAGATCCGTATCGCGTTGGCGAGTATGATCAAATGTATGCAAAACATGGAGTCAACCGCGCAGGAGTTGGGTGAAGAAAGTGGCCGTATCTCTGAAACCATCGATGTGATCACAGGTATCGCAGAGCAGACAAATTTACTGGCACTTAACGCGACGATTGAAGCGGCGCGTGCTGGCGAAGTCGGGCGAGGTTTTGCGGTTGTCGCAGATGAAGTCCGTCTGCTAGCCGATAGAACCCGGGAGTCTACTCAGAACATCAGCGAAACGGTCCATTCGATTACAGGGCGTATTCACGAAGTGGTATCGCAAACCACCGAGGTGTCTCAGCAAACCAGCATGGTGGCGAATGAGGTGGACCATTTCCATGACAG
>NZ_JAATOO010000064.1 GCF_011806575.1 Vibrio hepatarius
CAGGTGCTTTGAAACTGCGCCTGATTTGAGTCTTTCAAAGTACATAAAGCCAGTGTTGGCAAAGCGGCAATAGACTTAAAATCAACGCTTTAGGTTTGGCAACTAACAAAGCATTCAAGAGGGATTCACAACGCTTGGCAGTTTTGGTTTGAATTAGCTTAAGTGTTTACGGCACAATGTTTTAGGTAGGGTGGTTTGCGTTGTTCACCCCTTAATGCGGCGTTAGCTCACATAAATAAACTTCAGTAAAGGAATGACGATGAGTAGGGAAGTATTAGTAAATCAAGGGAAGTTAGTATTCGAAAATATAAAGGGATTAGATCAATCTAACTTGCTATCTAATCCGGGGAATCTTCAACCATGGCAAAACATGTCGTTTGAAGATTTCGTAGATTCGTTTAATGATATGATCAAAGTCTTAGACTCTTTATATGAAGATGGAGTTCTATTAAGTTGCCCTTTCAACATAATTAGTGGTCTAAATGGTCAAATTACGAATACTTTTAATCAATTAAATGCTTTCAATACAAATAAAGCTCAGCAACATTTCCATGCTTCATTCCAACATGTAGAAGCTTTAAGAACTCACATTCAGCAGTGGGGGTTACGTTACGAAGCTGTATTAGGTCAAGACATTGAAGAGCGGTCAAAGATAATTGATGACGAGCTAACTAAAATTCTTTCGAATAAGAGTGAAATTGAATTAATTAAAGCAAGTGTCAATAGTCTTATTGAGCCTGCTGTAGCTGGCTCACTTTCTAAATCATTTTCAGATAGAAAAGAAGCATTACATGAAAACCAAAAGCGTTGGTTTAATGTTTCTATCGCTACCGCAGCAGTAAGCATTATTGCGACTATAGCTATCGTCTGGTCTATTGTAGGAGTATTTTCTTCAACTGAGGTATTAGACGCATTAGAAAAAGGCAAAAATGGTGTATCAGGAGTAGTCTGGTCGACGATAGGACTTAGAATTGGCGCGTTGGTACCAATTTATTCGATATTCCTTTTGTCTTTTTTGCAGTATAAAAAAGAACGAGATCTTGAAGAAGAATATGCGCATAAAGCTGCTGTCGCAACATCACTGCCAAACTATGGTGGCTTAGCCGTTGAAAATGATGTTAAAGATCAAATTCTATCCGAGGCATCAAAGGTTATATTTACATCACCTTCTAAAAAAGATAGTTCAGAAACTAAAGGTGATACTATTGGCGTAGCTCAATTAAATGGGTTACTTGGAAATATTCACAAGTTAATTCCTAAATCGCAGGGGAATGTGAGCTAACAAACAATTTAAGAGTGATTCGGCACGCGTGGCATTTTTACTATGCGTTGGTTTTAGTGATTAAGGCGGTATGCGGCGGCATCGGTATTGCGTGCCTCACACCTTAATTGGGCGTTATATGCCAGAGCAAGGAATGCGGAAAAATGCCAGAGAAACATATGTTGAGAGCATTAGAAATCTCTCGAAATGCCTTACCTAATTGTATTCCAAATCCACCTGTTGGTTGCGTACTAGTCAAAGATGATACGGTGGTTTCTGAGGGCTATACACAGGCTATTGGTGGAAACCA
>NZ_JAATOO010000065.1 GCF_011806575.1 Vibrio hepatarius
TTTGGGTAAGTCGTAAAGGCATATAACAAACAATTTAAGAGGGATTCCCAACGCTTGGCATTTTTGCTTCTACTTCAGTTCTAGTGTTTATGGCACAATGCTTTAGGTTGGGTGGTAGCGTTGCTCACCCCTTAATTGGGCGTTATGAGCTTATAAAAATAATTAGTATAGGAGTAATAAATGTCAGATGTGGCAAATTTGGAAGATATGACGGCATCATTGTCAAAGCCGTATGTAGCGACAAGGTCAAAGCTTGGTAGTACGACAAAACTAATAGAACATAAGTTTACCTGTAGTTGTCGTGAACTGCTTGGATTACAAGCTGCAATGGGAGAAAAACTGAGGTATCTAAATCCAACAAAGGCTGGTTTTCAATTTCTTGTTAGTTTTACGGATAGTACCCACTATGAGAATACAAACCTTGCAGAGCTAGAAAATGTAATTTCTAGCTCGGACAAATGCGTTGACAAGGTGATTCTTAACTGGGTCATTGCCCATGAGTTAGATGGCATAGAAAATGAAATGCAAATAACGGTTCGTATTGCGAACCCGGTAAATCCACTCACATTATTCCAAGCTGCACTATCGAAAGACCATTCAGAGTTTGATAACTTAGATTTTGAGCTGGGTGCTGTTTCTGTTTCTGTTAATGGAGCAACCCAAAATACTTCAGAGGAAATCTTCAGTATTGTTAGTCGCTGGGCTAAAGCTGCTCCAAACCCTCAATCATTTGTTACGATTCATCAAAAAATTCAAAATAACCTACCTCGAATTTTTATTTTGAACGACTGGGTTTTCCCTATGTTGTTTGTTTTGGGGTGTTTCTTCTGGTTAAAATCACTGCCTGTCTCTGATGTGCAACCATATAGCCTACTGGCTTTTTGTTCATTTATGTTTGTTAGAAGTGCAGCGACTAATTTCAATAGCAGAATAGAGATATGGGCTAGAAGAAGCCAAGTATATAGTATTTTTAACATTACTGGTGGTGACAAAAATAGACAAACTAAAGTAGCCGCACGCTCTCAGAATAGCACTTTAAAGTTAATTGGCTCGGTTATCCTATCATTCATCGTAAATCTTATTGCTGGTGGTGCTTTATACTATCTGACCAAATGAGCACGCTCATAACAAAGCGTTTAAGACAGATTCCCAACGCATGGCATTTTTCATTCCATCGTTGGGCTTCGTGTTTACGGTGTTATGGTTAGGTTTCGTGGTGGCGTTGCTCACTACTTAACGCGGCGTTATAACGCAGTAGAGTTCATCACACATATTAAGGATTGATATGGAAGAATATT
>NZ_JAATOO010000066.1 GCF_011806575.1 Vibrio hepatarius
AGAATTAGTCGAAGATCTTAGCAACAACACCAGCACCTACTGTACGGCCACCTTCACGGATCGCGAAACGTAGACCTTCGTCCATCGCGATTGGTGCGATTAGCTCAACAGTCATCTTGATGTTGTCGCCTGGCATTACCATTTCTACGCCTTCTGGTAGCTCGATGTTACCAGTTACGTCAGTTGTACGGAAGTAGAACTGTGGACGGTAGCCTTTGAAGAATGGAGTGTGACGACCACCTTCATCTTTAGACAGTACGTATACTTCTGACTCGAACTTAGTGTGTGGAGTGATTGAACCAGGCTTCGCTAGTACTTGACCACGTTCAACTTCGTCACGCTTAGTACCACGTAGAAGTGCACCAACGTTCTCACCCGCACGACCTTCGTCTAGAAGCTTACGGAACATCTCAACACCAGTACATGTTGTAGTTGTTGTATCTTTGATACCTACGATAGCAACTTCGTCACCTACGTTTAGGATACCACGTTCGATACGACCAGTTACTACTGTACCACGACCTTGGATTGAGAATACGTCTTCGATTGGCATTAGGAACGGCATGTCTACTGCACGCTCTGGCTCTGGAATGTAAGTATCTAACGCTTCTGCTAGTTCTACAATCTTAGCTTCCCACTGCTCTTCGCCGTTTAGTGCGCCTAGTGCAGAACCTTGGATAACTGGTAGGTCATCACCTGGGAAGTCGTACTCAGATAGAAGTTCACGAACTTCCATTTCTACTAGTTCTAGTAGCTCTTCATCGTCAACCATGTCACATTTGTTCATGAATACGATGATGTATGGGATACCAACCTGACGGCCTAGTAGGATGTGCTCACGAGTTTGTGGCATTGGGCCATCTGTCGCAGCAACAACTAGGATACCACCGTCCATCTGAGCAGCACCAGTGATCATGTTTTTAACGTAGTCCGCGTGTCCTGGACAGTCAACGTGTGCGTAGTGGCGAGTTGGTGTGTCGTACTCTACGTGAGAAGTAGCGATTGTGATACCGCGCTCACGCTCTTCTGGAGCGTTATCGATAGATGCGAAGTCTTTAGCTACACCGCCGTAAACTTTAGCAAGAGTAGTACAGATAGCTGCAGTTAGAGTTGTTTTACCGTGGTCAACGTGGCCGATAGTACCAACGTTAACGTGCGGTTTAGTACGTTCAAATTTTTCTTTAGACA
>NZ_JAATOO010000067.1 GCF_011806575.1 Vibrio hepatarius
TCTTCTTCGCTGTATTCCGGCAGTTCTAGATCGTCTAACTCTACTGACTCTTCTGCGGCTTGCTCTGGCTGTACTTCTTCAACTTGAGGCTGAGTCGGCTCGCCAGGCTCAGATACCATATCGGCCAGCACGTCTTCTTCGCTGTATTCCGGCAGTTCTTGATCGTCGAATTCAACTGGATCTTCAGCCGCAACGTCTGGTTGTTCAGCGACTGTTTCTGAAAGTTCACGTTCACCTGTCGTTTCTGAAGCACCTGATTCTTCATCCACCAGCCAATCGTCATCTTGTGGAACGCCAAACTCATTTGCTATCGCTTCTGGCTTAGCTACATCTTCAACACTTGTTGGCGCTTCATTTTGCGCCTGTGTTGCTAATGTATCCTCTTCAACGATCTCATGTTCTTCCGCGATTTCAGGCTTTGCTTCAATATCTTTATGTGTTGATTTTTGCTCATCGTCCACTTTTGGACTTGGTTCAGAGTCATCCGCCAATGAGTTGGTATCAGGTTTATCAACTTGAGGTGGAGTCGGCGTTATTTCACTATCGGCGAGCGGTGAGTTGTCAGTTGCAACGTCTTGAGGTTCTGGCTGCTGTTCTGCATCCGGAGCTTCCACTGCCGCGATCGCGTCACTCAGCCAATCGTCTTCATTTTCATCGTCTTGAGCAGAAGGCGCTTCAGCAACCTCATTTTCTGTAGGAACAAGCGCTTCGCTTTGCTCGAGAGATACATCGTCGTTATTATCCGTATGCAATGACTCAACTTCTTCAATCGCTGAAGTAAGCCAATCATCTTCATCCGTCTCTGCTTCTGCTTCTGCTTCTGCTTCTGCTTCTGCTTCTGCTTCTGCTTCTGCTTCTGCTTCTGCTTCTGCTTCTGC
>NZ_JAATOO010000068.1 GCF_011806575.1 Vibrio hepatarius
GTGATCCTGCCTGGTGGGGTTGGTGGTGCGGAAACGTTTCGCGACAGTACTGTACTGGTCGAGATCGTTCGCCAACAAATGTACGAAGGTAAGTTAGTCGCGGCGATTTGCGCAGCACCTGCTTTGGTTCTCGCTCACCACAATCTGTATCCCGATGCGTTAATGACTTGCCATCCAAACTTCCAAGATCATATCGCTAAGGACAAATGGCGCGTAAAACGTGTGACTTACGATATCAACCATAACTTGCTCACCAGTCAGGGACCGGGTACCGCACTTGAGTTTGCGATGGAAATCATTATCAACTTGTCGGGTAAAGCGTACGCTTGGACCGTCGCCGAGCCAATGGTGACCATCCCAACTCTGCAATATCACAAGCTGGGTGACGAATAATGCTCGACGTTAACGCAGTCACTCGCCAGTTTCCGGCTTTACAACAAACCGTCAATGACCAGCGCTTAGTCTATCTGGATAGTGCGGCGACAACCCAAAAGCCGCAGTGCGTGATTGATGCAATCAGCCGTTACTACAGCCAACAAAACGCCAATGTTCATCGTGGTAGCCACAGCCTGACCGCTCACGCGACGAGCCAGTTTGAATCAGCCAGAGAAACAGTTGCTGACTTCATCCATGCCGACTCCAGCAAAGAAATAATCTGGACGCGAGGCGCAACCGAAGCTCTGAACTTAGTCGCTCAGA
>NZ_JAATOO010000006.1 GCF_011806575.1 Vibrio hepatarius
GTCACATTAGTCTCTGTTGCTGATGTCTCATTGGTGTTTGACGTTTCAGCAACATCTGAAGTATCGGTGGTGTCCGAATCATCGGCTACATTAGTCTCTGTTGCTGTCGGTCCGTCAAAGCTGAAAGTGTCTGAGATTGGATCTGTGTCCTCGAGGTTTGTTGTTGAGCTACCTGGGATAACACTGCCATTAATTTGTTTATCTTCATCAGAGGGGGAAGCACTTGAGTCACCTACATTTTTCATATCAATATCATTTGATTCTGTCTCGATACTCAGCGTAGAGCTATTAGTACTTGATGAAGATTGACTATTTCCCGACTCGGAGTTACATCCGGAAATTACTAGAATCATTATTGGTATGAAACACTTATAAATACCCAAAACTATCTCCCGTTAATATTTTTTAACTAATTGTTGAGTGGTTATTCATTATTTTTGAATTGTTTTTCACCAAGTTAAATAATGTTATTTTGTGTTGCAAAAAATGATAACTCTTTAGCTTATTTTTTGTCAATAATTTTGTTTTTATTTTAATAATATTTATTTTATGGATGTTTTTATCTGTTTGTAAATTAAGGGTATTGTTAGGGCTTTCTTAAGTTAAATTTTTGATGTGCCGGAAGAACTTGTTTAAGTCGGAGTGGAATTAGTGTCTCGAACATGGGTTACTAAGCTACTCATATCTAAGGAGGTAATAAATTCAATGACTTACCTTCAGATAGGTTTATAGCAAACGTTATGCATGGTGATAAGATTAATGGCACAGTTTATAAATGTATGCCGACTTTTAAAGTCGCTTCAATTGAATATAGTTGCTTATAATATTAAATTAAGTGAATCTAATTTTTTGTTCTTATTATCGGTAAATCATTAATTAACCTAATGAATTTTATTATAGTTAACCTCAAAGTAGAATGGTGGTTCCTTAATTTAAACTGTTTTTGATATTCAGTTGTCTATTTAAAACTGCATCTTATTAGATGAGATACGAAGCTGTCATTTATAAGAGTTACTGCATTGATAGTGTTTGATTAGAGTAATATTTAAAATATAGATAAGCGGCTTTAATTAGATGGGCTTAACTTAATAAACAAATGAAATTCAGTGTGTTACAGCACGAATAAGCTTCTTTATGTCACTTATTATAGCCATTGGATGTGTACAATATTGAGCCACCCACTCAGCTAACGTCATATGCAAGTCAACTTCCGAGCTATGTCATAGATTGTAAAGTCACTGTCAATATGCTCAAAAAACAAACGTTGCATATTGAGGATACATCACACAAATCAGTATAGTGGCAACCGCTTTATTGGTCAGGTGAATTACTCGCCACGCCTTATTTGGCAAGCCTTTGCCAAATTTTGAGCCAAACCTCCTTGGCTTTTCAAACTCCTTATTCTTATGGCTTTGTTTATTATGAAAATTATTCCAATATTTGCTTTATCTGCGCTATTTTTAGTTGGTTGTGGTGGGTCAGACGGAGACTCTTCAAGTCCTAAATCAACGACAACAAACAACAATGAGTTCAGCAACCCGATCGGAGAGGTAGAAGAGATCAACCAAACCGCTGGCTCAACCGACAACAGCAACACATACACACTCCCGGATTCAAATGAGTTCGCCGAAATGATGCTTAACGCAGTCAACCAGGTGCGTTCTGAATTCCAGCAATGTGGCGACACCACTATGCCGCCAGCTCCAGCACTAATGTGGAACTACGATTTAGAGCATGCTGCATTCGTTCATTCTAGCGATATGGCGAACGTTGACTTCATGGACCACACAGGTTCGGACGGCAGCTCACCTGATGAGCGTATTTCAGCAACCGGTTATGAGTTTAACGCATGGGCTGAGAACGTAGCCGTGGGCCATCGAAGTGTCGAAACAGTAATGGCATCGTGGATGGTGAGTGAAGGGCATTGCAAAAACATCATGAGTACAGACATTACTCAAATGGGCGCTTCTGCGGCCGTTAACCCTGATACACGTTACGGAACGTACTGGACACAGGTTTTTGCACGTCCTCGTTAATCTGAACGTCTAACCAATAAAGTGTTGAGAAAATGCCGAAGTAGGGAATCTCCTTACTTCGGCATTTGCTTTTATACGCGATAGTGGCATAAGCTGGGTCGAAAAATAAGCACTCGCGAGAACATACGCTTAGCACATAACCAAAAGGATTTGATATGGATATAGCGATCGTTACCTTTGAAGGCTTTAACGAATTAGACTCATTTGTTGCATCGGGAATCATCAACCGTATGCGCCACCTTGGTTGGAATGCCCAGATCACCTCGCCGACAGAGCAGGTAACGTCGATGAACGGCGTAACGATCAAAGCGCAGCAACCCCTCGAGTTTGCCAACCGTGCAGACGCGGTATTATTTGGTAGTGGAGTGTTGACTCGTGATATTGCGAAAGACACAAAGATTCTATCGCGCTTTTCCCTCAATCCAGAGAAACAACTGATTGGCAGTCAATGTTCCGGAGCATTGATTTTGGCCCAACTTGGTGTGCTCGATAGCGTGCCTGCGTGCACCGACTTAACTACCACGCCTTGGCTGTTAGATGCCGGTGTAAAAGTACTCGACCAACCCTTTTTCGCCAGCGGCAACATTGCCAGCGCTGGCGGCTGTTTGTCATCTCAATACCTTGCGACTTGGGTGATCAGTAAACTTGGTGACAAAGAACACGCCGCTTCCGCGATCCACTATGTTGCGCCGGTAGGTGAAAAAGAGAAATGGGTTGATCAATGTCTGACGGTTGTCACGCCTTATGTATAATTGAGGGGAGTAAGGTATGTCTGCGGAGCTAAAAGGTTCATCAGCCCGAGTTCAAGCATTTCTGTCTCAACATGGCCAAGATTTCTTAGTTCGGCAAATGCCAGCTTCAACTCGTACGGCAGTTGAGGCGGCAGAAGCAATCGGTTGTAGTGTATCTCAAATCGCCAAGTCTCTGATTTTTAAAGACGGAGAAACGGGTGACCCAATTTTGGTCGTTGCATCAGGAACGAACATGGTTTGCACCAAAAAGGTGAAAGCGGCGACAGGATTAAATTTAAAGAAAGCCGACGCTGACTTTGTCCGTGAACGTATTGGTTACGCAATTGGTGGTGTTCCTCCTGTGGCGCACAACCAAAGTGTCACAACAATTCTAGACGTCGACCTACAGCAATACGATGCAATTTGGGCGGCGGCGGGTACACCAAATACGGTGTTTAAACTGCACGCACAAGACTTGCCAGCCCTGACAAATGGTGAGTGGATAGAACTCGCTAAGTAAAAAATAAAGGAGAAAGCCTGCATGGATGTGAATTCACTATTGTTGTTTGTCGTTGCCTGTTTATCGATAAACTTAATCCCCGGACCTGATGTGATTTACATCGTTTCCAATACCATGAAAGGTAAAATGGCGAGTGGCATGAAAGCTGCTTTGGGGTTAGGGGCGGGTTACTTTCTGCATACCTTAGCCGCGTGTTTGGGGCTCTCTGCGGTCATTCTTAGTTCTGCGCTGGCGTTTAGTATTATCAAATGGTTAGGCGCAGCTTACCTGGTTTATCTAGGGATTAAGGCGCTGATCTCGATGTGGAAAGGAAGTAGCCAGTTAGTTGTGGATGAAACGGCACCTGCGAGCAACAATGTGTTTATGCAAGGTGTGGTCGTGAGCGTACTGAATCCAAAAGTTGCGCTGTTTTTCTTGTCGTTTCTTCCGCAGTTTGTCGACTTGACTCAAGGTTCGGTGAGCGCTCAATTGCTGGTTTATGGCGTGATTTTCAGTGTTTTGGCGACGCTATGTAATCTGGTTTACGCCGTGGCGGGTAGTTGGTTACTGAGTGGTACAAAGTCCCAGCGCTTTTCAAGAACCTTGGAAGGGGTATCTGGCGTACTACTGATTGGTCTAGCGGGTAAAATTGCCTTAAGTGACGCCAAATAATCGATTCTCGCTATGAAAGAAGCATGAGCGCGAGCCGACATGGATAGTGAATTTAGATGGAAATAAGAATAGACGATTTACAAGGTGGGGAAGTGATCCAGCTTCTCGAAGAGCATTTACAAGACATGTACGCGACCTCGCCAGCAGAGAGTGTGCACGCTTTAGATGTTGACGCGCTTAAAGCTCCGGAGATCACTTTTTTCAGTGGTTGGAAACACGGTAAGTTGCTAGGCTGTGTTGCGCTTAAAGAATTGGATAGCGATCAGGTAGAGATCAAGTCGATGCGCACGGCGTCGGATGCGCGTAACTTGGGCGTCGCATCTAGCTTGCTACAACATGTGCTGAAGATTGCCAGTGAGCGAGGCTATCGCTGCGTGAGTTTGGAAACCGGCTCTCAGGCTTTCTTTACGCCAGCACGTCGCTTATATGAGAAGTTTGGTTTTCGTTACTGCGGACCTTTTGGCAATTATCGAGAAGACCCAAACAGCAAGTTTATGACCCGCCTTCTGTAATTCGGCTGATAACAAAAAGCGATTCTTTTAGGAGAATCGCTTTGCTTATTTTGTGGCTAAGCCGCTAAGGTTTGAGCTTTAATACCGCGTCGATATCTTCGGCGTTATGGCGTTCTGGGACTTGTTCCCACTCTTCACCCCAAGCTCGGTTGACGATACGTCCGCGTTGTACCGCTTCACGCGCATCAATCATCTCTGCCCAACGTTTTACGTGTTTATAGCTGTCGACATCAAGAAACTCAGCGGCATCATACGCGCGGCCAAGAACCAAGTTGCCATACCATGCCCACGTCGCGATATCTGCGATACTGTATTCTTCACCCGCAAGGTAAGTGTGCTTCGCAAGTTGTTTGTCCAGCACGTCCAGTTGTCGTTTAGCTTCCATCGTGAAACGGTTGATTGGGTACTCAAACTTTTCTGGCGCATAAGCGTAGAAATGACCAAAGCCGCCGCCAAGATACGGCGCTGAGCCTTGAAGCCAGAAAAGCCAGTTCATCACTTGCGCGCGCGCTGCGGTGTCTGTTGGTAAGAAATGACCAAACTTCTCCGCTAAGTAGAACAGGATATTACCTGACTCAAAAACACTGATTGGTGTATCGCCGGAACGGTCTACCATCGCTGGGATTTTTGAATTCGGGTTTACTTCAACAAAACCAGAACCAAACTGGTCCCCGTCACCAATCTTGATCAAGTAAGCGTCGTATTCGGCTTCTTTCACCCCAAGCGCAAGCAGTTCTTCCAGCATGATGGTAACTTTCTGGCCGTTTGGCGTTGCCATTGAGTAGAGTTGAAGTGGGTTCTTGCCAACAGGTAGGGCTTGTTCGTGGCGGGCGCCAGAATCAGGACGGTTAATGCTAGCCCATTGTCCGCCGTTCTCTTCGTCCATTGTCCAAACTTTTGGTGGTACGTATTGGTTTGTCATTGTTGTTCCTTATCCAATTTAGTGGCTGCCTTTATGGATCATTGGGATGCAATCGATAAATACAAACCCCTTAAGGAAAATAGATTTAGAACGGATGACAATGGAATAGCAGAGAAAAGCATAACCGAGCCTATATTGGATAGGCTCGGAAAGTCAGTCTTTATTGCTGCTTGAGGTAACTCAACGCGTCGTGCAGAGAAGGTAAGATGATGGGTTTCAGTGCTTTAACTTCGTCACATGGCTCGACCAGATCTGGGATCTGGAAGGTCGTCATGTTTGCCGCAACGGCGCTACGCACACCATTGTTTGAGTCTTCAAACGCGATACATTGGCTGGCATCGACATTTAAACGATTAGCTGCAAGTAAGTAAATCTCGGGGTCTGGTTTGCCGTGAGAGACTTCGCAGCCACAGGTTAAACCGTCAAAATATTTATCCAAACCCGCAAGCTTGAGTTTGATCGTCGCCACTTCTTTGTGGGTTGACGTCGCCACCGCTGTTGGCACGTTGTTTTCGTTCAACCATTCGAGCAACTCAACCACACCTTGTTTCACTGGGATCGCTTGGTGTTTGACGATTGCATCGTAACTTTTACGCCACTCTTCGTGCAGTTCGTCGAGATACTCACCGTATACTTTGCGAAATACGGCATCTATCCCAGCAGCATTACGCCCAATGATAGACAGATAGATATCTTCGTAGAAAGGTTGGTTAACCGTTTCGCAAGCTTGTTTAAACACTTGCATGCAGACACGCTCGGTGTCGAGGAGTAGACCATCCATATCAAAGATGGCAGCTTGAAATTTCATGGAACAACTAATTCATACAACATAACGACAGGAATTCATTCTGTCACAGTTAGCGCCACGAGTAAAAGAGCAGCAAGTAAACTCAGCAATTTCAATAAAGTTCGAGTTGGTTAGTGAATTGTAAGGGGATTGTTTAGTACACTGATTTTCATAATTATCTGTCAGCGGAGAGAATGATGAGTAACAAGAAAGTTGCGTTTATCGGTTTAGGTGTCATGGGCTACCCAATGGCTGGATACGTGAGTAAAGCAGGCCACGAGACCAAGGTATACAACCGTACAAAAGCCAAAGCAGAAGCATGGGCAAGTGAGTACCAAGGTGAGGCTTGTGATACGCCAAAACAAGCGGCTGAAGGCGCAGATATTGTGTTCGTTTGTGTCGGCAATGATGACGATGTACGCAGCGTCGTTTACGGCGAAGAAGGTATTCTGGTTGGGCTTAAGCCAGGTGCGGTATTAGTCGACCACACCACGACATCCGCTGAATTAGCAGTAGAGCTAGCGCAGGCAGCCAAAGAATACGGCAACAGCTTTATTGATGCGCCGGTTTCAGGTGGCCAAGCAGGCGCAGAAAATGGCGTACTGACGATCATGTGTGGCGGTGAGCAGGCGATTTTTGATTCCGTTGTTGGAGTGATGGACGCGTACGCTAAACAGATCACGTTGCTGGGAGAGAATGGTCAGGGTCAACGCTGTAAAATGGTTAACCAAATCTGTATTGGTGGCATTTTGCAAGGACTGAGTGAAGCGATTCTGTTAGCGCAAAAGTCGGGTCTAGATATCGAACAAGTGGTCGATACCCTCAAGCATGGCGCCGCTGGTTCATGGCAGATGGAAAATCGCGCCGTGACAATGTCACAAGATAAGTTTGATTTTGGTTTTGCGATTGACTGGATGCGTAAAGACCTGGGTTTCTGCTTAAAAGAAGCGGAACGTGTAGGTATCGAACTGCCTTTAACTAAGAACGTTGATGAGCAATATGCGCAGCTACAAAAAGAAGGGCTAGGGCGCATGGATACGTCGGTACTGTTTAAATCGGTAGCGAAGCAACGCTAATCCTAACGCTATTTATAATAGGCTCAAATATTTAAAGAGGTGCAATCGCGCCTCTTTTTTTATACCTAACTTTTACGTGCGTAATCTAAATAGAGTTGGTGATTGTGCAATTTTGCAATCTTATGTTTTTAGCATATGCCAAAAACATAACACGCACTATGCTTAAGTCGTTCAGTCAGCGAGAGGAATCAAACGATGCCAAGACCCAAAATTCATCGTCGTGTGTGCGGAAGAGCAGCGCACTCGTGCTTCAAGCCCAACGGGATTCCTCTCCATCAGTTGGATAAGATTGAAATATTACCCGAAGAACTCGAAGCGATTCGTCTGGCGGATTTAGAAGGATTAAGCCAGTTGCAAGCTGCCGAGCAAATGGGTGTTTCTCGCCAAACCTTTGGCAACACAGTCAAAAAAGCGCGTTGGAAAATAGCCAAAAGCTTAGTTGAAGGTCAGGCATTGTTGTTTCCGACACAGGAGTAAGTTTATGTTGTACGCTATTCCAAATGATGGTCATCAAATCACCAATCACTTTATGAAAGCGCCATATTTTGCGATTTATAACCAGCTAGGTATGGTGAAAAACATTAAAAACCCTGCGTGTGACGGTGGTTGCCAAAACAAGTCCCAGCTATTGAATACACTCGTCGCTCAAGGCATAGATGCGGTGATCACCCGCAATATCGGCGAACGTTTACTGGCCAAACTACTAAAACAGCAAGTACGCGTATTTCGCGCTGCCAAACGTGCGGACTTAGAGCAGATTCTTCACGTTGAACGAACCGAACTGACGTCGAGTGAGCAAGGAAAAGCGTCTATCAACAACCGGAATAAAACCGCTCGTAGTGGTGGTTGTTGCGGTGACAAACAGTCGCATCAGGTTATGTCTTCGATTACCAAGCCAAGCGCCTTCCTGCGGGTAACAACTGCTAAGCTTATAGCAAAGTAAGGAGGCGAAAATGACGTGGTTATTGACCTTTTTAGGCTTTCTATTGGTGATATTGCTAATGGCTTTGGGGGTGATCTTTCACAACAAACGTATTCAGGGCAGTTGTGGTGGGCTGGGTAATGTTGGTGTCGACAAAGTGTGCAACTGCGAAACGTCATGTTCGGAGAAAAAGCTCTATCAGATATCGGAACCTCAGATAACCGAATCGATGAAAGATTAGTCGTTACAGCTGGATTAAAAAAGCCGCCTTATCGCAAGGCGGCTTTTTACTTAGACGAGCTCGTAACTGATTACAAATAAGGTGTCAGTATCGGGATAGATTTCGCGAATCAACTGCTTGAGCTTTGGTAGCTCAATGTATTCCTGCTGTGCGTGGAATTCGTTGATATCGTCAAAGTGCAACGGTTCTACCGAAAGAATTTTAACCTCACACACCTTTTTGTCTGTTTCAAGGGTAAACACTTCGACAATACTACCCGGCACGTAATGCGACTCGGACTCATCTCGGATGGTAATCGTCTTGTTGCCCGACGCAACCAGCGGTGTCAGAAACTCAAAAAAGGTGATCTTAGTAGGCACACTAGACATTAGCCTTCCTTCTGTTGACGCTTATGTTTAGGTACATAATTTAAGATTGAGATAGGCACTGGTTTGCGTGGTTCAAAACCTTCCACTTCGCGGCGCTCAATCAAATGGCCTAAGCGGCTCTCGATCATACACAGGTTTTTGAAGTTGTCTTTGGAGACAAACGAAATGGCTTCGCCTTGCGCGTCTGCACGGCCTGTTCGACCAATACGGTGAACGTATTCATCTGCAGGGAAAGGCAAGTCGTAGTTGATCACTCGCTCTAGCCCTTCAATATCAATACCACGTGCACCCACGCCCGTTGCGATCATGTATTTGATTTTACCCGCTTTGAAATCTTCGAGTAATTGCTGACGAATCGCCTGGCTGCGGCCGCTGTGGAACGCTTCAGCCACGATACCGCGCTTTTCTAACTGTTGAGCCAATTTAGCCGCGCCGTGTTTGGTCTCGATGAAGATCAGTGCTTGGTTCCACTCATTTTCTTTGATTAAGTGGCTAAGCAGCGCTGATTTTTTATCTTTATCGACCGTTATCAGCCATTGCTCGATGTTCTTCTTCGAGGCTTGGTTTGCCGCGATAGAAATTTCAAACGGGTCATGCACTGCGGTTTTCGCCAAATCACGTACCTTGTTAGACAAGGTTGCCGAGAATAACAGGTGTTGAATGTCGGTTGGCAAGCGGTCGAGAATCTTATTGATGTCTTCGATAAAGCCCATATCCAACATACGGTCCGCTTCGTCAAGCACGAGCATTTCGACTTCTTCAAAGTAAACCGCGCGTTTGCCGTACATGTCGAGCAGACGACCCGGCGTCGCAACCAAAATATCAACACCTTCAATCAGCGCTTGTTTTTGTGGTTGCTCATCAACACCACCATACATCGCAAGAGAAGTCAGGTTTAAGTGCTTGCTGTAGTCACGAACCTTTTGCTCTACTTGCTCGGCCAGTTCACGAGTAGGCGTTAGGATCAGCGCGCGAATACGCTTTTTACGCTGGGTTTCACCTTGCGCAAGCCTTTCCAGAATCGGCAGCACAAAACTTGCGGTTTTACCCGTACCTGTTTGAGCGGCGGCTAGCAGGTCTTCACCTTTTAAAATCGCGGGAATGGCTTTGGATTGGATGGTCGTTGGCTTGTCGTATCCAAGTTCGCGAATCGCATCTGTAATTGGCTGGCTTAAACCAAGTTTTGAAAAAGGCATGGTGGCACTCTGAATCTTTAATATGGGTAGGCTCTAAGCCTAGTTTGCTGGCGCAGAGTGTAGCACAAACTCGAAAAGGATAAGCAGATAAAACGGTTATAAAGGGCGTGGGAGAGGTGGATGTCGGGAAAGATAGAATTGATATGACGCCCGAGCGCTTAGTTGAAAAGTCTCGGCTAGGGCTGGTGTTAAGACAACCCTAGCCGATGCTGCTTATTCACTGGTACATTCTTGCATGGTTTTTCCTGCTTCCATACACTCTTTTACTTCTGCAGTTTGGTCCATTCCTTCTTCCATTTCGGTTTTCATGTCGTCAGTCATGTCTTCCATTTTATCCATACCTTCATCGACGACTTCTTTGGTTTTTTCTACACCGTCATCGACAGACTGTTCGACCGCTTCAACCATATCTGATTTTTGTTCATCTTCAGTGGCGAATGAGTATGCCGAAATAGTACCTAGCAAGCATAGTAGCGATGTCATTATTAGCTTATTCATGATCTCTCCTAAGCGATGTTTGTGACTACCGTTTCGTGATTACCGACGCAATCTCTGTAAGTCTTGTTGGCTTAGGGGATATTCGCTAGATGAACAGGAGGGGATAGGTGGCTAAAGCTAAGATTGAGACACGATGTGTTCAAAGTGTCTCAAATCTGTAACATCGCGGTGAGGTTTAAAAATCCGCCTCGACCTGAAATTGCATCGGCTCTTTGCTGTAAGGGTGTTCAAGTTCGAGTCTTTCCGCGTGTAAGTGCAGGCGGTTGGCTTTATCACCATACAGACCATCGCCCACCATTGGCATGTTCAGCCCTAAATGGTGCGCGCAATGGACACGAAGTTGGTGGGTGCGTCCGGTTTTCGGATAGAGATAAAGCTTTGAACGGCCGTCTTTTACTTCGATCAATTCCCAGTATGTCTCTGCAGGTTTACCGTGTTCGAAGCAAACCAACTGGCGTGGGCGATCGTCTGGATCGCCGCGCATCGGTAAGGTGATGTCACCGCATTGCGAATCCAATGTGCCTTCAATCAAGGCGACGTAACGCTTTTGTACGCTGCGGGAGATAAATTGCTTTTGCAGACTCTTATTGGCGCGTTTTGTCAGTGCAAACACCAATAAACCCGATGTCGCCATATCGAGGCGATGGATAACAAATGGTCCTTCTACATCTGGGTATCTTTCCTGTAAGCGAGTGTAGGCAGAGTCTTTAATCGTTTTGCCGGGAACCGAAAGCAGTCCCGAAGGTTTGTTAACGATGACCATCGCCTCATCTTCGAACAAGATCTCCAGTTCTTTGTCCAATGCCCAGCTTTCTGCTAGCGGGTTGTCATCCACTCGCATGCCATCAAGCATGTGGCCAAGAATCGGCTGGCATTTGCTGTTACACGATGGATAGAACTGCTTATGCTGGCGAATTTCAGACTTAGGTGACACGCCCCACCAGAACTCAGCCAAAGCCAGCGGGGTATATCCGTGTTTAAAAGCGAAATGAAGCAGTTTTGGTGCCGCACATTCACCCGCTCCGGCTGGTGGAACCGGATTGGTGGTGTTTGAGAAAATGGCTTTCAGCGACTTCTGCTCGCCGTTGATGTTAAGAAAACGGTATTGCTCGAACAGTTTGTTTTGTAGGGCGTTAGATAGCTGTTTGCGCTGCTCTTTAAGGGCGTCTAGTTCACTGGTTAACTGATTTAACTCTGCTTGCACCTCGGCAATTTTGGCGTCCCATTCGAGTTTTAAGTACTTCAGTACGTTCTTTTCCGCCACGCTTTCTTTCCCGAGCTGATCGAGTAGCGCCTGCAACTCTGCTTCTGACAGTTGTTGCTCTGCTTGCTTGCGCTTCGCTTTGCGCGCTGCACGACCTTGAATCATCACGTCACGCTGCGTTTGTTCTGCATGAGCATAATCAGTTTGGTACTGCTTTAACGTCTGTTTAAGCTGTAGTAGTTTTGGATTGGCTTTACGTTGTGTGACTTGCTCGTTGATGGCGGTGATCTGCGCGAGATCGCTACGAAAGAAACTCTCCTCAGCAAGCATGTCGAATACTGGTGGAACAAAGCCCGCCAGCAAGTTTTGGTCGGCAATCTTGCCAGAAAACGCACTAAAGTAACCCAGTTCTCCACTTGGTGACTGCACCAGTAACACACCAAACATTTTGCCAGTGCCTTGTGGGTTACCGTCGACACCGAAATCGTGCTGCCAATCGGTTTGTGTCTGTAAGTACTGTTGTAACTGCTCAGCGGCCACCACACATAAAGGGTGTGGTTGGTAATAAAACGGATAAGTGAACTTATCAGGTAGTGAATAATGACTGATATCCGAGTTAAAGCGGGTAAACAAGTTTTCAGGTTGGTGCATGGTTTTTCACTACAGGTAAAGTCACAGGGGCGTGATTTTACCTGTTTGCGTTGGGAATGCCAGAGGTTAGCGGATGTAACCGATGTTTGCGCTGATCAACCAGTGCTCAACGCTACCGCTTGGTTTTTCGACCCATAGATCGTTATCAAAGTGTTTTACACGACCTTGAATGTTCAGTGTCAGTTTGTTGTCTTCAACGTTAGTGACTTTGATAAATGGGTCGGAGCTAATCAGAAATGGCTCCGTACCTTCTACGCTCTGATTTGCCGCGACAATAAAGTAGTGATTCAACTTACCGTCTTTAGGTTCGGTGGATATCGCTTTATAGCCGAGCAAAGTGTATTGATCATTGAGCGGCTGGTTGATGATTTCACTGCCAAGGCGAACGTGAGTGGGGATGAAAACATACGCCAGCAGTGCAGCAATCAACACCAACAGCAGCATTAAAGTAGTTTTTATTTTAGACATAAGGCTCAAGCGAACTAACAAATTAAGCCAAGATTTTACCATGATTCACTGCGCAGAAAGCCAGTTTTGTTAGTGAAATTGCTCCTTTTGTTATTACGAATATGTAAAAATACTCGAGTTAACAACCAGTATTATTAGAGATTGGGTAATGGCAAATTGGGAAGGGGTCAGTGAATTTGTTGCCGTGGCAGAGCTGCATTCATTCACTGCTGCGGCAAAAAAACTCGATACTTCGGTCGCTCAAGTCAGTCGTAAGGTGGCCTTGCTTGAAGAACGTTTGGCGGTAAAACTGTTTAATCGCACCACGCGAAAAGTCACGTTAACCGAAGCCGGACAGCTTTATTTCACGCAGTGTAAACACTTGGTCGAAGGGCTAGAGTTGGCTGAACTGGCTGTCACTCAAATGCAATCAATGCCCAAAGGGCTATTGCGCGTGACTGCTCCGGTGACGTACGGAGAGCAGCGCATCGCCCCTTTATTGCATCAGTTTTTGGAGCGTCATCCACAGGTTGATCTCGATTTAATGCTCACCAACCAAAAACTGGATTTGATCGAGCTGGGTGTAGATGTGGCGATTCGTCTCGGACGACTGAAAGACTCCAGCCTAGTGGCAAAAAAACTCTCGAGCCGTCAACTGTACGTTTGTGCCAGCCCTAAGTACCTAGAACACTACGGGGAACCACATACCTTGTCTGAACTTGCAAGCCATCAATGTTTGGTCGGCTCTGTCGATTACTGGCGTTTCAATGTCAGTAAGCGGGAAAAGTCGCTGCGCGTTCATGGCCGTATTCATTGTAACTCTGGTTTAGCGCTGTTAGACGCAGCCAAGCGAGGTCTTGGGCTTGCTCAATTGCCTGACTATTATGTGCAAGAGTCACTCGATAGCGGTGAGTTGGTGGAAGTGTTAAGCGATTATCGTGATGAACGCGAAGGTATTTGGGCGTTGTATCCGCAGAACAGAAATATGTCGCCCAAAGTGCGTTTGCTTATCGACTTTTTGGCTGAAAACTTAGATTAAGCCGTGTATTGCTTGGCATCCTGTTGCTTGATGACTTTGTGCCCGTCTTCGCTGACGCCTTGTTTCCAATAGCTGCTGATATAAATGTTTTCGCGCTCTACTTGTTTGTCATTGCGTAAGTACTGACGCAGTGTACGCATCGCATTAAATTCGCACGCGCACCAAACACTCGCTTCGCCCGCTAGCCAAGGTAGTGTTTTGACCGTCTCAGCTAAGTCAGCGTCTGCAAAAATCCAGTGTACCGTGACGCTTTTTGGGGCGTTAAGCGGCTGTATATCGGCTTCACTTGCCACTTTGATAACAGCGTAGCCTGTCGCATTTTTAGGCAACTTTTGAATCTTTGTTGAAAGTGCCGGTAGGGCAGTCATATCTGCAATCAGCAAGAACCAATCTGCTTCTGCATTCATGTCTTGAATGGTGCCTGGGCCAACGATATTAATGGTATCGCCGACTTGTGCAGACATCGCCCAGCGCGCGGCAAACCCGCAGCTTGAATCGTTGGTCGTATGACGGACAAAATCCACTTCTATCCGGCGGTTTTGCGGTGAAAAATGGCGAATGGTGTAAGTGCGCATCACAGGGCGTTGTTGATCTGATAGCTCGGAAAGAGCGGTGTCACCCGATGGGCTGAAAAGCAGCTTGATGTAGCTACCTTCGCACCCAGGTGGGAAAGCGGCAAGGTCGTCGCCTTCTAAAACGAGGCGTTGCATATTTGGAGTAACTGTTTGTGTTGAGGCGACGGTGACTTGTTTAGGCGCTGGCTTTTTCATTATTACTGCACTCGATAATTATTCGTATTTGCATCTTAGGTTACCAGCTAGAGCCCAGATGAAAAAGCGCCTTTAAGTTAATTTACGTTTCGCGTTAACGTAAGTATTTATTGCCAGCTAAGTAAAACCTTAGCTGGCGGTTTTCTATCTTAAACCGTGTTGATGAGCTGTTAGAATCGCGGCATAAACGCTTTTCGCACTAACAGGGAAAGGCATGTTGTGAATCGTCTCTCCTTCCGCAGTGGCACTTTGAGCAACTTCGTACAGTTTGTCGTGAACGATTTGTTCGACGCCCATCGCGAACAGATTGGTAGGGAGACCGACGGATTCGCAAAACGTCAATACTGTGTTGAACTCATCCGTTGGTGCATTTTCCAGTACTAACTGCACTAAGGTACCAAAAGCGACTTTTTCACCGTGGTATAAGTGGTGACAATCTTCTAACTTGGTCAGCCCATTGTGGATAGCATGAGCGGCCGCAAGCCCACTACTCTCAAAACCGATACCACTTAGGTAAGTATTGGCTTCAATGATATTCTCTACCGCTTTTGTGCACAGGCCTTGCTCTACCGCGACTTTAGCTTTAAAACCGTCTGATAATAACGTTTCATAACAAAGCTTGGCCAGTGCCTGCGCTGAGCGGGTTGGGGCTCCTCCAGCCATGGTTGCGTTTCCGGAAGTAGCGTTTGCACGAGCTTCAAAATATGTTGCCAAAGCATCTCCCATGCCCGACACAATTAGCCTCACTGGCGCTCGGGCAATAATAGCCGTGTCCATCAGCACCATATCCGGATTTTTAGGTAAAGGTAGGTAGGCTTCAAATTCACCGCTAGGGGTATAAATAACTGCTAAGGCGCTACATGGTGCGTCACTAGAAGCAATAGTTGGAACAATGACAACAGGGAGCTTGGTGTAATGGGCGACGGCTTTTGCAGTATCCAGCGTTTTCCCACCGCCAATACCAACCACAACGTTACTTAGCTTTGATTCACAAATTTTTATTAGCCGATCGATCTCCTTTTGAGAGCATTCGCCTTTAAATAGCTCCATCGTAAATTGAAGCGCTTCCGCTTCAAAGCTTCGAGCTACAGATTTCCCAACCAGATTGGTAACGAATTCGTCTGCGATCACTAAAGGGTTGTTGCCGTAGATCTTAGCGTAGGCTGCGAGTGAGTCTAAGCTGTTTTCACCCTGCACATATTTGCTTGGGCTGCTGATAATCTTATCCATGATGCTTAAGCCTTACTTAGATAAATTTAGCCAATCCAAATTTACTTAGTAATTATAACCATTATTATTTTGTGGTTAAGCAAAGCAGAGCGGTTTCATGCTTATGGACTAGATCATCGGTAACGTAGAGACAACCAGCAATACCGCCATACTCACGTTGAATGCTCTTACTCGGGTTTGAGATGTTAGCCATTTCTGCAATTGCTGACCCGCAATGACCCAAAAGCTGCACGAAGGTAGATTGGCAAGCATAAACATTGCCGCAATTAAAGAGAGTTCTTGCCAACTGCCGCTACTGCTGTAAATAGCGACGGAACTGAGCGCCATTGACCAGCCTTTAGGGTTCACCCACTGAAACGAAGCCGCACCAAGAAATGTCATCGGCTTGTAGTCATCGTCCGATTCAGCTTTGCCAGAGAGCGCGATCTTAAACGCGAGGTAGGCAAGGTAGGCCAAGCTCAGCCATTTTAAAATGTCGTGTGTCATTGGGTAGCGATTGAATACTCCGATTAAGCCCAAGCCCACCAACAGCACCATAAATCCAAAACCAAATGTAATGCCGAGCATGTGCGGCAGTGTGCGGTTGAAACCGACGTTAGCACCAGAAGCCATCAACATTAGGTTGTTTGGTCCGGGGGTAAAGGTCGAGACAAACGCAAATAGGGCAAGTGCGCTTAGCTGTTGAAGTTCCATACTTCTCTCCTGAAGATCGATAATGCGAATAAGTAAATGTTTGTCTGACCGGTCACTGTTCATAATAAGTAGATTCACACACAATTATGTGTTTTTATTCGGTCGGAAAGGGTTGTTTTCGCAATAAGGATGCGTAATGGATAGGTTTGACGAAAGAATATTGCATGAACTAAAAACAGACGGCAGGATCTCCAATGTTGAGTTGGCTGAGAGGATTGGTTTGTCTGCCTCGGCGACGTTAAGACGAGTCCAAGAGCTTGAGAAAAAAGGCGTGATCAAAGGCTATCGCGCAATGCTCAATAGTGTGGAACTGGGGATTGGATTTATTGCTTACGTTTCAATAGGCTTGTCGAGTCACAGTAAGCAAGCGCAGAAAGCGTTTGAAGAGCATGTTCGTTATGTCAATGAAGTGGTCGAATGCCACAACATTACCGGAGCAAACGAGTATTTGCTTCGGGTTGAAACCAGAGATCTGCCGAGCTACAAAAAATTCCATGCTGATGTGCTAGGAGAATGTGTCCACGTGCAATCGATTACGACCATGGTTGTGATGGATTCGCCGAAAGACGAACGATAAAGCGCCGAGCCTGTAGGAAACTTCTCGTGTTGTTGAGAGAAGGTTCACTTTCGAGTCAGCTTACTACAGCTGTCAAAGTGGGTAATAGAGAGGTGCTGTTAAAGTTAAATGCGTAATTAGTTACGGCTATGTAGTCCTTTGATATCTAATAATTATATTGTGAGCCATATTATGCGTTTATTCTTAAATAATTTATCGGTGAAGATTCAGGTGCTTTTGCCTGTCTTCATTATGGCGCTCTCTCTTGCTATTGCACTCTGGTTTACCAATAAACAACTCCAAAGTGAGCAAGAGCGTGTCGCAGAACACACAGACGCGTATGTTGCGTTTCAAGATGCTGTTTCGGGTATAGACGATATGATTTACCCGTTGCGAATAAGCGCGGTGTATGCCATTTACGATGTAAATAGTCGAAGTGCGCTGCTTGAGGAACTCGATAGCCGTAGCGCTCAAATCGAGCAATACCTAGAGCTCATGCAACGTGAACAAGCATTTAAACAAGAAGCAGATGTTGCTGCGGAAGCTGTTGCTAGCTACATCGCGTTCTCACGTCAGGCAGTAGACGTTTTTACGCGTAAAGACCAAGGTTTGATTTCCAATTCTGAGTACGAACTGTTTAGCGAAAAATATAAGCATTACGGAGAAGATATGGTTGAGTCTAT
This sequence comes from Vibrio hepatarius, assembly GCF_011806575.1. Taxonomy (GTDB): domain Bacteria; phylum Pseudomonadota; class Gammaproteobacteria; order Enterobacterales; family Vibrionaceae; genus Vibrio; species Vibrio hepatarius_A. Next base: position 17,734 of record NZ_JAATOO010000006.1, read on the forward strand.
TAACCTGTTATCGAACTCGGTAAACCAGTACGTAGAACAATCAATTCAGGAGAGTGAGCGACAAAGTGATTATGCGTTGAATGTGGCCAAAGTTGTCGTTGTATCCGTATTCGCTATCTCATTAATTGTCGCTTTTGTATTTTCGAAAGTTATTGTTACCCCGATCACGGCGTTGCAACAGGTGATGCGTAAATTGGCGCAGGGTGATTTGTCTGCCTCTGCCAACATTGATGGCAAAAATGAAATTGCCCAGTTAGGGCAAGATGTAAATCAAACCGCCGCACAGCTTCGCGCCACAGTTCAGCAGTTGATTGGTATCAGCGAAGAGGTGGCATCAGCTTCAACTGAATTAGCAGCTGTGATGACTCAAGCACAAGCCAATTCGCAGCAAGAACTCGCAGAGATTGAACAGGTTGCGTCGGCAGTCAACGAGTTGTCTAGTACCGCAGAAAACGTCAGTAGCAACGCTCAAGTGGCAGATACCACGGCGCGTGACGCTGATCAGTTAGCGCAGTCTGGTTTGGCAGTATTTGCTGAAAGCTCTCTAGCTAGCGAACAAATGAACCAAGCGCTAAGCGACGCAGCTCAAGTCGTAATGACGCTGAAAATGCAGTCAGAGCAGATCAATGATGTCATCGAAGTGATTCGCGGTGTGTCTGAGCAAACCAATTTGTTGGCGCTGAACGCCGCCATAGAAGCCGCGCGAGCAGGGGAGTCAGGACGTGGCTTTGCGGTTGTTGCGGACGAAGTACGCTTGCTTGCAGCTCGAACTCAAGAATCGACCGGTGAGATCCAGACCATCATTGAAGAGCTACAAAAACAATCTGGATTGGCCAACGACAGCATGCAAGTAAGTTTAGAGATGCTGACGAAAACCAATGAACTGAGTGCTCGTGCGAATGATGCGTTGAAAGGTATTACCGAGTCGGTAGTCAATATTAATGATGCCAATACTCAAGTTGCAACGGCAGCAGAGCAGCAGTCACAAGTAACGCAAAACATTAACCGCAACGTGGTAAACATGTCGGAGTTAGTTAACCAAAACGTGACGGGTATTTGTCAGAGCGCCAGCGCCAGTGAAGAGCTCTCTGAACTGGCAGAAAAGCAGAAAGAACAATTGGCGTTTTTTAAACTCTAATCCCTACCTAATAATTTGCACTAAGGCAGCCCAAAACAGGGCTGCTTTTTTGTTTTCATCAAACAAACCGATAACAATTGATGGATCATTCATCGACAATTGAGCAATAAGCAACCAATGAACGCTTAGGATTGTATATTGTTATAAGAAAAGTCAAATTTCACTTTATATGTGATTTAGATCACGTATTATTGTCCGCGGTCAAAGCAGTTACCGAATTGGTTCCGTTAAAATCTGCTGCTTTAAAAAAGCACGCTTTTCTGCGTGCGACAATAATTTCAATGCCATTCAGAATTTTGAGCTAGTTATATGCAATTTTCGTTAAAGAACTTGTCGATTAAGACGCAGGTGCTTCTACCTGTATTTTTCATTGCTTTCGCACTCGCTGTCACCCTTTGGTTAACTAATAACCAGCTCGAGCACGAGCAGCAGCAAGTCACTGAACATACCAATGCGTTTGTCACCTATAAAGACACATTGGCAAAGATAGACGATCGGGTTTACCCACTACGCATTAGTGCGGTATACGCAATTTATGACGCGAGTCGTCGCGATGCGCTGCTTAACGTGCTGGAGAAGAGCGCGGGTGAGATCCACAAAGATCTTGATGTGATGCAGCAGCAAAAAGCGTTTCGTAATGAAGCGAAAGCGGCACGCGTCGCGATCGACAACTACATCAACTACTCTCGCCAATCGGTCGATGTGTTTACGCGTAAAGACGAAGGCAGTATTTCGGCGGCGGAGTACAATCGCTTTATTAGCGAGTACAAAACCTACGGTGAAGACATGGTTGAATCGATCAACCAACTTTCTGCAGCCGCGAATGAATTTGCGGCTTATGAAATGGAGCTAAGCGCAAAACAGAACCGAAATGTGCTGAATATGGCGAAAGTGCTGGTGGCAGCAGTATTGCTGTTCTCATTGGTTGTGGCGTGGATTCTTGCCAACATCATTGTGAGTCCAATCGCGAGCCTACAAGAAGTGATGCGCAAACTGGCGCGAGGTGACTTGTCTGCTACCGCAAACATTGATGGTAAAAACGAGATCGCTCAGCTAGGCCAAGATGTCAATCAAACGGCTCAGCAACTGAGTACAACCGTTCAACACCTAATTGGTATCAGTGAAGAAGTGGCGTCGGCTTCAACGGAACTAGCTGCCGTAATGAACCAAGCTCAAGCGAACGCTCAGCAAGAGTTGGCAGAAATTGAGCAGGTGGCGTCAGCAGTCAATGAGTTATCCAGTACCGCTGATAATGTAAGTGATAACGCGCAATTGGCTGACTCGACTGCTCGTGAAGCAGATCAGCTAGCAAAATCAGGTTTGGATGTATTTAGTGAAAGCAACCAAGCCAGCTTGCAAATGAGCCAAGCGCTAAATGATGCGGCGCACGTAGTACAAACGTTGAAAGTTCAATCTGAGCAGATCAGCGACGTGGTAGAAGTGATTCGTGGTGTGTCTGAGCAGACAAACCTTCTGGCACTGAATGCTGCAATCGAAGCTGCGCGTGCGGGTGAGTCTGGTCGTGGTTTTGCGGTAGTTGCGGACGAAGTTCGTCTACTGGCTGCACGTACACAAGAGTCTACGGGTGAGATTCAAACCATCATTGAAGAGCTGCAAAAGCAATCTGGTTTGGCAAACGATAGCATGCAGATTAGCTTGGATATGTTATCTAAAACCAACGAGCTGAGCGCTCAAGCTAACGATGCGTTAACGGGAATCACTGAGTCCGTCGTCAACATCAATGACGCGAACACGCAAGTAGCCACTGCGGCAGAACAGCAATCTCAGGTCACTCAAGACATCAACCGCAACGTGGTCAATATGTCTGAGTTGGTGAACCAAAACGTGGCGGGTATCTGTCAAAGTGCAAGTGCGAGTGAAGAGTTATCTAAGCTCGCTGAGAAGCAAAAAGCGCAACTCGCATTCTTTACGCTTTAGTTTTAAACAAACTGATCCACATTAAGCAGCCTCAATGGCTGCTTTTTTTCGCTCAAAATCAAAAAATAAACCTGTTTCTTTGAACGCCAAAATTACCGAAAAGTCTTGGTTTTGTGAGCGAAAACTGCTGTTCTGCAATAGAAAGTGTTAATAGTGACCAAGAGCGAAGCGAAAAGGTTTGCGCAATCGTTTTTCTTAAGGTGATTTAAGTGACTGTTTTTGTGTGAAAAAGTGAAATAAACGTTGCGAGGAGAGGGACTTAGGTATGCAACTTAACCGAACTGTATCACAATAATTTTGAAATTATCAGTCTTGCTAGAAATAAATCGCGACCTATAATGCTGAAAACCGGAGCGTCTGCCAACGCTCCGGTTTTTTTGTGTCCGAAACTCAGTAAAGCGTCTGCCAACGCTTACCGAAAACGCACCGACACTCCGACTTTAAGAGAAAGGAACTGTAATCAATGCGTATCGAACAAGAACTTAAGTTAGGTTTTAAAGATGTACTATTTCGCCCAAAGCGATCAACACTTAAAAGCCGCTCTCAAGTTGAATTAACCCGCGAGTTTACCTTCAAGCACAGTGGTCGTCAATGGTCTGGAACGCCTGTCATTGCTGCAAATATGGACTCTGTGGGTAGTTTCGAAATGGCAAAAGCGCTGTCTGAACATGGTGTAATGACAGCGGTTCACAAACACTACACGGTTGAAGACTGGGCTGAGTTTGTAAAAGGCGCGGATGCCTCTGTTCTGAACAATGTCATGGTTTCTACTGGCACATCGGATGCCGACTTCAAGAAAACTCAAGACATTATGGCGATGTCAGATGAGCTGATTTTCATCTGTATCGACATTGCTAATGGTTATTCTGAACATTTGGTTGAGTACGTTGAACGTGTGCGCGCCGCATTCCCTGACAAAGTGATTTCTGCTGGTAACGTTGTCACAGGTGATATGTGTGAAGAACTCATCTTAGCGGGCGCCGACATTGTAAAAGTAGGCATTGGTCCTGGCTCAGTATGTACCACACGGGTTAAAACTGGCGTTGGTTATCCGCAGCTGTCTGCAATCATCGAGTGTGGTGACGCGGCACATGGCCTTGGCGGCATGATCATCGGTGATGGTGGCTGTACTTGTGCCGGTGACGTGTCTAAAGCCTTTGGCGGTGGCGCTGATTTCGTCATGCTTGGCGGCATGTTAGCGGGTCACGAAGAATCAGGCGGTGAACAGGTAGAGAAAGACGGCAAAACGTACATGAAGTTCTACGGTATGTCTTCTCAGTCGGCAATGGACAAGCACTCAGGTGGTGTGGCTAAGTACCGCGCAGCTGAAGGAAAAACCGTACTATTGCCATTCCGTGGCAGCGTTCACGGCACTATCTCAGATATCCTTGGTGGCGTACGTTCAACTTGTACCTACGTAGGCGCAGCCAAGCTTAAAGAGCTAACTAAGCGTACGACTTTCATCCGTGTACAAGAGCAAGAGAACAACGTATTTGGTAGAGAGTAATCTGACGATTATCTAAAAAATACGATTTATAAAGAGCCGCGATTTCGCGGCTCTTTTCTTACCCAAGGTGATGATGTAGCGCAGGAAATAAGAACGTCTTAACCAAGCGTTAAAGCGTTGAAATAGAATTAAGAGCCCTGGGGGAAGGGCTCTTAGGGGAGGAGCTTAAGGTTTAAACTTGAATCAGAGTCGTTGCGTTGCGCATCGCTTCTTTGGTTGAACACTCGACAATGTTGGCGTTGGTAAAGCGGTGGGCATCTTTCACTTGGATGTCGTGCGCTAAAATAACCAGTTTGGCGTTGGCGACGTCTAGGTCTGTGATGCGGTTCTGGATGCCGTTTTGACCTTGAGTTTCTACTTTGATTTTGATGCCAGCTGCTGCGCCTGCTTTCTCTAGCGCTTTTGCCGCCATAAAGGTGTGTGCTACGCCTGATGGGCAACAAGTGACAGCGACGATGTCGTACTCGCCTTCGCCAGCAACTGGAGCCGCTTGAGCTTGTGCAGGTGCTGCTTGTTCCATTTCTGCTTCAGGATCTTCTGCTACAACTGGTTTCCAGAAGCCGACAATCAGTGCGGTTGTTAAAGAGCCTAATGCAATACCTACAACGTACATTGGAATATTGCTTGATACTGGCGCTGTAATTAAGCCACCCCAAGGTGCGTGCAGTAAAACGTTTGTGAGGAAGCCAAACACACAGCCAACGATACCACCTGCAACAATTGAAGGAAGAACGCGTACAGGATCGTTTGCGGCAAATGGGATAGCGCCTTCAGAGATACCGATAGAGCCCATGATAGCAGCTGCTTTACCTGCCTCTTGCTCTTGCTTGGTGAATTTCTTCTTAAATAGGAAAGTCGCTAGCGCCATACCTAGAGGAGGCGTACAGATCGCGATACCCACACCACCCATTAGCCATGGCTGAGTATCAACCTGAGTTTGAGCGAACAGGGTTGCAACTTTGTTGATTGGGCCGCCCATATCAAACGCAGTCATACCACCAAGAATCGTACCTAACACCACTTTCGAAGCGCCAGCCATTGAAGCTAGAAATTCGTTCATTGATGCCATGAAGATCTTGATTGGCTCTCCGATACCCCACAACACAATGCCTGCAGAGATAATCGTACCAACAAGAGGGTAGATAAAGTAGGCGCCCAATGCAGTCATGTTGGCAGAAAGAGGGATCTTCTTAAGTTGGAATACCACACCACCAGCGATGAAGCCCGCTACGATACAACCAAGGAAGCCACCGCCCATATCCGCCATGATGCCAGAAGAGATCATCGCAGGTGCGAGCGCTGGTTTGTCTGCAATGGAGTAACCGATAAAGCCGCCCAGAATAATAGGGAACAACACCAAGCCTTTGATTCCGATATTAGAAATGTCAGCCAATATACCGTCAGCAGGAACCGCGCCTTTACCAGATGCCATTACCGCCAGTGCTAGTAATACACCGCCAGCAACGATAAATGGCAACATATGTGAAGTACCAAATAAAAGGTGACCTTTCATGGTACTGAGAAGTTTTTTGAAATCACTACCGTTATTAGTAGTTTGAGCTGTTAGGGTACTCATAATTTCACGCCTTATGAATTAATTAGAATATTAAGTATTTGGTTTTCGTCTTTTACGTTATGAATATCTTCAATAAACTCTTCACTAAATTTCCCGAATAGTTCTTGAAGAACATAAATATGGTGATCAGCCCCGTTATCGGGCGAAGCAATCATAAAAAACAGAGTTGGTTTGATGCCGTCTTCGTCGTCGTAATCAATGCCTTCGCGTTTTACTCCCACTGCGATGGCAGGTTCAGTAACCGCTTGGCTTTTCGAGTGTGGGTAAGCGATGCCATCCATAGATGTGACACTCAATGCTTCGCGCGTTTCGATATCGGTTAAGAAAGCTTCTTTGTTGTTGATTCGTTTGTTATCGAATAACATTTGCGCTAATTCTTCAAAGAGTTCTTTCTTATTGGTGGCTTGAATATTGTTATTGATTAGTCTTGTGGTTATTAATTCAGTAATCATATTTCGGTTTATTATCTATGAAGTAATAAACTCAATGTAATTAATGAATTGACTTGGCGAAATAGTAAAAAAAACACAATAACTATACTTTTGTATCACCAATAGTTAAGTGTGATTTAGCTCTCCAAGATATAACAATAGAATTAGGACGAATGAATATAAAAAAGCCAATAACCTTGGTTATTGGCTGAGTAGTAAAATGTGCTGGAAGTTTGCGGTGTGTTGTTAGCAGTAGGCGCGAGCGACTCTGCCTTGACTGCGGATCGTGTATTGTTGCGCGTAAGCAGGGATGAAAACAGATTGTCCTTTCTCTATTACGCAGATTTCACCGTTTGCGTGTGTTACCACTAACGCAGAATCTAATGGCAACAGTATTTCAGCACTCTGTACTTCTAAAGAAAGATCGTTAGCGCTCGGAATGATGGCAAACTTGAAATCGTCGACCGGGATTGGGTATTCGAGTATGCCGTTGTTTTCAATCGGCGCTAACATTAGATGATCAAACGGTTTCTCACTAAAACGAGTACACGCAACAAGCTCTTTAACGTCAATGTATTTTGGCGTCAGACCCGCGCGCAAAACATTGTCCGAATTTGCCATGATCTCAATTCCGGTCCCTTTTAAGTACGCATGGGGTGTTTCTGCATCCAAAAACATCGCTTGCCCTGGCTGAAGGGTGATTACGTTGAGGATTAACGGCGCGAACAAACCAATGTCTCCTGGGTACTGCGTCTCAAGTTCTAAGAGCAGGTCGAACAACGGCATATCGATGATGCGAGCCTGTGCCAATAGCACGGTTAACGCCATCTCTTTTTGTTCACCTTCTAGTGAAAGTAGTCCAGAGAAGAAGCTCGCTAAGCCGGTTGGTGTCTGTTCTGCGATAAGATCGTCGACCAAGCCTTGCAGTTCTGGAATCGCAAGCTCTGAGAAGAAGTGGATGATTTCGCTGATTGGACGAAAACCATTCATCGCTTGGTATTCCGTTAAGGCGTAAACGAGCTCTGGCTTGTGGTTTGGATCTTTGTAGTTACGATTTGCAGCTGTTAATGGGATACCTTGTTGCTCTTCCGCCGCGAAGCCCAGCTCTGCTTGTTGCTTGTTAGGGTGAACCTGAATAGAGAGCGCTTTTTCCGCTGCTAACACTTTGAAAAGGTATGGAAGTTCGCCAAAGCGAGTGGCGACTTCTTTGCTCAAGAAAGCATTCATGTCCTTGGCAATCAAGGTGGAAAGCTTGGTTTCTTTGCCGTTAGACAAGACCGTTGAGCAACCATTTGCGTGTGCGCCCATCCAAAGTTCAGCTTGAGGCTCGCCTGCAGGATTATCAATACCAAACAGTTGATTGATAGAGGTCGTACTGCCCCAAGCGTAGTTTTGAATCGTATTGTTCATCACAAAGAACATCGGATGAGCCGTTGTGGTGTGGGGCGTTTGTGTCTCGAGCATCGTTAAGTCAGACATAGAGTGTCACCATAGGAGGTAATCATGGCTTGGATACTGTCCAAGCCATTGGAGTCGATAAGGGGAGGGGTTAAGCGATCGCTTCAATCATTTTTGCTTTGCGAACCTTCTTCAGAGTTACACACGTAACTGCGGTAACGACTGCGCCCGCCGCCATACAAATTAGAGCCAGCAGTGGGTAGTTCATCGCGCCAAGTAGAGCAACAACTGGACCGCCGTGCGCTACGCTGTTGGTGATGCCGAACGAGAACGCCATGACCGCCGCAACCATTGAACCAAGTACGTTTGCCGGAATTACTGACATTGGATCTTGCGCTGCGAATGGGATCGCACCTTCAGAGATACCGACCAGGCCCATCGCGCCTGCTGCCTTACCAGCTTCGGTTTCTGACTCTTCAAACAGGTCAAACTTACGGCCCAATACGGTTGCTAATGCCATGCCTAGTGGAGCAACTGGGATTGCACACGCCATCGCGCCCATGAATTGTGTTTGACCGCTGGCAATCATGCCGACAGAGAATAGGAAGGCGACTTTGTTGAAAGGGCCACCCATATCAAAGCCAGCCATACCACCAAGCACGATACCGAGAAGAACAACGTTACCTGTGCTCATGCTGGTAAGTAGCGCAGTTAGACCATCCATTAAACTTGCGATTGGCGCGCCAATAACGAAGATGAACAGACCTGCAATGAACAGTGAACCAGTGATTGGCGCAATCATGATTGGCACCAAAGGTTGGATGAACTTGTGGTAGTTGATCGAGGTAATCCACTTCACGAAGTAACCCACAAGCAGACCAGCGATAATCGCGCCGATAAAGCCGGTACCTGCATCTGCGCCGTAGAAAGAGCCGTTGTTGGCAATCCAACCGCCGATTAGGCCAGGTGTTAACGCAGGGCGATCAGCAATCGCGTAAGCAATGTAGCCAGCAAGGATCGGAATCATCAAGGTAAAGGCAACCACACCTACGTTTAGGATTTGGTTCCAAATACTGCCTTCTGGGATTGCCATGCCAGCTTCACTAGGCTGACCACCAATCGCTAGCGCGAGAGCAATCAAAAGACCGCCTGTGACCACAAATGGGATCATGTGCGACACGCCATTCATCAGGTAACGGTATAGGTCAGAACGAGCTTGAGAAGCTTTATCAGCCACCGAAGATTGGCTGTTAGCATTGGCGTCTGCTTGGTATGCTGGCGCGTTTAACGCCTCGTTAATCAGTGCTTGCGCATCGCGAATCGGCGCTTTGACGTTGGTTTTCACCACGCGCTTTCCCGCAAAGCGATTCATGTCGACTTGTTTGTCACACGCGACAATGATTGCTTCAGCGCGCTCGATTTCTTCTGCTGTCGGGCTGTTTTTCACACCAATTGAGCCATTGGTTTCAACCTTAACTTCGTAACCCATCGCCGCCGCGCCTTTTTCTAACGCTTCGGCTGCAAGGTAGGTATGTGCAACGCCAGCTGGACAGCCCGTGACACCGATGATGAAGCCTTTACTCTCTTCAGCGCTTACCACTGACTGTGGCTCTTGTTTCGCCAGCAGCAGCGCTAGCGCTTCTTCAGTGTTTGAAGCGTTTAGGAAAGCGTCGATAAAGCCTTCTTCAATCAGTTTTGAAGAAAGCTCGGCTAGCACTTCGATGTGGTGGTTATCGCCACCATCTGGAGAGGCGATCATAAAGAACAGTTTTGATGGCAAACCGTCTTCTGCACCGTAGTCGATACCCGATTGGCTCACACCAATAACTACTGCTGGCTCTAGAACGGCGGCACTTTTCGCATGCGGAATAGCAACACCATCTTCAAAACCTGTATTACCTAATTCTTCGCGCGCTTTAATATCGGTCAGAAACTGTGTTTGGTCAGAAATACGACCTTGCGCATGAAGAACAGAAACCAGTTCTTGAAAAACCTCTTCTTTCGAAGTCGCTTGAAGATCAAGTTTAATTAATTCTTCGTTTATTAATTTGGTGATCATTGTCGAACCCCTATAAATATAATTTTTATTTCAGGGATATTCTTGAATTAATCAGAAGCAGACTGTAGTGAAGAAAAAATGCATTTACTGGAAGATTGTAACCGCCTAATCGCAATGTGATTTAGATCGTCTACAAGATAAAACTAGCTGCATATCTGATGCATAATGGTGAACCTTGTTATTCATAGATTTTCTGCGCTAAGTACAAGACGTGTAGGTGTTTATAGGCTTTTGTCCATTAAAGTGAGAACTGGATAATTGATGCGTTAACTGGATTTTTGTAACCTTGAAGTGGAAGTGTGATTTTGCTCAATAGCGTGAAATAACTTTCGGGTGTATATCTATAACCAATAGCATCACCGGTGCACATATAGAGTGTGAAAGAATGATTTTCCATGATTTAATTTCGGCAGTATTAAATGAACGTGAACCATTTCATAATATTTGGTTTGCGGGGGATTTTCATACACCACCTGAATTTAGCTATCAGGTTAATTTTCCTCGTTTAGAATTGGTTCTTTATGGGGAATATATTAATGAGATGGAAAGCCACGACAGAAAAGTTACCAATATTGTCGCCCAAAAAGGTGATGCGATATTTATTCCGCCTAACTGCTGGAACAAACCTGATTGGGATAGTGACTGTTCTGTGTTAAGCATTCTATTTGGGCGTCGCCAGCTTGGCTTGAGCTTTGTGAGTAAACGCAAAGGCGAAGCAAACTTCTACGATATTCAAAAACACAGCATCCAGACTCGTTCAGGCTTCGCTATTGATAACATTTTGGAAGCGCTTAGCTCGTTAGCGCGTGAAAACATCAAGAAACCGATGGATGAATTGCTACTACAAGCCTTGTTGCAGTATGCGAAAACGATGTTGGATGCACCTGTCGAGCAGCAGTCACAAAACCGCGTTCAAGATTTGTATCAGGGGATTTGTATCTATATTCAAGAGAACTTTCATCGACCAATCACTCGTGACAGTATCGCGTCACGCTTCAGCATCTCATCTAACCATTTGTCACGCCTTTTTCGCCAGCAAGGGCATATGACGTTGGCAGATTACATTACTTGGGTAAGAGTGGACCGTGCCAAATTCATGCTGAAAAAGTACAACTTCAAACTCAATGACGTATCTATTCGCTGTGGTTTTAAAGATGTGAACTATTTTTGTCGCGTCTTTAAAAGTCGTACTGGCAGAACACCGACAGAATACCGTGGTTCCATTTGAGTGGAAAGGTTAGGCAAGCAAGCTCGACATGGCGTACATCAACAACGCTTGTAAGTCGACGCTGCTTTTTGTTAGCAGCAATCGATCGGCCATTTGGTCCGTTAGTAGATTTCTAGTCAGGTTAGTTGCCGCGATGATTTGTTCACGTGTTGGTTTATCTGGCATCACCAGTGCTATTGCCAGGTGAACCTCTCCCATCTTTGACGACCAATCCATTGGTTGATCGTTGGCGATGACAGCAATAGAAATGTGCTCAACACCCGCATACATCACGTGAGGCAGGGCGATTCCCGGTGCCACGCATGTCGAGGAACGCTCTTCTCTTTTGATGAACGCGAGGAGTAGTTCGTCGGGGTAAATAGGGTGGATCAGTTGGGCGAGTCCTTTTAAACATTCAAATTTCGTCAACTCGGTATGTGCTTTTGCGTAATGCCATTTGATTTCACAGGGGGGGCAGATTTGTGGCAAGCGCTCTGCCAATTGGCTCGAAAACTCGTAGTTGATATTGGAGCCAACCACAGTAAAGTGCTCGGCGATAATATCTTTGATTACAAAACACGCTAGCTCAGCATCGATACCAATCGCCGTAATTTGGCACAGATCGCCTTGGCGCAACCCAGCCTGAAAAATCGCCACGGACTTCGTCAGCTCCGCAACACGATTTTGCGTGATATTGACGATATGTAGAGTGCTTTTAAACTTCGTTGCGACGCGATTCAGCGGCTGGACCACATGAGCACTCGCATTAGTATTTTCGACAAAAAAGGTGATCTGGTATTCGTTCATCAGCAAGTTCAGTGGCGGGAATGTTAGTTGCGGCAGTGGACTAGAAACACTTTGTCGACATTCAGCAACACGTCTTCTATAGAGATTTGAATTTTGGGCGTGCTTTCAAATCGGGCAGGCTGTTCGATCTCAATATCAGACACAATTAACACGCGGTCGGCTTGAGCAATATCGTGGGGCGTGAGCTGATTTTCAATCCCCATTGCGCCTTGCGTCTCCACTTTGATTTGTACGTTATATTTTGGCGCAGCTTTGATTAATGCATCTGCTGCCATATAGGTATGCGCGATGCCTGTAGGGCATGCTGTCACCGCTACGATTCTCATCTTCTATCCACATTATTTTTTGTGGATATTAGCACAGCGCTAACCAATTGAATCTAACTAAGCACGAATTAGCGCAAGAGCTCTATCACAGTTTAAATCTCATGTTACATTAATCCAGTAAATGCACTCTTAGTCCTATATCTCGAAAAATTGGCGCTGGTTAATCTATGTCCAGATAGAATGAGCAGGAACGCATTCGAGTTAGGGGATTCTGTATCTCAAACTCACTTGGGTATATATTCGAGCGTGAATATTGGAAGGTAAAACAATGGACATCACAAACCTGATTGAGTTGGACACGATCTGCTTAGATTTGAAAGCTCAAACCAAACAAGAAGCGCTCGAAGAACTGACCAAAATGCTAGAGGCGGCGGGTAAGCTGAACAATCCAAGCCAGTTCTTGGCTGATATTTGGAAGCGTGAAGAGATAGGAAACACCGGTTTTGATGATGGTATTGCCATTCCACATGCCAAAAGTGATGCGGTAGCGAAGCCAGCAGTCGCGGTTGGGATCAGCCGCAATGGGATCGATTATGGTGCAGAGGACGGCGAACTGTCTGATGTCTTTTTTATGCTGGCATCACCTGAGGGGGATGATAATCAGCACATTGAAGTGTTGGCACAAATCTCCACTAAAATCATCGAAGATGGCTTTGTTGAAAAGCTAAAAGCAGCGCAATCGCGAGAAGATGCGTTCGAAATGCTGACCGATATTGAATCCCAACCAGATCAGTTTTTATCCACCTCTCTGGAGTTTTCGACAGAGCCACTAAGCCCTTGGGCGCAGAAGCTTAGCCGTATAAAAGAACACCTACTGTTTGGCACATCACACATGATCCCGTTTATCGTCGCGGGTGGCGTATTGTTGTCGTTGTCGGTGATGATCTCTGGCCAAGGTGGCGTACCACAAGAAGGTGTGCTTGCCGATATCGCGCAAATGGGTATCGCGGGACTTACTCTATTTACAATGGTGCTTGGTGGATATATCGCTTATTCCATTGCAGATAAACCAGGGCTTGCACCGGGCATGATAGGCTCTTGGATTGCGGTCAGCCATTACAATACTGGTTTCCTTGGCGCGATTGTCGTGGGTTTCTTTGCTGGTTTTGTCGTGTGGCTTTTAAAGAAGATTAAATTGCCAGACAGCATGAGTTCACTTGGTTCGATATTCATCTATCCATTAGTCGGTACGTTTGTTACCTGCGGCGCAGTGATGTGGGTGATTGGTGCGCCAATTGCCAGCGCAATGACAACCATGAATGAGCTACTGACAGGCATGGCGGGCTCGGGCAAAGTGATGCTCGGTACTGTGCTTGGAGCGATGACGGCTTTTGATATGGGTGGTCCAATTAACAAAGTGGCGACCTTGTTTGCACAAACTCAAGTGAATACCCAGCCGTGGCTAATGGGCGGAGTGGGCATTGCGATATGTACGCCACCTTTGGGTATGGCACTGGCGACGTTCTTAGCACCAAGCAAATTTAAACGGGATGAACGTGAAGCGGGTAAAGCAGCTGGAATTATGGGAATGATTGGCATCAGTGAAGGTGCGATCCCTTTCGCTACTGGCGACCCTGCTCGTGTACTACCTGCAATTGTCGCGGGTGGCATTGTGGGAAATGTGATTGGTTTTATGTTCCATGTCATGAACCATGCGCCGTGGGGCGGCTGGATAGTGCTACCTGTCGTTGATGGCAAAATCGGTTATATCGTCGGTACAATTGCGGGGTCCTTCACTACGGCGTTGATTGCTATTGCACTAAAGAAAACGGTGACTGAAGATGACAACTATCCTCGTCACTCGCAAGGTTATGGCTCTGTTGTGGGTGAGGGAGAAGCGGACATATTGGCGGTGACGTCTTGTCCGTCTGGAGTCGCGCACACATTCCTAGCGGCTAAGTCTCTAGAGAAAGCTGCGTGTGCTCTCGGTATTAAGATTAAAGTCGAAACCCAAGGAGCGAATGGGGTGATAAACCGAATTACAGACAAAGATATTGAAAAAGCGCGGTTTGTTATTTTTGCTCATGATGTCGCGATTAAAGAGCCAGAACGTTTCAGAAAGATCAAAGTGCTGGATGTGAGCACTAAAGACGCAATGTTTAACGCCGCCGCTCTAATACATGCAAAGAAAAGTTACTAGATTAGCGAGACAAAGTATTGATTTGTTGATAAAAAGAGCCGCATTTAGCGGCTCTTTTTAACGAAGCTAAGTCAATGCAATTACATAAACTCAAATTTACCTTTCATTACCGCCCAGTGACCTGGGAATGAACAGAAGAATGAGTAATCACCGCCAGCCGTCATGTTTTCCGTGCTGAACGTAACGCTTGTGCTCTCGCCACCGCCGATGACTTTAGTGTGTGCGTAGACTCGCTCATCACCCGGTTTTATGTAGTTATTGTCTACACCAGCCGACATACCGTCGGTACCGATAGCTTGCACGTTGGCGGTGTCCGCGATGACAACGTTGTGTCCCATTGTCTGCGCCGCCAACTTACCAGTGTGGTTAAGCGTCAGAGTCACTTCTTTACAGGTTGCTGGTACGCTTAATGTTTGTGTGGAAAACTGCATCATGTCGTTGGCATCAATCGATACTTCACATTCTGCATTTGCTTGCGCGCCGAAACTGACTCCAACCAGAGCAAACGTTGCTGCTAATAAACGTAAAGACATATCACTTTCTCCATTTTATGTTTTTGGGCTTGTTTGGACCAACCGATCCAATGGTTCTCATTATCATCCTATTGAGGTGCTGAAAATGTGCTTCAATCGATAAATTGACGTTTTGTTGTGCTATTACGAAGTAAGTCTCGGTATTGATCACCGGCACTTAACTCTGTGGAGTTTGTGCGTCACGTTTTAATTTAGAGTTTGTAATCTTAGAGTTTGAACATCGTTGTGACTTACATACAAAAAAAGCCAGCAGGTTTAACGCTGCTGGCTCGCTCACTTGGGCTTCTAGTAAGTGCATCTCTGCTCATGAAGTTCTATTACGACGTCCCGATAAACCGCTCGCTATAGCGGTTCCGCCGTTTGCTTCATGTAACAGACGAATGCACGATTATCCTTGCTTACGGATGAGGTAATCGAACGCGCCTAAGCTTGCTTTTGCACCTTCACCCATGGCGATGATGATCTGTTTGTAAGGAACGGTTGTCGCGTCACCTGCTGCGAACACGCCTTCAAGGCTGGTTTCGCCGTGGCTGCCTACTTCAATCTCACCGCGTGGTGATAAGCTCACTTCTGAATCTTTTAGCCACTCAGTGTTTGGTACCAAACCGATTTGAACAAAGATACCTGACAGTTCTAGCTGTTTGATTTCATCAGTATTGCGGTCCTTGTACTTAAGACCCGTTACGCGTTTGCTATCACCCACTACTTCTGTCGTTTGCGCCATAGTAATGATGTCAATGTTTGGTAGCGAGTTTGCCTTATTGATCAGCACTTGGTCAGCACGTAGTACGTCTGCAAACTCCAGTACCGTTACGTGTTCGACAATACCGGCTAGGTCGATTGCGGCTTCGATACCTGAGTTACCACCACCGATAACCGCGGTTTTCTTACCTTTGAATAAAGGACCATCACAGTGAGGGCAGTATGCAACGCCTTTGTTACGATACTCTTGCTCTCCCGGAACGTTCATTTCGCGCCAGCGTGCACCCGGGCTTAAGATAACGCTTTGGCTCTTGAGTGTCGCACCACTTGCAAGTTGAACATGGATTAAACCATCTTCAGTGTGTGCTGCGCCCATGATTTTTTCAGCCTGTTGCTCTGTAACAACGTCAACGTCGTACTCTTTCAAGTGCTCACCAAGATCTGCCGCTAGCTTAGGACCTTCTGTGCGTTTCACTGATATAAAGTTTTCAATCGCCATCGTGTCCATCACTTGACCACCGAAGCGTTTAGCAACCACACCTGTGCGAATGCCTTTACGAGCTGCATACAGAGCCGCTGCGCTACCACCAGGACCACCACCAACAACCAGTACGTCATACGGGTCTTTCTCGTTCAGTGCTTTTGCTGCTTTTTCGCTTGCGCTGTCGTCGACTTTGTTAAGGATTTCGGTCAACGACATACGGCCTTGGCCGAAGAGTTCACCATTAACAAACACGCTTGGAACCGCCATGATATCGCGCTGTTTCACTTCGTCTTGGAACAGTGCGCCGTCGATCATGGTCGCTTTAATTTTCGGGTTGATCGCCGCCATCATGTTGAACGCTTGTACAACGTCAGGACAATTCTGACACGACAGAGAAATAAAGACTTCTACATCCAGCTCTTTGTCTAGTGCTGCAATCTGCTCGATCACTTCTGGCTCAAGCTTAATTGGGTGACCACCTGAGTGAAGCAGCGCAAGAATCAGCGAAGTAAACTCGTGTCCCATTGGCAGACCAGCAAATCTAAGCGCGGTACTCTTACTTGGGTTAGACACCGCCATTACTGGTTTGCGCTCACTTGCTGAGTCGTCGCGAACCACGGTAATGAAGTCACTCAGTTCTGCAATTTGGTTGGCAAGCGATAGAATGTCGTTTGATGCCTTGCTTTCATCTAGGCTAACCACTAGACGAACATCTTCTTTTACGTTGGCTAGATATTGTTTTAGTTGTTGTTGAATAGCTTGGTCTAGCATGTGTTACATACCTTTTAATGATTATGCTGGATAAAAACAATCAAGCAGAGAGCAAACTAGGCTGAAGGTCGTCAAGGTATCAGACCTAGGATGCTCTCTTAATTGGGTTATGGTTCTATTAGTGAACCGTGTGGGCTAATCTTGACTTAGATTTTGCCTACTAGGTCTAGAGAAGGAGCTAGAGTCTCTTCGCCTTCTTTCCATTTCGCTGGGCAAACTTCGCCTGGGTGAGCGGCAACGTACTGAGCTGCTTTCACTTTACGTAGTAGGTCTTCTGCGTCACGGCCGATACCTTCAGCAGTGATTTCCATCGCTTGAATAGTACCTTCTGGGTCGATTAGGAACGTCGCACGGTCTGCAAGACCTTGACCTTCACGCATTACACCGAAGTTGTTTGTGATGTTGCCAGTTTGGTCACCAAGCATGTAGTAGTTGATTTTGCCGATAGTTTCAGAGCTATCGTGCCATGCTTTGTGAGTGAAATGAGTGTCAGTCGACACTGAGTACACTTCAACACCGCGCTTTTGAAGCTCTTCGTAGTGGTCTGCTAGGTCACCAAGCTCTGTAGGACATACGAATGTGAAGTCAGCTGGGTAGAAGAAGAATACAGCCCATTTACCTAGAACGTCTTGTTCTGTTACTTCAACGAATTCGCCTTGTTTGAATGCAGTTGCGCTAAATGGTTTGATTTTGGTGTTGATCATTTCTTTACTTTCCTTTCAGTTGTTTTGGATGAGCAAATCTTGCTGTCGGAAAGTATATTGTCATCTAGCGTGGGCTAGATAAAATCGCTTGTAGCTATCCTATTGATAGGTAAATCCGATTTTGGTTGATAGGCAAAACTGATGTAGCACGTAATCAGTCAATAGCTAGACCTGATGAAGCGCAAAACATAAGTGGCTTAGATACTTTAATGGCAACTGGCTTTAATGTGTGGTTGAGACTTCTGGCATATCGGTGGGATGTAAAGCTGGAGATAAGACTCGGTCAAACGTAATGCCTCTTTGGCCAGTTCTGGCGTGATGTAGCCGTATTTTCGATAGGAGAGTGAGTAAAGTTTGTCAGCGACTTGCAGGGAGATAGCGAAGATATTGATGGGTTGAGGTAACTGAGGGATATCGAAAAACTGGCGGTAAATCATTTCGACTTGTTGTCCCAGCTCTAGGTCATGCTCGGTATCGGCGTGTCCGAGTTCAGCGAAGGTGTGTCGGCCTAAGATTAACTTTTTCGCGATTGGGTTGTTATTATAATATTCCACATAAGCGGTTTCGATCATTCGATTAATATCAGTCCAGTGAAATACTTTTTCATCATTAATACACTGCTTCAATAATAAATCAAAATCCTCAAAGACATTTTCTAATAAACAATGAAACAAGTTTTCTATGTTTGGATAATGATGATAAACCGTTGAAGTTGCCATGCCGCATTCTTTTGCGACGTCATACATAGAAATATCAGTGGCTTCGCGCCTTTCCATCAGTCGGACAACCGCTTGGTTAATTTTGACCAGTTTTTTCTCTGTGTTAACTTTGCGCATAATTAAATTGTCCATCCAAACTTCAATCAAACAAAATATATAAGGTCACGGCGTCAACGTCCGTTGGTTCGATCATATCTTTGACACCTGACCTTCAATTTCCGGGTTTGCTATCGCTGTACGTGAGTCCCCGATTTACCCTCAATGATTTCTAGCGCGCAGGAAAGATCACCGATGTGGCCGTTTTGTCCGGTGTTTTCAACAAACTGGCAGCACGCGTCTACTTTTGGCCCCATAGAACCCGCTGGAAAGCTGTACTGCTTCATTTGCTCTACGGTGACGTTCTCTAGTTTTTGCTCTTGTGGCGTGCCCCAGTTTAGGCAAACGTGGGTGCCGTCGGTAAGGATGAGTAGATGCTCAGCACCGATTTGCTCTGCGATCAATGCGGCTGTCATGTCTTTATCAATAACCGCTTCAAAGCCTACATAAGCGCCGTCTTTTTCAATCACTGGAGCACCGCCGCCGCCACCACAAATGATTAGGTGCTCTTTCTCTAGCAAGTCTTTGATCGCTCTAATTTCTAACACTTCTTTTGGTTTCGGCGAAGGAACGACGCGTCGCCAGTGTGCGCCATCAGGTTTTACCACCCAACCATTGGCTTCAGCGAGTTGCTTGGCTTGTTCCTCGCTATAGACCGGGCCAATAAACTTGGAAGGATCGGCAACGGCAGGGTCGTTTGCGTCAACAACGATGCGCGTGAGAATCGTGATGGTATAGCGGTCTTCAATCGCGGCGTTTAGCCCTTGTTGGATTAAATAGCCGATCATGCCTTGAGTTTCTGCGCCCAAAACGTCAAAGGGATAGGGAGGGCAATCTTTGTATGCGTCGTTTTGTAGCGAGAGTAATCCCACTTGAGGTCCATTACCGTGAACAATCACTAAGCGGTAGTCTTTACTCAATTCGGCGAGTGAGCTCGCGGTCTGAGCAATACTTTTCTGTTGGTTCTCACAGCTCATGATCTCGCCGCGTTGCAATAGAGCATTTCCCCCGACCGCAACAACAATAATAGGCTTAGACATATAGAAATCTCCAAATAAGTGAAGTCAAAACAGACTTTCCACACTCTATTGAATTAAACATAGGTGATTGGAGATAAAAATCACAGTTCGATTTCTATCCATATTTTGGCTTAGCAAACTATACCAATGTCACATAACTATTATTATTGGCGCGTTGAAGCTCGATATGTGATCTCGTATATATTTCGCTTGTTAGGCTAATAATCAAAGCTCTTCTTCGGTAATTTGATCAAGAACAACTATTGCGTCAGTTGTGAATATTTTTACTAAATATGTAGAAGATATTTCATTTTAAGCGCTACTAAATTCAGCAAAACCGATATTAAGTTTCCATCAAAGTTCGTTACGCAAATTTCACTTTTAATAATTGCCATATTCGGTAGTTAAGGAGCGAAACAATGAGTAACGAAACTCAAGGAAAAATGGGGGTCATGAGTATTGCACTATTTACTTTATGTGCAGTACTTGTGGTCGACACTCTCACCGCATCCGCCAGTATAGGGGTCAGCTCGATCGGCTGGTGGGTTGTGATGCTAATCTTTTTTGTTATCCCTTACGGATTAATCACTTCTGAGCTAAGCACGACTTACCCGGGCGATGGCGGTATTTATGACTGGGTAAAAGAAGCGTTCAACTTTAAATGGGCGGTTCGTACCACCTGGTTTTACTGGATTAACGTCGGCTTATGGATGCCAGCGGTATACATCATGTTCGCGGGCATGTTCGCCGAACTGTTTATGCCAGACCTCTCTTTGTGGGGACAAATCGCTATCTGTGTGGCGCTGACTTGGTTCACGGTCTGGATCTGTAATGTGTCAGCCGATATCGGTGTTTGGGTCACTAACATTGGTGCACTGCTAAAAATCTTGGTTATTGGCACGCTGGGTGTGGGCGGCTTTGTCTACGCAATGAAGAACGGTGTGGCGAACGAATTTACCTTCTCAGCCATAGTGCCAACGTTGGATTCTGCGGTCGCGTTTCTGCCAGCGATTGTGTTCAACCTAATGGGCTTTGAGCTAGTGGCGACCATGACCAAAGAGATGAAAGACGTGCGCGATATGCCGAAAGCGGTGTTCTTATCGATTGGCATTACGGCGTTCCTCTACATCTTCGGCACTATTGGCATCTTGATGGCGCTACCAGTAGCAAGCATCGGCTTGGTGGCGGGTCTTATCGACACATTCAAAACCTTGTTTGGTGACGGACCACTTGGCAACGCGATGGTGTACTTCTTTGGTGTCTGCGCGCTGCTAACCCTTATCGGCAACATGGTGAGTTGGACGATGGGCGCAAGCCGCGCTGCTGCAGAAGCGGCGCAAGAAGGTGAGTTACCAGCACCGGTGGCGAAGATGTCTGACAAAGGCTCGCCGGTTGGCGCGAACAACATCACCGGTATGGTGTCAACTGTGGTGATTCTATCTTACGCATTCTTTGCTCAAGGTAACGATGACTTGTTTTGGTCCATCTTTGCCTTCTCAAGCTGCATTTTCTTATTGCCTTACCTGTTTATGTTCCCTGCGTACCTAAAACTGCGTTTGGTAGATGGCGAACGTGAACGCCCATTCAAAGTACCGGGTGGTCTTGCAGCGCAATGCATCATGTCAGTCGTGTGCTTCTTAGTCGTTTTCCAAGCGGTGGTGCTGTTCATCTTCCCAGAAGCCCTAGAGCTGACGGTAGCGGACTGGAACTACACCGCTCCAGTATTAATCGGCGTCATTGCCACGATCTTAATCGGTGAGTGGATCTTACTAGGCGCCTTGAAACGCAAAAATCAACAAGTCGAACAAAGAGCTAAGGCTTAGTTCAGGAGATTGACGATGAAAAAGCTATTAGAAACAACACCAAAACAAGATGGGTTCAGAATGCCAGGTGAGCACGAACCTCATAGCGAAATCTGGATGGCTTGGCCAGAGCGTACTGACAACTGGCGAAATGGTGCTAAACCAGCGCAGAAAGTGTTTGCCGAAGTGGCGAAACAAATCAACAAAACCACACCTGTGACCATGTTGGTTAGCGCCGACCAATACGACAATGCGGTGTCTCGTCTGCCTGATGATATTCGCGTACTTGAAGTCTCTACCGACGATTCTTGGATGCGTGATATTGGCGCGAGCTATGTTGTCAACGATAAGGGTGAGCGTCGCGGTGTGGATTGGGAATTCAACGCATGGGGTGGATTTGTTGATGGTCTTTACTGGCCTTGGAAACGTGATGACCAAGTGGCGCAGAAGATGTGTGAAGTGACCGCAGACTCCCGTTACCGTGCACCAATCGTACTAGAAGGTGGCTCTATCCACATTGACGGTGAAGGTACCTTATACACCACCGAAGAGTGCTTGCTTGATGAGAGCCGTAATCCGGATCTAAGCAAAGAAGAGCTGACCGAGGTGCTTTGCCAGCACCTCAACGTGGAGAAGATTATTTGGCTGCCACGCGGCTTGTATAACGATGAAACCAACGGCCACGTCGACAATATTCTCCACATTGTGAAACCCGGCGAAGTGGTGCTGACCTGGTGTGACGACCAAAACGATCCGCAGTACGAAATCAGCCGCGAGGCGTACGACTGCCTAACTAGCCAAACGGATGCCAAAGGTCGCAAGATCGTCGTGCATAAATTGCCGATGCCGGGCCCGTTGTACATGGCGGAAGAAGAAGCGGCAGGCATTGATATCGCTGAAGGGATGGAACGTGAAGCGGGCGAGCGTCTAGCTGCCTCTTACGCCAATTACCTCATCACCAATCACCAGATTGTTCTGCCTTTACTGGATGAGCGTTACGACGCTGAAGTGAAAGCGATTCTCGAGAACATTTACCCGGGTTACGAAGTAAACGGTGTTCCAGCTCGCGAGATCTTACTCGGTGGCGGCAATATTCACTGCATTACTCAACAAGTACCACAAGTTTAAACCCATTCAAATCCAACAACTTAAAACAAATGGGGCCGCTTTTGGCGAGCCCCAGACGACAAGAATAGGAATATTATTATGAAATTACCTTCTTCAAGCGCGACTGACCTAAACAAAGCGAACATTGAGCACATGGTGTCGATGAAAGACTTCTCGGTTCAAGAGATGGACAACATGATGGAGCTAATGAGCTATTTAAAACAAGCTCGTAAAGACAATGCAATTCCACAACTATTTAAAGGCAAGTCGGTAGGGATGATTTTTGAAGCGGGCTCGACTCGAACCCGTGTGTCTTTTGAAGTGGCGGCAACACTACTCGGCGGTCATGCGTTATTCCTATCACCAAAAGACATTCACCTAGGCGGTAAAGAGTCTATCGATGATACCTCTCGTGTGCTTTCACGCATGTGTGATGTGATCATGGCGCGTACCAACAGCCCAGAAACATTGGATGGCTTACTAGAAATGTCGACCGTGCCTGTGATCAACGGCTTAGATACGCGTTTCCATCCAACTCAGATGCTGGCGGACTTGTTCACCATTCGCGAGCACATTACCGATGGACGCCAACTGAATGAACTGACTTTGGCATTTATGGGTGACGCGACGGACGTGTGTCGTTCACTGATGTTGACTTGTGCGAAATACGGTATGGGCTTTAAGCAAATTGGTCCTAAGAAATACCAAATGGAACCTGAATGGGTAGAGTTGGCAGAGTCTTTCTGCAAAGAGTCTGGCGGCCATATTGAGATTACCGATGATGTGGAGCGAATCAGCGATTGCGATGTCGTCTACGGTGATAGCTTCTACTGGGTGACACAAATGGACGAGAAAGAAGAGCGCTTAGCAGCGTTTATGCCAGACTACGTGATCACCGAAGAGCTGATGGCAAAAGCTAAACCAGGGGCGATGTTGCTGCACTGCTTACCAGCGAACGACAAAGAAGAGGTAACTCGCGGCGCATTAGAAAGCGAATACTCAGTGGCGTTTGATGAAGCGGAAAACCGTTTGACTGCGCAAATGGCGATTTTAGTTTACTTCACGCACAAAGATACCGTCACACCGAGCGAAGAAACCATTAAACGTCATGAAGACAAAATCTTAACTTTCCTAAGTACTTTGTAAGTCGTCATCACTTGGCGGCCAAATAACAACGTTTACTGAGTATTTAGCATCAAATGTGACTAACTGCTGCGTTTGATTAAGTTCTAGCCCCAAGCTCTACGAGTCTGGGGCTTTCTGTTGTACCAGGCATTAAGCGAAAACAGCGTGACGTACTCTCTAAGAAATTACATCCACACAAATTAAAATTGAAATGACGTTTTATTTTTATGTTATTATGAGGCTAAACTTTACTTTATTGAATTGAAGAGGGATTCCCATGCAAAAGACAGTGGCTGTGTTACTAGCAGATGGTTTTGAAGAAGGCGAAGCGGTGGTGTTCATCGACGTGGTTCGACGCAGCGGTATGCAAGTTGACGTGCTGGCTTGTAAAGACAATGTCGTCATGAAAACCTATTTCGATACTCGTATCAGCGCTGATTTCACTTTGGCAGAAAAATTCGAACAGGATTACGACGCAGTCATGATGCCAGGTGGCCCTGAAGGAACGGACAATTTGACGAGTAACCCACTGGTGATTGAGTTTTTGAAACGTCACATAGATGCAGGAAAATACATTTGTGCGCTTTGTTCATCGCCAGCAAAAGTATTGGGCAAACATGGTCTGCTAGAAGGTAAACACTTCACAACGGGGAGTGGTTTGGAAACCTTAGTTGAGAAAGGGGAGTACTTAGACCGTAAAGTGGTTGTGGATGGTAACTTTATTACGGGCAAAGGTTTAGGCGTGAGCTTTGATTTTGCGCTGACGGTTGCTCAAACTCTTCGCACCGATGACCCAGACCATATTCTTTGGCAAGCGGACCACATTTATTACGAAGGTTGGCCAGAGTCTGTTGAGCGTATTGAAGCATAAGCTTATTGCCGCTTCTGCTTAAAAATTCGAGATGTATGTCAGGTCGGTACGAATTCAACCTGACATACATAAACCTAAACTACAACTGCGTTACAAACGAACCACTTGGCGTGACTGGCAAGTATTTAGAGTAGAAGTCTAAGTACGCTTGCTTTGGATCTAAGTCTTTGAACTGCTCGGGATACATTGCTTTAGCGTAAAATTGCAGCATTGCGCCATCGAGAATGGTGCGGCATGCACCGTGATAAGCAGCATACATGCGGTTGTTCTTAACCGCTGCAATTGATGCCCAACCAATGCGCTGCTTAAATCCGGCCAAACGCTGCTTAGCAAGTTCTTCATCGACACCTTGTCCCATCACCATTGCGTCATCAGAGCTGCCTGACTCATAACCCGTCATGACAATCACATCAGGGTTAGCAACGATAATTTGTTCTGGATTGAGTTTCCCCCACCATTCAACAAACGGCGCTGAAATATTGTCGCCACCCGCCATTGTAGCAATCGCCCCCCACATGTTTTTGCCAAAGGTATAGCCGACTTCATTCACGCCAGCAGCGCCATATTCGGTATAGACTTTCGGCTTTTCTAGCTTGGCAGACTCTAGTCGTTGGGTGATCATCTCTAGGTTCTGCTGGTATTCATTTGCGATTTTTGCTGCACGCTCTTCCTGGCCTGTGAGCACGCCAATCAGTTGTGTACTTTTGAGGTGACGCTCAAGAGTCTGCGCATTGTAGTCGACCACTACTACGGGGATGCCAGCATCTTCGATACGTTCAATTTCTGAACCGAGTCCCTTATATTGCCAGTCTGCCAGCATTAGGACGTCAGGGTTTAGACTAATCACTTTTTCAGCAGAAAACGTATTGGTATCGACACGGCCAATTTCAGGAATTTTGTCGAGGGAAGGGCGGTGCTTAACGTAGAGTTCCCAGTTTGCAGAGCGCGCTTGCCAAATGTACTTCGACATACCGACAACATTGTCATACGCCGCTTCTGTGCCAATCGCCATATAGTCTTCAGGGTAGAAACCGACAATCGCGCGTTTAGCTGGTGCGTCAAAGGTGACTTCTCGACCTAGTACGTCGGTAACGGTTGTGATTTCTGCAAATGCCGAAGCGCTGATCGTAAGCGCCGCAAAACTGAGTAGTGTTTTATACATGGTGATTTAGACTCTTTTCTATATGCCAGAGTTCGCTGGCTCCCTTAGCTAAGTTATCGATGATAATATTTTTATTAATCGTTATGCAAATTATTATCATTTTTGTTAGTATGCCTGTTCAGGCAAATGGGCAGCGCGTTTGTCTAAAAACAAACCGCAGTGTCGTGGAAAAGAAAGTCAATTTTTAAGTAATCAGGTAGCGTTAGATGCAATCCGAAGCAGTATTACAAGCCATTGAAAATCAGAGAAAGTATGAGCGGAAACGTTTTCTTGTACTCAGTGTTTTCTGCCTTATTTTAGTTGTCTCATTTGTGCTCGATATCATGACTGGACCATCAATGCTGGATGCCAGTCGGGTTTTGTATGCGATATTGGAGTTTGTCGGTTTGCCGTTTCAGGTCGATGCCTCAACACAAGTCATTGTGACGAATTTACGTTTACCGATTGCGCTTATGGCGATTATTGTCGGCGGTTCTCTCGGTGTTGGTGGGGCAGAGATGCAGACCTTGCTGAATAACTCAATGGCTAGTCCGTATACTTTGGGTATGGCTGCGGCTGCGGGTTTCGGTGCTGCAATTACCCTTTATTTTGGTTCATTGGGTCTAGATAGTAATTACGCAGTACCGCTTGGCGCGTTCATTTGCTGCATGCTTTCAGCGTGTTTCCTCTTTGCCTTGGCTTCGATGCGCCATATCAGCTCTGGTCAACTAATACTGGCGGGTATTGCATTGTTGTTTTTGTTCCAGTCGCTGTTGTCTTTGGTGCAATTTGTCTCGTCTCCGGAGTTAAGTCAGCAAATCCTATTCTGGCTTTTCGGTAGTCTGTCGAAATCAAACTGGGGAAATTTATTCATTACCTCAGTGGTAGTCATCACTGGCGTCGTGTTGTTACTCAAAGATTCTTGGAAATTAACTGCACTACGGTTAGGAGAAGAGCGGGCCAAAAGTGTTGGTGTTAATGTCGCAAAGTTGCGTTTGAAGACACTATTCATCGTTGCTTTGATGACAGCGACGGTGACCAGTTTTGTCGGCATCATTGGATTTGTTGGTATTGTAGCGCCAAATATTGCCAAAATTTTGGTTGGAGAAGACCAGCGGTTCTTTTTACCTCTTTCTTTTCTAATTGGTGCGTTTCTCCTTTCTACTGCGTCTGTTCTTTCAAAAGTAATTGTGCCCGGCGCACTGTTTCCAATCGGGATTGTGACCGCAATTATTGGCGTGCCCTTCTTCTTTTGGTTGATTATCGCTAGGAGAGGTTAATGATGCTGACTGCAAACAAAATTCACATTCAGATTGGTTCATTGAGTTTGGCCAAAGGCATTGATTTTGCGCTGAAGCCAGGTCAAGTGACAGCGATTCTTGGTCCAAATGGAACAGGTAAGAGTACGTTACTCAAAGCGTTGTTTGGTGACATTAGATTGGAGTCGGGTGAGATCCATCATGGTGAGAACTCGCTAACACATAATTTACTCTCGCAGTGGCGAAACCAGTTTGGTTATATGCCACAAGACATCAACCTAGACGTTAACCTAACTGCGATTGAAGTTGTGTTGCTTGGGCAACTGGATGCGCTGAGCTTGCGAGTGGGAAATGAAGCGCTGAATAAGGCGCTGGGGATATTGGACCAGATTGGGCTTTCGCATCTCGCAAACAAAGATGTGAGCAAGCTTAGTGGTGGTCAACGGCAAATGATTCTCTTCGCCCAAGCACTAATGCGTGAGCCAAAGATTATGATGTTGGATGAACCTGTCAGTGCTCTCGACTTGCATTATCAACACGTATTGCTTGAGCATTTGGTAAGCCAGACTCGTCAAAAAGAGTACGTAACAATCATGGTGTTGCACGATCTCAATCTGGCTGCGCAGTATGCAGACAATCTACTCGTGCTCAAAAATGGACATTTGATGGCAACTGGACACCCAAAAGAGGTGCTAACGTCCGAACTTGTACAGGATATTTATGATGTTCAGGCACAAGTCATTGAAGACGAACATGGTGTGCCTTTTGTCCGTACTACTCGAACGTATTAGAGCGTATTTGAGGGCAAGTGAAACGGATAAATGAATGGCTTAGTTAATCCAACTGGTCACGCCAATCGCTTTACCGTCAGACATTTTCGTCATTGCAGAGAATTGTTTTGTTAAACCAACAGGCACGCTTTGCTTGCTGGGGGTAACGCTAAATTCCGTTACAATCGCTTCACTGACATTTAGAGTGGTGCTGTCACTCAAACTGTTTCCGTTGAATTCAAAGGACGCAGTGATAGTCGACGAACCGATAGCTTTACCGAGTGCAATGCCCTTACTTCCATCTATGTTTGAAATCGTCGCAACGTAACTATCGCTGCTGTTCCATTGCGTGGAGCGATCATTGCTAATATCAATTGCTTGGCCGTTAGAGAAAAATACCGTGGCGGTGAATGCTCTCGTTAAGCCCACTGGTGTGGAGCGTTCTTTCGGTGTAACAGTAAGTGAAGTAAGCACTGTGTCTGTAACTTCAAGGGTTACTGTGTCTTTGAACTCGCGTTTTTTAAAGTTACCAACGGCGGTGACCTCTACGATCCCCGCTTTGTTATATGTAGTTACAAGCCCGTTAGAATCTACAGTTGCAATTGAATCATCCGAACTGCTCCATTTCACATCGCGGTTGTTTGTGGCGTTAATCTCTTTGCCTTTCTTGTAAACTTCTTGCACTTTTAGTTGCTGTTGGAAACCAATTGGCACCGTGCTTTGCTTTGGTGTAACAACAAGCTCTTGCATTTTATGGTTACACCCGCTAAGCCCTACGGCGGCTATCAATAAGACTAATATTGACCGTATAGAAGGCCTAATCTTCATAGCTAAACTCCTTTATTTATAGACTAACGGCATAAAACCTATTAGTGACAGCATTTGGAGGTTAGTTTTACTTTCGATGCTAATGCGTTAACTGATATTTCGACTTAGCTGGCAGTTGAGAAGATGTATGGTGAGATAACTTTGGACGTTAAAAAGACTCTCACCTTTAGGGGAAGGTGAGAGTAAATATTACAACATAGATGATCTTAGAGTATGGATGGTGTAAACACCCAATACATTTACATCATAGCCTTTAACAACGTCGTTAAAGTAAGCATTCTGACAATAATATAAATTCATTTGCTAATTTTATAACCGAGAGATGACAATATTAAAGTTTAGTAAAGTGAGTAAAAAGGTAACTCTAAATTTTCGCCGAGAACGTGTTGTAGAGATATCCTTGCAACGCCCAAGTTTCAGGGGCATGTTGAGTTACCCAATCTCTATCACTCTCACTTTCAATGTACTCGACAATTAATTTCAAATTGTACTTCTCTAGTAGTTCATCAAGCTGTTCTTGATGATTAGATAACGAGGCAAAGTCAACCTTAATAAAACTATAAACATTGGTATCTAGCTCTTTGTACCTAAAGTCACTCTTATTTAACTCATAATCGTCTAAGGCAAGAAGTACATTGTTCTTGTTTAAGAAATTGATCCCTGTTCCAATTTCTGGACATTTGCCACAAGTATCTCGCTCGGTTATCTC
Organism: Vibrio hepatarius; assembly: GCF_011806575.1. Taxonomy (GTDB): domain Bacteria; phylum Pseudomonadota; class Gammaproteobacteria; order Enterobacterales; family Vibrionaceae; genus Vibrio; species Vibrio hepatarius_A. The sequence goes on from NZ_JAATOO010000006.1 coordinate 46,901, forward strand.
GATAATAACGTTTACGTTTTTATGTGCCGCTTTTCGAGAGAGAATAACAATGTCACAAAGAAGGAATTTGTCACATAAATGGCTTCGTTCTAAATTGATAAATAGGTTTTTTCCGAATAGAACTTGGCTGTTTTCTTCGACGTAGCGTTCAAGTCGCCTTATTAGTCTTTGCGTAGAGTGAGGAAACATTAGGCCTTTGTTGTATATCTCATCTGCCTGCCTAATGGATAACCCCTCTGCATTGATAAGCACTTCGTAACCAATGTTCTCTCCTTTTAAATCATTGATTTCTTGTATCTTGTAGCCAAGGTTATGTTTGTTCGCCATGTTGCGATCTGACAAGTATCTATCTAACAGAAAACACATGTTTACATTCCTTTCTAGTTTGAGGTGATATGCGTCCTCAACAAAAAAACTCCTAAGAGCAATGACTGAAAGGGGAGGCCGTTACTCTTAGGAGAAAACTATTGCCATAGTTAAACGATTTAAGTTGCTATAACGAACAACTCATAATCATATTGTATAAATTTCCAATGTCATTGTAGGCAGGTAAATAAAAAAATAATGATGAATGCTAATAGCTTGATTGATTTCCGCTGTGATTGCGTTGGGTATTGGCGTCTCAATCATAATGTAAATCTGTATGCTAAATAATCACTATTGAGATTTTGTATAAAATCCCTATCTAGTATCAACAGGTACATCTTATGCAAAAGGTTAAATATCCATTTACACTGGATGGTAAAGTTTCAATAAAGTTTAATAAACATATAAAAGGTATGTTTTTCGAAACTGACGATAATAACAACTACGACATATCATTAGATGATTTCGTGATTAAATTATTTACTTACGATTCAGAATGTCGACTTTTAGTGGTTTCATTACACAAATCATTTTCGTTAATAAATGTTTCTGAATATGAGAAGTTAGGCAGTGGAATAGAATTAGAGCTGAGTAGTATTAAGATCGATCTAGTTTACTGTTTATATAACGCATCTGTTGTCAGCTATGAGATGACGTCCTCTCTAACTGAGAACGAGTCGGTCTCTAGCGTGACATTATCTCGTCCTTTGAAAATACACTTACTTTAAAATAAAAATGCTTATTATTATCTACTGGATTTTTAGTATACCGTTCCAATGTACTAGAAAACTAGTCTTATAGATCATGAAGGAAAGGTTTAATATGCTTGTAGGAATACTCCTAACCCACAACTGATATATTCACGTCGCTTACCTTTTTCGTATTTTTAGACCAAATGAATGTCGGTAACAAAATAGCATTCTTATTTATATTTAAATCACTTTGCTAACACATGTCTGTACAAGATAACTAACATTGGGTCTCGAGAGAACATGGAAACAAATGTTCTTATTAATAATAAGTTAAAGTACACACAAGGTAAGTTTATGAAATTAAGAAAGATTTTCTCAGCTTGTGCAATCGCACTAGTCGCTCAAGGCGTAAATGCAGCAGCTGGTGACACTGCAACAGCCACGGCAAACTGGCAAGGTGTTGTTCCTGGCGTAATTCAATCTAGCGGTTTTGTGATCACCGGTGAAGGCGGTGCACTAGTGACTCCTATTGGTCAGCTAATGCGTGCGCAAGACGGCACAATCGTAGCGCCTAATATTCAACTTGAAGCGCGTGACAACACTGGTACGGCAGCCGCTCCAGAAGTTGGTGAATTGGTTTCTACGACTCAACGTGATGACGGTCAAGGCGGTACAGAAGCTCGTTCTATCGAGTGGACGGTTGCTGATGTTGCTTTCTACGCAAACGGTTCTCCGGTGACAGGTATTGAGTGGTCAGTAAAGAACGATGGCACTGAATTAGCCACTGTTTCTTCAACTGGTGTGACGCAAGTTGCTTCTCACACAGGCGATATTCTTCTTCTAAATGCAGTTTCTACGTCTGACACAAGCGCTATTGACGCATACACAGGTCAAGACGCAGCGCTATCAGTAACAGTAGTGGCTTCAGAGCTTTAATTTAGAAAGCAGTCTGGGGCAATGCCATTCGAGATTGCCCCTATTTACTGGGATAGGAAGTATTACGTGAGAGTTATTGTCTGTAGCACTGCATTGTTGGCGGCTCTGACGGTCCCTAGTGCCGCAGCGGATTACAAAAGTCATACGTTTCAGGTATCGACCAATATTGACCGTTCAAACATGTTGGCAGATACGGTCAGTTTAAAGCTCGATCCTAGTTCAATAACGTTGGCTTATGACCCGGCTATCAGCACGTTTGCAGATAAGCCAGTCAAGCTCACTATTGAATCGGACGTTTATTCATTCGATTCACAATTAGAAGTAACGGGCTATCAGTTGTTTCTCATAAATAACGTCTCTAGTTGTTACTCCTCATTTAGGCCAGAGACTGAAAACAAACTTGATGGTTATGACAGTATCGCCAATGTCCATATCGATAACAAAGTGGAGCCGATGAAGATTGGTGAGGCGATTACTTACTCAGATACACAATTTGATTCAGAAAGTAGCGTGCTTGCCCATGATCTGATGCTTAAGTTCGAGTCCATAGGTGATGAGGAAGTTAGAAGTTGTAACGGCTCGTTTGTGGTGGGCTTTAGGTATGATTTATGAAAGGTGTATACAACTTATTAATTTGCATCTCTTTGATCATCTCATTTAGTGCTTTTTCAATGGGAGTGAATGTTCCTGAAGGTTTTGAAGGTTTCTTCGCATATCAAAAACAAAACCTAAAGTTAAAGCAACTAAACGGTGACTATCGTGATGTGGTTCTGCTGGCTGCCTACGATAGCGTAAAGCTGAGCGACGATTCTAGCGAAAATGCAAAGCTAAATGCCATGTTGTTGGACAACAATCTGAAGCCTCAGTACGTCGCAAAAATCCTAGCCGACCTAAAAGGTGGCGTCGCGGTTAGAAACAATGAGTGTAAAGAGCAAGAGCTATCAAACTGTGTGTTATTACCAACAGGTGAAGATTATGCTCTGGTTTTAGATTATGACAATAAACGCTTACTGCTATTTGTCAGCCCTAGCTTTGTCAATAAAGTCGAATCTAAGGTCGAGGGGAAATACCAACAAACTAAAAAAGATAACCCTGCGACCATTAACCATTTTTCAATTGATTTAGACAAATATGACGACTCTGATTTCAACTACAGCATCAATGACGAGTTGATGGTTGGGTTGAACTACGGTTACATCCAAAGTGAGGTGCAGTACCAGAGTTACAGCGATGAGTTTGATGTGTACAAGCTTGCGTATCATCTCGACTTCGACCAGTACAGTTTACGAGTTGGGCAGTTTATTGGCCATGAATCGATGAATAGCACAGATTTCCTGCGCGAAGGTTCAACGTTGAATGGTGTAACCGAGCGAACCATAGATTTTGGTTCATCTGACAATTTATTGTTGGGCAAGAAGAACGAAAACAAACAGCTCTATTTCTTCTCCCCATCGGTTGGTCGTTTGATCGTCAAAGATGCCGATAATGGTCGGATACTATTGAACCGAAACACTCCGCCTGGTCAGCAGTTTGTTTCTTACTCTGAGCTGCCATACGGTATTTACGATGTCATTCTAGAAATCCGTAATAACGACAACGTGTTGGTACAAGAAGCTCACACAATCTATAACAAACGTTCTGACAATTTGGCGCTTAACGACTACGACTTTCTACTTTCTGTCGGTCAGCTTGAGAGCAAAAACATCGTCGATAAAGTACAAGAAGAGGAGTTGATGTTTGCGCGTGGACTGACGAGCTTAAAAGTACACAATTCAACTCTTTTAGGGCTAGGTGTTACAGGCAGTGATTTAGGGGCCATCGCGACGGCGGGCTTAGAGTTCGATCTACCTTGGGATCTGTCTCTTCAGTCAACGTATAACTATGCCAACAGTGGCGAGACCTATTTTAATACGACATTGAACTTGGGTTTTTTAACTACCTCTTTTCAAGAGTACAAAGGGGGTAGTGACAGCAATTTAGCATCCAAGTTATACGGTTACGGCAACTTTAAACGTGCCTATGTAGGTAGCTCATTTAAGTTGTTTAACTTAGGTCAGGCAAGGTTAAGTGGCGCGTATAACTTTAACCAAAGCGATGTCACATCGATTGACTATGAAAACTATAACTTCGCATTCGGCTTGGGACGTCAGATTAACAACTATGTACGCATGGACGTCAATCTAGGTTACACAACCAATTCGCTGGAAGAAGACTTTGAGTTAGACAAGCTTGATGGAACTTTGACGGTAACGATCAATTTGAACCCAAAAGATTCTATCTCTTATCGCTCTACGGTTTATGGCTACAACCGACAGGTATCATCGATTAGAAATACTTTGTCAGCGTCGTCCATTATCGACGGAGAAAATTATCAGGACTACGGCGAAGTGAGTCATGTTTACAACAATGTTTCAGAGTCCTCGACCAGAGTCGATGCCTCTTACTCAGGTAATTACCGTAATGACTACTTACGTGCTAACGGGCTAGTCACTGCGGATACTCAAGGCAAGAGAGGGGCTTCACTGGGTTTTGATTCCTCACAAATCTTTGCCAACGGTAAAGGGTACGTTACCGCTGATAAAAGTAGCAGTTACGGCATTGTTGACTTACAACGCAACGGCGGTCAACAGCGTGCCGATGACGATAAAAAGCTGAAAGCTTATTTAACTGTCAAAGACCACGATGGCCAGTTGAAGAAAGTCTCACTTTACAACTACCAGACAGTTATCCCGATGGATGACTATCGACAGTACGCGATTGAGCTGAATACCGATGTCGGTGATCTACAAAACAGTGGTCGAGATTACACCTCGGGTTATTCCTACCCATCAGGCGTTATCGAGTTGACGACCAGTGTAGGTATCACCAAAAAGGTTATCTCAGGCTTTAAAGATATTTTTGATACACCGATTGCGAACCTAACGTGTGATGGTGCTGGTTGTTTAGATATATATGAGCTTTATGACGGTGTTTTCGATATTACGGTATTTGATGAACTGCCATTTACATTAAAAGCTGATGGTTTGGTGTGTGAGTTGGAAATTTATCAGGATAAAACTAATTACGGCACTAACTATTGCTTCCCAGAATTAAGGCTGGGAGAGTCAATCCTAATATCTGGTCATCCTGAAAACGATAAGATGGTTAAATACTTGGGTGAATATTATAAAGACTCTAATATATTTGATTTCATATCAAATATTGAAAGCAAGGATATGAAAGTTTATATGCTAGATAAGCGCGAGCGAATTGCCGTTTATGTTTCTTATGAAGATGAACTCCTTCTATCAAATAAACAGTTAGAAGAGATGGATATGCTACTTAAATTTGCGAGAACAAATACTCCTATCAATATTGGTGAGGTAAGGAAGTAATATGAAAATGAAACTATTAGTTGGATCTTTTTTGTGCCTTTTCTCGACATTATCCAGTGCAGTGTATCTCGATAAAATGCTTCAGGTTTCAGATGAAAACGGTAACGCTTCATTCATCGTTACCAATGACAAAGAGATGGTCTATTTTGTTGAAACGAAAATCAATGAAATTTCGACCACAAAAGAGGGTGATTTAATTCGTAAGCCTTATACAAGAGAAAACTTGGCAGAATGGACGGTCGCAGTTAGTAACCCGAGATTCATTATCGAGCCAGGCAGAACAAAAAGTCTTGGTATCCGAGCAATCTGTGGGGACAGTTGCTCATGGGAAGAAGACCGTACCTACGAAATCGTCTTTGTTCCAAAACCTTACGCAAATGGTTCTGAATCTAGTGAACAATCGGTCAACATTTTCGTTGGTTATGCGCCAGTATTAATTGTTCCGGCTAAAGAACCCAAAGTAGATTATGCCATTGATGTTGTGGGTAAAAGCCTTTCAATTCAAAACAAAGGCAACACCATGCTTAGAGTTTTGGTAGACAACTGCCAAGGTGTGAAAGAAAGCTCGTGCCGTGTTTTTTATACCCTGATCAAAGGCAGAAAAAAGAGCTTTGAGTTACCAACAGGCTTAGTAAATAAAGACCTCAACGTCACGGTGCTAAACCATGACGAAAGTTATCGAAAGAAGATCGTCGTTCCTGGTAAAGGGCGCTAACGTGTGTATGGGTAGCTTATGAAACATCTAATTCTATTAGCTCTTGGTTTTATATTTAGCACATCGAGTAGTGCATTGACGATTAACATATCAGTCAAAGGACAAAATGTTCGATATGAAAATTCACGCGATTGGGGAAGCGGATATTATGTTGCGACTACATCAGAAATATTTTCTAGTTTAGAACCCACAAAAAAGTGGATACCAGCGATGCAGCAAGTAAATAAAAACGTGACATTAACGGGTCCTTCTTCAGAACAAACAACCGTGCAGGTATTGGTTCAAGGTTTAGAGTATGACTGGGGTAGTCTGAGCAATTCAACTGCAATTAACGATAAATTGGGGCTGGAATCAGGTTATTGCAGCAACTCTACGACCTCAAGCATGACGAAAATTCTGAATAATTCGATGTCATCTTGTATTAGCTCTGCCGCCATTATAAGTAAATCAGGTTCAGAGAATATTCCCTTTTATTTTGTTAGGCCAATATTTGAAATAAAAAAATTGTTGGAAGCGCTAAAAGGAAAGGCTGAAGGTGTATATGTAGGTAGTGTGAAAGTTCCGTTTCGTTATTACTTCTACAACAGCATGTCGATTTTAACCTATCGAAATCTGTCGTTTAATTTGACTTTTCAAGTCAACTATCTTCCAGAAACATTTACGTCATTAATAGTGACACCAGAAAACGGCGGCGTAATGTCTCCTCAATATGGTTCAGGAACGGTAAAGGGAGAAACTCGGTTTAATATCGAGACGCTGGGTTACTTTAATACTGGGATTAAAATGAAGTTTGATACTTCAAAAACATATTCCTTAACCCATGACACTCAAACAGAGAAAAAAATTCCGTATTACGTTCACTGTGATACCTGTGAAGACCAAGTGATTGTCGGTGATAACGGCAATGTAACCACCTCTGTATTGAACAATGCTGGCGTGGTATTGGCGCCTGTTGGAAGTGATAAGACGAGAATTAATTACAACCTAACGGTTGGTTACAGCGACAAAACGGTCAATGAAGTCGTTACTGGCGGTTACTCGGACTCCTTTGTCGTAATATTTGGATTGGACTTTTAATATGTTTAAAAAACTCATTGCAGTAGCGACTGCCATCTACTCTATCGCCAGCTATGCAATAGAATACGATGAATCGTTTTATATTTCACCGAAGCTAGATTTTGTGAATCAGTTAGATTCAGAAGATAGCTCTGATTTCGGTATAGGTTATGCGCTAGATATCGGCGTACCGGTTTATAAATTTGTCTCGATCGAGAACACCGTTAGATACATCGATTGGAATTCAGAACAGTTTGACAGCAACTTTCTTCAATATGGAGCCTTGCTAAAGCTGAACTTTCCATTCACCGATAAAACCAACTTCGCTCTCTCAGGTGGTTTCTTAGCCGACCTAGATGTAGGGAATGAAGCAAGAGACAAAGAAGTGAACCCTTACGTGAAGTTGGATGTGGACTACAACATCAATAACAACTGGGCGGTTGTTTTAGGCGTTAACCAGTCTTTCAGTTCGGACTATTTAGATCAATACGCATACAGCTTGGGTGTGAAATATAAGTTTTATAAAGAGAAAGCAACCGTTGAACCACAACCAGCTTGTGACTGTATTTTCACAGAAGAGAAAGTAGAAGAAGTCGTACAACCTGTTCCAGAAGAACCAAAAGTGGTTGAACCTACTATTGAAAAGGTACCGGAGCCAGAACTTAATAAGCAGGAAGTGAAGTCTACGCTTGATTACGTTCTTAAAGAGGGTGATTACATCTACCAAATATGCCGACGATTTAATATGTCCTTAGATGAATTTGTAAGCATGAATAAAGATTACTTTTCTGGTCGGAATTTGGATTACGTATACCCAGGTGAAATTGTAAAAGTAAAAAATCCAAAAAAATAAAAATACTCACAAGGCTCGTTATTAAAAATATTTATAACGGTTAAGCCTTCGTATTAATTCATTTAATGAATATGTGTGAGAGTAATGATGAAAAAATCATATTTAGCCTTAATAGCAGTGCCTTTTGCACTATTGGGTTGTGGTGGAGAAGGGAGTGGTAGTTCAACATCGAACTATAATCGTCCGGTAGAGCAAGAGCCAGTGGTTTACACACAAGATAGTATTGTGCGTACTGTCACTGAACAAAAGCTCTCGGTTAATTTAAGCGAAAGAAACTCTATCTCAAATAGCGACGAGCTGCTGATCGATGATATTACTAATATCACGGGGAGCAGTCAGTGTGATCCTGTGACCATATCGGGCATGATATTTGAGTTGGAGGCTTTTGAAAATCCGACGATGTGTCAATACCAATATTCATTGCGTAGCGTTGAGTCTGGAACAACCTTTTCGAATCCAAGAATGGTAACGAGCGTTCTGGTTGAAAAGCGTACAACGATCATGCCAAATAGCCGTTCTAGCCTACGTTCTTTGCCGTCGACAACACTTCCACCTATTCAGGTCTCTATTTCTGTGCCTGGAAGCGTAGCAAATATCGATTTGAATGCTCAGCTAGCGAGCTTATATCCGACGGACAGTGAAGGTAACAAATACGTCTTATCTAGCACGGTATTGGTGCTTGGTTCAGGCAGTGCGAAAGCGACTACGGATGACTTAAAAAAGAGCATTGTTGAATACACTAGTGACACCTACGACCTAGGCGGCATTACGCGCTTAATATATTCACTGTCTGACGATTTTGATGGTGACGGCGTAGGGGACTTTAAAGTTGGTGCAATCGATATCAGCGTCAGCTCATCAGACAGCAATAGTAACCCTGAAACCAAATATTTCCAGTGGACCAATAATGGGGTGGATATTAAAGTCGGACAGAAATACACAATCGATGTCGCTAGTGATATTAGTGCGGACTGTACCTATGGTCGTGAACCGCAAGATACTAAAGGTAGCTGCGTTTTTGACTCAGACGGTGATTCTCTCCAACTAGTAGGGGTTTACGCGTACGACGCCACCGTTTCACCAACAAGCTTAACCCAGTTGGATAATACTAAGTTCGATGTGACGTTTAGCCGTACTGGCTTGCACGATATTAGCTATCAAGTCAGCGACCATTATGGCGGTTTTGCGACAGGTATTGTTCGTGTGTACGTAAAAGAAAACAGTGCCCCTATATTACAAAATAATCCGTACATTTGGTATGCAAATGAACTCACAGGAATGTCAATTTCCGCATCAGCTCTTGCGACCGATATCGATGGAGACACAGTCTCGTTTAAATCGGTTACGCAACCGACATCTGGAAAAGTAACAGCGAAAATTTCAACGGACAAATCAAAAATACAAGTTGATGCACAAGTTGATTCCGAAGGCGCACATTTTTTTGATGCTGTATTGACTGATGGAGACAACGATGTCACTCAACATTGGGTAGTTATTGTTAATTCAAATACTCATCTGTCTTTGAAGAGTGAGCTTGAAAGAACATTTAACGTGACGGTCAACACGCCACTGACTATCGATATATCGTCATTGATTGAAGGGTATCGTCCTGGTGAACAGGCTTCAGTAGAAGTTAAAAGTACGTCAGGTGCGTTGCTTGGAACGGTCAAAGTGTCTGATGAGAGTGTATACAAAGTTATTTATACACCTAATAGCAACGTCATGGGTGTAGATGACTTCATCTTTGAAGTTAAGACTAACTCGGGGGCAGAAATTGCTGGTAACGTGATTGTTCATGTAGGTAATCCACCAGCACTGGATATCACGGAAATTAATGCAACTGAGGGACAAAATGATCTTATTACCGCATCGGTAACATGCGAATACTGTGATGTCAGCAAATATGAGTACGAATGGGTGATCAATGGTGAAACTGTCTCTAAAGAGAAGTCTTTTACCATTACTCCTGAACAACGTATTTACAATGTGACTCTGTTGGTTATTGGCTACGATGTATTTGGCCAGGTGACTTACGAGCTTGGCTCATTTGATTTCTTCAAAGTTGTTATCGGATCGTTCGAACAGCCGGCAAAAAGTTGTCAAGACATTTTCTTAACTTATAACTCTCCGTTTGCCCTGAAAGCTAACGATGGGGAATATTGGCTAAGAAGTGCCGACAATACCTACACCTACAAAACCCAGTGCGACATGGTTTCACAACCAGAATCTGATTCGTCAAAGAAATCCGTAGGTGGATATACACTCGTATGGTCTTACTCAGAGAAAACGAACTTACAGCGTTTTGGTGGCAACACGAATGTGTTCTCGCAGCGCGGTAAGAATGTGGCGTTTAATGGCTCTTTGTTTACTAACGGTCGAGGACTGGTGACATCAGAGAGTGGAACTGTCAACTACAATGACTTCCGCGTAACGAACGCTGAGATGAGCAATAAATATGGCTTGTCATATTCACGAGTATCTTACACCTCGGATACGTCAGTAGAGACGATTAACAAAGACCCAGATAACACTGTACAGAATTGGTATATGCAGACTACGCATCCAGTTACGTTTTATAAAGGTGACTATGTCTTTAATGGTGGTGGCGAACAATCTGGAGTTTATGGAATGCTCAATGGGAGCTACTTTGTTGGTACATACCAAACCACGCGCACCGTAAATTTAAAAGATAGCAGCGGAAATAGTTTGGGCAATATGACAGCTTATGGTGGAGGGTATGGATTCCACTTCTCTGTAGATGAAGTGATTTATGGTCAATACTTGAACAATTTCTGGGGTTTTTGGGGTGAAAATGACCATCAGCTAGATTTGTTTGGTGTCTGCACAAGCCCAACGTTGATGTCCTTAGGAGGCGTCTCGGCTTATGGCTGTAATGGTGATACTGCTGGAGCTAAATCGTTCCATCCCGCGGTGAACAATGGTGAAGGATATGTAGCACAGTGGTGGGCTCAGTAATTAATACCCGCTGTGGTTAATAAACTAAGAGCCCATCATCGATGGGCTCTTTTTGTTTGGGCTTTGTAAGAACAATCCTATTGTATTAATATTAATTGATAGAATTATAATGCAAAGGTATTATGTGAAACTATAATAATAAGTATTAAGTACCAAGGAGTTTAGCCGTGGCTCTAGAATTTAAAGATAGCCTGTCCCTCTGGATTGAAAGCAAAGGAATATCAAGGAAAGAACTAATTGCCCTTCTTCAAAATAAATATTACGAAGAATTCAAGGGATTAGATGCTATTACATTGAGCCGATGGCTAAATGGAAAAAGCACACCTCCGTTATACAAGCAATTTTATATAGCCAAATGCTTAGGTATATGCTTAAAAGAGCATATTAGATCGTTGGATTTGTCCAAAATTAAATATCCAACGAAGTATGACGCTATTCTTTACAACTTGACCAAGGCGCTTGATTTTTCACTTTCAGTTCTTTCTTATCGTTACGTGCCTAAGTACGTCAAGTCAGAAATATCACGCGACAGTTATCAGGAACATGTTGAACGATTTGGCGAGTTTTATGGCAACGTCTCTCCACTAAAGAATTTTAAAAGTGCCTTGTATGAAATGAAAAGCAGCATTGATTACAAGAGTATTGTACTTAAGAATGAAAACGATGAAATTCTCGGCCATTGGTCGGGGATTATCGATATAGAGAAGCTGAACGGTATTCCATCGTTTATTACCATTCCACAAAACGAAGTGGATAGAAGTTGTTTAGTCTCGTTGGGATATTATGTTAACTCAGAACATTATTTTGAGTTGATTGTTCAAGCTATCTGTTTATATTTAATGGCTTATTCTAAAACTAAAGATTTTGTTTATTTTTTCAATGTTGATTGCAGGCCGATTATAGAATTCTGCAAATTTGTCTTTAATGCGGAAGAAATGAAATACTACCCACCTTTGGATGAGAAGGATAAGATGGGTGTCTATCTGCTTAAATTCAATATCATTAAGTCGATTGCCAATCCCACTCTTTTAAAAAAGGTACAGGAGAAATTGAACTGTCTTGAAACGTGTGACCCGAATGAGTGTAAATTATGTAATTTAAAGGAAATCGAGCTTAGGGTGAGCGACACACACAAAATCAAAATTGAGTAATGGAAACAGGTCGAATCCAAGTATCGATATTTTGGCATTTTTCATTTATTGAGTTCATGAGCTGCTTCGCCTCCGAATATCGTTCATAGGCTTCGCTCACTAAATAAAACGTATTGTCTTCAACGTGTTGGTACAAGGGAATCTCCGCGCATCTACCTAGGATTGAAGCCGGCTCTTTATCACCTGAGTAAAACTGGATGACGTAACCCTTTTTCGTTTTAGCATAAGTTGCTGCCAGTTTTGCATGTGCAGTATCAAGTTGCGCGGCCAAGTACTGACACGTCTTCGCGCTGACATCAAAACTCAAGTACGTTTTTTCACTTATCACGTCTAAAATACTTACTCGGTCGATATTAGGGGTGCTGACGCATTCTTTTAATAGTGTATAGGCGGCTAGATCACTGATGACACATGAAGAATCAGCGTAAACAAAGAGTTGTTCTTTTTTTAACTCGTTTTGCATTGAGCATGCTTTTAAGCTGCTGAAGTTCTGCCCATTCAATGTCCATAAGTCGACAGCATTTTGTATTGTGGAGCTTGCATTGGCTGCAAACGGTAAGCCTATACCGACCAACGCAGAGTAGATCACATGTATTACGGTGTTGTTTATCAAGGTGTTATCTTTCACGAGTTTCTGATGGGGTCTGATATTGAGAGTAACTTCTTCTGACGGGAAACGGTGCTGGCGCTAATAATGAAAGAAGAAGTTACTGCGCACATATTTCCTAGCCACCTATCGATATAGGTATCGCCTGTTTTCACTTAAGCGAGCACAACAAAAAGCAAATCTTGATTGCGCCCACTTTGAATTATCACGACTTTTTGCGCATTCCGCCGCTTCTTGCCACATTACCCTAGCTCCGCTGTAGTTTTTTTCTCGTTCCATTCTTGCTGCCGCATCTGCCATCTCACGGTATTCCGTCATCGTTGTCTCCTTAGTAAGCCCTTAATGAACCGGAGAGGAAAAACTATCGCACCTGATCGTCATAAAGTTAGCATCTAACGTTTAATTAAATCTCCAATGTAAATTTCCTGTCAGGATTTTTATGGTTGGGCTATACGATTTGGCTTTTCCCCTTGTGTCGCGTTCGCATTCGCCAAAACGCCGTTTGGAAGCGGTCTAGTTCGTTAGTTTATTTTTCACGCTTTTTTTACGTTCCTCGTGTTCTCATTGCTCAGTCAAAAACCATTTTTAAATCAATCAAAGAGCTAACAGCGATGACTGCAGGTGTAGAAAAGACTCAAGTAAAAGGGATGAAGCGTGTCATTAACGCAACAGGGTATTCATTTAAAGGTTTAAAAGCGGCTTGGAAGTACGAAGCTGCCTTTCGTCAGGAAACCGTGCTCGCCGCGTTCTTAACTTTCGTTGCGCTAATTCTACCGATTACCAGTACAGAAAAAGTCGCCCTGATTGCTTGTGTTGTATTCGTCATAGTTGTCGAGCTTTTGAACTCGGCAATCGAAGCTGTAGTTGATCGCGTCGGAATCGAACATCACGAACTCAGTGGTCGAGCGAAAGACATGGGCTCGGCCGCAGTATTTCTAAGTTTATGCCTCGCCTTTGGTGTGTGGGTAACGATTTTATTTTTGTAAGTGTTGGGTGGAATAGTCATGTTAGATCGAATCAAATTCAGGCTCGGAATTCTCTTTCCGATTGCCGCGAGTGCAGTGTGCTGTGTGGCAATTTTTTTACTGTCTCGCTTGGTGTTAATCGGTTGGCAATGGGAGCGATTCGCTGAGTTCGGTGATATGAGCTCAACGCTGCTTGGTGGATTACGAATCGATTTAGCGACGGTCAGCTACTTGTTGATCTTGCCTTCATTTCTCGCCTGCTTTTTCTTCTCAGAGAACACGTTCGGCCGAGGATTTAAAACGCTATTTAGAGTGTGGATTACGGCTGGGATTTGGCTACTGATCTATATGGAAGTCGCCACGTTTCCATTCATCCAAGAATATGATCTAAGACCAAACCGCTTGTTCATTGAGTACCTTGTGTATCCAAAAGAGGTTTCCAGCATGCTGTGGAATGGATACAAGCTAGAACTTTTCGTCGGATTGGTCGTCAGTGCAATCGCTTTGATCTTGGGCTGGAAGGCGAGTCAGTACATGGTCAGCAATCTACGATACCCAAAATGGTATTGGCGACCAGTGATTGCTGTGCTTGTTCTTGCTGTTGGTGTGATGGGGGCACGTTCTACATTGGGACACCGACCACTTAACCCAGCGATGGTGGCTTATTCGACCGACCCATTAGTGAATGATTTGACGCTGAATTCTGTGTATTCAGTGCTGTTTGCGGCAAAACAGATGGCGTCTGAAAACGATGCATTTGATTATTACCCTAAACTGCCTGCGGACGAGATTGTAAAACGAGTTCAAGCCAGCATTAAAGCGGAGAAGAATGCCAAGTTTGATAGTGCGTTACCAACGTATGCTTACCATGAGTCAAGCTTCAAACAGCAGCCAAAGAACATTGTGATCTTGTTGCTCGAGAGCCACGGTGCGCGCTACGTTAGCGAGTTGGGTGGAAAGAACCTGTCGCCAACCCTAGATAAGCTCTACAAAGAGGGCTGGGGGTTCACCAATCTGTACGCAACGGGCACACGCTCGGTGCGCGGGATTGAAGCGGTAACGACCGGTTTTGTTCCAACACCATCACGCTCAACGGTAAAACTCTCAAAGAGCCAGCAGAACTTTTTCACTATCGCAGATCTACTGCAATCACGTGGATACACTACGCAGTTTGTTTACGGTGGAGAAAGTCACTTCGACAATATGAAGTCGTTCTTTTTAGGGAATGGATTTAACGATATCCAAGATTTGCCAACTTTTGACCAGCCGAAGTTTATCGGTTCTTGGGGTGCTTCAGATCAAGACTTATATGACCATGCGCACAAAGGTTTTACCGAAATGAACAAGCAAGGCAAACCTTTCTTTAGCTTAGTGTTTAGCTCGTCGAACCATACTCCGTTTGAGTATCCTGACAATGTGATTGAGCAATACAACGAGCCTAAACAAACCGTAGAAAACGCGGTGAAATACGCTGATTTTGCGTTGGGTGAGTTTGTCGAAAAGGCAAAGAAATCGGATTACTGGGATAATACGGTCTTCGTTGCGATTGCTGACCACGACGCACGCGTGTATGGAACGCAAGCCGTCCCCGTAGAAAACTTCCACATTCCGGCGGTGATCTTTGGTGGTGGTGTGGAGCAAAAGCAGGACGATCGACTGGTTAGTCAGTTAGATATTCCGCCGACATTGTTGTCGTTAGCGGGCATCAGCGCAGAACACCCGATGGTCGGTTATGACCTGACAAAAGACGTTCCAGCCAGTAAGCAACGCGCATTGATGCAACGCGGAAAAACCTTTGCTTGGATGGATGCAAACCGTGAGGTGATTGTCTTTAAGCCACAAGATGAACCAAAATCTTATCAATATGAAAAAGCGACTCAAGAGTTGACTCCAATTCAAGTAAACTCTGATAAGCTTTCAATGGCAAACGCGTATGCGTTGTGGGGAAGTTTCGCTTATAAAAATGGTTTATACGCGCAGAAAGAGCAATATTAGACAGTAGGGAAGCGAGCACAATGAAGAAGATACTCATCATCGAAGACGATAAAAATGTCGCTAGTGTACTGTGTGACTTTTTTGAATCTTTGCAGGTGGAGTTTGATTACGCATCGAACGGTAAACTTGGCTTTCAACTGGCGACCGAAGGATGCTTTGATGCGATTGTGCTCGATTTAATGCTGCCGAGAATGAACGGTTTAGAGCTGTGTAAGGCGTTAAGAAGTCAGGGAGTAGATACCCCCGTCTTGATGCTAACGGCTATGGATAGCCGTGAAGACTTGCTTAAAGGCTACGAGTTAGGCGCCGATGATTACTTAACTAAGCCGTTTGATCTCGAGGTATTAGAAGCGAGGTTACGTGCACTGATCAGACGCTATAAAGGGCTGGTGGCATCAAGTACACTTTCATTTGGTGAGCTGTGTATTAACCGCAAAGAGAAAGAAGCGTTTCGTGAAGGAGTCCTTCTAAAACTCAACCCAACCAGTTATTCGATTCTGGAGTTATTGTGCCGCAAGGCTCCGCAAGTGGTGTCAAAGCAAGAAATCGCAAGCTTGTTGTGGGAAGAAGAGGAGATCAACACGGAAGCGCTCAGAGTTCATATCTATCATCTGCGCAATCAACTCGATAAGCCTTTTTCTACCCAGATGCTGAAAACGGTGCCAAAACAGGGATTCAAACTAGAGGTATAACGCCATTAACATCATCAGCAATACGACGAAAAGTCTCACGACACGCTTGGCATTGTTTTTTGTCGGCGTGTCTTTATTTATTGGGCTGACGTTTTACTTTATGTTTGTCTTCACCGTAGATTGGGCTGAAGACGAGGTGGGGGCGAAGAGAATCGCGCTAGATTCTAACGTCGCGGTTGAGCGTTATCTAAATGGTGAAGAAGGGAAGTTGACTATCGACTTTTTGACCGATGCCTATAATGATTTTGACCTTGTTCCACCGCAATATTTAAAGTATGCGCAAGGCAAACGTTCATTTCACGGCGAAGTGGGTGAAGAAGGTGACTCGTCGAGAATGCTGTATATCGATGAGTATCAAGACAATGGCGTCACTAAGCCGATTATCTTGATCAGCAAAATAGACGATATTGAATTGAGCGACTCCGAGTTCGACTTTATCCTCAAAATTGTGCTGGGTGTGTTTGCCTGTTTGATGACTGTCTTTACCATTCTACTTATTCTTTTATCAAACAGTCTCATCTCGCCATTCAATAGTTTAACCAAGCAGTTTCGGCAAAAAGACAAGAATCGACACTTCTCGGTCAGCCCACATGCGGCGTTAGAGTTTACTCAATTGACCGAACAGCTCAATCGGCATAATCAAGAGCTAGTCTCGTTGATCAGTCGAGAGCAAGCGTTTTCCCGTTATACCAGTCATGAGCTTAGAACACCGTTAACCGTCATAAAGGGTGCGAGCAGCTTACTGCAGCGCCAAGAGAACAGCCCGTTTCAAGTCAAGCAACTTACCCTGATCAATGAATCTGCAAACCAAATGATGTCGATAGTGGATGCGTTGCTTAGCCTTGTTCGCTATGAACGAGATAAAGAAGCCGCTGAGTTCAGGCTCGTAACAGAGAGAGAGCTAGCAAAGATTATTGAAAGCAATTTCCGCAAGACTCCGTTAGATGAAGTCAGTATAGAGCTTGACGTCAGCGGACAACCGTCGATAAATGCCAGTCATGCCGTGCTCAACATGGTGATTGGCAACTTGATCCGCAATGCGGCATCTGCCTGCGAGAGTGGCAAAATCACGGTCAAAATGAGCCAAGATTCCATCTCAGTCATGGATGAAGGTATTGGCTTTATTGATCAGCCGTTTGAAGATGGTCACGGCTTGGGTCTCATTTTAATCGCGGATTTATGCCAGCGCTTTTGTTGGCAATTTACAATACAAAGCGAAGAAGAAGTGGGTACAGTCGCGACAATCAGCTTCCAATCTAATGATACTCAACCACTAAATTAGGTAGATATGAAACAGAATATTGTCCATATCGCACTAGTCGTTAATGATTATGACGAAGCGATAGACTTTTACGTGAACAAGTTAAAATTCGAGTTAATCGAAGATACGTATCAGCCTGAACAAGACAAGCGCTGGGTTGTGGTCGCGCCGCCTAACTCGCATGGTGTGACCTTGTTGTTGGCAAGAGCCTCTAAAGCAGAACAACTTGATTTTATTGGTAATCAAGCTGGTGGTCGTGTGTTTTTGTTTCTTAGTACCGATGATTTTTGGCGTGACTATGAATATATGAGGTCAATTGGGATTAATTTTATCCGCGAACCTAAAGTTCAAGAATATGGCACTGTCGCGGTATTCGAAGATTTATATGGCAACCTATGGGATCTGATACAATACGCACCAGAACATCCTATGGTGCAAAGATAGCTAAAGATAGTCGTATTACACCCTGAGAAAAAGAGTGGCTTAACCGCTACGTAAAGCCACATCGAAATGGGAGTTAAATGGTTCAATGTGGTTAGGGCGTTACATTGCCCTAACTAAAGCTGCCGCTATTAGACCAGCAGAAATTGCTGGTAGCGGTTTTTTCCATACTAGCATCACAACCGCTGTGGAGAGCAGTGCCATTCTAGCGCCAGCGTCACCTTCAACTGCTAAGGGCGCAAGGAGAGCGACTAACACAGAGCCAGACATCGCGGTGATAAACTGCTGAACGCGGTAGCCAATCGGGATAAATGACATCACAAAGACGCCGCCCCAGCGAGTGACCAAGGTTACTAACGCCATAGCGAAAATGATTAAGATCGTGCCACCGTCTGTGGTTTCAATATTCATTTTTTCTTCTCCGTCCAGAACGCGCCAAGTGTTCCACCTGCTAAAGCGCCGACAACCACGTGAGTGTTTTCAGGCAAGTACCAATAAGCTAAGAGAGAAGAGCCTGCGGCGACTGACCAAATAACGAAAATACGTAAGTTCTTAGGTCCGACTGCAACCATAGAGAGCAGGAAACAACCCATCACCATATCTAATCCAAGGCTAACAGGGTCTTTGATTGCATTACCAAAATAGAAGCCGAGCCAAGTGCCGACTATCCAGAATGACCAAAGCGCGATACCCCCACCAAGCAGTAAACCTAGCCCTGGTTCTTTACGTCCAAACGCATTCATCGACAACGCCCAATTGGCGTCAGATGCAAACAACATCACACCGTATCGTTTGGCTGGTGAGAGGTGACGCAACCAAGGGTAGAGCGTGGCTCCCATTAATAAGTGGCGTGCGTTTATGGCGAATACGGTAATCAAAACGGGGACTAACGGAACCTGTGCGCCCCACATTTCTAGCGTCGCAAACTGAGATGCACCGGCAAACACCAGTGTGCTCATCAGCATGATAGGAAAAGGTTCTAAGCCTGTTTGTACGGCCGCGACACCAAAGGCGATACCAAAAATGACGACGAAAAATGAGAGGGGTACCAGTTGCGTGAAGCCTTGCCAGACGTCTTTTCGAGTAAACAGATGAAGCTGGTCTAATTCAGCTCCTCCATTTGCTGCATTACTTTGCATGTAGTGTCCTAGTTATTTGAAGCGAATTGAATATCAAAGCTCGTTTTATACGAGTCGGTTATATGTATGTTGTATCAGTATCTACGAATCGATAACAATTTCAAAATTATTCGTGCTACAGAGGTGTAATGAGTGAGTTTTGTCTTGCAAGAGGAAAAAGAAGTAGAGGAATAGACTGGGAACTAAGAGGGCTCTCCTGGTGCAAAGTACTCTGCCTTTGCACCTGGAACTCTGAGGGTTAGCGGTTTAGAGCACCACAACGCTCAGGCTGATAAATGACATCGACAATTTCGATCGTTTTAGTTTGTTTGTTCGGCATCGGCCAAGCGAGCTGTTGACCAACAGACAGCCCGATAAGCGCGCTACCAACAGGAGCAAAGATGGACACATCATCGCTGCTTTTTAGCTCAGACGGATAGACCAATGTTTTTGTCATGGTCTTGTCGCTGTCGGTAAACTTAAACACTACCGTTGAATTCATGGTGACCACGTTTGGTGGCATTTCATTTGGCTCAAGCACCGTAGCACGATCCAGTTCTGTATCAAGTTGGACAAGATCGTTCGCGAGGTTGGGCATTTTATCCAGCAACGCGGTAATTCTGTTCATGTCTAGACTTGAAATGTAGATCGAGTTGTTATCAGACATTTTGAAACTCCCAAATAAAAGGCCGCCTCATAAAATGGGACGGCTTCATATCTGTATCAATGTATAAATTGCATGACAAATTTGTGTCATGCAGACCAAAGTTTTGATTCTAGTTCTTATGCAACACGTTTGCCAGCAAAAGATATTTATTGAGTTAGTAGAAACTTTTACTGCTGAGAAGTGTTAACCAGTGCTCAATGACGGCTAAGCGTAAATATTGTATAACGACCTAACTGAGTCACTGAATCGAAACATCGTCATGGAAGACAGCTTAACTATCAGAGCGTACAGCAAACAACGTCGTGGGCATGCGCACACTCATCATCAATTGGTACTGCCAGTCCTCGGTTCGATCAATATCGAGCTTGAAGGTTATCAAGGCAAAGTGTCAGTGGGTGAATGCGTGGTGATTCAGTCTGGTCAGTTTCATCATTTCAGAGCGGATGAAGCGGCGCGATTTATTGTCGCCGACTTGAATAGTTTGCCTGAAAACCTATTGAGTATGGAGTCTCTGGTTTTTTCGATTTCTAGCCCGTTGAGGAGCTACCTTTCTTTTATTGAACAACAATTGGAGCACCAAGTTGATTGCACAATCGAGCATGCGATGGTGGTGATGTTTTCGATGTTGTTGGCTCAGCAACAAGCAGATGAACAACTTGACCCGCGAATTCGAGCCGTCATCCAGCATATTCAAAATGACCTGTCTCTTCATTTTGCGATTGAGGACTTAGCCAAAGTGGCGTGTTTGAGTCCGACCCAGTTTAAAAAGCTATTTCGCCAAGCCTGCAGAACGAGCGTGCTCCAGTTCGTGACCAAACAAAGAATGGAAAAAGCCAAAGCGCTGTTAACGCACACTGATATGCCTGTTCAGTTAGTTGCAGAGCAGGTTGGCTACAATGATGTGTCGGCATTCAGCCGGCGCTTTTCGGCCTTTTTTGGTCGCTCTCCTCGCCAAGTACGCAGTTAATTGAGTCTGCTCAAACAAGCATAGCGTCTTATCTGCAAAGTATCTAAAGTGAGTTTTGATTAACCTTGAAGTTAGAAATGGACGAGCTCAGGGACCAAAATGAAGCATCAAACAACCAATCACAAAGCAGAGGCTTATGGAATCAGTGCGGTCTTGTTTGCGTCTTTGCTGTGGGGAACGACAGGGACGGCTGCTTCGTTTGCACCGTCAATTAGTCCATTGGCTGTCGGCGCATTTTCAATGGGAGTTGGTGGCCTGTTGCTGGCTGTCGTTGCTTTTCGAAACCTCGCAAGAGAGCGCCGGCTTATAGCCGCAAACTTTAAAATTCTACTGTTTGGCGCGCTGGCATTGGCGGTTTATCCAATGGCATTTTATAGCTCGATGCGGCTATCTGGAGTGGCGATCGGAACGGTCGTTTCCATCGCAAGTGCACCATTTTTTGTTGCCGCTCTAGAGCGACTGTTTAGCAAAAATAACCAAATTGACCGACGTTGGATCTATAGCTTGTTGTTAGGTACGGTTGGTATTGCTCTGCTCACGTTTGCTGAGCCAGCGAGCCAAACTGCCGAAGAGACGACTTATCACTATTTAGGTATTCTTCTCGGTCTGGTTGCTGGGTTGTCATACGCTCTTTATGCTTGGGCGGCGAAGGAGTTGATTACTCATGGCGTCAGCTCAACATCTGCGATGGGCAGTATTTTTGGCTGCGGTGCGATGCTATTGCTGCCGACATTGCTATTTACAGGTGGGAACTTATTTGCAACCACCACCAATACCGCAGTGGTAGTTTATATGGCCTTGATCCCGATGTTTATCGGTTACGTGTGTTTTGGCTACGGCCTAAGAGTCGTCGCGGCCAGTAAAGCGAGCCTGCTTACTTTGTTTGAACCAGCGGTAGCTGCGGTGTTTGCGGTGGTTGTGGTCGGTGAGCATATTACGGTTTCTGGCTGGATTGGCGTGCTGTTGATCATGGGGTGTCTGTTCCTTCAATCATACAAGCCAGCGCCAAAACAATCTGATACTAATGAAGTTACTTGTTGAGTGCGCGTAGCGCCAGCGAGACTTTAGACGTTGGTTGGCGCTTGAGCACGTCGCTGATCTGCCAACCGGCGCGCGCTACTTGTTGTAAATTGACACCTGTGGGGATGTTTAGTCCTTCGCATAGGTAGAGCACATCTTCAGTGGCGACATTTCCCGACGAGCCGTGAGCGTAAGGGCAGCCGCCTAAACCCGCGACACTGCTATCCACTACGCTGATTCCCATCTGCAGAGCTTGGTAAATGTTAGCAAGAGCCTGCCCCCAAGTATCATGAAAGTGCACTGCAAGTTGATTTAGCGGTACTTGAGTCATCACGGCTTCTAGCATGCGCGCGACTTTAACTGGTGTACCAGTGCCTATGGTGTCGCCGAGCGAAATTTCATAGCAGCCTAAATCGAGCAATGCTTTTGCTACTTTCGCGACATTGTTAGGATGAATGGGTCCGTCATACGGGCAATCAACCACACAAGAGAGATAGCCACGCACCGGGATATTTTTTGCTTTGGCTTGTGCAATCACAGGTGCAAACCGCTTGATGCTTTCTTCAATCGAGCAGTTAATATTGTGATGGCAAAACCCTTGCGAGGCGGAAGTAAATACGGCGACTTGGTTAGCATTCGCTCTAAGAGCTTTCTCAAACCCGATAAGATTCGGGGTCAGAGCAGAATAGATGACGCTGGGTTCGCGATTGATCGCCGACATTACCTCATACGAATCCGCCATTTGCGGCACCCACTTGGCAGAAACAAACGACCCCGCTTCAATGTGTTTTAAGCCCGAAGCAGACAAGTTGTTTATCAGGTCAACTTTTGCCTGAGTCGAGACAGATTTTTCATTTTGTAGACCATCACGAGCACCGACTTCAACAATGGTGACCGACTTGGGCAGTGCGCGGCTAGTCATTGTCTGGATGTCCTTTACGCCATACAGGTGTGCGTTTTTCCAAGAAAGCGTTGAGGCCTTCTTGCCCTTGTTCCGAGACACGAACTTGGGCGATAAGCTCGCTGGTGTAGTCAATGAGTTTGGCGTTAATTGGTTGCTCGCTACAGTGATGAATCAATTCTTTGGCATAGCTCATCGCAGCAGGACTGTTAGCCAACACCAAACCCACGAATTTAGACAGCGTCGCGTCTGCCGTATTGGTGGTGGCAAGGTGATGAATAACGCCCATTTGCAGAGCTTGTTCGGCATCAAAAGGTTCTGCAGTCAACATATAGCGCCGTGCTGAACGAGCCCCAATCGCTCGGCAAACATAAGGTGCAATAGTTGCTGGGACCAAGCCGAGTTTGACTTCACTCAAACAAAAGCTGGCTTCGATATCAGCAATGGCAATGTCACAACAACAAATTAACCCAAGTGCGCCACCAAAAGCACAGCCGTGGACATAAACGATAGTCGGGTGAGGGAAGCTATCAAGGAGTTTCATTAAATGCGCGAGTTGTGCAGCATCATCAACATTGTGCTGTTGATCTTGTTGTGCCATGGACCGCATCCAGTTGAGATCTGCACCAGCGGAGAAGTGTTTTCCGTTACCACGTAACAATAAACAGCGCACGTTAGCGGCGTTTGATAGTCTTTCCAACTCAGAAATCAATTGCTGAATTAAGTCGGCGTCGAATGCATTATGTTTATCGCTTCGATTGAGTGTCAGTGTTGCCACACCGTTCTTATCGATTGAACTGAGTAACTCTCCGTGGTGAATTTGTCCTTCCATTGCTTTATTCCTCACATTCGGAAGATGCCGAACTCGCTGCTTTGGATTGGTGCATTGAGGGCAGCTTTCAACGCTTGTGAAAGCACCTTTCTTGTGTTTTTCGGGTCGAGAATGCCGTCATCCCATAACCGAGCACTCGCGTAATAAGGGTGGCCTTGTCGGTTATACAGTTCAACGATAGATTGCCTAAACGCCTGCTGTTCTTCATCGCTCCAACTGTTCCCGCTGCGTTGCAACACGTCGCCTTTGACTTGGGTGAGCACACCTGCGGCTTGTTCGCCACCCATGACCGAAATTCGCGCGTTTGGCCACATCCACATCATGGTTGGATCGTAAGCCCGGCCGCACATGCCGTAGTTTCCAGCGCCATACGAGCCGCCTATGATGATGGTGAACTTTGGCACATCCGCACACGCAACGGCCATAACAAGCTTCGCGCCGTGTTTTGCAATCCCGCCTTCTTCGTACTTTTTACCGACCATAAATCCGGTGATGTTTTGTAGAAAGAGTAGTGGGATTTTTCGTTTCGCGCATAACTCAATAAAGTGCGCGCCTTTTTGTGCAGATTCCGAAAACAAGATGCCGTTATTGGCGACAATACCGATCAATTGCCCTTCCAATCGTGCAAAACCGCAGACTAAAGTGGCCCCGTACAAGGCCTTGAATTCATCAAAGTCTGAGTCATCGACCAGTCGTGCGATAACCTCACGCACGTCAAATGAGAGTCGAAGATCAGCGTTAACGATTCCATATAGCTCGTCGGCGTCATATCGAGGTTTGTGAAACTCTGATGGCGTCTCGCCAACATTTGCAGTGTTAGTATTGGCGATGGCTTGTCTTGCCAGTTCCATTGCGTGGTGTTCATCCTGAGCATAATAATCTGCAACGCCTGACTTTCTGCAGTGAACATCTGCGCCGCCTAACTCTTCTTCGGTCACGACTTCACCGGTAGCGGCTTTCACCAGTGGTGGTCCAGCGAGAAAGATAGTGCCTTGCTGTTTAACGATGATTGAAACGTCAGCCATCGCAGGAATATACGCGCCTCCTGCGGTACACAAACCAAGGACCACCGCGATTTGTGGTATGCCTTGGGCTGACATGCGTGCCTGATTAAAGAAGATACGGCCGAAATGATCTCTATCTGGAAAGACTTCTGATTGATGGGGGAGGTTAGCGCCGCCGGAGTCGACCAAATAGATACATGGTAAGTGACAACGTTGGGCAATTTCCTGCGCGCGCAGATGCTTTTTAACGGTAAGCGGGTAATAGGTTCCGCCTTTGACCGAAGGATCGTTGGCGAGCACCATACAGTCGATACCGTTGACTTTACCTATACCCGCGACAACGCCCGCGCAGGGTATGGGTTCTTCATAGACTTGCCACGCTGCAAACTGACCAATTTCAAGGAAATCTGAATCGCTATCCAGCAACGCAGCAATACGCTCCCTGACAGGTAGTTTGCCCTTTGTGCGCTGCCTTTCAATCGCTTTTTCACCGCCGCCTTGCTTGATCGTCGTAATATCGCCGCGTAGGGTTTCGACCAACTTAGACATATGCTGATGGTTCTTGTTGTAGAGCGGGGAGTCGGTGTTAATTTTCGTTTGTATGGTCGCCATAGACACCTCGTTAACGAGACTCATCAAACAGTTCACGGCCGATCAGCATGCGGCGAATTTCAGACGTGCCCGCACCAATTTCGTACAACTTAGCGTCACGCAGCAAACGTCCCGCTGGATACTCGTTGGTATAGCCGTTGCCACCAAGTAGCTGAATTGCCTCCAATGCCAATTGGGTTGCCAACTCAGCCGAATAGAGAATCGCTCCTGCCGCGTCTTTGCGGTTGGCTTCACCGCGATCACATGCAGCAGCAACCGCGTAGACATACGCGCGCGCCGCATTACTTTTGGTGTACATATCGGCGACTTTTGCCTGCACCAATTGGAATTCACCAATCGCTCTGCCAAACTGTTTGCGGTTGTGCACATAAGGCACGACCAAATCTAAGCACGCCTGCATAATGCCAAGCGGTCCGGCTGCTAGTACGACGCGTTCATAATCGAGGCCACTCATTAACACCGCGACGCCTTGGTTTACTTCGCCGAGGACGTTATCTTTTGAGACGGGACAGTCTTTGAATACCAACTCACAGGTATTCGAGCCGCGCATTCCCAACTTATCGAGCTTTTGCGCGCAGGAGAAACCAGATTCAGACTTATCAACGATAAAGGCAGTAATGCCGTGCGCTCCGTCTTCCGGCTCCGTTTTGGCGTAAACAATCACCACATCCGCGTCAGGACCATTAGTAATCCACATTTTTGAACCGTTGAGCAGGTAATGGTCGCCGCTTTGGGTGGCTTTTAATTGCATACTAATCACGTCTGAGCCCGCATTAGCTTCACTCATGGCCAGTGCGCCGACCCAAGAACCATCGACCAATTTCGGCAGGTACTTGGCCTTTTGTTCTTCACTGCCGTTTCTGGAAATTTGGCTTGCGCACAAGTTAGAATGCGCACCGTAACTGAGGCCGACCGAGGCAGAAGCTCGGCTGATTTCTTCCATCGCGATCACGTGGGCAAGATAACCCATACCTGCGCCGCCATATTGCTGGTCAATGGTCACGCCTAACAGTCCCATCTCGCCGAGCGTTGACCACAAATGGTTGGGGAAAAGATTGTCTTGGTCGATTTGCTCGGCAATGGGCGCAATGGTGTCACGAGCAAACGCGTTTACGTGGTCTCGCAGTAAATCAATTGATTCTCCAAGCCCGAAATTGAGTTGAGTATATTGAGCTAGCATAGTGCTTCCCTCATAACCACATCAGTGTCGTTAGATCGTTGCAATCGGTATACGTAACAAATTTCGTGATGCTTAACGTTGGAAAGCGAGGTGTGCGACTTAACTGGCTTTGGCGTGTTTTAGGGCTTCTTCACAGCGCTCTCTGGCCGCTGACAGCTCGTCTAACACAACGCCAATGTCTTCCAGTTGACGCTTTAGTACCGCTTCTTTTTCATCAATGATGTTAAGCATTTTAACTAGCTGAGTTTCACCTTGGTGAGTGTCGTACAGAGCGAACAACTCTTTGATCTCTGCCAGTGAGAACCCCAGTCTTTTACCGCGTAGGATCAGCTTCAAACGCACTTTGTCACGGCGTTGATAAATACGCATGCTGCCTTTGCGCTCGGGTTGAATCAGACCTACGTCCTCATAAAAGCGGATGCTGCGGGTCGTAATGTCAAACTCTTTGGCTAAGTCACTAATCTTGAAGGTTTCCACTCGCTAACACTCTCCAACTTATCGCTAAGGCTTCAATAAAATGGATGTAAACAATGTGTTTCTTTACGTTTACGTAAATGTTAGTGCTATGCTTACGTAAACGTCAAGAAATTAGCCGTGGAGTGAACAGCAGCGTCTAAATCGTAGTGGTCGATGTCATCGCCTGACATCAGTAGGAGAGCAGAACAAAAGAGCTGTTGTCATTCTGTATGAGGTTTATGTCATGCAAGACAAAGATATCTGGATTGTTGCCGCGAAACGTACGCCAATTGGGCGTTTTCAAGGATTGTTGTCCGAGTTTACTGCGCCGCAATTGGGTTCTGCAGCGATTAAAGCGACCATAGAAGCGTCCGGCCTCTCTGCAAAAAGCGTGGATGAAGTTTACATGGGGTGTGTGTTGCCAGCAGGATGTGGGCAGGCGCCTGCACGTCAAGCTGCGTTAGGAGCCGGATTACCGGACTTTGTTGGTTGTACAACGGTAAACAAAGTGTGTGGCTCGGGCATGAAGTCGGTGATGTTGGCGAGTGATTTAATCAAAGCTGGCACCTTTCAGTGTGCCATTGCTGGTGGTATGGAAAGCATGACTAACGCGCCATACCTGCTTAAAGAAGCCCGCAGCGGAATGCGAGTGGGGCATAAAACCACTTACGATCATATGTTTCTTGATGGCTTGCAAGATGCCTATGAAGGTGAACTGATGGGCGTTTACGGTCAACAGATTGCCGATAAACTCGGTTTTACCCGTGAGCAAATGGATGAGTGGGCGAGTATGTCAGTGCAGCGTGCATTAGAAGCGCAAAACCGCAATATCTTCGCTGAAGAATTGACCTCACTTGAGTTATCAAACGGCGAGTCGCTCGATTACGATGAGATCCCTCGCTCAGTTGATATCAACAAAATTCCCCACTTAAGAGCCGCATTTGCCAAAGACGGCTCTGTCACCGCCGCAAACTCCAGTGCCATCGCTGATGGTGCGGCTGCACTGTTACTCATGTCTGCAGAATACGCTCAACATAACGGTTTACAGCCGCTAGCCATCATCAAAGGGCATACCACACACGCTCGAACGCCAGCTGAATTTACGCTCGCTCCGGTTTATGCGGTTGAGCAGTTGCTTTCGGACTTAGATTGGACTCTGGATGAGATTGATCTTTGGGAGATCAACGAAGCCTTCGCTGTCGTCGCGCAAATCGCGGTGAAACATCTAGGGCTGGAGAGCGAAAAGGTCAACATCAAAGGCGGCGCTTGCGCATTAGGTCATCCGATTGGTGCAAGTGGCGCAAGAATACTCGTCACATTGATTCACAATTTAAGGCAACTACAGGCGTTAGGTGTGGATGGCGTGACTGATAACAAACGTAGAATGCGAGGCATCGCTTCACTGTGTATTGGTGGCGGCGAGGCAACCGCGATGGGTATTGAAATTCCGGTATAAAAAAAGATAAGGAAATCACTATGACGCAGTCAGTTCCACTGTATATCGATGGCGAATTTTGTCAGTCAAAGAGCGATCAATGGATTGAAGTAACCAATCCCGCGACCAACCAAGCGATTGCTCGATTGCCGTGTGCGACGGACGAGGAAATGGAGCGAGCGATAAGCAGTGCAATGCAGGCGTTTGCTCGTTGGAAACAGGTCGCGGTTTCTGACCGAGCGCGTGTGATGCTCAAGTATCAACATTTACTCAAAGAGCACCATGATGAACTGGCTGAGTTGCTGTCTCAAGAGACCGGTAAAATCACGCTGGATGCCAAAGGAGACGTTTGGCGTGGGATCGAAGTGGTGGAACAAGCGGCTAATATTGCCTCAAACATGATGGGTGAAACAGTCGAAAACGTTGCGACCGATATTGATACGTACTCACTGGTCCAGCCTTTGGGTGTGTGTTGTGGTATCACACCGTTTAACTTTCCCGCGATGATTCCATTGTGGATGTTCCCGCTCGCGATTGCTGCGGGCAATACTTTTATTCTGAAACCATCGGAGCAAGTGCCACTTACTGCCATGCGTTTAGCCGAGCTATTTGAACAAGCTGGCGCACCTAAAGGGGTGTTGCAGGTGTTGCACGGTGGTAAAGCGCAGGTCGATTTTCTTCTTGAGCATTCTGCAATTCGTGCAGTCTCGTTTGTTGGTTCTGTTCCCGTCGCGCAGTACATCTACCATCGTGGCACCAGCTATAACAAGCGAGTCCAAGCGTTTGCTGGGGCGAAAAACCATATGGTCGTCATGCCAGATGCCAATAAAAACCAAGTCATCAGTAATTTGGTTGGTTCATCGGTTGGTGCGGCTGGTCAACGTTGTATGGCGATTTCTGTTGCGGTGTTTGTCGGCAGCGCGAAAGAGTGGATCAGTGATCTCAAGGTTGAAATGGCCAAAATGAAGCCTGGAGCGTGGAACGACGAAGGCGCAGCGTATGGTCCGCTGATCAGTAAACAAGCCAAAGAGCGAGTGCTTAGCCTGATTGAAAAGGGCAAAGCACAAGGAGCAGTATGTGAGCTTGATGGTAGCCACTGTCAGATCGATGGACTGCCGGATGGTCACTGGGTTGGACCGACACTGTTTAGCGGGGTAACGACGGATATGTCGATTTACCAACAAGAGATCTTTGGACCAGTCTTGGTGTGCTTGGAAGTGGAGACACTTGAGGAAGCGATTGAGCTTATCAATAACAACCCTTATGGCAACGGAACCTCTATCTTTACCGCGAATGGCGCGGCTGCACGTAAATATCAACACGAAATTCAGGTCGGGCAAGTGGGGATTAATGTGCCGATTCCGGTGCCTTTGCCATTCTTCTCGTTTACGGGGTGGCGAGGCAGTTTCTACGGCGATTTACATGCCTACGGTAAGCAGGCTGTGCGCTTTTACACTGAAACCAAAACCGTCACCGCACGTTGGTTTGAAGATGACATTCCAACCGGACCAAACCTGAGTATCCATTTGCGATAGGAGGTTGTATGGACTTTGAATTGACCGAAGACCAACGCGCCTTTTCAGAAGCCGCTAGTCAGTTTGCCAACGAGCAGCTTGCGCCAATGGCAGCAGAATGGGATGAAAAGCAGATCTTTCCGACCCAAGTGCTTCAGCAAGCGGGAGAAATGGGCTTTCTCAGTCTGTATACGCCTCAAGAGCAGGGCGGACTTGGATTAGGACGCTTGGACGCTTCCATCGTATTTGAGCAGTTGGCGATGGGCTGCACTTCTACCACGGCGTTTATGACTATACACAATATGGTCACATGGATGATTGCCAGTTTTGCTACCGAAGACGTCAAACAGCAATACTGCCCTAAGTTGACGTGTGGCGAGTGGTTAGGTTCGTATTGTTTGACCGAGCCAAATGCGGGTTCAGATGCGGCGTCTTTGACGACCACGGCGGTAAAACAAGGTGATAAGTACCTTATAAACGGCTCCAAAACATTCATCTCGGGTGCCGGTGATACGCAAGTTCTAGTGGTGATGGCACGTACCCAAGACTCCGGAGCAAAAGGCATTTCTGCTTTCGTTGTTCCAGCGGATGCTCAAGGCATCAGTTATGGGCGCAAAGAACCCAAGCTGGGATGGAACAGCCAACCAACCCGTTCAATTACCTTTGAAAACGTGGTCATTCCTGCCAATCATTTGCTTGGTGAGGAAGGGCAAGGGTTTACCTTCGCGATGAAAGGACTCGATGGTGGGCGAATCAATATTGCCACGTGCTCAATCGGAACGGCGCAGCAGGCGTTAAATCAAGCTAAGCAGTATGTTCAAGAGCGTAAGCAGTTTGGTCAGCCACTCGCGCAGTTTCAAGCGCTGCAGTTTAAGCTAGCGGATATGACAACTGAACTGGTTGCGGCAAGACAGTTAGTGCGATTAGCCGCCAGTAAACTCGATAAGCGATCACCGGATGCGACCGCGTATTGCGCGATGGCAAAACGATTTGCCACTGACGTGGGCTTTGCCGTTTGTGATCAAGCGCTCCAGCTTTATGGCGGCTATGGTTATATCAAAGAGTATCCGTTGGAGCGGTATTTCCGTGATGTGCGTGTCCACCAAATATTGGAAGGTACTAACGAAATCATGCGTTTAATTATTGCGCGCCGACTCTTGACCGAAGGATCTGAACTACTCTAAAGGAATGCACTATGTCGAGTAATCAAACTGTCAGTTGTGGAATTGACTACGTGATAGAAAACCATGTTGCGACGCTCACCATGAATAATCCGCCAGCCAATACATGGACAGCAGAGAGCTTACAGTATCTCAAGCAGCTTATTGGCGAGTTGAATGCAAATAAAGAAGTTTACGCGCTGGTGATTACAGGCCAAGGCGACAAGTTTTTCTCTGCGGGTGCTGAACTAAAGTTATTTGCTTCAGGCGATAAACACGTTGCTGTCGATATGGCGCGGATTTTCGGCGAAGCCTTTGAAGCCCTGTCCGGTTTTAGAGGGGTATCAATAGCAGCCATCAATGGCTATGCAATGGGCGGCGGGTTGGAAGTCGCTTTAGCGTGTGACATTCGAATCGCAGAGCAGCAAGCGATCATGGCACTGCCGGAAGCGAAAGTGGGCTTACTGCCATGCGCTGGCGGAACGCAAAATCTGACCGCTTTAGTCGGTGAGGGCTGGGCAAAGCGCATCATCCTCTGTGGTGAGCAGATGAGCGCAGAACAAGCGCGGGATATTGGGTTGGTTGAAGAAGTCGTTGAACAAGGTAATGCGCTGCAAAGCGCGGTGACATTGGCGGAATCGGTAGCGAATCAATCGCCAACGTCCGTTACCGCGTGTAAGACGCTGATTCAAAACGGTCGCACCCATCCCATCGCGTTTGGTTTGGTGAAAGAGCGCGAATTGTTCATCCAGCTGTTTGATACCGAAGATCAAAAAGAGGGGGTTAACGCCTTTCTCGAAAAGCGCAAACCGCAATGGAAGAATCAATAGGCATAAGGAGAGATCATCATGGGTACCGTTCATTTTTCAGAGCTGCCCTGTAGCGACAGCGAACACAAAATTGGCGTGGCACGATTAGATAATGCTTCGTCATTGAACGCGTTAACCGCCAACATGCTCCAACTGCTGAAGGACAAACTAGAACAGTGGCAAGACGATGACAATATCGTTTGTGTACTACTTGAAGGAGAAGGGCCAAAGGCTTTTTGTGCGGGTGGCGACGTTCGAACTATGCACGATGTAATGCGAGATAAGTCAGAGCCTGAAATCGTCGAATACTGTAGCCACTTCTTCACCGTCGAGTACGAATGCAATTACCTCATCCATACCTATTACAAACCTATTATTGCCTGGGGCGAAGGGATCGTTATGGGCGGAGGTATGGGCCTTTACATGGGGTCGAGCCATAAAGTTGTAACGCCTTCTTCGCGTTTAGCGATGCCCGAAATCGGCATCGGTTTATATCCTGATGTCGGTGGTACTTGGTTTTTGAACCGCCTTGACCAAGGCATGGGTTTATTCCTTGGCCTTACTGGAGTGATCGTAAACGCGAGTGATGCGATAACGACACACCTCGCTGATCACATGGTTCTGCCGGAACATAAATCCACGTTGTTAGAACAGTTGCAAATAGCCGAGTGGGAAAGCGTTGAAGACGCTTATGAGGTCGTCACCGAGCTTCTGGAAGGCTTTGCCGAAGAAGTCAAAGATGGCGCTAAACCTGAACCTCAATTATTGCCACTGTTTCACCACATCCAGCAAGCATGCGAGGGTGACAGTGCTATCCAAGTCGTAGACAACATCTTAGCCATTGAAGCGCAAAGTCAGTGGTTAGACACGGCTAAACACAACCTTAAAACTGGCAGTCCTATTACTGCCCACATTTGCTATCGCCAGATTAGGGATTATCACGATATTTCGCTGGCGGATTGCTTCAGGCTTGAACTTTCGTTGTCGGTGAAATGTGCTCTTCTTGGCGAGTTTCAAGAAGGTGTACGAGCGAAGTTAGTTGATAAGGACGGCAACGCACAATGGAAATTTGCCACGGTTGCAGACGTAGACGAAACGCTAATCGACGAACTGTTTACCTCATTTTGGAGCGAAGATAGTCATCCGCTATCACAACTAGGGCATTACTAGCACTGATCGATAAGGGAAGCATCACGATGAGTACAATTGCATTTATTGGGTTAGGAAACATGGGCGCGCCAATGGCTGAAAATCTGTTAAAAGCGGGTTTTAGCGTTCGAGTGTTTGATTTAGTCAAAGAAGCCGTCGATCAGTTAGCGGATAAAGGCGCAGTTGCAACAGATTCTATCGAGCAAGCCGCTAAAGGCGCGCAAACCGTAATTACTATGCTACCAGCGGGGGAGCACGTCAGAGCGGTTTATCTGGGTGACCATAGTGGCGGCGTTGGATTACTCAACCTGATAGAAGAAAATACGTTTCTGATCGACTCTTCAACCATTGATCCCGAATCCGCCCGTATTGTTGCAGCTCAAGCCGCGAGCAAAGGATTTGAGTTTGTCGATTCACCCGTGTCCGGCGGCGTAGCAGGTGCGAAAGCTGGGACGTTAACCTTCATCGTGGGTGGGACAGACAGCGCGTTCAGCAAAGCAGAGCAGATCCTCAAACACATGGGCAAAAACATCTTCCACGCGGGAAAAGCCGGCGATGGTCAGATGGGCAAAATCTGTAATAACTTGATGCTGGGTATTTTGATGTCCGGCACGTGCGAGGCGCTCGTTTTGGGCATTGATAATGGTCTAGATCCGAAAGTGCTCTCAAACATCATGCTGCAAAGTTCAGGGCGAAACTGGGCGTTGGAGTTATACAACCCATGCCCGGGCGTGATGGACAATGCGCCTGCCAGCAACCAATTTCAGCCGGGTTTTATGAGTAAACTCATGCTGAAAGATTTAGGTTTAGGGTTGGATGCCGCAGCTAAAAGTCAATCCTCTGTACCGATGGGAGCATTGGCTCGCAATTTATACGCATTGCATAATGCGAACGGCAACGAGGAACTCGACTTTTCTAGTCTGTTTGAATTCTATCAATCCAAAAAATAACCACGTCAGGAGCAAGATGATGGACTTAAAACAAAGCGTGATTGCGATAACCGGAGCGGCTCAAGGTTTAGGTCAAATGATGGCGATCACTTTAGCGCATGAAGGCGCTGAACTCGCGTTACTTGACGTGAATGAGCAAGCGTTGCAAGACACTCAAAAGCAGTGCCATATGATGGGGGTAAAAGCGCTCTGTTATGCCGTTGATGTCACTGACGAACAGCAAGTCGAACAAGTTTTTTCGGATATTGTTGCTGACTTCGGTCAATTGGATGGGTTAATCAATAACGCAGGGATTTTGCGAGATGGGCTGCTGGTCAAAGTTGATGGTGGATTAGTCAGCAAGATGCCGCTCGACCAATTCAACGCTGTGATTAACGTCAACTTAACCGGCACATTCCTCTGCGGTCGAGAAGCGGCTGTCCAGATGATCAACACAAAACGTAAAGGAGTTATCATCAATATTTCCAGTGTCGCTCGCGCTGGCAACATTGGGCAGACCAATTATTCAGCCTCTAAAGCCGCAGTAGCGACATTAGCGGCAACTTGGGGTAAAGAGCTCGCTCGCTATGGCATTCGCGCTGCAGCGATTGCGCCGGGAGTGATCAAAACTGCGATGGCAGAACAAATGAAACCTGAAGCCATTGAGCGCTTACAGAATATGATTCCATTAGGAAGATTAGGCAAAACGTCCGAAATTGCCGACACCGCAAAGTTCATTTTTGAAAACGACTACGTCAACGCGCGAGTTTTCGAAGTCGACGGTGGGATTCATTTTTAGCGTACTTTTCTGCGAGTAGGTCTTTTGATCAGAGAATCAATGTCATAGACTGATTCAACTAATTTGAACAGAGACCACGACAAATGGAATTGAACACCTTTCTTCAACAACTTAAATCCAATCCTCAAGCGATCGAGTTTGCTCAAACTATCGCAACAATCGATGCGAACTACGATTTCACCCCAACGGCTTTTGCCAATGGTGAAACCACTAATGAAGCAAATCAAAATAACGGTTCGTGTAAGATCTTTGCGTTTGCTAAGCTGAACGAGCTAACGCCGCAGGAAACATTGGCATGCTTCGGCGCTTTCTACCGAGATGACGTGTTAGGCAATCCTCAAGGTGACGATCACGCCAACATTCGTAACTTCATCCAGTTTGGCTGGGACGGGGTTAAGTTTGAAGGTCAGGCATTAGCGGCCAAATAAGAGTATGTGATTCGCTGAAAATCTCGATAAGCTGGGAGCTCAAAATGACGAACAAAGAACTGGAAGAATATCTAGCAACATTTTTAAGTGCAGAGTCTGGTTTTCCTTTTGGACCAGAAGCGTTGGTGTTTAAGGTAAAAGGGAAGATGTTCGCCATTTTGGCGCAGAGGGAAGGACGTGAGTACGTTACGTTGAAAGTGAAGCCGGAAGACGGCGAAGTACTGACTTCTCAATTTGCGGATATCACTCCTGGCTATCACACCAACAAGCGTCATTGGATCACGGTTTACTATCCAGGTGATGTTGATGACAGCCTTGTTCGTGACCTTTCAGAACAGTCATACAAGTTGGTGGCGAGTAAGTTACCCAAGTATGAACGCGTTTCGTTGGGGCTTGCATAGCACTTCACGTGTACAAAAAATGGCAATTTAGATCAAACAAACGTCTAATTGGTCTAATTCTCAGCAAACGAATAAATATTTAAGTTTTTTGTTTGACTCTCACCGCTCAATCCGTAAAGTATGCAGCGAACGCAGCGGTGGGTAACCTAAAGCGTTGAAAGGAAAGGCGCGTTGGCAGAGTGGCTATGCAGCGGATTGCAAATCCGTGGACCTCGGTTCGACTCCGGGACGCGCCTCCATTCTTTTCTCAAAATTTTAGATGGTGTTTATCGCATTAAACGGCATCACAAAGAAATTTGTGTGCCCTGGTGGTGGAATTGGTAGACACAAGGGATTTAAAATCCCTCGGCGTTCGCGCTGTGCCGGTTCAAGTCCGGCCCGGGGCACCATCTCAGACAATTTGGTAAGGCGCGTTGGCAGAGTGGCTATGCAGCGGATTGCAAATCCGTGGACCTCGGTTCGACTCCGGGACGCGCCTCCATTCTTTACAAAAAACCAGCCTCTATGGCTGGTTTCTTCGTTTATCTTCCCCCAAAAGCAGTTGTTTTCTCTAGTTAATACTAAAGTGCTAAGTAAAACTTGTAATATGTAACTTTCTTGTTGTATATGTGTAAGTGCAGGAGGTTTATTGTTAAGTTGCGATTTGCAAAATATTAATGCTTTAGCTTTGGAAAAGCGATGCACTAACTAAAAAAATGCCTACATAAGGGATATGTAATGGGAAAGTTGTTGTTATTGATGGTGTGCATAGTTAGCGGCTTTGTGAATGCTGCTTCAGGAGATGGAAAATATGGTTCAGCACAAGTATTCAATGTATCGCGGACACCTGCGTTCCCAGTAAAAGGTGCTGACTTTACAGTGGATCGTATGAGTCTGCCTTACGAATTGATCGATTCCAGTGACCCTTTTTTTGGAATTAACGAAAGATACACAATAGGTACTGGGCAATATGCGACAATTGAGGACATAGATAACACTGATGACTGTGATTACCGTATTGTGCTAAAAGAAGATGATGGAACTTTAATCAGAGTACTTCAGCCTAACGGTAGTGTTTATGGGTTAGGGGATGAGGGCTTTTTACATGTATCTGAACCCGGCGGCATTGGTACGTTTTTTGCCAATGATGTTGGCTATAATCTAGACGATTCACTGACCTATACTCCCGACACCGAGAAAGCAACTTGTATAGAGTTTGAGTCATATGAATTAAACTCAACTCCAATCTACAATCCTTATGCTCCAAATATTTCAGGTACACCACAAACAATTATAACACTATCGACCGAATTCAGTTTCAAGCCAACAGTAACAGATTCAGATACAGCCCTAAGTGCACTCAATTTTTCTATTAAAAATAAACCTGATTGGATGACATTCATTGCTGCAACTGGTGAACTATATGGAATGCCGACGGGGTTAGGGACGTATTCAGACATTGAAATTATAGTTAGTGACGGAACATTTACAGTTTCGTTAAGTCCATTCAGTGTTACCGTAGTTGATGGCAGTATTGAAACCTCTGTCTCCGGGGGATCTATGAGTGTAATTAGCATACTGTTGGGTGTAATGGTTGCTGTTGTTCGACGTAGAAAGCAGTTCGCAATGCCATTGTTGCTTGCCATGCTACCGATGAAAGGTGTGGCAGCAGAAAACCAGAACTGGTACTTAGGCGTTGGGGGTGGCGTCGCCAAAGTCAAACCCGAAGTGAATGTTGTAGACTATGAGCGTGATAAAGACTCGTCTCCTGTCTTAATGCTGAATGCAGGTTATTGTTTTACTGAGAAATATTGCTTAGATGCCAAGTATACCCATGTAAATAACTTTGAAATCGCAAGCTCTAATGATTCCATTTATCTGGATTATCATGTTACGAGTGTTGGTGTTAAGTATACGCCGTTTTTGCAGCTCGATTATTTCACGCCATATGTCATTGCTGGGGCGTCTTATTTTAACGTTAACTCAGCGAGTTCACTGGTTGAAACGGAAGAAGATGTTCGTTTTAGTTATGGTATTGGCGCAAAAGTTTACGAGAAAGACAATGTCGCGCTGTTGATTGACGCGATGAGACATGCAAAAGATCTGAGTTCATTTACGTTAAGTGTGCAATATAACTTTTCGAACGAAAGTGCTGAAAATCGATAAACATTTCCATGAAAATATCAAAGCAGTTGCCAACGTTGTTGGTAGCTGCTTTTAAATCAATGAATTCATTTCTAATCGCCAGCCACAGATAGCTTTATCAACTACACTTATAAGTAGATCCTAAGCTGGAACAAACTATGTATCGTCGGGTGATGGTAGGTCTGATTTTCAGCCTACTGAGCTATCTTGCACTGGCGACGGCTGAGCCGATAGATGATGTAAACAAGGCGTCTTTCCCAACCGTTCCAGTCATCTCCATCAGTGGTGCTATTGGCCCTGCTGTAGGGGATTATGTGATTAAAGAACTGCAACGTGCCAACTCCATCGACCACTCTCCTGTGATCATTATTTCTATTGATACCCCAGGCGGCTTAAGCTCAAGTCTGCGTGACATTAATCAGCATATTCTTGCTTCTAAAATTCCAGTCCTGTGTTTGGTCTACCCACCCGGAGCGCGTGCAGCCAGCGCCGGGACATACATTCTTTATGCTTGTCATGTGGCGGCAATGTCGACGGCGACCACTTTAGGAGCGGCGACGCCTGTTCAGATTGGTGGCGGTGGTGTTGCTCCCGGTGGAGAGCCAAAAGAGCAGCCCAGTGAACCCAGTGCAATGGAAAAGAAAATCCTGAACGACTCCATCGCCTATATTCGTTCACTAGCGCAATTACGTGGACGTAACGTTGAATGGGCAGAAGAAGCGGTTCGTGAAGCCGCTACTTTGTCAGCAAACGAAGCATTGGAGCTTAATGTCATCAACGTGATGGCTGAGTCACCGCAAAATTTACTTCAGCAACTCGATGGCTTTGTCACCAAAGTTGATAACCAAGATGTGGTATTGAATTTAGCCAGTGCTCAATTAGAGCCGCGCGAGCCAGACCTGCGTAATAAGTTCCTCGCCACTATTACGGATCCGAATGTGGCTTACATTCTGATGATGATTGGCGTGTATGGGTTATTGTTAGAGTTCTATAGCCCAAGTTTCGGTGTTGCTGGTGTCACTGGGGCAATTTGTCTGTTGATCGCGTTATACGCATTCCAGTTATTGCCGGTGAATTACGTTGGGCTCGGACTGATGTTACTTGGAATAGCGTTGTTTATTGCTGAATCCTTGATTCCTAGCTTCGGTATTCTTGGCGCGGGCGGCATCGTCGCCTTTGTGCTTGGTTCCGTGTTCTTGATAGATAGTGACCTCCCTGAATTACGAGTCTCGATGTCCCTGATTTACGCCATTGCCTTTGCATCTGCTGCGTTAATTCTGTTTGTACTCAAAACGCTGATGAAGTTGCGTCACAAACAAGTTGTCAGTGGCGAAGAAGCCCTAATTGGCACCGAAGCTGTCGTGTTGAATGATTTCAATCATCGCGGCTTTGTTCACGTCGAGGGAGAGCGCTGGGAAGCTCGTTGCGATGCCCCAGTAAGCAAGGGGGAGAAAGTCAGTATTGAAGAGGTTGATGGGCTAACACTAACGGTAAAAAAAGTACCAAGGAGTGAAGACAATGCCTGAATTACCAGTAAACACAGAACTGCTAACACCGATATTAATCGTAGTGTTAGTGGTCGTCGTCGCTGTTCGTTTGTTCCGCATTTTACGTGAGTATGAACGCGGTGTGATTTTCTTCTTAGGTCGATTTCAGAAGGTAAAAGGCCCGGGTCTGATCATCGTTATCCCGCTGATTCAACAAATGGTGCGTGTCGATTTACGTACTGTAGTGATGGATGTTCCCAGCCAGGATGTGATCAGTCGTGACAATGTCTCTGTCAGAGTCAACGCAGTGATTTACTTTCGTGTTATTGATGCCCAGAAGGCAATCATTAACGTGGAAAACTACTTGCAAGCGACGTCACAGCTTGCCCAGACGACATTGCGTTCGGTACTTGGTCAGCACGAACTTGACGAAATGCTCGCAAACCGAGAAATGCTGAACACCGATATTCAAGAAATTTTGGATTCTCGAACCGACGGCTGGGGAATTAAGGTTTCTAATGTAGAGATTAAGCATGTCGACCTAAACGAATCGATGGTACGAGCGATTGCACGCCAAGCGGAAGCGGAAAGATCACGTCGAGCGAAAGTGATCCACGCCTCGGGTGAGATGGAAGCATCAGAAAAATTGGTTGAGGCAGCGAATCGATTGGCCGAAGAACCAAACGCTATCATGTTGCGCTATCTACAGACGTTAACGGAAATTGCGGCGGAAAAAAGCTCGACGATATTATTTCCAATGCCGACTTCAATGATGGAAGGGTTGTTTAAAACTATAGAGAAGCATGAACAGCATAAAGATAAACACGATCAATAAACAATAACAATTCTTGTTTAACTTTGGTTGTGACTTGAATAATTGTTATGTTATAACATAACCGTTATTCAAGTCAGGACTATTACATTTCATGAAGAAAATCATTTTTGCGGCGATCGCAACGATCGCCGTTTATCTTGTTTGGAGCATTAACTCCGCCACACCAACAAATAATACACTGACCATTTCGGGTCCGTTTGAGTTTCATGGTACGGATATGGCGAAAGACGGTCATATTTACAGCCGGTTAGGGGTCACTCAGTCTCTTACACAGCTTAAAACAACTGGCGAAGTTGTCCCGCTTTTGGCAGAGCGTTGGAGTGTCGATGAAAATGGCACGCATTGGCAGTTCCAGATTCGTCAAAACGTCAAACTCCACAATGGACAATCGTTGAGTGCGAAAGATGTGGCCGCGTCATTGCTCCGTGCTAAGACCATGCCGGGCGTGTTTGCTAAAGTGCCAGTGAAAGCAATCAATGCTCAGGGACAAAATTTGGAAATCGTGCTTGAGACACCTTATTTACCGCTACTCAATACGCTCGCTCACTTTAGCTTAGGTGTACTGTCTGCCGATTCTTTTGATAACGAAGGTAATATTGTCCAATTTAACGCAACCGGTCCTTACCAAGTCGTAGAGCTAGTCGCACCTCATAAAGTCTCTTTGACACGATTCAACGATTACTGGGGCAATAAAGCCAGCGTTGAGAACGTTGAGTACTTAGCAGGACATCGCTCTGAAAGCCGAGCGTTACAAGTGCAAAGTGGCCAAACCGATATCGCCTATACTATCGACGCGATCAGTAAACAAAGCCTTGAGAATACCGACAACGTTGCAGTGCAAAGTGTCAACCTGCCGCGAACGGTGTTGCTAAAAGTCAATAATCACCACCCTTATCTTTCTGACCCTAAAGCGAGGCAAGCGATTAGTTTAGCGATCAACCGCGAAGGGATCGCAAGCAGTGTGCTGTATGCGCCGGGGAGCGAAGCATACCAACTGTTTAGTTCTTCACAGAACGAGTGGCATATCAAGCAGCATAAGCCGAAACGAAATCTTGAGTTGTCTCGTCAGTTGCTTGCCGAACTAGGTTGGGAAAAAGGTGATAATGACTTTCTGCAACGTGAAGGTAAGCCGTTTAAGTTAACTCTAGTGACATATTCAGATAGACCCGAACTGCCAATGATAGCGACGGCACTGCAAAATCAATTGTTGGATGTCGGCATTCAGATTGAGGTCAGTATCGATAATTCGAGTGTGATTCCTGCGGGTCACCACGACAATACGCTTGAGCTCGCTTTAATCGCGCGAAATTTCGGCATGACAGGCAGTCCGCTACCAGTGTTATACAAAGACTTTACTAACAAAAAAGGCAGTGACTGGGGCCACATGAACTGGCACTCAGAGCAACTCCAACAGGACTTAACTAGGTTAGTGTCCGCATCAGACCCCGCGCTGCAGTATCAGCTAACGCAGCGTATTGTCACGGTTCTAGCTCAGGATCT
Source organism: Vibrio hepatarius (assembly GCF_011806575.1). Lineage (GTDB taxonomy): Bacteria > Pseudomonadota > Gammaproteobacteria > Enterobacterales > Vibrionaceae > Vibrio > Vibrio hepatarius_A. The sequence continues at coordinate 88,308 of NZ_JAATOO010000006.1, forward strand.
GCCGGTAATTCCGATTGTTTATAGCAGCCAGCATGTCGCCTACAACAAATCACTAACAGGTTTGGTTGTCGACCCGTTTGAAATTGATTACCGATTGTCGGAGCTCTCTTTCAATGATTAACATGCTCCTCAAGCGACTATTGCAAGCAGGTTTTGTGGCATGGGCGGTGGGCAGTCTTACTTATTTGATGATGAGACTGCTTCCCGGTGATATTGCTTATCGTATCGCAGCAGGCCGATATGGTTACGATTTTGTCGATTTAGATGCGGCGCAACTGGTGTCATCAGAGTTAGGGTTTGACCGCTCCCCGTTTGAACAGTATCTCGCATGGATGTGGGACTTACTTCATCTCAATTTGGGAAGCTCATTGGTAAGTGGTGAACCGGTAGTTGAATCGGTGGTACACCACTTGGGTTATTCCGTCGCTTTGGCATTGTGCGCGATTGCGATTTCTCTACTGATTGCGTTTCCGGTTGGGGTTCATTGCGGCAAGTATCCCGGTGGTTGGCTCGAGCGATTTTCTGCCTCTTTATCGGTGTTGCTTCGTTCGGCGCCCGTATTTGTGGTTGGTTTGGTACTGATCATTTTGTTTGCACTTCATTTAGGCTGGTTTCCTGTATCTGGATTTGGTCGACCAGAACATATTGTGTTGCCAAGCGTCGCATTAGCGTTGACCTTGGCCGCGCTTTCCAATCGGATGGTCAAAAACGAAGCTTACGGAGTATTTCGTTCCACATATTATCGTTTCGCCCGGTATAAAGGGTTAAGTGAGCAACGCGCTTATGAAAGGCACGCACGTTTAAATATTGCTTTGCCGATCATCGCCTTTTTAGGCGTACAAACCGTTGGTCTGATTGAAGGCATCGTGATGATCGAGTCACTATTTTCTTGGCCCGGGATAGGTCACGCACTCACTCATGCAATATTTGCCCGCGATATACCTGTGATTCAAGGAGCGGCGCTCATGATGGGATTGATGTTTGTTTTCATCAACACCGCGGTGGATGTGTGTCATTACGCGTTTGACCCGAGAATTAGGCAAGAGAGGGTGGTTTTATGAGTTTTTCCAAACGCTACTTTGTCAGCGCCGCGATTCTCGCATTCTTGCTTTGCTTTTCATTGGTTGTGAAATGGGGATTGAATGCTGATCCAGCAGCGCAGAATTTAGACAATACTTTTTCAGCGCCATCTTTTGTTGAACCACTAGGAACAGATCAATACGGCCGTAGCAATGCCGCTCGTTTGGCCGATGCGATTAGCAACTCGCTACTGATCGCCGTTTCTAGCGTTGTAATAGCAGTGTCGGTCGCATTGGTCAGTGGCGTCTACGCAGGCTGGTTTGGTGGTTGGTTTGACCGTATTTGTTCGGTACTCGTCAATATGGTGATGGCATTACCGGGTTTGGTGTTGGTATTACTGTTTGGCGCGATTATTCCCGGCTCATTTTCTTTCCTGTTACTGGGCATTGCTCTAACCATGTGGGCAGAGCTATTTAGAGTCATTCGCAGCAGAACGCAACAGTTATGCAAATCGCCTGAATTTGAAAACTCGCGTCTACTTGGTTTTGGACGCATGTATCGTTTCCGCACACATTTGTGGCCATACCTAAAGGCTGATGTGTTTACCTTGGCTTGTTTTGGCGCGGGGAATGCCATTTTGGCACTGGCTTCATTGGGTTTTCTTTATGTTGGACTGCGCCCGCCGCAAGCGGAACTCGGAATGATGATGGTGGAGCTGTTCAGGTATTACCAAGTTGCTCCTTGGGTATTAGCCCAGCCCGTGATTACGTTGATGTTGTTGATCTATAGTTTTTACTCATTGGCCAAAGGAAGGGAACTGAAATGACTGTATTAAACCTTGGCGCATTACAGGTAAACAAAGGTACGCAGTGCGTTGTAGAGCCAGTTTCGTTTTCATTGGATAAAGGTGAATCAATTACAATCCTAGGTGAGACTGGTTCGGGTAAAAGTTTGTTTGCCAAAGCGATTTTAGGCGATCTTCCGGCAGGATTTCGTTCGGCAGGTGCGATCATGCTTAACGGACAACGTATCGATAATTTAAGTCGCAATCAAAGACAGAGTTTATGGGGCAAACACATTACTGTCTTGCCGCAAGAGCCAATGTTGGCGTTGAGTCCTTTAATGAAAATAGGTCAACAGGTCAATGAAGTGTTTCGCTGGGTCGTTGGACAAAACAAACAGACGGCGTTAGACAATGCAAACAAAACACTCGCTAACCTTTCACTTGCAAAAGCTACAGCTAAATATCCAGTTGAGATATCTGGCGGCATGGCACAGCGCAGCGCGTTTGCATGCGCACAAGCAGCGGGTGGAGAGTTGTTGATCGCTGATGAGCCAACTAAAGGATTGGACAACAAGAGCAAGCAACAAGTCATTGACGCGCTGCTCGAACATAAACAGCAGCATGCGTTAATTACAATCACTCATGACCTTGATGTCGCCCGTGCATTAGGCGGCAAAGTGTACGTTTTATTGCAAGGTCGTTGGGTGGCATGTAACAAAACGTTCGACGAATGGCAAAATGACCACAGTGATGGCTATTCGCAATCATTAATTCGTTCAACTCGTTACCAAAAACGAGAAGTTGTTAATTGTGATACTGAAGTGTTGTTAGAACTGAACGAGCTTGAAGTTGGTTATGGTGGTAAACCGCTATTCAAACCTGTCTCGTTCTCTATCCGGCAAGGGGAAGTCATCGGTTTTGCAGGTCCGAGTGGCTGCGGGAAGTCTACTCTTGCTGACGTATTGCTCGGTCTTAAACATCCTCAAAGTGGCGAAGTCCGTTCCCTTGTGACATTTGGCTCTGCAGAGCGGCTTAAGCTATATCAAGACCCTCCACAGTCTTTTGCTTCGAATGTATCGTTAAGGCATCAGCTTAATGATGTATGTCAGCTACATGATATAGAATATGGGCAAATTGAGCGTTTGGCTGCTGAGCTTAAAGTCTCCCCTGAGGTGCTAGAAAGAGTGCCCGAGCAAGTGTCCGGAGGCGAGTTGCAACGCGTTGCGATTTTGCGGGTGTTGTTGTTAAAGCCGAAGCTATTAATTGCTGATGAGCCAACTACGCGCTTGGATCCACACATCGCGAGAGAAACTCTGAATCTGATCGTCAATAGCGCGAAATCCATAGGCTGCGCTCTGGTTTTAATTAGTCACAACGAAGACGAACTTCTGGCTCACTGCCATAAAGTATTACGCTTTAACAACCAAGGAGAAGGTGGGCAGAGTGACATGACTTTGCATCAAGCATTTGTTTCTCTTGATTAATCGCAAAGCAAGACTTATGGTTTTTCTCTATTTTTAATCTTTGATTTTAGGGATAGTCTTATCATGTTCGAAAATTTTGAATGTCTATGTCGGGTTTTATCGATTTTTTGTCTCGCTTAAACCACCTAAACTTTATTTCAACGCATGAAAGGTAAATATATTATGCCTTTCATTGCTCGTTTGAAAATTTTGAGGGTAGAGACATGAACGCATTAATCAAGAAATTAGCAGAATCAAAAGCAGGATACGAAACACTCGCACTCCGCTTTCCAATTGGTATCATTTTTATGGCGCACGGTGCACAGAAATTGTTTGGTTGGTTTGGCGGTTACGGCTTGGAAGGTACAGGTCAATGGATGGCGTCAATCGGCTTAGGCCCAGGTGTTGTGATGGCATTCTTAGCGGGTAGTGCTGAGTTCTTTGGTGGCTTGTTTATACTTGTTGGTTTACTGACTCGTCCAGCGGCGGTTGCGTTGTCATTTACTATGCTAGTGGCGATTTTCTCGGTGCATTTCGCTAACGGTTTGTTTATGGCAAACAACGGCTATGAGTTTGGTTTAGCTTTGCTAGCTGCGAGTGTCTCTTTGGCGATCTCTGGTGCGGGTAAGTTCTCTTTAGACAACAAGATTGCGAGCAAATAACACCTGCTGAAAGCTGTTCAAATCAAAACATAATAGCTGCGATTATTCGCGGCTATTATGTTTCTGTATAGAGTAATTTAGGACTTGCCGCGAACGATATGGATTGCGCCATCCAAATGCACATCGCGCTGTGGAAAGGCGATTTCGATACCGTGCTGTTTGAATACTTCATCAATCTCAAATCGAATCTGACTGCTTACTTTACGTATTCCACCATCTGCTCTTGAGTTAATCCAAAAATAGGACTCGAACACCAATGCGCTGTCACCGAAGTCTTGGAAGAACACTTCAGCCGCTGGGCTAGGGAGTACTTGTTCTTGCCTAGCAGTTATCTCTTGGATCAGTTTGGCCACTAGTTTTACGTCACTGCCATAGGCGACACCAACGCTGACCGAGCCTCTGACTAACTTATCTCTTAGTGTCCAGTTGACGACAGTGTTTTCGAGTAGCTTACTGTTCGGTATCAGCATATGAACGCCATCTACGCGACGAATTCGGGTTGAGCGCGTATTAATTTGTTCAACTGTGCCTTTTGCACCATCAATTTCCAAAAAATCGCCCAGACGAATGGGCTTTTCCCCGATAAGAATCCAGCCACTAATAAAATTATTGATGATGTTCTGTGCGCCAAAACCAAAACCAATCGCGATTGCACCAGAGAGAAAAGCAAAGGCGGTAATAGGAATGTTGATCATTGATAATGAGGTAAGAAAAATTACCGCTAGTGATAGCACGAATAAGATTCTTTCTATCAAGTGGATGAGGTTCGGGTCTTTACCTGCTTTCGACAGACGTGAAGAGATAGTTTTGATGATCACTCTAGACAACCAAAGGCTGAGGATTATCCATGTTGGTATCATTAAAACGGCCCACACGGTGATAGGGCGTTCATTAAAGGTAAATAACGTCATTTCAAGAACGGCGATAATTTGCTCAAGCATTGAAGCAACTCCATTTCAATCTATGCATGAAAGTTGTCGTGTCGCGGTATCGAAAGGAAATTTTTCACAGAATCAGTCGATTATGGCGATGTGTAGACTCATGTAAGTATGGAAAATGACGTGAAAAAGGCAAAAACCTTTTGAGATTGTTGCGCAGAGTTTGTGAGCCACTCAATGGCTTTTTACAAAATCTGCGCGGATTTTAATCTTTCTCAAAACTGAGTAGTTTGTGATTTTTTGGCCTTGTATAAATCCATCACATCAGCTGCAAAGATCATATAAATGCTGAAGACAAGAACCTGCATGATGCGCTGATAGAAGTTGACGGAAAAATCACCTTCTGGAGATTGAGCATAACAAAATGCCTCGACGTATTTGTCGAGGCATTTTGATTTTGCAAGGTTACAATCGAAACTTAAACGAGTGTGGTTAGCATCTCTTCGTTGTACTCAACTAATGGTTGCTGAGTCTTCACTTTCTGGATGTAATCTGGGTTTGCGATGAATGGTCTGCCGATAGCAAGCAAATCAAACTTACCGTCTTTGATCGCTTGTGCGCCAGTTTCTGCACTAAAGCCACCAACGCCCATTAACGTTTTACTGTAGTGTTTACGCATGTATTGTGATGCGGAGCCATCAAGGTGCTCAAACACTTGTGCGTCATCAAAAATGCCCACGTGCAGATAAGCCAGATTACGAGTTTCTAGCTCTGCTAGCAGATAATCGAACACCTGGCGGTCACGAGCATCTGGTTCAATATTAAAATAGCCACCCGGAGATAGACGCAAACCGGTGCGCTCAGCGCCAATTGCTTGTGAAATTTCATCAACCACTTCTAACGCAAAACGAGACATGTTCTCAGGAGTTTGGCCATATTCGTCGTCACGTTGGTTACTACTGTAATGGAGGAACTGGTCAACTAAATAACCATTCGCGCCATGAATCTCAATGCCATCAAATCCTGCTTCAATCGCGTTAATTGCTGCCTGTTGAAAGTCCGCGACCAAGCGTGTGATGTCCGCTTTGGTTGCTGGCGTCGGTGTTAAGTAATTGAGGTGGCGCATACGCGGTACAGAACCTTCAATGCCTAAGGCAGAAGGAGCAAGTACAGAGTCACCACCAAAGAAAGAAGGGTGGGCGACACGGCCTGTGTGCCAGATTTGCGCAAAGATCTTGCCGCCATTTTGGTGAACGCGATCGGTGACTTTACGCCAACCTTGGATTTGTTCTGCGGTATATAACCCAGGCGTGTTTGGATAGCCTTGCGCGTCGGCACTGATTTGTGTCGCTTCAGTAATGATAAGACCTGCGTCAGCGCGACGTCCGTAATATTCGACCATCGCATCTGTCGGTACGAGGTTTTCATCTGCCATGCAGCGCGTTAGTGGTGCCATTACAACGCGGTTATTAAGCGTAATGGCATCGTTGAGTTTAAAAGGCTGAAATAGATTTTCCATAGCTTTGTCTCAGTGAGTTATTCTTGAATTCTTATTCAAGTTAGACTTTTTTGAACGTTCATTCAAGTTGTTTTTTGAACAACCATTCAAAATTGTGTAAAATCCTGCTGTTGTTAGTTATGTGAGTGAAACTATGCGAAGTGCGGAATTTGATCGCCAGTATGTACTGAGGTCAGCGATGACAATGTTTGTTGATAAAGGTTATGGCAAAACCAGTATGCAAGACCTTAAACGCGCTACAGGTCTGCATCCGGGTTCCATTTACTGTGCATTCGAGAATAAACGCGGTCTTTTGATTGCGGCACTTGAGCAATATCAACTTGACCAAACCGACTGGTTTCACCAAATATTTGATAAGCATGAGACAGTGTTTGAAGGCTTTAAAGACTATATGGAACATGTGTTGGAAGAGTGTGAGCGCGAAGAAATCCAAGACTGCTTGTTACAAAAAGCGATGAATGAGCTGTCGCGACAAGATGATGAAGTCGAGAGCTTGATCAGTGATATGCTGAACAACTGGCACCAGATGCTGACCGATAAGATCCAACTGATGTTAAACAGCGAAGAAATTGCCCCAAACAGGGACGCACGCCAGCTTGCAGAGTTCTTGGTTATGGGCATCTATGGCATGAGAACGATGTCTCACACTAATCCTGAGCCAGGTGTGTTGCGTAATCTAAGTAACCAACTCGTCGCTTATGTAGCCGGCTAAAACTCTGCTACTCACTCATCTAATCCAAACCAGTATGAATATTGGCGTATAGCTTTTAATCTTTGTGTTTGTCTTTTCAGCAACATGGTATGTTTATTATCCAGTTGATTGATAAATATGGATTTTTTATTGATCTATCATGTTAATTCGATAAAGTAGGCATCGCTTTTACGGCGCAAGTCGTGAGAGTTCGATACTTCCCCCTATAGGTATCGGGATGGTGTTGCCATCGCAGTATTGCGTTGCCCTGGTGGTGGAATTGGTAGACACAAGGGATTTAAAATCCCTCGACGTTCGCGTTGTGCCGGTTCAAGTCCGGCCCGGGGCACCATCAAAATCTGTTTATGAGGCGCGTTGGCAGAGTGGCTATGCAGCGGATTGCAAATCCGTGGACCTCGGTTCGACTCCGGGACGCGCCTCCATTTTTCAAATTACGCCGAACATGGGCTAATTCTTTTTTCCATTTCCCTTTGTCTCATTGGCATCAGATCAACGGTTTTCATTACACTTTCCCAGTTAGTTTCTTTTCCCCAGCGAAGTTTCTCAGCCCCATCTTTGCCAATTAAAATTGCAGTGTGCTTTCCTGGTGTAACGCCATAGATCAGAAACATTTGCCGGAGGTCAAATATCTCTTTTATCCAGCTTGGTGCGGTGTAACCGTCTTCAGTAATAACCAGAGTGACAATGTCACGTTCTTCAAGGTTGCAATCGTTGATAATGGATTCCAATAAGAACTGTTTAACGTGCTCGTCATTGCTCGGCGCGAAATAGATCACGCTACGATGTGTCCACTGTCCCGAATGAACAGGGTAAGCTAGTGAATACTGTGTGCTGATGACTAGAAGCATCATGCCAAGAAAGTAACGCATTGTTTGCCTCCAAATCCTTAGCGAGTTCGTTTCGTTTTTAACCTTTATAGTTAAGTGTAGGTGTTTCGATCATTATTGATAAGATTGTGCGACTAGGTTTCCTAATCGCAACAGACTTTACTTATGTCAAAATTGTCACTCGGAAAGTTGTTACACTCGGAGCTCTATTGCAGAGTTATCGATTACCTTGAAGATATGAAACATATCCATACCGAAATTTTAGAAGGCAAGTTACTGACAGAGCACAAAACTGTGTGTGCAATGATGTATATCTATTGCCGTAGTCACCATGATACTAACGGGAAGTTGTGCAACGAGTGCCAAGAGCTGTTGGCTTATGCGGAGACTCGCCTTGACCGCTGCCCATATGGACAAGAGAAGCCCACATGCAATAAATGTCCGATTCACTGCTACAAACCTGAGCCTAAGAAAGCCATGAAAACGGTGATGCGATTTTCTGGACCAAGAATGCTGTTGCCGCACCCGATACTTTCGATAAGACACTTGTTATTGGAACGTAAACCCGCACCCGAGAAGCCACCAAAGAACGCAGCTAATCGCGCCAAGAGAATGAAGAAAGCGAGCAATAGATAACAAAAAGGAGAGCTTTCGCTCTCCTTTCTTAAATTGAGTGTTTAGGTGCTACTCTACTCGCCAGCCACTGCCTGACGTTTCGTCTTTACACTTGCAAGTAACATGTAAATGCATGTTGCAAGTAAGGTTGCAAATAGGTAACCCATCAAGCCTTGTGAACCCAGCATAAACCAGTCAGCTAAGACAGGGCCTGCAACTGAACCAACACTGTAACTAAATAGCATCACCTGTGTAGCAGAGACAATGTAGCTTGCGTCTAGCTTATCGCAACCGAGATTAATCGCGACAGGGTACAATGCAAAAACCGTCATACCCAAAACAAATAAGCCAGCGCCAAGTACATTAATGTCATTGCTGGTGGTTGTAATTGCAATCGCTGCAACACCAAGCAAACAGTATATTGCCATTAAGAAAATGCGGCCAAAGTACTTTGACATGATAGGTACTAAAGGCTGCACTGCCATACCCCCTAAAATGATCAAAGCCATTAAGCTCCCTAGGTTGTCGTGTGAGATACCTCGCTCAGATAGCTCTAATGGCATCAGGCCATAAATCGCACCTAGAGTCAGGCCAGATACAACGCAACCAATGATCGCTGCATGGTTAAGCTTAGTGATCTGTTTTAAAGATAGCGGTGTACTTTGCTCGCTTTCAGGTTGGTCAGATTCGCCAAATAGCAACACTGCAATCGCAATCAACAATACGGTTGAAATTGCGATGAATGGCACACCGCCAGAAACGCCCAAAATGCCGATACCTAGTTGACCGATTGAGGTGCCGCCATAAAGCGCACCCATGTACAAACCTAAGCGTTTAGCACGAGCGGATTCATCACCGTGTAACAACCATGACTCGACAATTACAAACACACCTGCAACAGCTATACCAGCCACAAAGCGGGCAGTTAGCCAAACGCTAGATACACTAAACGCTGGCAATACCATGATGGTTGCGATGAAGCCCGCTAGGCACAGTGCGAACGCATTCTTATGACCGACTCTAGTCACTAGCGGTTCAATGCCGATGGCACCAACCAATAAACCAGCATAAAAAGCACTTGCTAGCCAACTCGCAAGAGAGTTGTCCAAACCGTAGTGCGGTAGCATCAATGGGATTAAGCTCATTAAGTAGCCTGAAGCCACAGCATATAAAGCCAGCGCAATAACAGGCACAGAAATACGTGCTTTAGGTGCAGGAGCTAGTGTGTTGTCCAACGTCTTCGCCTCGATAGGTTGAAATACACTAAACTCAGTTGGACGGGGTTGTTTCATGGTGAATCGCAAACAGCAACAAGCGTAACAATATAAATTGCTACGTGTTGTTGCGAGATATCTTGGCGTTTATTCCGTGCCTGTTAAGCGATTTCCTGCTTACCTTAAAACAACTGTGTACTGGATTTAGTGCTAAATATGTTTAAGTTATCGCGGCGAATATGGGGTGAAAAATAGGTGAGGTAAAACGAAAAGTTTTGTTCTTGACGATTAAAATCGTTTATCGTTGTTTATGTGCTAAAAGAGCATAAAAAAGCCGAAGAATTATGCGACTTCGGCTCATTAAATTGCAACCTGAAAATGGTGTGTTACTTGGCCAAAGCCTGATTTAACCATTGATCAAACTGACCTTTTGGTAATGCACCATTAATAACATCCACTCTTTTTCCCTGCTTGAATACCATAATGGTTGGAATGCTTCTAATTTGATACTTGGCCGCTATGTTTTGTTGGGCTTCGGTATCAACTTTTACAAATCGAACGTTTCCTGCACGCTCATTGGCAACATCAGAAAATACTGGAGCAAAACCGACACATGGGTTGCACCAAGGTGCCCAAAAATCAATTACGACTGGTTGTTCGCTTTGCAAGATAGTGTCGAGGTTTAACTCGGTTCCTTCGACTGGCGCTCCATCTAGTAGTGGAGATTGGCATTTGCCGCATTTTGGACTTTCTGAGACGCGTTCAGCAGGGACGCGATTGACACCTGAGCAAGATGGACAGCGAGTGTTGAATGTAGACATGACTTTTCTCTGCTTTTTGTATTTAAGTGTGATGTCGATATTTTCATTTAGATGACACCACGGATAAAGGGTAGTTATACTCTGTTAGGTCGAGTGACTCAAATAACAAAATATAAGTAAAAGGTTTAGAATGACCACTTTTTATGCAGAAATTACTGGTTGGGGGAAATGCCTACCACCAGCCACGCTCTCCAATGATGATTTAAGTACTTTTCTCGATACTTCAGATGAATGGATTCAATCGCGTACAGGGATCCAAAACCGTCGTATCAGCCATGTTGATACTTCCGATATGGCAACAGTCGCAGCCAAACATGCAATGGCGTGTGCTGGTATTACTGCAGACGATGTTGATCTGTTAATCGTTGCAACGTGTTCGCCAGACTCTTTGATTCCCAACGCGGCGTCAAAAGTGTCGCAAAACCTCGGTATTAAAGCCGCTGCAGCATTTGATTTAAATGCAGCCTGCACAGGTTTTGTTTACGGTTTAGAAACAGCGACTCGTTTGATTCAATCAGGTAACTACCGCAACGCGATTGTGATCGGTGCGGAACGTCTGTCTTTCTTCATCGACTGGACAAAACGTGACACCGCTGTGCTGTTTGGTGATGGCGCAGGTGCAGTTGTTCTGAGCCGCACTGAGCAACCTGTTGGCCTGCAAAACGCACAACTCGGGTGTGATTCTGCGGGGCGTGATATTCTGGCAGTGCCAAAGTTCGGTACGTCAATGGACCGTTTTGCGGCGGATAATGGCTACTGGGATTTTAATTTTGTCGGTAAAGAAATCTTCAAGCGCGCGGTGAAAGGTATGGGCGCTGCGGCTCAAAACGTATTAGCACGCAGTGAGCTAACGACTGATAAAGTAGATGTGGTTATCCCACACCAAGCGAATATCCGTATTATCCAAACTCTATGTGACTTGTCTGGCATCGAGCAAGAGAAAGCGTTCGTCAATATCCAGAACTACGGCAATACCTCTGCCGCGACAGTGCCAATTGCATTGTGTGAGTCATTGGAGCAAGGTTTTGTGAAACCAGGTGACAACTTATTGCTCGCCGCATTCGGTGCAGGTTTAACGTGGGGCGCAGCTCACATCAAATGGGGTGAGCGTGTCACACCTATAGCAAAAAGTGACGCTGAACTTCCTGAGTGTGAACAAACCGCACTAGAGCTGCTGAATTCAGCAATTGAGTTCTGTAAGAGTAAAGCGTAGTAACTGTTGATTGATTACATATACTAAATAAAGCCCCAGCACCTAGTGTTGGGGCTTATTGGTTTAATGGTTGTTTAAGTAAAGTGGGGAGTTTGACGTTATTAGGCTAATCTCAATAACGAGTCTTTATATGTGTATTGGTGCATGTTACTACTTACATGACTAAGTAAAGTAGGAATAACTTTTACACTGTATGGACGATTTTATGAAAGAACAAATTACCAAATTTATACTTATATTTGCAACAGTAGTCCCATTTAAATCTTTTTCGGCTCCCGTTCCTGATGATGGACTAAATGATGCGCCAGATATTAAACAATTAATTGTTGATAAATCTAATTTAGGGGGAGGTGAAGTTTTATTAGGTGAAGGGGTATATGATATATGTTCATCTATTTATGTTAGAGAAATTAATAACGTTACTTTAAAGGGTAATGGAAAGGTTGTTTTTAGAAAGTGCCCATCCTATTCAGATGAATATTTAATGTATATATACAACTCTGATAATTTTGTGATTGATAGTATTGAGTTCTATGGATTGACAACCCAACAATATGAACCAGGCAACCATCATTATGCGTGGGGCGAACAAGGTGTATTGTTTGCTGGTACTTCAGACTCTTCGGTATTAAATAGTAAGTTTTTTAATTTTGGTGATGCAGCTCTTCGTGTGACGTCTTCTCGTTCACATCCATCTCAACTGCCAATTAACTCAAAGAATTTTATCGCGGATAGTAATGTCTTCTACAACGTGACCCAAGTTACAACAACACATGTTTGGAGCTCTGATTTTGGTGGTACTGAAAACGTCACATTTACAAGGAACTTGTTCAAAAATATAAAAGGTTCTTTAAAGCTGTCTTCTAGAAAACCAGTGTCACACGCATTAATACAGAATAATATATTTTCTGATATGCATGGTAACGCTGCTATAGAGTTAAATTATTATTCAAAAGTTTATATTAAAGGGAACAGCTTTTCAAATTTAAATGGATACATATTGAATGCGTATCCGAATAGTCTTACTAGTGTAAATGAACCTATAGATTGGGATGATATCCATTTTATAAAAAATAATGTATCAAATGCAAAGGGTGGATTAAGGTTCCTTTCAGATATAGAAGGCGAATTAATAGGAAGTGATACGAATATTTCAGGAGTAATCGTGAGTTCAAATCATTTTTTCAATATGAATTTTTCTGATAAAGACCTAGCTCATGCAAACATAATTAATATGTTGAGCAAAGGTGGGCAGAAAGAGTTTATGTACGTTGATATAAAGCAAAATGTATACGAGCTTCAGGAAGGTCAACGCTTTTTTAAATCTTATACAGGTCAAAGTGTTAAGCAAACGGATAATGTTGAGTTAAGTGCAAACTAAGTAACAATACATCATTTTCTAGGTAGAAATCCGCCCTAGATAGGCGGATTTCATCTAAAATACGTTTGCTAGGATCTTATGCTTACAAACTCATGATCTTTTTAAACTCTTCTTCAGAATACTTCTTCTCAGTGCTCTTAGTTAAGTCTGTCATCATTTTGTAGCGAATGTCAGTTGCCATGTTTAACGTGCGCTTAAGCTGTCCATAAGAGTAATCAGCAGCCATATCCAGTGCGGCTTGTTTATCCTCTTTGTACATCGTCGCTAGGGTCATATCTAAACTCGCGACTTGCTTATACAAGCGCGTTTCTTCTTTATCCCAAGTTTCCTTAAGTAAAGGTAGATACTTGTCTGGATTCGCTGCTGCGAGTGCGGTTAAGCTTCGGAACTGCCAGTACGCGGAGTCATCGCTGTAGGTGTCATCACCAATTTGGTACGCTTTTGGATAGTCGGTCAATGATGAGTAAAGTGGCACTAATACCGATTCAGGAAGTACACCAAAGCTTTGCCAGATAACGCCTTGAAGCTCTTTTGGCATCTGCTCTCTTAGCTGGATAATATGCGACTCTAACTGACGTTCTACACGTATAGGGCGCTTGCTCTTTCCTTCCAACGTGGTGCCTTTGTAGGTTGCGCTTAATAACTCTGCCACGTCTTCAACCGAGATTTTTTCATCAGGCTTCATAAATAGTGGGTATTGGGCCATACGGCTCTGCTGATGTTTTGAAGGCGTTAGCATCTTTTGTCCTAACCATTCTCGGTCGATATTGTACTCATCGCCAACGACACCAAACGCTTTCGCGAAGTTAAAGGACTCCTTGTCAGCTTTGTCGAGTAACTTGTTATCAGAAACAAATTCAAACATGCCTTTCGAGTGTAAGACGTCTTTACTTGATAAATCCACACCATGAACACGTAAGCCGTTGGCAATCATTGCGTAGCTATCATCAGGCACTTTTACGGCAATCCAATGGTGGCCTGAACCAACCTCAAACAGCCAAGCTTCATTGATATCGGCAATGTAGAGACTGTTTCCTTCACCCGCGCCATAGGTTTCAATGTAGTTGCCAAGCAGTTCAACCGCTTGCTTAGCACTGGTGGCTTGAGGGAGAAGTAGAGTAGGAATGATTGCTTCGATCACACCGTTTTCGACCAAAGGATCGACCTTTGCGACTTTCTCGTTGATCTCTGCGCTGGTGGTGGCCGAAATAGCGACATTGTGTTCATTGATGCCGCGTTCTTCGTAAAACTTACCGTCACTATCGACAGTTTTGGCATCCCAATCTGGTATGGCTGAGTAAGCGAAGAAGTGTTTAGGCATAGGGACAACAAGTCCGTTACCTAGCTTCCACTCCCCTTCATCGTTATCCTGCGCGGGACGATACTCTAGATACTTGTTCCAGTTATTGATACCAAAGTCTTCGTTGCGGGCAATCATAATACTGCCGTCGGTTGACGCGCCTTTACCGACGATGATTCCGGTACAAGCGAGAGCGTTTCCGCTTAGCGCAACAGCCACTGCGCTGGCTAAAAAAGTTACAGACCACGTTTTCATCTTTATTCTCCGCATATCAAATGTGAAAGAACCGAAGTTCATGTCCGTTGTATTTGCAGCATTTATTGTTGTTATCTCTACCGAGTTGACAGGTTCTCAGGGGTAAGATAAGGAAGATTGAGAGCCAAACTCGAGTAGTGGTATTCATCAGAATGTTGTATCTGGAGTGTAACTGCCAAAAAGAACAAATATTCATCAATTGATCACATAAATAGTATTTGTTTATATGAATAATTATTTGAAAAATATGCGGTTTTTGCATATTTAATGAGCTGGATTTAGATTTTTAAATTGAAGAGGGATCGTCTGTTTTCAGCAAAATTTAATCGCCGATGACAGTAACAATTTCACAGCATGAATTCCGCTTGATTGACTCATCTAATTTATCAGTGCGATCGCAGGTAATGAGGTTTATCATAGTCAATCTAAAGATAATAAAAACATAGGGCTTACATGAAGTTTCTCCACACCTCTGATTGGCATTTAGGGCGCCAGTTTCACAATGTTTCTCTCCTCGACGATCAAAAAGCAGTACTTGAACAAATCATTGGTTACTTAGAAACCAACCCAGTCGATGCTTTGGTTATCGCTGGTGATGTCTACGATCGTTCGGTGCCGCCGACTGCGGCTATAGAGGTGATGAACCAGTTTGTGAACCGTGTCTGCGGTGAGTTGAAACTTCCTATCATCTTGATTCCTGGTAACCACGATGGCGCTCAACGTTTGGGTTTTGGTTCTGGACGAATGCGCGATTCGGGTTTGCATATTCTTTCGAGTTTTGAAGATATGTTGAACCCGGTGGTGATTGATTCACAGACCGGCCCAGTGGCGTTTTATGGCATGCCTTATAACGATCCAGAAGTTGTTCGCCATCACTTTAAACAGTCGGTAACTAGCCATGATGAAGCACACCAGTTTTTGTCTCATCAGATTCGTGAATGCTTCACCCCTGAGCACAGAAACGTATTGGTTAGCCATTGTTTTGTAGATGGGGCAATGGCGTCAGACTCCGAACGTCCGCTTTCTATCGGCGGATCTGACCGAGTGAGCCACGAACACTTTGTCGACTTCGATTATGTGGCATTGGGGCACTTGCACCAACCACAGAAAAAAGGTGAAGACTATATTCGTTACTCGGGTTCGCTGATGAAGTATAGCTTCTCGGAGCAACATCAAAAGAAAGGCATGACACTGGTTGAGTTAGACGAAAATGGATTCAAGTCTGCTACGCACATTGATTTAACTGCCCCTCATGAAATGCGAATCATTGAAGGTGAAATGCAGGCAATTATTGAAGCCGCTAAGACCGACCCAAAGCCGGATGACTATTTGTTGGTTCGCTTACTCGACAATCACGCGATCTTAAATCCTATGGAGAAGCTCCGTGCTGTATATCCGAATGTGCTGCATCTTGAAAAGCCAGGCATGCTGGTGGGCGTGGAGCAACAAATGTCTCAGGCCAAGCTGGCGCGTAGCGAAATGGATATGTTTAAGGATTTCTTCTTTGAAGCGCAAAACGGCGAGTTGAGTGATGAACAAGAAACCGCGTTAAAACAAATCATCTCTCAGTTGAACCAGCAATAAGGACCCGTGATGAAACCTTTGAAACTGACCATGCAAGCGTTCGGCCCTTTTGCTACGCGAGAAGTGATCGACTTTACCAAGTTGGGTAGTAATCCACTGTTCTTAATTAACGGACCAACAGGTTCGGGTAAAACCTCGATTTTAGATGCGATTTGTTTTGCTCTGTATGGTGAAACGACCAGCAACGAGCGTTTGGGGATGCAAATGCGCTGTGATTTGGCGGCGTTAGACCTAGCGACAGAAGTCGAATTTGAGTTCTCGCTACATGAGAAAGTTTATCGAGTGGTTCGCTCTCCCGAGCAACAAGCGCCAAAAGCCCGGGGCGAGGGCACGACAACACGTAAACACACTGCAGTTTTATACCTGCTAGGTGAAGAAGACACTCTTATCACCAACAAAACAGCTCAGGTCAAAACAGAAGTGGCCAATATCATCGGCCTAAACGAAACTCAATTTCGTCAGGTGATGGTACTGCCACAAGGTAAGTTTCGCGAGCTATTGCTGGCGAGTTCGAAAGACCGTGAAGAGATCTTTGGTCAACTATTTCAAACTGATATCTACAAAAAAATCGAATATGCTCTAAAAGATAAGGCAAGTGCGATTAGCAAAGCCAAGGATGAGTTCGACAATCAGATTCGCGGCGCGTTGCAAGTCGCTGAAGTGAGTAGCGAGGATGAGCTCAAGCAACAGCAAGAAATCCAAGCCGATGCTCTCAAGCAAGTCACTGAGCTTGAGCAAAAGGCGTTGAACGAACTCAACCAGAAAAAAGAACAGTTACAAAAGGCACAATCGATCGTCGCTCAATTTGATAAGCTGGCAAGCGCCGACAAAGCGCTTGCTGCGCATTTAGAGTTGGCAGAGCAGGTTAAATCGACTGAGCACCAACTTAACGTCGCACACAGTGCCTATAAGTTGAATCTTCCCTATTCGAATTGGCAAAACGCGCGTAAGCAATCATTGCAGCTAGAAAGCCAAATAAACCAGCTAAGCGAAGACGTAGTGAAGTCTGCAGAAGAGCTAAAGCAGCAATCACTGCTGGTTGTTCAAGCGGAAGAGCAGGCGAAGACAATACCATTGTTAACTGAGCAGCAGTTCCAGTTAGAAACGATTAAAGCCAAACTGTTGGATAAAGCTGAGCTAGAAGGGCAGTTGACTCAGACGACACAACTTAAGGCTCAGCAAGATGATACCTTAGCAAAGTACATCACGCATAAAGAAAAGCTGCTTGCTGAAGCGCAACATGGGTTACAAGAACTAGAAAAGCTCAAGCTACAAGTCAACGAAAAGCCAGCCCTAGAGGCCGAACTATCGCATCTTCAGCGCTTAAGTGCCGACTTGAGCAAACTGGCACGACTGCGTAGCGAACATCAGAGCCAGTTAAATCAGGTAATGCCAATTCAGCAGCAACTTGAGGCGGCCAAGGCTGACTTTGATGATAAACAGAAACAAGCGGACCAGTTAGAAATGAACTGGCACAGTGCGCAAGCAGCCGTGTTAGCGAAGAAGCTCAGTCAAGGGGAACCATGTCCGGTCTGTGGTAGCGTTGAACATCCGAATCCTGCCGCGTTCACAACGCAAGAAGTTACCAAAGCAGACGTGGACCAAGCTCGTTCACTTGAGAGAAATGCACTAAACCAGTTTAACCAACTGAACTCAACACTAGACCAGCAGCAGGCTCAAGTTAGACATACTCACAGCCAAATAGACGAGCTAGTTGCAGATCTTGGTATAAACGCGTCGCAAGATGTGTCTGAACTGCAACAACGCCTGATGACAGTCACTCATCAACTTGAGCAGATTGCGAAGATTGATGTAGCTAAGTCAGAACAAGCCGTACAAGAGCTGAATCAACGCAGTGAAAATGGTGAGGCGAAAATTGTCGAGTTGCGTCAGCACATCGCGGCGACAGAATCACAGCTTAAGGACATCAGTGCTCGGTTGGATAAATTGTCTGCGGGCATTGATGCAAAATACCCAAATGTCGAATCGGTTAATCTGGCCTTGCTGGATACTAGACAACAAATTGAAACGCATAGTAAGCAGTTTGAAAATGCCAAGCAACAACATCAGACACTAAGCATCCACTATTCGGCTCTGGAAAGTAAGCTCAAGACACTCCAAGAATCAATGCAAGCTGCACAAGCTGATTTAGAACGTGCAGAACAAGCTTGGACTGACGCACTTGCAGCAACCTCTTTTAACGATGAACAGCAGTATTTATCGAGTTGTGCGAGCGAAGAGCAAGTGGAGCAATGGCAGTGCGAGGTCAATGATTACCAGCAAACACGCATCAAACTCGAGCAGACTTTAGTCGACCTGAAACAAACGTTGGTAGAGCAAACATGTCCTGAGTTGTCTGTGTTTGAACAAGCGGTTCAAGATGCACAACAAGCCTATCTTGTGGCGAGAAATTCGCTAGATACCACCCGTTCGTCGTATGAACGGTTGAATAAAGTGGCACAAGATATCGCCAAACTTCATCAACAAAACACCAAGCTAGAGCAAGAATATAAAGTCTTCGGCACTTTGTATGACGTCGCAAGCGGTAAGACGGGTAGCCGCGTGAGTCTACACCGATTTGTGCTTGGTGTGTTGCTTGATGATGTCTTGATCCAGGCGTCTCAGCGTCTGAACATCATGAGTAAAGGGCGCTACATTTTGATGCGCAAGACAGATGGTTTCAAAGGCGCGGCAGGCCGTGGCTTAGATCTTATTGTTGAAGACAGTTACACAGGCAAAACACGTGACGTAGCGACGCTATCCGGTGGGGAGTCTTTCATGGCGGCGCTGTCACTCGCATTGGGGCTGTCTGACGTTGTTCAATCTTACAGCGGTGGTGTGCGTTTAGAGACGTTATTTATCGATGAAGGTTTTGGCAGCCTAGACCCTGAATCTTTAGATCTGGCGATCCAGACGCTTATCGATTTGCAACAAATGGGGCGTACCATTGGTTTGATTTCGCACGTATCTGAACTTAAAGAACAGATGTCGCTGCGTATTGACGTAGAGTCAACCAAACTAGGCAGTTCAGTAAATGTGATCGCGGCTTAGTGTTAAGTTAGACAGTGGCCAGATTGTCACCTATATGTTAGGGACAATTTGGCTAAAACAAACTCATTAGAAAGAAGATAATAACAATTGAGTAAGTTGGTATCTGGAATCGGAATCGAAGCGGTGAGTGGCGCAACTACAGGCGCTATTCGTAAGGTGTATCAATATGCGGAACCCAATCTCACCATTGTGGGATGGTTTGGTGCGATTGGATATCCTGCCTATTACTATATTTGGAGCTATTTGTACCCTCAACCTTACGAGAGTGCATTGTTACGTACGTTTTGCACTTTACTATTTACGGTTATTCTGGTCAGAAACTACTTGCCTGCCTTTTTGCGCCGACTAATGCCGCAATTTTATCTGGTAATTTTGAGTATATGTTTACCATTTTTCTTTAGCTTTATGATGTTCAAAAATGGCTGGAATACCGTGTGGGTGATGTCATTTCTAGGCTCTATTTTCTTGCATATCCTTTTGGTGCACCAAACTCGGATCGTATTGTTGCAAGCGACTGGGGCTATCTTGGTCGCAGGAATCGCTGTGTATGGTTTCAACTTACAACAATTAGCCAATGAGATTGTTTGGCCTTATGTGCCAATCTTTTTGTTTACCTATGTGTTTGGCAATATGTTCTACTTTAGAAACCAAACCGAGCACGAGAGCAAAGTGTCCTTTGCGAAGTCATTTGGTGCAGGTATTGCCCATGAAATGCGGAATCCACTCAGTGCGCTGAAGTCTTCGGTTGAAGTTATCAACTCTATATTGATGAGAAAGCCGGAAGGAGCCCAACTGACTGCTGATGAGTTGAAGACGATTCATGAAGTCCTGAGTGATGCGAATAGTGTGATTGACAATGGTAATGAAGCAATAGACTTGCTGCTTACTTCAATTGACGAAAACCGCGTCTCGCCAACTTCATTTAAAAAGCAGTCAATAAAATCGGTTATAGAAAGTGCACTGTCAAGTTTTGCATTTAAGAGTAAAGAAGATAAACAAGCGATAGTTGTTAACGGCGCTGAAGATTTCGCGTTCTTTGGTAGTGATACTTTGGCGAAATATGTGCTGTTTAACCTGCTTAAAAACTCGTTTTACTACCAAGAAGGTAACGATTTTAAGATCGAAATACGCTTGAAAAAAGACGTTCGTTGCAACCACCTCATTTTTACTGACAACGGTGCGGGTATCCCACCTGATGTCATTAAACACGTTTTTCAAGACTTCTACACCTATGGTAAAAGTCGCAGCTATGGACTTGGCTTGCCATTTTGCAGAAAGGTGATGAAATCGTTGGGGGGACGAATTATTTGCCGTTCTGAGTTGGGGTGTTGGACCGAGTTTACTCTCAGTTTCCCATTATACGAATCTGATGCAGTTGACCGTATCAAGATGGATCTAATGAAGTCAAAATCAGTACTTTATGTCGGTAACACTGGCCGAGTATCGCGTATGTTCAATGAACACGCTTTTTACAAAGGCTTCCGACTAGTAAACGTCGATATTGCTACCGCGTTGGCGTGTGAAGAGTATGAATTTGAATATGACCTTATTTTGGTCGATCTAGAGCCATCTCAAATAAGTGAGTGTGAGTTCAAAGCGCTAGAGAGTAAGTTGCACTTTACTGAGGGACGATTAATTTTCCTTGGTGAGTCGGGTAAAGCATCTTATTTTGTTGAACAAACGTCGTTAGCGGCGTACCCACTTGATAAGAACACATTACTGCGAGACTTTGGCATTGTATTGGACCAACTCTTTTTTGAATCTCCCCAAACTAAGGAAGAGTCGATAATCAAACCGCTTGAATGTAAAAAGACAATCGTGATTGCGGACGATAACCACTCAGTAAGAAGCTACACTTCGTTGATACTAGAGCAGCAGGGCTTTGACGTGATACAAGCACAAGATGGACGACAAGTGCTGGAAACATTAGAACAACAGCCCGTCGATCTGATCCTTATGGATATTGAAATGCCGGGTTTGAATGGCTTTGAAGCTGCCAATGCGATTCGCAACTCGACGGGCAATTATTCACGTGTGCCGATTTTGGCGCATACAGGGAATTCTTCAGACGTGGCAGTTAGCCAGATTTACCAAGCAGGGATGGATGGGTACGTTATCAAACCCGCAGGGAAAGATGTCTTGCTGGGCAAAATAGCCGATTGGCTATAAAGCGTTCTCCGCTTAGCTTTGATTGGTTTGTTCTGAGGTGAAAAACTCAGGCCAATACATTTTTACGTAACCAACCGATACCCAAATGACCAAGGCTGTTGCCACCGTCAGCTCAAACAAACCGAACTTATGTAACCAACTCCAACGCGGATAGTTTTCTGCAAAGAAGCTAGTGAGTCGGAACATGGCGATCGCGCTTATCACGGAAGGAAAGGTAACGGCAGCAATCGATGGTTGGAACTTCAATCGCAATAAACGGAAGTAACACAAATAGATTAGCAATGTCATTGTGATAGCGATTCCCGCCAATGCGCCAGTTAGTATCGGATCAGGCTCAGCAAAGTTAACCAAGTAAGTGGCTAGTGTCAGGTTGATTGGCGCAGCCATAATCGCCAGTGTCGGGCGTGCTCTGCGAGGCAAGGTTCCTTCAAATACAAGGCGGTACAAAACCAGCGGTAGCATGAAGAAATAGATGGTAATACAGGTATTGACTAAGGTTTCTGATAGAACAGTATGGCCAAATTGACTCCCCGCTAATGAGCTACTGATCACCCCAACGGGATAAAGAAACCAGCTAGGCACTATATTGGAAATTTTGAAGTTGGTTAGTTGGAAACCGAAAAACAACACCATCATGGTTAGATGGAGCAGCAACGACGCAAACCAAAGCGGATAAGCGATGATCGGTGATATTACCGCTAGGTAGTCACACAAAATCAACAGCGCCATGCTCATCGGCGCCATTAGACTACCACTTAGCGGATGGCGAATGTCGTTGATAAAGGTCTTGAAGTTAGACAAGTACTTAACCAAAACTGGGAACAGCAATATCGCGCCAAAACCAGCAAGAAAGGGCCTGATATGTACGCCAATCTCAGGTACATAAAGAGCCCATGCCTGGCTCAAACCGATTACGCCAAGTGCCAACGCTGCCTGTGACGGTGGTACACTTTGAAACTGCGTGAAACGTTTCCAGTTCACAAATCTATCCCTAGAGTGCTATGAGTAAATGCTCTAAAAATAGAGAGTGCAGAGCATTAAACCGATAAAAATCTGGCGGTGATGATATCAAGCCAAACGGTTGCTACGCAATTGTCATTTCGTCTCGTTGGGGAGGTCAATCTGTCTTAACTTCTCATTTTTCAAAGTTCTATGTAATAGTTGGCTGTAGATAGGTTGGCCGCCGAGCATTTGCGCGAACACAACCGCGCCGAGGCTGGTGATGATTAATGGTAGGATTAAGTAGTAGTTATTGGTCATCTCAATGACAAGTAATATCCCCGTGATCGGTGCGCGAACTGTGGCGGCGAAAAGCGCACCCATACCAGCGATGGCAAACATGCCCGGATCGATATCCAGTTCAGGTAGTAAGCCTTTGGCGATTAATCCAAACGCGTAACCAAATAGCGTCCCTAGTGCGAGCATCGGAGCAAAAATGCCGCCCGGCGCGCCAGAACCGAAACAGATCAATGTCGTAGCGATGCGTGCAACGAAGAGCAACAACAGGAACGTAGCGGAATAACCACCATTCGTAATGTTTGGGATTAACCCGATACCACCACCGGTAACTTCCGGTAAATACAGCAACGTAATACCAAAACAACCACCAATTAAACTACCAGTAATAAGGTAGCGTTTTCTATCATGTCGGTGGATACGGACAAACCAATCTTGCGATAGAGTGACGAGGCGATTAAAAACCACGCCAAATATGCCAAACATGATGCCTAGTAATAGGAATAACCATAACGCTGGTAATTCTGGTGGCTGGTATTGAGGCATGGTAATGATGGCACTCTGTCCGTTGATGTAACGGAAAACGATATTGGCCGATACTGCCGAAATGACCACAGCTTTAATAGAGATAAGCGAATAGCGAAACTGTGGGCGCATTTCTTCGACGACAAACATAATACCGGCGAGTGGTGCATTGAACGCTGCGGCTAATCCACCTGCAGCACCGGAAGCAAGTAACGAGTGTTTGGTGTCGTCATTTTTAACCCGAAATATGTCGGTGACCATCCGACCAATCGCGCCACCCATTTGCACGGTTGGGCCTTCTCGACCAAGTACCATACCGGAGCCCAGTGCACCCATCCCGCCAAAAAACTTAACTGGCAAGACACGCCACCACCGAACGGGACGAATGCCGTCCATGGCGCCTTCAATTTCTGGAATACCAGAACCGGCAGCTTCTGGAGCGAATCGATGAACGAGATAATAGCCAATGAATGCGAGCGCGGCACTAATCAAAAATGCCGCCAGCCAGAGCGGTAAAACCCTTGATATGGCTTCTTTGAGCCAGTCAGTGCGCTGCTCAGAAACAAAGTGAACTGCGAGCTCAAACATTGTACCGACAAAACCAGCAAGAATCCCCACAACAAGGGAGAGAACAAGAACCGAAAGTGGGGTTTTATCTTTAGAGAGAAATTGATTAATGACATCCTTAGGCATAGTAGCGATAAGGGACTGCTTAATTCTCTCTCTCTTGGTCATAGAAAAAAATGCCTCGTTTGTTGAGCTAGTGGGATGAGATGCCCCACGAATTATACGCTCGTGCTTGATTAACCATAGCGACAAGAATGCAATATTGAATTTCAGAATTGATGGAATGAATTGTTATAGCGAAGAAGTGGTAAAAAATCGAGATGAACATCACAATATCGCTTACTTTAGCCACATGCTCTCCTTGCATAATTCGCGATTTGGGCCATAGTTAAGGTGTAAGGCGTTCTGAACCAACCCGCATGGAGGAATTGCTGCCTTACCTACAATTTGGATGGATTCAAACAAGCTATTTCAAGTCCTCGTTTATAGTCAGGCGACGATATAGATGACCTGATTCGCAGACTCACGATTGAGTAACGAGGGATAGGGCGCACTTCTAAGGTGCGCCTT
Source organism: Vibrio hepatarius (assembly GCF_011806575.1). Classification (GTDB taxonomy): domain Bacteria; phylum Pseudomonadota; class Gammaproteobacteria; order Enterobacterales; family Vibrionaceae; genus Vibrio; species Vibrio hepatarius_A. The sequence continues at coordinate 112,674 of NZ_JAATOO010000006.1, forward strand.
TTGTCATTTTGGCAAATCTATTTTAGGTTCGAGATCTTCTTCAGTACGTTTTCTAACTCGTCCCAAGGGAGTAACTGACTGTCTATCACTTCTAAACGGCTTTCAAATCCATCCAAACTCATCTCATTGACTGATACAACACCATTACTCACGTTGAATGCGTAGCAGCCATTAGTCGTATTCATCACGCCTTTTACTCGCTCCGCGGTAATATCGGATAACACTGAAAATAGATCATCAAAATTGAATACGACTTCAGCACCAAAAATCCAACCGCAACTAAAGTAGCCTTGTCCTTTATTCTCTTTGCGCACGAGTTGTTGGTTAGGTGGTAATTGGAATTGCGGTTCCTGCTCTGCATGTTCATGGTGGTGTTCTTCAATATGCCCGGACGGTGACTCATCTCGACGGTGGCTATCAAGCAACTCAATCGGAAAACGGCCTTGTTTAACCAGCTGAGAGAATATTTTTGGAGGGTTTTGATCGGTTACCCAGTCACTGAACACATCAATATCGCTCACATGACACTGGTCGACTTTGTTACCAATGATGATGTCGGAAATAGCCAGTTGGTCGTTAAAGTTCTGGTTCTCAAGATACTTTGGGTTAGAGAGGTTGCGCGGGTCAACCAAACCAATGGTCGCTCTTAGATCGATGTAGTCAGCAAATTGAGCAGAGGTTAATGTCGCCAACACTTTATGAGCGTGGCCAAGCCCAGTGGGCTCAACGATAAGTCTGTCAGGGTTAGTTCGCAGTAGGGCAGTGATCGCAACAGACATCGGTACGCCAGCGGCACAACACATACAGCCCCCCGGTACTTCCTTAATCAGTGCACCTTGGTCTGTCATCATCGCGCCATCGATACCTATTTCACCGAACTCGTTAACTAAAACAGCCCAGTTTTCATTTTCAGGCTTTTCTTTTAGTAGGTTTAAGATAGCGGTGGTTTTCCCTGTTCCTAAAAAACCCGTGATGATGTTGGTAGGCACTCTCATAGATAAAGGTCTCGTTGTGATTTTCCTAGCGTTACTATAGCAAAAGTCATTGATATACGGCAGATAAAGAAAAGGGCAACATTACGTTGCCCTTGTCATTTTTTGTTTGAGAATTAACGCTTGTTTTTGAGGTAACGCTTTCGACGCTCTTCTTTCTTCTTAGCTTTCTCTTCAGCCTTGCGAGCTGACTCTATTTCGACTTCGATCAACTCTTGAGTGATCATTTCTGGTCGTTCTAGAGTAAGTTGTCCCAAGGTGCCATTGCGTAGCTCGTGCAACAAGATTTCAGAACACTTATGCAGATCGACTCGACCGCCTGAGCGCAAAGCACCGCGACGTCGGCCGATTTCTTCCATTAGCTCAATGTCAGTCTCTGGAAGTTCTTCAATCTGGTAGCGTTCCTTTAAGCGCTCAGGATAGGCTTTGGCAAGGTACTCAACGGTATAGAAGGCAACCTCATCATATTCCATTGCGGTGTCCTTAACAGCACCTGTCGCAGCTAAGCGGAAACCACTATGAGGGTTTTCAACCTTTGGCCACAAAATCCCCGGTGTATCTGAAAGAACAATACCATTTTGCAGGTTGATCCGTTGCTGACGGCGTGTGACGGCAGGTTGGTTACCTGTTTGCGCAATAGTTCGACCGGCTAAGGTATTGATAATGGTTGATTTACCCACGTTTGGAATCCCCATGATCATGGTACGAATGTTCTTACCAATCTCTTCACGATGCGGGGCTAGTTTACGGCACAGTTCGAGGATTTTGTTCACTTCTTGAGGGATGGTGGTGGTAATCGCCATCGCTTTTACATTTTTCTCTTTCTCGAAGTGGTCAATCCAAAGCTGAGTCATCTCAGGGTCGGCTAAATCTCGTTTGTTTAGCACTTTGACGACTGGCTTTTCGCCGCGTAGCTGAGAAATCATCGGATTTTCGCTACTGAAAGGGATACGTGCATCCAGCACTTCAATAATGACATCTACCTGAGGGATGGCTTCTTCGATCTCTTTACGGGCTTTGTGCATATGCCCCGGAAACCATTGAATAGTATTGTTAACCATTTGAAATTTATACCTTAGTCGTAATCTAAGCCTACTTCGCAGTGCTCTATTCTCACATGCAGAGCTTAGATTCTCTTTGGTCAATTAGAATAACGGGTATTGTACTTGAGATTTGAGATGGTATCCATCATCGCCCTTTCGGCCTGTTTAGCAAGCAACAAAGCGCGTTGTGACTACGTATGGTATGAGTCAAATATACCAATAGAAGAAGCGTTGTATGCTTATGTATTGTAAGTAAAAGTATCTTAAATTATCCGTATTTTTCTATATCTATTTTAATTGAAAATACTAGATGGAGGTTTGATTAGTATTTAATGATTAATTTAATTCTAAATATGAATGAAATATATATTTCATTCATAAGAAAGTGGGATTCATAAACGATTGTAATGAGAGGTTCTTATATTTTTAACTAGTCCTTTAGTTTTATAAATCATTATTTACTAATTTGTAAATAATATCTGTTTATCAATTTGTCATTTATTTCTTTCATTTCTGGGCAGAGTGTCCGATCGGGTCTTATTTATAAGACTTGTTGTTAATTTAATAAGTAATAAGTAATCCATTTCATTATTTTTTTGGAATAAAGCTCTAATTAATAACCCTCATTTTTACTTAAAAAATAAGTGTGTTGTGGAATAATCGCCGGGTGTTTTTTTGTTTAACGTTGGAAGGCTCAGAACTCAGAGTTTTCACATAGGTTTAGTGAAATATATGGCTTTAACAATTTTAGCTCGGTTTCTGAGCAATATTGTGTCGCCAAAAGAGAGTATTGTATGACTAAGAATGGAAGTGTAGCTCCAAAAGAAAGAATCAATATTAAGTATATTCCTGCTACAGGGGATGCTCAGGCTGAAGTTGAATTACCACTGAAAACATTGGTAGTTGGTGACTTTAAAGGCCATCCAGAAGAGGCACCTTTGGAAGAGCGCAAGCCAGTTAGTATTGATAAAAACAACTTTGAATCGGTTATGAAAGAGAGCAAGTTAACTCTTTCTACTTCCGTATCAAATAAACTTGTTGATGAAGAAGATGCGGATTTGCCAGTTGAGCTTTCGTTTGAATCGCTTGCCGATTTCTCACCGGATTCGATCGTCAAACAAATTCCAGAACTAAACAAATTAATTGAGTTGCGTGAAGCACTATTAGCATTAAAAGGTCCTTTAGGTAACGTTCCTGCATTTCGTTCTCGACTACAAGAATTACTTGCTTCAGATGAATCGAGAGAAAAGCTTTTGTCAGAGTTAAATCTTGTCGCTCCTGAAAAAGAATGATGAGAACAACGCAAGGCATTATTAAATCAAGTGATAAATAGGAACGAAAGGATTACTCCAATGGCAACGAATGAAGCGATTGCAGACAAACCGCAGGAACAACAAACTGGTAACCTGCTTGATGAAATTATGGCTCAAACGCGCCTAACACCGAATGAAGAAGCATACGATATTGCGAAAAAAGGTGTTGCAGCGTTTATTGAAAACCTCGTGGGTTCAGACCGTACAGAACAGCCTGTAAACAAGGCACTTGTTGATCAAATGCTCGTTGAGCTAGATCGAAAAATTGGTGCTCAGGTGGATGAAGTTCTTCACAATGAATCATTCCAAAACCTCGAGTCTTCATGGAGAGGCTTAAAGCTTCTTGTTGACCGCACCGATTTTGGTGAGAACAACAAAATTGATGTGTTGCACGTAACGAAAGAAGAACTTCTGGATGATTTCGAGTTCGCTCCAGAAACTACTCAATCTGGTCTATACAAACACGTTTACTCTTCTGGCTACGGTCAATTTGGTGGTGAACCAACTGGTGTAATCATCGGTAACTATAGCTTCACTCCTTCTACACCAGATATGAAGTTACTCCAGTACATGGGGGCACTAGGTGCGATGGCACATGCGCCATTCATCTCAAGTGTTGGACCTCAATTCTTTGGTATTGATTCTTTTGAAGAGCTACCAAATCAAAAAGACCTTAAGTCAACGTTTGAAGGCCCTAAATACACCAAGTGGCGTTCACTACGTGAGTCAGAAGATGCACGTTACATCGGTTTGACCGCTCCACGTTTCTTACTTCGTACACCATATGACCCAACCGAGAACCCGGTTAAATCGTTCTCTTACAGCGAAAACGTTAGTGGTTCACATGAAAGTTACCTTTGGGGTAACACTGCGTTTGCATTTGCTACGCGTTTGACCGACAGCTTTGCTAAATACCGCTGGTGTCCAAACATCATTGGTCCACAAAGCGGTGGTGCAGTTGAAGATCTTCCGGTTCATGTTTATGAATCGATGGGCGCTCTACAGTCTAAGATTCCAACTGAAGTACTGGTAACAGACCGTAAAGAATTCGAACTAGCAGAAGAAGGCTTCATTGCGCTGACAATGCGTAAAGGCAGTGACAATGCATCGTTCTTCTCTGCGAACTCAATTCAAAAGCCGAAGATTTTCCCGAATACCAAGGAAGGCAAAGAAGCCGAAACCAACTACAAGTTGGGTACACAGCTGCCTTACATGATGATCATCAACCGCTTGGCGCACTACATCAAAGTGCTGCAACGTGAGCAAATTGGTGCTTGGAAAGAGCGCCAAGACCTTGAACGTGAACTGAATGGTTGGATTCGTCAGTATGTTGCTGACCAAGAGAACCCGCCAGCGGACGTACGTAGCCGCCGTCCATTACGCGCTGCAAGCATTGAAGTTCATGATGTACAGGGTGAGCCAGGTTGGTATCAAGTATCTCTGTCGGTCCGCCCACACTTTAAGTACATGGGTGCGAACTTCGAACTGTCTCTTGTAGGCCGATTGGATCAGGCTTAATGAGCTACATAGAACCAGAAGAAAGCGTTTTTGGCGTTAGTCTCTTCGAACGTTTAGAGGCTGACTCCAAACCCATTTCTTTATCTCAAGGCCCAGAAAGCTCTGAGGTGCTGCGTTCTATTAAGAGAAATGTGTCAAACATTCTCAATACCCGAGTAGGAGAGTCTTTGAGCTCTCCTACACTTGGGCTGGTCGATTTTAATGACGCGACGGCAGCAACTCTGGATCTCTCTATTCGCATAAAGCTCTCAATCAAACGTTGTTTGGAGGAATTTGAACCACGGTTAACCAATGTCAATGTCCTAGTGATTAAGGACGAAGCTGAACCATTGAATCTGCGTTTTAGTGTAGCCGCGATCGTGAATACATCAGCAATCCATGAAAAAGTAAAAATCGATTTACTTCTTGATAATAATAGAAAATACCGAGTAATAACTTAGTGGCACAAGACAAATATTTTCGAGACGAACTGGCTTTTCTCAAAGAACAAGGAAAGCAGTTTTCCGAAGTTTATCCTCAACTTTCCCGTTTTCTTAACGGTAGAAATACCGATCCTGACGTTGAACGCTTGCTTGAAGGGTTTGCGTTTCTAACTGGCAAGCTGCGCGAGAAAGTTGAAGATGAATTTCCTGAGCTAACACACTCGATTATTAACATGCTTTGGCCGAACTATCTTCGCCCAATCCCGAGTTTGAGCATCTTACGGTTTCATCCAAAAAACAACTTTCACACTCGTCAGGTTATTCCGCAGTCGACTCAAGTAGACTCGAAACCTGTATTTGGAACCGCCTGTCATTTTAATACTTGCCGTGAGGTAGAAATCTACCCAATTGAATGCGAAAGAGTTCAAGCCATTCACTCGAAAGACACCAGTAAGGTGATCCTCGAGCTCTCAATGCTTAATCCAGATGAGTTAGTTAAATCGATCGGTTTAGAATCGCTGCGTTTCTATTTAGGTGGTGATACTTACAGTGCGCAGAGTTTATATCTTTGGTTGGGGCATTACCTTGAATCTATCGACGTTGAGTTCGAAGGTGGCAAAGTTACTGTACCTAAAGATGTTTTTGACGTAGTGGGCTTCGATAATGATGGGCTCTTACCGTATCCAAAAAACGTTTATCAAGGCTATCGTATTTTCCAAGAGTACCTCGCGTTTCCAGAGGCATTTCACTTTTTCGACTTAAAGAAAATTGGCCAATATATCCCTGGGCATGTGAAAGGAAGCTTTAAAATATGCTTCAACTTTTCTCAGACGTTACCGACCAGCGCGCAGATAACCAATGACAGTTTCATTCTCTATGCGACACCGATTGTTAATTTGTTCCAGCACGATGCAGATCCGATTGATTTAACCGGCAGACAAACAGAGTACCGTGTTAAGCCATCAAGTCGCTATCCAAGTCATTATGAGATCTTTAGCGTTAATCATGTCGAGGGTTGGCAGGATACATCGGATGGTCGAGTTCGCGGGCAACGACGTGTATATACCCCGTTTGAGAGTTTCAAGCATGAAATAGAACTATCTCGCAATCGCCTCGCGTTGTATTACCGAGTTCGCGTGAAAGACAGTATCCGCAAAGATGGTTTTGACCACTACATTTCGTTCGTGCGCGGCGATGAAACAAGCAGTTATGCGAAAGACGAAGCGGTAACACTTGAGCTGACATGTACCAACAGACAACTTCCAGCGGAGCTAGGCGTAGGTGATGTGTGTATTAGCACAGATACCTCTCCGCCGTTTGCTGATTTCGGCAATATTACCATCCCAACTCAAACATTGAGACCAGTATTAGATGGCAGCCTGCTATGGACATTAATCTCCAATCTATCACTCAATTATTTGTCGCTTTTGGATAAGCAGGCGCTTAGCTCGGTGTTAAGGGCTTACGACTTCCGAGCACTGGTGGATCAGCGTGCTGCACGTATTTCACGTCAGAGAATGGAAGGTATCGTCGATATTCAAACTCAGCCATTAGACAAGCTGATAAGAGGCATGCCTGTCCGTGGACTGATTTCGAAAATTACCATGGACCCGAATGCATTCGGTTCAGAAGGCGATCTTTACTTGTTTGGCACCGTACTCAGCCAGTTTTTTGCCTTATACGCCAGCATAAACTCGTTCCATGAATTAGTGGTAGTAAACGCGGAAAGTCGAGAGGAATACCGCTGGGGTACGCAACACGGAATGCAGCCACTGATATGAGATCAACTGCCTTAGAACCGTTACCAAACAACGTTGCGGACCTCGATGTAAAGAGTTTTAACTTCTACCAGTTGGTTGAGTTGCTTTTGACGTTAAATGAACTCGACCCTGAAGATGATGATTGGGAACGCCAATGTGAGCTGATGTTCAAGTCCAATCCTAGCTTGGGGTTTTCTACGTCTGATATCTCTGGATTAACGCAGCACTCTGCGGGGCGGATGGAACTAGAGACGACGTTTTTTGGTTTAACCGGAGCACAATCGCCGCTACCTGGGTATCTACTTGAACACATTACAACGGAAGGTGAACTCGGACTGCGTGGGTTGTTTCTCGATTTTTTCAACAACCATCTAATCACGCTCGTTTATCGAGTGTGGCGTAAGTACAGGTATTACATTCGTTTCCAAGAGGGCGCGAGCGACAAGTTTTCTGCGCAGTTGTTTGCTTTGGTGGGGCTTGCTGACCCGGACATGCGCGGTGAGACCCCAATTAACTGGTGCAAGATGTTGTCTTACGCCGGAATGTTGGCTGGTCGAAGTCGTTCTCCCCAAGTGGTGTCAGGCATTATCGCGCACTGCTTTGACATCGAAGACGTTGAAATTCGTCAGTGGGTGACAAGACGTGTCGATATTAGCCGCGATCAGCAAATGAAGCTAGGCGCTGCAAATATGTGCTTGGGTGAAAACACCGTGATTGGTGAAAAAGTTACAGAGTGTAATGGCAAATTCACCTTGGTGTTAAGAGGACTAAGTCAGCAGCGATACCGAGACTTTTTACCCACGGGAAAAGAGTACTTACCGCTGTGCAAACTTGTTGAGTTTGTGCTTCGCGAACAAATGGCTTACGACCTAGAGCTGCACTTAAAAGAAGGGGAAACCTCTTCATTAATGCTAGACAGAAATAAAGCCACACCACTGGGTTGGTCAACCTTTCTTGGCGAAGGTGATGGCCAACAAAGTGTCACGATTCAAGTGCGCCAATAGAGGGAAATGGAGTGGAACAGCACAATAAAATTTTGAATGTCATTGTGACGAATACCAAAGACCTCGAACCTGGGGTCAGTGCCTCTTATGAATTCAATCAAGAGGGCGGAGTTATTGGTTCAAGTGGCACGACAAGTTGGCCATTAAAAGGGCAGAACACAAATGTTTATGCTCAGCACTGCGAAATCCTTGTTAGAGACAATCATTTCTGTATTAAGGACTTATGCGGTGAAACCTATGTAAACGGAGCAACGATGCCTTTGGGCATTGGAAAGATGGCGCAAATTCATCACAAAGACACGTTTAAAGTCGGTTTATACCAGTTGATGGTCACCAGCGAGTCGACTGATAGTTACTTGCATTCGAGTAATCAAACCCTTGAACAGTTGTTCGGCCAAGAAAACGAACTCTTTGATGAAGACGAAGAACTTGTCTTAGCGCCAAAAAAGAAAACGGAACATATCGATCCTTTGGACCTTCTTGAAGTTGATGTGAAAGACAAGGAAGCGCAAAGCTTGCTCGGTGATCATGAAGACATTGCAACCGATACGGATGACTCAGAATGGTTGCTGGCTAACCAAAAGAAGAATAAGACACAAGATGTGACGCCACAAGCTGATAGCGAGTTCGAAATGTCATCAGCAATCAAATTGAAGAAAAAAAGCCGTTTTAACCCGTTTTCTTTCTTTGCCAAACCTGACACCGATGCTGTTACTGAAAGTACAGCTAGCAGCAATCGCATCGAAGAACATAACAAACTTATAAATACGACCCATTCAGAACAAAAGCAGCCAATGTACGTGAACGATGGGCTAGGTGACATACAAAAAGAGGAATTGATGATGGACGACAAAACGTTGGACCTGCTCGAAGAAGAATTTTCCAAACAGGAAAGGTTAGATAATGACTTGTTGGTAACGGGTGAGCAAAACCATATGCTTTCTGGTCCACTATTTCGTGGATTGGGTGTATCCGTGGTAGACAGCCGTCAAGCACAAGAAGTGCAGATGACTTCGGAAGAGATTGGCGCAGCGCTGCAGGCCGCAGTAAAGGGCCTTCTGGATCTTCATCAACATGTTGATAGTGGCCGCTATGGTGTTATCAATAAGAACTTACAACCAATCGAAGACAACCCTCTACGTCTTGGTCTGCCTTATGAAGAGACTGTTAAGACGATGTTCAGTAACGATTCTGGCTCTGTTCATTTATCTGCGCCGTCGGCAATTTCAGAGAGCTTAAAGAACCTCAAAGATCACAACGATGTCGTACAAGTAGCGACAACTTTGGCGTTAGGCCAAATCGTACAGGCATTTTCTCCAGAAACATTGATGAAACGTTTTGAGCGCTACCGTCGTTCATATGAAATCCCTGAACAAAACCAAAATGCTTGGGCGTGGGAAATGTACCAAAGCTACTACCGAGAGCTGACGTCTGATCGCCAGCAAGGGTTCGAAAAGCTTTTCTGGGAAGTGTTTGATCAAGCATATGACCGTCTACTACGTGAGAAACAAATGGAGTCATGATGCTAAAGCACATCTTGGTTTTTCTTTTAGGGATATTAGCGCTAACCGGTTGTAGCTCAAGTGACAAAGTCTCTGAGCAACCGACAGTCGTCACTTTCAGTTTGGTTGCAGACAAAGGTGTCAATCCAAATGTTTATGGTGAGCCGTCGCCAATCGAACTGCAAGTATTTGAACTGGAAGATGATTCGATGTTTCTTTCAGCAGATTTTGACCAAATCAACGAAGACTACAAAAAAGTGCTCAAGAGCAACTATGTCGATGTTTATGACTACGTGTTAACGCCCGGACAGTTCAAGTTTGTTGAAGATATAGAAGTCGACGAAGACACTCGCTATATCGCGGTGTTAGCTAAGTTTGCTGAGCCTGAACTCAGTGATTGGAAAAAAGCAGTGAAGATTATCAATCTAGGTCATAGATACCATCTGTTGATGCTGTTTAAAGACTATGATGTTGAATTACAGAAGGTAGAGTAAGTATGGTTTCGCGCAATAGAGTGGTTTGGAGCGAGGGCTTATTTATCAAACCACAACATTTCCAACAGCAACAGAGATACAACGAGTACATTGTTGACGAAAGAGTGTCGTCAGTTAGCCAGTACTTGTTTGGCGTATCAGAGCTGTCGTTAAACCCTGAATACTTGAGTTTTGGACGTATTGCTATTGAACGTGCCGTTGGTGTGATGCCGGATGGCACTGTATTCCGTATTCCCCAAGAAGACCAAATGCCGGATCCACTTGAAGTTGTGGACGACTCTTTGGCAAACCAGATTGTGTACTTGGCATTGCCACTACGCAGTGATTCTTTAATGGAAATTTCGCATGCGGATGCACAAGGTACTGGCCGTTATATTGCGAGTAAACAGGAAGTTCGAGATGTGCATACCCCTCAAGGTGACACTGCACTGATGGATGTTTCTCCTGTGCAACCTAGGTTAATGCTAGAGAAGCAAGACAGAAGCTCTTTCTCGTCGATAGCGATTGCACGTATTTTAGAAAAGCGTCCAGACGGCAGCGTCATGTTGGATCCAGACTTTATTCCTTGCCATCTGAATGTAGTAGGTGTGCCGACATTACATCGATTCATCAATGAAATGTCTGGGTTAATGCGCGAGCGTGCAAAAAATATTGCAACGCGTATTGGCTCTCCAAGCCAAGGTGGTGTGGCGGATGTGTCAGATTTCATGTTGTTGCAAGCACTAAACCGCTTACAGCCAAATCTTCAGCATCTAGCCTCTCTGCGTAGCCTACATCCAGAACGTTTGTATCAGGCTCTGAGTACTATTTGTGGTGAGCTAGCGACATTTACCGATGAAAGTCGTATGCCGCCACAGTTCACGGTCTACCAACACGAGATGCCGACCGAATCGTTTAGAACTCTGATGATGAAATTGCGTCAGTCACTCAGCATCGTGCTGGAGCCAAGAGCGGTTTCTATTCAGTTGCAAAAGCGCCGTTACGGCTTAATGGTTGCGCCGATTCAAGATCAGTCACTACTGGATTCTGCCGACTTTATCCTAGCTGTTCGCGCTCGTATGCCATTAGAAGACCTGCGCAGATTGTTCGTTCAGCAAACGAAAGCGTCTTCTGTTGAGAAGATCCGCGAACTTATTTCGCTTCAACTTCCAGGCATTCCTGTTAATCCGCTTCCTGTTGCGCCGCGACAACTGCCATACCACGCTGGTTATACCTACTACCAACTGGATAAGACCAGTGATGCGTGGCGTATGTTGCAGAACTCAAGCGGCTTTGCATTCCACGTTGCGGGCGAATTTGAAGAACTTGATCTGCAATTCTGGGCTATTAGGAGTTAATCATGAGTGTTACCCATGAATTTACTAACGACCGCTACGATGAACTGTTATTTGAACAGGTTAAAAACATCGACGCTGATCAGGATTATTGGTTCCAGTTACGCGGTGATAACGAAAACAAAATGATTGATGCGGCGACACCTTTATTGGGTCTGTCGCTACGAATCCGTTCTTTAGCCAAATGCGATAACGTTGAAGCTATCTATAAACAAGTCCAAGAAGAGATCAAAGCCATCGAGATGGAATTGATTCAAGCCGATGTCGAACATGCATCGGTGATGGCCTACCGTTACGTACTTTGTGCAGTGCTCGATGAAGCAGTGATGAGCACAGACTGGGGCGCTGAAAGTAGTTGGGCTGAACACTCTTTGCTGACTCGTTTCCACAACGAAACATGGGGTGGTGAAAAGGTGTTCGTTATTTTGAATCGTCTGTTGGCCGATCCTCCTCGCTATCGAATGCTTCTGGAGTTCATCTACCTATGCTTAATGCTGGGATTTGAAGGTAAATACAAGGTAGTCGAAGGCGGTAAAGAAGAAAGAGAGCGCGTTGCATTAAAGCTCTACGAAACACTGAATAGCTTTGATGATAAAGAGCCTGAGTCATTGACGTGCGCCACAGAGCATGTTGTGGCAACTAAGTACCGTTTGAGTAACCAAATGCCGATTTGGATGATCTTCGCTGGCTTTGCCGGGCTATGGGGTGTGGCTTTCATTGTCTACCGATACTTGCTCAGCGCTAAATCTTTAGATGTGCTCAATCAATTAACTCAGCTCCTATAAGACTGACTTAAACATTCGGAATAAATAATTTCAAAAGGCTTTGATGTGATCAAAATAGAATTGCCAACGCTAATTAGCAAACTGAACGAACAAAGTAAATTAGCCCTAGAGCATGCGGCTTCTCTGTGTTTAGAACAGCAACACTCAGAAGTAACGTTCGAACATTATTTGCATGTATCGTTGAATAATCCCCTTTGTGATATTCGTGAGATTTTACGCAGCAGCGATATTGACCACGTTGAAATTCAAGATTTAGTTTTTGGTGAGTTACCACGTGAATCCGGGCACGAAACTTATCCAGTCTTTTCTCCTTTATTAATTGAACTGCTCCAAGATGCTTGGCTGCTTGCCTCGACGGAAATGAATCTTGACCATCTACGATCAGGCATCATTTTCTTAGCGGCACTGATGCGTCCTGAACGTTATCTTGCGCCGTCGGTTTATAAGAAGTTCGAAACCTTTAACCGAGAGACGTTGCGCAGAGAATTCTTTGCTGTTTTGAAAGACTCGGCTGAGACACCTGTTGAAAATGGTAAGAAGGTGAGCAATTCACTGACTTCAAATAATGGTCAACAAGCTCTCAACAAATACTGTACCAATGTGACCGAACAAGCACGTGCGAATGAGTTAGATCCAGTACTTTGCCGTGATGAAGAAATCAATTTGATGATTGATATCCTCTGTCGTCGCAGAAAAAGCAACCCAATTGTCGTGGGTGACGCGGGTGTAGGTAAGAGCGCTGTTGTCGAAGGACTTGCACTTAGAATCGTTGACGGAAAAGTGCCTGATCGTCTAAAGAATATTGAGTTAATGAGTCTAGATTTAGGCTTGCTTCAAGCTGGTGCAGCCGTAAAAGGGGAGTTTGAGAAAAGACTTAAAGCCATCATTGACGAAATTAAGTCCGCTCCAACGCCAATTATCTTGTTTATCGATGAAGCACATACCTTAATTGGTGCGGGTAACCAAGAAGGTGGCGGTGATGCAGCAAACTTACTTAAGCCAGCACTAGCTCGTGGTGAACTGCGCGCTGTCGCCGCGACAACCTGGAAAGAATACAAAAAGTACTTCGAGAAAGATCCTGCGCTTAGCCGTCGTTTCCAATTAGTGAAGCTAGACGAGCCTTCTGCAGAGCAAACTGTCAATATCCTGCGTGGCTTGTGCAATGTCTACGAAAACAGTCATCAAGTTTTAATCTCAGACAGTGCACTAAAAGCGGCGTCTTTCCTTTCTGCGCGTTATGTTTCAGGGCGTCAACTACCCGACAAGGCGATTGATGTCTTGGATACCGCTTGTGCGCGTATTTCTATCAACCTCAGTACTCCACCGCCACGTATGGCAGAGCTACAGACATTGCAGCATCAGTACCAGCTGGAACTGGAAATGCTAAAAAGGCAGGAACAGTTGGGTTTACCGGTTGATATTGAACGACAAGAATCTCTTAATGAATTGAAACAGGCTTGTGAGAGCGAATATCACGACTTAGACGCTAAATGGTCAAGTCAGCGTGATGATGTAACGAAAATGATTGAACTGCGTCAACAGGTGATGAGCGATGAGCTTGATGAAGGCGCACTGAGTGAAGTGAAGCATCAACTTGCCGAGCTATATGAAGCTCTTGAAGCGCTGCCGTTCAAAGACCGATTGATTCACCCAAGTGTTGATGAGCAGCAAATTGCGGAAGTCATTGCTGACTGGACAGGAGTACCAATCGACCAAATGAACACTGATGAGTTAACCAAGTTAACCCATCTACCTGACATTTTAGGTGAAGCGATTAAGGGACAAGATGGTGCGATTCAACGTGTTCACAAGCATTTGTTAACGGCTCGCGCAGATCTTCGTCGTTCGGGGCGACCAAAAGGTGCATTCCTGCTTGTTGGTCCAAGTGGTGTGGGTAAAACCGAAACCGTGGTTCAATTGGCTGAGCAGCTTTACGGTGGAAAGCGATTCCTTACCACAATTAACATGTCTGAATATCAAGAGAAACACACCGTGTCACGCTTGATTGGTTCTCCTCCAGGTTATGTTGGTTTCGGTGAAGGCGGCGTATTAACCGAAGCGATTCGAAAAATGCCTTATTCCGTTGTGCTGTTGGACGAAGTAGAGAAGGCGCACCCGGAAGTCCTCAATCTGTTTTATCAAGCATTCGATAAAGGTGAGTTGGCTGATGGAGAAGGGCGACTGATCGATTGCCAAAATATCGTCTTTTTCCTTACGTCAAACCTCGGTTACCAAACGATTGTTGATTATGCCGATAACTTAGATGGTATGGATGATGCGCTTTATCCAGAATTGGCGGCGTTCTTTAAACCTGCATTACTGGCGCGTATGGAAACCATTCCATATCTTCCGTTGGGTGAAGAGGTTCTTGGTCAAATCGTTCGCGGTAAGTTGAGCAAACTCGAATCACTGCTTAAAGATCGTTACAAAGCGACAGTAAACATCTCATCACGGGTTATTGATGAGATTCTGTCTCGAACGCATCGCAGTGAAAATGGCGCACGTATGCTGGAAGCGATCATTGAAGGTCAAGTACTTCCACCGATTTCACTGGCGTTACTGAATAAGCTAGCTAACCAAGAAGTGGTTTCTCATATCTCTATCGAAGTCGAGAACAACCAGTTTATTGGTAAGGTTGAGTAACATGACAGATTGGCTAGGTGTTGCAAACCAGTTAGCGGCAGCGAATGACTTATCGACACTGATCAGAGTGTTTTGTCATACGTTGACAAATGACTTTAATGCAAAGCGCTGCGTATTTATTGGCGTTACACCAGATGGTCGCCAATTAGTGACGCTTAATCATGATATTCAACAAAGTTGGAATGTTGGCGACTTTGTATCGCCACTTGCCCACGTCTTGCAAAGCAGCGAGCAGAAAGTGATTAATTCAGAGCACCTTATCTATTGGCAAGAAGATAAGGCGTTTCTGTCATTGCTGGGTAACGTGGATGACGGTGACAAGGTACTGATTACGCCGTTAAGCGATGATGTCAGTGAACATAGCGATCATGTAATGGCGCTAGCCGTCTATGTTGTCGACGCTGAAGATTGGCCTAATGATCAATGGCAAGACAATTGGAACTTGCATTTTCCTCGTTTTATCGAGCTATATACGCATCATTGGCAAAAGTTAAACGAGCTAGAGAAGGCTACAACGCTCAAAGGTAGATTAAGAGAGTCTTTGAGCCTCGTGGAACAAACTCAGGCTATTTCGAACAAGTCAGATCTGATTAAACAGAACTTGGTCGGTGATAGCGCCTGCATGAAGAAGCTACGTGAACAAGTGGCCGTTGCCTCTCAGTCGGACATGACTGTTTTGATAAAAGGCGATACTGGCGTTGGCAAGGAAGTTGTTGCTGCATCTATCCACGAGCAGTCTTCGCGTAGCAACAAGTCACTCGTGGCAATTAACTGTGCGGCAATTCCAGAGAACCTATTGGAAAGTGAATTATTTGGTTACAGCAAAGGGGCATTCTCTGGCGCGACAACAGACAAAATAGGACTAATTGCACTTGCGGATGGCGGTACGCTGTTTCTAGATGAAATTGGTGATATGCCTTTGATGCTCCAAGCGAAGCTTCTACGCGTATTGGAAACTCGAAAGTACAGACCTTTGGGTTCTGATAAGGAGCAAGAGTCTGATTTTAGACTTTTGGCAGCGACACATGTTGCGTTGCAGGAAAAGATAGAGCAGAAGCTGTTTAGACAAGACTTATTTTATCGACTCTATCAGTTCCCAATCCATGTCCCTTGTCTTAAAGACCGAGAAGATGACATCCAAATCTTGGCTAAACACTTTATTGGCAAGTTTAACCAAGACAACAAAACGAATGTGGCTGGCATTCACTTTGAGGTCTTAGACGCATTATCTCAGCATGATTTCCCGGGTAATGTACGTGAGCTACGTAATTTGATTGAGTTTGGTTGCTCGCACGCCATTGATGGTGAACCACTAATGTACAACCACCTATCACACTACCTCAACGCTCAAAATGAGTCGGTTGTAGCAGCAAACAATGAAGAGTTGGGTGTCGAGGAAGAGCAAGAACTGGTTTCCATTTCAGACTTACGTTCTGCCGTCAAAGATTACGAATCAAAGATCATTGCGATGCGCCTCAAGCAGTTTAAAGGGAATCGTTCACTTGCTGCGGAAAGCTTAGGCATCCCTAAGCGAACTCTTGCAGATAAGTGCACCAAGATGGAGATTGTATTGTGATGATTCAGAGAATCCTAGGTGTTGCACTGTGTTCAATCTCTAGCTTAGCTTTTGCAGACACCAGTGCCCCAACGAGTTCTGATGTGCAACTGCTAGAAAAAGCCAAGCAGTGTATGAATGTGGTTTCTCGTATCGAACGCCTTGAGTGTTTTGACTCGGCATTTACGGGGCAGGTTGAAAGACCTTTGGTTGTAAAGGAAATCATTCGCTCAGAAGCGTGGCAACGTGCGATGGATAGCGAAACTAAGCGCCGGGATACCCTTGGTTGGGTTCGCAATGAAACCACAGACTCGCGTGGAACCAAATCGTTGTGGTTTACGGTAGCGGCTTTGCAACCTGAGTCAAACAACGATACGCCAGTTATTCTGATGGCGAGTTGTATCAACCGTATCTCACGTCTCGAGATCGTACTACCACAGGCTGCAGCGGGTGCTCGTGCGGAAATTTCTCTCGATAGAGAGCGCCAGAAGTGGACCTATGATGAGCAAGGTTTCGTACTTCGCTCTGGCAGAGGATTGAGTGCAATCTCGCTTATGCGTCCTATGAAGTTAAAAGATTCTGTGTTGGTAAGATCGAATTCAAAACAACTCGATGGTTTGGTTTTCCAAACGCCAAACGCTAAACAAAGTATTGGTGAGTTGCAGGAGTTATGCGGATGGTAGCGTTAGATAACCAAATGCTTGAACAGTCTGATACAGAGTTAACGGCGCAAAAAATTCGAGCGGCTATTAATGCACCAATCTCTCACGACAACCCTGTCGGCGAGCGTGTTATGGATGATCCACTTTTTGACTTTGTTGAAAGTCAAATGATGAAAGTGGGTTCTCTGTCTCATGGCGAGGTGCGTTGGAATGAAGTAGAAACAGCGATTCTGTCTTTGATGGAAAACAAAACCAAAGACCTAAAACTGTTAGTTCATCTGCTTCAATGTTTCCAAAGCAATGGCTCAGTGAGTCGTTTTGTTCTCAGTCTTCAAGTGCTGTCAGATTTTATGAGCCAATTCTGGGAAACCTGCTTTCCTGCGCCTGGTAGCCGTGGTCAGCTCCCGCGTAAAAAGTACTTCAACCAAATATCACAACGCTTTGATGCCGCGCTCGATAAACTCGTTTCAAAACAAGAATACGTGTCTGAAACCAATCAGCGTGAGTTAAAACAAGCTTTGATTCTTTTCCAACAGGTGACCAACAAAACTGGTGTTGAAGGTGAAGAGTCACAACTATTCATCAAAAAGGCCGAACGTTGGTTAGAGTCATGTGCGCTGGTGGATTCAAGCGCTCAAAGCAACAGTAGTACTCAAAGTTCGGCTCCAGCTAATGATTCTCACGAATTTTCACCCGTAAGTACGGTTGCTGTGGATACCAGTAATGACAAAGCAACAAAAGAGTCATTAAAGAGGGTTGCAGACTATTTAGCCGAGTTTGAACACGGATATGCTCAAAGTATCCGGTTAAGACGGTTTGCGATTTGGATGTCGATTACGACGCCTCCTGATGCAAACGCACAAGGTGAGACGCCGTTACGAGCAATGGCAGCAGACCGAGTCAATGAGTATCTTGAACAGTCTCAGGTAAGGCCGGATCTGGCATTGTGGAGAAAAGTGGAACAGAGCTTAACTAACGCGCCATTTTGGTTTGATGGTCAATACCTTAGTGCGCAAATTGCGACAAAGTTAGGTAAGCCCGAATGGGCCAGTGCCATTCTTGAGGAGACAAAAAACTTCTTATCGCGCGTCCCAGAGCTTGCAGATATGAGCTTCAAAGGTGGCACGCCATTTTTGAGCAAAGACACGCGTGAATGGCTTGCTTCCAACGAGAAAGTCAACGCTATCTCTAGTGTCAGTAGTTGGGATGATAAGCGTCAAGAAGCAATCACATTAGCCAAAGAGGGTGGTCTATCCGTTGCGATGGCGATGTTAAATGACGGGCTTGCAACAGCAAGCGAACCTAGAGATCAGTTTTATTGGCGATTGATCTCTGCAGACTTATTGGCAAATCAAGGACTTGATGCGATTGCAAATCAGCATTATCAGTCACTTTATAAAATGGCGTTGGAATCAAGCGTTCAAGACTGGGAACCAACGCTCATTAATCAATTAGAAAAAATCGTTGTTACGGAATAATACAAGGTCAGAACCATGAGAAAGTTTATCTCCGGCTTACTTAAAAAAATAGCGTCGAGTTTTAAATCCGCTATTCCAATTTTGCTGATCGCACTGTGCGTTTTAACGCTAGTTGCGATTTGGTGGGCAGGACCGATGTTCGAATACGAACAAAGCAAACCACTGGCTTCAATTTTGTCTCGTGCAATTGCGAGCGTTATCTTTGTACTTTTATGTCTCGTGGTTTGGGGGTTCTATCAGTGGAATACGCTTAATAAGTTCAAAGCAACGCAAAAGCGTGAAGACCAAATCAAAGTTGACCCGCTTCTTGTCTATGAAGAAAGGCAAGAGGCTGAGCTTAATCGTGTCATGGTCAACATGAAAGAGAACCTCAACCAACGAAATTACTTATATACATTGCCTTGGTACCTTGTGCTTGGCATGGAAAATATGGGTAAGACCAGCCTTATTAACCGTTCTGGACAAAACTACGTTTTTTCGTCGGTGATGAAAGCGTCTAACGGTAAAACAAGCGAAAACCCTTATAGTTTCGATTGGTGGATCGGTGAGAAAGCGGTGCTAATCGATCCTGATGGTGAACTGCTGACGCAAGGATTTAAAGACGAAAACAACGACGGTCAATTGGAACGCCGCCTATGGCTTCATTTTATCGATTGGTTGGAGCGTACTCGTAGCCGACGCCCTTTAAATGGTGTAGTGATTACGGTTGATGTGGCGAATTTAGCCTCGGGTAACACTTCTGAGCGCAAAGCGTACGCTACCTTGCTGCGTGCGCGTCTACGTGAGTTGATGGAGACGCTTTCTACGCGCATGCCAGTGTATGTTACGCTGACAAAAATGGATCTATTAGATGGTTTTGATGCGTACTTTAGGCATTACCCAAAGAGCAAGCGCGATGAAGTGCTTGGTTTCACCTTCTCGCTTGACTCAGTGGATGATGTGGA
This sequence comes from Vibrio hepatarius, assembly GCF_011806575.1. Taxonomy (GTDB): domain Bacteria; phylum Pseudomonadota; class Gammaproteobacteria; order Enterobacterales; family Vibrionaceae; genus Vibrio; species Vibrio hepatarius_A. The sequence continues at coordinate 132,123 of NZ_JAATOO010000006.1, forward strand.
TAAATGGCTCGAAGAATTTACCCACGATTACAGTCGTTTTGTTGACCGCGTTAATGACTCTCTGACGAAATCTTTACTGGAAACCGCGAGCAATGAAGACCGTAGAAAGATCTACAGCTTTGCTCGTCAATTGTCTGGCTTGAAAGAAGTTCTACATGACTTTCTTACCGACGCATTTGGCAGTGACCAGTTCTCGACCTCAGCATTGGTTCGTGGCGTGTACTTCACCTCTGTTTTCCAACAAGGTGTGCCATCGAATGCGTTTGAAGACGCGGCATCACGTCGTTATGGACTAAATCACGCCATCAACCGAGCGCAAGATGCTGCCAACTCCACGGTATATTTTACCAGCAAACTGTTTAGCCAAATTATTTACCCTGAAGCGGGTTTGGCATCTGACAACTTCCGTGTCGCTAAGCAAAAGCGCAGAATTGTTGCGCTGTCAAATGTTGTTTGTTTAGTTGCAAGTGCGTTGCTCATTGGGGCGTGGCATAACTACTACATCAAAAACGTCAATCAAGCCGACGCTGTGTTGGCCAAAGTGAATGAGTTCCGTGACAGTTACCCTGAAGAACATGCATCTCTAACGCAGAAAGAGATGATGCAGGTGTTGGATACGATCCGAGACGCAACGCTCGAAGTTGGCTTTTTCCGTGATAAACCAAAATACATATCGGATATGGGACTTTACCAAGGTCACGTGATTGGACCTAAAGTCGAAGAAACCTACCTAGCGTTGTTAGAGTCGCGCTTTATACCGTTGTTGATGCGCGAGTTGGCAGTTGATATGTCAAACGCGAAAGACGATGACGAAAAGCTAGAAGTTCTGCGCGTATTCCGCATGATGATCGACAAGGGTGGCCGCTATAAAGATTTCGTCACGGATTACTTTGGCAAAAAATGGCAGTCTCAATATTTAGGTGACCGTGTCACGCAGGAAAGCTTGGTTGGCCACCTAGATTATGCAATGGAGCAAACGGATATCGCTGCGCAAGCGAAGCGCGGCGACGAGGTCGCACGCCAAATTATCAAGCCATACAAAACGCTAATTGCGAAAACGCAGCGAGAGTTGAGTGGTATGCCAATCGAGCAGCGTGTTTATCGCAGCCTGAAGCTGAATTCAGCGACTTATCTAGGTGCCCCGATCAATTTGAAAAACCAAATAGGTCCAGTATTCGAGCTCGTGTTCGAAGAGCGCGAAGTAGATAGCAAGAGCTTAATGATCCCGAAAATGCTGACCAAAGAAGGGTATGAAAGCTACTTCCTTGAGCAAGTGGATTCAATTTCTGAATTGGCGCTAATCGATAGTTGGGTATTAGGGCAGTCTAAAGTCTCAGAATTCAGCGCTGCTGATAAAGTGGCGTTGAAAAACAAGATTTTGGCGCTTTACGTAGTCGACTACACCAGTGCTTGGCGCAATGCGCTAAACGAAGTGGACGTAAAGTACTTTGTTGATATCAATAACGCGATCATGGTGCTGGAAAACTTAACTGGTAATGCGCAGCCGTTTGACCGACTGCTATCAAGTTTAGAAGATAACACTCGCTTGTTTGACGACATTCCTGAAAGTAAGGAAGCGCGAGATGAAGTGTTGAAGTCATCTAAGTATAAAGTTGCTTCGATGATCAACACGCCATTTTCTGAGCTCAATGCCATGTTCGATGCGAAAGGAAAGCAACCTGCTTACTTTGATGAAGTTCAGAACTCGGTGGTTCAATTGCTTTACTATCTAAAAGCTATTCAAGATGCCCCGGATGCTGGCCGCGCGGCGCTGGAAGCGACTCGAGCGAGGTTGAGCTTGAGTAATGCTGACCCTATCTATGCGCTTAAACGTATTGCTTCTGGCTTGCCAAGTCCATTAGACAGCATGATCGACAAGATTGCTGATGAGAGTTGGTATGTCGTCAAACAAGAGGCGGTCAAGCACTTAGAAGCGCGTTGGCAACGTGAAGTCTATGGCGAATTTGAGCAGAAGTTTGCGGACCGTTATCCATTTAATCCATCTTCCAAACAGGACGTGGATCTACGTGATTTTGAAAGCTTCTTCTCTCCAAATGGTACATTGGCAAGCTTCTACAACGATCAATTGAAGATGTTTATCGACGAAAATATTTCGCTAAGCGATTCTTCTTTGGACCAGTCGTTGATTCGTAGCGACGTTATCTCTCAGCTTAGCCAAGCTCAGAAAATTGGTGACGCATTCTTTAACCGTAAAGGCATTTTAGATGTGAACTTCTCACTTGAACCAATACGCCTCAGCTCAAATAAACGCCGTGTTGTGGTGAACGTCGATGGCCAGTTTGTCGAATACAGTCATGGACCAAGGCATTCGGTGGGGCTGATTTGGCCAAATACGTTACGTGATAGTGCACAGTCGAAGATGACACTGGTACCAAATCAGTCTAACTCTTCGCCACGCAGTATTGTGCGTAACGGTCCATGGTCACTGTTCCGCTTGCTGGATAGCAGTGAAGTCGTCGGGGGGACGGAGTCTTCAGTGGATTACAACGTGAAACTGGATAAAGGTGAGTTTGCATTTAGGATCTCTACCGATGCCTCGAGTAACTTGTTCCGTGAAAGAATGCTGCACTCATTCCGTCTATCAGAAACACTTTATCAATAACACTGGGAATGGTTAAAGGTTAGTTAGTGACAACAAATGTCTATATAAACCAAAGTGTGTTTACGGTCGGAAGTAAATCGACATTGTTGAGAGAAAACGACACGTACCACAAAATAAAAGACTCAATAAATAGCCGTACTAGCTTTCTATTTGGAGTAACTCACTGGGAAGAGGTACACGAAATGTGTACCTCGCTCGGCACGACAGATGGCTTGGATTTCTTAACGTCAAGTTATTACTCGGTCGCATCGTTAAAAGTACTTGGACTGAAAGGATTAGCCGATGGTTTAGAGTTAATGCTTGCTTGCTACGCTCAGGATATTGAACACAAAGAACTCACGTCTCATCGCAAAAAAGAGATGATCGAGTGGATGATTAGTAAGGTGCTTAGCGATTTAAAAGTGGCTAACCCTAATAAAGACTCTCTTCGAGATCTGTATCGCTGTGAGCGAGCGTTGCAAGAACTGTATGAACTATGTAAACGCTATCAACCGCAGGAACTGCCCAATATTGAATCTGTGGCGTTTATTATCTTTGAGTACATTGATACGCTGGAAACCGCGGGATCAAAAGTATCCGTTGTCGACAACGCACAAAAGATAACTCGTACTCAGAAGCCTGAACCAAATCGACTAAGGCGTAAGTCGTACCTTAAAAAAACACTAACGTTTGCAACGACGTTTAGTGTGCTTGTTGCTGGATACTGGCTGTACAATCCACATGCATTTGACGAGTTTTTAGGGACTTCAAAAAACACATCTCAAGATTTGATGGTGTTGATGAAGCAACAAATGAATCAGTCGATATTGCAGTCTAATACCGATTGGGTAAAAGCGGTGCCTGAGATTGAAGTGTTTTCATCCAATAACGAGGAAACGCAGAAAAGGTTCGAAACGCAACGAGAGCAACTGAAACAATATAGTGCTGAACAAAGCAAGTTATTAAACGAAGAGCTGGAACGTTTCTATCTTGCGAGAACAAGCGCGGCAAATATTGCCAAACAGATGCTTGCAAGTGACGCAAACTCCGCTTCAGCTAAAACACTGGAGAGCTATGTGTTGAGTTTGTCTCCCATCTATGCACGTTTGGATTATGTTGAAAATCTAATAGAGCAGGGGAGTTACCGTGAAGCAGAAAAAGAGCTGCTAATACTCGACTCGAGGGTAACTCGAATCGTAAAAGATATGTCGGACAAGCAGATTACTTTGCTTAACCATACTCTTACTGATTGATAATAAATCAGCGTTATCTTCGCTAAACCTTATTTACTATCGTATACACCAACCTAATGCATTTTTCTTCAGAAGGTCTGAGTGAGGACCTTCTTACAACCCAAGTACTAGGTGGAATCCTCTTTTTAATTATCGAACTATCACTTTATTGTTCCTACATCGTGTAGTCCTTTGGTGATTGTTACGTAGGAATGTTCGCACGAAAAAAACGAAAACATAATTAAAACAGTTAATTGAAATATGTTCTTGACATGAGACTAAGTTGACATTTTTCTGTTAACAATTAGATTGGGCTTCCAGTATTCGAGGAAGTTCACATGTACTACAAGCTAAGAAAAGTATTACTTATCGCTTTCGCTGTGTTTGGGATTGCACTGAGCTTTATTAGCATTTCAGCCCCAAGCCACAGAGACAAGATTGTGGTTGGTGTGATTACTCAATCACAGTGGCAAGACAAACTTAAAGACAGTATCGGAACCTTCTATGGTATTAACCTCGAATACTTAAAAAACATTGCTGATGTCTTGGACTATGAACTCGAATTAAAGGCATACCCATATATTGAACCACTGCTCGATGATATTGAAAGTGGCAATATTGATGGTGCAGTGGGTTTTAGTAAAACTCCTGAGCGTTTAGAGCGTTTCCTGTTCTCAGAACCCTTCTTTTCAAGCACAATCGCAGTTTGGTATCGCAACAGCAACTACAAAACGGTTTCTCCTTCTAGCCTTAGTTGGGTATGTGTTGAAGGCAGTGTTTATTGCCAGACACTGGTTAAACAAGGCTTAAATAATATCTATTTTGCTAGCACTCAAGCTGAAGCATTCGAAACGGTAGCAAGTGGGCGAGCTAACGCTCTTATTTCTACCTACGTAATGATCAACAAATACCTTGACGACAACGATATTGTTCGTGGTGCGGTTGATGTTCCTGATTGGCTAAAAGAAGAAGATGTCAGTTTTATCACGTCAAAAGATAAGAAGTTTCTGATCGATGACATCAATAAAATTCTAGAGTGGGAAAAGACAGGGCAAAATGTACGCTCAGTAGCGTCAAAGAATCCATATCATATTAACGATAAGTTGCTACTTGATTATCGTCGTAGCGATTTCAGTGATAGTTCGATCACTTACAGTACCAGTGAAGACGCCAACCCATTCCTATTTCGCAATCACAACAGTAATAAACTGGAAGGTTTTCTGCCGGACTTTTTGGATCTTATTCAAGCTAGGACTGGCTTAAAGTTTGAGTACGTCAAACCCAAGAATAGCATCGGCAGTGGGCTAACTGCGTTTCAGGCTGATTTGGTTCCTGTGGCATACCTCAATAAGACATTGTCGTCAGATTGGTTGCTCACGAGACCATTTATGCAGACAAACTATCTTGCGATTAAAGCAAATAGGATTACTAGTGCGCTGGCAAAAAATACTAAGAGCGGCATCCTAGCCAGCTTAAAAAAGCAAGGAATGATCCATCTAGAGTCTTGGCATGAAGATGAGTTTGCTCGTTACGATGACTTGAAAAACCTACTGACAGATCTAAAAGCTGGCGAAATCGACGTTGCTTATTTACCGGATGATATTGTTCATAGTTTGCTTGTCCGCGACAACGCTGAAGGTCTGCACATTAGCGAAAAAGATAACCTGACATTTTCAGTTGCCTTTGCGGTGTCTAAAAACAATACCAAGCTCAAAGATATACTCGATAGCATCATTGTCACGATCGATGCTAAAGAGATCGAAAAGCTTAGCCGCGCGTACCGTAACTTTAACCTGATTTATGGGTATGGCGACCAAGATGTTACTAAGATGATTGGTGTTGTCGCTACTGTTTTCTTGGTGCTTCTCGCTGTCGGTTACTTCGTGTTAGCCCATCTACGGTTAAAAGTGAATTTGGCGCAAGTAACCGCTGATAATGAAGAGAAAGAACGTAAGTGGCTGACAGAAATAATTCAAGAAATCAATAGTTTGGTTTTTATTCATGGTGAAGACAACGAGCTTAAGATGAGCAACTGCGCAATGTTCTTGAGCGGGGATTGCAAAGGTTGCCAGATTAGAGCCTCTGAAAGTGATGTGCTATTGGTGGATAACCCAGATGAACTCAACGCTGTTCTCAAAGGAAATAACATTGCGGAGAGCACGCCATCTCAAGACTGTGGACTAGGAGTCTCCTACGTTTACCGAGAACGTAAAGTTATTTCTGCGCCAAGCAGCAACAAGCGTTTTGTATTAACGATGTTACAAGATATCGAACAGCAAAAAACACGTGAGCAAGAGCTGATCGATGCGCAGCTAGAGGCGCAGAGTGCGGTTCATGCACGCGAAAAGTTCCTTGCGACTATGAGTCACGAGCTAAGAACGCCGCTTTCTGCGGTTCATGGTTTATTGGACCTTCTTGACGGGCAACTTGAAGAAGAATCCAACAAAGGCTTAGTTAGCCAAGCTATTCGTTCGCTAAATCACTTAAACATGCTGGTTGATGAAGTACTGGATTACTCCAAATTGGACGCAGGCATGCTAAAGATCAATCCACAGCGTACCGATTGGTTGCCGTTAGTAAGCGATGTTCTTCGCAGTTTCGAAGCAAAAGCAGAAAGCAAGCATTTAGATTATCGTTTGGTTATTAGACCATTCGCCAAACGTTGGGTGATGGTCGATGCTGTACGCCTGACACAAATTCTCACCAACTTACTCTCCAATGCGGTTAAATTCACCGCTGAAGGTGAAATTGCTGTTCATGTGGCGGTGTCAGAATCGAGTTTGGTCGTCAAAGTTATTGATACTGGTATCGGTATGACAGAAAGCCAGCTCGATAGCATATTTAAGCCTTTTGTTCAGGCAGACGATTCAATTACGCGCAAATATGGTGGTACAGGTCTTGGGCTAAGTATTGTTGACCGCTTGGTTAAATGTATGAGAGGAGAGCTAGTTCTTGATTCGCAGATTGACCTCGGCACAACGATAAAAGTTACACTGCCAATAGAAGTCTGTGAAAAGCAAGAGACGACTCGTTTTACACAAACCTATGCACCGACGCTTCCAGCGTCGATACGTAAATGGTGTGAAACATGGCAAATGCAACTCGACAATCTGCACGCCGATGTGACGCCGTTCAATGACGAGCAAGGCACGTTTGCTGGCTTAGCACTGCACGATGAACCGATGATCACTGCCAAAGATGCTAAGTATCCAGATGCACTGTTTACGCTCTTCGACAAAGAAAAGTGCACGCTCGAAGATTGTGTTGATGAAGAAGAGATTAACTGGAAGCAAGGCACACTGCTCGTCGCAGAAGACAATCCAATTAACCAAAGCGTTATTCGCATGCAGCTGCAGCAATTTGGTATCACGCCTGTGATCGTGAGTACAGGACAAGAGGCTTGGGAATATCTGCAAGCTGACAGCAGCGTATGTTTAGTTCTGACAGACTTTCATATGCCAGAAATGGATGGTTATGATCTAGCAAGTCGTATGCAATTGCATGAATACTTGTGCGACTTGCCGGTCATTGGTGTGACTGCAGAAGACGTTCGTTTGGCGAGTAAGAAAATTGGTGTCAGCGGAATCACGGATGTGCTTTACAAACCTTATGGTTTGACTGAATTAAAAGCCATGCTGTTGAGGTATTACACTGAACAGCCTGCTGAAAAACGTTCGCCGACGTGGCTTGAACGTTTTAGTGGCGCAGAGGCGTTGGAAGTTGCGAGAGTATTTATCGATTCGATGAAAGCGGATCTGGAACAGCTTAAGCAGAGTAATCGCGCTTGCGAGACAAGAAAAATTATTCACGGTATTAAGGGCGCACTGGGTGCGGTGGGCGTATCAGCGATCGCTGCAATGTGCATTAGAGCAGAACAGAGCTCGGATGATGATTTCGAAAGCCACGTAACAGGACTAATAAATAGTATCGAGCAGGAGATCGAACATGTTGAATTTTGGATAGAAGCTTATGAACAGTAAACTCAAGGCAATGGTGGTTGATGACCATCCAATACACCAAACAATTATTAAACAATATCTGGCGAATAAGGGTGTCAACACCGAGACCTTTGGCAACGTTCCCGACGCGTTACGCTCGCTAGAAGGTAACACCTACAACATCATCTTTTGTGACTTACAAATGCCAGGTAAAGACGGTATTGATATGATGTTGCTGCTAAATAAGCACGGCTACTCAGGGTCAGTCGTACTAGTCAGTGCAATGGACGACACCATCATTTCTTCTCTCACTTCTATGTGCCGTTCTTTTACTTTCAACGTCATTGGCAAATTAGCGAAACCATATTTTGAAGAAGACATCGAGAAGTTGATTGCATGCGTGCGCGAGAAGCACCAAGCAAAAACGTTTTTCCATAAACCGGTTGAAGTAGACGAACAGGAGTTTCTGGTCGCTTTGGCTGAAGGCCGAGTGAAAAACTACTATCAACCTATTGTGGATACAAAGAGTGGAGCACTTGTTGGATATGAGGCTTTAGCGCGTTGGATGCATCCAATTTACGGCTTACTGTTGCCGTATGTATTTTTGCCTATTGTTGAGAAATGTGGTTTGGCGCCTGAGTTGTTTGATACTGTATTTGATAATGCTATCCAAGATATTAAGTTGCATGGCGTAAAGCATTCGATTTCGTTGAATGTCGCACAAGACAACCTAGAAGATGCCTTGTTTTCTGAGCGCTTCTTAACGCGCTGTTATGAAAACAGTATCGATCCTAAAACGTTCACGATTGAGATTACAGAACGCGAAAGCTACTCGAGCAACGTGAATCTGTACAAAAACCTCCTCAAGTTGAGATTGAATGGGGTTAGTGTGTCTATCGATGATTTTGGCACCGGATCATCGTCGTTAGAAAAACTGTCTCAGTTGCCGTTTAACGAACTTAAGATTGATCGTTCGTTTATTCAAGGGATCATCACAAAGCAAAAAGAAAAAAATATCGTCCGTTCTATATGCGGGCTCGCGAAGAGTTTAAATATCTCAATAGTTGCAGAAGGAGTTGAAGACGAAGAGACATTTTTATTGTTGGACGAATACGGAATAAACCTAGCTCAAGGTTATTTTATTGACAAGCCAATGCCATTAGAAGCAATCACTGTATTAAATAAAGAGAAAAAATATGTCTAATTTTTCGTGCCTTATATTTGACGATCACCCGCTTGTGTGTGTCGCAATCAAATCATTAGTAGAAAGTTTAGGAGTGGTAAATGGTGTACATACCGCGACCTCCTCGAAGTCAGCATTAGAAATCATTAAATCAGAGAATGTTGGTTTAATTATTTTAGATATCAACTTACAAGACTGCGACGGATACGATTTTTACCGTCGCATTATCTCGCACGGTTATGAAGGGAAAGTTATCTTCTTCTCCGGAGAAAGCAGTCATCTATACAGCCAAATGGCCTTTCGCTTGGGGGCTGATGGCTATGTATGCAAATCTGAAAACTACTCAATATTGAAAGATGCGATAGAAGCGGTTGCGAAAGGCTATTCATTCTTTAAATTCAAACATACAACCACAGACTCTAAACCGCTAGCTGAGCTGTCGAGTCGTGAAAGCGCGGTTATGAAACACTTGCTTCAAGGTAAGACAAACCGAGAAATCGCCAACGTACTTAATATTAGCGACAAAACGGTCAGTACTTATAAGCGCCGTGTATTGGACAAATACAACGTCAATAACATTATGGAGCTCGCACGAGTCACAACTACTTAGAGTTGAAATAATATGAGACTAAAGAGTGTTTATATATCGCTGTTCTTTTCGACACTTTTGTTTTTGATGTTTCTTGTTTCAGCCGGATTTTATGTTATTTCTAATGAGCTGAAGCAATTTCATATTTATAAACATAATATCGATGGAACAAAACAGAAAGTCATTATGCTCAGTTTATTAACTGAGTCGGAAATGGAGAGGTTTAAAGATAATTCTATCGATGAGATTGAAAAAACGATGGAGTTATCTTTCGATGATAGCGTGTACAGTCTGAATGATGACTCGCAAATGGACTATTTCGAAACAGTAGCTAGAAAGGTCATGCATGAGACTTCTATTTACTTATCTACGGTGTTTGCCATCGAAAACGTCGTGTTGTATTACCGCTCATACACAAATAACAAATACATATTTGAACACGGTTTTGAGGCGAATGAGTTTTCAAACAAGCTTTTCAGTGACGAGTGGTGTAAGCAGCATCAAAGCTGTACGGCGCTTGCTTGGCGAGAGCAGCTAAAGGACAAAGTTCTAATCTCTTACCCATTTGAAAATGATACCCATGATAAGAAGTACTATTTGGTACTTAGTCCCGTCTACTACCAAGGCAAATTGGTGGGAGAATTTGGCATTATGCAAACCTTTACTGGTTTGTATGAACAGGGACGAGATGTACGAATCGAGCTAGAAGGTGGCTACAAGAACAGTATTATTTACCATCGCAATTACCTGTTTGATATGTTTTCTTACTCTAAGTCATACGCCGTAGACAACACAAACCTGATCACTTATCAGTATCCGTTTATGAAGCTGGTGGTGGATTACTTCTTTGTTTATATCGTTCTATTTGTCGCGATTTTGGCGTATTACATCAAATCTGAAGAATCGAAGAAAAGTAAAAACCAACTGACGACAGCTCTGTTTAACGCGAAAAAGGACGAGTTGACCAAACTCTATAATCGTAAAGTGTTCAAAGATGAGACGTTTATCCGTGTATTGAAGTCAGCGCCATATACGGTATTGGCGATTGACGGCAACCGGATTAAACGGATTAATGACACTTACGGACATCACGTGGGTGACGAAGTGATCGTTATGATAGCTGAATCTATGCGCAAAGTGTTTAGAAGCTCAGACTATCTAGTCCGTACGGGGGGGGATGAGTTTGTTGCAGTACTTTCAGGTTGCAGCACAAGTAATGCCACTATGCTCGCTGAAAAGCTTAAACGTGCGGTAAGTAAACGACGTTTAGCGAATATCGATACTGAGCTTAGCGTCAGTGTTGGTATCGCAAGCAGCGGAGAGGGCGAATCGCTGAAAGATGTCATTATTCGTGCAGATGAATCACTGTACGAGGCGAAAAAGCAAAGGGACTGACTTGCTGCTTAGGTAGGCGTTAGCGCCGATGTTATTTGCTAAGGTACTGTCGCTGGTTATCGTGATTTCAAGCACTGTACCTTTTTTACCATTCAAACGAATTTATCCACGACAGCCTGCTAAGCGACGACTCGAATATTATCTTTGGCGTGTTTGTATATCTGCAAGTAGTTTAGGTGTCTGAGTTCATCGCTATCACACAGGCTTTTTATCACTCGATCACAAGCATCAATCTTACGATAAACCTCAAACTTACCTTTGTATTCAAAAGGGCTTTGTGATGCTAAGCGAATAATCGCAGGCATATTTTTTTTGAATTTGGTAATAGCTCATGCAACCGAATGTAGCGATCTAAATGGGTACTGATCGCAGATTTAGAAATAGCTTTTAGAGGCAAAATGTCCTTACGGATCTCGGCAACTTGTAGCTGTGGTTGTTGTAAACGCGTCTCAAGACTCTTAAGCATATGGATTTGGCTACGAAAGATACTTGGGTGTTGAGAACTGGCGATAGTTCTACGCATCTTGGGTAGTAAAGAGGTGACTTCGTTTAAGAACGAGCAGTGCTCCAGTAAGATACACAAGTGGTAAAGGTCGTAAAAATGGTCGAGGGAATGTTTCGACAGAACATGTTTGATTTCTCTAACAGTGGTGTTTAGATCGCCTCTGATTGCTGCAATATGCGCGGTAACTAATTTCGATTGTACCTGAAGGTTTCCACTCTTTTGTAGTTCGAGAATCATTGGATTAAGACCAAACAATAAATTTTCGAACGACGCGGCTGTCGCGTTGTTCATTGCACGGTACAAGTAACAGCGTACGTAATTGAGTTTAGTAAAAATTCCGCCACGAAAAGTGTTCTGGTTCTTATCGTAGTAACGCTTAATGTAAGTTACCGCATCGTCGTAAGACGCAGTGGCAAGCGATAGATTCGTTACAACGAGCTCACGCTCTGCACCAGCATCTAAAAGCATCGTCGACAGCTTTAGATGTTCGATGGCTTTCGGTAAGTCTTCGTTGATGGCCGCAATATTTGACATTTCATCGTGATAATAAGGGTTATCTTGTTTGTTGTTAACGCGACTTAAGATTTCATGAGCACGATCGATCTGGCCTGTTTCAATCAATGTGTTTGCTAGTGCTGTTCTACACCAGTCTGCGTTGGTCTCTGCAAGTAGGTATTCGTAATCAGTAGCAGCGAGCGCAAACTGCCTATTTTGCACCAGAGCATACGCTCGGTAGCGACGGATAAGCTTAGAGTACTCTGGATGAAAGGGCAGTAAGTCATCGCATCTCGAAACAACGCCTGTGTAATCAAAATCGTAGAGCTTTTCGTAGATGGGCAACAGAGCAGACTTACGTTTTAGCGTGGATTTAAGGCGACGCATGAAGAACGGTTTTCGAAATGGCTTAAGGAGATAGTCATCGGGGGACGAGTCAACTATCGATCGAACGGTCTTTTGCTCGTTCTCACCAGTTAAAAACATGAATACGGTGTGCGGACTAAGGGTCTTCGAATATTTGAGTTCCTCAAGCAGTTGAAAACCGTTCAATTGCGTTTGGAAGTTGTAGTCACAAATAATTAAGTCGAACTCAATTTGACGGCATTGGTAAATGGCGTCAAACGGCTTATATGCGTAATAGATTTTGTCGAAACCAACCTGGCGTAAAATGGTGGTAACGCTGCTTGTAACCAATCGAGAGTCGTCTGCGACCAGAACTTTGCTCTGTTTAATATCAAATTTCATGACTAAAACCTCCGCGCGGATAGTACCAGAAGTGAAATTAACGGAGACATAACAGTCTGAAAAACAGAAAGTTCTTACATGTTTCGGCAGGTTTTCTTAAGCGACCGAGACGAGTGCCGCTTGTTCGTTGTCGATCCAAGCTTCGACAGTCTCAATACTTTCTTTGATTGATTGGATTAAGTTTACCAAGCTGGATACGTACGCTGATGAGTGTGCTTTACCTAACGTTTCTGTCTCAATCGATAACTGTTCGATATAACGCAAACCAATTTGACCAGCGCCGCCTTTAATACGGTGTATGACGTCTAAAGACTCGTGTAGGTGTGTTGGTAGTTTATCGAGTTTCTGGATATCACCAGACATGGTTTCAACATAAACGATAGCCATCAATAATCGAACGTCACGCGGTGTTTGATATAGCCAGTCGGTGTAGATATTGTTGTTATTTTGCTTGTCAGAATCAAAAGGTGCATTGAACATTTATCTTCTCGTTGGTACTTGGTTTAGTTGCTCCAGAGCTTACGCGGCATAGGCTATCAGTCAAATATCTAAAGAAGCTTGAGATAATGCAAGTGTTTGTTTTTAAACTATAATTGTGATTTTGTAGGCCATGTATTACACGGAGACAGGAAAGTGCGTTCGAGTTGAGTAGGATGTTGTTAAGCAAAGTAGCTCCCTGCGAATGGGTGGACAATATCATGAGCACGTAAACCCTAGTTGACGCATAGCAAATCTATTTGCGCTGCGAGCCTAGACTTCTATGTTACTCGTCGTTTACATTGTTCGAGTATTTACTTAACGAGGAATAGTCAATGTTTAGTCATGTAATGCTGGGTTCTAATGACGTAGAGCTATCAAAAAAGTTTTACGATGCGCTGATGGAAGTGCTGGGTCATAAAGAGGGAATCATCGACGATCATGGGCGTTGCATCTACTTTACTGATACGGGAGTTTTTGCGCTTACTAAGCCGATTAACGGTGAGTCCGCAACCCATGGTAACGGTATGACTATCGGCTTTGCAGCAACAAGTCCAGAAGTGGTGGATGCATGGCATGCTGCGGGCGTAGCAAATGGTGGCACCAGTATTGAGAACCCACCGGGCGTACGTCAATCAGGTGAGCATCGTATGTATTTGGCTTACTTGCGCGATCCTCACGGCAACAAGATTTGTGCGACGCACTTTATGTAATCACGTTTTTGCAACGTAAAGTGTGAAATGATAAAAAGCCAGATCTTAGATCTGGCTTTTTAAATTCTGTTTCCTAGCGGATACGTCAACACTTCATTCACGATGCCTGTCGTGATTAGCGATTAGTCCTCGAAATTCCAGATAAAACCTGCACCAAAGCTTCCATCCGCATCGGATCTTAAGTAAGTCTGCGCATCGGCTTTCGGAATTTTTCTTACGTAACATTTACTGCCATTAGGTGTTACGAAGTCACGGTTTTTATCAGCGCCATAATGTGGCTTGCTCAAACAGTCATCCGGCGCGTACCAATCATTGTTTTGCTCATACTCAAAGCTGTAGGGATTTACCTGCGCAGAATAGATGTCGTCATAGCTGTAGCTATTGGCAAAGCTGGCAGCAGAGAGAACAGAGCAGATAGATAAGACAAACAAACGATTCAACGTCATAACAACCTCAACAGTAGATAGGTAATGGGTCAACGGCGGATAAATTATCCTCTCTCGACTATTAAATCAATAAAAAGTTATCGTAAAACGATAATTTTTTATTGAAAGTTGAGTTTGTCATGGTTAGGATAAGCTCATCAAAAAGCAAAAAGGTTTTAATATGTCTCAAAACTCCATTAGCCAGTTCAGTCGCAAGTTACTTGTCTTGTTTTGGTTCTCGCTTATATTTGTCGCCGTTCTCAATACCGCTTTCTGGTTTGGTGCGACATTGTTCGATGCATCGTGGTTTGAAGCCTCATTCCCTGTAGAGGTAGCATTACCCATGTCAGTTACGCGTTCATTGGTTGGTTTTATCCCAAGTATGTTGAACACATTTTTGACGATGGCGCTATTGTGGCAATTGATTATTCTGTTCCGTCTCTACGAAAAAGGGTTGATCTTCGACCATCAGAATACTCAGTGTTACAAGAAACTCAGTTACTTACTGATCGCAACACCGTTTGTCGGTGCTATTGCAGATATACTGCTGACATTGGTGCTGTCATACAGTGACGGGTACTGGGAGTTCTTTTTCAATGTCGATGATGTAGATATTACGATGATGATCATTGGCTTCATCGTTAGGTTCATTGCCGTCGTGATGGATAGAGCAAATCAACTTAACGAAGAAAACGAATTGACCATTTAAGTGGGGCGAGCATGGCAATTATAGTTAATCTCGATGTGATGCTAGCTAAGAGAAAAATGCGTTCTAATGAACTGGCAAAACTCATCGGGATCACCGAACAAAACCTGTCGATATTAAAGAATGGTCGAGCTAAGGCAGTCAAACTCGCAACGCTAGAAGCGATTTGTAAACATCTTGATTGCCAACCGGGGGATATATTGGAATATACGCCGGACGTAGATGAATAATTTAAACTAATTATTTACAAGCCAGAGTATTCATACTCTGGCTTTTTAGTTTGGTTTCTCTATTTTAGTTGCTATTAACTTCTTATGTTTCATGTAATTGGTATCAAAGTAACGTGTCCCCGATCACCGTTTGGTTATAACCCTTTAGGCTTAGTTAGCGTTTGAATAAGCCAGTGCTAATATTAATTTAATCTTAGCTTTTACGGTGATAAGCAATCAATGTCATATCTAAATAAGGGATATCGTTGGGGCTCATACATATCGAACTTAATACTAGAGGGCAGCAGTATTGGCACTTGGGTATGGAATGTTCAAACGGGTGAGACGATATTCAATGAGGCTTGGGCCGATATTATTGGTTATTCTCTTGATGAATTAACGCCTATTTCAATAGATACTTGGTTGAAATATGTACACCCAGATGATTTAAAAAACTCAGAATTCAAACTTAATCAACACTTTTCAGGCGAGACTGAGCAATATGTTTGTGAAGCACGAATGCGACACAAACAAGGTCATTGGGTGAAAGTGCTTGATAAAGGTAAAGTGCTCATTCGGGACGACAACAACAAACCTTTATGGATGTTTGGCGTGCATGTTGATGTGACAGACCTGTGGAACAAAGAAAAACAAATAACAGAACTTAAAACCCAACTCGAGTTACTGACTGATAATTTACCAGGCTTTGTATACCAATACGTTTTACGTGAAGACGGGACCTTCTATTTTCCTTTTGCGACCAAGAAAGTAGCGGAAATCTATGGATGTTCAGCTGAACAAGTATTACAAGATGCTAACTTTGCAATGGAAGCGGTGCACCCTGACGATCTGGAAAGAATACAAACTAGCATTGAAGAGTCAAAAGAGCAGATGTCTGAATGGCATCAAACATTTCGGGTTATTCACCCGTTAAAAGGTGAAATTTGGCTAGAAGGAAAGTCAACTCCCCAGAGACTAGTTAACGGCGACACCATTTGGCATGGATATTTGCATGACGTTACCGAAGAGCGAAACCAAAACGAGCAGATTCGGCTGCTTTCTGCGGCGGTATCGGCCACTACTCAAGGCATACTCATCACCGATGCACAAATACGTATTATCGATGTGAATCCAGCGTTTGAAGTCTTAACGGGCTATTCTAAGCAGGAAATCATCGGTGAAATGCCGTCAAAACTCTCTTCTGGTAAACACTCCAAAGACTTTTATCTAGAGCTGTGGAAAACCCTTTCAGAACAAGAACACTGGCGTGGTCGAATCTGGAATCGCAAGAAAACTGGTGAAGCATTTCCTGTGCTAGTCACTATCGATGTGCTTAAAAATCAATGTGGAGAAGTGACCAACTATATTTGTGTTTTTAGCGATATTTCCGAGATGATTGCCGAGCAAGAGCTGCTGGCGGATCTCGTTAACAAAGATCCGTTAACGGGGCTATATAACCGACGTGCACTCGATACTTTGTTAGAAAGAAAGTCGCGTAAAGGGCGGGATGGTGACGACTTTTTTACTATCATCTATTTCGACCTCGATAACTTCAAAGTATTGAATGACTCTTTAGGTCACGCATCTGGTGACAAAATGTTGACCGATATTGCAGATAAGTTAAGCAAAGAGATGCGAGAAAAGGACATGCTGGCGAGAGTAGGCGGCGATGAATTTGTTGCTGTGATTGAATCAGTAAACAGTGAGGGGCTTGCTGACCGAATTGTGCAGCGTTTTGAAGACAACATAAATGAAATTGCCAAAAGCTTTGATACATTAGAGCCTGTGAGTGTCAGCATTGGCGCTGCTTTCTTTCCACTAGATGGTACGGATCCAGAGGAGCTATTGTTGCTGGCAGATGCACGAATGTATGAATCTAAGAATGCAAAAAAGCTCACCAGTAATATTCGTTTAAGTGGTACTTAGTCAGATGGCATTGCAGAATTTTTTACAAATTAGGCGAGCAGTAAGCTCGCCTTTTGACTTCTGCGGATAGATCATAGCTATGAGTTAGCCGCACATCCACTGGTAATATCTAACGCTGCATCTTGTAGCGAGGTGTTAATGCCATACAGTCCAAGTAAGCTATCAAAGACATTATCATGGGAGATAGAGGCGTTTGCCGCCTTATCCTTGATGCATTGTAGATTAAGTTGCTTTTGTTGGGCGTACTGCTCTGGCATCCAAAGCAACCAAGGAACCTGAGTTTGCTCTTTAGGCGCAAAGGCGTAAGGTGTGCCGTGCAGATAAAGTCCGCTTTCGCCCAAAGATTCGCCGTGATCAGAAATATAAGTGAGCATCACGTTGTAATCGTCTGATACCGCTTTTAACTGAACAATGGTTTGTGCCAGTACATAGTCGGTGTAAACCAACGTATTGTCATAGACATTGACGATTTCTGAATCGCTGCAGTTTTCGATGTCACTGCGATTACATGCAGGCTGAAAAGGCGCCATCTCATTTGGGTAACGTTGCCAATACGTCGGTCCGTGGCTGCCAATCGTATGTAAGATAAGCAACTTATCGCTTGTATTATCTGAAATGAACTGTTGAGCCTGCTGTAGCATCGCAATATCAAAACAGGTGTTCCCATCGCAGTTTTCGTTTTTTAGTGAAGCATCGAGAGATTTCTGTGCCAAGCGTCTCGCGACACCTTTATCGCCGCCGTCGTTATCAATCCAAAGCACATCGACGCCAGCGTGTTTCATTACGTCGAACACATTATCTTGTGCATTTGCTCGTTTCTTGTCGTAGTCACGACGTGTCAGGTTTGAAAACATGCAAGGGACGGAAAGTGCTGTATATGTGCCACATGACGAGACATCTTGGAACGAGATTAATCCCATATCTTGCGTGTAAGGGTTGGTATTACGCTGGTATCCGTTGTAAGCAAAGTTCATCGCACGTGCGGTTTCGCCTAATACCACCACCATCAAGGTCGGTTTGCCGTTTGGATTCGGTTTGATCTCTGCGTCGGTTCCTTGGTTCTTATAGGCAATTTGCTGCGTGAAATACGTTTGCTTAAGGTACTTTACGCCATTAAATACGTGAGCAGGGATGATCATTTTGTTGAGGTAGTGGTTGTTTCGACCGACAGACGCGTAGTCTTTGTAGCTGGTTAGTCCAATTAAACCGATGCCTGCGCACGCGAGGATGACAATGGCAAAGCGTGATGCGATAGCTCTTAATAAAGTGCGATGAGGTTTCACTCGAACCATGTAAACAAATGTGGATGGCAGAACACCAAAGCAAAATAGATAGAGCAGGGTGGAGCTATTTAAGTAGAACAGTACTTCTGAAGAATTGGTTTCGAAGATGCTTTCCATCATCGACATATCAAATACAGTTTGAAAGTTGATCTGTGCATATAGCGCAGCGGCTGAAGTCACGAACAAAAAGGCCATAAATGGTTTGAAGAAATAGGGCCAAGCAAACACTGAAAAGATAATAATGAATGCACAAGTCAATAGAACAGGGGAAGTGTAGGCAAATAACGGGTTTGGAACACCAACACTGAGCTGAAACATTTTATAAAGGACAGGGTAGTTTAGGACAGTACCGAAATACACGGAGCAAATCACAACAAGTATCGGCATGCTCATTTCGATTCGAGGCAGAGACATCGTTTTTACAATAGACATCAAGGTAACTCCATTTCATACAATAGAGTTAGAATAGCAACTAATACTTAAGGTTTACTTAAGAAATCAATAAAACTTATGTTTGGCATGAAAGATATTGATAGGGTTAATGTAGGCGCTTGTGACTACACAAGCGCCTTATTGCCTAGTGTTTAAAACGTATGCGGAAGGTATTAGTGTGATTCTCTCTCGGTAAGAGTTCAACAGTAGCATTGTGTAATACAGCAATATCTCGGGCGATAGACATACCGAGTCCAGCGCCGTCTCCTTTTTCGGTATTGGCACGATAGAAGCTATCAAACAGCTTTTCTCTCGCTTCGTCACTGACATTTGGCCCTGAGTCTGAGATAAACACTTCATACCAGTAATCGGATGCCACAACGCGAACATCAATGTTACTCCCGTTGCCTGAATAGCGAATGGCGTTATCAATCAGATTACGAAACAATAATCCGAGCAAAAACTCATCACCTTGAATTGAACAGGTATCACCTTCTAAACTTAAATGTTGTTCATTACGAAGTGCCAACTGTGCCAAGTCAGACAGGGTCGATTGTAAAACGTTGTTGAGTACGACATCTTGCTTTTCGAGATTGGTAATACTGTCTACTTTTGCTAGCGTTAATAGCTGGTGAAGAACTCGGTCAGTACGATCAATTCCTTTGAGCAAATTCCCCAAATCTTGTTCTAACTGCTCTCTGTCTTGGCTGTGTAGTGCGTTCTCTGCGTTAAGTCTAAGTATGGTTAACGGTGTTTTAATCTCATGCGCAGCCATGCGGGTGAACTGTCTTTCACGTTGCCACGCCAATTCTAGTTGCTCCAACAATTGGTTTAGCGTATCGACTAGCGGTGATAACTCAAGGGTTTGGTTAGATACGTAAATCCGGTCAAGTTTCTCGATACTACGTTGAGAAATCGCCAATCTAAGCTCCGAAATAGGGCGAAAACTCTTGTCGATAAAGTAGATCAAAATAACGATAAACAGCGGGAAAAGAATCATCTGCGGCAAAATTGCGGATAACACCACTTCATTGATGATTTCTTGTCTGATGGCGTGTTTTTCAGCGACTAGTACAAACTCAGAATCCGTTGAGTGCAACTGGAAGATTCGCCATTCTCTGCCGTCCACTTCGCGGTCACCAAAGCCGGAAAACTCGGGTGATGGAGAAAGCACTCCAGCATCTTTGCGTGAGCTCCAAACCAAAGCGTTGTTCTTATAAAGCTGAAAAACAATATTGTTCTCGTACGGATGGCCGTACACAGTAGGATCATCATCGGAATCAGATAGTTGACGAATCTTCTCCATCCACGCCTCAAACTGACTTTGGATCGAGGCTTGTGATAGTTGTGATTCGAATGACGATATTGTGAGTAGCAATAGCTTGGCCGTTTGACCAAGCCTTGCGTCATAGACTTCTTGAGTTTCGTGTTTTGTCGACATTGCGCTAAATAGCAATGTCAGCGATACCATGGTGATGGTAAGTATTATAACGACGCCAGTTACACGGCGTTTGATGGAAAAAGGGACGTTATTTTTCAATGATATACCCCACACCACGAATGTTTTTTATCAGCAGGTTAGGCACTTTTTTACGCAAGTTATGGATGTGGACTTCAATAGTATTGTCGTTGCTATTGTCTTCCCAGCCATGCAGTGATTGAAGCAATTGCTCTTTACTCATCACGCGACCAGCGTTTGTCATCAAACTCGCGAGCAACTTAAACTCTTTACGAGTTAACTTGAGAGGCTCATGTTGGAAGGTGATGATCTGTTCTGACAAAGACAAAGACAAATCACCAATTTGAATCTTCTCACTTGCGCTGCCAGTTTGACGCCTGATCAACACACGCAAACGAGCGAGTAACTCTTCTAATGCGAATGGTTTACCTATGTACTCATCTGCGCCACCATCAAGCCCTTTGACTCGGTCTTGAATGTCGTCACGCGCGGTCAAAATCATTACTGGTAGATCGTATCCAGCGTCTCGAAGACGCTTAAGTACGGTTAATCCATCGATATCAGGTAGGGTGAGATCGAGGATAACGGCAGTGAACTGTTCGGTTTTCAGGGCGGCATTTACGCCGCCGCCGAGGGTGAGCCAATCAACTGTGTAACCGTGACGACTCAGAGACGTCACCATTGATTGGCCTAGTAAGTTATCATCTTCAACCAGAAGTATTCGCATTATTTCGTAAGACTCTCAAGTCGTTGGGCGATCTCTTGTTGTCGGCCTTGGTCTGCAATTGGGCGATCAGGACGTGGCGCCGCTTGCTGCGCTTTGGTCAAGTACTTAATTGCTTCGCTACGGCGTCCATCTTCTGCAAGGAAATCACCATAAAAGTAGTTAGGATCGATGCCATCAGGATTGATTTCAAGTGCTTTCTTCAGCATTTTTTCTGCGACTTCATCGTCACCGAAACCAATCGGCCATCCCGGTACTTTATAGTATAACGAACCCAAACTAGTATAAGCGGAACCATCTAACGTTTTGGGCGCTGAATCAATCACTTTTTCCAGTAGCGCTTTCGATTCTTTAACCAATGATAACGCGCCTAAACCACCTTTTGCACCCGCAAGTGAGGCTTTGTTTATTGCCAGCCAAACAGTGAGCTCTGGGTTGTCTGGATTAGCATATAGAGCTTGTGAGTTATGTAAGATCGTAACTTGAAAGCACTTCTCTTGCTCGTCGCTGTCGGTTACTTGATATTGACACTGAGCCCATTCTTTTTGAATGCTGTTTAGCGTTGGAACCGCAGCAAAAGCACTGCTGCTCGCAAGGATCGTTGCGGTAGCGATGGTTGTCATAGAAAGAAGTTTCATCTTAGTTACCTCTACTTTTCTGCTTGTCTAATAAAGTCATGGATAGTTTGTTGCTGCTTGCGGATCGAGTTGGTTACCAAGCTTGGTAAGATTTGGTTGATGCGGGCGAACAACTTTTCAGGCCAACCGATCCATTTCGCTGAAGTTTCTTTTTGCAGCATGGTGACGACGTGGTTAGCAACGATTTTTGGAGAGTCACAATGATTCCCCAGGGTTTTGTTTAACTGATTAACACGATCGCTGTTTAGTTCGGTGTCCGTCGCTCTTGGTGCAAGGTACAAAACTCTTACACCTGCGCCGTCTAACTCACGATCCATAGCTTCGCTGAATCTCTGTAAGCCAGATTTAGCAGCGCAGTAAGTGGAGTACCCCGGATAACCAATAGAACCGAAGGTTGAACCAATATTCAAAATGATTCCCGGGCGTTGTAACCAAGTTAGGGCACTTTGCGTTAACAAGATTGGTGTGGTTAAGTTCAGCTCAATTTCTTGTTGGATTGAACTTGCCTCGCGCTGAGCAAGAAAACGGAACTGGTTAGTTCCAGCGTTGTTAATTACGACACTAATTTTCTTGTTTTGCTGTAAGTATTCGCGCGCTTTGTTGCGAAGCAACATTAAACCGTCTTGAGTTGCTAAGTCAGCGCTCAGGCACTGATGTTCTTCTGCGTTAGGTAACGACTGAATCAACTCGGATAATTTGTTGCCGTTGCGCGCAACCAACAACAGCTTGGCTCCTTGTGCAGCCAAGCTATGTGCAATGGCTTTCCCTATGCCGCCAGAGGCACCAGTAAGCAAAATGTATTTACCGTTTAAGTCCATCATCGCCTCCTACGCTGCTTGAGTTGCGGCAGTTAGGGGTAAGCTTTCTAACATTTGGCCATATAGCTTAAATACCATGTTCGCCGAGTCGATGATCGCTTGCTGATCTTGCTCGTCAGTGACGTGCTCCATTAGCGACTCAAAAAATTGAATATGGTCTTGGTCAAGCACGCTATGGGACGTCAGATAAGTCATTGCTTCTTCAGGTAGGCCCAAGGTCTCTTTTACCAGTTTGGCAATCTGACCTCCTACGCCTACACTTGTGCCTTCAAGCACCCACACCATACCGAATAGCGCCATCGGATTGTGACGGTCGATTTGGTGATATAGGTAAGATGTCATGAGCTCAATCGCGTCACCGACGCGGCCAATGCCTTGATTGTGTCGTACGAGCTCTGCATCAGCACCACATGCACGGATGTCGTTCAGAATCCATTCGTGGTGACCTTTTTCTTCGTCAATGTATTCTGCTAGTCCTTCACGAACCCATTCGTGCTCGGCATCTAGTCGCCCACCACATGCCATTAGCAGAGGCACGGTGTGTTTTACATGGTGAAACGCCTGAGTTAGGAATGCGACGTACATTTCGCGGTTAATTTCGCCATTCTGGCAAGCTTGGAAAATCGGCGCGTTAAGCATGTTTAGCTGTGCTTCACGTGTCTGCTCTTTAAGAGTGTTGAAAAAGCTCATGGCTTGCTCCTTAAAATTTATTTGTTTACAACTAGTACAATTCAATAATTTGATGGTCGGTATTGGTATAGCGACCAGAAATCAGTTCGCTCGCCCATGTTTCAATTACGTCTCTTTTCGGACGGCCGTTTTCGGTAAACCAATGGGCATGAGTGGCTAAATTCGAGGTAAGGATCAGACGCTGAATGCGAGCGTAATCAGGCAAACTTTCGTTGAGTAGGCTAATACGCTCAACGATATAATCCGTCGGTTCAACAATGGCTGACAGCGAGTGCTGTGCTTCGCCTACCACTAGCAGTTTTACGCCGGGCATGAACACTTGTGCTTGAGATTCAATCCACTCAGGCGAAACATTACGCCCGTAGCTGGTAATGATTTGATTCTTTTTACGTCCATGAATGTGAATGAAACCGTCTTGATCTATGTTGACCAAATCGCCAGTCGCTAACCATTCATCAGTAAAAGGTTCGTTTAAGTAACCGAGTGCGATATTGCCTTTGATTAACAGTTCATTGTCTTTGGCGACTTGCACTTCAATATGCTCTAACGCCGCGCCGCAACTGCCATGCTTTACATGGTTTGGTGCATTCAATGACACGACAGAGGCGCTTTCGGAAAGCCCATAACCTTCGTAAGCAGGGATGCCAAGCTGATGCGCCATCTCCATGATTTCTGGTGCGACTCGTGCGCCACCAACCGCGACAAAGCGTAGTGGTTCACCCAATTGCGTATTGTGTTTTACGACTTGAATCAGTGCCATCAACAGGGCAGGTGTTAGCACCAAGCTGTTTGGCTGATATTGCGCCAACGCTTGAGAAAAATCCTGTGCGTTGAACTTGCTAGAACCAGTTAAACCAACGTGCTCACCAGGGAATATCATGCTGGTGACACCGAGAATCAACGGAACATAAACGCCGGTGACGTTTTCAAGTAGCGTTGATAGCGGCAGCAATACAAGATGGCGAGCAACGTCAACATCCAGTGCGGCAACCAGAGAGCTTGAAACGCGAAATAGATTATCTTCGCTCAGACAAACGCCTTTTGGTGTCCCTGTTGAGCCTGACGTAAAGGTGACCTTGACGGTTCCTTCAAGCAATGCACCACATGGCTCTGTGTATATGCGATAAGCGGGTAATCCCTCTAAGTGGCAAACGCTGTCTTGGCGGTCGAATTGATCGTTCCAATCACCAACTAGAATATCAGCGCCAGTGCTAGTCAGTACGTGCTCGATCTGTTGATTAGAGAAGAACGTTGGAATAGGCACAAGTGGCGTTTCTACCATCATCGCGGCTAAGTCAACGATGGCCCAATCAATTGAGTTTTCTGCTCGAAGTGCAATACATTGACCACCCAAGTGTTTAATACTGTTCGCGGTGTTCTCGAGCTTATCGACTAACTGACGATAAGTGACAGAGGTAGCGTTGTTCGCTGCGTCAAACCCGCTCAGTGCAACCTGGTTCGGATTGAGTTGCGCGTTGCGATAAATCGCTTGAATAATCTGGCTCATCTTAGCCTCTCTGTGTTTCATCGGCTTGTTGGAACAAAGCTAACAAGTGCTGGTAGCCTTCAACTAAGTTACCGGCTAGAACACGCGGTTTATGTTGGTAATAGGTGCCCCAGATTTTCTCGGCTTCTGGTACTCGCTCAGCGCTCGCTTCTGCGATGATGGTTGGCGTCAGACCAAGGCGTTTCATTAGGGCATGTAAAGGGTCGGTGGCGGTGAAAATGCACCATTCGTACCCTTGCTCGACCAGCTTTTCCGCCATTAGGAAGAAGTGGATTGGTGAGTTTCCATGAGCGAAGGATGCAAGCTGACCAAACTCAATCACGCTATCGCGGGTAATGTTTGCGTCAAAATGTTGGTTGAGGATAACTTCAGCGTGATCATCTAAATACTGCTCAAGAAAGAGAGCTTCGTTACCTGCGTTGCGAAAACCGCATAAAGATTTAATTTCGTCGCCAATCATTAGCGTCATAAATTCAGGCATAAACGTGGCCAATTTCGCGTCAAACGCTTGCTCGTATCGGGTAGAGAGCTGTTGAGTCACTTGTGGCCACAAAGGGTGATTTGGTGCAACGATTTCCAGTTTAAATTCGGGTGTTGTTATTGGATGTCTCATCGGATGCCCCTTTACTGAGTTAGTAATGACAAATTAAGGGACGAAACTTAAGAAACACTTAAGGAAAGAAAAATAATTGAAATTTCTTTGCTCACACGGGCTTGAAGCCCTTATTCGAGCAGGACAGTCATAAGAAAAGGCGAACCAGAGCGGCTCGCCTTAAGTTTTATAAAGTGGCTAAAGTAAAATCGCAGCAGGTAGTCTATCCATAAGCGACACTTGGGAACCAGAGGACTAACTGAGGCCAAGCTACCAAGCAAACCAAAGCAATCAACTGAATCAAAATAAACGGGATAACACCGCGGTAGATATCTTTCAGTGCAACGCCTTCTGGGCAAACCCCTTTAAGGTAGAACAGCGCAAACCCAACAGGCGGCGTTAAGAAGCTGGTTTGCAGCGCCATTGCCACAAGCATCACAAACCACACCAAACTAGGATTATCAACCACACCATGTCCGTCTAATTCAATCCCCAAGCTTGCAATAACAGGGGCAAGCAGTGGTAGTGCGATCAGAGTAATTTCAATCCAGTCTAAGAAGAACCCTAGGAAGAACACAATCATTAGAATGAACGCGATGATGCCGTAAGGTCCAAACGGTAAGCCACTTAAGAAAGATTCAATCAGTTCATCACCACCAAGCTCACGCAACACCAACGCAAAGCACGACGCGCCGAGGAAAATCATAAAGATGTAAGCGGTAGTCCCATACGAAGCGAGCATTACCTCTTTGAGCACTTTTAAGTTAAGTTTCTTGTTGTATGCGGCAAGCAAAGTTGCGCCCATTGCACCAATGCCCGATGCTTCTGTTGGCGTTGCGACACCGGCAAAGATGGAGCCGAGTACCACGAAGATCAACATCACTGTCGGCGTAATGTCTTTAAACACCTGCAAGATGAGTCGCCATTCAACGGGTTGGACGTCTTCTGGAATAGGGGCTTTGCTTGGTGACATTTTACCGACCACGAGGATGTAAACGATATAAAGCGCACCGAGTAATAAACCAGGAATGATCGCGCCCATAAACAGGTCACCGACTGAGAGTCCAAGCTGGTCAGCCATGATCACTAACATGATCGATGGCGGCAGCAGAATACCCAAAGTACCAGCAGAGGCGACCGTACCGAGTGCAAGCGGTAAGTGGTATCCCTGACGCATCATACTTGGCAGTGACATCACGGTCAGTAACACAACGGACGCGCCGATAATACCCGTCGATGCGGCAAGAATAATACCTATCGCCATAACAGTAATCGCCAAGCCGCCGTGCACTTTACCGAACAGGGCTTGCATGGAAGACATGAGTTTTTCCGCAATGCCTGATTTATCGAGCATGTTACCCATAAAGATAAACATCGGCAGCGCAACCAAAATCCAGTTATCCATGATCTTATAGATACGGTTTACTACCAGCCCCATGCTGGTGTAATCAAGCCCGGTAAAAGTATCCAAATACAAATCGGCAAAGTAACCGACTGCGCCAAATACAACGCCAATCCCGCCAAGTACGTAGGCCACAGGAATACCGGTAAACAGCAGTAGGATAAACGAGCCAAACATGGCGATGACAATCCACTCATTCGGTTCCATGATTCGCTCCTTTGAAAATGGTTTCTAACGATCGCAGCACTTTGGCAAACATAGAAAGCAGCAGCAGTGCAAAACTCAGTGGGATAACGCTTTTAATCAGCCAACGGAAAGGTAAACCTGAAGGCGAAGCAGAACTTTCGTTGACGCGCCACGACTCATAAGCAAAGTCGTAAGAATGCAGAATGACAACGATGACAAATGGCATCGCAAGCAGCAGCAATCCAAGTAGGTCGACAACAGCTTTGGTGCGCTCTGAGAACTTGTGGTAAAACAAATCAACACGCACGTGCAAGTTGGTCACTTGCGCGTAAGCGGTACCGAACATCACGGCAGTCGCGTATAAATGCCATTGCAACTCTTCCAGCGCGATTTGCCCGTTGGAAAAAACTTTACGCAAGACAACTTGCAAAATGATCACGCCAATCAGAGCCACATTGGTCCAAGCAAAAAACTTACTGATTGTGGTGATGAACTTCTCTACCTGACAGTAGAGTGGGACGGTGGGGGTAGAAATTAGAACCTTGCTCATTGGTCACTCCTTACAACCTATGACCAGCTTTTAGGCTGGCCACAGGTCCAATTCACAGGGGTTATTGAGTTTGTGTTGCGCGAGGTAAGAAACCGTTCGCTTGCCACAATGCGTAACCTTTACGGAACTTAGATAGGTCTTGCCATACTTTGTCGAAGAATGGGTCTGCGGCTTTTTTCTCGTCCACCACTTCTAACCAAGTTGTTTCGAATAAGGTGAGCATCTCCTTGTTCCAGTAACGAATTTCGACGCCGTTCTCTTTGGCTTTTTCCATAGCGGAATACTGCATCGCTTCACCTTCGGCGATTGAGTAGGTCATGGTTGCCATACAGGTTGTTTCAACCGCAGACTGTTGAGTCTCACTCATCCCATTCCAAGTATCTTTGTTGATCAGCAACTCAAATACCGTCGATTGTTGGTGCCAACCCGGGAAGTAGTTGTACTTAGCCACTTTGTGGAAACCTAAACGTTGGTCAATGGCAGGTTGAGAGAATTCAGATGCGTCGATTGCACCTTTCTCAAGTGCGCCAAAGATCTCGCCACCCGGTAGCTGGACAGTACCTACACCAAGTTTTTCCATCACAGAAGCGCCAAGACCGAAGAAACGCATGTTGAGTCCCTTAAGATCTTCTGGCTTTTCAATTGGCTTTTTAAACCAGCCTGATGTCTCTGGTGAAATGATTGCACACGGCAATACTTTTACGTTGTAACCGCCTTGGTCGTACATTTCTTGATAAAGTTTTAAACCGTTACCGAAGTAAAGCCATGCCATGTATTCGCCAGCTTCTGGTCCAAAAGGAACTGCAGAAAAGAGTGCTGATGCTGGCAGCTTGCCTTGCCAGTAACCCGCAGTAGCGTAACCAGAGTTGACCTTACCCGTAGAAACCGCATCGAGGATTTCCGCAGGGTTAACCAGCTTACCCGGTTCATAGATCTTCATTTTGATCGTTCCGCCAGATGTCGTGGTGATGTGGTCTGCATACCATTGGATTGGTGTACCCAGTGCAGGTAGGTGGCTACCAAACGCGATCGGTGTTTTCAGTAGAATCTTTTTATCCGCCGCTTGCGCGCTGACTGACATCCCAGTCGCTGCGAGCGCGAGTGCCGATGCGATAGCAACTTTCTTGAAGTTCATAACTTTCTCCTTGTTAGGCTTTATTCCCGTCGATATCAAGAAATGTGAACATTGGGTAGATATTTGTGTTAACGCAATGTTACATTTGAGCCCAAGTGTAGTGAGGGGATTAATGACTCTCTATTGTTGAAATTGCGCAAATTTTGTCGGTATTTCATGCAGTTTTCCAAATAAAATGTCAGTAAAACTACGTACTGGCTCAGGAAGGAACAATGGGCTTTGTTAGTAACAGGCGATTAACAATCAACATTATTTTGCTCTCGATCGTACCTTTGATTGTGGTGGTGGTTATTGTGGCGGGAATCCTATTTAGCCAAGCAAAACAATTAGTTGAAGATCAAGTTCAATTGACCCGCAACAATATACTCGCGGCAAAAAAACAAGAATTGAAACAGTACGTAGAAATGGCAGTGAAAAGCATCGAGCCTTACTACCTAGATGAGTCACTTTCTACCCAAGAAGCGCAGAAAATAGTTGCGAAAAAGTTGAGTCAGCTCACGTATGGAAGCGACGGATACTTTTTCGTTTATACCTGGGATGGCGATGCATTGGTCTTACCATATCAACCTGAGCGCATAGGTATGAATTGGTGGGAGGTCGAAGATGTGCGAGGCAAAAAGCTGTTGCAAGAACTGATTCGAGTAGGCCGAGAGGGCGGTGGGTTTGTTGACTACTTATGGCATAAGCCGTCAATGAAAGAGCCGTTGCCCAAATTGAGCTACGCGATCTCTTTGGACAAATGGCAATGGATGGTCGGAACCGGTGTTTACTTAGACGACATCGAGCGTCAGGTTTCCCATATGGAGAACGGCTACGACCAAAACGTTGGCAAAACCAGCAGCGCATTGTTTGTGGTGATGTTCCTATCGGTTTCAGTCATCGCAGCACTTGGCGCGTCACTAAACCTCAATGTTCGCAGATTGGCGAATGAACAACTCAGTGTGCTCAATCAGCAAATCATCGACTCCCAAGAGAATGAGAGACAGCGCGTATCACGAGAATTGCATGACGGCGTGAATCAGCTGTTAGTGGCGGCTAAGTATCGTCTCGACAATGTCGATAAAGAACAAAACCAAGACGAGAAAAGCAAAGAACTCAGCGCAAGTAAGAACGCAATGGAGCAGGCAATTGTTGAGTTGCGCCGGATCTCGCGTGATTTACGCCCACCGCAACTGGATGACTTGGGGCTGGTGGCCGGAATTGAAGCCTACATCAACGAACTGCGCCAACGTACGCAGTTAGAGTTGGTGTTTGAGCACGACATTGATGGTGTGGAGATGCTGCCTGAGGTGGAAACGACCTTATACCGAGTGGTTCAAGAATCACTCCATAACGTTGAAAAGCATGCGGATGCCCAAGGCGTGGACGTGATCATGCAGCGAGAAGGGCGATTGTTGATCCTGACAATTAGTGATGACGGCGTAGGCATTCCTGCCAAACAACTAAAGTCTGGTAAACATAATCCAGCTACACTGGAACATATGGGATTACAGAATATGAAAGAGCGCATTCAAGCTATCGGCGGTTCCTTCATTGTATCCAGCACGCAAGGAGAAGGTACGGAAGTACGCGTGAGTTTAAACATGGAGTTTATATGATCAAATTGGTACTGGCGGATGACCACCGTCTGATGCAAGACGGACTGAAATCTAGGCTAGAGCGTGAGGAGAATCTTGATATTTTGTCTTGTGTCGGCACAGGAACCGAGGCACTGCAAGCTACGTTAACCCTTAAGCCGGACGTCCTGCTTCTCGATATTAATATGCCTAACTTGAATGGTATTGAGGTGCTCGAGAAACTTGCAACGTCTAAATCAGATACTGCGGTGATTATGCTGTCGATGCACGACAGCCGAGATTACGTTGTCCGCTCTGTTAAAGCAGGCGCAAAAGGGTACGTTTTAAAAGACGTTGGGTCAGAAGAACTGGTGATGGCGATTAACCAAGTCGCACAAGGGCGCTCTTACTTATGCCCACAGGCCTCTGATCGCTTATTGGAACAAATCAATGAAAAGCCTGAAACCAAAGACGACACCCTCTCAAAGCGAGAATCGGATGTGTTGAAAGAGATCGTCAATGGTTCTTGCAACAAAGACATCGCGGATGCGCTGCATATTAGTGTGCGCACTGTAGAAACGCACCGATTACGAATTAAAAAGAAGCTTGGTGCCAACTCAACAGCTGCACTGGTTAAGCTGGCGTTAGAAAAGGGTTTGGTGAGCTAATGTCGCAAAACCTGCTCTCTAGTCGGCAACCGATACTCGACAAGATCGTCTTCTTCTGTGCAGTGCTTAGAACGGGATCGTTCCGTGAAGCCGCTGAGACTCAAGGCATTTCAGCCGCAGCAGGGAGTCGCTGGGTAAAAGAGTTAGAAGAAACCCTATCGGTGGAGTTAATTAAGCGAAGTACTAGACAACTTGTGGCGACTCAGGCTGGACAGTTGCTATACGAGCGTTTTTCTCCGCTACTACCGGATATCAACAACCTTGTTGAGCAAGTGCAGAACTTAGCGGAAGAGCAACAAGGAGAGATTCGCCTATCGTCGACTCCGCTGTTCGCCCGTCAGTACCTGACTAAGATTGTCGCTGAGTATATGGACCTGCACCCACAGGTGAATTTTCGCATCTTCATTGAGGCGGGTGAATTTGACCCATTGACGATTGATTTCGCTTTTCGAGCCAGCGCTAGCTACGAAGGCGAACATTCTCCAGACTCACTTCTGGTGCGTAAACGCTTGTTAAGAGAACCACTCTATCTATGTGCTGCGCCAAAGTATCTTGCTGAATACGGCATGCCAGACACCCCTAAGGCACTTAGTGTACACCGTTGTTTGTATGCACGAACTTTATTAGGCGGTAACCGTTGGTGCTTTGAGCAGAGTGGTGAGCAAGAGATTGTCACCATTCGCGATACGCTTGAATGTGACAATAGCGAAATGTTGCTCGATCTAGCGATGGAAAGCGCAGGCGTCGCTTACCTTCCTCACTCACTGGTTTACCAACACATTAAACACGGTGATTTGGTTCAGATCATGGATAGTTATCAATGTGCTAGTTTCGATATTGATATGTTCTATCGACCTCGAACCCCAATGCCAGAGCGCTGCAACGGTTTTAAGCGCTATCTGATTCAGAGAGTTGACGAACTCAATATCAACAAAGCCACTCGCAATTGGATGTGACGAACGACAAATAAGCGACCGGATAATTGCAGATATGAAATTCACAATCTCTATTTGTGCAATTAACAAATCAGAAAGCAACGTCTAATCTGAGATTCATTACTAAGGAAGGTGAATCGTGGTGACAAAATTGACCCCAGAGCAGGCCGCGCAGTGGATTGAAGACGGCCAGTCGGTATTACTCGGTGGCTTTATCGGCAGTGTCGTACCAGAAGCAATTGAACGTGCAATTGGTGATCGCTTTGTTAACTCTGGCTCGCCCAAAGACTTAACTTTGCTCTTCGCAGCAGGGCAAGGCGACGGAAAAAGTCGAGCGATAAACCATCTTGCACAACAAGGCTTGGTTAAGCGCGCGATTGGCGGTCACTGGGGGTTAGTGCCGAAGTTACAGCAACTGGCTGTCGATAACTTGATTGAAGCCTACAACTTGCCGCAAGGCATCATCTCTCACTTATTGCGCGATACCGCCGCTGGCAAACCGGGAACAGTCAGTAAAGTCGGACTTGGGACATTTGTCGACCCGCGCATTGAAGGTGGCAAGATTAATAGCGTTCCGCGGGGAGACGGGGTGGAGGGGATCATTTTGGCGGGCGAAGATTTTTTTTTCTCCCACAACCTCCCCTTGGAGGGGGCGTTTATGCGGGCCAAAACCGCCGATGAAAGCGGCAATATCACTATGGAAGATGAATGCTTGATTGTCGAGAGCCTCGCAGCAGCACAAGCGGCAAGGAACAACAACGGTAAAGTCATCGTACAGGTTAAACGCGTGGTGGAAGCGGGAATGCTTGATCCGCACGCAGTGAAAATACCGGGCATATTTGTTGACGCAGTTGTCGTGTGTGAAGACCCGAACGAGCACATGCAAACTTTTGCGAGCATGATGAATCCAGAGTTTGTTGGTAAAGGGCAAAGAAAGCCCCAACACGTTGCCGAAGAGAAAACCGTTCTGGATGCAAAAACTATTATTGCTCGACGCGCTGCAATGGAACTCAAAGCAAATTCCATTCTTAATCTCGGCATCGGCGCACCAGAATACATTGCAAAAGTCGCGCAGCAAGCTGGCATTCTCGAGCACTTTACGCTGACGGTCGAACCCGGAGCGGTAGGCGGAACCCCGGCAAGTGGTTTGGATTTCGGTGCATCTCGTTTCCCTGACGCGATAATTAGCCAAGATCAGATGTTCGATTTCTATGATGGTGGTGGCATCGATCAGGCGTTTTTGGGCTTAGCGCAATGCGATACGAAAGGAGACATCAATGTCTCGCGTTTCGGTAGCAAAATTGCCGGTTGTGGCGGGTTTATTAATATTACCCAGAACGCCAAAGAGGTGTACTTCTGCGGAACATTTACCGCTAAGGGGCTTGCGGTGACGGCAGCATCCGGAGAGTTAGTCATCGAAAATGAAGGCGCACAGCATAAGTTCATCCAACAAGTCGAGCAAATCACCTTCAGTGCATCTCAAGCACTCCAGAATAACAAGCCAGTCCTTTATATCACTGAACGTGCTGTTTTCCGTCTGACAGAGCAAGGACTGGAATTGATCGAAATCGCGCCGGGTATCGACTTAACCGAAGACGTATTGAATCAAATGTCATTTCAACCGAACGTCAGCGTGAATCTCTCCTTGATGGATCGCGCGATTTTTGAAGCCGAATTTAAGCTGGCGTTGTAGCCCAGCCC
Organism: Vibrio hepatarius; assembly: GCF_011806575.1. Taxonomy (GTDB): domain Bacteria; phylum Pseudomonadota; class Gammaproteobacteria; order Enterobacterales; family Vibrionaceae; genus Vibrio; species Vibrio hepatarius_A. The sequence goes on from NZ_JAATOO010000006.1 coordinate 165,541, forward strand.
TAGCAACAACAAAACAAATAACAAAACGAATAGTCACAGGGAAAATCACTATGTTTGAGAACAAAGTTTGTATCGTTACTGGAGCCGCGCAAGGAATTGGTAAAGCTGTCGTTGAGCGATTCACTAATCAAGGCGCAAAAGCCGTTTATGCCCTCGATATCAATCAACGTGCCTTAGCGATTGCTTACCCGCCGTCGGAAACAATTAAGCCCGTAACGATTGATATATGTGACCGTGTCACAATTCAGGCGCTAGTGGAAGACATTAAAGCAGTACACGGCCGAGTCGATGTGCTGGTCAACAATGCTGGGATTACTAGAGACGCTCTTATCGACAAGATGACAGAGCAAGACTGGGATTTGGTCATCGATGTAAACCTTAAAGGGGTGTTTAATCTCACTCAAGCGGTTGCTCCATTGATGATGGAAAACAACTGCGGCTCGATCGTCACCATGTCTTCCGTTGTCGGTACAGACGGCAATATCGGCCAGACCAACTACGCGGCAACAAAAGGGGGCGTGATTGCCATGACCAAGAGTTGGGCGAAAGAATTTGCGCGCAAAGGCGCTCAGGTGAGAGCAAACTGTGTCGCCCCTGGTTTTATCGAAACGCCAATGACGACGGATTTGCCAGAAAAAGTACTGGCGATGATGAAAGACAAAACGCCGTTAGGACGAATGGGAACCACTGATGATATTGCGAATGGGGTGGAGTTTCTTGCTAGTGACAAGTCGAGTTTTATCACCGGACAAGTGTTGAAAATTGACGGTGGGTTGGTGTTGTAAGATGAGCGAAAAAATCTATGTAGTGGCAGCGAAGCGCACCGCGATTGGCACGTTTATGGGCAGTTTATCGACAATGTCGGCTGTGGAACTTGGCAGTATTGCTATCAAGGCCGCGTTGGAGCAAGCGCGGGTAAACCCTAAACTGGTTGATGAAGTCATCGCAGGCAATGTATTAAGCGCTGGTCAAGGACAAGGTGTCGGTAGGCAAGCTGCGATTCACGCGGGCATTCCAGTGGAGACACCCGCTTACACGTTGAATATGATCTGTGGCAGTGGGATGAAAGCGATATTAAATAGCGTGAATTCCATCAAAGCGGGAGAAGCCGATATCGTTGTCGCTGCTGGAATGGAAAGCATGAGCAATGCGCCATTTGTGGTGGATGGAAGTGTACGTTCTGGGAATAGAATGGGCGATATGTCGATGATTGATACCATGTTGAAAGATGGCCTGACCGACGCGTTTGAAGACTATCATATGGGGATTACGGCGGAGAATATCGCTAAGCAGTTCGAAATCAGTCGTGAAGAACAAGACGCGTTTGCCGCAACTAGCCAGCAACGGGCAGAGCACGCCATCCAGTCTGGTCACTTCAAGCAAGAGGTTGTGCCAGTTGAAGTCGCGATGCGTAAAGGTCCTTACATTGTAGATACCGATGAGCATCCTCGCTTTGGCACCACGAAAGAAAGTTTGTCTGCGCTACGCCCAGCATTTGATAAGCAAGGCACCGTCACTGCTGGAAATTCGTCAGGTATTAACGATGGCGCATTCGCGTTGGTTTTAGTTAGTCAAGCAGCGCTTAGAGCTCATGCGTTAACACCACTCGCTGAAGTTGTATCTGTTGCACAAGCGGGCGTAGATCCGAGTGTGATGGGATTAGGACCAGTCCCAGCGGTCACTCAGGCGTTGAGTAAAGCACAGTTGCGCTTATCTGACATTGAACGCCTTGAGCTCAACGAAGCATTTGCCTCTCAGGCAATTGGTGTGATGAAAGGGCTGTCGAGCCTGCACAATGTCGACTATTCATGGTTTGCCGATAAGACCAACGTCAATGGTGGCGCGATTGCACTTGGCCACCCGATAGGGGCATCTGGGGGAAGAATCGTCACGTCATTGATTTATGAGATGGTTCGCTCTAAGTCACACCTAGGATTAGCGTCGCTCTGCATTGGCGGTGGAATGGGTACCGCCATTATCCTCTCCACCGTTAACGATTAATCATTGAAGCTTCGCGCTTTGTTCGGCTAGGTTAGGCTGGCAAGGCGCGCGGCAAATCCCATAAAGAGCAACCCTAGCAGTCCGTTGCCTAACTTCGACAACATTTGATTGTTTTTGAACAGTTGGGTAAGCGATGTGCCAACGAATATCAATACACTTAGATAGACAGTGCTAAAGATCTCTAAGATGGTTGCGAGGATCAAATAAGAAATCCATGTGTGTTCATAGGTGTAGTCGATAAACTGAATAAAGAACGACACGTAAAATAGAATCGCTTTTGGATTGGTTAAGCTTAGCGTGAGCGCTTTAGCGAAGACGTTTTCAACTTTTTGTGGGCGCTCAACACCAGATTCATCCATTGCTCGTCTACACCAGTATTGATGAATGATTTTAAGTCCAAGATACAGCAAATAAGCCGCACCCAAATAACGGATAATAGTAAACAAAACCGGAGAAGTTTGGATAAGTGAAGCGACGCCAAGGTAAGAGAGCAGAATTAAGATCGCATCACCGACTAGCACGCCCATAGCGGCTTTGTATCCGGTCTTTACACCAAGTGAAGAGCCTGACTTAAGCACATAGATAGAGTTTGGTCCTGGAGCGATGATAATCATCAAAAGCCCAACCAAATACGTCCAAATATTGATAACGCCAAACGCTTCTAACATGCGGTCCCTCGCAAAAACTCAATCGCCAATGAAAGAGATATAACGCAAAGCGTGATTAAAGTCTATCGAAGAATTGGTGATTATTTAGTCAGTAAATAAATCGAGAAACAAAAGCCGGACACTGCCGGCTTTTCTTCATAAAATCTACTGAATCGGGAAAGCGGGAGTGTCGTCATTTTCCGTGCGCCAGTTGACCCAGAGTTTGCCATCCGTGCCCTCAAGTAGCGTCGCAAAATTGCGCGCGCGGATGTATTTGTCTGAGCCATACGGGCGCAACATATCCGCAGCCACTTGATTGTTCTCATCCAGATATTCGGTGCGGTCATTGGTGATAGCGCAAACGCCTAGCCACTGCATATAGCTTGGTGCAGGGTGGACAATGGCGGAAGAAATGACCTGATGGACCGAACGTTGCTGCTTATCTCTAGAGTCGCGAATCACACCAAGTGCGCCAACGTGTACGTCACCAGATAGAATAACGGTGCGGCGTTTGCTTGATTGGGAGTAATCGAGCAAGCGCATGATGAGTCGCGATCGTTCGCCTTCGTGCTCTTTCGCGCGCCAATGATCTTTTAAATCGTCAGTCAGTTCTTCTTCCCATGGCGTGGTGTCTAACGTGTTTTCTGCAAATGAGAAATCACGGTAAACCACAGGAACCGCACTCAATACTAGTAGGTTATCGCTTTCGAGGTTTTTGAGATACTCGATAACCAAGTCCCACTGATTTTTGCTCATGACTTGTTTAAGCGTACGTTGCGCACGATTGTCCAAGACGAGGATATCGTAACCGTGGAATTTCAATGCGCTGGCAAAGTGGTCACGGACAGAGTGACTGGTTTGCAATAGTGAACGGTTTTGTGGACCGCGAATCTGCAACAGCTCAAAGTGTTTACGCGCTGCGCTGAAAATCGCTTGGTAAACGTCACAGCTTTGGATGTCGTCAGGATAGCTGCCCCAGCCGTCAATAATATCGTGGTCGTCCCACATCATTACCGATGGAATTGATGCAAGCATTGATGCCATTGGTTCTTTGTTCCAACGGTCGACATACAGTTTGCTGTAAAAGCGGTCGAGTTGGGCGACCATTTTTCTGCTCGCTGGACGTTTTACTTTGACCTCGCGATCTCTCTCATTCCATGCTTTTAGTGTGTCGACTTCGGTCCAAATCGCATCGGCGTAAACTTGGTCTCCGCCCATTAATAGCAAAGAGAACGGTTCTTGTTGGTGCTCTTTCGCCATCTCAGACCATAAGCGGTATGGCTTTTCAGTGGTGTTCATTATTTTTAGGTCTGAAAAACCGTTACACGAGGCATAGGCAAACTTTGGTTTCTCTTGTGGACCAGGAACGTAGAAAGACCATTCGCGATTGCCGCGTTTATCCAACAACTCTTCGCCATCTTGCTGTAGAGCATAAGTGATGGTTTCTGCGCCATGGCCTTCGATATTGAGTTCCATACGCCACACTTTACCATCATTGATTTCGCCGATAAGGGTCGCAGGCACAGGAGAATGTTGAGGGTAACTGACGCTGACAGAATTTGCGGTTTTAGACGTCACGACCACAACGGTGTAGTGGTGGTCGGATTCGAGCCCAAGTATTGGACCAAGTACCATTTTCGTTTGCATGCTCACTTCCTTGTCATTATTGGTTTTGATTGAACAGGTGAGAGCACTAGAATTGTTAGATCGCCAACTTTTTGCTCATCACGTTGTATATCATCTCAGGGTTAGTGGTTCAGTTCTGCGTCAATATGCATTTTTGTGAACATGCGTAGATAACGGATTGATGCGATATAGTTAAGTCTTTGATAGGCAGTAAAAAGGGCACCGATGTGCCCTTAAAGTTATATGAGTATTTAGATTAACCTAAGAATCCGTTAGTTTGATGTTTCTACAGCTGAGCATAAACGGTGTTTAGTGAAAGCAGTTCTTGGAGTGAAGTTCGGTGATTTGTCCCTGTTCGATAACAATCATGCGCTTATTTATCCAAATTAAATTGCTTTAGGGACGCTAGTGGCAACCTCGGGCAGTAGTTATTTTTTATTGTTGATGTTGAAAGGCAAGTTTCGTCAGAGTTCGATACAAGCACCTATTAAATAAAAGCCCCGCGGTAAACGCGGGGCTTTGTTGATCAACTTGACAGAATGAGTTTAATAAAGCGCTTCAAACTCTGGGATGCGAGCTTTGCCGCGCAGCAAGAGAAAATTCAAAAACCGAGATGCTGAACTTGTGATTACTCTTTCTTCAGGCACGTTGTGTTGTTCTAGCAGTGAAATTACTAGGTCTAAGCGAGCGATCTCTTCACAAAAATGCGCGTCAGAACCGGTAGTAAAGTAAACGCCAATTTCATTGCCGAGTCCGACAATGTTTGAGCAATGGACATCACTGCCTTTGCGGCTTTTACCAGTGAGAGAAGTGTTGTTTACTTCGATCGCGACATTATTCTCTTTTGCACATTGCAACACGGGTTTCAGGTCAAACGGGTAATTCGGATTACCTAAGTGCCCTAAGGCATCGACTTTGCCGCTTTCAATCACATTGATCAGTGCTTGGGTATGTTCTTTGACTGACGCCGGCGCGAATACAGGTTCGTGAAAGCTGGCAATGACCCAATCTAAATGTGGATAAGACGATGGCGGCAGATCAAGCTCTCCTGTCTGGTTAAGTGTATTGGCTTCTACACCTCGCAAGATACCGACATCGTGTAAAAAGCGGGGCAAAATTCTTTGGTTGTTGAAATACCAGTAGTGGGGGGCACCGGGCATTTCAGGAGCATGATCCGTAGTACAAAGAAGTTTTAACCCCTTGTTCTTAGACGCGAGAGCGTTTTCAATAATAGTGCTGTAAGCATGACCACTGGCGATAGTATGTGTATGACTATCCACGACTATGTTCATACTGTCTCCTTGTGTGGTTATCTGATTTCGAAAGAACCATCTTGGTTCATAAACAAAGTAAGGTCCGCAGAAACTGAGTGATTAAGTACTTTATCCACATTGAGTGAATCTGAACTATGGTAAAACGCCTGCGCTTCTTCGGCTGAGCTACCACCACGTATTTTGCGGTTTACCAGCCTTTCTTCAAGAAACTTAGGGTCGGTATCGACAAAAATGGTAAAGTCAGCCAGCTCGTGTAATCCGTTCCAAACAGGCTCATTGAGTAGCAACCAGTTACCTTCAACGACAACAATATTGTCTTTAACTCGGATCGCATCTTCGACAGGGTCATGCAAATTTCGGTCGTAGTATGGCCAAAGTGGGTCGCTGGTTTTGAGTAGCTTTAGTTTACGGATAAGCTCACTCAAGTTAAAGGTTTCAAATGAGCCTTTTATTTCTCTTAAACAAACCTTCTCGCCGTTTCGTTCGATAAAGTTATTGTTGAGGATTTCGTTCGGGTAATGGAACCCGTCAAACGGCAATACTTGCAGTGGTTCAAGATTTTCGTTTTGGTAAGATAAATATTCCCAGAACGCCGCAAGGGTGGATTTTCCGCTACCGGGTGGGGCGCATAGAAACACAACAACTCGTTCTTGTTTTTGCTCAAATAAGCGTGAGAATTTCTCGACCAAGGGTTTGTGTATCAGTGAGACGTCGCTGTCAGGAAACTTTGCTTGAGTTTCGAAGCCACTGACATCTAATGTGACTTTCATAGTGTAAGCCTTATTCTAAAATCTCTTTGGTGACCCGTTCGATAAGCATTTCACAAGAGAGCTTCAATACCGTTTTGATCAGCGATTCGTAGCGCATTTGTGAGAACGACTCGAACGAAGAAAACTTAAGCTGGTTAATCGAATCGAGATAAAAACTGTCTTCGCCTTTGGTTAACGTCGCTTGGTTGGTAATAAACTCGTACACCATGTCGTCGTCATAACTCAGCTTAGCTGGCTGATTGAGCGCATAGTCGAGCATCTGGTCGTAAAGGCCAATATCTGCGTATGTTTCGAGCGAAATTTTCCCCATTGCGAAGATAAGCTTTGAGACGACATCGGTAGTCACCAATGGACCGTCTTCTCTGATTAATGGTGCAACGGCGTATTGCATAACGAATTCGTCTTGAACGAAGACTTGTGGCAATAGTTCTTTCAGCTTTAAGTTGATAATCTTGTTCGATACTTGGAGAAAGCAGGTTGCAGTCTCACAATGGTCTATCGCATCAAACAGCTCTTCTTCTCGGGACAAATGTTGATTAACCTTTTTAGAATGTGGCAGCTCTAGGCTACCACACAGTAAGCCAGCGCTAAACAGAGAGGCTGACATCGTAAAACTCAAGTAGCGCTTTTTCTGCGTGAGCGTTCCAAACGTAGTTATTCGCCTTCAATATCGCGTCGAGATCTTCAAAAAACGGGTCAACATCCGCAAGTGATAAGAAGTTGTCAATCGCTGTTAGTGGCAAATCGATATGTGGGTAAATCAGCTTTTTGCCGCCAGGAATCTCAAGCTGGTTGAGAATCGTGTGAGGTGCTGACTCAAGCCCACCAACGTGCGTGATCATAAATGAAGGGTTAATCTTGTTTTGCTCAGAAAGCTCGATTGACTCGACCATATCACCTGTTGAACCACCTGAAGTGCCAACAATATGCGTTGATTCGTAATGGACGTTATAGAAGTTAAACGGCACTTTGAATTGCTTGTCAGTCGGCCCGGCGAAGAAGTTGAGACAGCCATCGTTGCCGAGTAGGTCGTCCGCTTGTTCAAGCACTTGATGCACCGCCGCGTAGACCATGACGTCATCATAACCTTTACCGTCATTAAGTCCTTTTAAGTACTCAACTGGGTTGTCGACGTTAGCGGTGTTGACATAGTGAAGTTCAACGCCATTTTCAGCGGCTTTTTCAACAGGAATTAACGATTGAGCGCGGCTTAAGCGATTTTCATCGATATCGGTCACCACCAATAGGCGAGGCTTCACCGGGCCGTTAATTGCGTAATCAATTGCGCCAATGCCCATTGGTCCGGCACAAGCCAATAACGCTAGAGAACCGTTCGGTTTAATGCCCATTTGGTGCTCATAAACGTATGGTGTTGTGTGGTAGCTAGCGTGATAAGCACCGATGATACAAGACATAGGCTCAGCCAAAGACGCATTAGCAAAGTAGCTGCCGTTGTATGGCAATACGCAACCTAGGTCAATAGCGACTTTTGGAATGATAGAGTAGGTCGCATTGCCACCAAATGTTTCGTAACTGTAGCCAGCAGAGTAACCTGAGGGCAGCCCCATCGCTGGTTGAAGCACAAACGGTTGGCCAGGTTGATACTTATCTTTTAGGTTGGCACCAACTTCGACAATGATGCCTGCGTATTCGTGGCCTGTCATTACTGGTACTTGGTCGATATCGTCTGGTACACGCTTGTGTTTGCTACCAAGTAGTGCGGCTTTATAAGTCGATAAACAGATACTGTTGGAAATGTTTTTTACCAATAATTCGTCTTCACCGATTGCTGGCAATTCAAAGGTGCGTAGTTGGACATCTTTCTCACCACAAATAACGGCTGCAGTCGTTTGAACCATGATTTTCTCCCGGGGATAAGGGGCCGAGATAAGGCCCCAAAAAGTTAAATTAAGCTTGTTGACGAATCGTTGTGATTAGCTCATCTAGAGCAGGATCGTGCAGGAAGTTTTTAATCGTAATCACGGGTAATCCTGTTGCGTTGACCGCTCGGCTTTCCAAGCTCTCGTGAGTGACAACAACATCGGCGTGTGACGGCACTTTCTCTATCGCGTAGTTTTTCACTTCGATATCGAATCCAGCATCAACGAGTTTCTTCTTGAATGTCGATGCGCCCATTGCGCTAGAGCCCATGCCCGCATCACAAGCGAAGGCAACGAATTTGATCTTTGCTGCTTCTGGAGAAGCTTGAGTGGTTGTCGCTTTTACCGCACCCTCAGCCTTCATCTCTTTCATATCCGTTACTGAACGTTCAAACTCATTTTCTGATTCTTCCGTTTTGCTGACTTTCAAGATAGCGCTGGCCACTAAGAACGAAACGATAGTTGCAGTTGTCACACCAGCGATGGTGGCGATAAAGCTGCCTTTTGGCGTCAACGCTAGGTAAGAGAAGATTGAGCCAGGACTAGGGCCCGCTACCAGACCAGCATCAAGGAGATTGAACGTTGCAATACCTGTCGCTGCACCAGCAATCATCGCCACAATCATGATTGGTTTCATTAGAACGTACGGGAAATACAGCTCATGGATACCACCGAAGAAGTGAATAATGATCGCGCTCGGTGCAGAACGCTTACTTAAACCCTGACCAAACTTCGCGTACGCAAGCAACATACCTAGACCAGGGCCCGGGTTAGACGCGACCATAAAGAAGATGGATTTACCCGTTTCTGCCGCAGCTTGTAGACCTAATGGGTAGTAAATGCCTTGGTCGATAGCGTTGTTCAGGAACAGCACTTTTGCAGGTTCATTAATAATGGCGAGTAAAGGGAGGAAACCTGTTGCTACAAGTGCTTCGATACCTGATTTAACGAAAAGGTTTGCCGCTGTTACTGCTGGACCAACGATCGCGTAAGCAAATAAGCACATGATCATGCCGAAGATGCCTAACGAGAAGTTATTGACCACCATTTCAAAACCAGAAGGAATTTTATGTTCGATCTTTTTATCGATTTGTACGATAACCCAGCCACTTAGTGGCCCCATGATCATCGCACCGACAAACATAGGTATTTCCGCGCCCGCGATAACACCCATGGTACCAATCGCACCTGCTACAGCACCGCGTTTGTCACCGACAATTTGACCACCAGTATAACCAATCAATAATGGCAGTAGATAGGTGATCATCGGCCCAACGAGTTCACCGAAGTAAGCGTTAGGCATCCAGCCTGTAGGGATAAATAACGCAGTAATAAAGCCCCATGCGATAAAGGCGCCAATATTTGGCAGAACCATCGCGGTCAAATGACCGCCGAAGGCTTGCACTTTTGCTCTTACGTTTGTAGTCACGTTATGTTCCTTCTTTTTAGTACGATTTTATGATGTTGAGCACATCTTGTTTGGAAGATGCGGCAGCAAGCTTAGTGATGTTCGCTTCATCGACAAGCATTTCGCTCAGCGCTTGGATGACTTCTATATGGGTATCAGAGTCTGTGGCTGCTAGTGTTAGCAACACATTCGCTGGCCCCATATCTGAGCCAAAATCCACTGCGGTCGGGAAAACATGAATGCCAAGTCCTGTTTTTAATACTCCAGCTTCAGGGCGAGCGTGGGGCATAGCTATTCCAGGGCAAAGAACGTAATATGGACCATTATCAATGGTAGACTGGATGATTGCGGATGCGTAATCTGATGTTACGTAGCCTTTCGTTTCAAGGTAAGCAGTCGTTACTTTCACCGCCTCAGCCCATTGATATTCATTGCTATCAATCACATCAATGAGGTCATGGTCGATAAGGTCATACAGCATAGTTGTTTCCCGCTAGGTTTATTGTTGATAGGTTTATTATCAGTAAGCCGAGCAGGGTTGAAAACTGAGAAGGTTTTGTGATTGAAGTCACGCAATGCGCGCTGTCAATCTATTAATTCGAACGTCAATCACATTTCAATATAGAAATAAAACAACGTATTTTGTTTGAATTACAAATCAAGACCAATAATTTGATCCCATATGCAAAATAAATAAAAAATCAAACTTTCATTTAAATGATCTAGATCTCTTTTGTGTTCTTGACTGAATTTATAACGTGATTTTGCTCAAGATAGAAAAGAGCGTTAGACCGGATTTTTATTCGATATTGAACGATCAAAATCACATTGTTAGTTTTAGAAATGTGTTTTGAAACTAATTTACGTATTTCGCTTGGATAAAAAAAGCCCCGCTATACGAGCGGGGCTTTGTTGTTTGTAGCTAATCGTTGATTAAGCGAGTAGCTCTTTTGCTGTGTTTACTACGTTTTCTGTAGTGAAACCAAACATCTTGAACAGTTCGCCAGCTGGAGCAGATTCACCGAAGGTAGTCATACCGATGATCTTGCCGCCAAAGCCTACGTACTTGTACCAGAAGTCTGCGATGCCCGCTTCGATAGCGATACGCGCTGTGACGTCTGATGGCAGTACGGCTTCACGGTAAGCTGCGTCTTGCTTGTCGAATGCATCCGTTGAAGGCATTGAAACAACGCGTACTTGCTTACCTTCAGCAGTTAGCTGTGCTGCTGCTTCTACTGCTAGCTCAACTTCTGAACCTGTTGCGATAAGGATAAGTTCTGGTTTGCCTGCGCAATCTTTCAGGATGTAACCACCTTTCGCGATGTCTGCAACTTGCTCAGCACTGCGCTCTTGTTGTGCTAGGTTCTGACGCGAGAAGATAAGCGCGGTTGGCGCGTCTTTACGCTCGATAGCCAGTTTCCAAGCCACTGCTGATTCAACTTGGTCACATGGACGCCATGTGCTCATGTTTGGAGTCAGACGTAGAGACGCCATTTGCTCAACCGGTTGGTGAGTTGGGCCGTCTTCACCAAGACCGATAGAATCGTGCGTGTACACTTGGATGTTCTGAATTTTCATCAGAGCTGCCATGCGCATTGCGTTACGTGCGTATTCCATAAACATTAGGAAGGTTGCGCCGTAAGGAACAAAACCACCGTGTAGTGCGATACCGTTCATGATAGCCGTCATACCGAACTCACGTACGCCGTAGTGCACGTAGTTACCAGAGAAGTCGTTCGCTTCAAGAGACTTCGAACCAGACCACATGGTTAGGTTAGAAGGCGCAAGGTCAGCAGAGCCGCCCATAAACTCAGGTAGTAGTGCACCGAACGCTTCTAGCGCGTTTTGCGATGCTTTACGTGATGCGATGTTTGCTGGGTTTGCTTGAAGGTCAGCAATGATTTGGCTTGCTTTCTCTTCCCACTGCGCTGGTAGCTCACCGTTTACGCGGCGTTTAAATTCTGCGGCAAGCTCTGGATATGCTGCTTCATAAGCTGCAAATTTCTCGTTCCACGCTGCTTCCTTAGCTGCGCCTGCTTCTTTCGCAGACCATTCTGCGTAAACTTCCTGCGGAATTTCAAAAGGACCGTGCTCCCAACCTAGTTCTTTACGTGTTGCTGCGATTTCTTCTGCACCTAGTGGTGCGCCGTGACAGTCGTGAGAACCAGACTTGTTAGGAGAACCGAAACCGATAATTGTCTTAGTACAGATTAGAGTAGGGCGTGGGTCTGCTTTAGCCGCTTCAATTGCTGCGTTGATTGCTTCAGCGTCGTGGCCGTCTACCGCTGGGATTACGTGCCAGCCGTAAGCTTCAAAACGTTTAGGTGTATCGTCAGAGAACCACCCTTCAACGTGACCGTCGATAGAGATGCCGTTGTCATCCCAGAACGCGATTAGCTTGCCTAGACCTAGTGTACCAGCCAGAGAACATGCCTCGTGCGAGATACCTTCCATCAGACAGCCGTCACCCATGAACACGTAAGTGAAGTGGTCAACGATGTCGTGGCCTTCTTGGTTGAATTGCGCTGCTAACGCTTTTTCTGCCAACGCCATACCGACTGCGTTAGTAATACCTTGGCCTAGTGGACCTGTTGTTGTCTCGATACCAGGTGCGTAACCGTACTCAGGGTGACCCGGAGTTTTAGAGTGAAGTTGACGGAAGTTCTTCAGATCGTCGATTGATAGCTCGTAACCTGCAAGGTGCAGTAGAGAGTAAATCAGCATAGAACCATGGCCGTTTGATAGTACGAAACGGTCGCGGTCAGCCCACTCTGGGTTAGATGGGTTGTGGTTTAGGTGAGAGCGCCAAAGAACTTCAGCGATATCAGCCATACCCATAGGGGCGCCAGGGTGGCCAGAGTTTGCTTGTTGAACACCGTCCATGCTTAGAGCACGGATTGCATTAGCTAAATGTTTACGATCCATAATAATTACCGAATATGTTTAATTCTAGGAAAGGGATATTAAGAGGGGAACGCAAACGTTCCCCTTTTTGATTCTGTGTCTTACAGCTTAGCTGCGATCATGTCTTCAAGTTTACCTTGGTCAATCGCGAAGTTGCGGATACCTTCAGCAAGCTTCTCAACCGCCATTGGGTCTTGGTTGTGATCCCATAGGAACTCAGCATGAGTCATTGGAGCAGGACGCTCTTTTGTACCGTTAGAGTCAACTAGTTTCTCAACGACTTCACCTTCAGCCGCTTCAAGTTCTGCAAGTAGAGCAGGAGCGATAGTTAGACGGTCACAGCCAGCTAGCTCAAGGATTTCGCCGATGTTACGGAAGCTTGCGCCCATAACTACTGTTTTGTAGCCGTATTCTTTGTAGTAGTTGTAGATCTTAGTTACTGACAATACGCCTGGATCTTCTTGAGCTTCGAAGTCGCGACCTTCTTTCGCTTTGTACCAGTCCATGATACGACCAACGAATGGAGAGATTAGGAATACGCCAGCTTCAGCACATGCGCGCGCCTGAGCGAATGAGAATAGAAGAGTCAGGTTACAGTTGATGCCTTCTTTCTCTAGGATTTCTGCTGCGCGGATACCTTCCCAAGTAGAAGCCAGTTTGATTAGGATGCGGTCGTTAGAGATGCCTGCATCGTTGTACATCTTAACTAGCTGACGTGCTTTCGCTACGCTGCCTTCCATATCGTAAGAAAGACGTGCGTCAACTTCTGTAGAGATACGGCCAGGGATAGTTTTTAGGATTTCTTTACCAATGTTTACAGCAAGCATGTCACAAGTGTCTTGAACTTGTTGAGCTTTGTCGTTGCTTTGCTCTTTTGCGTAAGCGATTGAAGCGTCGATTAGAGGTGCGTACTCAGCGATTTGAGCAGCTTTCAGAATCAGAGATGGGTTAGTGGTTGCATCTTCTGGTTGGTACTTTTTAATTGCGTCGATTTCACCAGTGTCAGCTACTACAGTCGTTAGTTTACGAAGTTGCTCTAATTTGTTGCTCATTACGATCATCCTATTTCATGGGGCTCATACTTTGCTGTAAGCATGAAGAGTGCATTTGCAAGCGTGCCAGACAATAGAAGTAGAAGTTTGTTCTATCAGCCAGCTTTTAACTTTTCACCGTTCGAGCATTTGTTGTGAACATTTGCTCTAACGCTGAGTAAATGATGGGTTCATAATTATCTTATCTGAGCCGAAAGTCAATTGTTGATCTAGGGGTAAAGTGACATTCATCAACTATTTTTTTTATAGTCGACCTAGGTTTGCATAAATAAACGTTTGCCTAGATAGCGTATAGCTTGCGAAGCAACACGAAGCGCTAATTTTATACGTGAGAATTTGTTTTTGTGATGAGCAAATGTTGATGTTTTCCACCCTGGTGACATATGCTACACACATGAGCGCTTGTAACAGCGTTGAGTATATGCCCAGTTTTTAGGGGCGCGAACAACACAAGTTAGGTTGAGCATGAGTAAATCCACTAATGATGTATCTGACGAGAGCACCGATCTACTAACCGAAATATCGGTCGCTTATTACCAAGACGGCGCGACACAGGAAGAGATTTCAAAGAAGTTTGCGGTTTCACGAGCGAAAGTGGGACGCATGCTAAAGCAAGCAAGAGATGAAGGCATCGTTGAGATCACGGTGAAATACCACCCGGTATTCAGTGCCAAGATAGAACAGCGCCTTATTGAGCGTTTTGGGGTAAAGCGTGCACTGGTTGCGTTAGACCAACCGAGTGAAGAACAGCAACGCCTGCAAGTTGCTGGGTTAGTGTCGAAATACATGGCGAGCACGCTGCAAAACGGTACGGTGGTAACCGTAGGTCAGGGGCGGAACGTCTCTGCAGTCGCACATCACGTTGGCGTTATTCCACAAAAGGACGTCAAGTTTGTGTGCGGGATTGGCGGCATTCACCCACGCGGAGGGATGTTTAATGCTGACCATATTTGCCGTCAGTTCGCCAAAAGCTATGGCGGTACTTCCGAAACGCTGTATGCACCAGCGTATGCAGAAAACCGCGAACAAAAGATCGCCTTTATGCAAAATGCGACCGTTAAACAAACTTTAGACCTCGCGCGTAAAGCGGATGTGGCGTTAGTTGGTATCGGCGATATGAGTGAAAACAGCTACATGGTCGACTTAGGCTGGTTTACCGCAGAAGAAGTGGTTCAGTCGCGCATGATGCAAGGTGTGGTCGGCGACTTTGCGGGGTACGACTTTTTTGACATCAATGGCGTGTCAGCCAAGACAGTGATGAGTGATCGAATTATCGGTCTAGGCATTGATGAGTTTCGTTCCGTATCCGAGGTGATTGCCATTGCGGCAGAAAACAGTAAGCCACTGGCTTTGTTAGGTGCTCTGAGAACAGGTGCGATCGATGTAATTGCGACTAGCGTGAGTAACGCACTGACGGTCTTAAACCTTGATGAGCAAATGCACGATGCTCAAGCAAATCTAACCAAACGAGACTGAGTATTCTGCGTTAAGACTTTTTCGTACTCAGGAGCTCAAATAGCTTCTGAGTATGGGATGACTACTCCGATACCGCCAAGGTGATTTCAACTCGTTCTTTGCCTTTACCAATGTTCTTGCGCTTTAGTGCTATTTTGCCCACTTCAGAGGTGCGCTTTAAATGAGTGCCGCCGCAAGGCACTTGAGCAAACCCTTCTACTCTCCAGTAGCGTCGCTGCTGCTCTTGATCGGAGAACGCGCTTATTATCGGCAAATCTGCGTCTATAATCGCCTGCGCCTGCTGTGTGAAACCAGCTAACAATGGACTAATGTTTTCATGCCACTCAAAGTCGATGCGGCTTTTATCTTGTGAAATATGTGCGCCAACCTTGGCTATTTCCGGGTAGCGCTGTGTAAACAATTCGAATACCACTTCTGCAGCAAAGTGTAACTTCATTAGGGCGTAGCGCCTGTCCCAGTCGATCTGGCTCACAACATTATCACCAACCTCAAAGCTGGGTGGCGTTTGCAGTGTGTAGATGATGCGTTTGTCGTGTTTTACTGCAAGAGCAACTGGAATCCCAGCGATGGTTGCTGCATCACTTTCTTGCCCGCCTGATTCGGCGTAAATAATGGTATGTGAAAGCTCAACGTTATTGCCTTCAATACGCATTACCTGCGACGTCAGCTCCGTGAGGTATGGGTCATTCCAGAATTCCTTCTCCGTCATTGTTCATCCTGTGCTTTTCTATGTTTGGCTACCAAGATAACAAAACTATCAAGGTGTACATAGGTAAAGCGGCTTCTTCAGCTAAAAGTGAAAACTGAGGAAAGGGATATCAGCAAATTAAATGCAACCAATGTAATATGTTTGGTATTACTTCATAGTCTCTCGCAGCGTGAGGTGAATATTCAGCGGCTCAGCTTCCTCAAGGGTAATTTTAATTCGATTACTCAGGAGGGATTTATGAATAAGAAACTTCTCGTTGCGGCGCTACTGACCGCATTAAGTGGGACAGTATCAGCGGAGCAAAAGGTTGTCGCAGGTTACTTCGCCGACTGGCAATACAAAAACGCTGATAACCCTTATGTGGTTGAAGACATACCGGCGGAACAACTCACTCACATTATTTACGCTTTCTTAAGTATGTGTGGCCCTCATACTGGCGCATCTGCCGAGATTCAGCAGTTAGTCGCCGAGCAGTGTGAAGGGAAAGCGCCTTACACTGCGATCGTGGTTGATACCCAAGCAGCGCTAAAGACAGACTTTGGTAAGGTGAACGTTGATGTGCCTTATCAAGGTCACTTCGCGCAGTTAGCACAACTGAAGAAAGACAACCCTAAGCTAAAGATTCTTCCTTCATTTGGTGGTTGGACGATGTCAGAGCCGTTCCATGCGATGGCGAAAGACAATAAATCGATAGAACAATTTGCCACATCCGCTGTTGAGTTAATTGAGCAATATGACTTTTTTGATGGCATTGACTTGGATTGGGAATACCCTGGTGGTGGCGGTTTGACAACATCACCTTGGAACCCAGAAACCAAGCTGAATGATGAGCAGAAAGCCAGTGAGCGTGAGGCATTTACGTATTTAGTTAAGACTTTGCGTGGCGAGCTTGATGACTTAGAACAAACGACAGGCAGAGAGTACGAGTTGTCCACGGCGGTGGGGGTGGGCGCTAAAGCGACTCAAATCGATTGGCAAGCCGCTCAACCATACCTGACCAACATGTTCGCGATGACCTATGACTTTTTGGGGGGCTGGGGACAGCAGACCGGACATACAACCAATTTACACGCGACGGAAAGAAGTTGGTGGGGAATGGGCGCAGATGTGTTTATCAACCAGATGCTTGAATTGGGCGTACCCAGTGAAAAGATCGTACTTGGCGCGGCGTTTTATGGACGCGGCTGGCAAGGTACGAAAGATTTTGATGGTGGACTGCCGACACAAACGCTGGTATCTGAGCAGGGTGCACAATTCGGAACGGGTGAGAATGGCTACTTTATGTTTTGGGATCTAATGCAAAACTACAGCGCGAAGCAGGGTTATCAATACAAGTACGATGAACAAGCTCAAGCGCCGTATTTGTGGCATCCGGACAAAAAAGTGTTTATCTCATTCGAAGATCAACGTTCGATCAAAGCCAAAGCAGATTGGGTGAAGCAAGCTAACCTCGGCGGTATCTTTACGTGGGAACTATCGGGTGACCCGAGCGGTCAGTTAGTCGACGTCATGCACCAGGAAATGAACAAGAAGTAACAATTAAAAGGTCACTTGAAATCCAAGTGACCTTTTGTTTCCAGCCCAATATAGACGTTGTCATGCTATGTGATTGCTATTTTGTCAGCGGCATCAACACGTGGTCATAGCCAATCGCGAGTGAAACATAAACCAGCAACGCCGCCATTAAATAGTTAAACACGCGCAAATACTTCGGGTTCTCTATTTTCTTACCCAGTAATGAACCAACGACGGAATAACTCGTTGGCGCACCAAACGCCAGTACAGCCAAAACAAATGACCAAAGTAAAATGGCTTCGTCTGTGATGCCAGCACTCGGAAACTGAATGGTCGAGATAGGCAATGTCGCGACCAGTGCTTTAGGATTAAGTAGTTGCATAAACAGACCGTCACGAAAGCTCAGCTGATTATCGGCATAACCCGCCTCTTGGATATCTACGTTTGATTTAACGACCTTGTAAGCGACATAAAGAATGTAGCCACAACCGGCAAAACTGATAAAAGGCAAAATCTGAGGATTAATGACTTGAAGCCCTATATAACCGAGAAAGACAAATAAAATCAGCATCGCACACCCAACGCCAATAAAGAATCCAAGGTGGTTATAGGTACGTTTGTTTAGTCCGCTGTGCAGACCGAGCAAATTAATTGGTCCAGGGGTGTACATTATGCCAATGGCATAGGCGAAAATTTCAGACATAGAGAAGCCTACTTGAGTCTATTTGAATGCAGAATCGAAGGAAGTGTCGTTTAGCGTGACCATTGAAGCTGGAATTGCTTCGGGGTCATACCAAACATCTTCTTAAAGTTACGGTTCAAGTGGCTAACATCCGCAAACCCTGAGTCTAAGGCCGCGAGCGTGGCGTTTCTACCGAGCTGTAAGGCTTTGCGCGCATGGTTTATGCGACAGTTCAGCACATATTGATAGGGAGTAATGCCGAACTGAGCACGAAACAGACGAATGAAATGAAACTTCGACATCGCTGCTGCGTTGGCAATATCTTCGATTGAAATGTCATTATGCAGGTTTGCCAAAATATACTCTTTTGCCCTGAACAGTAGTGTGTCTGTCCTACTGCGTCGCTCGGCTAAATCCAAACTCCCATGCTGATTAACCAATGATTGTGCCAGCATATACAGGCTAGATTCATACTCAATCTGAGAATAAGACGTTGCTTTTAATAGCTGCGACATATTCGCCACATGGTGTCTGAGCATTGCATCATCAAACAAAGTGTTTTGCAGCCGCAGTGTGGATGACTGCTTATAACCGAGAGACTGGAATAGGGGATAGATTTCATCCGGGTGGATATAAAGCATCACGTACTCAAGATCTTGTTCTACTCCAGAGTGGCCATCATGGACGTCTTCTGGGTTAAACAGCATCACACAACCAGGCGAACTTTTGTGGAAAGAACCACGACAAAAAAAGTCTTGTCGACCTTGTAAGGTCAGGCCAATCGAATACTCTTCATGGGCATGCTTTGGGTAAGTAAAATCGCTCATCGTTGCGCTCAACAACGACACATTGTCTTGCTGTTTGCTGGGCGTAAATTGAAAGCGATTACCATTTTCCAAAACGAATTCCTTTTCGGTGTTAGCATTGAACTTACATCACTATAAAGTCGTACTGGCGAGAAAACTTGAATAAAATTGCTTTTATCAACAGCTAGCTTTCATGCTTAGTCTGCGTGTTTAACGCTAATGTGTTGCTAAGTTCACGACCGTATGATTAATCGATCGGCAGTTCTTCTCTTGCGCCCCACTCAGTCCAAGAGCCGTCATACACGGACAAGTTCTGGTAACCGCAGATATAAGCCGCGAGCAAAATAATGCATGCGGTTACGCCTGAGCCGCAACTGAATAGATATTGCTCTTTACCTGCTAGCAGCTCTTCAAGTTGAGGTTGCAACTCTTGCGGCGATTTTATCTTGTGTCCGTCCATGACAGAAGCAAAAGGCAAACATGCAGAATTAGGGATATGACCGCTACGAATACCAGGTCTTGGCTCTGGGACTTGAGCATCAAAGCGTTGTTGGGAGCGAGCATCGAGCGTTAAGCTACTTGGGTCGTCAATCTTGCCTAGTACATAAGCAGCGTCTACAAAATAATCTGGATTAAGTTTTCCGTTGAAGTCACCTTGTTCGTTTACGTCATGGTACTTTTGGACAACGGGGAACCCGGCATTTTTCCATTCGGTCAGGCCGCCATTTAAGATATAGACTTTGTTATGTCCCATTGCTTTGAACATCCACCAAGCTCTTGGCGAGGCAAACGTGCCGCTGTTGTCGTAAACAACAATGGTTGAGTCTTGGTTAATGCCAAGTTGTTGTGCAAGCGTATTGAATCGTTGTTCAGACGGCATCATATGAGGTAGCTGGGAGTCTAGGTCGCAAAAAACTTTGTCGTAATCAAAACGTCTGGCGTTTGGAATGATGTTCTCTGTGTCCTTCTCCGTTTCTGAAGGAATTTGAAAGTCGATACTTGCGTCGAGGATTACAACCGTTTCGGACGGTTCAAGTTGTGAAAGCTGCTGGGGTGAAATGAGTGGATTCATGAATTAGCCTGACGATGATTGAATAGTTATTTTAAGCTACAACAGTAAATAAAAAGGGGCAACCAACCGCTGCCCCAAAATTCTCTCTAAGTTGTTCATTATGCGGTTTTAAAGCGTTTCATCTGTGAATTGCTCTATAAAAATCTAACTGTATTGACCTTTGACAGAGTTACGGCCACTTGATTTGGCATCATACAGCAACTTATCGGCGAGATTACACAGCGAGTCGAATGCGATATCAACGTCTTTGGTTGTGATCAAGCCAAAACTACAAGTGACACTGACCGGTTGATTATCATCTGTCATAAACGCATGCTGTGAGAGTGCAAGACGCATACGCTCTGCCAAGTTTGTTGCTTCTTCTAAATCGGTCTTAGGCAACACGATGACAAATTCTTCACCACCAATGCGTGCCACAATATCGTTTTTACGCACTGTCGACTCCAACACTTCCGCAACACCAGTTAAGACCGTATCACCAAACGCATGTCCGTAGGTATCGTTAACTTTTTTAAAGTGGTCAACATCCATCATTAACAGCGTAATCGGACCGGAGTCTGGTTTCTTGGCGACGAGTTTTTGCTTATCCAATTTGCGTTCAATCCAGTGATTGAAAGTGAGTAACCCGTGTTGTAAGCGCAACACTTGTTTGTTTATGTAGTAATTTAGCTTTTCTTTGCTTGATTGAGATACAGGCTTCGCCAATGGATTTGGCGTACGCTCTTTAGGTTGAACAAACCATTCTTCCAAGAAACGACGGTTGAATAGCCCGGTTAAAGTGTCGGTTTTCGCCAAGCGGCGCATTCTCAAACGCGAGCGGTTAACCACCAAGAATACCAACGTCATTAGCAATAGAATCCCAAGCATGACGAGCAG
Source organism: Vibrio hepatarius (assembly GCF_011806575.1). GTDB lineage: Bacteria > Pseudomonadota > Gammaproteobacteria > Enterobacterales > Vibrionaceae > Vibrio > Vibrio hepatarius_A. The sequence goes on from NZ_JAATOO010000006.1 coordinate 186,239, forward strand.
TGCTTCGCCGAGAAAGAAAACAGTACGCTGATTGTTTTCAAGCTCTAATCGCTGTAAGACATTGTTCCAATTTAAATTCTCGTTCTCATACTCTAGTCGTTCTAGCTCAAACAGTGTCTTTTGTAGCTCTAGGTTTTCGACTTCGCGTTGATTACTGAACTGAATAAACTTCTCGTGATATTGGCCGTAGGTTTGGTAAGCCAGCTGGAAGTTATCCTCGCCCGCATACGCCATCGCTACGACTTTAATTAACTCCATTTGCTGGCGCTGTATGTAACGTTGATTAATGATGTCCGGGAGCATTGGCGTGATCATTTCTAACAGCGCTTGATATTGCTTACGTTCCAACATGTATTCCGCGTGCAGCAGTTTAAACGTCGCCAAGTATGCACTCGATGTTTCACGGTACTGCAAGTTTTCCGCGAGACTCAAGTGGCGTAGCATATTCTTATCGTCGTTGGTTTCACGGTACAAAGACGCAAGCTCTAGGTTAATCCGAAAGCGAAAGCGTCCGTCGCCGATCACCTGTGCGAGCTTGAGCGCGGTTTGATATGAGTCGATGGCTTTTTCGTATTGAAACTGTGCTTTGTGCAACTTGGCAATGGTTAGCATGCTAAGTAGCTCGTTAAACGACATGCGTCGTGTTTTGAAGTACTGATAAGCTTGCTCCAAGATGACTTCTGAGCGTTCAAAGCCTTGAATTCTTACCAGTACGCCGCCAAGCTCTAGCGCAGTTCGCTCGACGAGCCCTTGTACGCCAGAAGACTCAGCCGCCTCCATTGAAGACATGAGTGCGGCATAAGATTTTTTGAAGTCGCCTTGTTTGTTGTAGTAACGCCCTTTGAGTAGTAGCACTTCAGATTCAAGCTGCTTATTGTCCTCTTTGCGGGATGTTTCCAGTAGGGCATCAATCGAAGAAAGCGCGTCCTCTATGTCATGTTTACCCATCATGGCTTGGACTTGGAGTAGCTTAAATTGCAGGTACTCGTTACTTTGCTTGGCAACCAGCCCAAGACCTTTGTTTGTCACCTCTAAGCTTTCTTCGTTGCGGCCGAGCAATTCCAGTACAGTTGCCTTAGCAAGCCAATAGCGAACCAGCAGTTCCTTTGGTTGGTTTTGTATCAAGGAATCTTCTTCGAGAGATTCGATTTGCGCTAGTGAGCTTTGTGGCAGCGCATAAATTTGGCTTTCAATCCCCTCAAGCGACTGCAAGAATTTGCTTTTTGACTCAGAGCTTTCCGCTACTGCGGGTGTAGTCGTAAGAGCGAACGAGCATGCAAGCGCTAATGCTATGTGTGTATAGAATTTTGACATTATTATTATTCCCTAATGGGCAGCTAGCTCAGTGTAATGGGATAGGTAAGTTATCGTTTTATATGTTGATGTTAGATTGTAGCCAAACATCGTCCCTAATTATTGAGTTAATAATAAATCACCTACTTTAGCGGGCGAAACGTCAATCACTAGTTACTTGCAAATTTTTGAATATAAACTCTAAAATCTCATTTTGGAGACAAAATGATAATTCAAATTGTGATCTTACTATCTGTTCTACTTGTGGTTTTTCATCGGTACCCATCTCACTAAATGATATAAAATTTATTGCGAGCAGGCATCATGGTAAAAATAGTGGGGTGTCTAGTAGGGTTGAATATTCTATTGTTCGTCAAATTTACACTGAACAAACTCGTAGCGTGTTTCATCTGTCGCAATACTATTTTTTCTCGATAGTTCAACGATTGAACCTGCTGGGCAGTCAGTTCTTGGTGGGATGGAGAGGAGCTGTTGTGTACCATCGGCGAGTTGTACATTTAGGTATTTACGATGACCATCTAGGGATTGGGTCAGCGTTTGCGTGACAACCTTTGCTTGTACTCGCTCTTGTGGCTCGTCTGGTATTAGGTAGAGCAACGCAGCGAGTAAGGCGATCAAAAGGAAAAAAGTAGCGATGAAGACTTTTGGATTGTTCACCTTATGACTCCTTCGCTACTTGATAAAGGTTAGCTACAAACAGGGCAGTTAGGCATTTTCATCAGGTTCATTTCGCGCCAAGACATAGTCAACGCATCTAAGATGAGAATTTTGCCTTGTTTTGGCGTGCCGTAGTCGGCGATGACTTTGATTGCTTCCATCGCTTGTACCGCACCAATTATGCCTACCACGGGGGCCATGACACCGGCTTCCACACAGCTAAGCGCCGCATTGCCAAATAATGCACTTAAACATTGGTAGCAAGGCTGGGCAGGATCTTGGTAGGTAAAAACGCTGATTTGGCCTTCCATTCTAATTGCTGCGCCCGAGACCAGAGGTGTCTTTAGTTCAAAACACAACTTATTGAGTTGGTTTCGTGTCTCTACGTTGTCTGATGCATCCAACACTAAAGTGTGCTGAGCAATAAGACCTTTCAGCTCACTATCAGACAAACGCTTGTCGATAGTTGCAACTTCTAGGTGAGGGTTAAGCTGTGTCAGTGATTCTGCCGCTGAGAGTACCTTTTTTTTACCAATATCAGCATCATGATGTAAAACTTGGCGCTGCAAATTGGATAACTCAACCACATCGTCATCGATCAAAGTCAGTTTTCCTACGCCAGCCGTTGCTAGGTATTGGCTTGAAGCGCAACCTAAACCGCCGGCGCCTAACACCAAGATAGAGCTCTGCTTGAGTGCTTCCTGACCTTCAAAATCAAACTGCTTAAGAATAATTTGACGGTTATAGCGAAGCATTTCTTGATCAGACAAGATCTCCAAAACCCGCTCCTAGTAAAGTGTTGAGTTGAACAGCTGAATATTGACGGTTTCGCCAACTTCTACACGACCACGCTCTCTTTCAAGTACTACAAAGCAATTTGCCAAGCTCATCGAGCGGAATGCACCTGAGCTTTGATTACCAGTGGTTTCAACGACAAACTTGCCATCTTCGATAGTGTAGATACCGCGTTGGTAATCGGTACGTCCTGGAGCTTTCTTAAATGCCGTTTTGGTGGTTGCGGGAATAGACTCAGGCGCTTTCCATTCTGTATGACCAGATAACTTAGCCAGCATAGGCTGCACCAATACATACATAGTTAGTACTGCAGAGACAGGGTTGCCTGGTAAGCCGCAGAACCAAGCGGTAGAAAGCTTGCCAAACGCGAATGGTTTACCCGGTTTGATCGCGAGTTTCCAAAAGCCAATTTCACCGAGCTCTTCAAGAATGTCTTTGGTGTAGTCGGCTTCTCCAACGCTGACGCCGCCCGAAGTCACCACCACATCGGCCAATGATTGCGCTTGCTCAAAGGTCGCTTTCAGCGTTTCAGGACAGTCTGGAATAATGCCGAGATCGATCGGCTCACAACCGAAGTTTTCAATCAGCGGTTTGATACCATAGCGGTTGCTGTCGTAGATTTGACCTTCAGCCAAAGGTTGACCTAATGGTTTTAGCTCATCGCCGGTTGAGAAGAACGCGACACGCGGTTTGCGCACAACCGTTACATGGCTAACACCTAGTGTGGCGATCATCGGGATATCACGCGATGTAAGACGCGAGCCTTTCGGCAACACAATGTCGCCTTTGCGGATGTCATCGCCAGTAGGGCGGATATTGTTTTGTGGCTTAACTTCAGTTTGCGTGAAAGTAACGCCATCTTCGCCGACGACGGTGTTCTCTTGCATGATGACCGCATCACATCCATCAGGAATTTTCGCGCCCGTCATAATGCGCACGCAGCTACCTTGTGGCCATTCGCCTTCAAACGGTTGTCCTGCAAAAGATTTGCCCGCAACAGGCATCGTGGCATTGTTGTTCAGGTCAGCAATACGAATCGCGTATCCGTCCATCGCTGAGTTATCAAATGGTGGCACGAAAATAGGAGAGAGGATGTCTTCCGCTAACACATAGCCAATGGCTTCGGCGAGAGGTAACTGCAATGTGGTTTGAATTGGTTTAATACGCGATAGCATGTTCTCCATCGCATCTTCAAGTGGCATTAAGCCCGGCGCATCACAACAGCCCATAACAAAATCCTAAATGTTTATAATAATTTGTTGCCGTCACTCTACCATAGAATTGACTATGGCAATAATGACCCCCTATAAAATATGGGTGTAATTATTCAAAAATCCGAGTATCCTTGTCTGCCATCCTAAAGGGGTAATCTCGTATTGGGATTCTTGACAAATGAGAGGAAGTGGAATGTCAGGTCTTAGCGAATCAGCGAAGTTGGTAAAAGATGCGCTAGAACGTCGAGGATTAGAGACGCCAATGGTGCCTAATCAGTTCAGCAGAGAAGAGAAAAAAGAGAAGATTCAACACCATATGCGTGAAATCTTGTCTCTGTTAGAGCTCGACCTCTCTGATGACAGCCTAGAAGAAACACCGCACCGTATTGCGAAAATGTACGTGGACGAGATCTTCTCAGGTCTAGACTACTCTAACTTTCCAAAAATCACTGTGATTGAGAATAAGATGGACGTGAGCGAAATGGTGCGAGTGAAAGACATCACTGTCACCAGTACTTGCGAACATCACTTGGTGACTATCGATGGTCGTGCGGCGGTTGCATATATTCCTCGCGGGAAGATCATTGGTCTTTCGAAGATCAACCGCATTGTTCGTTTCTTTGCTCAGCGTCCTCAAGTTCAAGAGCGTATGACACAGCAAATTTTAGTCGCGTTGCAAACGTTGCTTGAATCAGACGATGTGGCAGTAACTATCGATGCAACCCATTACTGCGTGAAATCACGTGGTGTAATGGACGCAACTAGCGAGACAACCACTACAGCTTTAGGTGGTATTTTTAAGTCAAATTCAGCAACTAGGCACGAATTTCTCCACGGAATTCGTTAGTCTGCTACGATTGACAACAGATTGATTTTAAAACCGCTTCCCAGTCGAAGCGGTTTTTCGTTTTGCTGAGTTCACACTGTAAATTCAGCGAATCTTTTAAAGGTATAAATGTGACAAATTCATTTAAAAAACTGGGCCTACGAGCAGAATTACTAGAAACGCTAGACTCACTTGGCTACACAGAAATGACCGCGATCCAGCAGCAAGCGTTGCCGATTGTTCTGGAAGGCAAAGACGTGATTGGTCAAGGCAAAACGGGTTCAGGCAAAACGGCGGCATTTTCACTTGGCTTGTTGAGCAACCTAAACGTGCAGCGTTTTCGCGTTCAAACCTTGGTATTGTGCCCGACTCGTGAGCTGGCGGACCAAGTAGCGACAGAAATTCGTACTTTGGCTCGTGGTATTCACAACATTAAAGTACTGACACTGTGCGGTGGCATGCCAATGGGGCCGCAAATTGGCTCACTTGAGCACGGCGCCCACATTCTGGTGGGTACACCGGGTCGTATTCTGGACCACATGTCAAAAGGGCGCATTAGTTTAGAAGAGCTCAATACACTGGTTCTAGATGAAGCGGACCGTATGCTGGATATGGGTTTTGAAGACGCGATTGATACCATTATTGAACGAGCGCCATCAGATCGTCAGACATTGCTATTTAGTGCAACTTTCCCACACAATATCGAAACGCTAGCTGCGAAGGTAATGAAGCAACCAGAAATGGTGAAAGTGGAATCTACCCACCAACACAGCACCATCGAGCAACGTTTCTTTAAGCTAAACACCACAGAAGAGCGTGATGATGCGCTAGAAGCGCTACTGTTGACGCACAAGCCGGAATCTTCAGTCGTATTCTGTAACACTAAAAAAGAAGTGCAGAACGTAACCGATGAGTTGAGCCATCGTGGTTTCAGTGTGGTTGAATTGCATGGTGACATGGAGCAACGTGAGCGCGAACAAGCGTTGACCATGTTTGCTAACAAGAGTATTTCGATCCTGGTAGCAACAGACGTCGCAGCACGAGGCCTAGATGTTGATAACCTAGACGCTGTGTTTAACTTTGAGTTGTCACGTGATCCAGAAGTTCACGTGCACCGCATTGGCCGTACAGGTCGCGCAGGTTCAAAAGGCATCGCCTTTAGTTTCTACAGCGAAAAAGAAGAGTACCGTGTTGCGCGCATCGATGAGTACATGGATATCGCAATTTCACCTTCTACATTGCCAGAAAAACCAGTAGAGCGTCCGTTTTACCCAAGCATGCAAACCATCCAGATCTTGGGCGGCAAAAAGCAGAAAGTGCGCGCGGGTGACATCCTAGGCGCACTGACTAAACAAGCGGGTATCGACGGCAAGAAAATCGGTAAAATCAATATTTTGCCAATGGTGTCTTACGTCGCAATAGAACATGACGTGGTGAAACCAGCGCTTAAGCAACTGCAAACGGGTAAGATGAAAGGACGAAATTTCAAAGCACGTGTTATGAAGTAACTCCTGCAAATTCACCCTAAGTCCTCAAAGCCCTAGATAACGTCTGTTTCTAGGGCTTTATTTTAAAACTTGTAAACTGCACCAAGGCTAAACGACCACCCTAGGTCACGCTGTATCAATGGGCTGTCTGAGTCGTGATGTTGTAACTCTAACTTTCCGAGCGCAGACCAATTGGTATTGACGTCAACTAAGCCAATAAGCCCACCTTGGTAGACCCATGTATGACCCGATTCGAACTGATTTAGCCCTGACGCTGCGGATTCCTGAAAAGAGATATCGTACAAATGTTGTGACAACTCACGGCTGCGATAATCCACTTCGACGTAAGGAGTGATCGTAAAGTAACTGTCAATGACATCAAACGTGCGGCCTAAGTGAAGTTGCACTTCGTAGCCGTTATGTTGGTCAGTGACGTCTTGTAGAAACGTCACGCGTGCGCCAACTGTACCGAAAGTAATCCCAAGCTCACCATTACCATCTCGATCCTGAATGCCATTGGGAATGTCATCAAAATCGTTGGATACCTCAGCAAAACGCCAATGTCCGCTCAGTCCGACATAAGGGAGTATTGTTACGTTGGCGAGGCTGCCATCAATAAACCCATACTTGCCGTTGTAAAAAAGATTAGGTTGCACTGAGGCTTTCGCTTTGCCGCTATCGGTAAATACCGACTTACCCAATTCGCCACTAATGCCGATAAACGCAAAATCTTGGTATTGCTGCTGTGAAAATGCGTTAGAAGCGGGCAGTAGAGCAAGCGCTACCAGTGGCGCAAATTTGACTAGTTTCACCATTTGATTCTCCTTATCAATTAATAAGAAGAACGACAAAAGGGATGATAAATTTCGTTATAATTCAACGATTTTTATTTTTAATATGAGAAGTTATAAGCCTTAGGACAAAAATAAAGCCAACTATAAAAGCTGGCTTTAAGACCGTAGTTTGGATGGATTAACGGTCAAATAAATAGAGATAATCACCGTAGCCTTCTTTGTGCATGTTTTCTTTGGCAACAAAGCGCATCGCTGCCGAGTTCATGCAGTAGCGCAAGCCCGTTGGTTTAGGTCCGTCTTTAAACACATGACCAAGGTGAGAGTCAGCAAACTTACTGCGAACCTCAGTACGTGGATACACCAGTTTGAAGTCGGTTTGTGTCACAACGAAGTCGTCGTTAATAGGCTTGGTAAAACTTGGCCAACCCGTGCCCGATTTGTATTTATCCGTAGAGGAAAACAAAGGTTCGCCGGAAACCACATCAACATAAATACCTTCACGCTTGTTATCCCAGTACTCATTTTTAAACGCACGCTCAGTGCCGTCTTCTTGCGTCACGTAATATTGCATCTCTGTGAGCTTCGCTTTGATCTCTGCGTCACTAGGCTTGGTGTACATTTTTGACGCAGATTTGTTGTTATTTCGATCAATCAGCTCACGCAGCGTTACTGGATTTTCATTGCGGTCTTCACCAAAAATTTTATCTAAATATTGGTCGCGTCCTGAAGCGTAGCGGTAGTAGTTGTAGCGGATTTTGTTTCGCTTGTAGTAGTCCTGATGATAATCTTCTGCAGGCCAAAATTTTTCGAATTTGATCAGCTCAGTTTTAAGCGGTGCTTTAAATACTCCAAGCGCTTCGATTTCCTGCATAAAACGTTCTGCAATCTGCTTTTGTTGAGCATTGTGATAGAAGATAGCAGGACGATACTGTGAACCGCGATCGACAAACGATCCTTGGTCATCGGTAGGGTCGATATGACGGAAAAACTGGTCAAGGACTTGCTCGTAACTGACTTTGTTGGCGTTGTATTTAACTGAAACAACCTCAATGTGTCCGGTTTTACCCGACGACACTTGTCTATAAGTCGGATTGTCTACATCACCTCCCGCATAGCCAGAGACAACATCGACCACCCCCGGCAGTTTTTCCAGATCAGATTCGGTACACCAAAAGCACCCACCAGCAAGTGTGGCGACTTCAAACTTTGCTTTTGCATCTGCTTTGGACATATCACTATCCGCAACGCCAATAAACGAGGCAAGGGCAGTAACCGCAGCGACTACAGGGAATATAAACTTCAACTTCACTTTCATATCAACCTCAGAGATTGTTTTCGTTATCGCCATATAAAGAACGAGTAACGACTGAAAAAATTACACAGCTCTATTAGTTTTATCGATATCAGAAGAATTTGGATCAAAAAAAAGCGGCCCAATGAGCCGCTTTTCCGTTTTTGGATACTTAACCTAGTGCAGGTAGCACACCAATAGTAATGAGGATTTGTGCGCCAATAATCATTACGCCAATTGCGCTACTGGCAACCAAACCTGCGTTACCGCCAATGACTTGGTAGTGAGACTCTTCTGCTTGAGAACGCGCTTTCTTCGCCATCATAATTGGTAGGAAGATAGCCAATACTGCTAGGGCAATAGCGGCGTAACCAAGCGCCATAATAAAACCTTGTGGGTAAAACAGCGCAAAGCCCATTGGTGGTAAAAATGTCACCAGACCTACAAGCAAACGTGAATTGCCATTGGTGCGCTTTTTAATCGTATCGCCCAGGAACTCAAACAAACCGAGGCTAACTCCTAAGAAAGAAGTAAGCAGCGCTAAGTCAGCAAAGATACCAATCGCTTGCCCTAAATTTGACTGATGAACAGTGGTCGAAAGCGTTGCAATCAATGCGCTCAGACCTTGATTCTCTAATAGTGTTGATTGATTCACTACACCCAGAGTCACGACTTGCCAGAAGATGTAAATGATCAAAGGAATGGCTGAACCGATCAAAATCGCTTTACGCAGTGATGGTGTGTGACCGTCTAAGTAGTTAACGATCGCAGGGATGCTACCGTGGAAGCCAAAAGAGGTAAAAATTACAGGAATAGCAGCGATAACCAAACCTTGTTCTACAGGCATGCTGAGCAAGTAAGACTCAGTCACATTTGGCGCTAAGAATGTTAGCACGAGTGCCATTGCGACAATCTTAATTAAAAACAGCACGCGGTTTACCTTATCAACAGTTGCAGTGCCGACAGTGACAATCGCTGCAACAATCAACGTGAATAGCAGTGTTGCTGTCGTTGATGACACTTCAATACCAGTAAAGCTTGCAATACGTTCCCCAAACTGCGCACCACCACCTGCGATGTACGCAGCACAAAGCGCATAGAACAAGAACATCATAGCGAAGCTCGCCACCCATTTCCCTTTAGTACCGAGAAATTGTTTTGCCAATGTATGCAATGTAGCGTCTTGTTCTGCGTGCTGGTGGACTTCAATCATTAGCAGAGCGGTGTAAGCCATAAAAGCCCACAGTGCGATCATAATCATCAATGATGTAGAGAAGCCGATTCCGGCAGAAGCGAGTGGGAGAGCGAGCATGCCAGCACCAATGGTTGTGCCAGCAATGATCAAAGTACTTCCTAAAACCTTTGATTTTGTCATGTATATAATTCTTTACGTTATTTGTTTTGTTTCTTAGATGAATTGACCAATTTAGGGGCAATAATTGGTTTGACTCACCATGTATTAACGCATTGTGTAAGATTAAAAGCGTATTTTCAAGCAATTCGTACACATTAATTACCATTGGTGTAAATATTATCTTACATTAGTGGTTGTAACTCGAAAGTAATCGTTTACCTGAGACAAAAGTCATACCCAAAGGATATTTTGCTTTGCGCTTTCAAAAAACTGTCATATAAGTCCTTTAAAAAGGGACAATCGACCACACATAGAGGTGTGGAGTTAATTCAATTCTAGTTATAGGAGGTCCAGGATGAGCGACCACAGATTTAATGAAGAAAGCCTAGAGCTTTTGGATGCAATGGAGATTGGCTTCGATTTGTCAGATTACGACCAGTCAATCGAAGAACTTGCAGAAGAAATCTTCAACAACTAATTACCCTGTTTAAAAGGGTGAAACCAGAAGAGCCAGTGCAATTGCGCTGGCTTTGTGCTTTTATGAAAAGAGAAATTATAAAAGCCGTTGTTATCGATGAACTATCTTGCCCACCTACATATCGCCGACCACTGTGATTCCAACGCACTTGGAAACCTTTTGGGGGACTTTGTAAAAGGTAATCCTGACAATCAATACGATAATGACGTCGTGCAAGGGATTCGCTTGCATCGTTTTGTCGACTCTTATACGGATAGTCATAAACTTGTGCGTGAAGCAAGGCAGTTGTTCCCGGGTAAACAGCGACGCTTTTCAGGTATTGCACTGGATATGTTTTGGGACCACTGCTTAGCGTCAAACTGGCAGCAATACCACGACGATGGATTGCGTAAGTTCTGTGAGCAGCAACGTGTGCTTGTGGCGCAAGAAAACGACGCTGAACTGCCTGAACGGTTTACGCGAGTCACTGCTGCGATGTGGCAGGGACGTTGGATGGAGTCTTACCAAGATCTCGAAAACATTGAGTATGCCTTGCAGAGAATGTCGAATCGCAGCCCGAGAATGGGTGAACTGGCCAACTGTTTTAGCACCTTAGACAAAAATTACGCTGATCTCGTAAAAGTATTTAAAGCGATGTACCCAGATGTACTAAACGCTGCGCAGCGATTCTGATAGAATCGCACGTCCTGTTTTATTCGGAACCTGTTCATGTCTACATTTCAACAACTGGGTGTTTGCCCAGCTTTATTGACCACGATTGAAAAACTTGGTTTTAGTCAACCTACGCCAATTCAGCAATACGCGATCCCTCATGTATTGGAAGGCAAAGATGTTTTAGCTGGAGCGCAAACAGGAACCGGAAAAACGGCAGCGTTTGGTTTGCCTCTGATTCAAATGTTGTCTGAAAGCGATGCCCGTCGAGATCCACAAGGTAATGATGTTAGCGCGCTGATCCTCGTTCCTACGCGCGAGTTGGCACAGCAAGTATTCGATAACCTTATCTCGTATGCTGAAGGTTGCGACATTCATATTGTGACCGCGTATGGCGGAACCAGCATGAACGTCCAGACGAGAAATCTGGCTAATGGTTGTGACATTCTGATCGCAACGCCGGGTCGATTGCTGGATCACTTGTTCTGCAAAAATATCAATTTGCGTAAGACGGGTTATTTAGTATTCGACGAAGCAGATCGCATGCTAGATATGGGTTTTATGCCTGACATCCAGCGTATTTTGAAAAAGCTTTCGCCAGAGCGCCAAACGCTGTTTTTCTCTGCGACCTTTGATAAACGAATCAAAAATATTGCCTACAAGATGCTGCAAGAACCAGTCGAGCTGCAAGTGACGCCAACCAACAGCACCGCTGAAACCGTCAAGCAGATTGTTTATCCAGTAGACAAGAAACGTAAGGCAGAATTGTTAGCTTACTTGATTGGTTCACGCAACTGGCAGCAAGTGCTGGTGTTCACCAAAACCAAACAGGGTAGCGACGCACTGGCAAAAGAGCTTAAATTAGACGGTATTAAAGCGGCATCGATTAATGGCGATAAAAGCCAAGGTGCTCGCCAAAAAGCGCTGGACGACTTTAAAGACGGAAAAATCCGTGCACTGATTGCCACCGACGTTGCTGCTCGCGGTTTGGATATAAACCAGCTTGAGCAAGTGGTGAACTTCGATATGCCATATAAAGCGGAAGACTATGTCCATCGTATCGGTCGTACTGGTCGCGCAGGTAAAGAGGGCTTTGCGGCATCTCTAATGAGTCGTGACGAAGAGTACCTACTAGAAGCGATCGAACGACTGCTGGACACGCGTTTACCGCAAGAATGGCTGCAAGGTTTCGAACCGAGTCTAATTGAAGATTTAGAACCTGACCGCTCGCCGAAAAAGAAAGGCCGCTCATCCGATAAACGCAAGATGAAAGCTAAGCTTAAGATTCACGCTAATCGTGGCAAAAAACGCTAATAGATGGCATGAAAGGAGTGACCATTGCAAAGCAGTACGGATACACACCAGTTAACATTAGAGCTGCTTAGCATCGACGATGCGGAGCAGCTTCTGGCATTTGAAACTGAGAACAAAGATTGGTTCGATCAGTTTATTCCGCCTCGCGAATCTGACTTTTACTCGCTCCAAGGCGTCACGGAACATATTCAAGAGTTTCTGTTGGATTATCAGTGCAAACAATTGCTGCCGTTTTTAATCAAAAATGCGCAAAACCAGATTGTTGGCCGAATGAACTTTACTAGTATCAATGCTAAAAAAGGCACTGCGCATGTTGGGTATCGTGTTGGCAAAGCATTTACCTCACAAGGCGTCGCCAAACGTGCACTGGCGCTAGCAAAATCTGAATTGCAAGAGCAAGGAATGAAGCGACTGTTTGCCTACGCAGAGCAATCCAATATTGCCTCGCAGCGTGTGTTAACATCGAGTGGCTTTCGCAGCATACGCGTTGTCGACGATTTCGCAGAGTTGCATGGTCGTTCAATTAGTTGTATAGAGTTTAGCTGCCAACTTAGTTAATCAAGGATAGAGAAATGGAATTTCCGATTCACGCATCTTGTCAGTGCGGGCAAGTCAGTTATGTGCTCAAGGCTCAGCCGTTAAAAGTGTTTGCTTGTCATTGTCAAGAATGCCAAAAGCTTGCAACCAGTGCGTATAGTGTTACTGCGATTTGCGACACTAACGATGTAGAGTTTTCTGGTGAAATGGGTGAGTGGTCGCGACTTGCAGAAAGCGGTAATAAGAATCACGCCAAATTCTGCCCTCAGTGTGGGAATCGCATCTATCACTACAATCCAGACGCACCTGAAACGGTGAAACTTAAGCTCAAACCTGTCGGTATAAAACATGACTCGGTATTTAAGCCGCAGGCACATGTGTGGGTAAGTGAGAAATTGGATTGGGTTGAAATCCCGCAAGGCATGAAGTGCTTTGATAAACAGCCATAAAGAAAAAGGAGCGATTTCGCTCCTTTTTTGAACTAGGCGTATTGTGCAACCAAACTATTCCAACTGCGACGCTGGTTTTCCAAATCTTTTTTAAGCTGCTGATAGCGAAGCAACAAAACTGAGTGTTCATATTTTTTCACTAAGTCACTTTTCTTGGCTTCGACAAGCTGCTTTTTCAATTCATAGTAGTCCGATAACTTACTGATTAACGCTTCAAACTCTTCGTTTAACGTTTCATTAAGCTGCTTAGCGTTAGGTAACATGCTGATTTTACTTGATGCGGTTGTTAGCGCTTTCTTCGCTTTCGCTTTTTCGATCTTAATTTTAGGTGTAACACGCAGTTTGTTGGCTAATCCGAGCCATGAACAGCTTTTGATTAACCATTTCGTCGGATCGTATTGCCACCAATAAATACCATTTCGGTAATCGTTCTCGAAAATATGGTGGTAGTTGTGGTAACCCTCACCAAACGTAAATACAGCAAGCACAGCGTTATCACGTGCGGTGTTTTTGTCCGTGTATGGCTGTGAGCCCCAAATGTGCGCCAGTGAGTTAATGAAGAATGTCGAGTGGTGGCTAAGTACCAGACGCACAACACCAACCATCAAGATCATGCCCCATACATCTTGATAGACAAGGCCTAATGCGAGTGGAATACCAATATTGGTCACTAACGCGAGCAACAAGTAGTGTTTGTGCTGCCACATGACTATCTTATCTTTCTGCAGATCACGGCAGTTGGTGTAATCCGCATAGCTCTCTTTGTTGTATTGTCTCAGCATCCAGCCGATATGCGAAAACCAAAAGCCGCGCTTCGCTGAGTAAGGGTCTTTATCATTATTGTCGACGTGTTTGTGGTGGACACGATGATCAGAGCTCCAGTGCAATGCGCTATTCTGCAAAGCAAAAGCACCGCCTAGGGCAAATAACAAACGCAGTGACCAGTGTGCTTCATACGTTTTATGCGACCAAAGACGGTGGTAACCCGCAGTAATGGACAGATTACAGAAGGAATAGGTGATAGCCAGCCACAGCCAATGCTCAATTGAATAACCAAATTGATAACCGTACCAAGGTGCGACAACAACGGCACAAGCAAAGCTCACCAAAAACAGTAGGACATTCACCCAGATTAAAGGTGGCTTTTCCTTATGAGACATCTTTCATTTCCATTTCAGCTAACAGTTGTGCGCTAGAATATCAGCGTACATGTGTAAGTCAAATAAAAAGGCTAACAATGTGAACAGAATGTTTGGCTTTTGGATTGTGAATGAATAGTATGAATGGGTACAACATCCTTACAGGAAGTAAAAAGGAACTAATAATGGAACTAAAAGTAGCTGAATATAGCGATTATCAGCGGATTGCAGAGCTTCACGCAAAGAGCTGGAAGAAGCACTACCAAGGTATCTTAGGAAGAGATTACCTTGAAGAAGAGGTGCTCGATGACCGCTTAGTAATTTGGCAGACCCGTCTAATCAATCCTCCTTTCAATCAACACGTACTTCTGCTTGAAGAAAATGGGCAGTTGTGTGGGTTTATCTGCGCATTCGGTAATCACGACTTTGACAAGGGCACCATTATTGATGCCTTACATATAGACGACGCGTACCGTGGCAAAGGACTTGGCGCTTGTCTAATCGAAGAAATGGCTAAGTGGATTGAGCAGTATTTTCCAGATACTGGTGTCTATCTGGAAGTAATGAAAAAGAACAAGCAAGCGATTGAGTTTTACGAACACATCGGTGGTGAACATACCCTCGAACGCCTGTGGCAGTCTCCATGCGGTAACCAGTTGCCAGAGCTGATTTACACTTGGAACTCTGCTTCGGAATTGCGTCAATCGCTACACAGCCACAGTAAGTGCGATTTAGTAATAAACTGATACACTTCTGTTGACCGTTCTGATATTTCTCGGACATTGCGTGGTAAACCGTTAGGTATTTTGCTCTAGCTAAAAAATACGCTATTGCCTAATGGTTTACTCATGAAAAAAACACTTCTATTAAGCGCTCTTTCTAGCGCAATCTTGTTGTCAGGGTGTGGGGAACAGAATCAAGGACAGAGCCAAGCGCAAGCGCCACTAGTGGCCGTGGAATCCGCGCAAATGGTCTCACATCAGGCAAGTAAATCTTATATCGGCCGTGTCGAAGCCGTTGAAGACACCAACATTACCGCTCAAGTTACGGGATACCTACAGCAACGCCATTTTGAAGAAGGCCAAATGGTCGAAAAAGGTCAGTTGCTCTACAGTATCGAGCCTTCTTCTTTCAAAGCTCAGGTTGCCAGCGCGAAAGCGTCTGTGGCGCAAGCGACTGCAGCACTGAAAAAGGCAGAACTGGATTTCAAACGCGGTAAGAATCTTTTGCCGAAAGGGAGCATCTCCCAATCTGAATTTGATAATTTAAATGCTACGTTACTTGGCGCTAAGGCGCAACTGGAAGCAAACAAAGCTCAGCTTCATTTAGCTGAAGTTAACTTGTCTTATACGCAAATCAAAGCGCCATTTTCAGGCCGAATCGCACAAAGCAAAGTCAGCACCGGTGATCTTGTTTCGCCACAAGCTGGCATATTAACCACTTTGGTGAGCTTAGACCCAGTACACACCAGTTTTAGTATCAGTGAACGTGAGCGTCTTGAAATGGGCATGGACCGCATTAAGTCCAAAGAGGAAACGGAAGCGAGTAAAGTAGAAGTTCAAGTGGTACTAGAAAATGGTGAGAAGTTTGAGCATCTAGGTCAGCTTGACTACCTCGGTAACCGAGTCAATATCGATACGGGTACAATTGCGATGCGTGCAGAGGTGCCCAATCCAAATTACCGTTTGCTTCCAGGCCAACACGTGCGTGTCGAACTGATTCAGAAACAATCTAACCAAGTGTTGGTTGTGCCACGTCGCGCAGTTCAGACCGACCTCGAAGGTAACTTTGTTATGGTCGTGGCAGAAGGGAACGTCGCAGAACGCCGCAACGTACAACTAGGACGCCAATTAGAACAAGGCATTATTGTTAGTGACGGTGTCACTAAAGATGACGTTGTGATCACTCAAGGTCTACAACGTATCCGCAATGGTGTACCGGTTCGAATCCAACAATCAGAGCAATCCGCTGAATAAAGGTGCTTAAATGTTAAGTCGTTTCTTTATCCAGCGTCCTAAATTTGCGCTGGTTATCTCGATTATTCTTACTCTGGCTGGGGCGATATCTTTGATGATCTTGCCCGTGGCGGAATATCCAAAAATCAGTCCACCTTCCGTCGGTGTTACTGCTTATTACACTGGGGCAAGTGCAGAAGTCGTTGAACAAGCGATAGCCGACCCGATAGAAACATCGGTCAACGGTGTAGAGAACATGATCTACATGTCCTCTAAGAGCGCGAATGATGGCTCGTATAGCCTCAATGTCACGTTTGATGTCGGTACAGACCCAGATATGGCGCAGGTGAACGTACAAAACCGTGTTGCGCAGATTGAGTCTAAGCTGCCACAAGAAGTACGTATGGTCGGCGTGACGGTTAAAAAGAGGTCGCCTGACTTGTTGATGGTACTGAACTTCTATTCACCAGACGGTAAGTATGACGATCAATTCCTAATCAACTACATCAACCTGAACGTTAAAGACCAACTGGCGCGAGTTAAAGGCATCAGTGAGGTGAACGTCATCGGTGGCGGTGAGTATGCGATGCGCGTTTGGCTTGATCCAGACAAAATGGCGAGCTTAAAACTGACCACGTCTGACGTCTATGCGGCATTAGCGGAGCAAAACGTTCAGGTAGC
The DNA here is from genome assembly GCF_011806575.1 of Vibrio hepatarius. Lineage (GTDB taxonomy): Bacteria > Pseudomonadota > Gammaproteobacteria > Enterobacterales > Vibrionaceae > Vibrio > Vibrio hepatarius_A. The sequence continues at coordinate 203,175 of NZ_JAATOO010000006.1, forward strand.
GGCCGGTCGTGTTGGTGCAGCGCCATACAATGATGTGCAGGAAGTGCAGTTTAACCTAGTAACCAAAGGCCGTCTTGAGAGTGTGAGTGAGTTTGAGAACGTCGTTTTGCGCGCTAACAGCGATGGTTCAAGCGTATACCTCAAAGACATCGCCCGCGTTGAGTTAGGGAAGAAGTTCTACGATGGCAGCGGTAAGTTCCGTGACCAACAAGCCTCTATTGTTGCGCTTAACTTGCAATCCGACGCGAATGCATTGGAAAGCGGCCAGGCTGTCATGGAGCTGTTAGACAACTTGAGTGTTAATTTTCCTGAAGGAATGGCTTACGAGACGAGTTATGACACAACTCTATTCGTTGCCGAATCGATTCAAGGTGTTGTTAAGACCTTGATTGAAGCGATTCTGCTCGTTATTGCGGTAACTTATCTGTTCTTAGGTAGCGCTCGAGCGACGCTGATACCTGTTGTGGCGATTCCTGTGTCATTAGTCGGGACGTTTGCAGTGATGCAAATGACTGGCTTTACGATTAACACGGTTACGCTGTTTGGTTTAATTTTGGCAATTGGTATTGTGGTCGACGATGCGATCTTGGTTATCGAAAACGTTGATACCACGATGGCCAAAGACCCAAGTATCACTCCACGTAAAGCGACCTTATTGGCGATGAAAGAGGTGACGGGGCCAATTATTACTTCAACCATGGTTCTGCTTGCGGTATTCCTGCCAGTCGCGATGCTACCGGGTATCACCGGAATCATGTATCGCCAGTTCGCGTTGACCATCTGTATCTCCGTGGTTATCTCTTCGATCAATGCGCTGACGCTGTCTCCAGCGCTGTGTTCGTTGGTACTAAAGCAGGGCGGCGGTAACACGGCTCGTTGGTTTGTCGCGTTCAATGACGGTTTAGAACGAATCACACACCGTTATGGCCAAGTGGCAGGTTTCTTGGTGAAGAAATCAGCGTTGCTAGTAGTGTTCTTTATCGTGGCCATCTCTGCGGTCACTTTCTTTGCTAACAACACGTCTTCGGCGTTCGTACCGCAAGAAGATAAAGGCATCTTATTGGTTAACGTTCAACTACCTGATTCGGCTTCACTCTCGCGTACAGAAGAGGTGACAGAGCAGTTGGTTGCAATGGTTAAACAAGAACCTGGTGTTGATGGCGTAACTGTTGCAAATGGTTTTGCGTTTATGACGGGGGCTGCAGCATCTAACGGCGCCTCCCTGTTCATTAAGTTACATGATTGGGAAACACGGAATTCGCTTGATGGTGAACATGCAGCTAACGCGATTGCGCAGCGTATAAATGGTCGCGCAGCTATGGAGCTTCCTCAGGCCGTTGTGTTTGCAATGGGGCCGCCAGCGGTGCCGGGTATGGGCGCAGCATCGGGATTTGAATTTGTATTGGAAGATACACTAGGTCGCAGCCGTACCGATTTGGCTATGGTGATGGGGCAGGTGATTGAAGAAGCGACTAAGCAACCTGAGATAGCTTACGCTTTCAGTACTTTCCGTGCGAATGTGCCACACTACTATGTCGACATTGACCGTGAGAAAGCGAAGCAACTGGGGATTTCACTCAGCAGCATTTTCCAAACGCTACAGGGTAACTTAGGTTCTCTCTATGTGAACGACTTTACCATGTTTGGTAAGAACTTCCGTGTGACAATGCAGGCCGATAGTGAATACCGCAGCGGAATGGAAGATCTAGAACGTTTCCATGTACGTTCTTCAAAAGGAGAGCTTATCCCTCTCAGCACGCTGGTTAGTTATGAACAGGTGTTTGAGCCAGACGTCGCTTGGCGTTACAACATGTACCGCAGTGCGATTATTCAGGGTGAACCCGCGCCGGGTTATTCGAGTGGCGACGCGATCGCTGCGATGGAGCGTGTTGCGGCAGATATTCTCCCGCAAGGCTACCAATACGAATGGACGGGTATGGCGTATCAAGAGGTGCTAGCGGGCAACCAGGCTATCTATGCTTTTGCCTTGGCACTGATCTTTATCTACTTGTTTATGGTGGCGCAATACGAGAGCTGGAGTATTCCGCTGGCGATTATCTTAGTTGTACCAGTTGCAACGCTGGGTACTTTCCTCGCGTTGAATCTGACTGGTACGCCGCTAAACCTATACGCACAGATTGGTTTGGTTCTGTTAATAGCATTGGCGGCGAAGAACGCAATTTTGATTGTGGAATTTGCTAAGCAAGAGCGTGAAGAAAAAGAGATCCCAATTGATCAGGCATCGGTAAATGGCGGTAAGCTACGTTTCCGTGCTGTGAACATGACGTCTTGGTCGTTCATCTTAGGGATCTTCCCACTGATCTTTGCATCAGGTGCGGGGCATGTAAGCCAAAACTCGTTGGGCATCTCGCTGGTCGGTGGGCTGTTGTGTGTGTTATTAGCAGGTACGTTCCTTATCCCAGGTTTCTATGCACTGGTGCAGCGTCAACGCGAAAAAATACATGGTGGTAACACCAAACTTATCCCGCTAGATGACGAGTAGCGAGCGAAGCAATCCATAACAATCAAAGCCAACGTATCTACGTTGGCTTTTTGTTTCTATGTATACACCTGCATACCAACAAATCTACGAGTTAACGCTGTTTTCTGTGCGTGTTCGCTATTACTATTACTATGTCATTGCCTTCATATTGAAGAACACAATCCAATTCGGACCAAGGTATGGTCTTTGTCGTATAGGAAATACAATAATGAATAGAACATCCATCGCGCTTCTTGTCTCTGTAGCACTCTGTGCGCCCGCATATGCTGCAACGCTTCCAAATGACGTCAAACTGGCTAAAGAACAACATTTAGTGCGCGGTAACGGTGCTGAACCAAGCACGCTTGACCCAACATTCGTTAACTCTGGTATGCCAGGCGACATTATTGCAAACGACATGTTTGAAGGCTTGGTGATCGAGAATTCTCAAGGGCAGATTGTTCCCGGCCAAGCGACCCAGTGGACAGTCTCTGACGACGGCTTAACTTACACGTTTAATATACGCAAAGGAACTCTGTGGTCTAATGGCGAGCCTGTTACGGCCAATGATTTTGTTTTTGCTTGGCAGCGCGCAGTTAATCCAAAGACGGGTAACAACACTGGCCATTATTTTGTCACGGCGAACATAGCCAATGCGAAAGCCATTCAAGAGGGTGAAAAGCAACCACAAGATCTAGGCATTAAAGCAATAGATGCCAATACTTTAGAAATTACCCTAGCAAAGCCAACGCCTTATTTGCTTAGCCTTTTGAGTGTGAAGACCTTCTTCCCGTTACCTCAAGCGACAGTTGATAAACATGCAGACGCTTGGACCAAACCAGAGAATATCGTCACCAACGGCGCATACAAGCTGGTTAAGTGGGTTCCGAATGAGTACGTTGAAGTCGAGCGCAACACCAATTATTGGAATAACAGCCAAACAGTGATCAATAAGGTTACTTATCTCGGGCTCAATTCTCAAAACGCTGAATTGTTGCGTTACCAAGCCGGTGAAATTGATATGACCAACCGAGTGCAGTTGGAGCAGTATCAGCGCTACATGAAGAACAACCCGGAGCAAATTAAAGCTCAGGCGCTATTGGGTTCTTATGTGTACTCGTTTAATACCAAGAAGCCACCTTTTGATAACGTTAAGGTTCGTAGAGCGCTCAGTATGGCAGTTGATCGCGACATCTTAGTCGAAAAGATCACCGGACAGGGCGAGCCAAAAGCATTCTCACCAGTGCCAACTACGATTCCATCGTATCAAGCACCTGCACCAAGTTTTGCGAATTTGACGCGTGAACAAAATCTAGAGAATGCTAAACGGCTATTGGCCGAAGCGGGGTATAACACACAGAATCCACTTTCTTTTACCCTGACGTACAACACCAGCGAGAACCATAAGAAGATCGCACTGGCGATTGCCTCGATGTGGAAACCACTCGGCGTTAAAGTTGATCTGCAGAACATGGAATGGAAAGCGTATGTCTCGGCGAAAAGTGTCGGTGATTATCAGCTGGCACGTTCTTGGGCGTTTGGCGACTACCCAGAGCCATCATCGATTCTAGAGGCGTTTACTTGTGGCCATGTAGCGAATGAGAGTGGTTATTGCGACGAGCAGTTTGATCAACTGATGTCTAAAGCCGCAGAGGCGTCTTCGAAGCAACAACGTTATCAATTGTATGCTGAAGCTGAGGCATTACTTGGCGAGGCAGCTCCGATGATTCCGCTTTATCACTACAACCACACTCGTTTAGTGCGTAATACATTAAAAGGTTTCCCGGAAAACAACCCTAAAGGCAATATCTACGCAAAAGATATGTATTTCATCGCTGAGTAAAAAGAAAAAAGCCCGCGTAATGCGGGCTTATTGCTTAATGATGTTTCATCTATGAAGTCTTAAACTCGGCAACAGCATGGTCCATTTCAATAGCTTGAGCTGACACGCGGTCAACTTCGTTTAGACATTGCTGCGCAGAGTGCATGTTGCTTTCCGAAATGCTGTTTAGTTCAGCAATCGAATCGCTCACTTGATTCATCACGATGCCTTGCTCTTCAATCGCTGACGCAATACGTTCAGAGTTTGCCTGAATATTGTCCATATCAGTGATGATTTGCGTTAGGCTGTCATCCAGTGATGCCGATGAATCTAGCGTTTGACGACCTTGCTCATTACATTGGTCGATGTTAATCACTACAGTGTGCATCTGCGATTGGATAGCGGTAACCACTTTAGTGATTTCTTCCGTTGATTGGTGCGTTCTGCTTGCTAGCGCGCGAACTTCGTCTGCCACAACGGCAAACCCGCGACCTTGTTCGCCCGCACGTGCTGCTTCGATCGCTGCATTCAATGCGAGTAGGTTAGTTTGCTCGGCGATTTCCTGAATGATGTTAACCGCGTCACCAATCTTATCAACGTGCGTGTTAAGCGAGTTAATTGAACTCTGGCTGTCGCCTAGGATCATCGATAGCTGGCCAATATTCTCAACCGTTGACTTAACAACGTCACGACCAGAACCTGCGTTTACAGCTGCTTGCTGCACGCCTTCAACTGCTACTGCGGTACTTTCTGAAATTTCACTGATAGTCGACACCATTTGCTGAACAGAGGTCGCCATGGTCATGGTGTGGTCAGCTTGAACGTTGAACTGCTCAATAACGTTTTCAAGCTCGTTGTGCATGTTAGATGTACTCGCAGAGAGCTCGGACGATTTCGTTTGAGTGCCTGAGATAAGTAGCTCAAGTTTTTCGAGTAGGCGGTTAAAGTAGTTGCCAATAGAAACCAGCTCGTCTTTACCTTGCAAGTTTGCTCGTAACGAGACGTTGTTTGAGCGGGCAATTTCCTGGATGATCTCGAGTAAACTAGACACCTGACGGTTGATAGAACGTGAGATCTGCAAGATAAACAGAACGATGATCAAAATAACCAATGCTGTCACAATTATTTTGAATGTCGCTAGCTTGTTACTGATTTCTTCAGATTGTGTAGCCAAAGTGTTTACGAAATCAGTAAATTGCTCTTCAACAGTATGAGAAAGTGCGCGTGTTTCGCCGAGTAGGCCAACATTGTACTTAAGGCCAATTTTCTCTTTCTGAGCGATAAGCGCTTGTGCTGCAGCCAGTAGCTTCGAAGATTCAGCAGGTACTAAGCTGCTATCAAGCGCGCCACGTTCAACTTTTTCATCAAATTCAAACAAGCTGACGAGTTGGTCGCTAGACAGGTAAGTACGTGCAGCTTCAAGCTCAGCGTTATAGTCGCCGAGCAATTTGGATTCTGGGTCTAGCCCCATCTGATCATAAGCGTTAACCAGCGCAGTAAAGCCAGACTGGTATTTAAGAATGTCTTTTTTAAGTTGCGCACTGCTCGCCATATCATGAGATGTTAGAATATCGGATAATTCAGCCTCAGTTGCGAGGAACTTATCCATGTTTTCATTGAAGCGGGTTAGGTACTTCATATCTTTGCGCAACAAAAAGTCTTTTTCATTACGGCGCAAGTTCAGCAAACGAACTTCTAAATCGGCCACAAGAAGATTCGCGTGGTTTAGCTGATAGGTTGTCTTGGCAAAATGAGACGTTGAAAAAAGTAGAGAAACAACGCCCAAAATGGCAACTGCACCTAATGAATATACTTTGTGTTTAATATTCATAAGATTACCTAGGTCTGGGATAAAATTGTGTGCTTTGTCGTGATGTTAGTCGCAAATGACTAGTTTATCAATTGAGATAACTACTAAAGTGTTAGTGTTGTCATGTTAAATGTTTAAAACTGGATGCTTTCAATATGTTAGATATAGTTTCCACTTATCAAGGACTTATTTTTGATATGGATGGAACGCTGATTGATACCATGCCTGCGCATATGCAAGCGTGGAGAAAAACAGCAGAACACTTTAATTTTCCATGCCATGTGGAATGGCTCCATAGTTTAGGGGGAATGCCAAGCTTTAAGATCGCCGATCAAATTAATCAGAAATACGGCATGAACCTAGACCCACAAGCAGTGTCGCGCTTTAAAATGGCCGCGTTTGCCTCTTTAGAGGAGCACGGTGAACCGATTCAATGCACTAACGATGTTTTTGAACATTTCTATGGCAAGCGAAAACTCGCAGTAGGGACAGGTAGCCAAAGAGACGGTGCAATGCGCATTCTAAACAAGGCAAACTTAATCGATAAGTTGGATGCGATTGTTACCGCAACAGATGTCGAAAATCATAAGCCCTCACCTGATACCTTTTTGCAAGCCGCGAGTCTGTTGTCGTTAGCGCCTAGCCAGTGTGTTGTGTTTGAAGATACCGAATTAGGTAAACAAGCGGCACACGCAGGCGGTATGGATTGCATTATGGTTGAAGGGGATAAACTGGTGTTTTATCCAGTAAATAATGTGACCAATTAATGGAAACAAAAAGCCGCTCAGTGAGCGGCTTTAATATATTTGGAACTAGCGGTCCCAGTATGCTTCTTCCAAGCTGTCTTCACGTTCTGGCAGAGCGCGAGTCAAGCGTGGTGAGTGCTGGGTCAATACTTCGTAGCTTACTCGGTTCGCGTATTTACAAATTTGCGATAGCGATGAGTAAGTCAGATACGGCTTGTCATGCTTTGATGAATTCGGCACATTATTCGCGTGGTGGCTGTTTGCCGCCATATCATGAAGCAGGGCAGAAAGTGCAGCATCACCAGCACCGTTAGTGTTTTTGATCTCTAGCGGGCCACCTAAATAAGGACCAATATGAGAGTATACTTTTACCGGTGTTGTGCAGTCTTCTTTGCGCATGGCGCGACTGAATTCGTACTTGTTGAACTCAGGGATGTTACCCGGTAACAATGGTAGCTCTGTTTCACGTTTAACGGAGTCATCTGTGTAACCCGCCATGTAAAGACCGACTGCGCCTGCTGTACAAAGAACTAAGTCCACCCACTCGAGTGCTTTATCTGCAGCCAGTAGAGGATCTTTTTCGCCCGTCAGCGCTTCGCCTTCTTCTTCGTTCATCGCAACAATAGAGATGTTCTCTTTAATGTATTGTTGCCACCATTCAGCGTTACCTTCGATGACCCATTTCGTACCTAGTGTCAGTACCACAGGAACATTATTCTGTTTAGCTAGTTCAATCGCACGAGCTACAGCTTTAGGCATTGGATCTTCAGGTTTACCGCGCATTAGGTAAGAAGAGACAACCAGTGCAGACGATTTTTCGAATACTTCACTTGGTATGCTTTCAGGACGAAGATTGTTCATCTCACCTTCGTTGATAGCGAATGTGCGTTCGCCGTCATCTGAAATAAGGGTGTAACAACGACCAATTGAACCTTCAACTGTCTGTAAGTGGTTTAAGTTCATGCGCGATGAAGTTCGGCATAGGTAACGGTAAGCAAAAGAACCTACCTCGATGTTGCGCGACATAACACCAAGCAATACTGACTTGCTGTCTGCTAGGACAGAGTAGTTGTGTAGAGTGTTACCGATAGTGTCAGTTCGTCGTATAGAGCGTCAGCTTTGCTTTCTTCTAAGACCAGAGAGTGACCTTTACTTAATTGATATTTTTCAAGGAACTCATCGTCTACACGAGCTTCGATATCAACAATGGTTTGACCAACACCAACAATGATCGGGCGATAGAGTTTTGGTGTCTCTTTCATCTGGTTGATGAGTGGGTCACGAGCGTGTGTAGGGAAGTAGTGCTTAGATTTGCGCTGTCCTGGGAACTTCATATTTACAGGTAAGTAGGAAATTTTCGCGCATGATATCACACAACGTTAAGAATGCTTTCATTTTTATTACATAAAACAGTGCCAGACCAATTGGTCTGGCACTGTAAAGTACTATTCTTTGCCAGTGTACGCACCGAACGCTTTGGTTCCCCAAAGTGGCACAGTTGACAAGCTGTGCTTGAAGCTACCGGAGGTTTCTTTTGTCGAGTAAGAGATGTACATCAGAGTTTGGTTTTCAACATCAAGAATACGGCGGATCTTCATGCTCTTGAAGAAGATACTCTTTGACTTTTTGAACACTACTTCGCCGTCATTGGATTTGTCGATTTGTGCGATCATTTCTGCTGTAATTTCGCCAGTTTGACGGCATGAAATCGAGCTGTCACTTGGGTCTGCGAGGCTGAAGTCCGCTTCAATAGAAGCCACATGACAAGTAACACCGGTTACGATTGGGTCTTGCATATGATTGAGCTTAATATCTTTCATTGTGAATAGGCCCAGACTCACGTCGCCCACTTCACCACTGTCACAAGCTGAAAGGCTAAGCGCCATCACCGCGGCTAAGGTTAACTTTTTAATCATAATAATGTGTCCTAAAAACTAAGGGCAAATCTGCCAAGAAGCGATAAACCTAATCTAACTGATTGATATAGCATATCAGCTTTTCTGTCGTATATTGAATAATCACGTAAAACACTTGTGAGATGACCAGCTTACCGATAAGCTGACGCCAAATCGCTCGAGTTGTAAATACTAATGACAGACACCATTCCGCATATCGCTAAAATCAAAAACCAATGGCTCGCTGAGCAAGTTGACGTACAGTACCCAACGAAAGAAAGTTTAGCGGGGCGCAAGCTCTATCTAGCGAAAGCGGAGCAACAACATTTCATCACTCTAGATACTGACATTCAGTATGAGCCGAATTTTGCGGAAGAAGATATTTTCCTCGTCGACTTTCATCGTTTAACTGTCATGTTCTCACTTCTACAGTCTCAACGCTGGGATAAGCCTGAAGAACAGGAGCTGATTGTCGAGTTCCTGACTCAAATCATCTATTCTGAACCATGCCAGCTTTATCTGGGTTTCAGCAATGGTGAACCTGTGGCCGCAGCGATGGTAACCATCACTGATGATGCTTCTCTGATCTCTGATGTTGTGGTGAATCAAGCAAGTGATATCGAGAATTGCGCGCGCTTTGCTCTCTCTATCGCCAACAAGTTATCGTTGAACAACTCATCATCTCGCGAACTCTATCTCGAAGTCACTCCATAACCTTTTTCCTCGTAAAACTAGACACTTTCTTTGTGTCTAGTCAGCTATTTCGCCTTTGAAACATCATAGCTAAGGTATGAATCAATACAGATATCTGCTCAAAGAGTGATTTAACTATGAATTTTGCTGATTCATACCCATTTTTGACACCAATTTGTTAAGCCAATCATGTTAAACATGCTCAACTGTTTTATTATTTTTTGAGTTGAAATAAATGGGCGTGAATATGGCAGAACCACAAACTAGATGCGTAATTTTTGATTGCGATGGTACCTTGGTTGACAGTGAACGTCTGTGCTGCGAAACGCTTTGCCAAGTGTTTCAAGAATTCGGCGTTGAGTTATCAATGCAGGACGCGATCGATTATTTTGAGGGCGGAAAACTGGCAGACATACTGTCGAGATTTAATCAGCACCTTGGCGTCGATATCTCGCTCGATAAGTTGGAACCTTTGTACCGTGACAAACTGGACGAGCTATTCGAACAGCAATTGCAACCAATGGAAGGTGTGTTCGAAACGTTAAGCTCATTAGACGCCAAAAATATTGAGTATTGTGTGGTGTCAAATGGACCACGTAGTAAGATTGAGCGCTCATTGCAACTGACTGGGTTACTGCCTTACTTTGAGGGTAAGCTTTTCTCTGCGTTTGAAACCAACAGTTGGAAGCCAGAACCAGATCTCATTTTGTACAGTGCAATGAATATGGGCTTTCGTTTAGACGAGTGCCTTTATGTAGATGATACGCCGAAAGGTTTGGAAGCGGGTGTAAGAGCGGGGGTACGAACCGTTCATTTGCTTGGGCTTAACGAAAAGCCTCACCAGTTCGATATCGATAAAATTCGCACGCTTCGCGATTTAGAAGCGTGCTTATAAAAGTAACTACTTAGTGATAAGTATGAAGGGGCGTCACGGTCTTTCTTTTTGCCATCACTAAGTTGACATTTGGTTCGAACGCGACGACTTGTTCTAAGTCTTCAAAAAATGAGCCACATTCAGCACAAAGCATGCTGTTTTTTTCTGACAGTAAGTATTCTTCGCTACCACATAGCGGGCAGCACAAAGTCGTCTCTTTATTTTGTTGAGTCATAGGTAAGTTCTCCAGCAGCTTTAAAGCGATCTAATGTAGGGTTTTGTGTTTATTAATTATTCTTAGAATTACTCTTAATATAATTATTAGGCGAGTAATTAATTTCTATATGCTAAAACTAGCTCGAAGCTTGATTGTAAGGTAGTCACTTATAGAAATTGTGAGAGTCAATTCATATATTCTTCTGACTATACTGTAAAATATTGCGATGTTAGTTTGGAATGAGTATCAAAGTCCCGAGTGAGGAATATACTCCGAATTTATTTCGTCTGTTCGGCAATGAGCTTAACAAACAACTCCATCCCGCTTCGCCAATTCTTGTCACTATCAAAATTCGCAACACTGACTCGAATGCAATGCTTAAACTGGTCATGGGTACCAAACATAAACCCAGGTAAGATGCTGATTTTATGTTGGTTACAAGACTGGTAAAGCTGGTAGCTGTCAATGCTTTTTGGCAGTCGAATCCAAAGTAAGAAGGAACCTTGAACGCCTGAAATATGATATTGGTTTATTAGTTCTGGGTGCGCATCCATGGCATTTCTAAATAACTGGATATATCGCTTGGCATTATTCTGATAACAACGTCGCATCTTTGAAATATGGTTTCGATATTTTCCAGAAGTTAAAAATTCACCGACCGCAGACTGCATTAAGTTTAAGCTGCCCATATTTTCACATAGCAAGTACTTTTCGACTTGTTCGCGATAGCGTCCAGCAAGCATCCAACCGATTCTTAGTCTTGAATCTAACGTTTTAGACAGTGAATTCACGTAAATGACTCTTTGTTTATCATCTAAAGCACGCAAACTTGGAATCGGTGAGCTAAAGGAAAGTGCGCCGAAAACGTCATCTTCAATAATAGGAATAGTACCGGATACGCCAAGAAGCTGTTTACGTCTTTCAAGCGGCATAACTGCGCCACTGGGATTGGTAAAATTGGGTGTGACGAGAATCACTTTAACGTCCCACTTAGTTAGTGCAGATTCTAAAGCAAGCGGATCCATGCCTTGATAGTCGCAACTTGGGATTTCCAGCACTTCAAGCCCAAGAGACTCCAACAACAATAAGTTGCCGAAGTAACACGGAGATTCAACAGCAACAATATCCCCGGGTACTGTGATAGCTCTCAATGCCAGGCTGATCGCTTGCTGCGCACCGTGGGTGACTAAGATTTCATCTACGTTCGCAGGGGTACCAAGATCTTGCGTGATCTTCGCCAGTTGTTTGATTAACAATGTATCACCTGGCGGTAACTGATAGTGGCTGGCGGTATGAGTTTGGCGCCGGCTATGACGTCCTATCTCGGCATAAAGACTTTTAATTGCAGGTGTGTCTGTGCTGGGATGAGCCGAACCAGTTGGTAGCAATTCCTTGTAATTGGGGTAAGTAAGAACCTCTTTACACACCGAGAGTAAGTCCACCCTAGTCGGTTTGACGTGTGATGCTTGCACCGATTTGATTGAGTTGACTCGATAACCCGATTTAGGCACAGAGTAAATCAACCCTTGAGCTTCAAGCTCCTGAAAAGCGCGAATGATAGTGTTTTTGCCGAATCCAAGTTCGTTAACCAACTGACGAATCGAAGGCAACTTATCGTTGTGTTGATAGACGCCATTATCAATCGCGCTCCTTAAAATACGCTCAACTTGGAGATACTTGCTCATATCAGACGATTTAGATAATTCTGTACCCATATAAATGCGCTCAACTGTGACTTACTGGAATTGTTGTACCCAGTTAGATTAGCACCATTAACAAAAGCAAAACAATTAGAGAACATCAGTCATGCTTATTAGAGCGATCCCATTTGTCTTCGTCATTCTTTGGGCGTCCGGATTTGTCGGTGCGCGTTTTGGTCTTCAATACGCCGAGCCAGCGACTCTGCTGTCAATTCGCATGGCAGGAAACGTGCTGCTGTTTCTGGTGTTGATTGCTTTCTTGCGCCGCAGAGTTCCAACAGGTAAGGATTTTCTACATAGTTGCGTCGTGGGAATACTGATTCACGGTTTCTATTTGGGTGGAACGTATTTTGCCATCGCGTTGGGTATGCCGGCAGGATTAAGTTCGTTATTAGTAGGGATACAACCGATATTAACCGCGGTACTGCTTGTTTCATTTACCCGTGAGCATTTTAAACCAGTGCAATGGCTTGGTTTGGTGATGGGCTTTATCGGAATTTCTCTTGTGCTTGGCGGAAAAATGGAATGGCAATCTGAGAGTGATAAAGTGCTGGCGATAGCCGTTTGTTTATGTGCCTTGGTTGGCATTACCCTAGGAACACTGTATCAGAAGAAATACTGCAATACCAGTGACATGGTCGGTAGTGCAATGGTGCAGTATTTAGCTGCTGGCGCTTTGTTTTTACCTGTGGCGATTCAATTCGAGACCATGCACGTCGAGTGGACTCAAGAATTTATCCTAACCTTGATTTGGTTGGTGGTGGTATTGTCCTGTGTGGCAATCTTGTTGTTGCTTTACATGGTAAAAAATGGTGCGGCGTCGAGTGTTGCTTCGGTGTTTTATCTCGTTCCGCCTACGACGGCGATTCAGGCTTGGTTAGCGTTTGGTGAATCATTTGATGTGACAGGTATGCTCGGATTCGGTTTCGCTGCGGTTGCCGTGTATTTGGTGGTTAAAAAACCAAAGCTGTTTAGCACGAAAACGAATCAAACATGTTCTGCTGAATGAAGTAACAAAAACGCCTGCTCGAAAGCAGGCGTTTTTTATTTGTTAGGTTATTAAGTGCGTTTTGCTAAATATGCTTCGTAATCTGGAACTTCAATATCAACTTCTTGTTCCATGAGATTTGATTCAAATAGGAATTTAGCGGAAGCACGGTTGGTTGCCACAGGGATGTTCCACACGCTTGCAATACGAAGTAGGGCTTTTACATCTGGGTCATGTGGAACGGCATTCAGTGGGTCCCAAAAGAACACCAAGACATCGATTTTACCTTCCGAAATCAGCGCCCCCAATTGTTGGTCGCCACCCATTGGGCCACTGATTAAACTTTTGATCGCAAGACCCGTTTCTTTACTTAAGATTGAGCCAGTTGTGCCTGTCGCGTATAGAAAGTGGCGTTGTAACTTATCTTTATTCTCTTTTACCCAACGTACAAGTTCTGGCTTGCAGTTGTCATGCGCCACTAGGGCAATGTGCTTGTGTGCAGGGATGGTACGAATTGTCTTTTCCATTCAGACTTCCTAATTGTTTTCGTTATGAACGTAAAATGTCGGTCGATATTCAGAGGGAGAAAGTGAATCCTCAATGACCTTTTTATTCAGTGTCTTCGGCGTCAGTGGCTCAATTTTCGGTGCACTAACGCGTTGATAATCTTTATGTCTTAAATAGCTAACCGCTTGTTGTACGGATAAGCGCCCTTGCTTGACCATCTTGTCCGTTGGGGCAAATTCGACTTTATCTCGTAGTAAGCCGCGATATACACCGTGACTCAAGTAGGTCGAAACCAGTCCAATTTGCTCGGTTTTTCCCGCGGCGCGAAGTTCGCTAATTGCCGCTTCAATGGCTACTGCACTACCGACAATATAATCAACATCATCGTTATCTATCGCTTTTTGTACAAGGTTTCTTTGTAGTTCTTTGTCATTATCCGCCCACAATGTGTCGATAATGCGAAGGTCGCTGTGTTTTATCGCGTCATAAAACCCTTTCAGTACGGGGTTGGTTCCGCCACTAGAGCGAGGACCGGGCAGTAGCGCGATATTGGTGATACCTGAACCTGACGGGTGGCTTTGTTTAAGATAATCACCGGCGTAAAAGCCCATCCAGTACCAATCTACGCCCACTTCACCTTTCAAGTTGACTTGGTTTTCTTCATTGAGTGAAAGTTTGTTTACCGCGGCAAAAACGGGAATAGCCCCCGTGTATTGGCGTAACGAACTGTCATAGAGTTCGGGTGCGACAGTACCCAAGATGATGGCGTCAGCGTTCCAACGGGCGCACAAAGACAATTGTTCCTTTTGTTTGTCGTAGTTCATGTAACCGCCGGCTTCCAGCACTCGTAAATCAGTGCCTTGCTTACGCGCTTCATCGACCATGCCATAGTTAACGGATAGCCAATACGAATCTTTCAAGTGAGGATATATAGCACATAAGCGAGGAGGCTCAGCTGCGCTTGCATTACCGACCAACAAACCGAGAGCGAGGGTCATTGTCGCGGTGGAAAGCTTTTTCTTAATTGAGCGCAAAGACATACGGTATTTCATTGGTAAATAAGGGGTAAACACTGCAAAATATACTGCATTCTACCAGAGTTAAAAAGTGAAGTATCTCGATGTTATTAGCGAAAGCCAGTATCGGACGTAAACTGTTGTTTGCCTTTTTGGCGATGGCTTTACTGGTGCTAAGTTCAGCGCTGATTGGTGTGTTCGGTTTCAAATCTGTGGCTAAGACCGAGAGAAACGTCGTTAATTCAGCGATCCCTTCGATGCTCGAAGCTCGTCAGGTATCAGAGCTGAGCTCGAAGATCATTTCCTCAGTTCAGGTGTTATCAAATGCAAAGACAGAAGCACAGCGTAAACAATCTGGACAAGAGTTATTTGCTCAGCTAGAAACGTTACTCACACACATTAAACAATTGGGTTCCGACTCGTTTGACTCACAGCTGCTGAGTAAGCTAGAAGCTAATGTGCAAAGTGTTATCGATACTCTCGCGCAATTTGGTATTGTCGTTGAGAAACGGTTGTTCCTCGCGAAAGATCTTTCTGGTCGCACGAAAGAAATGCGCGAACTCGCTTCAGAGCTTGAACGCCTTACGCGTACACAAGTCGCCAATACCTCAACGATTGCGGTCGCCAATGTCACTCACATCTACGACCTTCTCGAGACAAAACAGACAGAAAGCGCATACAAGGCGCTAGATACATTGGTCGAAGTCGATTTGGACCTCTCTGAACGTTTACACGAGCTTCATTTATTGGCGTTTAAAATGCTTAATCAAATTGAAGAAGTACGTACAGTGTCGGACATTGACCGTATCAAGACCATTCACCAAGAGTTTGATAGTAATTTAACGATTATGAAGCGACGGGTGAAAGCGGTTGAAGACCCAACACGCTCGATTCAAATGACTCAGCTATTAAATGACTTAGACAAGCGCACGATCGTGTTTGAAGTACTGCGACAACGCTACGATAATGACTTAGCCGCTCAGCAGTTAATGCAGGATACCTTGGATCAGTTCACCACTTTGAATACCACGGTAAGTCAGTTGGTCGATGAGTCTAACATTGCCACAACCCATGCGGTGGAAGAGCTAAAAACCACCTTAGAGTACGCGCAGTTAACGCTGACCATAATCACCGTGCTTGGTCTAGTGATCGTCGTCTTGATTGTTTGGAAAGTCGTTTATGTATCGGTTCTCAAACGTTTAGCTGAGTATTCGTCGGCGTTGCTCTCCATTGCTAAAGGGCAGTTACAGGTGGATCTTAATATCAAAGGAAATGACGAGCTGGCACATATGGGGCAAGCAATCATTACCGCGAGAGACACAGCAAAAGCCTTGAAAGTTGTAGCGGAAAGCGAGGCCAAAGCAAGGAGTGAGCTGCAACAACACAAAGAACATTTAGAAGAGTTGGTCACTGACCGGACATTGCAGCTTCAGCAAGCAAATGAACGCTTGAACGAAGAGGTGGTGAATCACGCCCAAGCAAGACAAGAAGCAGAGCAAGCGAGTCGCGCCAAATCGGCGTTCCTTGCAACGATGAGTCATGAAATTCGCACACCAATGAACGGCGTGTTAGGTACTGTGCAATTGCTCAAAGATGCAGGATTGAACCCTCAACAAAGCCACTATGTGGATGTGATTAACCGCAGCGGTACCACGCTATTGGCAATCCTTAACGACGTATTGGACTACTCAAAGATTGAAGCCGGGCACTTAGAGATAAGGCCGGTAGATTTTAACCTTCATGCGATGGTCGATGATGTTAAGCAACTATTGGCAAGCCGTGCGCAAGAAAAGCAAATCGATTTAAGTGTGTGTATTGAAAGTGACCTAAGTAAGTTTTGGTTTGGCGACAGCACCCGAATCAGTCAGGTGCTAAACAACTTGGTAGGGAACGCGATTAAGTTCACCGAGCAAGGTCACGTTGATATCTATGTGGCAAGCGACCCAGAACACGATGGCAATATCCTGTTTGAAGTATCAGACACCGGAATGGGCATTTCTGAACAGGAACAAGAAACATTGTTCGAAGCATTTACCCAAGCTTCGGCGGGAATTGGCAGTAAAGGCGGCACTGGTCTTGGTCTCGCTATAAGTCGAAAACTTGTGCAAGCGATGGGCGGTGAGCTAAGCCTTGAATCGATTGTTGGTGAAGGGAGCCGTTTCTGGTTTTCGGTTCCATTAACGATAGGCAAAGAGATTGAGAGCAGTGACGTTGTCACCAAGAGCCAGCTTCGTGCAAAAGTATTATTGGTTGAAGATAATCCAGTCAACTGCATGGTCGCAGAAGGGTTCCTACATAGCTTGGGTCATGACGTGACGACCGCGGTAAATGGGCGAGAAGCGAGGGAACAGTTCGCACAACAGCGCTTTGATATCGTGTTACTCGACATTAACTTACCCGATTGCGATGGTGTGAGTTTGTTGCCTCAATTGCGCGCAATCGAGGCCGATATCGACGCTATAAACCCAACACCGATGGTCGCAGTGTCGGCGCATGTATTTAATGAAGAAGTGGAGAAATATCTCTCTTCAGGTTTTGATGGTTACTTACCGAAACCGCTGGATAAAGGCGCGTTATGTTTACTGATCCAAAACTGTTTGCAAGGCCAAGAGCTGATACTTCCCCAAGGGGCAGTCAACAAACCAAAGAGTGCCCCAAATCAACCTGTTATCGATAGCAGTGTCGTGATTTCAGATATGTCGATTCTGGGTAAAGACAAAATGCGCGAGATCGGCGAACTGTTTGTCCAAGGTAGTGAGCAAATTCTACGTGAGATGCAGGCGGGCGAGCAAAGCCAGGATAATATGCTAATCAAACAGTTAGCACATAAGCTGAAAGGTTCTGCAGGGAGTTTGGGTCTACTAGCATTATTTGATCTGTGTTTACAGATTGAAAAAGACAATGAACCGCTATCTTGCTATCTTGACAACAAATCGCGGCTAACTGAGCTTGTATCGGCGTCAAAGCAAGCGCTCGATGCACTGATGGAATAAGGACTTCTCTATGCCAATTATCGAATCTTCCCACCTTTTTATGCGTAGTATCAACGAGGGCGACTGGCCGCTGTTTGAGCGATTGCATGAAGACGAAGAAGTGATTCGATATGCGTTTGACAAACCAACGACGGAACAGATTCGCTCGCGTTTCGAAAGCCGTTTGCCAAAATGGGAATGGGGAAGTACGCATTGGCTTTGCCTCGTCATTATTCACCGTGAAACAAATCAGCCAATGGGCGTGATGGGTTTGTGTCGTTCTGAAGAGCAGCAAGAGTATGTGGAAGTCGGATATTTACTGCTTCCCGAATATCATGGCAAAGGCTTTGGTACAGAATCGCTTTTAGCTTTGGTCGAGTACGCAAAAGCCAATTTCCCGATCGAGAAGTTCAATGCGATTGTCACCGATGGCAACATCGCGTCATGCAAAGTGCTCGAAAAAGTCGGGTTTGTACTGTGCGAGCGTGAACCCAATGCGTACCAGATTGGTGGGATGGACTACGACGATCTGATTTACAGCTTTGAGGTGTAAATCCGTTAGCCAATACTTAAGGTCGGCCTGTAGATACCTAGTGCTGAAAGTGTCAGTAACACTTGGGCTGTATAGTATGTCACCATGAC
The DNA here is from genome assembly GCF_011806575.1 of Vibrio hepatarius. Taxonomy (GTDB): domain Bacteria; phylum Pseudomonadota; class Gammaproteobacteria; order Enterobacterales; family Vibrionaceae; genus Vibrio; species Vibrio hepatarius_A. Next base: position 221,539 of record NZ_JAATOO010000006.1, read on the forward strand.
GACATGTCGTGAAAACGCTGAGGTGGTGCGAAAACGGTCAATAGCCAGCACTAAATCAGACACAATGAATATAAACGCGCCCATCGCTCCGTAAGCAGCGAGCGGATGTTCGGCCTCTAACCAAACTTCCGTTGCTCCACACGCCATTATCAATATCGCACTTGTGTATACCGCAACTGGCAACTTCATGTTATCGAGTGTTGGCAGTAATAGTAGATAAACAATCAAGCCGACACTAAATAGCACGGCAGGCAGCCAAAGTGTTAAAGGTTGTTCTATTTGGGTGAAGAACGCGTAACTGTATAAAATATGCGCACACAGAAAGCAGCTTAACCCCTCAATAAACTTGTCTTTGGGGTGCATTAAGAAAAGATCGCCAACGGCTGACGCGATTAATCCCACGCCAATCCAATAGGCATAATCTTGTGAGTTCGGGCTATCGACTAAAACAAGCGCCGACATCAGGAAAACAGGTGTCGCTTTGGATAGATAAAAGATCCAACGATATTTTTTATCTATGCTCCATACGTGCAAAACGCACAGTAAAACGATAATTAACCACATATTTCCTGTCTCAATAAAAAAAAGCAGCAATAAATTGCTGCTATTAGAGTAATGAGTGGCGGTTAGCTACGCAATAGCATTCGCTAAGATTTGACGGCTAACATCCGGTGTAATTGCGCCGCATTCACCAAGCTTAGTCATGCCGTGCGCTTCAAGTTGTTTAATAACAGACTCGATAGCGTCATCTTTGTTTGTCTCGTACTCGGTAAATTGAGTGTCTACACCTAGAGAGTGGTAGAACTTTTCAATCGCGTCGATAGTACGCAGTGCAAGGTCGTCGCCTGCTTCTAAATCAAATACGTTCACGCCCATTTGTTCCAACTT
>NZ_JAATOO010000069.1 GCF_011806575.1 Vibrio hepatarius
GTTGCTCACTACTTAACGCGGCGTTATAACGCAGTAGAGTTCATCACACATATTAAGGATTGATATGGAAGAATATTGGAATCCAATGGTGCCAGAATTATCGGTATCAGACTTCTCAAAATCACTGAGTTTTTACTGCGAAATCTTAGGGTTTAAAGTTAGAAGTCAAAGAACAAAACCAGATTTTGCTTACATCGAATTTGAACAAGTACAAATCATGTTGGAGCAAATTCATGATAACGGTTGGGTGACAGGAAGCTTAGAAGCACCGTTCGGGCGTGGTGTAAATTTTCAAATTGAACTATCGAATATCGAGCCTGTTTATGAACGTCTCAAGTTAGCTGAGATATCATTGTTCAAAGAACAGAAAGATACATGGTATGACGTTGGCCATTGCCTTTCTGGGCAGCGCGAGTTTTTAGTGCAAGACCCAGATGGTTACCTTTTGAGGTTTTCGCAATATCTTGGTGAAAAGTCTAAGTCATGAAAACAGCGTTATAACAAACGCTTTAAGACGGATTCGCAACGCTTGGCGGTTTTGGTTTAATTTGGCTTTTGTGTTTACGGTGTAATAATTGGGTGTAGTGGTAGCGTTGCTCACCACTTAAGCGGGCGTTA
>NZ_JAATOO010000070.1 GCF_011806575.1 Vibrio hepatarius
AGCATTTAAGAGTGATTCGCAACGCTTGGCAGTTTCGCTTCGCTCAAGTATAGCCAAGCGTCGCTCACACCTTAATGCGGCGTTATGTTTACTTGTATTTCAATGGCTTAAAAATTCTTCGATCTCTGTTCTTTGTCCCTTTGGCAGTTCGTCCTAGTTGCCTCAGCAAATCCGCATTGTCGGCCCAATTTCGTGAACTTCTCAACCCGTAAAACATGTAAATATTCGTGGGTTGCTTCATTTACAGGTCGTGGTGGTTGGTTTCAAATCTCACTGGCTTTAAGTCGCTTTGAGCGTATTTGCCAAGTAGCATGTCGGCTTGGCAGTTGCCTCGCCAATTTGCCATTGTCCTGCGCTTTGGTTGGAAAGAGAGGGCGCTTGTTGAACGTTTATCGGGTTGCCTCATTGGGCAGGGAAGTGGACTTACGCGTTTTATGTTTCGTGCATCTGTCGGCCAAGTGAGTTTGGGCGTGTGACTGACTTCTTGAAATGCGGTCAACAGTGCAGTTCTTTGCCAAATAAATCAGTCATTTGTGGTAAAACATAACAAGCAATTTAAGAGGGATTCTCAACGCTTGGCACTTTTGCTTCTACTTCAAATTTAGT
>NZ_JAATOO010000071.1 GCF_011806575.1 Vibrio hepatarius
GGGGGAGAGGGAAAAGGAAAAGGGGAAGGGAAAGAGGAAAAAGGAGAAAAAGAAAAGAAAGAAGAAGGGGGGGAAGGGGGAGGGGAAGAGAGAGAAAAAAGAGGGGAAAGAGAAGGGGAGGAAGGAAAGGAAAGAGGAGAAAAAGAAGGAGAGGAAGAAAGAGGAGGAGAGGGAGGGGGGAAGGGGAGGAGAGAGAAAAAAAAGGGGGAAGGAGAAGAGGAAGAAGGAGAAGGAGAGGGAGAGAAAAAGGAAGTAGTGTACCAGATAGAGGGAAAGGAGGGGGAGGAAAGAGGAGGAGGAGAAGGGGAAGAAGGAAAAAGAAAGGGAGGAAGGAAGGAAGAGGGAAAAGGAGGGGAGGGAGGAAGGGGGAGGGAAAAAAGAGGAGGAAGAGGAAAAAAGGAAGGGAAGGGGAAGGAGAGAGAAGAGAGGGGAAGAGGGAGAGGAGGGGGAGGGAAAGGAAAAAAAGGAGGGAGGAAAGGGGGAGGGGAGGGGGAAAAAGAAAGAGAAAAAGGAGGGGAAGAGGGGAGGGGGGAAGGAGAAGGGAAAGAGGGGGAAGAGGGAGAGGGGTCGTTTTCCGCCTACTGCGACTAAAGAGATTCAG
>NZ_JAATOO010000072.1 GCF_011806575.1 Vibrio hepatarius
CCATCCTTCCTTTTCCCTCCCTCTTTGGCCTCCTTTCCTCTCCTTCCTTCTTCTTCCTTTTTTTCTTTCCCCTCCTCTTCTTTCTCTTTTCTTCCTCTTCCCCCCTTTTTTCTTTCTCCTTCCCTCTCTCTTTCTCTTCTCTTCTTTTCTTCTTTCTTTTCTTTTCCTCTTTCCTTTTTCTTCTCCCCTCTCTTTCCTTCTCCTTTTTCTTTTCTTTCTTCCTTCCTTTCTTCTTCTTTTCCTCCCTTCCCCCTTCCCCCTTCCTTTCTCCTCCTTTCCTTCTCTTCCTTTCCTTCCCCCCTTCTTCCTTTCTTCTCTCTTCCTTTTCCCTCCTCTTCCTTTTTCTCTTTTACCTTGCTTTTCCTCTCCTTCCCCCCTTCCTTTCTTCCTTCCTCCTCCTCCCCCTTTCTTCCCCCCTTCCTTTCCTCCTTCTTTCTTTCCTTTCTCCCTTTCCCCCCCTTTCTTTCTCTCTCCCTTTTCTTCCTCCTCCTTTTCGAGGTACTAAAGTCCCTCTTCCCTTCTCTCTTCTTTTTTCTTTATTTTTTCCCCACTTTTCCTTGCCTGGGCTTCGGCCCCTTCCTTGAGGATC
>NZ_JAATOO010000073.1 GCF_011806575.1 Vibrio hepatarius
ATATCGTGTTGCCGAGCAATGCGGGAAGTTAGCCAGGGCGTTTCGGGCTACTTAATTGGGCGTTAGTTGCCAACGAGAAAAACTCAGCTAAAGCAGAAAGTTTGGGCTAATGAATCGTGCAATTTTGCTCGGTTTTGTGTCTGGGTGTCGTTTGCTGATGTTGCGTTCGATTTTAATGTTGTGGTTTTGTTTTGCCGTTTCAGGCGCCAATTCACTTGTTGAAAGTCAGCTTTGTGACATTGCTTTTCCAAAAGGTCTTTTCGGTGCTTTCAGCCAGTTTTCTACGGCGCTGTAAGTTCCAAGTGGTTTCAGTGGCAGACGCTTTAAAACTGCGCCTGATTTGAGTTTTTCAAAGCGCTCAGAAACGGTGTTGGCAAAGTGGTAATAAACTGGAAATCAGTGGTTTAGAATGGCAACTAACAAAGCGTTTAAGGCAGATTCGCAACGCTAGGCATTTTCGGTTTGCTTTGAATTTAGTGTTTACGGCACAATGGTTTAGGTTCGGTGGTGTTGCTCACTACTTAACGCGGCGTTATAACGCAGTAGAGTTCATCACACATATTAAGGATTGATATGGAAGAATATT
>NZ_JAATOO010000074.1 GCF_011806575.1 Vibrio hepatarius
GGCGTTATACACAGGGTGAGTTTTCAGTTAATCTCTATCCTCAAAGTCACTTTCTCTTGTGACTTAACACTTTGCCTCATTCGTATTATTTCTTCGTATTTCCGCTAAATCATCAGACAGTACGCCCATACTAATAATCCCAGTTCGTAGCTAGTAAGTGTTTCCTACTAATTGAGTGGTGAAATTTGAAACAGTTTCGTTTGTTGAAACTCCGCTCTACTAAATTGCCGGCTTAAAAGGTTATGTGTTTGCTGAAATACTGCTTTCTTTGATGTGGCGTGTTCCAAGTGTGCTCCAATCAAAAGTCGCTGGAGCTCTTAGTCTCACATAAATGCATCAATACACATAAAATTTCGTGCTTACAAAGTGGGGCTTGGCTTAAAATCGTAACTTCAGTGCTGGGCGTATAACAAAGCATTTAAGAGCGATTCACAACGCGTGGCACTTTTAGTTTGCGGTGAATTTTGTGTTTAAGGCGCAATGCGGTAGCCGTTGTGTATTGCGTTGTTCACGCCTTAATGCGGCGTTA
>NZ_JAATOO010000007.1 GCF_011806575.1 Vibrio hepatarius
GTAGTGTGGGGCTTCCCCATGTGAGAGTAGGACATCGCCAGGCTTTAAATTTAGACTTAGGTCTAACCAGTGCGGAGTGGTAGTTCAGTTGGTTAGAATACCGGCCTGTCACGCCGGGGGTCGCGGGTTCGAGTCCCGTCCACTCCGCCATTTATTTGAGAGTCGTCTCATTAAACACGAACTACAGGGGTGTAGCTCCAATTGGCAGAGCAGCGGATTCCAAATCCGCGTGTTGGGAGTTCGAATCTCTCCACCCCTGCCATATTTAAGGCTCCAGTCGAAAGACTGGAGCCTTTTTCGTTGGGTTAGAATGTTAAGCTTCTACTTGATAGAGCAGCGGATTCCCCGAATTACCAAAAATAGCGCGTGTTGGGGCGAAGCTTCCGAATCTCTGGAACGCCAGCCCGGTCCACCCCCGCCATATTTAAGGCTTCAGTCGAAAGACAGGAACTTTTTTCGTTTTCCTAGATTTATGGCGCCTTTCTCTACAACCTAGATTGCCGATTCAACGCAAAGTAAAGCGTACCTATGTTTTCAAGCTAAGTGTCCACTTCACGAGCCTGATAAGTTTTACTAGCCATATTTAGTGCCGGCTCATATAGTCAGTTTAGTTTTTGTAAATCTCTATTTGTTGTCGTCAAAGGAAAAGTGATGGTCCGAGAAGTGCAGATAAAGGAAGTTGTACGTTATCTTGAGCTACATTGCTGTGAACCAGTCAACTTAGAAAAAGCCGCTCAAATTGCGAACTTATCCCCATTTCATTTTCATCGCGTTTTTAAAGCTATTGTTGGAGAAACGGTGGCGGAGTTTATTCGCCGAATGCGCCATGAGAAAGCCGCACAAAATCTGATGTTTCAGGATAAGAGTGTTACAACCGTAGCGTTTGAGTTTGGCTTTTCGAGTTCTCAAGCGATGGCCCGGAGCTTCAAAACTTATCTTGGGGTTACGCCTTCACAAATAAAAGAGTGCCAGACAGTCGAGTCTTATTCAGCTCTGATGAGAAACAGCAAGATCGGATCCATATTGCGCAAGAATCGATACGAACTACCTGATGGACTTAGTTACTCTGAGTTCAAGTTAAACCAATCAGGGAAAGTTGAGATGAAAACAGAAAACCACCCGCAAAGAACAATCGCCTATGTACGTGTTGTTGGACCATACGGTGAAAATTATGAGCCAGCGGTACAAAAACTCTACTTATGGGCAGGTGCCAAAGGCGTGACTGGAGAATGTTTATTTATCTATCGTGATAACCCAGATATCACACCAGCGGATAAGTGCCGCACTGATATCGCGCTTGTCGTTCCAGATGACATAGAACCTAGTAGTGGTATCGAAGTTACTACCGTCCCGGCGGGGGCCTATGCGGTGCTGCGTAAGACAGTAGAAGAGAAGCAGCAGTATGGTCAGTTCTGGAATCAGTTGATTGAGGAAACGGTGGCGCAAGGTATTGAGTTAGATGAACGTCCTTGTTTTGAACTTTACCACTCTTATGATCAGCAAACAGGTCGTGCTGATGTCAGTTTCTGCGAAGCTATCAAAATCTAGATACAAAAAAAGCCCACTCAATGAGTGGGCTATTCAGCTGTGACGGAGCTGGATTATTTAAGCATTGCTTCGTTGCCGTTTTCACGGATGTGCTTAAGCATGCCTTTAACACCGCGTGCGCTTGAAGCGACAACGTTGCCAGACTTCATGTAGTCAGTGCCACCTGCAAAGTCAGTCACGATCGCGCCAGCTTCACGAGCAATCAGTTCACCTGCTGCAATATCCCAAGGCTTAAGGCCTAATTCGAAGAAACCATCCACACGTCCAGCAGCAACGTAACATAAGTCTAGAGCCGCAGAGCCAGTACGACGGAAGTCTGAACAATCTACGAATAGTGAAGACATGATCTTGAAGTAAGATTCAGAATGTTGCTTCTGTTTGAATGGGAAACCTGTCGCTAGCACAGTACCTTGAAGGTCTTTCAGTTGCTTAACGCGGATACGAGCGTTGTTCAACTGAGCACCTGAACCACGTTGTGCTGTGAACAGTTCGTTTTGCATTGGGTCGTAAACACACGCCACTTCAGTTTTGCCTTTGAAGCGTACAGCGATAGATACAGAAAAGTGAGGCAAACCTTTTACAAAGTTTGTTGTGCCATCCAGTGGGTCGATGATCCATTGTACTTCTTTGTCTTTACCTTCGATAACGCCATTTTCCTCAGCCACAATACAGTGCTCAGGGTATGAAGCTTGAATAGTATCGATGATGATAGCTTCTGCTTCTTTGTCTACGTTAGTAACAAAGTCGTTCGCGCCTTTTTGAGTCGATTCGATCTTCTCAGCATTTTCTAAAGATTTAGCAATATGATTGCCAGCTTTTCGTGCAGCACGAATAGCGATATTAAGCATAGGATGCATACTAATTTCCCAACGGATGTTAAAGAACAGAAAAACGGCGGGCAGTATAACAGAATAATCGTTAAAAGGAAGTGGTGATTTTTTGAACTTTTAATTTTATTAGTACAAAGGACCTGACCATTTTACTCAGGTATATGGTAATATCTTGCAGCTCATTTTTTGTCTTGGAATTTCATTAATGCTTAACAACGTAAAGGTTGTACTGGTTGGTACCTCTCACTCCGGAAATATTGGCTCTGCAGCACGAGCGATGAAGGTGATGGGACTGCACAACTTAGTACTGGTTGACCCTAATTGTGAAGTGGATGAACAAGCTTTAGCGTTGGCAGCTGGTGCGGCCGATATTGCTGAAAACGCCACGATAGTTAACACGCTGAACGAAGCTGTGGCTGACTGTAGCTTGGTGGTAGGCTCAAGCGCTCGTTCGCGAACCTTGGAATGGCCAATGCTAGAACCAAGAGAGTGTGGTCAGAAATTTGTTCAAGAAGGGCAAACTTCTCCTGTCGCTTTGGTGTTTGGTCGTGAACGTACTGGCTTGACTAATGATGAACTGCAAATCTGTCATTACCATGTGTGTATTCCTGCTAACCCAGAATACAGTTCGCTGAATTTAGCGATGGCGGTGCAAACGCTCAGCTATGAGATCCGCATGGCCTATCTCGACCGTGAACAAAGTCAGTATACTGAAGAGCCACAACCAGAGTACCCAAGACATAAAGAACTAGATCTGTTTTTTGAGCACTTAAACAAAATCGCTGTTGATACGCAGTTCATTAGCCAAGACCAACCGGGAAAAGTGATGAACAAGCTACGTCGTTTGTTTAACCGCGCTCGCCCAGAGGCTCAGGAACTCAATATCTTACGCGGAGTTTTGAGTGCGATAGAGAAGAAAATCTCTAACAAATAATGCCCTTGGTTCTCATAAGGGTAAATACTTGAGTAAAACAGTCAATTAAATACTTGACCATTTTACTCAAGTATGAAAAACTTCATACCACATAAACGATGTGGATATGGTGTTATATGAGACTTACATCTAAAGGAAGATACGCAGTGACAGCCATGTTAGATGTGGCTCTGCACTCACAGCAAAATCCAGTACCACTGGCGGATATTTCTGAACGCCAAGGTATCTCTTTGTCTTATCTAGAGCAGCTTTTCTCTAAATTGCGTAAAGCAGGCTTGGTAGCAAGTGTACGTGGTCCTGGTGGTGGTTATCGTCTTGGTGCTGATGCTGACACAATTGCAATCGGTACCGTCATTGCTGCGGTTGATGAATCAGTAGATGCAACCAAGTGCAACGGCAAAGGCGATTGTCAAGGTGGCTCTCGTTGCCTAACACACACATTGTGGCGTGACCTAAGCTCGCGTATTAGTGACTTCCTAAACAACATCACTCTTGGAGAGTTGATGACAAATAATGAAGTACTAGAAACTTCAGGCCGCCAAGATATTGATCTTGCGGTAAACCATGGGTTTACTAACAAGAACTCAAACACCGCACCCATCGGTGTAAACGTCCGCTCTTAAGCGGTCTGCCTGTTACATTGGAGTAGATAATGAAACTGCCTATTTATTTAGATTATTCAGCGACCTGTCCTGTTGATCCTCGTGTAGCTGAAAAGATGGTTCAGTACATGACTATGGACGGCACGTTTGGTAACCCAGCATCACGTTCACATCGTTACGGATGGCAGGCAGAAGAAGCCGTGGATACTGCGCGCGAGCAAATCGCTGACTTACTAAACGCAGACCCACGTGAAATCGTCTTCACTTCAGGTGCAACGGAATCTGATAACCTAGCGATCAAAGGCGCTGCGCATTTTTACTCAAAGAAAGGCAAGCACGTCATCACTTGTAAAACAGAACACAAAGCGGTTCTTGACCCATGTCGTCAGCTTGAACGTGAAGGTTTCGAAGTTACTTACCTAGAGCCTGAAGCAAATGGCATCATCGATCTGAAGAAGCTTGAAGCTGCGATGCGCGAAGACACTGTGCTTGTGTCTATCATGCACGTAAACAACGAGATTGGTGTCATCCAAGATATCGCATCAATTGGTGAGCTTTGCCGCGAACGTAAAATCATCTTCCACGTAGACGCTGCTCAATCAGCGGGCAAATTGCCAATCGACGTGCAAGAAATGAAAGTTGACTTGATTTCACTGTCGGCGCACAAAATTTACGGTCCTAAAGGTATCGGCGCACTTTACGTTCGTCGTAAGCCTCGCATCCGTCTGGAAGCGCAAATGCACGGTGGTGGTCATGAACGTGGCTTCCGTTCAGGTACACTAGCAACTCACCAAATCGTTGGTATGGGTGAAGCGTTCCGCATCGCAAAAGAAGAGATGCAGAAAGACTACGACCACGCATTGGCACTACGTAATCGTCTACTAGATGGCGTGAAAGACCTAGAAGCGGTAACGATCAACGGTGACTTAGAGCAGCGCGTACCACAAAACCTAAACATCAGTTTTGCATTTGTAGAGGGTGAATCTCTACTGATGTCACTGAAAGACCTAGCAGTATCGTCTGGTAGTGCATGTACATCAGCGAGCCTAGAGCCGTCATACGTACTGCGCGCACTAGGTCTGGACGACGAATTAGCACACAGCTCGATTCGTTTCTCATTCGGTCGTTTTACAACTGAAGAAGAAATTGATTTCGTCATTGAACAAGTTCGCGTAGCGGTTAACAAACTACGTGACATGTCTCCTCTATGGGATATGTACAAGGAAGGAATCGACTTGAGCACAGTTGAGTGGGCACACCACTAATCTGAGCGGTTGTTTCTAAGGAATTTAATAGAGGATTCGAGGTAAAATATCATGGCATACAGCGAAAAAGTAATTGATCACTACGAGAACCCGCGTAACGTTGGTTCATTTGACAAAGAAGACCCATCAGTAGGTAGCGGCATGGTTGGTGCGCCAGCATGTGGCGATGTAATGAAGCTTCAAATCAAGGTAACACCAGAAGGTATTATCGAAGATGCGAAATTCAAAACTTACGGTTGTGGTAGTGCAATCGCGTCAAGCTCACTGGTAACTGAATGGGTTAAAGGTAAGAGCATTGATGAAGCGGCAGCAATTAAGAATGCTGAAATTGCTGAAGAATTAGAACTGCCACCAGTAAAAGTTCACTGCTCGATTCTTGCTGAAGACGCAATCAAAGCTGCAGTTGCGGACTACAAGAAAAAACACCAAGAATAAGTAATCTGTATATAATGGGAGGCTCGTTCTCCCATTCTAATCGTCAAATTAAACAAACTAAGGTGCAGTATGGCCATCACAATGACAGATAACGCGGCGAGTCGCGTAAGAACATTCTTAGAAAGCCGTGGTAAAGGTATCGGTTTACGCTTGGGTGTGAAAACGACTGGTTGTTCTGGCATGGCTTACGTCCTTGAGTTCGTTGACGAGCTTAACGAAGAAGACGAGGTGTTTGAGTTCTCAGGCGTGAAAATTATCATCGATAAGAAAAGCCTAGTGTACTTGGACGGCACCGAGCTGGACTATGTTAAGCAAGGGTTGAATGAAGGCTTTGAATTCAACAACCCAAATGCGAAAAGTGAATGTGGTTGCGGTGAGAGCTTCAACGTTTAATTGATAGCACCTGTGGGTGAACATCGCCTACAGGTAGATTACCAAGGGCCGAATTCTCCATGAATTACTTCGAATTATTTGGGCTACCAAGTCAGTTTACTCTGGATGGTAGCCTTCTTTCTTCACAATTCCGTGAACTTCAAAAGCGTTTTCATCCGGATAACTTTGCTAGCGCGTCAGAGCGTGATCGCCTACTTGCGGTGCAGAAAGCGTCGCAAATCAATGATGCATATCAAATACTGAAAAATCCGATTTCTCGCGCTGAATACATGTTGTCTGAAAACGGCGTTGATATCCGTGCAGAGCAGCAAACCATGCAAGACCCAATGTTCCTAATGGAACAGATGGAATTGCGTGAAGAACTAGAAGAGATCGCAGATAAAACCGATCCCGAAGACGCTCTGTTCGACTTTGAAAGCAAAGTCAGCAAAATGTACAAACACCATTTGCGTACAGTAGAAGATGAGCTCAATGGCGAACTTTGGCTGCAAGCCGCAGATAGCGTGCGCAAGCTTAAGTTTATTGCCAAGTTAAAAAATGAAATCGAGCAAGTCGAAGACAAACTTCTCGGCTAGCAAATAACAAGGACCAATCATGGCACTACTTCAAATTGCAGAACCGGGTCAAAGCTCGGCACCACATGAGCATAAATTGGCAGCAGGTATCGATTTAGGTACGACTAACTCGTTGGTTGCTTCTGTTCGTAGCGGCAGTGCAAAAACTTTGCAAGATGAACAAGGTCGCAGCATCTTACCTTCGATTGTTAACTACTCGGGCGAAGTACCTGAGGTCGGTTATGATGCGAAAGCGAAAGCAGAACTTGATCCGAAAAACACCATCATTTCGGTAAAACGTCTGATTGGCCGTTCACTACAAGATATTCAAACTCGATACCCAAGCCTGCCATACCAGTTTAAAGCGAGTGAAAACGGCTTGCCGGTTTTGCAAACTCAGGCGGGTGATAAAAACCCAATCGAAGTGTCTGCTGATATTCTGAAATCACTAAGCCAGCGTGCAGAAGAGTCACTTGGCGGCGATTTATCTGGTGTGGTTATTACCGTTCCAGCTTACTTCGACGACGCTCAGCGTGCCGGAACTAAAGACGCAGCGAAATTGGCTGGTCTGCACGTATTGCGTTTACTCAATGAGCCAACAGCCGCCGCGATTGCCTATGGTTTAGACTCTGGTCAAGAAGGTGTGATTGCGGTTTATGATTTAGGTGGCGGTACATTTGATATCTCTATCTTACGTCTATCAAAAGGTGTGTTTGAAGTCCTAGCGACAGGCGGTGACTCAGCACTAGGCGGCGATGACTTTGACCACCTATTTGCCGACCACTTGATTGAAAAAGCCGGTCTAGCAACGCCACTGACCGCAGAGCAGCATCGTACATTGCTTAACGTTGCAACAGAAACCAAGATCGCGTTCTCTGAGAAAGACAGCGTAGAAGTAAGTGCGCTTGGCTGGCAAGGCACCGTCACTCGTGAAGAGTTTGAAGAACTGATTCGCCCTCTTGTGAAGAAGACATTACTCTCTTGTCGTCGTGCGCTTAAAGACGCAGAAGTTGACAGTGATGATGTGCTTGAAGTCGTCATGGTAGGTGGTTCAACGCGTACACGCCTTGTTCGCGAAATGGTTGGTGAATTCTTTGGTCGTCAGCCACTGACAAGCATTAACCCAGATGAAGTTGTGGCGATTGGCGCAGGTATCCAAGCGGATATTCTGGTTGGCAATAAACCTGATTCTGAAATGTTGTTACTCGACGTTATTCCTCTGTCCTTGGGCATTGAAACCATGGGCGGTTTGGTTGAAAAAATCATCCCTCGTAACACCACGATTCCTGTTGCTCGTGCACAAGAGTTCACCACATTTAAAGATGGTCAAACAGCAATGAGCGTACACGTAGTGCAAGGTGAACGTGAGTTGGTTGACGATTGTCGTTCATTGGCGCGCTTCTCGCTGAAAGGTATTCCACCGATGGCAGCGGGTGCGGCGCATGTCCGTGTGACCTATCAAGTAGACGCAGATGGTTTGTTGTCTGTGACGGCGATGGAGAAGAGCACGGGTATTCAGTCAGAGATCCAAGTGAAGCCTTCTTACGGTTTAAGTGACGACGAAGTGGCAAATATGCTCCGTGACTCGATGACACACGCGAAAGACGACATGCTTGCTCGTGCCTTAGCAGAGCAAAAAGTAGAAGCGGATCGAGTGATCGAAGGCTTGATCGCAGCGATGCAAGCGGACGGCGACGATTTGTTGTCTGAGCAAGAGAAGCAAGATTTGATCAAAGCGATTGAGTCTTTAATTGAATTACGTAACGGTGACGATGCGGACGCGATAGAGCAAGGTATCAAAGATACCGATAAAGCGAGCCAAGAGTTTGCATCGCGTCGTATGGATAAATCGATTCGAGCTGCGCTGTCAGGTCAATCAGTTGATGATATTTAAGAGATAAAAAGCTATGCCTAAGATTATTGTATTACCGCACGAAGATCTGTGTCCTGAAGGTGCTGTACTTGAAGCTAAAGCGGGTGAAACTGTTCTTGATGTGGCGCTGAAAAACGGTATTGGCATTGAGCACGCTTGTGAAAAGTCGTGCGCTTGTACGACGTGCCACGTAGTGATTCGTGAAGGTTTTGATTCTCTTGATGAGAGCGATGAGCTAGAAGATGACATGTTAGATAAAGCATGGGGTCTTGAGCCTGAATCTCGTCTAGGCTGCCAAGCGAAAGTCGCTGATGAAGACTTAGTGGTTGAGATTCCAAAGTACACGCTTAACCACGCATCTGAAGATCACTAATACTTCTCTGACTGAGCAAAGTAGAAATAGAAGGAAGTTGAGCAATGAAATGGACTGACTCTCGTGATATCGCAATTGAGCTATGTGATAAGTTTCCAGAGATCGACCCTAAAACCGTGCGTTTTACCGATCTGCACCAGTGGATTCTGGAGCTGGAAGATTTTGATGACGAGCCAAACCGATCGAATGAAAAAATCCTAGAAGCAGTAATTTTATGCTGGATGGATGAGATGGATTAGGTTTGACTGCTAAAAACTAGCGCAGTTAACAAAATTTACTAAAAATAACGGACCTTAGGGTCCGTTTTTTTATCAACTTGACAATTTTGTTCTACAAAATGCTAACATCCGAGGGTTAACAGAGTAGGGCGTAGGCAACGCCGATTAAGACAAGGAGAAACCATGTCTACACAGATGTCAGTATTTCTTAGCCAAGAATCCGCAGCTCCACAGTGGGGCGAAAAAGCAATCCTTTCTTTTTCTGATCAAGGTGCGACTGTTCACTTAGGTGAAGGTCATGATCTAGGTGCAATTCAACGCGCATCTCGCAAACTAGAAGCGCAAGGAGTACGTTTTGCTTCTCTAGAAGGCGGTGCTTGGGATCTTGAAAGCATCTGGGCATTTCATCAAGGTTATCGTGACGCGAAGAAGTCCAACCAAGTTGTTTGGCAACCACTGGCTGAAGCCGATCAAGCTGAGCTAGAAGCGCGAATCAAAGCAACAGAGTTTACTCGCGATATCATCAACAAAACCGCTGAAGAAGTGGCACCGCGTCAGCTAGCAACCATGGCCGCTGAGTTCATTAAGTCTGTTGCCCCTGAAGGTACAGTCACCGCGCGCATCGTTAAAGACAAAGACCTGCTTGCAGAAGGTTGGGAAGGTATCTACGCCGTTGGTCGTGGTTCAGAACGCACGTCAGCGATGCTTCAACTGGACTTCAACCCAACGGGTGATGAAAACGCGCCAGTATATGCGTGCTTAGTGGGTAAAGGCATCACATTTGATTCAGGTGGTTACAGCATCAAACCGTCTGGTTTTATGGCATCGATGAAAGCAGACATGGGTGGTTCGGGCACGATCACTGGTGGTCTAGGTCTTGCGATCATGCGTGGCTTGAACAAACGCGTGAAGCTGATCCTATGCTGTGCGGAGAACATGGTTTCAGGTCGTGCACTGAAGCTGGGCGATATCATTACTTACAAAAACGGTAAGACGGTTGAGATCTTAAACACCGATGCTGAAGGTCGTTTGGTACTGGCGGATGGTTTGATCTACGCAAGTGAGCAAAACCCAGAGCTGATCATCGACTGTGCGACACTGACCGGCGCAGCGAAGAACGCGCTTGGTAATGACTACCACGCACTCATGAGCTTTGATGACGAGCTAGCACACCAAGCACTGAACTCAGCTCGCGAAGAGAAAGAAGGACTTTGGCCGCTGCCTTTGGCTGACTTCCACCGCGGTATGCTGCCATCAAGCTTTGCCGATCTCGCCAACATCAGTAGCGGTGACTACACACCAGGTGCGAGTACCGCTGCGGCGTTCCTGTCTTACTTTGTAGAAGACTACAAAAAAGGCTGGCTACACTTTGACTGTGCTGCGACCTACCGCAAAACTGCGGCAGATAAATGGGCAGCGGGCGCGACAGGTGTTGGTGTTCGTACTATTGCTCGTGTACTGTTGGACCAAGCTGAAAAATAACTTCGAGGCCGATAGGCCTCATTCTAATAATTAATACAGAGAAGACGAAAGGAAACCCTATGGCTCTAGAGAGAACCTTTTCTATCATTAAGCCCGATGCCGTTGAACGTAACTTGATTGGTGAAATCTATCATCGCATTGAGAAAGCAGGTCTACGCATTGTTGCCGCTAAAATGGTTCATCTAAATGAACAACAAGTAAGCGGCTTTTACGCAGAGCATGAAGGTAAAGAATTCTTCCAGCCACTGAAAGAGTTCATGACTTCTGGTCCAATTATGGTTCAGGTGTTAGAAGGCGAGAATGCGATTGCACGCTACCGTGAGCTGATGGGTAAAACCAATCCAGAGCAAGCGGCATGCGGTACACTACGTGCAGATTATGCGCTGAGCATGCGTCAAAACTCGGTTCACGGTTCTGATAGTCCAGAGTCAGCCGCTCGCGAGATCGAGTTCTTTTTCCCAGAGTCAGAAATCTGCCCACGATAACTTGGATTGCTACGTAAAAGGCTATTCCAAGTGAATAGCCTTTTCTTTATTGGAAAATAACGGTTTTACGTACCATTATTGCTTGGCAGATTTTTTTTATCACAGCCGCACGCAAGGGTATCAGTATTGACAGAATGTGATATACTCTGCGCGCACTTTATACCTTATTAACAGAGTAAGACAATGACTGATTTATCAAAATACAGAAACATTGGTATTTTTGCTCACGTAGACGCGGGTAAAACTACCTCTACAGAGCGTATCCTTAAGCTAACTGGTAAGATCCACAAGATCGGTGATACTCACGACGGTTCAACTACAACTGACTTCATGGAGCAGGAAGCTGAACGTGGTATTACAATCCAGTCTGCGGCAACTACTTGTTTCTGGAACGATCACCGTCTAAACATCATCGATACTCCTGGACACGTTGACTTCACAATCGAAGTTTACCGTTCTCTGAAAGTACTTGACGGTGGTATCGGTGTATTCTGTGGTTCTGGTGGTGTTGAACCTCAGTCAGAAACTAACTGGCGTTACGCTGACGAATCTCACGTATCACGTCTGATTTTCGTTAACAAACTAGACCGTATGGGCGCTGACTTCTACAAAGTTGTAGACCAAGTACAAAACGTTCTAGCAGCAACTCCTCTAGTAATGACTCTACCTATCGGTATCGAAGACGACTTTACTGGTGTTGTTGACGTACTAAGCCAAAAAGCTTACGTATGGGACGATTCAGGCCAGCCAGAGAACTACGAAGTTCAAGACATTCCAGCAGACATGGTAGAGAAAGCAGCGGAATACCGTGAAATGCTAATCGAAACTGCTCTTGAGCAAGACGAAGATCTAATGATGGCTTACCTAGAAGAAGGCGAAGAGCCATCTGTAGAAGACATCAAACGTTGTATCCGTAAAGGTACTCGTGATCTAGCATTCTTCCCAACTTACTGTGGTTCAGCGTACAAGAACAAAGGTATCCAACTTATTCTTGACGCGGTAGTAGATTACCTACCAGCGCCAACAGAAGTAGATCCTCAGCCTCTAACTAACCCAGACACAGGTGAAGCGACTGGTGAAGTTGCGACTGTATCTGCAGATGAGCCTCTAAAAGCGCTTGCGTTCAAGATCATGGACGACCGTTTCGGTGCCCTAACATTCATCCGTATCTACTCTGGTAAGATGAAGAAAGGTGACACAATCCTTAACTCTGCAACTGGTAAAACAGAGCGTATTGGCCGTATGGTTGAAATGCACGCAGACGAGCGTAACGAGATCGATTCAGCACAAGCTGGTGACATCATCGCTGTTGTTGGTATGAAGAACGTTCAAACTGGTCACACTCTATGTGATCCTAAGCACGAATGTACTCTAGAACCAATGATCTTCCCAGATCCAGTTATCTCTATCGCTGTTAAGCCTAAAGATAAAGGCGGTTCTGAGAAAATGGGTATCGCGATCGGTAAAATGGTTGCAGAAGATCCATCATTCCAGGTTGAAACTGATGAAGATTCAGGTGAAACAATCCTGAAAGGTATGGGTGAACTTCACCTAGACATCAAAGTAGACATCCTGAAGCGTACTTACGGCGTTGAGCTAGAAGTAGGTGCTCCACAGGTAGCTTACCGTGAAACTATCACTCAACCAGTTGAAGATAGCTACACTCACAAGAAGCAGTCTGGTGGTTCTGGTCAGTTCGGTAAGATCGATTACCGCATCAAGCCAGGCGAGCAAAACTCTGGCTTCAAGTTCACATCATCAGTTGTTGGTGGTAACGTACCTAAAGAATTCTGGCCTGCAGTTGAGAAAGGCTTCGCAAGCATGATGGAAAACGGCGTACTAGCTGGCTTCCCTACGCTAGACGTTGAAGTTGAACTATTCGACGGTGGCTTCCACGCAGTTGACTCTTCAGCAATCGCGTTCGAAATCGCAGCGAAAGGTGCATTCCGTCAATCTATGCCTAAAGCTGGTCCACAGCTTCTAGAGCCAATCATGAAAGTTGACGTATTCACTCCAGAAGATCACGTTGGTGACGTAATCGGTGACCTTAACCGTCGTCGTGGTATGATCAAAGACCAACAAGCTGGTACTACTGGCGTACGTATCAAGGGTGATGTACCTCTATCAGAAATGTTCGGTTACATCGGCTCTCTACGTACAATGACTTCTGGTCGTGGTCAGTTCTCTATGGAGTTCTCTCACTACGCACCATGTCCAGCAAACGTTGCTGAGCAAGTAATCGCAGAAGTTAAAGAGCGTAACGAGAAGAAGTAATTCTTTAAGTTAACTCAATAGCTCGAAAGCCTCGCCTAGTGCGAGGCTTTTTATTTGTTTACGTCAATCACGAAGGTTAATTGTCTGAAATTCATAATCGACGGAGCTCTCAAAGCAGGCAATCTCCTCTTTTAACCATTGAGTAAACAGTTGAGCTTTTGGGCGCTTTAAGTACCCATAAGGGGCGCATAAGTAATAGGCGAACTTAGGTTTTATCGCAACGTTACCGATACAGACTAGATTTCCAGAGCGTATATATTGATATGCTAAGCTATGCTTAACCAATGCAACACCTTGTAAAGATAATGCGGCCTCCAGTGTTAAATGAGAACCGCTGTATCTTAGAGCAGGTTTTTCCGCCGTCATTCCCAACGTTTCTAGCCACGAATTCCAATCCACATCGGGCCATACGTCTTCAATCAACTCTGCGTTTTTTAAATCCTCAAGCTGATAAATGTTGTGTTCTTTCTGATAGATAGGGTGGCAAGCCGGATAAAATAATTCATCCATTAGCCACTGGGATTCTAAATGACGGTAGTCGCCTTTACCGTAACGAATGCACAAATCGATTTGGCTGTCTTGAAATGAAACTAACTCATTAGTTGGATCTAACAGAATTGAAATGTCGGGATGACGTTGTCTGAAAGCGGTTATTTTGGGCACCAACCAATGGTGTGCAAAAGAAGGTAACGTAGAGATAGAGAGATGGGTTGGGTTTGGATCTTGATTGATTAAATTCACACCTTGTTGCAGATGAGTAAATCCACGTTCTGCTTTAGAGAACAAAAGGATTCCTTCGGCAGTCAGAGTGACTTTTCTGTGTTGGCGGACAAATAAATCCGTTCCCAAAAATTCTTCCAACTGACGTATCTGCTGGCTGATGGCGGCTGGCGTAACGAAAAGATGCCGTGCCGCAGCTTTAAAGCTTCCTTCTTTAGCGGCAATAAAGAAGTAGTACAAACCCTGCAGTGGTGGCATTCGATCTTTCACATTAGTTTTCCTTAACCGAGTGTCAGGGAGTATCGTTTGTGAATATCCAGATAGTCACTGATGATTGTATGAGGTTTTTACTGTAGATGAGTTTCTCTGATTAGCCAAATAAATGGAGTTCCGGAAACGGCGAGTGATTGGCGAGCAGTGATTTAAACTCGATATTAAGTTAGTGATCAATAGACGGAATGGAGAAGGGCTTATGGTCAACGTAATGAAAGCTAACAAGCACGATAAATACGGTATGTTTGAGTGCAATCAAAATTGGCTTCAGTATATCTTTTCTAAATTAGTTATTTGGAAAAGAAATTATCGGACTCGTCGCCAACTAGCTGAACTACCAGAATACCTCTTTGACGATCTAGGTTTAGACAGGACAAAGATTGAAAAAGAGCTGCGAAAACCATTTTGGCAGGATTAACATGGAGTATTCGCTAAACACACTGCCATATAAGGACGAGGGATTAATCTAATGATGAAGATGACGCAATCTCGCTGTGGAGCCAGTTAGCAAATGCAGCGATTCTATCTCTGCGAGGGGAACTCTCATCATAGAACAAGTTAAATTGGATACCCGGTGTCATACCAATATCAAATGGTTTGATGAGCAGCCCTCGCTCTACATAATCGCTAGCTAATGAATCAGAAGCTAAGCACGCGCCATGACCAGCCATCACCGCATTCATTGCGTGATCGAACGTACTGACATCCATCCATTGAACGGATTCTTTGTTCATCGTTACCCCCGCCTGTGCAAACCAACTTTGCCAAGGGTAACCGCCAGACTCATAGTGAATTAGCCAACAATTAAGTAGCTGTTCAGGTTTAGTCAGGTTGATCGCGTTTGCTAAATGGGGAGAGCAAAACGGATAAATCGTTTCTTCAAACAGGAAGCGTTTTAGCAGTTTGTTTTCTGTGGTTAACTCCAGTTCTTCACCTTGCCAAATGGCGAGGTCCGCGGCACCTTGTTTTAAGTTTGGTGCGTCGCAACTGGTCAGAATGCGAATTGGGATATTAGGATGCTGAGTGGAAAATTTCCAAAGACGGGGTAGTAACCAACGAGAAGCAAACGAAGGTGTTGAACTGACACACAGTAGCCCTTCAACGGGTTCGCTTTGGATTTGATTCAGACCGGTAACAATTTGTTCTAGTCCTTGCGAAACATGTTTATAGAGAATTTTTCCCTGTTCGGTGAGGCGCATTTCACGACCGTCGCGAACAAACAGTTTGCACGCTAATCCATCTTCTAACTGACGTATCTTTTGGCTGACTGCCGCTTGGCTTACAAACAACTCATCTGCCGCACGGCTGTAGCTATTGAGTCGTGCTGCAACTTCGAAATAACGAAGTCCGGGTAAGTGGTGTAGCCTTGCGTCCATTCAAGCAGTCCTAATTTCTCATCCTTGGGCTAAGCATGATAATGGCTAGCCGCGTAAAAAAAAAGAGAGCCGTAGCTCTCCTTATCTTTATTCTTCCCATACGATCAATTTATCTTTTGGCCAGTTATGTCCAACATCATGGTACTTCTGTTCCAGTACGTGACGTTTGATTTTCAGTGTTGGCGTCAAGATGCCATTCTCGATAGACCAAGGTTCTTTGATCATTAGAACTCCTTTAATCTTTTCGTGAGATTCCAATTGGGCGTTCATTTTGTCGATGACCTTTTTCGTTGTGCGTTCATAGCGAGCTCGGTCAAAATTTGGGAAATCATGTGGAACAACCAGCAAAATAGGTGCGGGTAGCCCCAAACCAATTAAACACATCATCTCAACGCGGCTGTACTCAAACAGCTTTTTCTCAATCGGGACTGGGGCAACAAACTTACCTTTCGCAGTTTTGAAAGAGTCTTTCTTTCTGCCTTGGATCGTTAAATAACCGTCAGCATCAATTGCACCGATATCACCGGTGTGCAACCAGCCTTCAACGTCGAACGATTCCTGCGTTGCGATATCGTTTTTGTAGTAGCCCGAGAAGAGTCCTTTGCTGCGCACCATGATCTCATCGTCTTGCGCTATCTTTAGCTCGATACCTGGGCCTGCGTTACCGACACTACCTATCTTGTCGGCGCGGAACGGATAGTTAAGTGTGCTGTAGGCGAAAGATTCTGTCATGCCCCATGCTTCAGTAATATTGAGCCCTAAGCTGTGATACCACTCTAGTAGTGCAGGAGATACGGGGGCTGAGCCGCAACCGAGCACTCGCGCCTGATCCAAGCCTAAGCCTTGTGCCAGTTTCTTTTTCAGTAACGTATTAACTAAAGGGATCTTCAGTAAGATGTTGAGTTTCTTCTGCGGCAATTTATCTTGGATGCGTTGTTGGAAAAGTGTCCATAAGCGCGGAACCGAGATAAACAGAGTAGGGCGCTGCATTTTAACGTCTTCGATAAACGTGTCGAGCGATTCAGGAAACGCAGTCGGCACGCCCCCCATAATTGAAGAACCAAAAATGTAGACACGCTCAGTAATGTGTGCCAGAGGAAGGTAAGAGAACAAGCGGTCGTTTTCTTCGATACCAATGTGATTGATCAACTGCTGAGCAGACCAACTGAACGCGCCGTAAGTCAGCATCGCCCCTTTGGGTAACCCAGACGTCCCGGAGGTGTACACTAAAGACATCAGCTTGTCGTCATAATGCTCGGGTCTTTCTTTGCTAGGTTCTACGTTTTCAATTAGTTGCTTGAACTGATGTTGGCAGCGCGGCGCGGAGTCGTAGGGTAATGCAATACTGATTAGCTCGCTCTGGGCATCAATGATTTGCTGCGTCGCTTGTGCGTTATCCAGCTTGCCGGCAATCAGCGCTTTACTCTCACTATGCTTAATACAGTACTCGATAGTCTCGGCACCTGCGGTAGGGAAAATGGGTACGCTGACATAGTCGCCAAGCATCAACGCCAAGTCGGTGATAAACCATTCGGCACAGTTTTTGGAAATCAGTGCGACTTTGTCTCCGGGTTTTACCCCGAGATTTCTTAGGGCAGAGACAAGTCTGAGCGCTTGGTCTGCGACTTCCTTATACGTGAATTCTACAAATTGTCGGTTGATGATTTGTTTTAGATATACGTCGTTTGGACGCTCTTCGACCCATTTGAGGATCATCTCGTTTGGTGGAGGGAGAGCGCAACCAGCTATCATTCTCGAGTTTGGCTGATTCATGTTAGGTGACTCCATGTCTTTATTATCGGTATTTATATTTATAGTTGTTAACGCATTGTTAAATTTAGCATGATTTGTACTGGCAAGGGAATGGCGGTGAATATTTCTTCAGCAAGTTCTATACAGACTTGTGATGGTTGGAGGTTTTCGCTTTGAGGTATTGCTGTCGATACGTGGCAGGAGAAACACCGATGCGTTTTTTAAAAATGCGAGCGAAATAAGAAATGTCTTGGTAGCCACATTGATAAGCGATATAGGCGATTTTTACATTCGGTTGGTTTTTTAGAAGCTCTTTCGCTAGTGTCAGGCGTTTTTCGATCAAGTAATCGCGAAAGCAGACGCCAAGGTGTTTACGAAAATACTTAGAGAAGTATGAGGCTGAGTAGTGGCAAAGTGCGGCGACGTCTTCCTCTCGTACTTCTTTATGGAGGTTTTGTTCAACATAGCGTAATACTTTATTGATTTCCTTTGTCCTGGGAGGTAGTTCACCGTTCAAAGTAGCGTGCTTGTTATGGGGATCGCTGTAGGTCGAATAATATTTTTTATCCAGATATTTTAGCCACTTAGGAAATGATTTGACGTCCAGTTCGTGTTGCTCACATACCACTGAACGATCGGGGAGATCGACAGCGCAGCCTTTCTCTAGCAAGACAAATAGTCGTTTGTTTAAATTTTTACATAATGTGCTGACGCAAGAGATGGGCAGAGTCTCTGATCCGCTTAGGTAAACCACGCAAAAATGGACATTAGGCTCACTTAACACCGAAATATCATCTGCGTATTCGTTGACATTAAACTCTTCTCTTAACGCATTCATACATGATGCTGGAAGCTCGTTAATACTTTTACCTAGCCAGTGGATTCTGGACTTCATTCTTATTTTATATCCTCAATTTCAAGGGTTAACTCAAGAAAATGCGGGTATTACTAAAGTTAAGCGTAGAAGAAAAAATCAAAAATAAAAGCCACCTAACTATCTGTAATGCTGGTGAAGTCACGGTTTAATAGCACTCAGATGAATAGGACAAGAAAGTCCCACCTAAAAACAAAAAAGTCCTAACTAACAACTTAAACACTAACCTACTTTTTAAAATGTGATATCGACCTAAAGATTGATGAGCGCAAAATTCGAATCAACCTTCGAATAGGACATAGGGGAAGGAAAATGGACAAATTCACTCACTTAATGAAAGAGTTTTGGAATGACGAAGAAGGTCTCACACTTCTGGAGTACATCCTAGGTGCTGCTTTGATCGTTGCGGCAATGCTAAACCTTGGCTTCTGGGACACATTGGCGGACGTATTTTCTGATGTATCGGGCGATATTGAGGGCATTGGTGGTGGTAGCTAACGCTTCTGGCAACGATGAAGCTAGGGATTAGTTATTTAATAAGTGGAGGAGCTGATTAATGAACATGACACTTCATTTAGTAATCTGGTCCTTACTTATCGTGATTGGTGTCTCTGACGTGATGAGGCACCGTATTCCGAACAAAGTGATTTTGCTGCTTATCGCCGCTGTACTAACAGAGTTGAGCTTTGGCAGTAATTTAGGCTGGCGTATTCATTTGAGTGGTTTTTTCTATACGACAACCTTGTGTTTTGTTTTCTACTTTATGAAAGCGATGGCAGGTGGAGACGTAAAACTGTTGGCGGCGATTGGTTTGTGGCTTGGCTCAGAGCAAATGTGGTTAGTAACACCATACATCGTTATCGCTGGTGGTGTAATTGCGACTCTTTACTTAGCAAGACATGTAGCCTCATCGCCGGTAACGATGACAGAACAGATGCGCAGTTACGCAGTGCAGAAAGTGACGCCGGGGTGGAAATCCAGTCAACCTTTAGTGATTCCTTTTGCTCCAGCCGTTGTTATTGGCTTGGCTTACTTTTTCTACATTCACTAGTGTCTCTTTTGATTAGCTGGAGACTGACCCGAGTGCCAATCATGGGAGGGCACAATTTATGGGAACGGTATTTAAGGACGATCTAATACCTCAAATCTCTCCGCCAGTGGTTCCTTCTGATGAAGACAGTTTGGGCGTCCCTCCAGTTGTCACAGAAAACTTACTTCTCAAGCATCTCTCTGCATATCCAAAGTCAGATTTGGTTGAACTAACCCACCGGATGTGTGTTGTTTCTCATATTGTCGAGACAGCTTTGGCGCATTTGAGAAACAAAAGTTGGGTTGAAGTCTATCAACCGATGTCTGGTTCTGGCAGCGCCTACAATAAAATTCGCTATGGATTAACCGAGTTAGGTCTCGCCGAAGCTGAGCTCGCATTTCGTAAGGATGCGTATATCGGTCCTGTCCCTGTTTCCCTAGAGCAATACTGGGACATCGTGAAACAGCAAGATCTTCGCAATCAACCCATTACCAGACCGGATGTAGAAAGAGCACTATCCGATGTCTATGGTGCAGAACGAATTATTCCAGTGCTTGGACCTGCGATTAACTCTGGTCGCGCGCTGCTGCTCTACGGTCATGCTGGTACGGGTAAGAGTTTCGTCGCGGCTCGAGTGTTAAATGCTTTAAACACTTCAGTATTTATCCCTTACGCGGTGTATGCCGATGGGAACATCATCAAAGTGTTTTCTGAGCATCACCATCGCCGCTTAGATAACACACATTCGGAAATTTACGTCAAACTCGATCATCACTATGACAAGCGCTGGATCTTATGTGAGCGTCCAAATATTCAAGTCGGTGGGGAACTGACGATGGATATGCTTGAAGTTAACCACAGCGAACACAATCGAGTTTGGATTGCGCCACTACAGATGATGGCGAACAACGGCATCTTAGTGATCGATGATTTAGGTCGCCAGTCGATGCCAGTTGCGGCGCTGCTTAACCGTTGGATTGTGCCGATGGAATATTTGGTGGACCACCTAGGTTTACCCAATGGTCAGCAAATATCAGTTCCGTTTCTATTGACCTTAGCTTTCTCTTCTAACCTTCCGCCAAGCGCAATTGCTGACCCTGCATTCTTAAGACGACTTGGTTACAAGATTGAGTTTGAACCACTAGAGCTGATGGATTATGTCCAACTGTGGACGGATTTAGCCAAAGAATATCAGCTCAATTTAGACGTGGGTTTTTTTGAACAACTGAAACAGCTACATAGCGTTAGCGGCACTGGGTATTTCCCGTGTTTACCCAAAGACATTTTGGGGATTAGTCGAGACATATTGCTATTTGAAGCCAGTAATAACAGTGTCTCCAGCGAAATTCTTAATCGCGCCTGGAATTTATATTTCACGGTTGACGAGTAGAGGAGAAAGGATGCCATGAGTAAGACACAAATCACCATGCTCTTACTGTTATCTATCGCCTTTGGCTTAGGGGCAGTATTGATTGCAAAGCAATGGCTGGATAGCCGAACCTTACCGACCGTGCAAATGGAAGAGGTTGAGCGTCATCCTGTACTAGTCGCAACGACTGAATTAGAGCCAGGGATCATTCTGGAAGATAAACATCTGACGACCAAAATGATGGAAGTGGATTGGATTACTGAAGAAACTCTTAAGTTACCTGAGCAAGCCGTTGGCAAAGTCGTCACCACTTCGATTTTTAAAGGTGAACTGATTAATCCTAATCGTATTGCGGTTCCGGGTGAGGGGGTCACCTTGGCGGCGTTGATTCCAGAAGACAAGCGCGCGCTGACTATCCGTGTCAATGACGTTATTGGTGTTGCGGGCTTTCTGCTTCCGGGTAACAAGGTTGACGTGCTCAATACTAAGGGTTCAAGAACGGATACAGTACTGAAAAACCTCAAAGTATTGGCGGTTGACCAGACA
Organism: Vibrio hepatarius; assembly: GCF_011806575.1. Taxonomy (GTDB): domain Bacteria; phylum Pseudomonadota; class Gammaproteobacteria; order Enterobacterales; family Vibrionaceae; genus Vibrio; species Vibrio hepatarius_A. Next base: position 21,207 of record NZ_JAATOO010000007.1, read on the forward strand.
GCAAGAACGGATGACAACAAGCCCGTTATCGTGCGCGCCGTCACGCTGGAAGTGACGCCTAAAGAAGCAGAAAAACTGCTCACTGAAAATAGCAAAGGTCAGATCCAACTTGCGTTACGTAACCCTCATACCGTCGATAAACCTGCTCAAGTAAAACGTTACGTTCCCGCTCCTAGTGTGACTGTCATCAAAGGTTCTCAGGCTTCGAAAGTCCGAGTAAGTAATTAGGTGGATTATGAAAAGAATAATACTAATTTTATGCCAGTTACTATTGGTGGGTTCGAGTTTCACCGTATACGCAGCGGCTCAGTCTGGGCGAGTGGTTTCTGTACCGCATCACCAGTCTACCCAATTGATGATTTCGGGAAACGCGAAGAAAGTAACCTTAGGCGATCCAGCTGTACTGGATATATTGGTTCTAAGATCGAATGAGTTGTTCCTGATCGGTAAACGACTGGGTACAACTAATGTATCGGTTTGGGACAGACGAGGACGAATCATCGAGTCCTTTAACGTCGAGGTCACCCATGACCTCAATACATTAAAAGCGAAGCTCAATCAGTTTTTACCTAATGAAAGTATTGAGGTTCACAGTACCCAAGACAAAATTGTTCTTAAAGGTTTGATTAGTAATCAGCAGAACATGGATATGGCACTGAAAATTGCTGAAACCTTTGCGGCGGGTAACTCTGCCGATGAAAGTGATGACGATGATAAAGGTGGTTCTGTAATTAATTTGCTTTCAATTGGTGGTGCGCAACAGGTGACATTGGAAGTGACGGTTGCCGAAGTGCAGCGTTCCTTAGTAAGACGTTTTGATACCAACTTTCACTTCTTCCAACAAAGTGGTGATATCACTTGGGGTGGTACAACCGTAGGTGGTTCTTTAGAAGGAGTGGGTAATGCAATAGCTCCAGTGTTAAACGCGCCGGGTGTGAACGAATTTGGCTTCTTAGGTTCGTTTATCGATAGCAATACTTTATTTACCTTTGCGCTTGATATCGCGAAGCAAAACGGCGTCGCTAAAGTGTTGGCAGAGCCAAGTCTAACGGCGCTAAGCGGCACTAAAGCCGAGTTTGTGGCTGGTGGTGAGTTCCCAATACCCGTACCTAATGAGAACGGTATTACTATCGCGTACAAAGAGTACGGTGTGTCACTCAACTTTATTCCCTACATTTTAAGTGACAAGAAAATCAACCTGAAACTGGGCGTTAACGTCAGTGAAATCGCGACCTCAGGGGTGCTGACATACAACCCAGGCGACACTAACGCGGCTTATTTTGTACCTCCTATTACCAAGCGAAGTGCCGGAACCACGCTGGAACTTGCCGATGGTCAAACCATGGGGATTGCAGGTTTGCTCAGCGAGAACTCTCGTAATGTTGACAAAGGGTTACCCGGTATTTCGGACGTACCAATACTCGGCCGCCTATTTAAGAGTGAAGAATACACCTCTGGTGAAACCGAGCTCGTCATTTTGGTTACGCCGAAGCTAGCCAAACCTATCGACCGCCGCAATATCACGTTACCGACAGACGGATATGTCAGTCCAAATGACATAGAGTTTTATCTCTTGGGTAAAGGGGCAAGACTAGATTTCGACAAATACCAACTCGACAACAACGCCAATACCAATGATGAGAATGATGCGTATCGATACGGCGGGTCAGAAGGTGGTACAGATGGTTCGTTTGGGCACAGTTTATAGGTGGGGCTGATATGAAAAATACAATGATATTCGCTATTTGTTGCGCTTCACTGAGTTTGAGCGGTTGTGCAAATGATCCCGAGCTTGGTGTATCCCTTAGTCAGTTGCGAGCAGAGCAGACGCAAAACCCAAATGCCTGGAGAGAAAATCTCGGCTATCTGCCTGAAGGTAGTGGTGAGCGTTCTGAAACTAGTTTGACCATATATAACAACAATGGGTCATCTAAGAAGAAGTAAGTGATTTAGTCACTTAAGGAACGATGATGATGCACGCAAAGCAAACATTGACCATGAAATCCCAGCAAGGGATCACACTGGTTTTGGTCAGCCTATTGATGCTGATCCTGATCGGCATGGCGGCTTTTGTGATTGATTTAAATCACCAAGTGTTGAACAAGACACGGCTGCAAAACGCGGTTGATGCAGCAGCACTGGCTTCGGCAGTAGTCGCAGACAAAACCAGCAATGTGTATGCATCGAGATCGGCTGCGATAGATACGCTTAACAGCTATGTATCGGAGTCGGGCAACGCAGAGTTAGTTGATTTGCTTGGCGTTGATGCATCCGGTAATAGCTTTGATACGGTCAATGCTAACATCACGTTTTCTACTGATTTACAGACCTTTGTCACAGCGGATGCGTTTGTCGCACCAACCGGTACAAGATACGACATATACACCCGTGTTGTGGTCGACAGTGTACCGCTGACTCAGTACCTCAGCTTTATATTTGGTGGTGATAAAGATGTGTCTGCCAGCGCCGTTGCGGGTCGTAGTGCCAGTATTCAGACCACGTGTAACATAGCGCCTGTTGCGATGTGTGGTAATCCGGCATTAACCGATGAAACCGCTTGGGGTTACGTACCTTCTAGTTACCCTAACTACGATTCTACTCGAGACAAAATACCGGAAACCATCTACGCAATTAAGCCTTCCAGCCATAAAACTGGAGAGTTAGGTCCGGGTAATTTTCATTTATTGGATCTGGGCTTGAATGGTAAAGATGGCGTGCGAGATGCTTTTGCCGGTGCAACAGAAAACTGCATTACTGTGGGACAAAACGTCGATACGGAAACGGGTAAAGGGACGGGGCCAGTGGCTCAAGGAATCAATACTCGCTTTGGTGACTTTACCGGACCAACCGAAGAAGGGGAAACAGTTAAGTCGGATAAGTATATCGAAGAGTCAAACGTTACGGAAAGTAACTACGAGGATATCTACCAGAACAATAAACCGGGCGCGTTTTACTACGCCGATTACTACCAAAAGCTAAATAGTTGTATTGAAGGTAACAGTTGTGACTCTCAATACTATGACGCTGATGGCTTGGAAGGCCGACGCTTATTGCAAATTCCAATCATTGACTGCTCGGCCTCAACTGGGGGTAATCAAGCAATGCCTGTGCTTGGTTTTGGCTGCTTCTTCTTAACGCAAAAAGTAAAGCAAAAAGGCAATGAGTCTGAAGTGATCGGTCAATTTCTCCATGACTGCGGGATCAATAACGGTTCTACAGGCATCGACCCGAGTGATAACGGTCTTTTTAGGATTCAGCTTTATAAAGACCCTTTAGGTAATGGAGCATCGTAATATGAACCATTACACCCAGAATATTAAATACAGGCACCAACAATCCGGCTTAGCCGCGGTTGAATTTATCATTTGCCTACCCGTATTGCTGATTATGGCGGTGCTACTCATTGATGTCGGCAGAGCGTTAATCCAATACACAGAAATTAATAAAGCACTACAAAACGGTGCGAGATATGCGGTAGTCAATACCTACGGCACACTTGATTTTACTGCTATTGCCGAAGATAGCGAAATCCAGAATGTCGTCGTCTATGGCAAGGCTTTCCCCACTGATGCCGACAGTAAAGTGATCAAATATTTAGACCCTATTGATGTAGTAGTAACTCAACCTACCGCCGCGACCAAAGAAGTGACGCTTTCTGCCAGTTTCTCCTATGAGCCTTTGTTTACTCGGCTTCCTTTTACTGACACGTCGTTGGAATTTACTTTTGGAGCATCGACCAAAATGAGGACTGCGCCATGAAAAGAGCAGTGAGTAAAGGGGTGACTCAGGTTGAGTTTTTGATGATTGCGCTGGCTGTGCTGTTGGTGATTTTCGCCATCATCGAGTTCGCGTTGTATTTCTTCTCCGCACAGATGACCAACGAGGTGACGCGCAGAGCTGCGAGGTTGGCAACCGTGTGTTATATCGCAGACCGTGATGATATTCCAAGCTTACCTTCTTTGACTAATATCTATCCGCCAGGCTTTGAGCCAGAAGACCTTACGATTAGCTATCTCGACATCAATGGTGATGAAGTTGATGTGTCAGGTTTTTTATCGACCCCGCCAGCGAGTGATAGTGAGTTGAATGATACGTTTGGTCAAATCAAGTTTGTCCGCGCGGAAGCGGATTACACGTTTAGGTTTTTTGTGTTGTCTCTGTTGATTAACGCCGTTGGGACAACTCCAGAGTTTATTACGATTTTGCCCGCGGAAAGTTTGGGTGTAAGAAGGCCAGAGAGTGGCAATGAAGATATTGAAGATTGTTAGGGGAGCTGAATATGTTGAAACCAGTAGAACTAAATATAGATAAATCAGAGATCGAACATAAGTCCCTAAGAACAAACTTAACCGTTTGGGTGGTTTATGCGACGCAAATGTTCAAAAACCATATCGAAACCGAGCTTACAAAGTGCATCAGCATCAGTATCGAATGGCTCGACTTGAGTACGGTGACGATGGAGACGATTGCCAATAAACGTACTCCGGACCTGATTTATATTGAGTCAGGAGATAATTGGGTACAGAAAATCGCCCATGTCTACTCATCAGAGGGCAGCTTACAGCACAACCAAACGTCTTTGGTGGTATTTGGTGATGAACATGACGCGACGTCGTTGAAAATGGCGCTCAAACTGGGGGCCTCCGATTACTTATCACGCAACGCTGAAATCGGTGAGCTTTATCCGTTCTTGCAAGATTTGGCGCATGAAAAAATCGCCACTAAAACACTCGGAGAGCTATCGCTATTCATTAATACCAAAGGTGGTTCCGGTGCAACCACACTCGCTTTGAACACGGCGATTTCATTATCTAGTTACACGGCGGGAAACGTCTTGCTGGTGGATTTGGATATGCAGTTCAACGATGCGGCGGATTACATCAACAGTAAACCCAAATACAGTATCAATGACGTGGTAGATAATCTTAATGACCTAGATGAAATGTCGCTTGATGGTTTAGTTTTTCAGCACGAATCTGGGCTCAATTATCTCGGATTCAGCCAGGATAATATTCAGGACAACTATAAGCGCGCGACGGAAGTTGTAAACCTCATTCCTATTCTTCGCCAGTTCTATTCGCACATTATCATTGATATGTCTCACGGTGTTGAGCACGTATTCCAAAAAGCGGTAACTTCAGATGCATTGGTATATTTGGTTATGCAACAAAACGTTACCTCGATTAAACACGCGGCAAACTATGTGAAGTCGTTGCAACTGGACTATGGTTTAAGTAGTGAACAAATCAAATTAATCGTTAACCGATTCGACAAAAAAGTCTCGATTTCTCTGAAAGATATCGAAGGTACTTTTCCAAATAAAGATATCCATTTAGTGCCCAATGATTTTGCCGTTGCAATGGAGTGTTCAAACTTAGGCACGCCAATTGTTAAAGCGAGAAAGAATACCGCCATCAAGTCAGCATTGATCGATTTATCGCACCTACTCGAAACCCCGAAGGAGCGAGTACAAAAGAGCTGGATTGGTCGATTATTTTCTTAGCAGGGAGTTGCTATGTTTTTTAAAAGAAAGAATGTAGGGAGTGCTTTTCCAAACTCTTCACAAGAAACACAGACAATGCCTGAATCGATGTCTGTCAACTCGCCGAGCGGAGAGAATGTGACTCGCTCTGCTGCTATCGAGTCCAAACTTCAGGCGATCGACGAACAAAGAAAGCAGCTCGAACATGATCTGGCAATTAAGCATTACTATCACAAGAAGTTACTGGATACGCTCGACTTAGGTTTGTTGTCGCATCTAGAAGAAGACCGAGCTAAAGAAGAGCTGCGTGAAGCGGTAACCCAGCTTATTACTGAAGATCAAACTCACCCCCTTAGCTCTGAAGCTAGGAATAGAATGATTCGGCAGATTGAGGACGAGGTGTTTGGCTTAGGTCCGCTTGAACCACTGCTCGCCGACTCAACCGTGTCCGATATTCTGGTTAATGGTCCTAAAAGTATCTATGTGGAGCGTTTTGGTAAGTTGGAAAAAACACCGCACACATTTTTGGATGACCGACATTTGAGAAACATTATCGACCGGATTGTGAGCCAAGTAGGTCGACGCATTGATGAGTCCTCACCGATGGTAGATGCTCGCTTAAAAGACGGCTCACGTTTCAACGCGATTATTCCGCCGTTAGCGATTGATGGTCCGTCTGTATCCATTCGACGTTTCTCTGTTGAACGCCTCAACATGGGCAACCTGCTTGAATTGAACTCGCTATCACCAGAGATGGCCAAGTTCTTAAATGCCGCGGTGATCGGTGAGTTAAATATCCTTATTTCTGGTGGTACGGGCTCGGGTAAAACCACAACGCTGAACATTCTTTCCGGCTTTATTCCGGCCAATCAACGTATCGTCACGATAGAAGACTCGGCTGAGTTGCAAATGCAACAGCCACACGTCGTAAGACTGGAAACTCGACCCGCCAACATTGAGGGCAAAGGTGAGATCTCCCAGCGTGAGTTGGTGAAAAACTCTTTACGTATGCGACCTGACCGTATTGTGGTGGGTGAGGTGCGGGGCAGTGAAGCGGTGGATATGTTGTCTGCGATGAATACTGGTCACGATGGCTCATTGGCGACAATTCACGCCAATACGCCACGCGACGCATTAAGCCGAGTAGAAAACATGTTTTCTATGGCGGGTTGGAATGTATCGACTAAAAACCTGCGCTCGCAGATCGCTTCGGCTATCCACTTGGTCGTGCAAATGGACAGACAAGAAGATGGTAAACGCCGTATGGTCAGCATACAGGAGATCAATGGCATGGAAGGGGAAGTGATCACCATGTCTGAGATCTTCAAGTTCCAGCGTCAAGGGGTCGATCATGACGGCAACGTGTTGGGCGAGTATGTCGCGACTGGGATCGTGCCGAGTTGCCATGACCAGTTGATCAAACGTGGACTAGACCTTCCGTTTGACATATTTAACGAAAAAATTCGTTAGGAGGCTTTATGGACGGCCAACTTCCCCTATTTTTGTTGTTACTTTTTCTTTCGGTATTCTTTATCAGCCAAGCGCTGATCATGCCGTCTGCAGGGAAAAAGGTTAAACATAAACACTTAATTCAACGAATCAAAGACAGCCACAAACACATCGACCAAGAGAGTGTCTCACTACTGCGTGAAAATTCGCTCAGGAACCTGTCATCATTAGAACGTGTTTTGGTGCGATTTACTTTCTTTGAAACATTGAAAAAGAAATTGGAACTTGCTGGGATTGAGGTGACCTTTGGTAAGTTCTTATTGCTGTCTTTTTTTGCAGCTCTTATCACTGTCTTAGTTCTACTTCTACTTGAGCAGCGTTGGTATATCTGTGTGGGGAGCGTCGTGACCATCTTCGTTTGCGAGTACTTTTACATTCAAAAGAAAACCGCCGATCGTTTAATGCGCTTTGAAGAGCAGTTACCTGAGGCGCTCGATATCATTAAACGCGTACTCCAAGCGGGGCAACCTATCAGTCAAGCATTTGGCGAAGTCGGTAAGGAGATGCCTGCGCCTATCGGTCCGGAGTTTAAGAGTACCTTCAGCTTACTTAACTATGGTTACGATATGCGTTTGGCGATTATGCAAATGTCTGAACGTGTACCGACAGTCTCAATGCTGGCCTTTTCTAGTGCCGTGATGTTGCAAAAAGAAACCGGGGGCAACCTGATCGAGAACGTAGAGAAGCTATCTCGAGTATTACGTGCTCGTTTCAAACTGGCGCGGAAAATCAAAACCATCTCTGCGGAATCACGCATGTCGGCTTGGATTTTGGTTCTGGCACCGTTTGGTATGTACATCATCATTGCGTTAATCAAACCCGATTACATTTCGATCCTCCATAACCATCCTACTGGAGTGAAGATGATCATTGGGGGGATGGTGTCTTTATTGCTCGGCACGTTGTGGATACGCAAGATTGTTAACTTCGAGGTGTAGTTATGGACAGTATTGCTAATTGGTTATCCAGCTTTCAGCTAAATCAGGAGATGCTGTTTATTGCGTTCGTGATGATCACCACCGTTCTTTTGGTGATGACCATTGGCTACGTCGTTATCGGCGTTAACTCGCCACTAAAGCGCAAACTCGCGCAGATCACCACGGGGGAAAAAGTCGCGACGCCCGCTAAGAACGCCAAAATGCTCAACACTTTGGAGTCGCTGGCGCCACTGACTTCGTCGAAAAACACCAAAGAGCGTGAATCAGTTAAAACGCTATTAATGCACGCGGGTTACCACCAGAGCAACGCGCTCTCATTGTTCTATTCAATTAAGTCTCTCACCACCATTGTTGGTGTGATGATTGCGCTAGCAATGTATGTCGTATTGCCGGATAACAATAAGCTCTATGTCTACATGGCGGGCTGTATTTTCGGTGGCCTGATCCTGCCCGATATCTTGCTCAAGAGAAAAGTCAAAAAACGCCAAAACGCGATTCGCAACGGGATGGCCGACATGTTGGATTTGCTCGTTGTGTGTACTGAATCAGGCTTAGGCTTTAATGCTGCGCTGCGAAGAGTGGCTGACGAAATGGTGATTTCTCACCCCGATCTTGCCGATGAGTTGGATACGGTGTGCGTGAAGATCCAAGCGGGTAAACCGATGCCCGAAGCGTTGCGCGAGTTCATCTACCGAACTGGACTCGAAGAGTTTATGGGATTAGTGAGCATGCTGAGCCATGCGTCGCGAGTTGGTGGCAGCTTAGTCGATTCGTTACGAGAGTATACCGAAGATTACCGAGATAAAAGACAGCAAGCCGCGGAAGAAATCGCCGCTAAAATACCCGTCAAGATGATGTTTCCTATGGTGCTGTTCATCTGGCCGTGCTTTTTTATTGTCGCAATAGGACCTGCGTTAATCACCTTGTCCGAAGCATTTTCTAAGTAGAAAAATAATAGGGGTTATTATGTGGAAAAGTTACCTACTCATGATATCTGTTCTCGTTGTATCAGGATGTGCTTCAAGTGATAACCAGCAAGCCGAGTTTGATAAAAGTCTCTATTCGGGCAAACCAATTGAAGCGTTAACTAACGACGAGCCGCCGAAGACCGAGGAAGAGGCGATCTCTCGGGGTGATGCTGCACTGACCAACAATAATGTCGATTTGGCCTTATACGAGTACCTGCGTTCGATGACTTTTTCGGATGCCAAGCATAAAGACAAAACCTTGTATACCGTCGGACGAATTCATTTGGCGAAAAATGACTATCAGCTTGCGGATCGTGCCTTCCGAGCCGCACTGGAACAGAATCCCAATCATACCGGTTCTTTAGAAGAGCTCGGTAAACTCAACACTAAACAAGGTCGAAGCGACATTGGCGAAAGCTACTATTTACGCGCAATGAATGCAGATCAAATTCGTCTTGGCGGTACGCCGAATATGAAGAGCAACAATATCAACGCAGAAAACGTGCAGAATCTACTGTTTGACGAGAACTCTCCAATCCATGCCTACATAGGGTTAGGGGTGTTATTGGACATTGAGGGACAACACCAACTGGCGCAAACCTTGTTGAATCGAGCGTTGGATATCAAAACCTTCGATGTCAACGCGCTCATCAGTATTGGTTACTCGTATTACATGTCTGAAGACTACGAGCGCGCTCGTTACTACACGAACTTGGCTTTGAAGCAGAAGCCTAATGATGAAAAAGCGATCAACAATCTGGCTTTGATCGCGATTGCGTACGGTGAGCCACGACAAGCACTGAGCATTTTCAATCGCCATATGACAGAGCCTGAAGCACTCAATAGCGTGGGTTACTTTCTTATCTTAAAAGGAGAGCCGGATGAGGCCATTCCTTACTTACAACAAGCGATCAACAAGAGTCCTGCTTATTACGCGAAAGCGAATGAAAACCTAGAAAGGGCATTAGAAATGATCAGAAAAGAGCGTGATACCTCTAAAGTGACCTTGTAAGCCAACGTAATAAACTCAAATCCCCATCTAGCTAGGAGCTGGTGGGGATTTTACTTTATACGGGACTGCCTAGAACGTTCTGCACAAATATAAGCTGCGGCAATACACAACACCAATAGTGGTGGTGAGTAAAACAAAGTACCAGATACCAGCCCATGAATAATCAATGATACTACACTGGCTAAGCAGAATAGGTTAATGCCATTGCACTCTCGCAATGTATTGGCTAAGCCGAGGTAGCAGAGATACGCCAGCCCAGCCAGTGCCATAGCCAGTCCAACAACGCCGTACTCCACCAGAAACTGAAGGATGAAGTTATGTGGATGACGATATTTGGCTTTAGCTTCAAAAAAATACGATTCAGTACCATGGCCCAGAACTGGTCTATCCTGAATCAACGCCCAACTTTTCTTCCATAACTCAATTCTTCCTGAGGATAGAGAATTTAAGCTCATCTCTTGAGCATCACTGTATACCCAACGGTTAAGTCCATTCCATGAATAGATATTCAAAGGAGCTGACACAAACAGTGATAATGCAAGGATAGAGAATAACAATATGACTCGTTGGCGTACTAAGCGATAGGTACGTTTAAGTATACCTATCGCCAATAGCAACGTTATAGCGTAGGAAAGCAGTGCTCCTCGTCCACCTAGCCAAACCAAGGTGGCAAACGTGATGCCTGTCAGGACTATCAAGCTGAGTTGGCGCTTTTCAGTGAGTAACTTAACGGATGAATAGAGGCATCCCAACATGATGATATGGCCAAAGTGTCGGATGTTGCTCGAAACGACTAATCGATGCTCACCGTTATCGTAGTCAACACCAGACAGGTTGAGATTAGCGTCGATAAACACCAATCCAACGGCAAACACACAGGAATAGGCCAATGGAGAGAAATCTGGTACGTAGTGAGTGCGAGTTATATAGCGGAAGACAAAATAAAAGAAAAACAGATGGCTGATATTGGTGAGTTGTCTGAGTAAGGAAAACACAACTTTGAATTCGGTGTGGTAGCGATAGATAAACATCGCGCTCGACACAGACAACAACAAGCCGACGACAACTAACAGCCGGAATTTGTCATCATATTTATAGCTGTGTTGAAGAGGGCCACTAGCGATAAGCCAGACAACCGATAGCTCCAAGAGCATAACGATCACACTGCCAAAAATGGGGTTGTAGAAGTGATAAAAGGCGGAGCAGAGCAAAAGGAGATAGATTCGCTTTTCAATCGAATCGACAGTGTGAATATCGCTAAAGGTTCTTTCCATGCTAACCACTCGTCTAGGCTATCTTTAAAGGATAGCCTAGCGGTGTTTAAGTGATTGCTTTGTTAGCAATTAAGCGAAAAAAGTGAGAGTTCAATAACACTGGAGGGAGGTTATAAACTACCGACCACCAAGCCACTTACCACAAAGAAGCCGATCATCCATAGAATGGATAGGTTGAGTTTTTTGTGTAGATAAACTCCGGCAATGATTAGCGCGATGTCGGTAGGAGAAGCCACCGCGCTGCTAAATACCGGTTGATAAAGCGCAGCAAGCAGCAGACCAACGACAGACGCGTTAACGCCACTGATTGCACCCGATACGCGTGGTTTAGCCGCAAGTGATTGCCAGTTTTTCAATACGCCAAGCAGCAATAGGAAGCCAGGTAGAAAAACGGCGATAGTCGCGACTAATGCACCGAGCACTGGCATATCTGACATCTCATAACCGATAAAGGTAGCAAAGGTGAACATCGGTCCCGGAACTGCCTGAGCTGCGGCATAGCCAGTTAAGAAAGCGTCTTGGCTTAACTGGTCTCCAACGATGTTTTGCAGTAATGGCAGAACGACGTGACCACCACCAAAGACTAAGCTACCTGCTTGGAAAAAGTCACTAAACAGGCCGAGTATTGGCGTGACATGCGTAAACATTGGCAACGCAAACAACAGCAGCGCAAATACTGCTAACGGGGCAATACTTGGTTTAAACGGCGTATTGTCACTTTGAGTTGAGCTCTTAAGCGTTTGCGTGCCGATCAGTCCTGCGGCTAACAAGACGAGCATCTGTGTAGCGATACCGGGGGCGACAAGTAAAGCGATAGCGGTGGCAACACACAGTCCAGCGGTCAACTTATCACGGCAGAAGTTTTTATACATTCCCCAAGTAGCATCAGCGACAACCACGACCGCAAGTAATTTGAGCCCATGAACAATGTTTTGGAATACGCTGGTGTCGGTAATATGGCTACTGGCGGCAGCCAACGCCAACATAATCAAGACGGAAGGTAGCGTGAAGCCCAAAAACGCGGCACATGCACCTGCCAAACCGCCACGTTTGTAGCCCAAAGCGAAGCCGACCTGACTCGATCCCGGGCCTGGTAAAAATTGGCTAAGCGCGACTATTTGCGCGTACTCACTGTCATCCAGCCATTTTAGTTTCTCAACAAACGTCTGACGAAAGTAACCAATATGGGCAGCTGGCCCGCCAAAGCTAATCCAGCCAAGCCAGAAAAATGTCTTAAAAATCGAAAACACGGCGTACTACTCTTATCAATCAATATGAGCACAATGTACGTAAAAACTCTAAATGACTCAAATTGATAAATTCGATAGTATTTATGAATGAAATAGGATGAGAGTGTGTAATGAAAGAGTTCAACTGGAAAGGTATCGATTTAAACCTGCTGGTGGCATTTCAAGCATTGTATCGCGCCAAGAGCGTCAGTTTGGCTGCTGAGCAGTGTTACGTGAGCCAGTCAGCAATGAGCCACACTCTGCAACGAATGCGTACTTTGTTTGAAGATCCATTGTTTGAACGCGTCGGTAGCAAAATGGAGCCGACTCAACGTGCACACGAGATAGCCCCTGTCATCGATCAATTACTCGGTAGCATCAAAAATGACTTGTTGAGTAAAAAGCACTTTTCTCCAGACAACTACACGGGTGTGTGGCGAATTGGTCTGACCGACTACGCCGAGCAGCTGTTCGCTCCCCATTTGTATGATGCGATTAAACAACGTTCTCCCCAGTCTCAGGTCAGCTTCTATAACGTTAACCGCAGCAACTACCTCGAAATTGCCGACAAAGAAAAGCTGGATGTAATTATCGGTAGTATCGAAAATCTGAACCGCCGCTTTCTTTGTGAGCATCTATATACCGAGCAGCACTTATGTCTGTTTGACCCACAGAGTGTGTCGCTTGATTCACCGCTGACGCTCGAACGCTTTGTCCAGATTGAACACGCGTTGGTCAGCCCAGATGGCAGTTTGCAAACTCAGGTTGATAAACTGCTTGCGAAAAGAGGGTTAGAGCGCAGGGTCGGTGTTGCGTCGCGGCACTTCCTGACAGTAAGACGACTACTGATTGGCCGTGAGTTGGTGTGTATTGTGCCAAAGCGCTTTGCTGAAATGGAAATGTACAATCACACACTCGCCGCTGTTGCACCGCCGGTAGAAGTGCCTGATTTTGATATTCGATTACTGTTTCTAAAAGCAAACCAGTATGAAGAAAATAATATCTGGATCAGAAAACTAGTGGTTCAAATCGTCAAATAGAAACGAGCAAGGCAAGGTTCGATGAACTAGGAATTGAACCCAGTTCATCTTGGTACATGAGGACAGTTAAGCGCGAGCTGAGCTCAACAGTGCGTCAATTTGCTCATGATGCTCAGGTGTCACACCGGCAAGGTTGCCATATTTTGGGGCATGGCGATCATTTTCTAGAGGGAAATGCCAGCCGAAAGTATGTTCAACGAACTGTTTAGCAAACTGTTCGGAGATCTCTAGGCAACCCGCCAAAACCGTATCAACGTAGGTCTGCACGATTGGGCTTAAATGACATGGTGGTTCTGGGCTATTTTTAATGTACACCCAGACTTGAGCGTTTTTCTCTAGCTCATGCTCACAGTCGATTTGCAGCGCTGGAATCAATACTCGATGGTAGCCGCGTTCGCGAATATCAAACTCTGCCAGCTCAGCATCATCGACTTGCAATAGCACGCCATTGACTAAGCCTTCACCTTTATCGACGACCAACGGTGAAATCGTGTAGCTACTGTCTATTTTCCCCCAGTAGCGCTTAAAACCTGTCACTATGGTCGGGATTGCGGTCGAGGTTTGTCCGGTTAGTTGTCGTGACGCCGAATTCATTAAACTGCCATAACCAAATATATACGTCGTCATTATTCTCTCCTTTGCGCTGACATTTCTAAGCTACCTATTTCGACAGCAAAAGAGAAGTAGTAATTGATTTACTCTTTTGTGTCAATTTGACTTCTTTTGTTGAGTCTAAATGACTCTTTTTATTGTCGGTTAAGAGTAATATTAGCCTGAAAAATAAAGGATTAATAACTTGGAGTGAATTTTGCAGTTACCTATGCAGTATATCTTTCGTTAGGGGGCATAGAGTGCTCAATATTACCGATAAAAAAGCCGAAGAAGCGATTCCACCTCTACTACGTTTAGGGTTTCGTCCATTCTTCTTATTTGGGGCGATTTACGCCATTATCGCGATTGGCTTGTGGGTTTGGATGTTCCAAACGGGGCAGCCTAGCATACTGAAAGTTCCAGCACTCTGGTGGCATGTGCACGAAATGTTGTTTGGTTTTGCAATGGCGATTGTGGTTGGCTTTGTGCTAACTGCGGTACAAAACTGGACGGGGATAAACGGTACTAAACAAACGCGTTTGGCGATACTAGCGCTGTTGTGGCTGCTGCCTCGGGTGTTATTTTGGACGCCAACACCCTTGTGGTTGATATCGAGCATCGAAGCCTTGTTTATGGCTTTTGCTGCGTTTGAAGTTGGTCTTCGCGTCGTCAAAGCTAAAGGCTGGCGCAACCTGTTCTTTGTGCCGCTATTTGGGTTGGCGATTGTCGCTAACTTTGCCAGCTACGCCACGATTAAAGGGATGCCGCCGTTTCCTGCGTCAGCAGTTTGGCAAGCGATGCTTTGGTGGTTTACCTTGCTGTTGTCGGTAATGGGCAGCCGCGTGATCCCATTCTTCACCGCACGCCGCTTTAATTTTGATAAAGCTCAGCCCTCGGTACTATTGGACTGGCTTGCAAACCTACCGCTGGTGGGATTGTTTGTATTGAGTTTTTTCCCGATGACGTTTGCTCAGTTGGGGCAACCACTAATGATCATCTCTGGTCTTGCTCATTTGGTTCGCCAATTACGCTGGCAACCTTGGCGCACCTTGAGTGAGCCGTTAGTTTGGTCATTGCACGCCGCTTATTTGTGTATTCCGGTTAGTTTGTTGCTGCGCGGATTGCTGCAAAGTCCTTTTGCGAGTCACAATATGATTCACCTGTTTGCGATTGGCGCATTAGGCGGGTTGATTCTGGCGATGGTTACGCGTGTGACCATGGGGCATACAGGACGAGCCATATACCAAGGTCCGAATATGGCTGTCGCCTTTGCGGCAATTATACTGGCGGCGCTTGTGCGTGCGGTTGGAGTAGCGTTTATGCCAGAGCAGATGATGATGTGGGTCAACCTTAGTGCTGGACTATGGATTGTTGCCTTTGGCATGTATTTGTGGCGCTTAGGTTTTATGTTACTGACGCCGAGAGCCGACGGACACCCTGGTTAAGCCTATTGAACCGATAAAAAAATCCCTCGCTAGACGAGGGATTTTTACCATTTTGGGTTAGCTCACTTTAGATAGGCTCACCACCTTTTTCTGGGAGTGCTTTGCTTCGATGTATTCAGCAACCTTAGCTTGAGCTTGCGCGTCTAAGTAGAGGCCAAGCTTGGTACGGCGCCACAATAAGTCTTCGGCGTTTTTGACGTACTCGTGTCCAATCAAGTAATCCAGCTCGCGTTGGTAAATACCGTCTGCAAACTTTTCGCCCATGTCTTGTTCACCAGCGATATTCGCCAATAATTTATGAGTGTAAGTACCAAACTGACGCACATAACGCATCGCAAGCTTATCCGTTAACCACGGATGTTGCTGAGTGAGCGATGTTGCCAACTGGTCACGGCTACAACTGAAGTTACCACCCGGCAGCACTTGGTCTTTTGTCCAAGGTTTCCCCATAGCCGCAAAGAATGGTTCAAGTTTCTTCATCGCCGCTTCACCTAGCTTGCGGTAGGTCGTGAGTTTGCCACCAAAGATCGATAGTAGCGGTGCTTGATCCAACTCTTGTTCGAGCTCGAGCGTGTAATCACGCGTGATCGCTTGTGGTGAGTCTGATTCATCATCACACAATGGACGCACGCCACTGTAAGTCCACACAACGTCATCCGCAGAAATTTGTTTCACAAAGTGTTGATTGACGATATCAACCAAGTATTCGATTTCATCTTCTTCGATCGCCACTTTACGCGGATCGCCTTTGTATTCAACGTCTGTGGTACCGATGATCGAAAAGTCATCCATATACGGGATCACAAACACAATGCGATTGTCTTTGTTCTGCAGGATGTACGCTTGTTCTTCGTCGTGTACTTTAGGCACCACGATGTGAGAGCCTTTGATCAAACGAATGTTGCGTGGCGATGGCGTGCTCAGACTATCATCAAAGAACTGTTTTACCCAAGGACCAGCAGCATTGACCAGCGCTTTCGCTTTACGTTCGAATTGTTCACCCGTTAGCTGGTTGCTGATGGTGACTTTCCAAATGCCTTGCTCACGCACTGCTGATTCAACTTTGCAGTAGTTCGCGACTTCCGCGCCGTTTTCTTGCGCAGCCATGATGTTCAATACCACTAAACGAGCATCATCCACCCAGCAATCCGAGTACTCGAAGCCGACTTTCATCTCTTCTTTAAGCAGACCAGATTTTGCCAGATTAACCATATGGCTTGATGGTAAAGTAGTACGTTTACCTAAGTTATCGTAGAGGAACAGACCGCAACGAATCATCCAAGCTGGGCGAAGGTAAGGGCGGTGTGGCAGACGAAAACGCATCGGCTGTGCCACGTGTGGTGCTTTCTTGAGGATCACTTCGCGCTCAGCAAGAGCTTCCGAAACCAAACGAAACTCGTAATGTTCAAGATAACGCAAGCCGCCATGGATCAGTTTCGAGCTGGCTGATGAAGTCGCGGAAGCAAAGTCATTAGCTTCGAAAAGAGCAACAGACAAACCACGTCCTGCTGCATCAGCAGCAATACCTGCACCATTGATCCCACCACCGATGACCAGTACATCCAGTACTTTTGAGTCGTTGTTTTGTTTGTTTGTATCCATAGTCACTGACCTAGCTATTTTTGAGCGAACGAACATTTAAGAACATAAAGGAACTGTAACTTAAGTTTCGTTTATGGTCATCTTTTATTTTCGATAATGAGCGTTTATGTGATTTATGCATAAAAAAACCTCTCCATAGGGAGAGGTCAAGCATTTTATTCACTAAACGAACGCGCGTTTTAGATAGGAGAAGCGACTTCCACTGGTATTTGGTGTTCTTTTAAGATGTCTTGGATCTCAGTAGGTGGCGCTTGATCGGTGAACAGAGTATGGATTTGAGTGATATTCCCTAGTTTGACCATCGCGTTACGGCCAAATTTAGAATGGTCAACTGCGAGGAAGACGCTACGGCTGTTTTCGATAATCGCTTGTTTGACGCGCACTTCATGGTAATCAAAGTCGAGCAGTGAGCCGTCATAATCGATACCACTGATCCCGAGAATGCCGAAATCGAGTCGGAACTGTTGAATGAAGTCGAGCGTGGCTTCGCCGACAATGCCGCCGTCGCGATTGCGAACTTCACCACCAGCGAGAATCACCGATATCTCTGGGTTTGGTAATAGAATACTGGCAACGTTGAGGTTGTTGGTCACAACGCGTAGCTGCTTGTGATTTTCACTGAGCGATCTGGCGACGGCTTCTGGCGTGGTACCGATATCGATAAACAAGGTAGCACCGTCAGGGATATGTTTGACCAACTCTTCAGCTATTAAATCTTTCTCGTTAAAGTTCTGTGATTTACGAGTTGAGTACGAAGTGTTTTCGGAGCTTAACGGTACGGTTGCACCACCGTGGTAGCGGCGAATTTGGTTTTTGTCGGCGAGTTCGTTTAGGTCACGGCGGATGGTCTGCGGGCTTACATCAAATCGTTCTACGAGTTCTTCGGTACTGACATAGCCTTGCTTTTTCACCAGTTCGATAATCTGCTGGTGTCTTGGAATTTGTTTCACACATCACTCCCTAGTGTGTACGGAAGATTCAAATGGAATCTTCGAAAATGCTCACTTGCGATATTGTGCGACAATTCATGGGCACAGAGAAGCGGCAATCCACGGGAATCACGGGTCAAACGCAAAAAAGAGCATTCAAGGAATGCTCTTTTGCTCATAATTAACCGAATAGTGCGTCAGTCGTCTAGTTGTTAATCGTCTGAGTCACGCAGCTCGGCCCAAGTCTGTGCACATTTCACTGCGCGCTTCCAGCCTTTGTAGCGGCGAGCGCGTTTTTCTTCATCATGATGAGGAATGAAAGTACGGTCAATTTCAGCCTTGCCTTTCAGTTCATCAATACTGTGCCAGAAGTCGACAGCCAGACCCGCAAGGTAAGCAGCACCCAGTGCGGTTACCTCAGTCACTTTTGGTCGTAATACTTCGGTATCAAGTACGTCAGATTGGAACTGCATCAGGAAATTGTTCGCTACCGCGCCGCCATCTACACGCAGGTTCGCCAGTTTGATCTCTGAATCCGCTTGCATCGCATCTAATACGTCACGAGTTTGGTAAGCAATGCCTTCCAGTGTCGCGCGGATAATGTGGTTTGAGCTCACGCCACGAGTTAAACCAACGATAGTACCGCGAGCATAGGCATCCCAGTAAGGTGCGCCAAGACCGGTGAAAGCTGGAACGACGTAGACGCCGTTTGATGAGTCCACTTTTGTTGCAAAGTACTCAGAGTCTTTTGCGTCCGCTAGCAGTTTCATTTCATCACGTAGCCACTGGATTGACGCGCCACCCATAAATACCGCACCTTCCAGTGCGTACGCAGGCTCACCCGCCGGGCCACACGCTAGTGTGGTCAGTAGGCCGTTACGAGAGGTTACTTTTTCCTGACCTGTGTTCATCAGCAAGAAACAACCCGTGCCGTAGGTGTTTTTCGCTTGGCCCGCTTCGACACACATTTGACCGTAAAGCGCCGCTTGTTGGTCACCAGCAATCCCCGCGATTGGAATACGCGTGCCGCCTTTACCACCAATGTTGGTTTTGCCGTACACTTCCGATGAGCGTCTTACTTCAGGCATCATTGATGCAGGAATATCGAGCTCTTTCAGTAGTTTCTCATCCCAACATAGGTCGTTGATGTTAAACAGCATAGTACGCGATGCGTTGGTGTAGTCGGTTACGTGCACGCGGCCTTGGGTCATCTTCCAAACTAGCCAGGTATCCACGGTACCAAACAACAGTTTGCCTGCTTCTGCGTCTTCGCGTGCACCTTCAACGTTGTCGAGAATCCATTTTACTTTGGTACCAGAGAAGTACGGGTCGAGTACCAGACCCGTGTTCTCACGGACGTAATCTTCTAGCCCGCGCGCTTTTAAATCTTCACAGGTATCGGCGGTACGACGACACTGCCAAACGATAGCGTTGTAAACCGGTTTACCAGTTTCTTTGTTCCAAACAATCGTGGTTTCACGTTGGTTGGTGATACCAATCGCAGCAATCTCATCACTGCTGATGCCTGATTTACCCAGTACTTCAACCAGTGTAGAGCTTTGCGTTGCCCAAATTTCCATTGGGTCGTGTTCAACCCAGCCAGCTTCAGGGTAGATTTGGGTAAATTCACGTTGTGACACGGCGACGATGTTCGCATCATGATCTAAAACGACAGCGCGTGAGCTTGTAGTACCTTGGTCAAGAGCAACAATGTATTTAGGGTCGGTCATGGTCAGATCCTTTTAATCTCGTTCTTTATATTTTAGTTAATTAAGCGCGAACTTCTTTTGTGTCTTCCGCGTCGTCACATTGGTTTGGAATCGTGCAGCCTTGACCTGTGGTTGGTAGGTGAGCCGCAATCGCTTTAGGGTATAACCAGCCGCCAAAGCATGCACCAGCAATCGGTGCCAAAATTGGTACGATAAAGTAAGGAATATCTTTCGCGCCAGTCAGAGCGTAATCCCAACCCGCAAAGTAAGCGAACAACTTAGGACCAAAGTCACGAGCAGGGTTCATAGCAAAACCAGTCAGTGGACCTAAAGAGCCACCGATTACTGCGATAAGAATACCGATCAGCAGTGGGTTCATCGCGCCGCGTGATGCACCGTTGTGCTCATCGCCTAGCGCTAGAATCGCAAACATTAGTACCGCGGTAATCACAAACTCCACCGCAAACGCACCGAAGAATGACAGCGCTGCATTCGGGTAAGTTGAGAAGATCCCCGCAGTTGCTAACGCTTCAGGGCTTGAGCGGAGCATATCATGTGCGACTTCGTATTCCGTAAATAGGTTTGCATACAAGCTGTAGACCAATGCAGCAGAGCAGAAAGCACCTAAAAGTTGAGAAAGAATGTAAGGAATAACTTTCGCTTTATCAAAGCCATGGAATGCTGCAAGCGCGATAGTAACCGCTGGGTTGATATGAGCACCGGACACACCTGCGGTGCAGTAGATCGCGATGGTGACACCAAAGCCCCATACAATACTGATTTCCCATTGCCCGAACTGAGCTCCAGTCAGTACCAGTGCAGCGACACAGCCAACGCCAAAAAATATCAGTAATCCTGTACCGATGAACTCGGCCAGGCACTCTCCGAAAAGAGAGGGTTGTTTATTGTTCATAGTGAGAGTCCTTTTTGTTCCATTTGTGTGCGTTATTAGTAATGGCACATCGCACATTCTGCACATTCAAATTAATTCGAAAACAAACAAACGCAAAAAATGAGCGTTCGAGCATTGTTTTGATAACGAAAAGTGGCTTTTTTGTTAATGCAGTCATCGTTTTTGATCATTTTTCACATGATGAGGAGAGTTGCCTTAGGTCGTACGGTGGCAAGTGTTTTGTTCAAAGAGAGGTTAGGAGGTGTAAATATAACCCTATGTATATATTACATTTTTATAACCTTAAGATATGAAGTCTGTTGCTTGGTTGTGATGTTGGTTACAGGAATGCTGTACGGGCGGAGATTGGTTGACCAATGTGTCTATTAACTGGTCATACCGAATGGAAGTTTATTGAGCAAATATGAAGGTTATGAGTGATAACGCTCATTAAATGAACGTTGTCACTAGTTGATAAGTTGCTGAAATTTATCTTTAAGTTCAGCCAGAGCTTGCTCAACGCAAGGGGTTGGCTTGCTAAGGTGGGTAATCAACGTCATGAAATAGCAATCGATGATCAATGGCGTTTTGGTTTTTAACTCGGGCGTGAGGCAAACGGAATCAAACAATTCTTGGTTGAAGCTTTGATAGTAATCGAGATCCCAGATCACTTCTTTTAGTAGCGCCTTGCTCAGTGCCACATTGGCGAAGTAGAAGCGGTAGTACTCTTCTACTAATGTCATCCCTAGTTCAATATCGCTTACTGCACCGATTGAAGAGAGTACTTTGGCGCTCAATTCTGACAGTTGCGCCAACATGCCTTCACGTAGCATTTCTAATTTTGTCGGAAAATGGCTGAACACGGTGCCATCGGCGACTTCTGCATGGCGAGCGATCTGACGAGTAGTAGTTTCGTCATAGCCTTGCTCTGCGAATAAATGCCAAGCAGAGGATAGAATTCGCGCTCGGGTGATTTGTCGTTTGCTCATCGTTAATCCTGTCAATGATTCGTCGATGATCATACCTATCGATCGTTTATTTGACAAATTGAGCATGCTCAATTATAAAAAAAATGAGCGCGCTCAATTTCTATAATAAAGGTGATGGAGATGAAATATATTGAGAGATTGGCTCAACTGCTGATTTTTTTACCGACGATTTTTTGTTTTTCGTATCTGCTCAGGCCGATACTGAAGGTTATTCTCATTCCTGGTGGGCTGGTTTTATTAGCGTTGATAGGGGGGAAAGAAGTTCGTACGGAAATGGTTCATATGATTAAGGAGCAGCTATGGTTCAACCCGACAAACTCCCGCAACAGAGTCAGTTAACCCCAATTGCGAAACAAAGCGATTTTCATGATGCGTTTACGTTTTTAGTCGCGAAGCAAGGGCAAACTCCGGCACAGGTTTATCACGCCATTTTTGGTCAGTTGCCAATGTTTGTGCAACAGTTGATGTCGGTGCGAAACAAGCTCGTTAAACCGTTGGGTTTTCAGGTGCAAGATATCCAAGTCGTCCCGTCAGCAGAGGCGTTACAAGTCGGCAAGGGAGAAGGGCTGCATCGGGTCGAATACTTGGATGAGCAGGAAATTGTCTGCAGCACGAGCGAGAAGCATATGCGGGTTTGGTTATCTGTGTACAAACGCACGGCTTGCCAATTTACGATAAGTACGATGGTACAAACACATTCGAGCATCGGCAAAGGTTATCTAATGGCGATTATCCCATTCCATAAGTTGGTGGCGGTCGCGAGTATCCGATCAATGCTGAAGCGGCTCGAAACGCAATAAAAAAGCCGAGCGTTATGCTCGGCTTCTTTCTATTCTCGATGATTCAAACTGAATCGATCATTTAGTTGTTGCTGTGTAGCATGCTGTTGAGTTCAACGGCTGTTTTGTTCGCTAGGCACTCGATTTGACCCGTTACTGAGTTGCGACGGAATAGTAGGTCAGAAACACCAGCAAGGTCACGAGCTTTAACGATTTCAACTTCGTTACCATCAGAATCCAGCATACGTACTTTAGAGCCCGCAGTAACGTATAGACCAGACTCAACCGTACAACGGTCACCTAGCGGGAAACCAAGACCTGCGTTAGCACCCAGTAGTGAGTTTTCACCGATAGAAACTACTACTTTACCGCCACCAGAGAGTGTACCCATGATAGACGCGCCGCCACCGATGTCAGAGCCGTTGCCGACCATAACGCCAGCAGAGATACGGCCTTCAACCATGCTCACGCCTGTCGTACCTGCGTTGAAGTTGATGAAGCCTTCGTGCATCACAGTCGTGCCTTCGCCAACA
This sequence comes from Vibrio hepatarius, assembly GCF_011806575.1. Lineage (GTDB taxonomy): Bacteria > Pseudomonadota > Gammaproteobacteria > Enterobacterales > Vibrionaceae > Vibrio > Vibrio hepatarius_A. The sequence continues at coordinate 44,128 of NZ_JAATOO010000007.1, forward strand.
TGCGCGCCTAGACGTACGCGAGAAGTATCAGCGATACGAACGCCAGCTGGAACAACGTAGTCGACCATTTTCGGAAATTTGTCGACACAGTCTACAGACAAGGTACGGCCTGCAAGGCGAGCTTCGATTTGACGATCCGCTAGCTCTGGTAGGTCGATAGGGCCTTCGTTTGTCCACGCAATGTTGTGCAGCAGACCGAAGATGCCGTCTAGTACTGTGCCGTGTGGCTGAACTAAACGGTTAGAAATCAATTGTAGTTTTAGGAAGCCTTCAGCAACCGATTGAGGCTGCTCGTCAGTCGCTAGGATAACCAATACAAGAGGCTGTGCTGATTGTGCTGCTTTTTGAGCAAATGCTGCGTTTGCCACATCGCCGTTTGCTTCAAATGCCGCCGCTAGCTCAGCGCTTTGTGCCGCAGAGATCTCGATAGCTTGGTTGCCTTGCTCGTAACCAGCGATTTTTGCTACTGCTTCTACAACAGCATCTGTAGGGTTAAGAACTGGGTTTGGGAAAAACGCTTCGATAATTTTTCCATCACGGTTTTTAGTTGCCGTACCAAAGGCTAGTGAAAAGTAAGCCATGTTGAGTCTCCATGTAGTTTTATCTGTAAAGAGAGCTATTGAGCTTCTCGTCTGTCTTTCATCATAAAGAGTGCTTTTTCGACTTTAAAGAGCCGAACAAGATAAAGTCCGTAAGACGATACGTATTGTCTCTTTGGCGATATTGTGTCTTTTGGGATATATCATCCCGTTTTCAATCGATACCTTGTTTGTAGGGCTGAGATAAAGTCAGTGATGGCTTTATCCATGTCATCAGCAGTTCTAATCGAGGATAGAGGTGAATAAAAAAGCCCGAAGCAGTGCTTCGGGCTTTTATAGGACTTTACTTAGAACTGATTGGCGCTGTGCTTTTATTTAATTAGCTTTATATTGTCCAACCATCACACCCGATGAGCGAGGGTGTGTAAGCAGAATTACTTCTTGCCTAGGTCTGATGCGTGCTCAGATAGGAACGCTGCAACACCTTTTGGAGATGCGTCCATACCTGCTTTACCTTCTTCCCATTGTGCTGGGCAAACTTCACCGTGCTTCTGGTGGAAGTTTAGTGCGTCAACCATGCGTAGCATTTCGTCGATGTTACGACCTAGAGGTAGATCGTTCACTACTTGGTGACGAACTAGACCGTCTTCGTCGATTAGGAAAGAACCACGGAAAGCAACACCTGCTTCTGGGTGCTCAACGTCGTATGCTTTACAGATTTCGTGCTTAACGTCAGCAACTAGTGGGTACTTAACTTGACCGATGCCGCCATCTTCGATAGCAGTGTTACGCCATGCGTTGTGAGAGAACTGAGAATCGATAGAAACACCGATTACTTCAACACCTTTAGCTTGGAAATCAGCTAGACGGTTGTCGAATGCGATTAGCTCAGATGGGCAAACGAAAGTGAAGTCTAGTGGGTAGAAGAAAACAACTGCTTTCTTACCTTTAGTGAACTCTGCAAAGTTGAAGTTATCAACGATTTCGCCGTTACCTAGAACAGCTGCAGCAGTAAAATCTGGGGCTTGACGACCTACTAGTACCATTTTTTTGCTCCTAAAAAGTATGGTTAGTTCCAAACCAAATTGATTGTCATTGGTTTGGTCCGTGTTTGTACGAGACAAACTATAGTACAGATTGTAGTATGGAAAAAAGCGAATTAAATAGATTAAGTTAATCGAAAAAAGCGATAAACGTAAAACTTTTAACTTGGTCAACATCTGTTGTGACTTAGAAAGCAAACTATGAATAAGTGGCCCAGCCTCAAACAGTTACATTACCTTGTGACTTTGCATGAAACCCGTCATTTTAGTGAAGCCGCCGAACGCTGCTTTGTTAGCCAGTCGACCTTAAGTAAAGGCATACAAAACCTAGAGGAACTGATTGGGTGTCCTCTATATGAGAAGAAAGACAAAAAAAGCCCGCTGGTGTTTACCCATGCCGGTGAGATGGTCGTCCTTCAAGGGCGAGAACTGCTAGCAAAAGGGCAAGATTTGGTCGAGCTTGGTCGTCTCTGTCAAGGTGGGGAGATGCAAGGTCAGTTGAAAGTTGGCTGTATCCCAACCATTGCGCCTTTCTTATTGTGCGATTTAGTCCAAGAAGTAAACCAACGTTTCCCACAACTGAACATGCTATTAAGAGAAGACACCACAACGAACTTGCTTGCCGCGCTGCGACAAGGGGAGTTGGATGTGTTGATCTTAGCGTTACCAGTCGATATCGACGGCATGGAAAGCCGCATTGTCGGATCTGACCCGTTTCGTATGATCATCAGCCGCAATCAAGCCGACTCGATCAAAGTGCCGATTCGCTATGCTGATCTACCGGATGAATCCGTGTTCTTACTTGAACGCGAGCATTGCCTGACCGAGCACGCAGTATCGGCGTGCAAACTCACCGATAAAGAGAAGATCAATCCTTTCTCTGCGACCAGTCTACATACCCTGGTACAAATGGTGGCTAATGGTTTGGGGACCACCTTTATTCCGCAAATGGCCATCGACCATGGTCTGATCGAGAACCAAAATTTGGTCGTGGTAGACCCACCAGGCAAGCAAGCACATCGTCATATTGGCTTGGTTTGGCGTCCAAGTTCGTCACGAGTCAGTACTTTTAATCAATTAGCGGATGTCGTGTCAGGACTGCTTTAGCGAATAGTATTAGACCTATTCTGCCCAATACACTTAAAAAGCACACTAGTTTTAGTGTGCTTTTTAGCATTTTATGCTGTTGGTTAACTTTAACTTGTAAAATTTTACAAAGATATTTTGATGAAGATTTCATTAAATTGTGAAATTTCACAGTGTCAATTTTACAGCGACGCAAAATCGACGTGTTTAATACATCCTTAGAAATTCCTGCTTAAGCCATACAAGTAAAGGTCTCTCTTTCTCTCTTCTTAACTCAAACGCTTGTTTGAATTCTTTATACATGTTGAATTTAACTGTAATTAAATTACGTAATTACTTACAGATTGCCCCTCAAAAACAGAGCTTTTGACCTTTCGGAATAAAACTTCGAATTTAACTTTTTGTTTACGTTTGGGGTTTCTAAATACGCCGGTCTGGTATAGCTTAAATGCAAGCTTTTTAAGACTTATGTCTAGATTGCAAAGCGAACCAAGGTTAGCGAAAGTAAAGCCACAGACAGAAGATAAGCCGGAAACGAATTACAATTGAGTTGGATGTTAATTGTTGTTTGATACTTACAAATGTAATCCGGCGTCAATTACTCTAGTAAGGAAAAGATTATGCTTGCTCAAACACCAGATAGAGAAAAAACAACAGAAGCCCAAGAAGGCAAGCTTGAAGTGACGGGTACCCTTTCCCCAGAGCATCAAGCCGTTTTCCCTGTTGAAGCCCAAAACTTTTTGTCTACTCTGTGTGCAAAGTTCGCTGGACGCATTGACAGCTTGTTAGCTGCTCGTGAAGAAAAGCAAGCCGCTATCGATGCGGGCGAACTGCCGGACTTTCTCCAAGATACGCAAGATATCAGAGAAGGTAGCTGGAAGATCCTGGGGATTCCTCAAGACCTTCAAGACCGCCGTGTAGAGATTACCGGTCCTACGGATCGTAAGATGGTAATCAACGCATTGAACGCAAACGTAAAAGTGTTCATGGCGGACTTTGAAGACTCGATGTCCCCAGCTTGGGATAAGGTGCTTGACGGTCAAATTAACCTGCGTGATGCAGTCAATGGTGACATTAGCTACACCAACCCGGTTAACGGCAAGCAATACCAGTTGGAAAATGATCCAGCCGTGCTGATCTGTCGCGTTCGTGGCTTACACCTAAAAGAAAAACACGTAACGTTTAACGGTCAAATTATCCCTGGGGCGCTGTTTGATTTCGCGCTTTACTTCTACAACAACTACAGAGCGTTGTTGAAAAAAGGCAGCGGCCCTTACTTTTATATTCCTAAGTTGCAGTCCTACAAAGAGGCGCAGTGGTGGAGCGACGTGTTCCACTTTACCGAAGACTACTTTGGCTTAGACACTGGCACGATCAAAGCAACCGTGTTGATCGAAACCTTGCCAGCGGTATTCGAGATGGACGAGATTTTGTTCTCTCTGAAAGAGCACATCGTCGGCCTTAACTGCGGCCGTTGGGACTACATCTTCAGTTACATCAAAACTCTTAAAAAACACCCAGACCGCGTTCTTCCGGATCGCCAAGTGGTGACTATGGATAAGCCGTTCCTTAACGCCTACTCGCGACTGCTTATTCGTACTTGTCACAAGCGTGGCGCGTTCGCAATGGGAGGTATGGCCGCCTTTATCCCAGCGAAAGACCCGCAAGAGAACCAAAAGGTACTGGATAAAATTCAGAACGATAAAGCGCTTGAAGCTAATAACGGACACGATGGCACTTGGGTTGCGCACCCGGGCTTGGCAAATACAGCAATGGAAGTATTTGGCAGCGTACTCGGTCAGCGCAGCAATCAATTGGATGTATCTCGCGAAGAAGACGCACCAATCACGGCAAAAGATCTGCTTGAACCTTGCGAAGGTGAAAGAACCGAGCAAGGGATGCGTCACAACATCCGTGTCGCATTGCAATACATCGAAGCTTGGATTTCAGGCAACGGCTGTGTACCTATCTACGGTTTGATGGAAGACGCAGCAACCGCAGAAATCTCTCGCGCTTCAATCTGGCAATGGATTCAGCACGGTAAAGCGCTCGATAACGGCCAAGTGGTGACCAACGAGTTGTTTGAGCAGTACCTCGCTGAAGAGATCAACGTGGTGAAAGCCGAAGTTGGTGAGCAGCGCTACAACTCTGGTCGCTTCGAAGAAGCCGCTGACCTGATGGCAAAACTAACAACCAGTCAAGAGCTGACGAATTTCTTAACCGTTCCGGGTTACGACTACCTGGACTAAAAAGCAAACACACATTTTCACAACCAATAACGTAAACATTCCGCGGCGGAGCAGGAAGTACCGCCAAAGAAAAGGAAAAATCAGCGCCCATTTCTAATAAACAAGAGGCGCTCATCTAAAGAGGGATAGACCAATGACTACATTAACTCGCCGCCAACAAATTGAAGCTCTGGAAAAAGACTGGGCAACAAACCCACGCTGGAAACACGTTAAGCGTCCATACACTGCTGAAGAAGTAGTAGAGCTACGCGGTTCGATTGTTCCTGCAAACACAATTGCACAACGTGGTGCAGACAAGCTGTGGTCACTGGTCAACGGTAGCGCGAAAAAGGGCTACGTTAACTGTCTGGGCGCACTGACGGGTGGACAAGCGGTACAGCAAGCGAAAGCGGGCATTGAAGCGATTTACCTTTCAGGTTGGCAGGTAGCGGCAGATAACAACACTGCTTCAACAATGTACCCAGACCAATCGCTATACCCAGTGGATTCGGTTCCTTCGGTAGTAAAACGCATCAACAACTCGTTCCGTCGTGCAGACCAAATTCAATGGTCTGGTGGTAAGTCACCAGAAGATGAAGGTGGTATTGATTACTTCCTACCAATCGTAGCCGATGCTGAAGCGGGTTTTGGTGGCGTACTAAACGCATACGAACTGATGAAGTCGATGATTGAAGCGGGTGCTGCGGGTGTACACTTTGAAGATCAGCTAGCGTCAGTGAAAAAATGTGGACACATGGGCGGTAAAGTACTGGTTCCGACTCAAGAAGCGGTACAAAAATTGGTAGCAGCTCGCCTTGCAGCAGATGTTTCTGGTACAACAACGCTAGTAATTGCTCGTACCGATGCGAATGCAGCTGACCTACTGACTTCAGATTGTGACCCATACGATAAAGACTTTATTGAAGGTGAGCGTACTCAGGAAGGTTTCTACCGCGTACGTGCTGGCATCGATCAAGCGATTGCTCGTGGCCTAGCTTACGCACCATACGCAGACCTTATCTGGTGTGAAACAGCAACCCCTTGTCTGGAAGAAGCGCGCAAGTTTGCTGAAGCAATCCACGCGGAATACCCAGATCAACTACTCGCGTACAACTGTTCTCCATCGTTCAACTGGGAGAAAAACCTAGACGCTGAAACGATTGCTAAGTTCCAGCAAGAACTTTCAGACATGGGCTACAAGTACCAGTTCATCACTCTAGCGGGCATCCACAACATGTGGTTCAACATGTTCGAGCTAGCGCATGACTACGCGAAAGGTGAAGGTATGCGTCACTACGTTGAGAAAGTACAGCGCCCAGAATTCCAGGCGGCTGAGAAAGGCTACACATTCGTAGCGCACCAGCAAGAGGTAGGTACTGGTTACTTCGATAAGATGACGAATACGATTCAGGGTGGTAACTCTTCAGTAACAGCATTGACTGGTTCAACGGAAGAAGACCAATTCTAATCCCTAGCCTTAGTACCACGTTAGGCGAGTTAAGGAGTGCAGGCCTCTAACTCGCCGCTATTTTGGTATTGGTATTCTGTTTTAGGCATAAGCTTTGACATGCTTTTGAGCGGTGCAGACCGCTCTTTTTTCGTTTTCTCCCAACAACTTTAATTTGGCAATATCCACGACACGTTTCGATTACTGCTCTACAAAGACGCCATCAATTGCGCTCGAGTCGGTAACGCCGTCATCGCCCCTTTCTGTGTGGTGGCTAACGCGCCGCAATGATTCCCCCAAATGACCGCTTGTAGAATCGTCGGCTGATGCTGCCACTCTGGATGTTGCGATAGCTTCGCCAATAGTCCACTCACAAACGCGTCACCAGCACCGGTCGTATCGACGACGTTTGCTTCTGTTACGCGAACCTGATGTTGTTTGCCGTTAAAGATCGCGAGCGAGCCTTGTTTTCCAAGCGTGATTAGCACCAAGGGAATATCCAACGAGCGTAGCGCCGCAATGCCGGTTTCCAACGTGTCAGTTTCGGTAAGGAAAAGTAGCTCTTCTTCGGAGAACTTAACAACATCTGCTTGCGCGACCGCTTGCATCACCACTTCTCGAATCTGCTCTGGCTCTGCCCAGACTTCTTCCCGCAGGTTTGGATCGAAGCTGACAAAACCACCTGCATTTTTTATCGCTGCAGCCGCCGCTAGAGTCGTGCCTCGGCTTGGTTCGTTGGCCAGAGCAATCGAGCAAAAGTGTAGCCACTCACCCTTAGCAAAAGTCGGAACATCTTGTGGTTGGGTGAACTGATCGGCACTGGGTTTGACCATAAAGGTAAAAGTACGCTCGCCGAACATGTCCAAATCAACCAAAACAGTTGAAGTTCGGTGATCGTCATCTAGTGTCAAATAACTAGTTTCGACATTTTCTTTGTTGAGCACTTTTTGCATAAAGCGACCAAATGGGTCGTTGCCGACACGACCAAAGAATCCACATTCTCCACCAAGGCGAGCAATCCCAACCGCAACATTGGCTGGTGCGCCGCCAGGGCATTTTAAGTAGGTGTTGTAGCTCTCTGGGATAAGGTCGACGACCGCGTCTCCGGTTAACCAAACTTTGCTCATCATCTGCATCCTTATATTGTATTGTTTGACGGAACATGCCCATCACGGGTGGATGAATGGCGCCAGAGTGATAGTGTGCTCTGGCGCGCAGCGCTATTCTCTAACCTCGCTTAATTGGGTTGTAAAAGCGAGTTAATAAGAACGAAGTTGCGAAAGCACTGGCAATGACACACAAGTAGCCGAACACTGCCGTCAAAGAATGCGAATAGAGTAGCACGCCCGGTAAGAAGGTAATGCCCATGCCTGTTGCGCTGATGCCAAGTACGTAAGTCAAGAATCCGCCGACTGCACCGCCAACCATACCGAACATAAACACTTTGCCGTACTGTAAGTTTACACCGAACAGTAGTGGCTCGGTAATACCAAACAGTGTCGACATAGACGCGCCGTAAGCGTTACCTTTTTTCACCTTATCTTTCAGTAGCGTCGCAACCGCAATCGCTGCACCAAACTGACCAGCCATAGAAGCCGTCGCCAGTGGCTGAATTGGGTTCACGCCAGTTTCGTTCAATAGACCGATTTCAATCACACCGAGTGCGTGGTGCAGACCGGTAATAACAATCATCTGCTGCACCGCACCAAACAGAATGTAACCAATGCCCATCGGTAGCTCTAACGCCATGCGAACCAGTGAGGTACAGCCGTGTTCAATAGTCTGCAAAATTGGACCAAAGCCAAATAGGATGACAAACACCGCGATAGTGATGGTCAGAAACGGCGTGAACACCAAATCCATGCTCGCAGGAATAAAGCGGCGTAGATTGCGCTCTAGATAAGCGACAAACCAACCAGCAAAAATTGCAGGCAGTACTGTGCCTTGATAGCCGACGAGTGGGAAGTCGAAACCAAACAGTTTCACCATCATCGGCTCGGCAGCTCCGTTGGCGACCGCCCAAGCGTTAGGCAGTTGCGGTGCTACCATCATCAAACCGACCACGATTGCGATGATCGTATTACCACCAAATTTCTTTGCCGCAGAGAAGGCGATTAAAACGGGTAAGAAGGCAAAGGCCGTATCGGTAAGCATGCTAAACAGTGCAAGGGTTTCAGCGGAAAACTGTGCGCCTGAATGGAGCAGCATGCCGCGTAGACCCATCAACAGACCAGTCGTTACCAGCGCCGGGATAAGCGGAATAAGGATATCCGCCAGTGTACGCACGAGTTTCTGGCTAAGGGTCATATCGGCAAACGCATCTTGTTTGAAGTCTTTTGACTCAAACTCGCCGCCTAGTGCTTTTTTCAGGATCTCGTACACGTGAGAGACTTTACCCGTACCGATGATAAATTGGTGCTGGCCTGATTGATAAAAGTAACCACTGATCTGCTCAATGTTTTTGGCTTTTTCACTGTTTACTTTGTCGTTGTCTTTAAGAATCAAACGTAGACGGGTCGCGCAGTGCTCAGCATTGCGGATATTGTCTACACCTCCGATACTGTCGAGTATCTCGTTGACGGTTGCTTGATAGTTCATTCTGTTCACCACTTATTATTTTGTTAGGTACTGTAAGTTGATGTTGAGTTCGGTATTGTCGGTTGAAGAAAGGTGGAGTCGATGTTCGACGTCTTCCGGGAAAAACAAACAGGTGAAAACGTCTCGACCGTCATTGATGTATATTTCGATGATGCTCTCATCGCAGATCAATGAAACCGTGTTGATGTCGTAATCTGTTTCTAATTCGCGTGTTGAACCAAAGCACCAGTCTTCGGCATGGTGCTCGTAGTTTGTTCGGAATAACGAGATGTGATTGTCATTCACAACCAAGTTAACCGAGCGGTTGTTTTCATTGACCAGCGCAACTTCGAAGTTGCGGCTGCCTTGTTCAAGCTTTAGGTTAAGTGCAAAAGACAGGCTGTCTAAGTCAATACACTGTTCACCGTTTAGATGCAGCGACTCGCCTTGTACTGCGAGCACTTTCTCGAACAGTTTTTCCGGATACTGATGTAAGCGCTGTTGTTTGACCGATAAACGTCTCGGTAAGGTTAAACAGTGAATCCAGCCGTAATCCATACTTGGTAGTTCTTCATCTGTGCCTGCCCAAGCGATTAAGGTCGGCTTGTCCGGTGAGTTCGCCAGAGTTTGCGGCGCGTAGAAGTCAAAGCCGCGGTCGAGTTCATCCCAATGCTCAACTTTGAAGCTTAAGTTGTCGAAGTCGACCGTGCCTAAGCAGTAGACGACGTTAAACTTGTTATGGAAGCGGAATTCTTGTGGCTCCACGCCTTGCGGTGAGAAGATCAGCACGTCTTGGTCGTCTACCTTGAGTAAGTCTGGACACTCAAACATGTAGGCAGAAAAAAACGGCGCGTCAATCTCGATATTGAGCTCACCTTGGAACTCCCATTTTGTTAGGTCGAACGACTTGTACACGATAATGCAGCCTTTCATGTCCGCCTCGCGCTGCGCCCCAAGCAGCATGAAATAACGACCGCCGTTTTTTAGCACTTTAGGATCTCGTACGTGCCCGGTGTACCCTTTTGGCACCGACTGAATTACCGGGTTGCCTGCATATTTGACCACGCTGTTGTCGGAGGAGAGAAGCGCTAAACATTGGTTCGCATCTCGGTCGGATTCGAGCTTTATGTTACCGGTGTAAAATAGGTACGCTTGGTCATCTTCAACGATTGCCGCTCCTGAGTAGGCACCGTGTGATTCATAGCTCTCTGTTGGGGTGATTTTCGCCCCATGCTCTTGCCAGTGAATTAAATCGGATGACGTCAAGTGCATCCAATGCTTCATGCCATGGAAAGTATCGAATGGAAACCACTGATAAAACAGATGGTATTGATGGTTGTAATAGCAGAAACCGTTAGGATCATTGAGCAACCCATGCGGCGGTGTAATATGAAATTTAGGTCTGTATTTTGAGTTGGTTTTGATCTTTTCAAAATTACGCACATCGCGTTCTGTCGCTAAGTCGATCGTTTTGTATTTTAAATTTTCCACGTTACGCCACCTGAGTTCGTTGCCTGTGAAAATCATAGTGAGACTGCAAAACGGAGAAAACCGCGTGGCAAGTTTATTTATCGATTTGTCGATAAAAACGGTTAAATATGCAGCGCTCTGTGATGTAACACTAAATCTTGTTACATGATTTGCGATACCATTTAGTCTCAACCAAAACTGGGACGGTAAACGGTATGACAATTAGAGATGTAGCCAAGCAAGCGGGCGTATCGATCGCCACCGTCTCAAGGGTTTTGAACGGCAGTGATAAGGTTTCTCCTGAAGCCAAACAGGCGGTTGAGCAGGCTATGACGGTGCTTAACTATCAGAAGCCCGCCGTCAAACGGCGTAAGCCGACCAAGCTGTTTGCTGTGATTGTGCGTAACATGACTAACCCATTTTTCGCCCAGTTGGTTGATGTGTTGGAAGAAGAGGCTTACAAACATGGTCGCAGCATCTTGCTGTTTAACAGTCGCAATAATTTGCAACTGGAGAAGACCTTCTTGTCTGAGTGCGTTAACCACAAAGTCGACGGAGTGTTTTTGATTCCGCGCTCTTTAAAGCCTCAGCATTTAGCCGAGCTGGACGCGCTTCCTTTTCCCGTGGTGTTACTCACTGCAACCAGCGAGCAAACCGCGAGTATCGGTACCAATCATCGTCATGGCGGTGAGCTGGTGGCCAAGTATTTTGTTGAGCAGGGTTATCACCGGATTGGTTTTATTGGCGCGAGTGACAAGCTGTCTGACCGCTTTATCGGCTTTACGCGTGAGCTAGAAAGGTTAGGGCGGGATCTACCAGAACAACGAGTGCTCGCCCCTTATACCTCTAAGTCTTTACAGGCATTTATTTCGCGTGAGATTGCAGATCGAGACGCTCAGCTGGAAGCCGTCTTTTGTTCGGATGATATCTGTGCCAGTCACTTGTACAACGCGATGAAAACGATGGAGATAGAGTGGAGAAAGCAGGTTGAAGTGGTCGGGTTTGACGACACCTTTATCGCTCAGTCGCTGGGCTTTTCCAGTGTTCGTCAACCGATGAAACAAATCGCGCTACTTGGGTTTGATAAGATGATTTCCGCATTGCAAGAAGGTGAAATGGAACAATCGCCAACTTTGTTGGAGCCGACATTAGTCGTTCGCCATGCTCCGGCGATAACCGCCCTTGAGCGCGCACCAGAAATTCTGCGCAGCGAATAGACCATTAAAGAGCAGTACATTTGAGGTCGGAGATGGCGAGTTAAGGTTTCAACCTTATACTCGCCACTTCGTACTTTCTGTTTGCACACCCTCGAAAGCCAATTCAAGAGCGTGTTTTTTGGCTCTATAGCTTAAAGAAACCTAACAGCTCTTTTTGTCTTTCGGCTAAAGACGCCAGTTCTTCGCTCGCTTTTTGGCTTTGTTGTATGCCCGCAACGTTCTGATGAACTAGATCGAAGGTCAGCGAGACATTTTGCGAGATATCTTGAGTGACGCCCGATTGCTCTTCTGAGGCAGTCGCCACTTGTGTGTTCATATCTGAAATAAGCTGAACTGAGTTAGTGATCGAAGAGAACGCGGATCTGAGCTGCTTACTGTAGTTGCTCGATTCTTCGGTCAACACAAGGTTCGACTGCATAAAGTCACTTGCATCATTCGCTTGCGATTGCAGTTTGGAAATGATCTCTTGAATATCGATCGTAGACTGCTGAGTTTTGGCGGCAAGTGAGCGTACTTCGTCTGCAACCACCGCAAATCCGCGTCCTTGCTCACCAGCGCGCGCCGCTTCTATCGCCGCATTGAGTGCCAGTAAATTGGTTTGCTCTGAGATAGAGTTGATCACTTCCACCACTGTGCCAATTTCAACCGAGTACTCTTGTAACTGATTGACAATACGCGATGTTTCGTCAACTGAACTGATGACTTTTTGCGTGATTTTGTCGGTTGAATCAAGCGCGTTGGCGCCATCTTTCACTTGCAAAGTCGCGTCACCCGCGGCGTTTTCCGCATTGGCGGCGTTTTGGCTAACTTCGCTAGCGGTGCTCGATAGTTCGTTGATCGCAGTAGCAATTTGCTCCATCTGACTAAGCTCTTGTCGCGCATTGCTCTCGGTATCATTCATCACGGCGGTTAGCTCGACCGATGCCGATGAAACATTGTCGGAGATTTGGTGGAATCCATCTATGATTCGACGTAGCTCTTGTCGCATGTTGAGGATGTTGGCGTAAATCCCCGTTTCCTTGCCATTGGTGGCAATTTGACTCGAGAGATCACCGGATGAAACCTGTTCGACGATCGTCTGGATCGAGCTTGGCTCACCACCAACGGTTTTGATAACGCTGCGGTAGATCTGATAAGCAATCACCAACGCAGATAACACAACGAAAGCGGCGAGAAAGACCAGCAAAAACTGCGTGGTGTTAAAGCGCTCGATCATGATTGGACCCAGCGTGTCCTGATTGGTTTTAATCGCGAGTTTTAGTTCTTCAATGGAAACCGCCATCGAAGCGCCCAACACGTCTAGAGTGCCCGAGATAATCTCGTTGCGTTGATTAATGGTATCTAAAATTTGTTTAAAAGTGGTTTGATAGGTATCAAACGCCACAGACAGCTCGTTAAGGTCTGCGCTGTAGCTAGACGCGGTGAGTTGTGAGCTTATCAATTTCTCTTGCTGTCGAGCCAACTCAAACTTGCTAGCGGCTTTTTCTGCGTCAGCTTGAGCATTAGTGGTTAAAAAGCTCGAAACGTAGCGTTGGCTAAATAAGAGGTGGAGCTGTAGCTGGTTGGTATCGACGACTGCTTCAAAATCATCATTTGCTATCGCGTCATTGACAATGTTGGTGAGCGCTTGGTTCATCGTCACTCTTGAGGGGGTGAGCAGTTCATCGACCAATCGATTTCTCTCGTCGACCAATCCGGTCACATTGTTGAAACCTTGCTGGTATTGATGAAGTTGCTCCGAAACGGAAGTTAGTGCGGATTTCTGCGCGTCATCCAGTTGGTTGCCTTTCGCTTCATCGATCAGTTGTTGAGAGGCAGAAGTGCGTTGAGTAAATCTCTCAATTTCGCTCGTCTGGTTAGTACGAATGTATTTCAGTGCGGCCAATCGTGCTTCGAGGATGTTTGCCTGTACTCGCCCAATCGCAACGCTAGTTAAGGCGAGTCCTCGGTAAGTTTGAAACCCTTCATTTGACTGATAGAAACGCCACGATGAGATAACCGAAATGGTGAGAATCAGGGCGAGAATCGCTCCAAACCCCATGGTTAGTAGTTTTTTAAGACTCATAATCGCTCCCCGGAAAACTAGCTACGAGTAAATGTGTTAACTGATTATTGTTATGTGATTCGTGTTTATTGGTATTTTTGTTAGTTTAGATGCTGTACGCTACGTTGATGGTTTTATTTATAACAGTTTGGGTAAGACGTGAACTAATCTCGTGTTTTTACAATAGGTTAAAGCGATTGTTGGCGGTTCGTGGTAACACTAGATAGAGGCGCCTTTTCCTCGGGTAAGGAAGAGGGTATGCGGCAGGGCAGGGTTCAGGCTTATTGCACGTTGGATGCAGCTCGCCTGAAACCGAGAATTGCAATAGAAATAGCGAGTTATTTAATCGAGCTCTTCAGGCTCAGCTTCTTCTTGTAACTCAAGCAGGTTGATCGCGATGGTGACGAAGTCGCTGTCAGTGATGATGCCAACCAAGTGGTCTTTCTCTACCACAGGTAAACAGCCCACTTTGTGTTTTTGCATGTACAAAGCGCTCTCTTTTAGCCCCGCTTGTGGCGCAACTGACATGACACCCGTTTTCATCACATCTTGTAGCGGCGTATTCAGCGTGTAAGAGCTGCTTTCTGGTAGCTTTTGCAAACTCGACTCTTGCGCAGCAAGTACATCACGGTGAGAAACCACGCCAAGCAGCCTTTTTTCTGCGTCGACAATCGGCACGTGGCGAATGTCGAATTCTTGCATTATGTTCTTGGCATCGGCGAGATTATTGGAGCGAAGCAGCGTGTGAGGATTACGCGTCATCATGTCTTCGACCTTAATCATGGCAGCCTCCTGAGTTATTATCTTGTCCTCTTTTAATATAGTAATTTTTACTCATAGAGTTTGAGAGCTGAGCAGGTTTTTGTTACTAGATGCGAAATATTTACCGTATATTTGACCTTGCTGAATATCTTGCCATGACGCGATACGATTTTACGTTTTTTAAGTACTTGGATTACAATAATTCACATCTCTTTTCTTGCTATTGCTACGGTCCGACATATACTAGTCGGCTGCGAAAAAACGCGCTTTATTCCCGATAGAGACCACAGTAAAAGATTAGGCACATGCAAGTATCAGATTTCCACTTTGACCTGCCAGACGAACTCATTGCTCGTTACCCTCAACCTGAGCGTACCGCGAGCCGATTGCTGCAACTTGACGGCAATACAGGCGAGTTAGTTGACGGCACCTTCACTGACGTATTGAGTCAAGTACAGCCTGGAGACTTGGTTGTCTTTAACAACACTCGAGTGATCCCTGCGCGTATGTTTGGTCGCAAAGAGTCAGGTGGCAAACTGGAAGTGCTGGTTGAACGCATGCTGGATGACAAGAGCATCCTTGCGCACGTACGCTGCTCAAAATCGCCAAAGCCGGGTTCGACCATCATTGTTGGTGACAACGATGAGTACTCAGCTGAGATGGTGGCTCGCCATGATGCGCTGTTTGAACTTAAGTTCAACGCAGGGAAAACAGTACTGGAAATTTTGGAAGAGATCGGCCACATGCCGCTTCCTCCATATATCGATCGTCCGGATGAAGACGCCGATAAAGAGCGTTACCAAACGGTATACAACCAGAAGCCAGGTGCAGTTGCGGCGCCGACAGCAGGTCTGCACTTTGATGACGTTCTTTTAGAACAGATCAAAGCAAAAGGTGCTGAATTCGCTTATGTTACGTTGCACGTTGGTGCAGGTACCTTCCAGCCAGTGAAAGTTGACAATATCGACGACCACCACATGCATGCGGAATACGTCGAAGTACCGCAAGAGGTTGTGGATGCTATTAATACGACCAAACAGCGCGGCGGCCGCATTATCGCCGTCGGTACGACGTCAGTACGTTCACTGGAAAGTGCCGCGCAAGACGCGTTGAAGAAAGGTACTGAACTGAAGCCATTCTTTGGGGATACCGAGATCTTTATCTTCCCGGGTTACGAGTACCAATTGGTGGATTGTTTGATTACCAATTTCCATTTGCCAGAATCGACGCTGATCATGCTCGTGAGCGCATTCGCTGGATACGAGAACACCATGAATGCTTACAAGCATGCGGTGGAAAATAAATACCGTTTCTTCTCATATGGCGATTCAATGTTCATCAAGAAGAAAACGGCATAGTTAAAAATAGATTTACGAGTGCTAGCAGTAAGCTAGGAAGCAAAGCGGAAGCGCCGCTTTGTCTCTCGCACGGAAAAGCGACCGCTCCTTAAAGTAGGGTTAAGCCCTAAACACATCGTCAGACTGTTTCTCTGACAATCGGAGGCTTCGTGAAGTTAAAATTTGAACTGAAGAAAAAAGATGGTGTTGCACGTCGTGGTCAACTGACTTTTGAACGTGGCACTGTTCAAACACCGGCGTTCATGCCAGTGGGTACTTACGGTACCGTTAAAGGTATGACACCAGAAGAAGTAAAAGGCACGGGTGCTGAGATTCTTCTTGGTAACACATTCCACCTATGGCTACGTCCTGGTCAAGAAGTGATGAAAATGCACGGTGACCTGCACGATTTTATGAACTGGCAAGGTCCTATCTTGACCGATTCAGGCGGTTTCCAAGTATTCAGCTTAGGTAAAATGCGTACTATCACAGAGCAAGGTGTGCATTTCCGCAACCCTGTGAACGGTGACAAGATTTTCATGGACGCTGAAAAGTCGATGGAAATTCAAAAAGACCTAGGTTCAGACATCGTAATGATCTTCGACGAGTGTACGCCATACCCAGCGACACACGACGAAGCAAAGAAATCGATGGAAATGTCACTACGTTGGGCACAACGTTCTCGCGACCACTTCGATAAACTAGAAAACCCGAACAACCTATTTGGTATCGTTCAAGGTGGTGTTTACGAAGACCTGCGTGATGTGTCGGTTAAAGGTCTGACTGAAATCGGCTTTGACGGTTACGCAGTGGGTGGTCTGGCAGTTGGTGAACCAAAAGAAGACATGCACCGTATCCTAGAGCACACTTGTCCTCAACTTCCAGAAGACAAGCCGCGCTACTTGATGGGGGTAGGTAAACCTGAAGACTTGGTCGAAGGTGTTCGCCGCGGTATCGATATGTTCGACTGTGTAATGCCAACACGTAACGCGCGTAATGGTCACCTGTTTGTGACTGGTGGTGTGATCAAGATCCGTAATGCGAAACATAAAACCGATACGACGCCACTAGATCCACACTGTGACTGTTACACTTGTCAAAACTACAGCAAGTCGTACTTGCACCACCTAGAGCGTTGTAACGAAATTCTGGGTGCGCGTTTGAATACTATCCATAACTTACGCTACTACCAGCGTCTGATGGAAAGCATCCGCAAGGCGATTGACGAAGACCGTTTCGAACAGTTCGTTGAAGAGTTCTATGCTCGTCGTGACCGAGAAGTGCCACCACTAGCAAAAGAACAATAGTAGATTTAAAGCCTTTGGTATTTTGCCAAAGGCTTTTGCTAATAAATTAGGCAGACGCGCGTGATTTTTGAGAGTGTGATCTCTAATAAAAACACTCTCTCTTGATTCTCAATCGCGAAAGCCCCATTTGGATTATTAATAATAAAATAATGAGGACGTTTTAATGTTTATCTCTCAAGCTCATGCAGCAGCAGAAGGCGCACCAGCAGGTGGCGGTTTTGAAATGATTATCATGCTAGGTATGTTTGCGGTGATCTTCTACTTCATGATCTACCGTCCACAAGCTAAGCGTGTAAAAGAGCACAAAAACCTAATGGCTTCTATGGGCAAAGGTGACGAAGTTCTAACTAGCGGTGGTCTAGTTGGTAAAATCACTAAGATCGCAGAAGACAACGACTTCATCACTATCGAGCTGAACACCAACAACGAAGTAGTGATCAAGAAAGACTTCGTTACTGCAGTGCTACCAAAGGGTACGCTGAAGTCTCTATAAAACAGCTAAAGGATCCTCGCTGTGTTAAACCGCTATCCATTGTGGAAGTACTTGATGGTGGTGTTTACCATTGCCATTGCAGCATTGTATGCACTTCCGAACATTTACGGTGAAGATCCGGCTATTCAAGTTACAGGGGCGCGTGGCGCCTCTGTAGATATGTCAACGCTGGATACTGTCACTCAAGCTCTCAATAAGCAGGGCTTATCTCATAAATCCATTGCTCTTGAAAATGGATCCATTCTTGTTCGTTTCAACGACACTGATACTCAGATTAGTGCCCGCGACATTATTAACGAAGCTCTAGGTCGCGACACTATCGTTGCGCTGAACCTAGCACCTTCTACTCCTGACTGGCTTGAGTCTATTGGCGCTGCGCCAATGAAACTTGGCCTTGACCTACGTGGTGGTGTTCACTTCTTGATGGAAGTGGATATGGACGCTGCGATGGAAAAACTGGTTGGTCAGCAAGAAGAAGCCTTCCGTAGTGAACTGCGTGAAGAGAAGATTCGTTATCGCTCGATTCGTCCGTCAGGCAAAGACGCTGTTGAAGTGGTGCTTCGTAACGAAGAGCAACTTGCGCAAGCGAAAAGCGTACTGGAAAAAAATCATCCAGATATGCTGTTTACAGAAACGGGTTCAGATAGCCGTTTCGCGCTGAAAGCATCGTTTACCGAGCAACGTCTAACTGAAATTCGTAACTACGCGGTTGAGCAGAACATCACGATTCTACGTAACCGTGTGAACGAATTGGGTGTTGCCGAACCTTTGGTTCAACGTCAGGGCGCAAGCCGTATTGTTGTTGAACTACCTGGCGTTCAGGACACGGCTCGTGCGAAAGAAATTCTTGGTGCAACCGCAACGCTTGAATTCCGCGAAGTTGACTCAAAAGCCGATCTTTCTGCTGCTGCCAGTGGCCGCGCGCCAGCGGGTAGCGAAATTAAGCTAGACCGCGATGGCCGCCCAGTGGTACTGAAAAAGCGTGTCATTCTTGGTGGTTCTAGCATCACGGATGCAAGCTCAAGTGTTGATGAATACGGCCGTCCACAGGTAAATATTTCGCTAGATAGCGAAGGTGGCAGCAAGATGTCAGCATTCTCTAAGAAGAATATTGGCAAGCTAATGGCTACGGTATTTGCCGAGTACAAAGACAGTGGTCGTCGTACTCCTGAAGGTAAAGTGATTCTGACTAAGCACGAAGAAGTGATTAACCAAGCGACGATTCAGTCAGCGCTTGGCCGCAACTTCCGTATCACAGGTATCGACTCTGCAGCAGAAGCGCACAACCTAGCACTGCTACTTCGTGCGGGTGCATTGATTGCGCCGATTTCGATTGTAGAAGAGCGCACCATTGGTCCATCTATGGGTCAACAGAATATCGATATGGGTATTCAGGCGTGTATCTGGGGTATGGTGGCAGTTATGCTGTTCACTCTGCTTTACTACCGTAAGTTTGGTTTTATCGCCAACATGGCGTTGATGGCGAACCTAGTGTTAATCATCGGTGTGATGTCGATGATCCCAGGCGCGACAATGACGCTACCGGGTATTGCGGGTATCGTTTTGACGGTCGGTATGGCGGTCGATGCCAACGTACTGATCTTCGAGCGTATTCGTGAAGAGCTGCGTGACGGACGTAATCCGCAACAAGCGATTCACCAAGGTTACGCGAACGCGTTCAGCACTATCGCCGATGCGAACATCACCACCCTTATCACAGCGATTATTCTATTCGCTGTCGGTACAGGTGCGATCAAAGGCTTCGCGGTAACGTTGTCTATCGGTATCTTAACTTCTATGTTTACAGCCATTATTGGTACACGTTGTGTCGTGAACCTGCTTTATGGCGGAAAACGTGTAAACAAACTGTCGATCTAAGGCTGGGAATTAGTCATGTTTCAAATTCTAAAAGCAGAAAAAACGATCGACTTTATGCGTTGGTCGAAAGTCGCGTTCGTATTGTCTCTTGTGATGATCGGTGCGGCTATCTTCACACTTTCTACCAAATGGTTGAACTGGGGTCTGGATTTTACCGGTGGTACGCTGATCGAAGTTGGCTTTGAACAGCCTGCGAACCTAGAGCGAATCCGCTCATCACTAGAAGCGGAAGGCTTTGGTGATGCGACGGTACAGAATTTTGGTTCAGCGCGTGAGGTTATGGTTCGTCTTCGTCCTCGTGAAGATATTGCTGGTGAAACGCTGGGTAACCAGATCATCGCTGCTATCAAACAAGGTACGGGCGAAAACGTAGAAATGCGTCGTATCGAGTTCGTTGGTCCAAACGTTGGTGACGAGCTAACAGAAGCGGGCGGTCTTGCGATTCTCGTTTCTCTGATCTGTATTCTTATCTACGTATCGGTTCGATTCGAGTGGCGCTTAGCCGCGGGTGCGGTATTAGCACTGGCGCACGACGTTATCATCACTTTGGGTATCTTCTCTTTGATGCAAATCGAAGTGGACTTAACCATCGTTGCGGCACTGTTGACGGTTGTCGGTTACTCGCTCAACGATACCATCGTTGTCTTCGACCGTATCCGTGAAAATTTCCGTAAGATGCGTAAAGGTGAGCCAGCAGAAATCATGAACAACTCAATCACTCAAACATTGAGCCGTACATTGATCACCTCTGCGACCACTTTATTCGTAGTTATTGCGCTGTTTACTCAAGGCGGTGCGATGATTCACGGTTTTGCGACCGCGCTTCTACTGGGTATCACAGTGGGTACTTACTCTTCGATCTACGTGGCTTCGGCACTGGCTCTGAAACTGGGTATTACCAAAGAACATTTGATGCCACCTCAAGTAGATAAAGAAGGTGCAGAATTCGACGAGATGCCTTAAGCCTCGTTCATCTGATACAAAGCCGCTGCCTGTCAGCGGCTTTGTTTTATCTGAAGCACAACCATGTCGCCAATACACTACACTCATTGTGAGCAGCACAAAATGTGCGCGCGAGTAACAAGTTAATACACAGTAAACAAGACATCATAGTTTAACTTGGTATCATAGCTCGACAGATAAAAAAGGAAGCAAGTTATGCCGCATTTACGTTTTCGAGCTGTAGAACCACAGACGGTTCAGCCGTTGTCTAAATCTCTGATTGATGTTCTTCAGCCTTTGATGGACTGTCCACGCGAAGATTTCACCTTCGAATATGTTTACACCACCTTTTACCATGAAGGCGAAGTAAGTCCGGCTTATCCATTTGTTGAAGTGCTATGGTTCGACCGTGGGCAAGAGACGCAAGATAAAGTCGCTAAGCTTATCACTCAGCAAGTGCGCGGAATGATCGGCGAAGATGTCGATGTTGCGGTTATTTTCACCGCCCTTAACGCGACCAGCTACTATGATAATGGCGAACATTATTAATTAGGACTCCACCGATGAGAAAGATATCTGCAGTTAGTCTCCGTTACCTATCTTTCTTATCGTTATTGATCGTTGCTCCCTCCGTTCTTGCCAGCGTGTGGGAACATGTTGTTTCTCCCTCTCATCACTCACCTCAATCGATAGGCAGTTACGCCAATGGATGCCTTTCCGGTGCATCTGCACTGCCACTGGAAGGGATTGGCTACCAAGTCTTACGCAGTGAACGACAGCGATATTTCGGCCACCCTAATTCGGTCAGCTTTATTCAGCGCCTTGGTGAATTTTCTGCCCATCAACTGCAGACAAATTTGCTGGTGGGGGATATTTCCCTGCCGCGTGGTGGACGCTTTTCAAGCGGTCATTCCAGTCACCAAACCGGATTGGATATCGATATCTGGTTGAAACTGGCGGATGAAAGATTATCTGAACAGCAATTGAGCCAGCCCAGAGCGATCAGCGTAGTCGATATCGAACAGTACCGGTTGCAAAAACAGAATTGGGACTCGCGCCATTTTCAACTGATCAAACGCGCAGCCAGTGACCCAGCAGTGGCGAGAATCTTTGTTCACCCGGTGATCAAAGAGAAGTTGTGTAACAGTGAAAATTCCGACGATCGAGCTTGGCTGAGAAAAGTCCGCCCTTGGTGGGGCCACCACTACCACATGCACGTACGCCTCAAATGCCCTCAAGGCAGTAAGGTATGTCAACCTCAAGCCGCTCCTCCCAAAGGGGATGGTTGTGGCTATGAACTGGCGAGTTGGCGACCAAAACCTAAAGTCGACGAACCCGAAGTCGCGGCGGTAAAACCGAAGAAAAAGCCACCTAAAATCATGCCTGCGCAGTGTGAAATGCTGCTTCCTGAGACACAAAGTTAAGTCTATTCGCTGACTGATGCGACCAACATCTTTTTCAGAACAGTATCAAGTATGAAACTGGAGAAACATCACGCTAGTGTCTACAGTGATTAATATAACTATAAATAACGATCCAGCTTATTTTAAATGTATCGAAATTAGATTGCTGATAAATAAGAATTTTTATCTAGTTCTTTAATAATCTTTTATCTGATGTCGAGATATGGGATGGAAGCGTGGAAATTATCGGTTTAGACATTTTTTATTGAGTTGGTTAAGTAATCTCTCTGTACAACATAGATAGGCGAAGTGGTGGGTGCAGTGGACGGCAACCTGCCAGAGCGTTGATTAAGGACAAGACCATGACGATGATTTGTGCAAAAGAATTTGCTGAGTGGTTGAGGCATAGATTTAGCGGTGAAACTACTGGCATATCAATAACTCGCGAAGATATCAATCAATTGACGGGAAGGCAGAGACTTGATCTCGGGTTTGTAAACGATGTGCATTATGAGTTGATGCAACACGGTTTCGCATTTGTCACCGATACGGGGCGGGAGAACTATTATTTAATTCCGATAACCCAAGCAAAGAACTGGCGAGAGCGTCTTGAGTACCATTTCGAGAAAGAGCTGTTTTGTAATATCTATCCTATTGAAAAGTCGGGTTAAAAAAAGGTCCAACTTGATGATTAAGTTGGACCTTCTAATTTTTAAGCTAAACCTTGAATTATTACGAATTTCTCAAGTAACTCTTCTTCGGTTTCAATATGATTCGGGTCAGTGATAATGCACTTGGTAATTGGACAAACCGACTGACAGGTTGGTTTGTCGTAGTGACCTTTACATTCGGTACATAAGTCCGGGTCAATTTCAAAGATTGTGTCACCCATTGAGATTGCACCGTTAGGACACTCTGGGTCACACATATCACAGTTAATGCACTTATCAGTGATCAGCAGAGCCATGCTTATTTACCTGTCGGGTTACGGGTATCCTGACCTGCGTTTAGGTTGCGCATTAGAAGGCCGTATTCTAGATCCATATCTTCTGGAACTGGAATAAATACAAAGTGACCGTTGCCTTTCGCATCTTCAATTGACTCTGACTTGCGGTTTTCCATTGCTTCTAGTGTGAAGACAACGTTACCTTTTGGCGTCATTAGTTCTAGGCTGTCACCGACAACGAATTTGTTTTTCACTTCTACTTCTGCCATGTCGCCACGACGTTTGCCAGTGAATTCACCAACGAACTGTTGTGCGTCAGATACTGAGTAACCGTAGTCGTAGTTTTGGTACGCATCGTGTGTGTGACGGCGTAGGAAACCTTCGGTGTAACCACGGTGGGCTAGGCTTTCTAGCGTGCCCATTAGGTTTTCATCGAATGGCTTGCCTGCAACTGCGTCGTCGATCGCTTTACGGTAAACTTGAGCAGTACGTGCACAGTAGTAGAAAGACTTAGTACGGCCTTCGATTTTCAGCGAGTGAACACCCATCTTGGTGAGACGCTCAACGTGCTGAACCGCACGTAGGTCTTTTGAGTTCATGATGTAAGTGCCGTGCTCGTCTTCGTAAGCTGCCATCTTTTCTTCTGGACGGTGAGCTTCAGAAAGAAGAACCACTTCATCTGTTGGTTTGCCACGACCGATAGTGGTTTCAGGGCGCTCGTCTTGAACTTCAACAGGCTGCGCTTCAGCAGGGTCAAACTTCTCAACGATGTCGCCAGCGTCGTTTTCTTTGCCTTCTTCAACTTTGTATTCCCAACGACATGCGTTAGTACATGTACCTTGGTTAGGGTCACGTTTGTTGATGTAACCAGACAGTAGGCAGCGACCAGAGTAGGCCATGCATAGAGCACCGTGAACGAATACTTCGAGTTCGGTTTCAGGACAGTGCTCGCGAATTTCTTCGATTTCTTCCAGAGAAAGCTCACGAGATACGATTACGCGCTCAACGCCGTTTGCAGCCCAGAATTTGACTGTTGCCCAGTTTACCGCGTTCGCCTGTACTGACAGGTGAATTGGCATCTCAGGGAAAGCTTCACGAACCATCATGATTAGGCCAGGGTCAGACATGATCAGTGCGTCTGGGCCCATTTCTACGACCGGTTTAAGGTCGCGAATGAAGGTTTTTAGCTTGGAGTTGTGCGGTTGGATGTTACATACCACGTACAGTTTTTTACCTAGAGCGTGTGCTTCATCGATACCGATTTTTAGGTTTTCGTGGTTGAACTCGTTGTTACGTACGCGAAGGCTGTAGCGAGGTTGGCCTGCGTATACCGCGTCTGCGCCGTAGGCAAATGCGTAACGCATGTTTTTAAGGCTACCTGCCGGTGACAGTAGCTCAGGTACGAATGCTTTCTCAGTTGTCATGTGTAATTCTCTTAGTCTGATCTCAAGTCAGGGCTATTCCACCAGATGGAATAGGGGCGCAAATTTTACGTCAAATTGTGACCTGTGACTAGGGAAAGTCGATTTTGTTTTTTGAAGGGATAAATGTCAGGTTTGAAGGGGAGTTATTTGTGGTGAACGGCTGTAGGTTGTCACGTGCGATGCAAATAAAAACGCCCTCAGTGACGAGGGCGTATCAATAAACAATTAAGCGTTCGGGTGAGGCAAGCCGCCCAGTGATTCGTACAGACTTGGTAGGAATGCACTCAGTTCACCACACATCAACGAGAAATCGGCGTCAAAGCGTGCTGCTTGGTCTTCACGCGGGATATCATCATTTTGATCTTTTAGGTCATCAGAGAATTTCAGGCGCTTGATGCTGCCGTCTTCTGCGAGAATAAACTCGATACGCTCTTGCCACCAAAGCGCAAGCTTCGTCACTACTTTGTCGGCTTCGATATGGCTGCGGATTTCATCTGCGGTAAGTTCTTGTTTCTTACAACGGATCACACCACCTTCTTCCAGCACCGATTTCAGCTCGGCTTCGTCTAGCATCTGCATGCCAACTGGCGTGTTACCCGTTTTGACCCATTCGGTCAGTGTGGTTTCAATCGCTTGTTCTGGAATCGCTGGTACGACTGGCAGACTACCCATCGTTTTTCGTAGTAACGCCAAAACGTCTTCCGCTTTCTTGAAGCTGCTTGCGTCAACCAGAATAAAGCCTTCTTTCGGCAGAATCAGAACATAAGTGTGGTTGCTGCGGCTAAACGCGCGTGGCAGCAAATCCATCACGATGTCTTCTTTTAGATTGTCTTTCTCTTTTTTCTTTAGAGGACGACCTTCTTGCGCTTCCATCGCATCGACTTTTGCGTTGAGAGACTCTTTGATCACCGATGCTGGCAGCATCTTCTCTTCTTTTTTAGCGCAGATCAGGATGCGGTTTTCAGACACGTGCGTCATCATATCGCCGTGTTTACCCATCGCGGTCACCCAGCCAAACTTCTGTTTATCCTGACTGCCACACGGCGTAAAGCGAAACTCTTGAAGTTGCTTTTCTAGTTGGTCTGCATTGAATTCGATATCACGGTTAAATCGGTAAACCAGACAATTTTTAAACCACATACTCTTTCTCTATACCTAGACTTAGCTGCTAATCATAAAGGCTTTTTATGCCCTTGTCTTAACGCAAATACACAATAGTGGGATGAAAGTTATATGAAAATTTGTTTGCAAAGGTCACAAAAGTGTCATAATTGCTCGTAATAATGCTTATCGTTGCAGAGGCCTGATGCGGCCTAAAATAATTTAACTAACATAAGGTTATTCAATTATGTCTAGAAGGATTCTAGTTGTTGAAGACGAAGCTCCAATCCGTGAAATGCTTTGCTTTGTTCTTGAACAAAAGGGTTACCAAGCGGTAGAGGCAGAAGATTACGATACTGCGGTAACTAAACTGGCTGAACCCTTCCCAGATCTTGTTCTGCTAGATTGGATGCTACCTGGTGGTAGTGGTATCAACTTTATCAAACACATGAAACGTGAAGAGCTCACACGCAATATCCCAGTGGTAATGCTGACGGCTCGTGGTGAAGAAGAAGACAAAGTTCGCGGCCTAGAAGTGGGCGCGGACGACTACATCACCAAACCATTTTCTCCAAAAGAGCTGGTGGCACGCCTGAAAGCGGTAATTCGCCGAGTGACGCCAACCGCGCTAGAAGATGTCATTGATGTTCAAGGCTTAAGGCTCGACCCTGTTTCTCATCGCGTGACCGCGAATGACCAGCCGTTGGATATGGGGCCGACAGAATTCAAAATGCTGCATTTCTTTATGACTCACCAAGAACGCGTTTACAGCCGTGAGCAGCTACTTAACAACGTTTGGGGCACCAACGTATACGTTGAGGATCGTACGGTCGACGTGCATATTCGTCGCCTACGCAAAGCGCTAGAAAATGCAGGCCACGATAAACTGATTCAGACAGTACGTGGCGCAGGGTATCGTTTTTCAACGAAATCATAGTACCTAGTTAGAGCAACTCCGCCTAACTCTTGTGGGCGGAACTCATTGGTACATATTGGAGAGGTAAGTGGTAGAACGGTTAACTTGGAAGAAGCTAGCCTGGGAGCTGGCTTTTTTTTACACTCCCTGGATAGTAGTCGGGTGGATATTCGGCTACATGCCGTGGTTGCTGCTGGCAGCGACGGTGATTCAACTTGTTTGGCACCTGCACAATCAAATGCGATTGTCGGCGTGGCTATGGGACGAAAAGCGCCTAACACCACCGTCTGGTACTGGTAACTGGGAGTCGTTGTTCAACGGCATCTACCGCCTGCAACAACGCCAACGTAAAAAACGTAAAGAGTTAACCAACCTCATCCGCCGTTTCCGTAACGGTGCGGAATCGTTACCCGATGCAGTTGTGGTCTTCCGTGGTGAAGGCAACATTGTGTGGTGCAACCGACTCGCTCAGCACCTATTAGGCTTTAAATGGCCTGATGATTCCGGTCAGCCGATCTCTAACCTGATCCGCACCCCTGATTTTATCAAATACCTAAACAAACAAGACTTTTCTGAACCGTTGGAAATGCGCTCTCCACTTAACGTCGAGCGTATGCTGGAACTGCGTATTGTGCCGTACACAGAAGGTGAACACCTGATGGTGGTGCGTGACGTCAGCCAGCTTAAACAGTTGGAAGGCATGCGCCGTAACTTCTTTGCCAACGTTTCGCATGAATTACGTACGCCGATGACGGTATTACAAGGTTATCTGGAAATGACCGAAGACCCGGATATGGTCGTCGGTCCAATGTGGAGCAAAGCGCACGGGGTGATGACCGAGCAGCTAAATCGCATGAATAGTCTGGTCAACCAACTGCTCACCTTATCCAAAATTGAAGCCGCGCCGATGCACGAACTCGATGAAGTGGTTAATGTGCCCGCGATGCTGGAAGTGCTAGAAAAAGAAGCTGCCAGCTTGAGTGGCGACCAAGAACACAAACTTAAGTTTGAAGTGGATGAAAAGCTACGTGTGCTGGGGGATGAAGACCAACTGCGCAGTGCGATTTCCAACTTGGTTTACAACGCGGTTAAGTACACACCTGCTGGCGCGGAGATTAACGTGCGTTGGTATAAAACCCCGCAAGGTGCTTGCTTAGAAGTGCAAGACAGTGGCGATGGTATTGAACCTCAGCACTTACACCGTTTGACCGAACGTTTCTACCGCGTCGATAAAGCGCGCTCGCGCGACACTGGCGGTAGCGGTCTTGGTCTGGCGATCGTTAAGCACGCCCTGACGCACCACGACTCACACCTCAACATCCAGAGCCAAGTGGGCGTAGGCAGCAAGTTTTCGTTCGTATTGCCAAAACGTTTAGTGGTGTACTAATGAAGTTAGTGCTCACTACGATTTTATCCGCGACGTTATTCAGCTTTACTGCGCATGCAGAAGCCATTCCCGATTATCACAAGGTGCACGGCATTACCGGTACGTTGACCAGTGTCGGCTCTGATACCTTGGCTGGCATGACGACACTATGGTTTGAAGAGTTCAAACAGATGTACCCGAGTGTGAATGCTCAGGTGCAAGCTTCAGGGTCGTCAACCGCTCCACCAGCACTCACCGAAAGAACCGCGCAATTTGGACCAATGAGCCGTCCGATGCGCAATCGTGAAATAGAAGCGTTTGAGCGTGAACACGGCTATAAGCCGACCGAGTTGCGCGTGGCCATTGACGCAATTGGCATTTTTGTCCATCGTGATAATCCAATCAAAGGCATCAATTTCCAGCAGCTAGACAGTATCTTTTCCACCACATTGCGCTGCGGTGCGACTCAATCTATTTCTACTTGGTCAGAACTCGGTTTGGACTATCAGTGGGCCAAACGCAGTATTCAGTTGTTTGGTCGTAACTCGGTATCTGGTACGTATGGTTACTTTAAGAACAATGCGCTGTGTGGCGGTGATTTCAAAAATAGCGTTAACGAACAACCAGGTTCGGCCTCTGTAGTCCAGTCGGTGGCTTCAGCAGTAAACACCATTGGCTATTCCGGGGTAGGGTATAAAGTCTCGGGGGTGAAGCTGTTGCCTGTCGCTAAGCAAGGCAGCGAGTACATCGAAGCAAGTAAAGAAAACATCTTGTCAGGTAAGTACCCACTATCACGCTACTTATATGTATACGTGAATAAACATCCTTCTAAGCCGCTTTCTCCGGTGGCGAGCGAGTTTATTCGCTACATCTTTTCTGCTCAGGGACAAGAGCAAGTCGAGAAAGACGGTTACATTCCCATTTCGGCGGATATTGCCCGCCAGGAGCTGCAAAAAGTTGGGTTGTTAAGCGCAGAGTAAGCTTGCTCTGCGCCGATAATGCTTGGCAGTCTGAAGTTAGAAATCGAGTTCCCAGCCCGCGTTGTGCCAATATTCCTGCTCGGTGAGCAAATCCGCGTGGAGCAATTTGCTGTGCTCTAACCAATCTGATTCACCCGAAGTGAGTGTCCATTTATCACCGTCGACGGTTAATGACAGCGGTGGTAACGGATCATCGTTACGCTGACCGTTGACCAGTATCGCAAGACGTAAGACGCGGATCAGACCGATGATGTGCTTTTTCTTGTAGAGAGAAAACTCTTCCATTTCATTCAGTTTGAGCGATTTACGTTGAAAACGGACCAACATCGCTAATACACGCTGCTGCTCGCGGTTGAAGCCGGGCATATAAGTGTGGCGTAGGATGTAAGCAGAATGTCGATGAAATGCCTGCAAGCTGATGTTGAGCCCGACTTCGTGCAGGAGCGCACTCCATTCCAGCAGATCAGATAATTCAGAGCTTTTCTTGATGCTCAAATCAGAATGGACTTGCTGAAAAAACTCCTGAGCTTGGCCTTTGATTTTTGCTGCGTGCTCTAGGTCGACTAGGTGTTTGCTAGCGAGGTTTTCCGTGGTACGCATGCGGATGTCAGAACGCTTAAATGCATCTTCCATTTCAAACAACAGACCTTCGCGTAATGCACCTTCGGAGAAGTGCATCTCACTGATTTTCAGGTCTTTGATAATTGCTGACAGGATAGCTACACCAGCGGCAAACACGGGTTTCCGCTCCGGCGTTAAGCCAGCAAGTTCGATATCGTCGATGGTTTGCCATTCGCACAGTTTCTCGACCAGTTTATCCAGGCGCTTGGCGTTGATTAAACCGTCTTCAAAGCCTAAGCCAATCAGAACTTCCCGGATAGCTTTGATGGTACCCGACGAGCCAAAAGCGATTTCCCACCCTTTTTTACGGTAGCGATGGGCGATTGATTCAAGCTTTTGCTCTGCCGCGAGTGTGGCGTTGGCAAAGTTCTTTTTCGACAGTTTGCCGTTGGCAAAATAACGATTGGTGTAACTCACGCAGCCCATTTGCTTGCTGTTTATCAGCTCGGGTTCAAACCCTTTTCCGATGATCATTTCGGTACTTCCACCACCGATATCGACCACCAGTTTAGAATCGGACTCGGGCTGAGTGTGGGCAACGCCGAGATAAATCAAACGCGCTTCTTCTACGCCGGGAATGATTTCAATTGGAAATGGCAGCACTTCTTGAGCGCGCTGCAAAAAGATATGAGCATTGTTTGCCTGACGTAAAGTATGGGTCGCAGCGATACGGATGTTGTCTTCTTCGAATCCCTGCAGACGCTCGGCAAACATCGCCAGCACTTCTAATCCACGTTCAATAGAGGCGTTATCGAGGTTTTTCTGGCTGTCTAAACCCGACGCAAGACGAACGCGCTGTTTGTGGCGGCTGACGAGTTGTAAGTCTTGGTCGACGACTTTCGCCACCACCATGTGGAAACTATTGGAGCCGAGATCAATCGCGGCTACGTCTCGAATCTGCGGGGATTGATTCTTCATATATAGGCTGTTCTTTACGTTTTTTGGTTTGTCTTTCTACATTTTTAAGATAGTCGTAAATAGCAATCTGCGAACGGACTTTCTTGCGGTTTCCGCGCGGAACATAAGTGTTGCTCATTTCTTTATCGATCCAGCGTGCCTTCACTGTATCGGTAAAGTGGATATTAATGATATCAATAATGCGCTGTTTTAGACGTTCGTCACGCACAGGGGCGGTCACTTCAATCCGGTAGTCGATGTTACGCGTCATCCAGTCAGCGGAAGAGATATAAACTTGTGGGTCACCGTCGTTGTGGGTGATCAGTACGCGAGGATGTTCCAAGAATCGGTCGACAATACTGATGATCTGAATATTGTCGCTCACCCCTTCCACGCCAGGAACCAGGGAGCACATGCCGCGAATGATCATTTTTATCTCGACACCAAAGGTGCTGGCGCCATACAGCTTGTTGATTAAACCTCGGTCGACTAAGTTATTCACTTTGAGTGTAATCGACGCTTTTTTGCCTAGCTTGGCGTTGGCGATTTCGTTGTCGATCAAACGGTAAAGCTGCTTACGTGAGTTACGCGGCGAAACCAATAAATGGTTGAAGCGCACCGGACGGTAAGGGTTTTCAATGTAGCCAAATACATTACGTACTTCGTCAGTCAAATCTGGGTCGGCGGTCAGCAATGAGAAGTCGGTGTAAATACGCGCGGTTTTCTCGTGAAAGTTACCAGTACCTATATGGGCGTAGCTGACCACTTCTTCGTCTTCTTTTCGGCTAATCAACAGTAATTTGGAGTGGATCTTAAGCCCCGGTGCGCCAAAGATGACGTGCACGCCAGCTTCGGTCAGGACTCGAGACCACTCGATATTTGCCTCTTCGTCAAAGCGCGCTTGTAGCTCGACAACCACGGTCACTTGCTTGCCATTGTGAACCGCGTCGATCAGAGAGTTCATCAAGCGCGAGTTCTTCGCCACGCGATAGATATTGATTTTGATGCTCAGTACTTTCGGGTCGAACGAGGCTTGTCTTACCAACTCACTGATGTGGTCAAAGGTGTGATACGGATAGTAGAGCAGAATATCTTGCGCTCTGATCGCGTCAAATTTGTTGGCGTAGCCTTCAAAATCGGCACATTTCATCGGTGGCAGAGGTTTATTTTCTAGATAGTCACGACCGACATTGGGAAAACCGATGAAGTCTTTGAAGTTGTGGTAGCGTGCGCCAGGGATCAGGCTGTCATAGTTGGAAATTTGCAGCTTTTCACACAGCAACGCCAGCATTTCAGGAGGCATGTCGCGCTGATAAACAAAGCGCACTGGCATTGCGGTTAAACGCTGGCTTAAACCTTCCGACATCTGTTCCAGTAAGCTGTGTTCAACCTCGTGGCTTAAGTCGTATTCCGCGTCACGTGTCATCTTCATTGCATAACCGTGAAGCTCTTCAAAATCGAAGAAACCGCGGAACAGTTCATCCAAGCAGTAGCGGATAATGTTATCGAGCAGAATAATGGTTTTACGGCGCTTGCCTTTTTGCTCCGGAACCATCACAAAACGAGGCAGGTGGTCGGTCGGTATTTCGATCAGCGCGTATTGGCTTTGCTCTTGATTTTTAATATCGACCGCAATGTAAGCATACTCGTCTTTTAAGAATTGCAGGACGTCGATATCGTCATGCAGCAGCAACGGGGTGATATGCGGGAGAACTTCACTGGTAAAATATTTTTTTACCCACTTTTGTTGCGCTTCGCTGAGTTGGGTTTCGTTAACTAGAAAAATTCGTCGCCGTGCCATTTCACGGATCAGCTCGGCGTAGAGTTCGTCAAAGCTTTCATTCAATCTAAGCGCTTTGGTCTGCATTTTTTTCAGTAAGTGCTTGGAATTATCGTTGCCACCACGTTCTTGGCTAATCAGGATGCGGCGTTTTACGTCGGCAAAACGGACTTTGTAAAATTCATCTAAATTATTGGAAAATATACCTAAAAAACGAATGCGCTCGATGAGAGGAACACTTTTATCGGCTGCTTCTTGTAGCACCCGCTCGTTGAATGACAACCAGCTTAGTTCCTTCTCGATATACAGCTTCTCTGCGCTCATGGTCTTATCTTCCTAACGTAACTGACGAAAATGAAGGACTGATTTGTCCTACAAGCGTAGCAAATTAAGATCTTTATATGACACTTTTATGGCAATTCTTTATTGCATTGTTTTCAGCGGTTTAATGGGATTTGTAATATAATTGTCACCTAATCGACATATTATACATTTGGGTTAATTTAAGTAAGTGAGACAAATGGCCAAAGCCGAATTTTCATTACGTGAGCGTGATCGAAAGCGATTGATTAAAGATCGTTTGGTTCGGTTTGCGGTATCGACTGGTGGTGTCGGTGTTTTAGCAGCTTTGGTGCTGATTTTTGTCTATCTTGCGATGATGGTTCTGCCGTTGTTTTCCGACGCGCAACTGACGCCAAATATCGCTAAACAAAGTGTGAATGTCTCGCAGCCAGTCGCGTTGGGCGTGGATGATTACGGTGAGCATGCTTATTTGATTTCCCAGCAAGGTTCCGTCGATTTTTGGCAACTCAATAGCCTCGCTACTCAGCCAACACATAGCGTGCAAATCTCGGGTGACTACAGCTTGTTTGCGAAAAGTGTTGCCGCTCAAGGTTGGTTTGCTTTTGCCAATCCATCCGGTGAGGTCACGCTATTTCGACCAGAAATGACCAGCACTCTGAAGGGGCAAAAACGCGCGTTTTCTCCTGCTGTTGAACAGCAAACAGTACCACTTAGTCTCAAGGGCGAGAGCGACTTAAAGCAGTTTGCTTTTGCTTATGACGAGCAGATTACCTTAGCGGGCTACTATCAAGACGGGCGCGTTAAAGTGGTGTGGCAAGACCAAGCAGACTCAACACTCAGCTACACCTTTAATCAGCCGTTTACAGGTTTAGAGCAACTGATTTTAACACCAGACGGCAATACGCTTTACCTACGTACCGGTTCAGAGTTAGTCGTGGCGAAGAAAGCGCAGCAACGTTTTGTTGTTCGTGAAATTGTCGATCTAAGTCTAGGTGAAGAAAAACACGTCGTGAGCGATATCCAGTTGTTGTCGGGCGCATACTCGTTACTGGTTAGCCATCGCGACGGATTAGTCTCGCAATGGTTTGACGTACTCAACGGCGGTGAGCGAAAACTGACTCATATTCGTGAGTTTAAGCTCGCGTCGGCGCTGCAATTCTTATTGCCAGATACGTACCGCAAGGGCTTCTACAGTTTCTACATTAATGGCACGGTACAGAGTCATTACACCACCAGTGAAAAGCTAGTGATCTTCAATCGGGCCTATGAGAAAGCACCGCAATTGGCGGCGATGTCGAACAATGAAAAGTTCTTAATTGCGTTGTCATCATCGACGCTGTCGTTAGCGAAAATCAATAATCCGTTTCCCGAAATTTCATTGTCGTCGCTGTGGCAAAAGGTCTGGTATGAAAGCTACCCAGAACCGGCTTACGTTTGGCAGACAACCTCTGCCAACGATTCGTTTGAGGCGAAATTCAGCTTAGTACCAATCGCATTTGGTACCTTGAAAGCGGCTGCGTTTGCAATGTTATTTGCCGTACCTATCGCGGTGTTGGGCGCGATTTACACTGCGTACTTTATGACACCGAAAATGCGCCGTGTGGTGAAACCTTCGATTGAACTGATGGAAGCGCTGCCCACGGTAATCATCGGCTTCTTAGCGGGGTTGTGGTTTGCGCCGATTGTTGAGCGACATCTTGCCGCCGTGGTCAGCCTGATGCTGTTTTTACCACTGCTGATCGTGTTGGTGGGATTGGCGTGGCATAAGCTTCCGCGTAATTGGGTAAGTCGTTTTGCCAATGGTTGGCACGCAGTGATCCTAATGCCAGTCATCGTGTTATTTGTCAGCGCGATTTTATCGCAAAGTGGTGCAATCGAGCAGTGGTTGTTTGCGGGTGATGTCCGTGTATTCCTTGCAGAGCAAGGTATCGACTTTGACCAGCGCAACGCGTTAGTGGTCGGTTTCGCGATGGGTTTTGCCGTAATACCGACCATATTCACCATCGCCGAAGATGCGATTTTCTCGGTTCCGAAACACTTGTCTGATGGTTCATTGGCACTTGGTGCCACTCAATGGCAAACCTTGATTCACGTGGTGCTACTGACCGCAAGCCCAGGTATTTTTTCCGCGATCATGATGGGACTTGGCCGCGCGGTGGGGGAAACGATGATTGTGCTGATGGCGACAGGGAACACTCCAGTGATGGATTGGAACATCCTTGAAGGGATGCGCACCTTGTCGGCCACCATCGCGGTGGAAATGCCGGAGTCGGAAGTCGGCAGTTCGCATTACCGAATTTTATTCCTCGCGGCGCTGATACTGTTGGTGTTTACCTTTGCGGTAAACTCAGTCGCGGAGTGGGTAAGACAAAGATTAAGAGAAAAATATCGTGCGCTTTAAGCAAGTTATAGAAGGAATAGATAGCCGTGTTTAAGTGGCTCAAATCAGGCTCTCCATGGATATGGTTAACCGGCGGTGCGGTCAGTATCAGTCTGTTATCCGTATTAGGTTTGCTGCTGCTTATCGGTTGGAAAGGACTATCATATTTTTGGCCCGCGCCTTTGTATCAGTGGCAAACTGAACAAGGAAAAGTATTGGTTGGTCAGCTTTACGCAGAAGAGTATGTTCAAACCAGCCACCTTGAAGAAATGAATATCGAACTGCCGAAAGAGGTGCAAGAGAAAGGCTTAGTCAAACGTCTTAGCATCAAGGTTGCCAACCGAGACATCTATCCGGCGGACTTTGTCTCTATTTTAGAAATTGATGTGTTGAAGCGCAGTAAACCGCAGGGTTGGGCGGTGGTCGAGCGTACACGAGGAGGCGACTTCTACGGTGTGCCCCAAAGTTACTACTTAGAAGATGGCTCAGTCGTCAAAGACTACCAGCAGCAGATGCAACTTGGCTTGGCGTTTGCCGATTCGGTGCGCAGTGATATTGATAAACTGGTGAGCAAACAGATTCGTGTGTTAAGTGCACAAGCGGAAAAGCTGAGACTAGAACAACGTAAGAGAGAACTCAACGGCACGCTGGACCAAGCGTTTATGACTCGTTTCGATAGCCAATCGGCAATCATTAGTGAGCAGTTGACTGAAATGGAGTCACGTTTGGATGACTTACGCCGTCAACTTGAGCAACAAGGTTTGCTGATTCAAGACATGTACGGAGATGTGCACAAAATCCCGCTCAATTACGCATTAGATATTTGGTATCCAAACCAAATGTCGTTAGGTGAAAAGTTGATCCATTGGGGCAAGCAAGGTTGGAAGTTCCTATCTCAAGACCCGCGCGAGTCAAACTCAGAAGGTGGTGTATTCCCGGCGATGTTTGGCACCGTATTGATGGTGTTGATCATGTCGATCATCGTGATGCCTCTCGGTGTGATTGCGGCGATTTATCTGCACGAGTACGCCAAGAACAACGCTTTCACCCGTATCATTCGCGTCGCGGTGATTAACTTGGCGGGCGTACCATCCATTGTCTACGGGGTATTCGGCTTAGGCTTTTTCGTTTACACCTTAGGTGGTTCGATTGACGCGCTGTTTTACGAAGAACGCTTACCTGCGCCGACATTTGGCACCCCGGGGCTATTGTGGTCCGCGTTGACGCTGGCAGTTCTGACGCTGCCGGTCGTGATTGTCGCGACGGAAGAAGGCTTAACACGTATTCCTAGTTCGGTTCGTCACGGCTCGCTGGCATTAGGCGCAACGCAGTTTGAAACCATGTGGCGCATTGTGTTGCCGATGGCGAGTCCGGCGATCATCACTGGATTGATTCTTGCGGTTGCACGTGCCGCCGGTGAAGTAGCACCGCTGATGCTGGTGGGCGTGGTGAAACTAGCCTCGAGCTTACCAGTCGATAGCCAGTTCCCGTTCTTACACCTAGAGCGTAAATTTATGCACTTAGGCTTTCATGTCTATGATGTTGGCTTCCAAACCACTAATATTGAAAGTGCAAGGCCACTGGTTTATGCCACGTCATTTTTGCTCGTTACGGTGATCATTGGATTGAACCTGACCGCCATTAGCATCCGCAACAATTTGCGCGAAAAATATCGAACCTTGGGACAAGATTAAAGATGTTTTCAGTAGATCAAACACTGGGGTATCCAGCCCCGTTAGATGTGAACAACTTAAGCGATGAGCAAACGGCAATTGCCATCGAAGAGCTTAATTTGTTCTATCAAAACGCCCAAGCGTTGACCGATATCTCGATGCGAATCCCCAAAGGTCAGGTAACGGCGTTTATCGGCCCGTCGGGTTGTGGTAAATCGACGTTGCTACGCTGCATCAATCGTATGAACGATCTGGTCGAAGGTTGCCGAGTGGAAGGCAAGGTTAAGCTGCACAATAAAAATGTCTACCATCCGGAAGTGGATGTCGCGACGCTGCGCCGCCGAGTCGGGATGGTTTTCCAAAGGCCAAATCCATTCCCAAAATCGATTTATGAAAATGTGGTTTACGGACTGCGTTTGCAAGGGATTAAGAATAGCCGAGTGTTGGATGATGCGGTGGAACGTTCGTTACGCTCTGCGGCGCTTTGGGATGAAGTCAAAGACCGACTGCACGAAAATGCGTTTGGTTTGTCTGGTGGTCAGCAGCAACGTTTGGTGATTGCTCGCGCGATTGCAATTGAACCAGAGGTGCTATTGCTTGATGAACCGACGTCGGCGTTGGACCCAATCTCAACCTTGACCATTGAAGAACTGATCAATGATCTGAAAACCAAATATACTGTAGTTATCGTTACGCATAACATGCAGCAAGCGGCGAGGGTGAGCGATCACACGGCGTTTATTCATATGGGTAAGTTGATAGAGTACTCAGATACCGACTCTATTTTTACTTCACCATTGAAAAAGCAGACCGAAGACTACATTACTGGTAGATACGGTTAAGAAAACTAAGGGAGTTAGAGACATTTCATGAATTTTGGTCGTCATATTTCAGGTCAGTTTAATGTCGAGCTCGAGTCGATCCGTACCCATGTATTAACCATGGGTGGTTTGGTTGAGCAGCAATTGTCATTCGCTATGCAGGCGTTGAACAAAGAGGACATTGAGCTGGCAAGAAAAGTGGTGCGCGACGACCATAAAGTCAACGCGATGGAAGTCTCTATCGACGAAGCTTGTACCCGCATTATCGCTAAGCGGCAGCCGACGGCGAAAGATTTACGTTTGATCATGGCGATCATCAAAACCATTACCGACCTTGAACGAATCGGTGATGTCGCGACTAAGATGGCGTATGTGGCGATCGAAAGTCCTTCTTCTAAAGAGTGCCAGTTTCAGGTTTCGCTCGAGCCTTTGTGCCGTCAGGCTATTACTATGCTGCACCAAGTGCTGGATGCCTTTGCGCGTATGGACGTAGATGCGGCGGCAGAAGTGTACAAGTTAGACGACAAAATCGATGCCGAATACGAAGCGGTGATCCGTCAGTTGATGACCTACATGATGGAAGACCCGAAAAACATTCCCAATATCCTACAGGTCATGTGGTCAGCGCGCGCCATTGAACGAGTCGGTGATCGCTGCCAAAACATCTGTGAATACATCATCTACTTCGTCAAAGGCAAAGACGTTCGCCACCTCGGTGAGCAGAGTATCGATGACGCGTTGAAGTAATACTTACTAATATTTCTGCGGGACAAAGGTTTGTTCTTCGACGGGCGGGCGGATATAGCCTGCTTTATTCAACTCGGGTAGCTCAATCGGTGGGTAATCCACTTCCTGATAATCAATCTGGCTCAACAAATGGCTGATGCAGTTTAGCCGTGCGCGCTTTTTATCATCAGAGGGTACAACCCACCACGGGCAATGTTTCGAATCAGTGTGCAGAAACATCTTGTCTTTGGCTTCTGAATATTCCACCCAGCGGTTGCGTGATTCCAAATCCATCGGGCTGAATTTCCATCGTTTTAGCGGAGTGTTGATGCGGTCCAGAAAGCGCTGTTCTTGCTCTTCGTCGGAAACGGAAAACCAGTATTTGATCAGGATGATGCCGGAGCGCTGCAGCATGCGTTCGAACTCTGGACAAGAGCGGAGAAACTCTTCGTATTCGTCTTCGTTGCAAAAGCTCATCACTTTTTCGACCCCAGCGCGGTTATACCAACTGCGGTCAAACAATACGATTTCTCCGGCGGAAGGTAAATGTGCCACATAGCGCTGGAAGTACCATTGGGTCTTCTCTTTTTCCGTTGGGGCGGGCAGGGCTGCGACGCGGCAGACACGAGGGTTGAGTTTCTCGGTGATGCGTTTGATGACGCCACCTTTGCCAGCGGCATCTCGACCTTCAAAAATCACGACGACTTTGAGTCCGTCACGTTTTACCCATTCTTGCAGTTTCACTAACTCGACTTGCAAGCGTTCTAGCTCTTTGCGATAGAACTTTTTATCCAGCTTTCCGTTGCCCATACTGTGGTCCTTGTGAGATGGCTAACTATTGGTCTCTGTAATCAATATGCTAGCATCGCGAGAGTGCAAAGATGTATCTCGAAGTTAAGAACTGAGAGCCTCAACGATCTGACGAATAGCGTGTGAATTCGTAACCGGAATCGCAAAATCATCGACGTCCTGCGCGCCCATTTTTGCGCTTTCGGCTATCAGCTTCATTTTGCTTGGACGGATGGTTTTTCCTGACAGATGCACTTCCCGCACGCCAGTTTGTTCAACCAGTTTAGCGACATTGCTGGCGTTAAGTCCTGCGCCAGCCATGATCGCAATTCGTCCGTCCGCTTGTTTGACCATCTTGGCCAATGTATCAGCACCTTGTTCGACATTCGCCGCTAAGCCAGAAGTTAATACTCGTTCGCAACCTAGGCCAATAATCGCTTCCAGCGCTTGTTCTACGTTTCTGCACTGGTCGATAGCGCGGTGAAAAGTCACGCCCAGTCCGTATAACTTTGCTCTCTCTAGCAATTGCTGAGCTAAGTGGAGATCAACGTCACCATTGGCTTTTAGAACGCCAAACACAACTCCTTGTAGTCCTGCTTCTGCGGCCGCTTCGATGTCATACAGCATTGAATCAATGTCATCTTGGTCGTAGAGAAAATCCCCTTGGCGCGGTCGAATCATGGCGTAAACAGGCACGGTTGCGATCTCGGCGGCTGTTTTCATTAGGCCAAAGCTTGGCGTCAATCCGCCTAACGACAGAGACGAGCACAGCTCGATACGCGTCGCACCGCCAGATATTGCGTTGTGTAGGGATTCTAAGTTGTCGATACAAACTTCAATGTGGTAGTTCATTTGACTGCTCTCGAGTGGGGGAATAGAGGTATTTTAGCCTGTTTGAAATGGTGCAATTAGGGTAAAGATAACGGTTTCGCTTTTCCCTAAATAGAAAAAACCTCAGCAATGGCTGAGGTTTTCTGATTGGCTGGTTTGGGTGCTTATGCCGCGTCTTCTTGAGCTTCTGGCTCTTCTTTATCAACCGCAGCCACTTTTGCTTTTTTTGGTGCAGGTTTGCGTTTTGCGCCCAGAGCGTACAGCACTTCTTCTTTGTTTTGTGCCAGGAACATAGCCAAGTCTTCTTGCTTGCCTTCGTCTTCCAGCAGTTCACTTTTACCTAGTAGCTCAAATAGCTCGTCCGCCATATCAAGCATTTTATCGTATGCGTCAGCTTCCGCTTTAGAGGTAAAAGTCATTTTCTCTTCTCCATTGCGTTCTACCACGTACTTGACGATTACAGCCATGGTTGGTCCTCTAGTTAAATTTGCCCAAGTAATTACTGTCTGTTTATACAGTTTTTGACCAATTAAGTCCAGACAACCCCTAGGATATGCGAACTAGGTGGTTACTCTTTACTCCACTGGTCACAGAATTCGATAAAGCTTTTCAATAAAGGGCTTTGGTATTTCTCTTTGTGTACCAGTAACCAATAGCGACGTTTCATATCCAGCGGCAATTTGAGTTCCACTACGCGGCCATCTTTTAGTGCTGGTTCAGCGGCGAGTTTGGATAAGCAGCCTAGTCCTAATCCCGCCGATACACAGTTGATCAGCGCCTCGGTTGTGTTGAGCTGAAACGCTTCTTGCCACTGCTCGATACGAGGGGCGATCGCGCGGAGGAAAAACTCTCTCGATCCCGAACCTGCTTCGCGCAAAATCCAATCGCTGTTTTCTAAATGGCCGATGGTAAAGCTTTGTTGAGTCGCTAACGGAGATGACGGCGAGCAAATCACGCACATCTCATCTTCGCTAAATTGTTGCGAAATCAACTGTGGGTGCAGAGTTTTGCCTTCAATAAGCGCAATATCGAGCTCGTAATCGACCAACTTTTCACAAATCAATGCCGAGTTGGAAATGAATAGGCTCTGCGATTTGTGTCCGGTGTGATTTCTGAAATCGCTTAACAAATAAGGCGCGACTTGGTTACCAATGGTGTCACTGGCGCCAATTCGCAACGCACCGACAAGCGTTTGGTCACCCTCAAACAGCTGTTCGATGTTCTCTGCGCGCTCGATCAGTTCATCGGCGAGAGGCAGAAGCTTTTGTCCTTCCTGATTGAGAATTAATCGGTTATTGACCCGGTCAAACAAAGAGTGACCGATCTGCTTTTCCAGCTCGGCGAGCGACATACTCACTGCTGCTTTGGAAAGAAACAAGGCTTCCGATGCGGAAGTAAGCGTGTCGTGTTGGGTGATCGCGATAAACACCCGTAGCTGCTTAAGTGAGATATTGCTGGCCATAATATGATGTTTAGTATTACTGAACGTTTGTTTTAAATAATTAGATATATTAGAACGAAGTGCAAGCGTAATATCGCTGACATTGAGAGTGAGTCTGTCTGTGAGGTCACGATGATTCAGAAAACAAAAGCAAAAGTAATGGCAGCACCCACCCCAATGGCGGGGTTAGCGCTTGGTATCGCCAGCTTGGGCTGGAGTTGGGAGAATGCGATTGAGTTACATGGCTACGGACAGTGGATGAGTGCTGGGATCGCGAGTGTGTTGCTGGTGGTACTAGCGGCAAAATTTTTGCTGCATAACCACTTGCTAAGAGAGGACCTTGCTCACCCTGTTGTCGGCAGTGTTGTGCCGACGTTTGCGATGGCGACCATGGTGGTGTCGAACTCACTTGGGCATTTTTACTCAGTTGCAGGTGATGTGCTTTGGTTGATTGCGATTGCTCTGCATATTGTGTTTTTGCTGAGCTTTGTTTACCACCGTGTG
Source organism: Vibrio hepatarius (assembly GCF_011806575.1). GTDB lineage: Bacteria > Pseudomonadota > Gammaproteobacteria > Enterobacterales > Vibrionaceae > Vibrio > Vibrio hepatarius_A. The sequence goes on from NZ_JAATOO010000007.1 coordinate 85,400, forward strand.
CAAGATTTTGAATTGCATCATATGGTGCCAAGTTGGTTCGTCCCTCCGGTGGGCATTATCGTCGCGGACGTGTCGTTTTCGGGCAATCCAGTGCTAGTGCCGATCGCCCATGGCGCGTTGGTATTTGGCATGTGTTCGTACGCCGTCATGTTACCTATGATGATTTATCGCTTTATGTTTACTCATGAGATCCCTGACGCGGCGAAACCGACGATGGCGATCATGGCAGCGCCAGCAAGCCTTTCACTGGCGGGGTATCTAACCGTTGTCAGCACGCCGTCTCCGGTCGTAATTGCGTTGCTGTTTGGTATTGCAGTGTTGATGACGGCGATTATCTACTTGGCGTTTTTCAAACTGCTGAGACTACGATTCAGTCCAGGTTATGCGGCGTTTACCTTTCCGATGGTGATTGGTGCGACGGCGCTATTTAAAATGGCGAACTGGATGGAAACGCACGGACTAGCCGAGCACTATATCGCGCAAGTGCGTGGGTTGGCGGGTATTGAGTTAGTGGTTGCGACGCTTGTGGTGGGTTATGTTGCACTGCAGTACATCAATCATCTGTTGGTCAAACCGCGTTTAATGACCGCGCACCACGCTTAATATCCGTTCTCAATCGAGCCCCTTGAGTGACTTCAAGGGGCTTTTTTGTTGCTCCAGTATTTAAGGTTTCTTGGCAAATTCCTCGCCATCGCCAGTAGACACCACCCGAATATCGCGTTGTGGGAATGGAATCTCGATGCCATTGTTTTGCAGCGTTTCGAGAATGATTAGCAATAGGTCACCTCCGACCCGATTGCGCTGTTTGGTGTTTTTGTGCGTCCAGTTGGTAAACGAGCTGGAGATGAACTTTTCGTTTGGAACCACAATATCTTTACCATCAAAGGTTTCGAGTGTGGTTGAGCGCATATTGAGCTCGGTAACTGTCCCTGTGCGGGGTCAGTCTCGATGATAGAGCACACGACATCTCGGCAAGGTCATATCCAAAGCGATTTAAATTTCGGATTAATAAGTGTTAAACGTTGTGATTAAGTGTTGTAGCAATTTGCTTATTCGTCCAGAAAGAACTCAGAGTGAAGGGGAGGAGTGCGAGAGTGAAAGTGGTGAATTAAAAAAAGACACCCCAGCGAGAATGGTGCCGGGGTGCTTTGTAGAGATTTATGAGGTTATCGGTGATAGAAACGGGACATATCGCGCAAGGCTGAACGAATGACATCAACCGGGACTGGTCGATCATTATCGACTTGCAATTGACTATCAAATTGCTGTGAATGACCGCCGGGGTTAACCACCAGCATTGTTTCTTTCCCTACCAGAGCGTAGTTGTAGTAACTGCCAGCGATAAACCAGTCGCGAGACTCGCTATCGTCAAACAGATCGTAACCGATACTGTAAGAAGAGGTATCGGTATCGACATCAAACAGCATGTTCATCAGCGTCGGCACGATATCGTAATGGGTGGTGCGATAGTCGATTTGCCCTGGTTGTTGGTCGGGTAGATAGACATACAGCGGCACTTTAACCTGCGTGTCGCTGTAGTTACCCGAATGTCCCCAATAGTTCATCTTGTGATCGTTGAATTCTTCACCGTGATCGGAAGTTATCACCACGATAGTATTGTCCAAATCGACGTTTTCCAGTACCTCTTCGATCAAGCTATCAATGTAGTAGAGCGAATTTTTATATCGATTGTGGTACAGCGATGCGTCAAATTCATTGTTGAGTAGGATATGGTCAACACGTTCCCAGTAAGGCTTGAACTTGGCAAAGTCGGGCTCAGGGAAATCGGTACCATGAGCCGCATCGTAAAACAAGAAACTGAAGTAAGGCTGATCGCTTTGCTCATTCTGGAACTGAACAAACTCGTCGGTGATTTCTTGATCGCGCTGAGATTTGCTGTCGCCACCACGTTGCAAGGTCAGATTTTTCACATTCTTAAATACCGTCCGTGACAGCGGTGGGCTGATCAGTGGTGCAGAGCCAAAGATTCCCATTCGGTAGCCTTGTTGTTGCAGGCTATTGATGAATACCGGAGAGGTTTGGCTAGCATGAAAACTGTCCCAATAGGTCGCAGGCAAACTGTAGAACAAGCTGAATATGCCCGCTTGCGTTGAGTTACCGCCGCTCATGTGTTGGGTGAAGTTAGAGGTTTTGCCAATAAACTGGCTGACGTTAGGCATCACGTCTGGCGTCACATCGCTGTAGCGCCACGCATCGATCAGGATGAACAAAACATTGGGTTGTTTGTTTTTGGCAACCACATTCACTGGCTCTAGCGGGTAGTTGAGCGCGCTGCTTTCAACGTTGGTCAACTCAACGCGATTTTTCGACGCGATACTCTCATCCACCAACTGATATTTGTAGATAAATTTGCGTGCGGTGAGTGGGTAGTAAAGCGGCCAGTTATTGGAAAATTGACTGACTTCATCGTCGTATAACGCATTTTTGTACGCGTGCACGGCTTGGGTACTAAGCAACAATGCGAACCACACACCAATCAGGACGAACTTAGCTCGGCTATAAAGCAATCTAGTACTCAGCCAGACAGTACACGCCAAGCCAACGATCAATAGCGCCACCTCGCTGATAAAAATCAGCCAGCTCATCCAAGAGATCCCAAAGACTTCGTCGGCGCCCTCAAAGAACATCCGAATCATCAGTGCGTTGATGTGTAGTTTGTATTGCTGGAAGACTAAAATATCGACCTTAAGCATCACCAACATAAAGATCGCGATAGCAATAACCACACCTTTAAACCAGCGTGGTGGCAGAACAGAAAATAGCAAACTCAATAGCATGAATGGCACAGCAATCAAGCCCAGCCATGCGTATTGGGTTGAGAGCAGGTAGTAACCCTGCAATAACGTCAGAGGTTCAGCTTGGTTGCTTGACAGTAAAAAGGGATAGCAAGCTATTGCCAAGTAAGGGACAAAGCAAGCAAAAAAGGCAACTAGCCAAGCGCTGTTAGAAGTAACTTTGCGAAACATACGTTTTTTTACTTATATTAATATCAGTTCCGGAGTATAAAACAGTGTTTTTTATTTCGGAATATTGCGACGTAAATCACACTGCACACTGAAGTGTAAGATTTCGCTTACATGTTTAAATTTAGATGTTTCGTGACCAGTTTGTGTATTAGCTAACCTTTTGTTACCCCGAGTCTCAAGATTGCTGCAGGAAAAATTTTCCCTGTGCTAAGCTAGCTCTCAGTTTAAATTGGCGCTCGGTGCATTCCTTTTGTTTACTGTTTACCACTCCAACCAAGTTGATATTCTCAAGTCGCTGTTAGTTGAGCTGATTCGTCTCAATCCACTCGAAAATCCGTTCGAAGCGGAGCAAATTCTGGTGCAAAGCCCGGGTATGTCTCAGTGGTTAAAAATGGAGTTGGCGAAAGAGTTTGGTGTGGCTGCAAACATCGAATTTCCTCTGCCTGCGACCTTTATCTGGAACATGTTTACCGAAGTGCTTCCCGATGTGCCAAAACGCAGCGCTTTCAACAAAGAAGCGATGACGTGGAAGTTGATGACGATCTTGCCGAGCATGTTGGAACTGCCAGAGTTCGCCGCGCTCAACCGTTACTTGGACAATGACCCTGATGTCAGTAAGTTGTACCAATTGGCGGAAAAAATTGCCGATATTTTTGATGGTTACTTGGTGTATCGTCCGGAATGGATTGCTGCGTGGGAAGCAGGGCAAAGCGTGGCTGAGCTTGAGGATGAGCATCCGTGGCAACCGCTACTTTGGCAGGCGCTTTATGATCATACGGTTGCCCTCGACCAGTCACCGTATCATCGTGCTAATTTGTACCAGCACTTTATCGAAATGCTCGATAATCACAGTGGCAGTTTTGAACACCTGCCAAAGCGTTTGTTTGTTTTTGGTATCACCTCACTGCCGCCGCGCTACATGGACGCATTGAAAGCCATTGGTGAACATATTGATGTGCATTTAATGTTCACTAACCCATGTCGTTATTACTGGGGTGAAGTGCGCGATAGAAAATACCTTGCGCGATTGGCGGCTCAGCACCGCAAACATCTAGTGTGGCAACAAGACCATTCAGAGCAAGATGGGGAAAGTACCCAGCTAAAAGGTAGCCTCGAAGACAATCTCTCTGACGAGCTTCATACCAACGTGGTTGGCAACAGTTTGTTGGCGTCAATGGGCAAACTTGGCCGAGACAATATGTATTTGTTGTCGCAACTGGAGTCCCACGAAATAGAAGCTTTTGTCGATGTTGAGCGCGATTCGCTGCTCCATCAACTGCAAGCCGATATCCTTAACCTAGAGGAACACCAAGACGACCAAGCGCTAGAAACCAGCCAGCACAAACAAGTCGTTTTGGCTACCGATCGCTCGCTGTCTCTACACGCTTGTCATAGTCCAATGCGTGAAGTCGAAGTGCTGCACGACCAACTCTTGGCGATGTTTGACGCTGACCCAACGCTTAAGCCGCGCGATATCATCGTCATGGTTGCCGACATCAATGCCTACAGCCCGGCTATCCAAGCCGTATTCGGTAATGCGCCGGGGGAACGTTTTATTCCTTATTCGATCTCGGACCGCACGGCAGATCAAGAAAGCCCAATCTTGAATGCGTTTATGCAGTTGGTCAGCCTACCGAACACTCGTTGTTTGGCCTCAGAGCTGCTAGAACTATTGGAAACACCGGCGATCTTGGCGCGTTTTGCGTTGAGTGAAGACGATTTCATCCAAGCCAAACAGTGGGTTGAAGAGTCTGGCATTCGCTGGGGACTGAACGCATCAACCGGACGCGAATTTGATCTGCCTGAAACGGTGCAGAATACCTGGCAATTTGGTATTCAGCGCATGTTATTGGGTTATGCGATGCCAGAATCTGCGGGGCTGTTTGCTTCAGCCTCTGGCACGATCTCTCCGTTTAATGAAGTGCAGGGCATGGGCGCAGAGCTAGCGGGTAAGCTAGCACACTTTATCGAAACCATTGATAGCTACCGCACTAAACTGGCTCGCACACAATCCATCGACAGTTGGCGGGAAGTGCTAACCCACTTATTGGATGACTTTTTTACCGTCGAGTTAGAAGGCGAAGCGGCGCTTAAATCGATCCGCGATACCTTGGCGGCGCTCAAAGAGCAGCTTACCGATGCGGCGTTTGAGCAACCACTGACGCCATCGATCATCAGCCAATATCTACAAAACAAGCTGTCTGGTACGAGGGTGAGTCAGCGTTTCCTCGCCGGACAAGTCAACTTCTGTACCTTGATGCCAATGCGCTCAATCCCATTCAAAACAGTGTGTTTGCTGGGTATGAATGACGGGATCTATCCGCGCTCTGTACCGCCAGAAGGGTTTGATTTAATGAACGGTCGCGCGAAACCTGGTGACCGCTCACGCCGAGATGATGACCGCTACCTTTTCTTAGAAGCGATGTTATCGGCGCAGCAAACCTTATACATCAGCTACGTTGGCCGTTCGATACAAGACAATACCGAGCGAGTTCCGTCGGTATTGGTGTCAGAGTTAATGGAATATTGCCACCAGAACTATTGTTTAGCGGGGGATGAAGCGCTGCCTTGTGACGACTCCGGTGACCAACTGCTGAACGCTTTGATTCACCACCATCCGATGGTGCCGTTTTCTGTTGATGCCTTTGTCGGTGAGCAAGCCAGCTATGCCAAAGAGTGGTTACCGGCGGCGAATCGACAAGGACAAGGCGGTGGCGAATTTAATCGTCAGTTGAGTGATTACCTTGACGGTGCGACTTATCCGTTGGAGCTCGATTTGGTTGAGTTGCAACGATTCTGGCGTTTGCCTGTGCAGTACTTCTTCAATCGACGCCTAAAGGTGGTGTTTGAACCACCATTGCCAGTAATGGAAGATGACGAACCGTTTGTTCTGGGCGGGCTAGAAAGCTATCAGATGCGCGATAGCTTGCTCACCACCTTGCTAGGGCAGCAACTGGCGGGGCAAACCGATACTCAAGCGATCATTTCCCAGTTTGTTGAGCAGCAACGAGCGCAGGGCAAACTGCCTGTAGGTGCGTTTGGTGATATCGAATTCGAAACTAACCGCGTGCAAACGCAAGAGCTGGTAGAGAAGCTGACTTGGCTGTGCCAATCCCAAGGAGATGACTTAGAAGTAAAACTGACTTTTGACGTGCTTGGTGAAAGCAAACCGATCCATTTGACTGGTTGGTTAACCCAGCACTATGCCTCTGGTCTGATTCGTTTTCGTAGCGGGTCTATTCGCGCGCAAGATTATCTGGCCGCTTGGATTGACCACCTTGCGATGTGTGCGATGAAGCAAGCGAAGCGAACCCATCTTATCGGTTATGACCGCAAAGAGGGCGTGGTTCACCTTGTTTACCCACCGATTGACGACGTGTCACAAGCTAAGTCGTTGTTGGCTGAGTTGGTACGTTTGTTTTATCAAGGGATGACGCAGCCTTTGGCCTATTTCCCTAAAACCGCACTCGCGAGCGTTGAAGCGGGTTTTAGCCGCGGTAACTGGGTCGATGATGAAGAAAAATCGTTGAAGAAAATGGCAGACACATTTAACGATGGTTACATGGTGAATGGCGAAGGTAACAACGCGTATATTGCACGCATTTGGCCAACGTGGAATGAAGAGCTAGCGGCACAGGTTCGCACTCTGGCGGCGTTAGTGATCCAAGCACCAAGAATGGCGGCGAAAACGCTCGAAGATATGGAATCGTCGTGAAGGTCAAATCGGGAAATTAAGTGGCCGCCAGTAAATCATTATTGTGTAGGGCGTTCGCTGTACGGCCACAGGTCAGAGGGACCATGATTCGGTTGGTATCTTGCAGCGCTTTGCTGCTCAACGCGTGCGGTGGATACTAGCGGTTCGTATAGCGTTCTGCCGTGAGGCAGATCTCATTAAGATCTTATATACCAAGCAGTTTTACTAATAATTTGCATTTTTAAGTCAGGATCACATTGGCATTCCGACTTTTTGTTTTAAAGGCTAGATATTTATGACAGCAACGTCAGTAGCGACAACGCTAAATACTATGACTTTTCCATTGCACGGAGCGCGTTTGATCGAAGCATCGGCGGGCACAGGCAAGACCTTCACCATTGCTGGTTTATACCTCCGTTTGCTATTGGGTCATGGCAGTCCTGAAACAAAACATCGGGTGCCGTTGACGGTCGACCAGATCCTTGTCGTGACGTTTACCGAGGCCGCGACCGCCGAGTTACGTGACCGTATCCGCGCGCGTATCCACGCTGCAAGACTTGCTTTTTCGCGAGGCAAAAGTGATGACCCAGTCATCGCGCCGTTGCTGGAAGAGATTGTCGACCACAAGCAAGCGGCGGAAATACTGCTTCAAGCCGAAAGACAAATGGACGAAGCCGCGGTGTATACCATTCACGGTTTCTGCCAACGTATGCTAACGCAAAATGCGTTTGAGTCTGGTAGCCGCTTTAATAACGAGTTCGTTACCGACGAAAGCCACCTCAAAGCGCAAATTGTCGCAGACTACTGGCGACGTAACTTCTATCCGTTACCGATCCATCTTGCGGGTGAAGTGCGCCGAATTTGGTCTGCACCGTCTGATCTGCTGGGTGATATCAGCGGATATCTCACGGGCGCACCGCTGAAACTGACGGTCGAAGCAATGAAAGGCAGCTTGGCTGATCTGCACCAAGCCAACTTAGCGCGTATCAACCAGTTGAAAGTTGCATGGCGTGAAAGCCAAGACGACTACCTCACGCTGATCAGTGAGTCAGACGTAAACAAGCGCAGCTATAGCAAAAAGTCTTTGCCTGCGTGGCTTGACGCGGTGAACGAATGGGCGGTGAGTGAAACCAGCGGCTACGACTATCCGGATAAGCTGGAGAAGTTTGCGCAAAACGTGCTGGTCGAAAAAACGCCGAAAGGCACGCCGCCTACACATCCGGTGTTTGCGGAGATTGAAACCTTCCTTGCCCAGCCAATTTCACTTAAAGCGCCGATTCTGGCTCATGCGATCGAACATTGTCGCGACATGCTTGCTCAAGCAAAGCAGCAGAAACAGTGGCTATCATTTGATGACCTACTGACTAACCTCTCTGCTTCGATTGATAGCGATGAATCAATGCTATTGGCAGAGCGTATTCGCTCACTTTATCCGGTGGCGATGATCGATGAATTTCAGGATACCGATCCACTGCAATACAGTATTTTTAGCCGCATTTATCTGCATAATCCGGAATGCGGCTTGTTTATGATCGGCGACCCTAAACAGGCGATCTATGGCTTTCGCGGCGCAGATATTTTTACCTACATTAAAGCGCGCAAGCAGGTCTCTTCTCATTTTACGCTTGGAACTAACTGGCGTTCGAGTGCCGAAATGGTCTCGGCGGTGAATCAGGTGTTTGCGTTGCCTGACAGCCCATTTATCTATGACCAAGACATCCCGTTTACCCCGGTCAACTACAGTCCGAATGCCGAACAACGCATTTGGACCATCGGTGGTCAAAAGCAACCTGCGTTAACGTATTGGCTGCAGGACGCCGATGACAAACCGCTTGCTAAAGGCGATTATTTAAACGCGATGGCGCAAGCGAGTGCAGACCAAATCCACGCGATTCTTAGCGCCGCACAACAAGAACAAGCCTACTTTGAAACCGGTAAAGGTAAACAGGTTATCCAAGCGGGTGACATTGCGGTGTTGGTCAGAACGGGTAACGAAGGACGGATGATCAAAGAAGCGTTGGCGAAACAAGGTATTGCCAGCGTCTATCTCTCAAACCGAGACAGTGTGTTTACCTCCACGGTTGCACAGGACTTACAGCGACTATTGCAAGCGGTGCTGACGCCGGAAAATGACCGCGCGTTACGTGCCAGTTTGGCTTCTGAACTGTTTGCCCTTGATGCTGGCACACTCGATAAGCTCAATAATGATGAAAATGAGTGGGAAAACGCGATTAACGAGTTCAAGGAGTACCGTAAACTTTGGACTCAGCGCGGTGTGTTGCCGATGCTGCGCAGTGTGATCAGCAAGCGTCATATCGCTGAACGATTACTTGAAGAGCAAAGCGGTGAGCGCACCTTGACCGACTTAATGCACATCGGTGAACTGTTGCAGCAGGCGAGTATTGAGCTCGATAGCGACCATGGTCTGTTGCGTTGGCTGGCACAGTCGATCAGTGACGCGGAAAACGGCTTGGGTGGCAGTGAGGACGAGATCCAGCGTTTGGAATCTGAGCGGAACTTGGTGCAAATTGTCACGATTCACAAATCGAAAGGTCTCGAATATGACTTGGTGATGTTGCCGTTTGTGCTCAGTTACCGAGAAGCGAGTGAAGCGAAATACTACGATGCAGAAAGTGACCGCACTGTGCTGGACATCAGCGGGCAGGGTGACTCACTCAAGCAAGCGGACAAAGAACGTCTTGCGGAAGATTTACGCTTAATCTATGTGGCGCTGACCCGTGCGGTCTACGGCTGTTTTATCGGCGCTGCGCCGATTCGCAATGGGCGTTCAAGCAAAGAGCCAACTGGTGTGCACCGCAGTGCGATGGGCTACTTGCTGCAAAATGGTCAAGAAGGTGGCATCAACGACTTAACCCTCGCTATTCAGAAACAGGTTGAGCAGCTTGATTGTGTCGCGTTGGCTGATTTACCTGAGCCACACCAGACGCCGTTTGTTGCCAACCAATCACAAACACAATCGTTGCGTGCGCGCGAGTTACAAAGTGATATCGACCGAAGTTGGCGAATCACCAGTTATTCTGGCTTGGTTAAGCAAGGGCACTCGACGTATGGCGATGATGCGCTGACGGACTTAATGCGTTTGGACGTCGACTCGTCTGGTGAGCAAGACCAAGAAGAATTGCTTGAGCCAGAAAGATCGATTTTCACGTTTCCACGAGGTGCAAGACCGGGTACGTTCCTGCACAGCTTGTTTGAAGAAGTTGAGTTTACGCAACCCGCGACGAGCGAGGAAAACACGCAAGTGATTCTGGCGCTAATGGAAAGTGAACAGTTGGAAGAAGAATGGCTACCCGTCTTACAGCGGCTGATCGATACGGTGCTAGCAACACCACTCGACGGTAAGAAGTTAACACTCAACCACAAGCAACCATCACAACGCTTAGTTGAAATGGAGTTTTTGTTACCGATAGAAGTGCTGGCGGCTCCGGCGCTCAATCGCGTAATTCAACGTCATGACCCATTATCAGCCAAAGCCGGTGACCTTGGTTTTCAAACCGTACACGGCATGCTCAAGGGCTTTATCGACTTAGTGTTTGAACACAATGGTCAGTATTTTGTCTTGGACTGGAAGTCGAACTATTTAGGCGATGACGTCAGTCACTATCACGGCGAGGCGCTGAAATCAGCGATGGCTGAGCACAGATACGACCTGCAATATCAAATCTACGCGTTAGCGTTGCATCGCTTCTTACGCAGCCGTTTACCTAATTACGATTATCAGCAACATTTTGGCGGTGTTTACTATCTATTCCTACGTGGTATGGATGGTGAAAGTGAGCACGGTATCTTCTCGGCCAAACCTAGCTTGGAGTTTTTACAAGATATGGACCGCTTAATTGACGGACAAAACATCGATACTAGACACAACAGTTCTGGTCAGATGGAGTTGATTTGATCATGCAGAACTTGGTAGAGAAACTAAAACAACTGGCAGAGAAAGGTTCAATTCGTCAGCTTGATTACCAATTTGCGCGCTTTATCTTAGCGCAATCACAAGACCAAGCATTAGCGTTTATCGCAGGTGTAGTCAGCAGTGAACTGGGCAAAGGTCATATCTGTTTGCCATTGCATGACTCGCAAGGGCAACCGGTTGATCTGGCCGCCAAACTTGGGTTGTTTGGCGATGCTGCGCTTGAACTGAACCAACAGCTCATTTTGATTAGTTGGCGTGAATTACTCACGGCTTCGTCTTTGGTTGGTCAACAGGGGGAAGCGTTACCTTTGATGTTTGACGGTGAGCGGCTCTATCTACACCGATACTGGCACTATGAAATTGCCCTAGCTGAGCGATTAAATAGCTTTGGGATACCCATGATCCTAAAGCCTGATGAGGTGCAAAAACTCTCACAACTGCTTGCGCACTTGTTTGCGAGAAACTATCGCTATCTATTTGAAGACATTAAGAAATTAGAACAAGAAGCAAAACTAACTCCGGTCGTTTTACAGCGTTTGGTGTGTGACCATTTAGACGTTGTGGACGACGAAAATTTGGATTGGTCTACGATAGGCCAAAAGCTCCAAGGGGTGGCAAAAATCGAACAACTGTCAGTGTTGGACCAACTGGTGCCGTTGTCTGCGTGTGTCAACTGGCAAAAAGTTGCGGCCGCGATTGCGTTGAGCAAACGCTTTGCGGTGATCTCCGGTGGTCCGGGTACGGGTAAAACGACGACGGTAACCAAACTGCTTGCGGCCTTGATTGAACAGGCGAAACAGCTGGGTGAACTGCCAACCATCAAGCTGGTGGCACCTACTGGTAAAGCGGCAGCAAGGCTAACCGAATCGATTGGTAAAGCGATCGACCAGCTTCCGGTTTCGCCAGAGCTAAAACAAGTGATCCCGACTGATGCGAGCACAATTCACCGCTTATTAGGCGCCATTCCAAACAGTGCGGAATTCAGACACAACCATGATAATCCGTTGCACCTAGATATTTTGGTGGTCGACGAAGCGTCGATGGTTGATTTACCTATGATGTACAAGTTGGTCGACGCGCTGCCAAAGCAGGCTCGTTTAATTCTGCTTGGCGATAAAGATCAGTTGGCGTCAGTGGAAGCGGGGGCAGTGTTAGGCGATATTTGCTCGTTTAATCAGTTTGGTTACAGCGCTCAGCAAGGTGCTCTGGTTGCACAATTGACGGGTTATCAAAGCCTTGCACAAGGAAATAGTCAAAGTACGACCATCGCCGATAGTCTGTGTATGCTGCAAAAAAGTTATCGTTTCGATGCGCGCTCCGGTATCGGACAACTGGCTAAAGCGGTTAACTCAGGTTCGGCGCAAAACGTCGATAATGTCTGGAACAAAGATTTTAGTGACATTGCGAAGTTTCCAATCGACAGCCAACATTACAACCAGTTGATTCAGTCGTTGGTGAGCGAATATGCGCCTTACCTAAAACGCGCCTCACAAGCCGAGATAGATCCAGACAGCGGTGAACCGGAACAGATTGAGCGTCGAGCAAAAGCCGCGCTAGACGCCTTTGCACAATGTCGTCTGCTGTGTGCGGTGCGCGAGGGGGATTTTGGCGTGGCAGGGCTTAACTTGCGGATCGAAAAAGCGCTCGCGGCGCGTAAATTAATCCAAGTTCAGGATGAGATCTGGTACCACGGCCGGCCTGTGATGGTCACGCGTAACGACCATGCGTTGGGTCTATACAACGGTGATATCGGCATTTGTATTCGCGATGAAGTCGAAGGTGAGGGTAAATTAAAGGTGTTCTTTGAATTGCCTGATGGCAGTGTGAAGTCGGTACTACCAAGCCGAGTGCCGGAGCATGAAACCGCCTACGCGATGACGATTCATAAATCACAAGGTAGTGAGTTTCGTCATACCTTGATGATTTTGCCGCCTGACTTTACCCCGATACTGACGCGAGAATTGATTTACACAGGTATCACGCGCGCTAAACACCGTTTGAGTTTGTATGTCGATGATCGAGTTGTGAAGCGTGGGATTAAAGTAAAAACGGAACGAGCCAGTGGTTTGGTCAGTCGATTGTCGCGCAGTTAATTAACTACTGTTAGTTAAATAATGAGTGGAGATGGGGAAGTGCATAACCATCCCTGGTTTGCTGTTGGATTCAAAGTGATGTGGTAAATGAGATACTGCGGATTTGGTATTTTTCCTGATAGTTAAGAATAAATGCCTTCAATCCTTCGGTCACTGGAAATACGCAGTGAACATCTAGCCCTTCTAGCAATTGGTTGTCGGCCATATCCCAAAAGCTCTGAACCGAGTTACAAATTATAGTTTTGATGGGTTTCATCGAGTGTTGCTCTTAATGACGTTGTTTCAGTCTCAAGCAATCCGTGCGACTTAATCAAAAGATTAAGCGGAGATAAGTCCAATAGGCTCCCGAAGCGGGAGCCTAAATTTTAACCAAGAGATGATATGAAATAAAGGGCATTCGAGTAAGAAATTTCATCAAGTTAACCAAATAACGTACTGAGACGATAAATTTCATACTTTTGATTGATCAAAGTTCAATCGCGAGTACCTTTGATTTTCGCTGGTAGTTGTAGAAATTTTGCTTTTGCGATGGCAGGAAGTTGACTCCCATCTCGTGGAAACCTTGTTCTCTGAACCAGTGCAAACTGTGGGTCGTCAGCACAAACAGATACTTCAATCCCTGTGCTTTTGATTGCAGCTTCATATGATTAAGCAGCAACAACCCTCGGTTTCCGTCGCGGTATTCTGGATGAATCGCCACGCAGGCCATTTCAGCCATCTTGTCCTGCACGTAGGGGTAAAGCGCCGCACAGCCAATGATCAAGCCGTCTTTCTCAATGATGGTGAACTGATGGATTTCTTGCTCCAACTGCTCACGAGAGCGTCTGACCAGAATGCCTTGTTCTTCGAGCGGGCGAATCAAATCCAAAATACCACCGATGTCGTCGATGTCCGCGAGGCGAACTTGCTCTGCACTGGCTTCGACGATTTGCGTACCGATACCGTCTAGTGAGAACAGTTCCTGAATCAGTGCGCCGTCTACTTTGTAGCTTACCAAGTGGCTGCGAGGAACACCTGCACGGCATGCAGTGGTCGCCGCGCGTAAGAAACGTAATGTACCTGACGAGTTGTCACCTGCGAGTTCAGAATCACTGACCAGTTTTTGCAATATCTGCTCTGCTTCTCGAGGGAATAGCTCGGCAACCGCATTGCCTTGCTCGTCGATGACCCCTTGCTCAGAACAAAAGCCGATCAGTTTGTCAGCTTTAAGTTTGATGGCGACTTGAGTGGCAAGTTCTTCTGACAACAAATTAAATGATTCACCGGTCACTGAGCTGGCGATTGGCCCAAGTAATACAATCGAGCCTTGGTCTAGCATACGGTTGATGCCCGCGACATCAATACGACGAATGCGCCCGCTGTGGCAGTAATCGACGCCATCATCAACCCCAAGTGGCTGGGATATCACAAAGTTACCGCTGACGACGTTAAGTTGCGTACCAGCCATTGGCGTATTGCTTAGACTCATAGAAAGCTGGGCGGTAATCGAAAGCTGTAGCTGTCCCGCGGCTTGCATGACGTATTGCAGAGAGGTTTCGTCGGTGATGCGCACGCCTTTGTGGTACGGCGTCGCGCAGTTGTTTTGTTCGAGTATGGTGTTAATTTGTGGTCGCGCGCCGTGCACCAAGACAATTTTTACCCCCAGGCTATGCAGCAGGGCGAGATCGCTGATGATGTTAGAAAAGTTATGGTCTGCCACCGCTTCACCGCCAATCATGATCACCATGGTTTTTCCGCGGTGAGCGTTGACGTAAGGAACAGACTGTCTAAATCCTTTAACTAATGCTGTGTTTCTAATCTTCACGCTACAATCCAAAATGAATTTATATTTACAGATATTGCAATTTTATTCTTTTTTCGGCAAGTGGTTTTTCTATGCTGATGAACAAAGTGTTTATTTAGATCATTGTTCGGTATCGTCACTGGTGGTATTTAAACAAGCCATGAACGATGGACTAATACAATTGAGCCGTGACGCCATTGTGATGTTCTTAGATTTCAATCAACAGGTGAGCTTATCAATACCGCAACAGTTAAACAGAAAGTCGATGCACTCAGTGTAAGCAAGAAGAAGCGCTTTGAGCGTCTGATGCAAGCCGGCATTATCGCTATCGCGACGGTAATTGTGGCGTTATCAATGCCGATCTTCGAACGCATTCAAGCTGCGATTCACCCAAAAGAACCTTTATATGGTACTTGGGTTGAGCAAGATGTTGCTGGTTATTCTGGTGACTCTTTTACTCTTAGTGACAAGGGCGTGAAAATTGCTGGCCGCTACGTAGGTACGCGTTTTTCTTTTGATGGGACGTTGGTTGAGTTTCAAGTCGGCGAAGAGCGAAAAACGTTCAAAGTGCTAGATGCAAACATGAGCGAAATGAAGCTGATCTCCGAGTCTCACTACCAACCTGTGTATCGATTGTCAGAGAAATTCAAAAATAACATTCGTTAACGTCTCTCTCGTTGCGCTATTCCTTTGAGTTTGTCATCCTGAGCAGATTGCTGGAAAGGAATGAAATCTGTGTTCAAAAAATATCTTCCAATCGCCGCAGCCACTTTACTTTTTGGCTGTGCACAACCGACCGATCGTGCTCAACAATATCTTGATGGAGAGTTCAACGCCATTTTGAATAAAACTGCAGTTGTTGAATCGGATAAACCGCGAGACTTTACTGAGTTTCAAAAGCAAGCTGAGCAAGTGGTAAATAAGTCGTCGTCAATGGCGGCGATGTATCAGCCCTTGTATGCCAAGCTCAATGAATGGGTGCTGCAAAGTGGCGATCCAAGCGAACTCGCCAACTTTGATATTCAGGCTGCGCAACTTGGTGGTGGCGACAAGAAAGGTAATGTGCTGTTCACTGGCTATTTCTCTCCGGTTATCGAGCTACGCCACGAGCCAAATGAAACCTTCAAATACCCTTTGTACCGTAAACCGAGTTGCAGTTCAGACTGTCCAACACGCGCGCAAATCTACGCCGGCGCCCTTGAAGGTCAAGGTCTAGAGTTGGGTTACGCAGCGAATATGATTGATCCGTTTTTGATGGAAGTGCAGGGCAGCGGCTTTGTGCATTTTGAAGATGACGACACGCTGGAGTATTTTGCCTACGGCGGTAAGAACAACAAAGCGTACATCAGTATCGGTAAAGTGTTGATCGAGCGGGAGCTGGTCGCACGTGAAAACATGTCGATGAAAGCCATCAAAGAATGGGTGTTGGCGAACGATGAAGAGACGGTGCGCGAACTGCTAGAGCAAAACCCCTCTTACGTCTTCTTTAATCCGCAAGCCGATGCGCCAGTGACGGGTTCTGCGGGGATTCCGTTGGTGCCAATGGCGTCTGTCGCGGGAGACCGTTCGATTCTGCCGATGGGGACGCCAATTCTTGCTGAAGTGCCATTACTAAACGCGGATGGTAGTTGGAGTGGCGCGCACCAGTTACGTCTGCTGATCGTCTTAGATACGGGTGGCGCAGTTAAGCAAAACCATCTAGACCTTTACCACGGTATGGGGCCACGAGCGGGAACTGAGGCTGGCCATTACAAGCACTTTGGTCGAGTTTGGAAACTGGGCTTAGACAACTCAAGTACGCAAGCGCCTTGGGCATTGCCACCAGAAAAGCTACAATAACCCTCTGACCTAGACTTTTTAATAAAGAGTGCGTATAAAACGCACTCTTTATTTTTGTATCACGATATTTTGGCGGAAAACTAGCACCATGCGCGAACTCGACACTCCGGCTTCTGACAACTACAACCAACGTTTTGGCGGCACGCGTCGTCTATACGGTAACAGCGAAGTTGAAATCCTTCGCGGAGCTCACGTTTGTGTGATTGGCATAGGTGGTGTGGGTTCTTGGGCTGTGGAAGCGCTGGCGCGTACTGGTATTGGCGAGTTAACGCTGATCGACATGGACGACGTGTGCGTGACCAATATCAACCGCCAAATCCACGCGATGTCTGGTACGGTTGGGCAAAGCAAAATTGAAGTGATGGCCGAACGCGTTAAACTGATTAATCCTGAGTGTAAAGTGAACCTGATTGATGATTTCATTACACCAGACAATCAACACGAGTACCTCAGCAAAGAGTTTGACTACGTGTTGGATGCAATTGACAGCGTGAAAGCAAAAGCTTCTTTGCTGGCGTATTGTCGCAGTAATAAAATCAAAGTGATTACCACTGGCGGTGCAGGTGGTCAGGTTGACCCGACACAAATCCAAGTGGCGGACCTGACCAAAACCATTCAGGATCCGTTGGCGAAGAAAATCAAAGACACCTTACGTCGTCATCATAATTTTCCCAAGAACCCACAGCGCAAGTTTGGTATTGATTGCGTCTTCTCGACTGAGCAACTTAAATACCCGCAGCCTGATGGCAGCGTGTGCGGCGTTAAGTCGACGGCAGAAGGACCAAAACGCATGGACTGTGCGAGTGGCTTTGGTGCGGCGACCGTTGTCACCGCCACTTTCGGTTTTGTCGCGGTATCGCGCATCGTTGAAAAACTCATTCAGAAGTACAGCAAGTAGGCGTTGAAGCGCGCGTTACGCTGATTGCCACATTGATTTGGAGCGTGTTATGTCATCTTTCCCTATTTCTCCATTTGGTCAAGAGATCACCGCAGAGACGATTGTTTCCACCATGCAAAACTTTAAAGGTTGGGAAGACCGTTACCGCCAAGTGATTCAGTGGGGGAAAAAGCTGCCTCAGATGCCGGAAGAGCTGAAGTCTGAGCAGGTAACCGTGTCTGGATGTGAAAGCCAAGTGTGGCTAGTGAGCGAACAAGTGAACGGTCACTGGCATTTTTGCGCGGATTCTGACGCTCGTATCGTGCGCGGGTTAATCGCTTTGGTAATGGCGGCGTATGAAGGGAAGTCGAGTCACGAAATCCAGACGTTCAATATCGATGAATACTTTGAACAACTCGGGTTGATCGCGCATTTAAGCCCGTCTCGAGGCAATGGATTAAAGGCGATTGTCGAGCAAATCAAACAACAGACCGCGCTGTAACCATGTCTATAAACTCTATCCAAATTATCTAAATGGCTCATCAGTGAGCCATTTTTTATGCCGATTTTACGCCGCGTTAATTGCTGTATGAAATTTAATCACACGATTTATTAATGCCTTAATAAATCAAGGGACTTGCTGCTCTTGTTGTCACTGCGTAAAGGCTGTACAATTCGCGCCCTTAATCTATGTTCCGTCGTTTGAGAGGCCACATGACCACTGAAAAAATCAATCTACTCGACTTTGATCGCAAGGGTATGCGTCAGTTTTTCGCTGAAGAGTTAGGTGAAAAAGCGTTCCGTGCAGATCAGGTAATGAAGTGGATCTACCATTTCGGTGTTGATGACTTTAACAACATGACCAACCTCAATAAGAAGTTGCGTGAGAAGTTACTGCACTCGTGCGAAATCAAAGCACCGACGGTTGCCGAAGCTCAGCATTCTTCTGACGGTACGATCAAATGGGCGATGAAAGTGGGCGACCAAGACGTTGAAACGGTCTACATCCCAGAAGATGACCGTGCAACGCTATGTGTTTCTTCGCAGGTAGGTTGTGCGCTGGAATGTAAATTCTGCTCAACGGCGCAACAAGGTTTTAACCGTAACCTTAAAGTCTCTGAAATCATTGGTCAGGTATGGCGTGCTGCGCGTGAAATCGGTCTACAGAAAGAGACTGGTCGTCGTCCAATTACCAACGTGGTAATGATGGGTATGGGTGAGCCTCTACTGAACATGAAGAACCTGATCCCTGCATTAGAAATCATGCTGGATGATCTTGGTTTTGGTCTTTCTAAGCGTCGCGTAACCGTTTCTACCTCTGGTGTCGTTTCTGGCCTTGACCAAATGACGGGCAAAATCGACGTAGCACTGGCTATTTCACTACACGCGCCTAACGATAAGTTACGTAGTGAAATCATGCCAATCAACGACCGTTGGGATATCCAAGACTTCTTGGCGTCAGTTCGTCGTTATATCGCGTCTTCAAATGCTAACCGCGGTAAAGTAACGGTAGAGTATGTCCTGCTTGACCACGTCAACGACGATATGGACCATGCGCGTGAATTGGCAGAGCTAATGAAAGACACTCCTTGTAAGATAAACTTGATTCCGTTTAACCCGTACCCAGGTTCGCCTTACAAAAAACCAAGCAACTCGCGCATCGATCGTTTCCAGAAAACACTGATGCAATACGAACATACAGTGACGGTGCGTAAGACTCGTGGAGACGACATTGACGCGGCATGTGGTCAGTTGGTTGGTGATGTAATTGACCGAACAAAACGTACCGCAATGCTCAAAGCAGCGAAAGGCGACACCATCGCCGTGAAAGCGGTATAAGCAAATATTTACATAAAAAAGCCAGAGCAATGCTCTGGCTTTTTTATCGTCGTTAGGACGATAAAATTGGAGATATCACCGAGATGTGCCGCGATATTATGTCAATTTAAGGAAAAACCTTGAGCTGTCTGTAAATTATGCACTTCTTCTATGTTGTTTCATCTTTGATATCTATTAGAATGAAAAGTTAGCGTTCTAGAGAATTCACTCTGCATTTAGTAGCACGCACGTTGATTTGGAGTCTGTTTCCAAACGAATAAGTATTTGAGTACGTCCACGACATTGCTACCCATAACGAATAAAAAAAGTGATGTGCAACCCACTCATTCAGTCGAGAGATAAGTTAAGACATGACAGCTGACAAAGAGATTACAGCACCAGAAGAACAAACCAATCTGGTACAAGCCGGTACCTTATTAAAACATAAACGAGAGCAACTAGGCCTAAGCCAAAAACAAATCGCTGACCGTCTGCGTCTGCGCGTTTCGATTATTCAAAGTATCGAGAACAACCAATTTGCTTCTGATCAAGTCGCCACTTTCACCAAAGGTTACCTTCGTTCATACGCCAAAGTGGTTGGTATGGACGTAAACACGGTACTGAAAGCCTACTCCAGCGAAGAAAAAACCGTAGAACCAGAAGCACAAGAGATGAAAAGTTTCTCGCGTAAAACCAACCGAGAAAAACACGACAGCCGCATAATGACGCTGACTTGGGGTATTGTCATTGTCATTATCGGGATTTCTTCATTGTGGTGGTGGCAAAACCAAGAGACTGCGGTTGAAGACCTCACCTCGTCAACCGAGCAAGAACAAGAGATCGAACAACAGTTAAGTGATGAGCAGTTGGCGGAGCAACCTGCTGAGCATGATTTCACCACTTTAGAAGCAGAGGCGCCTCTTGACGTCGAACCTCAAGCGGAAGCCACAACTGAAGAACAAGAAAAGAAGGGCGTTGAGGCAGAAGAGCCGATGACGGGCGAAGAAGCGCTAAACGACAGTCCGGCAGAAGAACCTGTCTCCGCAGAACCTACCAGTGCGAGCAATACACTAAAGATCACTTTCAACGGTGATTGCTGGATTTCGGTCAAAGACGATCTGGGCAACACTCTTTCAACTGGTGTGAAAAAAGCCGGACAAAGCCTCGAATTGGCGGGTCAACTGCCATATAAAGTGATTTTAGGCGCGCCAGAAAACGTTTCAATGACATTATCAAGTGAACCTGTCGACCTTTCTGGGTATACTTCAGGCAAAGTAGCAAGATTCACCTTACCTTAGACATTACTATGCAACACGAATCTCCTATCAAACGTCGCCCATCGACTCGTATCTACGTGGGCGATGTGCCTATTGGTGATGGTGCACCGATAGCGGTGCAGTCAATGACAAACACCAGAACAACAGACGTAGCAGCGACTGTTGCACAAATTAAAGCGCTCGAGAATGTTGGCGCAGATATCGTGCGCGTGTCGGTTCCAACCATGGAAGCGGCGGAAGCATTCAAGCTAATCAAGCAGCAAGTCAACATTCCGTTAGTTGCTGATATTCACTTTGACTACCGCATTGCGCTGAAAGTGGCGGAATATGGTGTCGATTGTTTGCGTATAAACCCGGGCAATATCGGTAAAGAAGACCGTATCCGTGCGGTGGTTGATTGCGCTCGTGATAAGAACATCCCAATCCGTATCGGTGTGAATGGCGGCTCGTTAGAGAAAGACATTCAGATGAAATACGGAGAGCCAACGCCAGAAGCGTTGGTGGAATCGGCGATGCGTCATGTGGATATTCTTGACCGTCTTAACTTTGACCAGTTCAAAGTCAGCGTGAAAGCCTCAGATGTTTTCCTTGCCGTAGACTCATATCGTTTGCTGGCGAAGAAAATCGACCAACCTCTACACTTAGGTATCACCGAAGCGGGTGGTGCTCGAGCGGGTGCGGTGAAGTCGTCGGTCGGTCTGGGTATGCTTTTGGCGGAAGGTATTGGTGATACGCTGCGTATCTCTCTAGCAGCAAATCCTGTTGAAGAGATCAAAGTCGGTTTTGATATTCTTAAATCGCTAAGAATCCGCTCTCGCGGCATCAACTTTATTGCTTGTCCGAGCTGTTCGCGTCAGGAGTTTGATGTGATTGGTACGGTTAACGCACTAGAAGAGCGCCTAGAAGACATTATTACGCCAATGGATGTTTCAATCATCGGTTGTGTGGTCAACGGTCCAGGTGAAGCAGAAGTGTCGCATTTAGGTCTAGCAGGCAGTAACAAGAAGAGCGCTTTTTACGAAGACGGTAAACGTCAGAAAGAGCGTTTTGACAACGATGACCTTGTTAGTCAGCTAGAAGCGAAGATTCGTGCAAAAGCGGCGCTAATGGACGAGCAAAACCGCATTAACGTTAAAGTTCAAGATTAAATAAATTCAACGAAGATTACGGTAACTATCGTGGCAAAAACTATTCAAGCAATTCGAGGCATGAACGACTGCCTCCCAACTCAATCTCCACTGTGGCAAAAGCTAGAGAACACAGTGAAACACGTAATCAGCGCATACGGTTACAATGAAGTGCGTATGCCAATCGTTGAAATGACTCATCTATTCAGTCGTGCAATCGGTGAAGTAACCGACGTTGTCGAAAAAGAAATGTACACGTTCGAAGACCGTAACGGTGATAGCTTAACGCTGCGCCCAGAAGGTACAGCGGGTTGTGTTCGTTCAGGTATCGAAAATGGCTTGCTATACAACCAAGAGCAGCGTCTGTGGTACATGGGCCCAATGTTCCGTCACGAGCGTCCGCAAAAAGGCCGTTACCGTCAATTCCACCAATGTGGTGTGGAAGTCTTTGGTCTAAATGGCCCAGACGTTGACGCAGAACTTATTATGATGACGGCGCGCCTATGGCGTGAGCTGGGCATCGATAAGCACGTTCGCCTTGAATTGAACTCAATCGGATCTCTAGAAGACCGTGCAAACTACCGCACCGCGTTGATCGAGTTCCTAGAACAGCACATGGATATCTTGGATGACGACTGCAAACGTCGCATGCACACCAACCCGCTACGTGTATTGGATACCAAGAACCCAGACATCCAAGCGGTTTTAGGTGATGCGCCTCGCTTATCTGACTACTTAGGTGATGAATCTAAACAACATTTTGCTGGTTTGTGTGAACTTCTTGACGCTGCTGGTATCGAATACACAGTGAATGAACGTTTAGTTCGTGGCTTGGATTACTACAACCGCACTGTATTTGAATGGATTACTGAAAGCCTCGGTGCTCAAGGTACCGTTTGTGGTGGTGGTCGTTACGATGGTCTGGTTGAACAGCTAGGCGGTAAAGCAACACCAGCAGTCGGTTTTGCAATGGGTCTAGAGCGTTTGGTGCTGATGCTAGAAACACTAGAGCTGACTGATGTTCGTCGCAGCGTTGACGTTTACATGGTGACAGCAGGTGAAGGCACCATGATGGCGGGTATGAAGCTAGCTGAGCAGCTACGCGAACAAGTACCGGGCCTACGTGTAATGAACCACTTTGGTGGCGGTAACTTCAAGAAGCAATTCAAGCGCGCAGACAAAGTTGGTGCTGCAGTCGCACTAGTACTTGGCGAGAACGAAGTTGCAGATGGCACCGTGGTATTGAAAGACCTAATCGGTGGCACGCAAGAAACCTACAGCCAAGCTGACGTTACTGCGAAACTCGCAGAATTGGTTTAAGTAACATATTTGGAAGTGGCGATGACATATCGCCACTTTTTTAGATTTTAAGAGGACAGGAAGTGGAACTCTACGATACTGAAGAACAACAAGTAGAAGCGATCAAAGACTGGTGGAAAGAGAACGGTAAAGCGGTGATCTTAGGTGCCGTTGTTGGTATTGGTGGCTTGCTTGGCTGGCGCTACTACCAAGATTCTGTTGCATCGGCTCAAGAAGCCGCGTCTGAAAGCTACACGGCAGTGGTACAACAAATCGCTGCAAGTGGCGCAGAAGCAGAAGCGAACGTTCAAAGCTTTATCGATGCGAATAAAGACTCTCAATACTCAGTACTGGCAGCGCTGCAATTAGCAAAAGTCCAAGTAGAAGCAGGTAATCTTGACGAAGCGCTTGCTCAACTAGAGTGGGCGCAATCGGCAACGGATGACCAAGCCGTTTCAGCCGTGATTCACTACCGTCTTGCTCGTCTAAAAGCGGAGCAAGGTGAGTTTGATGCAGCAATCAATGAGCTTTCTGCTATCGCAGATGAAAGCTGGGCTGGTCGCGTAGCTGAATTACGCGGTGATATTTTATTGCGTAAAGGCGACGCTCAAGCAGCATACGCGGCTTACACTGAAGCACAGCAAAGCGGTGATGCTAGCCAAACGCTTCAAATGAAGCTGGATGATCTAGCCAAGTAAGGGCGATAAGCATGAAGGAAATGCTGAAAAAAGCGCTGGCAATTGCAATATGTGCAGGAGTACTCGCAGGTTGTGCGGGTGAAGAAGACACCATCATCATGGCTCCAGTGCCTCAGGTAGATAGTGAATTCTCCCCAAAAACCTTATGGAGTGCTTCAGTCGGTGATGGTGTGTCAAACTACTATTCGAAGCTGACGCCAGCGTATGCTTACGGAAAAGTGTTTGTCGCCAGTCGTGACGGTGAAGTGAAAGCGCTTGATCCTGAAACAGGTAAACTGATTTGGGAACAAGACGTTGAAGAAGAAGTGTCGGCGCGACTGTCTGGCGGACTAACCGCTGGCTACAGCCAAATCTTTATCGGCAGCGAGAACGGTCAGGTACTGGCTCTTAACGAAGAAACTGGCGAGTTGAACTGGCGTGTTGATGTCGATGGCGAAGTATTGTCTGCACCAGCTACCGACAATAACCTGGTAATTGTCCACACCGACAAAGGCAGCTTGCTGGCACTTGACCAACAAGACGGAACGCAAAAGTGGACCATTAGTACTGAAGTGCCTAACTTGACGCTACGCGGCAGCAGCTCTCCAGTCGCTATGTCCGGTGGCGTGTTCTGGGGAACGGCTAATGGTCGTCTAGCGGCGGCGATTGTCGAACGTGGTCAATTGATTTGGCAACAACCTATCGGTCTTCCTCAAGGCGCGACTGAAATCGACCGCCTTGTAGACGTTGACGCTTCGCCATTGATCCTTGGTGGTACGTTATACATCATCGGCTTCAACGGTCAGTTAACGGCGATCGACTTGCGTTCAGGCAAACCAGTTTGGAAACGTAACCACTCGTCGGCGACCAACATCGCGAGCGATGCTCGACGTCTGTTTATCGTCACCGAAAAAGACCATTTAGTCGCATTTGATGCACGCAGTGGTACCGAGCTTTGGAGCAACGACAAACTAGAGCACCGCTTAGTGACAGCTCCTGCTGTGATTGATGGTTACGTTGTCGTCGGTGACAGCGAAGGTTACTTGTACTGGCTTGACCCGAGTAGCGGTGAGTTTGTCGCTAAGCAAGAAGTGGATAGCAGCGGCTTTGCGGTTCCACCAGTTGTAGTGCCGGGTGGTTACGTATTAACGACCCGTGATGGCAATGTAAAGAAACTGACGATCAACGAGTAATCGTGTGATACAATTCACATTCGGCTCCTAGCTGGTAACAGTTGGGAGCCGTTTTATTGAGAAAAGATAAGTTTAATCTGTAGTTATAGGTAAACACTGGTCAGCCGACAAGTCATTACCTATAACTACATAAGAAAGAATATTGTAGAGGTTATTATGGTACCTGTTGTTGCTCTGGTTGGGCGTCCAAACGTTGGTAAATCAACGTTATTTAACCGATTAACTCGTACGCGTGACGCTTTGGTTGCGGACTTCCCTGGCTTAACTCGTGACCGTAAATACGGCCAAGCGAAACTTGGTGAACACGAATTTATCGTTATCGATACAGGTGGTATCGACGGCACCGAAGAAGGTGTGGAAACAAAAATGGCAGAACAATCGCTTGCGGCGATTGACGAAGCTGATGTTGTGCTGTTTATGGTGGATGGCCGTGCTGGTCTAACACCCGCGGACATCGCGATTTCAAACCACCTGCGTAAAATTGAAAAACCATCAATGTTGGTGGTAAACAAAGTTGATGGTATCGATGCGGATGCGGCATCAGCAGATTTTTGGCAATTGGGCGTGGAAAACATGTACCAAATCGCTGCGGCTCACGGCCGTGGTGTTGGTGCGCTGATTGACCGTGCGTTAAACCCATTTGCAGAAAAAATGGCTGAAGAAGCGCAAGGTGAAATCGAAGACCTTACTGATTTTATCGACGAAGAAGAAGAGAAGCTGGACTACACCGAAGAAGAAGCGGAAGCCGAGTTTAAGCGCCTTCAGGATCAGCCAATCAAGCTAGCTATCATCGGTCGTCCAAACGTGGGTAAATCAACCCTGACTAACCGTATTTTGGGTGAAGAGCGTGTGGTTGTGTACGATATGCCGGGTACAACGCGTGACTCAATCTACATCCCAATGGAGCGTGATGGTCGTGAGTACGTACTAATTGATACCGCGGGTGTTCGTCGTCGTAAACGCATCAACGAAACGGTTGAAAAGTTCTCAGTAGTTAAAACACTGAAAGCGATTGAAGATGCGAACGTTGTACTCGTTGTAATCGATGCACGTGAAAACATCTCAGACCAAGACCTAAGCCTATTAGGTTTTGCACTTAACGCAGGTCGCTCGATTGTTATCGCAGTGAACAAATGGGATGGTTTGGATACAGACGTAAAAGAGCAAGTGAAGAAAGAGCTAGACCGTCGTCTCGGCTTTGTTGACTTTGCTCGTATTCACTTCATTTCTGCATTGCACGGTACCGGCGTTGGCCACTTGTTCGAATCGGTTCAAGAAGCGTACAAATCAGCGACAACACGCGTAGGTACTTCCGTTCTGACTCGTATCATGAAGATGGCGACAGAAGATCACCAGCCACCATTGATTCGTGGTCGTCGTGTGAAGCTTAAGTACGCGCACGCAGGTGGTTACAATCCACCGATCGTGGTTATCCACGGTAACCAGGTAAACGAACTGCCTGATTCGTACAAACGTTACCTGATGAACTACTACCGTAAATCTTTGGAGATCATGGGTACGCCAATCCGTATCAACTTCCAGAGCAGCGATAACCCGTTTGAAAATAAAACAAACAAGATGACTCTGTCTCAAGAGCGTAAACGCAAACGCTTAATGAGCATGGTGAAAAATCGCAAGAAATAACCAATCCCTTGATTGAACAAAAGCGCCATAGTTATCTATTGGCGCTTTTTTGTCACTGAGAGTTTTGAAGTATGAAAATTACCCCTACCATCACTCAGTTTTGCCACAACACGTGGAAGTTGGAAGCGCAAGTTCAGCATATTAGCCAAACTGAACAGTGTGTCTATGTCGTTACTGACCAAACTCCGTTTCATCCCGTTAGTCACATTTGGCCAGATCATCCGGCAGATAAAGGCTGGTTGAATGGTGAAGTGCTTATCGATTGCCAAGTCGGGGCCGTCGAACTTGCCAGCGGTGACCTGTACGTAGGACAAGAGATCCCAGTAAAGCGTGATCAACCAGGTTGGGTGTTTGTAGTCGTGCACTGCTTAGCTGAGGATTCACCAAGCCTATCGGTTGAGCAAGTGGTGACGTTGGAAGTGGATAAAGCTTATCAACAGTCACTCAGCCGAGGGCACAGTGCTGGGCATATTGCTTACCTTGCGCTGAATAAAGTACTCAATCAAAACGGCTATTGGCGAAAAGACGCAGATCGTAAAGACCCTCATGGGAATTATGATTTCAACAGCTACGCGCAAGTGACCAGTTTTGTGACACCAGACCAGTGTCTTGATAGTTACCGATTAGGCAAAACGCTGCGAAAACGTGGCCTTAATAGCGCTGACTTGCTACAAAACCTAGCTGATATCGAGCTAAAGGTGAACCAACAAGTCGAAGCGTGGTTAGCTTTGGGCGGGGCAATTCATGTCGAATGCCACGGGGAAGCGTTAACGGATTCACGTTACTGGCAGTGTGATTTGGGGGAAGGTGAGCCTGCGGTGATTCCTTGCGGTGGTACACACGCCTCAAGTTTAGATGAATATGTGCGAATTCAGGTTCAACTAAAAGCGGTCAATGAGCAGAATATTGAAATGTTGACCTTAGTGAAGGCGAAGTAAAAGTCTCAGCGAAATAAGAGTCACGACGACGTCAATCGACGAGAAGTAAAAAGCCCGCACTCTGCGGGCTTTTTTGCATCTGGATTACCACATACCCAGCATTTTCCACCAAGCGCCACCGATAAAGAAGAATACCGGAATCACGATCAGTGAGAAGACAAAGCCAATCTTCCACCAGTTCTGTAAGGTGTGGAAGCCAGCGCCAAACAGAATTGGAGCAGGGCCTGACGAGTAGTGCGTGGTCGACATGTATAGATTACTAAAGATACCAAGCACAATAGCAGCCAGCATTGGAGGTGCGCCCGCTGCGATAGCGATAGCTAAGAAAGCGGAGTACATCGCGCTGATGTGTGCCATCGCACTCGCCATCATATAGTGGCTGTAGTAGTAAACGAGTAGCAAGATTGCCAAGGTGGTGAGCCAACCATAGCCAGAAAGCGAGCTGCCGATCATGTCACCAAACCAGCCGATAAAGCCCAGTTTGTTCAGTTGCGCTGCCATCATCACTAACACCGCAAACCAAGTAATGGTGTGCCACGCTTCTTTTTCTTGTAGCACCGCATCCCAAGTGATGGTTCGGGTGATAAGCAGGAATACTAAGCCCAATAGTGCAGTAACGGTTGAGTGAATTCCTAATGTTGGACCAAGTACCCATAAGCTGACCATGCCGATGAAGGTAATACATACCATCCATTCATCACGCGTCATTGCGCCCATTTCTGACAGTTTCTGGCGCGCGATTAAACGCATCTCAGGTGTCTTTTTCAGCTCTGGCGGGAAGACGAGGTACATCACCAACGGGATCAAGAACAAACACACCACCCCAGGAACAATCGCGGCTAGCGCCCAAGCGCCCCAAGTGATCTCAACGCCTTGCTCTTTAGCAAAGTTAGCGGCTAACGGGTTACCCGCCATCGAGGTCAAGAACATCGCACAGGTGATCGCGTTACATTGGAAGATACACTGAACCAAGAACGCGCCAATTTTGTTTTCGGTGCCTTTCTCTGGATCAGAGTCGTAAGCGCTCGCCACAGAGCGGAAAAGAGGAGAAA
This sequence comes from Vibrio hepatarius, assembly GCF_011806575.1. Taxonomy (GTDB): domain Bacteria; phylum Pseudomonadota; class Gammaproteobacteria; order Enterobacterales; family Vibrionaceae; genus Vibrio; species Vibrio hepatarius_A. The sequence goes on from NZ_JAATOO010000007.1 coordinate 113,632, forward strand.
TAATCCCGCCACAACGCGCTGTCGTACTCGGCGTCGCTGGGGCAAAAAGTAAATCTGTCAACACTAGGCCGTAAGCCAAACCTAATGAGCTGTTACCAAGTTTAGAAATAAACCAGTAACCGACGCGACGCCCAAAACCTGTACTAATAAAGCCACGCGAAATAAAGAACGCCGCGGCAATCATCCAGATAGTTGGATGGGCAAACCCGGTTAGTGCCGTTTTGATTGGCAGTACATCAAGTAACGTAGCCGCAGTCAGGCCCATCAAAGCCATCGCACCAAGTGGTAGTGGTGCAATAATCAAACTCAGTACTGTGACGACAAAGATAGTCATCATGTGCCAAGCTTGCTCTGATAGTCCTTCAGGGATGGGGCTGAACCAAAGGATCACCCCGATAACGACTAATGAAAGTAATCGTATGTTGGTTGAAGTTAGCATAGAAACCTCCGTGGATTTTTTGCCAACTTATCTCGATAAATAGCGCTTAAACCTGTGTTAAATCAAAAACTCTTGGCATTGAGCTGGTGAGTCAATGACATTGAAAAGCAGTGCAAATATCGCATGTAACAGGCCTGCGATTAGGCGCATTAAAATAATTAAAATCATAAACGTCACTAACGGGATCTTTTTCAATTTCGCGGCAAGCTGGGCTGAATTGCACTTAGGAACAACGTATTCTAGCTACTCACGGTTTTCGACAGACAAAGCTATGGCGCCACGAATTTTCCCCCACTCTTTTACAATGCACCTGACGTTGCTGTTATGCGGTGCATTGATGTTGAGCTCCATCGGCTGGTGGATGGTCAGCACACAAAGACTGAATCAGGTGTTATCTGAACAAGTCGCGTTACGCGCGCAAGTGCAATCTCAACAGTTAGCGAAACTCTCCTCTTTGCTTGATGCGGTAGAAAGAAAAAGCAGTGAAGATGTCAGTCGTATTGTGCGTGTGCTGCAACAAGAAACAGACGCGGACTTTATTACCGTCAGTGACAATAACGGCATTCGCTTAGCACACCCAGTTGAGGGGCGTATCGGCTTACCTGTGGTTGGCGGTGATATTGAGAGAGCACTGACCACTGGCGAAGCGTATTTGTCTCACGGTGTCGGTTCATTGGGACCATCGGTGCGCTATATCTCACCATTGTTTGGCTCGTCGGGAGAGATTATCGGCATGATAAAAGTCGGCTATCTCAAGCAGTCGATCGCCGTCGTTAACCACGAAACGCTATCGCCATTACTGCTATTTGCTGCGCTGAGTATGGCCATTTCTGGTTTGGTTGCTTGGCGATTCTCCGAGTACGTGCGAGATAAGATGCAACACTTGGAGCCATGGCAGCTCAATCAAGCGCTCAAAACGAATCAAGGCGTACTTCAAGCGGCGCACGAGGGACTAATGGCGGTCAACAGCAACCAACAACTTTACTTAATTAATGACTCGGCAAAATGGTTGCTTGGTATTAAACAAGCTTTGGTTCTGCCTGAACCCCTTGCGAATTTTATTCATGACGAAGGGGCATTTTCTCTGCATGGGGAAGACTACATTGACCGTTTGGTTCGAGTGAACGGACGCAGCCTCGTTGTCACTCGGGTGACACTACGCAATCAGGATAGCCAACAAGCCGGAGCGGTATTCAGTCTGCGTACCCAACAGGAACTGCAGTTGCTTTCCAATAAGATTAGCCAAGTCAGCCAGTACCTTGAATCGGTACGGGTGACTCGGCACGAGTACCAGAATAAGCTCTCTTCACTCGCGGGTTTGCTGCAACTGGGCCACGTCGAACAAGCGTTGAGTCTGGTGTTATCACAAGCGAAAACCAACCAAGCGAATGTGGACAGCGTTAAGCAGTTGCAATCCTTACCATTGATCTCTGGGTTAATCCTCGCCAATGTCGGTAAAGCGGCGGAAAAGGGGATTGATGTTGACCTTGCCGAGTTACAGGGGTGGAGTGCGCTGCCGAGCAAAATGGATGAAGAACTGCTGAGTTCGCTGTTTGGCAACTTGATCAGTAACAGCATCGAAGTCTTGGAAAAAACACAGCATGGTCTGATCCGTATCGCGATGTACGACACCACCACTGAGCGCGTGTTGTCGGTTGCCAATAACGGCCCGGCGATCAATGTCAGTTTGGAAGTCTTGTGTCAGTTGGGTTACACCACCAAAGACGATTTCCATGATCACGGCATCGGTATGCATTTGGTTCAGTCGATTGTTGAATCAGTCGGTGGGCATATCGAATTAGATAGTGACCAAGAGGAAACATCATTTACAGTATATTTCACTAAGGAAGGCGATGTTTAAGGTATTAATTATTGAAGACGACCGGGATATTGCCGCGCTTCATGCGCACTTTATCGAGAAAGACCCACGCTTTCAGGTATTAGGTATCGCGGTGAACTTGGCAAACGCGCGTGAATTACTCGCGATTACCCATGTCGACTTGTTGGTGGTCGATAACTATTTGCCAGATGGGCTCGGGGTTGAGTTTTTGTTGGAGCTTTTGAGCAGTCCTAAGAAGCCCCAATGTATTTTGGTCACGGCAGCTAATGATGTGACGACAGTACAAAATGCGCTTAGATACGGCGCACTGGATTATCTAGTGAAACCGCTGGACTACAGCCGACTTGCAGAAAGCTTAGATAAGTACTGCATGATGCAACAAACATTGACTCAAGGTTGTAAGCTCGCTCAGGGCGCTGTCGATACTTTATTCCATAGCCAGAGAATGCAACAAAAATCGACGGCCACAGACGCTTATACGCTGAAGCAAATCGTTGACCAGTTCCATCATGCCAATGTTGAAATGACCGTGAGTTCGATTGCTAAGAGCTTTGGTATCAGCAAAAGTACCGCGCGTCGCTATCTGGATAAAGCGGTAGAGGACGGAGAGTTGATCGCCTTCTTAGAGCATGGGAAGGTCGGAAGACCGACACGTATCTATCGACGCCCACACATTGAAACCTCTTGAGTGGTAAGGGCTACAATTGGAACGACAGCGAGTGAAAATTCGAATTACACGCAATTGTAACTCGGCCGTATTTTGAGATGATCTTTTTATTAAATATCGTAAAGTTTGATTTTTAATTCGTTATTAGTTTTTTGTGTCGTTTAAAATTCAAAGACAGGATATGTAACTTATGCTTTCGGTGTGTGGTTATATAAATGTTCTTTTAGGGGCAGATCGCTGATCAAGAGGGAAATTACCGATGATCTTGCTTTGATCATGATTATCATACCTGTTGGTTGCCATGAATGAATTACTGACAGCAAAAACTATGACAGAAGTCATAGTGAGGATATTGGATAGACTTTACTTTAGATAAAGCTAATTTAATCAGTTTTGAGTAGAATAATGAACGAAAACACATGCCCTGATTGTCGCGTAGAGCTGGAGTGGACGGGCCAATACCATTGTCATCAATGCGCGGGAGACTTTAAAAAGGTCGGTTTTTGCCCAGATTGCGATGCAGAGTTAGAGAAATTACAAGCGTGCGGAGCGGCGAACTACTTTTGTAATAGCTGTAACGAACTCAAGTCTAAGTCTCGGGTCCGCTTTGAGTTTCACAAACTCGTAGACTAAACGACGGTTGAGCGGATTTCGCCTTCAGATAAGCGGGTGACCAAGGTGTCACCCGTTTTGGTGTCACTCGCTTTGGTAATCACTTTGCCTGATTGGTTTTGTGTAATTGAGTAACCGCGTTTTAGGGTTGCAAGTGGGCTCACTGTATCGAGTTTTTCTGCTGCCAACGCGAGTTGGTGTCTGGTATTGAGCAGCTTTCTATCCATTGCATCAAGCAGTTTTTGTTCTAAATACTGTAACGATGATTTTTGTTGGTTGAGTCGTTTTACTGGCGAGTGCAACTGGAGTTTGTATTGCTGACGTTCGACTTTCTGTAAACGCGAAGCAATAAAATGATCCATCGAACGTTGTAAGCGCAGTTGTAACTCATCAAGTTGTTGGCTTTGGCGTTGCAGTTGATGGCTAGGATGTTGCCTCTCCAAACGGTGAGTTAGCGAGGTAGATAGCTTGCTCTGTTGACTGAGGTAATAGCGCATGGCACTCATCAGCTTTTGCTGACGCGCAACAAACGCCTGCTCTTTATGGCTGTTATCTCTGCTGACTAATTCTGCGGCTGCCGACGGTGTTGGCGCGCGCATATCAGCAACGAAATCGGCGATAGTGACGTCGATTTCATGTCCTACCGCACTGATAATGGGTATTTGGCTGGCTGCAATTGTTCGTGCGACGATCTCATTGTTAAAGCACCAAAGATCTTCTAATGAGCCTCCGCCACGGCCAACAATGAGCACATCACACTCGTTACGGCTGTTTGCACGCCCAATCGCTTGAGCGATTTCAATTGCCGCCGCATCCCCTTGAACCGTCGTTGGATAGATGACAACTGGAAGCGATGGGTCTCGACGCTTGAGTACATCCAAAATATCGTGCAGCGCTGCGCCGGTTTTTGAAGTGATGACACCGACACATTTCGGGTGCTCGGGTAGGGTTTGTTTGCTGGTTTGAGCAAACAGTCCTTCCGCCGCCAGCTTCATTTTAAGTTCTTCGAACTCTTGCTGTAGACGACCATCCCCCTCAGGTTGCATGCTTTCGATGATCAATTGGTAATCACCGCGTGGCTCATACAAAGAGAGACGAGCTTTAACGATAACTTGGTTGCCATTTGTCGGTTTGAAAGTCACACGACGGTTATTGCCACGGAACATGGCACATTTAACTTGAGCGCGGGAATCTTTAAGCGTGAAATACCAGTGTCCTGATACGGGAGCTGAGAAGTTAGAAATTTCGCCAATCAACCAAACAATACCCATTTCATTTTCAAGTAACAGACGGACTTCTGCGTTAAGACGTGAGACGGTGAAGATGTTTTGGTTGGTCTGAGATGGCACAGCTAATCTCGCGGACATAGGTATGGAAATTAGCGGCAATATAATACATAGCAAGGGGGTAAATGCAAGAAAAAAATTAAAAAACTTGTAGTCAAGCGATTGCGTTAACCGTATAATCCCACCGCAATATCTAATCCAAATGTAGCTTGTGAACAAACACTCGCTGCCCTCATTATGCGAAACGATGAGACTTTGGATTGTTCTTTTACTCCTCTAATTGTGAGATATTGCAAATGCTAAGAATTGCCAAAGAAGCGCTGACATTCGATGACGTACTACTTGTGCCAGCACACTCCACCGTTCTCCCAAACACAGCTGATCTTCGCACTCAGTTGACTAAGAACATCACCCTAAACATCCCAATGATTTCGGCATCTATGGATACCGTTACTGAAGCTCGTCTAGCTATCGCGCTAGCGCAAGAGGGTGGCATTGGCTTTATCCACAAGAACATGTCTATTGATCAACAGGCTGCCGAAGTTCGTAAAGTAAAGAGTTTCGAAGCGGGTGTTGTATCAGACCCTGTGACAGTGAACCCAGACGCAACCATCGCTGACGTAGTCGCTCTGACTGAAAAGCACGGTTTTGCAGGCTTCCCTGTAGTAACAGAGCACAACGAACTGGTCGGTATCATCACTGGCCGTGACGTACGCTTTGTGACTGACCTATCTAAGAAAGTATCTGCAGTAATGACGCCTAAAGAGCGTCTGGCTTCTGTAAACGAAGGTGCAACTCGCGAAGAAGTTCAAGAGAAAATGCACGAAGCGCGCGTTGAAAAAGTACTGGTAGTGAACGACGAGTTCAAACTAACCGGTATGATCACGGCAAAAGACTTCCATAAAGCAGAACGTAAACCAAACGCATGTAAAGATGATCGTGGTCGTCTACGTGTTGGCGCAGCAGTTGGCGCTGGTGCGGGTAACGAAGAGCGTGTTGCGGCACTTGTTGAAGCAGGCGTCGACGTACTACTTATCGACTCTTCTCACGGTCACTCTGAAGGCGTTCTACAGCGTATTCGTGAAACTCGTGCGGCTCACCCAGATCTAGACATCATCGGCGGTAACGTCGCAACAGGTGCTGGTGCAAGAGCACTTATCGAAGCTGGCGTAAGCGCAGTGAAAGTGGGTATCGGCCCTGGTTCTATCTGTACTACTCGTATCGTAACGGGTGTGGGTGTACCTCAAATCACAGCAATCGCAGATGCGGCTGAAGTAGCGAACGAATACGGCATTCCAGTTATTGCCGACGGTGGTATCCGTTTCTCTGGCGATATCTGTAAAGCAATCGTTGCTGGTGCATCATGTGTGATGGTTGGTTCTATGTTTGCTGGTACAGAAGAAGCTCCGGGTGAAGTGATTCTTTACAACGGCCGTTCTTACAAAGCTTACCGTGGCATGGGTTCTCTGGGCGCGATGTCTCAAGGTTCTTCTGACCGTTACTTCCAGTCTGATAACGCAGCAGACAAGCTTGTTCCTGAAGGCATCGAAGGTCGTATCGCATACAAAGGCCGCCTAAAAGAGATCGTACACCAACAAATGGGTGGTCTACGCTCAAGCATGGGCCTAACAGGTTCTGCAACTATCGAAGATATGCGTACTAAAGCTGAATTTGTACGTATCTCTGGCGCGGGTATGCAAGAATCTCACGTACACGACGTTCAGATCACTAAGGAAGCACCAAACTACCGTCTAGGTAACTAATAGCCTAACGTAAACGTTTGCTTTTTCCTTGAAGCATTAAGAAGAGGCGAGTACACTCGCCTCGGTTTTAATCACTTAGCCTAAAAAAGACTGCTCAAAATGACTAAAAATATCCATGACCAACGTATTCTGATCTTGGACTTCGGTTCTCAGTACACTCAATTAGTTGCGCGCCGCGTACGTGAAATCGGCGTTTACTGTGAACTATGGAGCTGGGATGTAGAAGAAGCGGATATTCGCGAATTCAACCCAGATGGCATCATCCTATCTGGTGGCCCTGAAAGCGTAACGGAAGAGAACTCTCCACGCGCACCTCAATATGTATTTGACTCAGGTGTTCCTGTTTTTGGCGTATGTTACGGCATGCAGACCATGGCAGAGCAGCTAGGTGGTAAAGTAGCAGGCTCAAACGAGCGTGAGTTTGGCTACGCACAAGTTAAAGTTTCTGGCGAATCTTCACTGTTTAAAGATCTTGAAGCGATTCAAGATGTTTGGATGAGCCACGGTGACAAAGTAGTAGAAATCCCAGCAGACTTCGTAAAAGTTGGTGAGACTGACACATGTCCTTACGCTGCGATGGCGAACGAAGAGAAGAAATACTACGGCGTTCAGTTCCACCCAGAAGTAACGCACACAAAACAAGGCCTACAAATGCTAGAGAACTTTGTTCTTGGCGTATGTGGTTGTGAACGTCTATGGACATCGGAATCTATCATCGAAGACGCCGTTGCTCGCATTAAAGAGCAAGTGGGCGACGATGAAGTTATCCTAGGTCTATCTGGCGGTGTGGATTCATCCGTTGTTGCTATGCTGGTTCACCGCGCGATTGGCGACAAGCTAACGTGTGTATTCGTCGATAACGGTCTGCTTCGTCTAAACGAAGGTCAGCAAGTAATGGATATGTTTGGCGACAAGTTCGGCCTAAACATCATCAAAGTTGATGCAGAAGAGCGTTTCCTTGAAGCACTAAAAGGCAAGTCTGACCCAGAAGAAAAACGTAAGACTATCGGCCACGTGTTCGTAGACGTATTCGATGAAGAATCGAAGAAGCTGAAAAACGCGAAATGGCTAGCTCAGGGTACTATCTACCCAGACGTAATCGAGTCTGCAGCATCTAAAACGGGTAAAGCGCACGTGATCAAATCACACCACAACGTGGGCGGTCTACCTGACGATATGGAAATGGGTCTAGTTGAGCCACTACGTGAGCTATTTAAAGATGAAGTTCGTAAGATTGGTCTAGAGCTCGGTCTTCCGTACAACATGCTTTACCGCCACCCATTCCCAGGTCCTGGTCTAGGTGTTCGTGTTCTTGGCGAAATCAAGAAAGAATACTGTGACTTGCTACGTCGTGCTGATGCTATCTTTATTGAAGAGCTTCACGCAGCAGACCTATACGACAAAGTATCTCAAGCGTTCACGGTATTCCTACCAGTTCGTTCTGTCGGTGTAATGGGCGATGGCCGTAAGTACGACTGGGTTGTATCACTGCGTGCCGTTGAAACCATCGACTTTATGACAGCGCATTGGGCACATCTACCGTACGACTTCTTAGGTAAGGTATCTAACCGAATTATCAACGAAGTTGACGGCATTTCACGTGTTGTTTACGATATTTCTGGTAAGCCACCAGCGACAATCGAGTGGGAATAATCTGCTTCGAACATGATTGATAAAACCAGCCTTCGGGCTGGTTTTTTTATGCCAGAATTTAGCAACTGCAATATGGGATTTTTTCTGTATTCCACGGTTGTCATTTTTGAAGCGGATAAACAGTTTTTGTAACACGTGAGTTTCAATGTGCGTAGCAAACTTACACTCACTCGCAAGTTGACGTTCGCAAACCGAACCTGTCGTGATTCTTCAGTCCCCTTTATCTACCCTTTGATTGCTTTTAACACAAGGACTTAAAAGATGATGAGAAGAAGTTATGTAACCGCTTTAGCGATGCTAACTGCGGCTCCAACGGCTTGGGCGACGATGAACATCCAACCCGATCCGCTTAACCCAACTGGTTATGTTGTTTCACGGGCAGATATAGAAGCGGCCGAACAGCAAAAAACTGCTGACCCTATGTATCAAATATGGTCGCAAGCGCTCCGTACCGCGCCAAATACCTTGGTGGAAGCTATAGAGCCCGGCAGCGCAACCAATCCAGATAATGTCAAGCGAGCAGAGAAAGTTTTCCCTCAAGCAGAATGGGATTTTCTGACTCACATGGCTGCTCCGGAATACACGTACACTCGATTTTTACGAGCGATCGGCAAGTTCCCAGCATTTTGTGCCGAGTACACCGATGGACGTGACTCCGACGCGATTTGTAAGCGTTCTATTGTGACTGCGTTTGCGCACTTTGCGCAGGAAACTGGTGGGCACATTTCGAAAGACAACGTGTCTGACAATCCGCTTGCGTTGGAAGAGTGGCAGCAAGCTTTGGTTCACGTGCGTGAAATGGGCTGGTCAGAAGGTCAAGCGGGTTACACCACGGGTTGTGGACAGAACGATTGGCAAAACAAAAAATGGCCATGTGCCGCTGGACAGGGCTATTTTGGCCGTGGCGCGAAACAGCTTTCTTATCACTTTAACTATGGCGCCTTCTCTGAAGTGATGTTTGACGGTGATGCTACCGTACTACTGAACAATCCTGGTTTGGTGGCCGACTCTTGGCTGAATCTGGCTTCTGCTATTTGGTTCTTCTTAACTCCACAAGCTCCGAAACCAGCGATGCTACATGTTATTGACCGCACTTGGGTGCCGTCACAACGTGAAATTGACGCTGGTATTGGTTACGGCTTTGGTACCACGATTAATATCATCAACGGTGGGATCGAGTGCGGTGAGCAGAACAAAGACAAAGGTCAACCAGTCAACCGGATCCGCTACTGGGAAGGGCTATCTTCACACTATCAAATCCCTATCGAGTCCGACGAAAAGAACACCTGTTGGCAGCAAACCCCTTACGGAAGCCTTAACTTAAATGGCGCAACCGATGTGCTCTACACCAACTGGGATGGAAACTGGAAATATTACGCAGACCGTCCGGGTGGCTACTCGTTTGAGTGTGAACTAGTCGGCTTCCAGACCGCGTATTCTGCACTGGTTCCGGGGGATTACGAGAAGTGTGTGACTAACTTGTATGAATCGCACGCGAGTTGGCCAGAAGTTCGAGTTGTTGACCAACTCGACCCTGTCGACCCAGATACGGGCGGCGGCACGGGTAACGAATGGGATGCCAACAAGATATACACGGGTGGAGAAGAAGTGACATACCAAGGAGCGACGTATCAAGCGAAATGGTGGACTCAAGGACATGAGCCGAGCTTAGGTGGACCATGGGAGTTGATCGCAGGAACGCCAAGCGAGCCTACGCCTGAGCCAACTCCGGAACCAACGCCTGATCCAGAACCGACACCAGAGCCTGACCCAACGCCAAATCCGGATACTGGTACATTCATTCAGTGGCAGCCGGGTGAGACTCAAGTCGCCGACGGAGATAAAGTTACTTACAACGGTAAGTGTTTTGTTGCTAAGAATGGACCTGGGGTATGGGAAAGCCCGACTCAATCGAACTGGTTTTGGGATGAGATATCCTGCCAATAACTCATGTTGAGACTCAATGTTTGAGTAGCCAATCAACGTGTAATTGAGCCTCACGAAATCCATTAAGCAAAGTCCGCTCCCACGGGCTTTGCTTTTTTGTTGTGTGAGCAATTAAGGTGCTGTTGATGCGAGGGATGAAGAGAGCCCTACGGCTTGTTCGAATGGGATTGGGCGAGAGAAATAGTATCCCTGACCTAATTCAACACCCGATTGAAGACACAGTTCATAGTCACTGAGATCTTCGATACCTTCAGCCAGCACTCTCAAACCTAGGCTAGAACATAAATGACATAGATGGGTCATGGATTCTTTAGAGTAGGCTTGGTGCGTGACAAAGCGTTTATCCAGCTTTGAAATGTACAAAGGGATACTCTTCAAACAAGACAAAGAGGAATAACCGCTGCCAAAATCATCCAGCGCTAAACGAATATTTCTCGCTTTAAACTCGTTGAGGGTGTCGATAAACGCGGGTTCTTCGAGGAATTTGTCTTCGGTAATTTCAATGATGAGTCGATTAACATCTTGGCCGCTTGTTCTAAATTGAAGCTCCAATTCATCTAACACGTCGATCACCATAAGCTGAGCATGACTGAGGTTGATGGTCAGGAAGGTGTTTGGATCTGACATGGCAAGGAAACGACAGGCCGCTTTAAAGGTTTCAACGGTGAGCGTATGTATGGCTCCGGTCAATTCACATGCTCGTACAACAAGGGGCGGAGGTACGCTAGAACCATCGTCATAGGTGAGTCTGAGCAACATTTCGTAGCCCACTGTTTGTCGTGTTTTCATTTCGACAATCGGTTGGACATAAAAGCCAAAGTCTCGTTGTTCTCGGATCAACTTTTGAACATGTGCGCTGGCATTGTTGAGTTGTGCGACATTCGAGTCATATTCTTGAACATAAGGCAGGATCTTGTTTCCGCCCTCGTTTTTCGCCTGATAAAGCGCAATGTCAGTGTATTTGAGAGAATCGGATGAGTCACTGAGCTGAGCTGTGTGAACCATCCCGCCACTGACAGTGACTTTTACGCTGGCCTCGTCTTCCACATAATAAGGTCGGCTAAAGCAGTTGATGATCGACGAAGAAACCTCATCTGAGTCTTGTTCATCGGCTGAAAAGACAATGCAAAATTCGTCACCACCAATCCGATAGACGTTTTTGGCATGAGGGAGTTTTTGTTCCAATCTCTCTGCTACTTGGCTGACGATGCTATCGCCCGTTTTATGACCGTAGTAATCATTAATCAACTTAAACTGGTCGATATCGATATAAACCAAAATATAGTCACTTGATTCGTATTTTATCGACTTCAACCAAGCTTCTAAATTGAATCGATTTCTCATCCCCGTGAGAGTGTCAATATTGGCTTCTCTGTCTAACAGTAAATTGGTTTTCTCAAGCTGCTTCTGAATACTTTCTCTTTTCCTGATGTTTTTAAATAAGGCGACATTAGTAATCAGTAGTACAGTCAATAATATGCTAGTAATTGATATTTGTAGCCAATACTCTTCCCATGGATTAAAAGGTTGACCAATAATATGAGAAGAAGAGGGCAGTGTTGACGGTGAAATGTTGTATTTGACCAGTCGGTCATAGCGAAAAATATAGCTGCCGATATCTTCTTTGATCATGCTAATCTCGGCGGTTGGGGTGCCTTTGAGTATCTGAATGGCTTGGTTTGCCGCTAGCAGTCCCGACTTCTTGGCGTTAATCACTTTGCCTCCCGTCACGCCGTAATCGATCAATTGCTCGTGCATGGCATAGACAGGTTGGCTTGATGCGGTACTGATTCGGTTAGCCCCTTCTGCAAGTGACACATAGCGGTTGGACGCATCGCTGTAGTAAGAGCCGAAGATAATTCCGGTGTCATCAGACAGATTGTTTACATAGTTTTCTAAATCACCCAGCGTCTCATTACCGTATATACGTTCAAAGGTGATATTAGGGTATTGCTCGAAGGTTGTTGATATCGTATCCCAACGAGCTTCACCGGTTGGCGTCTTGTCAAAAATAAGCAGGATTTTTTTTACTTTAGGGTTGGTTTCCAATATCAAGTCGATATTTTCGACAAAGGGTTCAACTTCAAAAACACCGGTAAACAAATTGCGGTCCAATACCTCGGCTAATGCAATATTATTTATACCGACAAAAACAACCGGACTGTTTTTGAAAATTTCATCGTGAAACCTGCGAACAAAGTTAAGTGCATTATCATCGGTAGTAATGACCAAACTGAGCTCTTTGCCTTTAAACTTGTAGCCATAGTCACTTCTTAAGCGCTGAATATATTCTTCACCAAAACCATACTCTTTGGTGTCCATAAACTCGATATCAATGGAGTGATAGCCTGATTTTGCAAGTTCATTTTTAATGGTGTTAACCAGGTTATCTGTCCAAGGAAAACTGCTGTGGTAGGAATTGAGGATTAGCACATTGTGCTCATCGGCATGAGAGTAAGTAGGGGCATAGCAAAGCACGCTAACCATGAAGCTACACAGCAGCTTTCTTATCGAGTGAGTTTGAATTAGATAGCGCAAAATGGCCTCATAAGCCTTGTTGAAGTGCCATCTTACTTGTCCAAAATTCAATAATTTCAATCGACTATTACCCATTTTGTTCATCAGTATAGAAATTTAAGCACAGAAGTGCGTATGTTGCTGACTATTTAGTGAATTGGTCTTGAAATCGTGATGAGTTAACGATGAATAAAAGAAGTTATGTAATCTATCTCACGCTTTGTTGCCGCTTTTATACGTTATTCAGTCGCTTAGCGATTATGCGTAAGTTGCACAGATGGTTTTAGTAAATCATTGGCATTCGGCTTACATCCTACTCGTGACAGTGACGTGTATTTTTCCAAAATTTAAACGTTGAACAAAGCTTCACCACAGTGCTAAGGGTTTGAGAGTAAAAGTGCAAACTTAGTTTGTGAAAAAACGCATTTGTGTTTAGGTGTTGCTTCATTAAACTTCGCGCGTAATTTTTATTAACTTTTTTTAAAGGTGCGCAAAATGTCAACGAAATTGGCAAACCCAGCTCCATTAGGCCTAATGGGCTTCGGGATGACCACAATCCTGCTAAACATCCACAATGCAGGCTTTTTCCCAATTGATTCAATGATTCTAGCAATGGGAATTTTCTACGGTGGTCTTGGCCAAGTTCTTGTCGGTATGATGTGCTTCAAACGTGGTGACACATTCGGTACAACTGCGTTTACTTCTTACGGCCTGTTTTGGCTGACCCTAGTGGGTGTTATCGTAATGCCTAACATGGGCCTTCCTGCTAGCCCAGCAAACTTCATGGGCTGGTACTTAGCGCTTTGGGGTATTTTCACCGGCTTCATGTTCATCGGCTCTCTATGCTACCCAACCGCAAAACAAATCGTGTTTGGTTCGCTAACGGTATTGTTCTTCCTGCTGGCTGCTCGTGACTTCACAGGCAGTGAGTTTATCGGCACTATCGCGGGTATCGAGGGTATCTTCTGTGGTGCGAGCGCAATTTACTTCGCAATGGCACAGGTACTAAACAATGAATACGGTCGTACTGTATTGCCAGTTGGTACTGCGAAAGTGACTCGCCAAGTTGAAACTGCAGTCGTAGCTTAATTCAACCACCTTGTTAAGAGGTCGGCCAAGTGCCGGCCTTTTTTGTATCTATCGTTTGGTGAGTTGAAGCCAATGTTGTACACGCACAATAGCGTAGCTTCATTGAGAACATGAATATTTTGATATAAATACGATTGTATATATTACGTTGAGTGGGGTAGGTTAGAGCTTGGAGCAAGAAATATAACTGAAATACAAAAACGGAATGTATCACTATGTTAAGGACAATTACTCAACTCTTTCCTTTATGGGCGGCGTTATTCTCAGCCTTCGCTTACTTCTCTCCCGCAACGTTTGTTGACCTGAAAAGCCAGATCGTCCCTTTATTGACGATCATTATGCTGGCAATGGGTTTAACGCTAAGACCGAAAGATTTTCTCAATGTGCTCAGCAATAAAAAAGCAGTGGGTATCGGACTGGTACTGCAGTTTAGCGTCATGCCGAGTGCCGCATTACTGATTAGTATGCTATTAGCGTTCGACCCAGTGCTTACCGTTGGTATGGTGTTGGTTGGCAGTGTTGCGGGTGGTACCGCGTCCAACGTCATCTGTTACTTGGCGAAAGGTGATGTCGCGTTGTCGATTACTATGACGTCGATATCTACGCTTTGCGGTGTGGTGTTAACACCGTTTCTAGTCCAGCTTCTTGCAGGGCAACATATTGATGTACCAGTGATGGGAATGCTGATGAGCTTAATCAAGATTGTTTTGCTGCCGGTTGGTGTTGGTTTGCTGTTGAATGTCTTTATGCACCGAGTAACCGAAAAGCTAGAGCCTATTTTGCCACTGGTCTCTATGTTGGCTATCGTGTTGATCATCGCTATCGTTGTTGCGCTGAATGCGAAGCAGTTAGCGAGTATTGGTCCAATCGTCGCCCTCGCTGTGGTGCTGCATAACGGTATCGGTTTGGCGTCAGGATACTGGATCAGCCGTTGGCTTGGTTTTAATCACACCATCAGCCGCACAGTGGCGCTTGAGGTCGGTTTGCAAAATTCAGGATTAGCGACTGCATTGGCGATGAAGTTTTTCACGCCCGCATCAGCAGTGGCTGGGACGATTTTCTCTGTTTGGCATAACCTATCCGGCTCATTACTGGCGGGCTATTGGGCTAAACGTCCGACTGATGATGAAAAGCTTAATGTACAAACCAGCAACTGAAACACAAATTGAATTATAGAAAAGGCGAACCTTGCGTTCGCCTTTTCTATAAGTGAATGGATTCCGTAGGAAACGACTTATTTTGTGCTTGTTGTGATTGATTGTGATTTTTTTGCTTCGCGATCATCCAATATGACTTCTCCCTTAGTTTAAGAGTGACTCATCGATGAAAAAAAATATCATGACAGCATTCGCCCTAGTTGTCGCCAGCCTGTCTTTACCAGTGTTGGCACAAACAAGCGACCCGTTACCATCGTGGAATGATGGTCAAGTTAAACAACAGATCATCCGCTTTGTGAACGATGTCACCGACAGTAGTTCACCAAACTATGTCGCTCCGGCTGATCGCATCGCCACGTTTGATAATGATGGAACGCTATGGTCAGAGAAGCCTATGTTCTTTCAGGCTTTGTTTGCGCTAGATCAAGTAAAGGCGCAAGCGAAGCAACACCCTGAGTGGAGTAACAAAAAACCGTACGCTCTAGTGCTCAATGGACAGTTTGATAAGCTAACCGCGGACGATGTGTTAACCATTATTAAAGAAACCCATACTGGTATGAGTAGCGATGAGTTTACCGAGACCGTCAAAGCGTGGATCGCAACATCAAAACACCCGGTGACAGGAATGCCATACACGGATATGGTTTTTCAGCCGATGTTGGAGCTACTGGATTACTTAGACGAAAACCAATTTAAGAACTTTATCGTCTCTGGCGGCGGTAATAGCTTTATGCGCGCCTGGGCGTCGGATGTATACGGTATTCCGTCAGAGCGCATCATAGGAACTCGTTTCTCAACAGAATTTGTTAACGAGGATGGAAAATATCAGGTTAAGCGAACCGCAGGCATCGAAGTGGTAGATGACAAAGCCGCGAAGCCGCAGCAGATCTATCAACTCATAGGTAAACGTCCAATTGCCTCGTTTGGCAACTCTGATGGTGATTTACAGATGTTGCAGTGGACAGCATCCGGAGACGGTGCACGTTTAGCCTTGTATGTTCACCATACGGATGCTCAGCGCGAATGGAAATATGACCGCGGGCCTGGCATAGGGCAATTGGATAAAGGCTTAGATGAGGCGACTCAAAAAGGTTGGCTAGTGGTCGATATGGCAAAAGACTGGAATCAGGTTTATCCGACTAAATAATTGAGCATTAAAAAAAGGGTTAGCCAGTTGGCTAACCCTTTTTGATACCCATAGTTTTAATTAGAGTGGGTCACTGCTTTTCTTATATTTGTTGCCTAGTAACTGACGTTGTAGGTCAAATCAGCTTAGAGTGACGGTTGCTCTACAGGTTTTGACTCGGCCTCTGCTTCTGGCTGCTTACCTGTCTTACGACGGTATTTGTCTTCCCAGTAGTCAGCGCCTTTGATGCCAAGTTTAACAGGGTTGAACGTGTACTCTTCCACACCTTGTTTTTGCTGCTCTTCGTAGTCTTTCAGCGCTTTCAGTGCTGGTTTAGACATGAAGAAGATGATCAGAATACCAATGATGTTCAACCAAGCCATCAGACCAACGCCCACATCACCCATAGCCCACGCTAGGTTTGCCGTCTTCACTGTGCCGTAGAATACGACTGCGATAAGTGCGATTTTCAGTAGGAACATCAGACCGTTTACTTTCACGAAACGACGGATGTAAGCCACGTTTGTTTCCGCGATGTAGTAGTAAGCCAGAATGGTTGTGAAAGCGAAGAAGAACAGTGCGATAGCGATAAACGGCTTACCGATACCTGGCATTGCACTCTCGATAGCCATCTGTGTAAACACAGGGCCGTTTGCTGCGATGTCCGCTGCTACGTTCTGAACTAGGAAACCTTCAGCACCGTGTACGTTGTACGCACCAGTGATGATGATCATGAACGCTGTCGCAGAACAAACTAATAGCGTATCGATGTAGATAGAGAAAGACTGAACTAGGCCTTGTTGTGCTGGATGATCAACGCTTGCTGCTGCTGCCGCGTGAGGACCAGTACCTTGACCAGCTTCGTTTGAGTAAACACCACGTTTAACACCCCAACCGATAGCAGCACCGAAGCCCGCCATTGGTGTGAATGCATCACCAACGATCATTGAGAAGACGCGTGGTACTTCACTGATGTTTAGTAGGATGATAACGAATGCAGTGATGATGTAAGCCAGCGCCATGAAAGGTACCACGATCTGTGTGAAGCTCGCGATACGCTTAACACCACCAAAGATGATGAACGCTAGAATGACGGAGATAACAGTGCCAGTAAAGATTTTAGCGAAACTGAACGTACCCAGTGCTGTTTCAATCATCGCGCCAGAGCCAAATGCTGCTTCTACTGCGTTACCGATACTGTTTGACTGAACGCCAGGTAGTAGGAAACCACAAGCAAAGATAGTCGCGATAGCGAAAACCCAAGCGTACCAAGTTTGACCCATCGCTTTTTCAATGTAGTAAGCTGGACCACCACGGAATTCGCCGTTGTCTTCTTCTTTGTAGATCTGCGCCAGTGTCGATTCTGCGTATGCAGTTGCAGCCCCGAAGAACGCCACTACCCACATCCAGAATACTGCACCTGGACCACCGAAACCGATAGCCGCTGCAACACCTGCGATGTTACCAGTACCCACACGACCAGAAAGCGAAACCGCTAGAGCCTGGAACGATGAGATACCTTTCGATGAGCTTTTGCCTGAAAGAAGTAGACGCCACATCTCAGTGAAATGACGAACTTGAACGAAACGAGTCATGATTGAGTAGAACAAACCGGCGCCTAGGCACAGATAAATCAGTACCGGGCTCCATATGATTCCATTCAGAAAATCAACTAAAGACTGCATAAGTATTTTCCCTGTTGTGTTTGTAATGATTGTTTTATGAGCAGAATATTAACCTTTTTGTAACGCGCCTGTTAATGAATTTATGCTTTTTAATTGATTTGCGTGAACTGAGACACAGAATGCTAGAGAAATGTAAAAACACGGAGTTATTTGTGGGATGCAGAGGGGAAATGCTTGGATATCTAGTTAATTTGAGTGAATAGATAGCGCATTATATGTACAGCGCTATCTATTATTTAAACTTTTGTATGCTATTTATACGATTTGCTTTAGCGATTACTACTATTTTTGGTATCTAAACGCGTTTAGTTCTTCGTATTGTTTGTTTTGTTGTGTCACTACGTCGGTCAAAATCTCCGCAGAACCACACGCCATTGTCCAACCTAGTGTACCGTGACCCGTGTTGGTGAACAGGTTGCTGATTGGTGTCGCACCGATAATTGGTGTACCGTCTGGTGTCATAGGACGGAAGCCTGTCCAGTAATCCGCTTGAGACAGATCTACACCGCCAGGGAACAGGTTACTGACGACATGGTTAAGTGTTGCCAGACGCTTATCTGGTAACGCGGCGTCAAAGCCCGCTAATTCTGCTGTACCTGCTACTCGGATACGCTGGTCAAAGCGAGTCACGGCAACCTTGTAAGTCTCATCCATGATAGTTGACTGAGGCGCAAACGCTTCGTTGATAACCGGTAAGGTTAGTGAGTAACCTTTTACTGGATAAACAGGGATATCGATACCCAATGAATCCATCAGATGCTTCGAATAGCTGCCCATTGCAACCACAAACGTATCGCCTTCGATCAAACCTTTATCCGTTTCTGCCCCGATGATGCGACCGTTTTGCTGCTTAAGGTTCTTCACTGACGTATCAAACAAGAACTCAACGCCCGCTTCTTCTGCTAATGCTTGAAGGTGCTGACAGAACAAGTAACAGTCACCTGTTTCATCATCAGGTAAGTGCAGGCCACCAACAAGGTTACCCTGAATATTAGCAAGACCCGGCTCTTGAGTTAGACACTCTTTCGCATCCAGTAGACGGAAACGTGTGCCGCTTTCTTCAAGCAGCGCCATGTCTTTCTCTACCGCTTTCAACTGCTTTTCATCACGGAAGATCTGCAACGTACCTTGTTTACGACCTTGGTATTGAAGATTATGCTTTTGGTTTAACTCAGCTAAACACTCTCGGCTGCGGTTAGCAATGGTTAACATACGAGCTTTGTTAATGCGGTACTTGTCTAGTTGACAGTTGAACAGCATCTTTGTCGCCCAGCTCATTAGCTCAGGGCTTAGAGATGGTTTAATTTTTAGTGGAGCGTGCTCTTCCAATAGCCACTTCAACGCTTTGGTTGGAATGCCTGGCGCTGCCCACGGCGAAGAGTAGCCGTACGAGATCTGACCAGCGTTTGCGAAACTTGTTTCTTCCGCTGCACGTGACTGGCGATCAATCACAGTTACTTCACATCCAGCTTGGCGCAAGTACCAAGCACTGGTTAATCCAACAACACCGCTTCCTAATACGACAACTTTCACAATAAGCTCCACACTTTTGAAATTTTGCCAAGCATGATTGATTTACATCTGGTTAACAATAGATATAAATTAATATCACTGTTTAGAAAAATTAAAAGCTATATGAAATCTGCATTACTCCATGGCATTAACCTTATTTGTATTGTTTCGCGTCACCACAGCCTTACCAGTGCGGCGAGAGAACTCAATCTGACCACCGGCGCAGTGAGTCAACAGTTGCAAGCAATTGAAGACAGGTTAGGTTTTACTGTATTTGAACGACACGCGCGCGGGATTCGTTTAACCGAGCGAGGCCAGAAGCTGGTGGATTCGGTCCACCACCATCTGGTTGCTATCGAAGAAAATGTCTATCAGCTTACCCGTGTATCGGACAGCAAAGAAATTCGTTTGAAGCTGACGCCATCACTGGCTTTTAAGTGGTTGGTGCCGAGGCTGGAGAATTTTCAAAAGCAATATCCGGATATTCAGATCCATACTTTTGCCGAAGGTGCGCTAGTAGACAGCGAGAACCGTGACTTCGATATCGCGATAGATTATGGCCCCATTCCCTACAAGTTTGCTGAGGCTGAGTTGTTGATGGAAGAGTCTTTACTGCCCGTGATGAGTCCGAGCTACTACGCTCAATTTCCTGACTTGGCAGAGAATCATGCAACGTGGCAGAAGACGACATTGCTACATGATGCGATGCCGTGGCACGGAGCACCTAAAGATTACGAGTGGCTTTACTGGGCGTCACAGCATGAGCTTGACTTTAATACCAATCAGGGACACTTCTTTAACCGAACCGATATGGCAATGTCTGCCGCTGAGGCTGGGGTAGGGATCGCGCTTGCGCGGATGGCACTGCTTGGTAATGAAGTGGAGCAAAATCGTTTGGTCGCGCCGCTAAATCCAATCAAAGCGAATGCCGGATATTTTATTATTACTCATGTGGACAACCCACATACCCGACTATTCAAACACTGGCTAAGAGAACAGAGTGTACTAAAAGCCGGTTAATCCAACGCGAAGGATAAAAAAACAGCCCGCATTTGCGGGCTGTTTTTTTGTCTATTCTGCGTTAGGCCACGTTTTTAAACTGCTGCATAAAAGCGTCTTTGCGCGCGTGGAAACGCTCAACCAGATCGTCTACCGCGCTTTGGTCATAAGGTTTTAGTCCACTTGCGACCATACGCTTAACGCCTTTACCAATCACTTCGCCCTGTTCTTTAAACGCGAAGTTCATTGTGACTACACCGCGTTTACCTTCAACGTCAAAGCTTGCACCAGTAAATTCTACTTCAGGGTGTGTGAGGTCAAAGCGAGTAAACTCCACTTCCATGCTTTCGTAAATCACTAACGGACGTTGGCAGTTGATCATCATCTGCTGTTCTTCCATTAGGGGAACCATGATGTGTGGAAAGTTCATGCCAGAAAACTTGACGTAGTTAGTCACAACGTGCTCGATGAACGCCGCATCGTGGCTCACTTCACCTTCGCGAGACATGTGCAAATACTCTTTGTTATTCGCATCAACCAGCGCACTTTCTTTGTCGCATTTGTTCTCAACTGACAACGCAATCCCGTCGTTAACCATGCCCGAGAAATCAAAACGCATTTTCTTGCTAATGCCTTCTTTGCTTAGCAATACGGCAAACAGTAGGTCACCAGGCACACAAAAGCGTTTGCTGTCTTCATCGTGGATAGGGTTAAAGTCACCCGCTACTTTTTTAGCAAAATGGCTTGCTTGTTGGCGGGTAAATTGGAACTGGTCGTTGTCTTGCGAAAAGTACGGTGTCAGGAACATATTTTCAATCACGTAGCTAAAACTGCGCCGAAGTATACATTAAGCTCACGGTTTAAATGGTCTATCCAGATGGGTAGCTTTATGTGGTTAATTTTAATTCTGTTTAACTAATTGATTGCAATTGGTTTTGTTGTTTTTTCAGAGAGGTTTGTCTGTGTTAGCTGACTTGTCCCCAATCCTTCAGCGTAATTTCATCGGCTTTATATTGGTTGGCAAAATGCTCGATTAACAGCGCTAAATGCGCTCCCGTGTCGCACATGGTATCGGCAACGAGGTCTTCAGAGACATGAATCGCCGAGCCTTGTGGTTGCGCGGCAGTAGCAAGCAAAACCGGAACAATAAACTTATCCGCGCAGGTTGGATGATGCTGTTTAAAACCGAGTGCTTTGTCGTGCGTCTGTTCGATCGGCTCAACAGAGTAATCGCTCGCATCTACATCGAGACAAACGACAAACACCAGCCCACGATAAAGAATCACCGCATCACAGCGCGTATTTAGACTTGGCGTTTCAAGGTTCAACAACAAGCTGCCCGATAGATGCGGAAGCTGCTGCAATTGCTCCTGCAACAATGCGACTGTCTTGCGCCATTTTGCTTGCTCATTTGTCGAAAACTCATTGATAAACGCAGCGAGAGCTGACTCTTCTCCCGTTGGGTTTAATTGAGAGAAGTCATAAATAGACGAAGAATAAACAGGCGCACTCATAGTTAGCTAAATCAGGTTGGCAAGTCGAGGTGGCAGTATAAACAAGCGCCAAAGTAGATGCGACTTGTGGAACGGCAAACTGTGCGACGTGCCATCAGGTGGAGCGGCGCTTTGATACACTTGGTGAATAAATCGACTGATTTTAGTGCTGTATGTCCAATTAAATGGAATTTGGTTGTGATAGTGTCGAGAGATTCGTGCGCGCATCTCGCAAGCTCATAGCGAGCCTGGATAGGCGTAACAGTTCAATGACCCGCATATAATAAGCAAGGAAAGCGAATGAAAGACGAGACTTTATCAATCCACTTTGGTTACGAAACCGACCCAACAACCAAAGCCGTAGCAACACCGATCTATCAAACCGTGGCTTACGAGTTTGACAATGCCCAACACGGCGCTGACCTGTTTAACCTCGAAGTCCCGGGCAATATCTACACCCGCATTATGAATCCGACCAACGACGTGCTGGAAAAGCGTATGGCAGCGTTAGAAGGCGGTATCGCTGGTTTGGTGGTGAGTGCAGGTAGCGCGGCGATCAACTACGCAATCCTGACTTTGGCGCAGGCGGGGGACAACATCGTCTCGACTCCGCAACTCTATGGTGGCACTTACACTTTGTTTGCGCATATGTTGCCGAATCAAGGCATCGAGGTGAAATTTGCCAAAGACGATAAACCAGAGAGTTTGGCTGAGCTTATCGATGAAAACACTAAAGCGGTTTACTGTGAAAGTATCGGTAACCCGGCAGGCAACATCATCGACTTAGAACGCGTGGCTGAACTAGCGCATGCGCAAGGTGTGCCTGTGATCGTAGATAATACGGTTGCGACGCCAGTATTATGCAAGCCGATTGAGTTTGGTGCCGATATCGTGGTGCATTCATTGACCAAATACGTTGGCGGTCATGGTACAACACTGGGCGGAGTGATCGTCGATTCGGGTAAGTTCCCGTGGGCACAACACAAAGACCGTTTCCCTGTTTTCAACCAACCTGAACCGTCTTATCACGGGGTGGTGTACACCGAAGCGTTTGGTGAAGCGGCATTTATTGGTCGCGCGCGTACCGTGCCACTACGAAACACTGGCGCAGCGCTCTCTCCAATGAACGCGTTTATGCTGATGCAAGGGTTGGAGACGTTATCGCTGCGTATGGAAAGACACACTGAGAACGCACAGAAAGTGGCGGAATACCTCAGCGGACACGATAACGTCAGCTGGGTAAGCTACGCTGGTTTGCCATCTTCAGAGCACTATCCGTTGGCAGAAAAATATATGAAGGGTAAGCCTTCTGCGATCTTGTCGTTTGGTTTGAAAGGCGGTTATGACGCTGGCGTACGTTTCTACGATGCGCTGCAGATCTTTAAACGTCTTGTGAACATTGGGGATGCGAAGTCATTGGCTTGTCACCCTGCATCAACCACTCACCGTCAGCTAAGCGAAGCTGAACAGCATCAAGCGGGTGTATCGCCAGAGATGATTCGTTTGTCGGTGGGCATCGAGCACATTGACGATATTATTGCTGACCTAGAGCAAGCGTTGAGCGCTTAAATCTAGTCTATAGCACTAATAACATCGCCAGCCTCAAAGGCTGGCGATGTGCTTTTATTTTCTCGTTCACTCCGAGCTATCTGAGCGGATGAACTCTCCGTAAATATCTTTTCGACGATGTTTTAGGTTGGTGACCGACCCTTCAGTATTGAGCTGTTTTAGTTTGGTCAGGTCGACATCGGCAAAGATGATCATCTCAGTATTGGCGCTGGCTTCCGTGAGCGTTGAATCGTGTGGGAAATAGATATCTGACGGAGAAAATACCGCCGATTGCGCGTATTGAATATCGACGTTGTCTACGCGTGGCAAGTTGCCGACGCTTCCTCCAATCGCGACATAACATTCGTTTTCAATTGCGCGTGCTTGAGAGCAGATTCGAACCCGTTGATAGCCGTTTTTGGTATCGGTCCAAAACGGTACAAAGATGATTTGCACATCTTGCTCCGCCATCATACGCCCAAGTTCGGGGAACTCGCTATCGTAACAAATTAGGATACCGACACGACCTGCATCGGTGTCGAAGACTTTGACATTGTCACCGCCGTCGATCACCCAATCTCTTCGTTCGTGAGGTGTGATGTGGATTTTGTACTGCGCATCAATACTGCCATCACGCTGCAACAGGTAAGAGACGTTATATAACTTCCCGTCTTCAAACACCGGCACGCTGCCCGCGATGATATTGATGTTGTAGGTCACCGCCATCTGCGAGAAGCGATTTTTGATGTCTTCGCTAAATTCGGCCAAAAAGCGGATCGCTTCTACCGAGTTTTGGCCGTTTTTCATTCCCATCAGTGGCGCGTTGAAGAACTCCGGAAACAGGGCAAAGTCGGCTTTGTAGTTGGAGAGTGATGAAACAAAGAACTCGGCTTGGTCCATTAAATCATCCAGGTTGTGCATCGCACGCATTTGCCACTGGACAACACCGATGCGCACCAATGTTTTTTCGATATCGTGAACTGAGGTGATGTCTTCTTCATAGAAGAAGTTATCCCACTCCAGCAGCGTCGCGTAGCCTTGTGATGAGTCGTCTTCTGGCAGGTAACCGCGCATCAAGCGCTTGACGTCAAAGTCGTTAGCA
Organism: Vibrio hepatarius; assembly: GCF_011806575.1. Taxonomy (GTDB): domain Bacteria; phylum Pseudomonadota; class Gammaproteobacteria; order Enterobacterales; family Vibrionaceae; genus Vibrio; species Vibrio hepatarius_A. The sequence continues at coordinate 138,067 of NZ_JAATOO010000007.1, forward strand.
AGCTGGAAAGACAAAATCGGATCGTGTAACTCGCGGCGTTTTACTTTCTCAATGTATTCGGTCACGCTGAGTTTGTCGGCGTGTTTATGGTAATTAGGAATACGTCCGCCAGCGAGAATCGCTTTGAAGTTTTTGCTACGACACAGCTCTTTACGCGCATCGTACAGGCGTCGACCCAAGCGCAAACCGCGGTAATCTGGGTGAACGAAAACATCCAGTCCGTACATCGCATCACCGGTCACTTGGTTTTGAATGACGTTGTTTTCGGTAATGATGTCGGTGTAGACATGGGGTAGAGAGAAGCGGTTGTAATCAACTTTGATCGTCAGCGCTGCGCCAACAATTTTACCATTATCTTCAATGCAGATTTGTCCATCGGGAAACTGGTGGATCAAATCCATAATGGTCATTCGTGGCCAAGAGCCACCTACATCGTGAAACACCAAGTCCATGAGCTCAGCAAGCTCGGGATAATCACTGGCTTCGATTGTTCTAAGTGAGAGTTTAGGTGTGTTGTTATCCATAACCGTGTTCCATTTTTTACAGCATTAAAATTAGCCTAACACAAACAAAACAGATTCTTAATCCACCTTAAAATATTGGACGAGAAAGTCGATCAGTGCTCGGACTGGATGAGCTAAGTGTTTTCGCGATGGATAGAGCAGATACATTTTTAAGCTGGTAAGTTGCCAATCGGGCAATACCCAGTTGAGTTCACCGCGTGCAATTTTTTCATCAGCCAAATATTCCGGTTGCATAGAAACGCCCAGCCCGGCAATCGCGCCGTGCAGTAGTACCGTTGCTTCGTTGGCGCTGACATCACACGACACTTCCACGTCGTGCTTTTGTTCACCTTGGGTTAGTTGCCAGATATGGCGACCAAAGTTTTTGTAGCCCAAACAGCTGTGACTGGTTAAATCTGTTGGGTGGCTGATCTCTGGGTTTGACGCTAGGTACTCAGGCGACGCCACCAGCTTTGAATGACAAATCGCAAAGCAGCGGCCGACCAACGCAGGGTTTGGATCATTGGTAGTACGAATCGCCAAATCAATGCGTTCGCTGACCATGTCGACAGCTCGGTCTTGCGCGTCGATATCGATCTTGACGCCTGGATATTGCTGGCGGAATTGTTGCAACGCCGGCATCAACATCGAAAAGCCAAACGACATACTGACCGAAATACGAACGAAACCTTGCAGACTTTGTTTTGGCATCAGGTTCTCTTCAATCTGCAGGGCTTGTTCCACCCAACGTTGTAACTCCGGCAACATTTGCTCGCCGACGTTGGTCAACGACACCTTACGTGTTGTGCGCTGTAACAGCCGCGCGCCAAGCCAGTTTTCAACCGCTTCGACGTTTCGGGTCACCATAGGCCGAGATATGTCTAAGCGCTCTGATGTCGCAGTGAAGCTCTCGGTCTGTGCCACATCGAGCAGCACCTTGACCGCAGTGAGTCTGTCCATAGATATGTTCGAATTATGAAATAATGATGAAAACAATAGGCTCTTTTTCGAAATAAATCCAGATACTAGTATGTGCTTAAAGAACACAACATGATTAGGAATTAAGAAATGAAAGCGCTAACGACACTTGCTTTACTAATGGCGACCTCTACTGCGGCGATGGCGAAAACGGATTTAACCTTTGACGTCTATAACGCGGATGAACACAGCTTTAACGTTACCTCGACGCTGGTGGTCGGTGAGACAGAAAGTCTGTTGATCGATACGGGCTTTACTCGCGCTGACGCGCTGCGCATTGCGGCAAAAGTGCTTGATGCCGGTAAACCTCTAAAAACGATTTTTATTAGTCAAGCGGATCCAGACTACTACTTTGGCGTGTCACAATTGCTGGAGATTTTCCCTGAAGCACACGTGGTAACCACCGCTGCAGTACGTGAAGCGATCGCCAAAAAACTAGAAAATAAAATCAGTTTTTGGGGACCGAAAATGGGTCTAAACGCGCCGCAAAACCCAAAACTGCCTGAGGTACTAAAAGCAAATAGTTTGATGGTGGATGACGCGAAAATCGAAATTCGTGGCACACAAGGTGTGCTGGCACATCGACCGTACTTATGGGTACCGAGTGAAAAAGCAATTTTAGGTAACGTTGGCATTGTTGAAGGGATGCATGTTTGGATGGCGGACACTCAAAGTGATGCGGAAGTGAATGCTTGGTTGGCGCAACTGGAAGAGATGCAGGCGCTTAAACCTAAATTTGTTGTGCCAGGACATATGACAGCTTCAGGCAAGTTGGATGCGAGCAATATCAGCTTCACACACACTTGGATTGAGCGTTTTGTTTCGGCAAAAAGCAGCAGTAAAAACAGCGCGGCACTCATCGATGCGATGAGTGACTACTATCCCGAACTCGATTCCGATTTTAGCTTAGAGCTTGGCGCACAAGTGCATATGAACGAAGCGAAGTGGTAATCTAACTCCGTGTTTCTGCCGATATTCATATTGAATATCGGCAGGATCGTTTCTTCACAATTTACTCTTCTACGTGATAGCCAAGCTGACCGAGCTCTGCGGCAAAACGTTGCTGGGTTTCAGGCTCTCCGTGGATCAAATGGATGGCTTTAGGCTTATCTGCGATGCCTTGAATAAAGCGCAGTAAGTCGTGTTTATCTGCATGTGCAGAGTAGCCAGACATCGTATGGATTCGGGCGTTAACTTCCGCTTCTTCATTGTCGATTTCGACCAACATGGCTCCTGATTGGAGCTCTTTACCTAACGTCCCCTCAGCTTGATAACCAGCAATCAACAAATCGGTTCGCTCGTCTGGCAGCAATGCCTTGAGGTAATCCATAATCCGTCCACCCTGGCACATCCCCGAAGCGGCCACCACGATCGCCGCTTCCCCAGTTGATTTCAAACGATTGACCAACTTTAAGTGGCTGCGATGGTCGTCAACTGTGACACACTGCTCAAAGGCCAAAGGATGGCGCTTCATACTCAAGCGCTGCTTGGCTTCTTGTCCCCACAGTTGTTTGAAGTGCCGGTATGACTCGGTCACTTTTTGCGCCATTGGTGAGTCGAGTATGATCGGCAAATTGGCGTCGAGTTGGTGAGTGAACACCAGCTGTTCAATATCAAATAGCAGCTCTTGTGTTCTGCCGACACTGAACGCGGGAATCAAGATCGTGCCTCCGTCTGCTAATGAACGGTCAATGATGGCTTTTAGTCGTTCTGCTCGTGCGGCAATGTCTTCGTGTTCCGCATCCCCGTAGGTGGACTCAATGTACAAATAATCCGCCCGCTGAGGAGAGACAGGATCGGGTAGTAGTGGAGTGTTACTCGGACCTAAGTCGCCAGAAAACACAACGATCTCTTGGTTCGGCAAGCGAATCTCAACGTAAGCGGACCCTAAGATATGCCCGGCTGGCTGGAACCGCGCGTAAAGCGTGTCAGATTGTGGTTGCTCAGAAATCTTTGAGGGCAGGGCAAACCATTCTCCATAACTCTTGGCATGAATCAGCTTGGTGATGCTTTTAATAACGTGCGCGGCTTCACGTGAAGTTAAACCTTGCTGTATTTTCAAACCGTCTTCGAGCATCAAAGGTACGAGTTCGGACGTTGCCGCGCTGCAATAGATAGGTTGGTTAAATCCGGAGGAGATCAGCCAAGGCAAGCGACCAATATGATCGATATGGGTATGCGTGAGCAGCAGGGCGTCAATCAGGCTAGTGGTGAAGTCGATTTCGAGTGGTCTATCGTCAATACCTTGAAACAATCCGCAGTCGATCAAAATCGTTTGTCTACCTGCTCGTAGTTCATGGCATGAGCCTGTAACGGTGTCTTTACCGCCGTGGTGGATGACTTCCATATTGCCTTCCTGATGTGCTTTAACTCATTGACTATTATCTCTAACACAACTGGCAAACAAGAAATGGGAGAGGGGAGCCGTTCTGTAAAAATAACCGATGAATCTTAGATTCTCCGTTGCAGATAAGTCATGAACCAAGATCACATAAAGGTTAATAATTACACAGGTATATTCTTTGGATTGCACAATAAATGAGGCTTTAATCACATTAGTGTGAGTAGATATTTACTAGATAGTGAATTGCATACGTCAAACGTTGTTGCTGTATCACAGATAAATTATATTCACCTAATCAATATGAAATTGGCTTTCTACTCTTCTCATTTCAGCCGGAGAAAGTGACTTTAAATGAAAATAAAACTGTGGTTGCAGTCGCTGCCTTGGCGATTGTTATTTGTCGCTGCGTTCTTCATACCAACCCAATCATCAGCTCAGCCAACCCTTCTTTCTGACTACTTCATCGAAACTTGGAACTCGAACAACGGTTTGCCACATAACAGCGTTAATGCAATTGCTCAAACGGAAGATGGTTACCTGTGGTTCGCGACGTGGGAAGGGGTCGCTCGATACAATGGATTGGAGTTTAAGTTATTTGACCGCAGCCGTACGACCTACATGCTTGATTCTGGCTCTCGTGCCTTAACCGCCGAGCAAGGGAATCGCCTTTGGGTCGGTGGCGCGCGTGGCAGTTTTACCTTAAGACAAGGGGCGACGTGGTTTGGGCAAGATGCCGCACCGAGCTTGGTGAATCATATATATCAGGATGAAAACAAAAACCTCTGGCTAGCGATTCAGGACAAAGGGCTAGTTTATCGACCTTATCTTGGTGACGGCGAATACGACCAAGAGCAGTGGTTGTTGCAGGATCTGACTGCTTTTCGGATCACTCAAGGTCGCTCAGGAAAGATCTTGGTGGCGACAGAACAAGGTTTGTATCGCTTACAAGGTATGACGCCTGAATTGATTACCACCCCAGAGTTTAAGCGCGTGCAGTACTTATCGAGAGCGAACAACGGTGACTTATTACTGGGCACAGACAATGGTGCTTGGCGTTGGGACGGGCAAAGTTTAAATGAAATTGATAGTGCGTTACGCAATATCAGTGTAACCGTAATTGAAGAAGATAGCTCAGGTTGCGTGTGGATCGGCACGGTAAACAATGGTGTCGCTCGATACAGTCAGGTTGGCCTAGAGTTTTTTGACGCCAGTAAGGGGCTACCAAACAACCGCATTATCTCTTGGTTTCAAGATATGGAAGGCGGGATTTGGATCGGAACCAATGGTGGCGTAATACGTTTGCGAGAAGCGCCAGTCGTCGCGATCACCACTCGTCAGGGGTTAGCTGGTAACTATGTTCGCAGTGTGTTGGATTTGGACGCGCAGCACCTACTGGTAGGCAGTAGCAATGGCCTAAGCGTAGTGAATAGTCAAACTGGCTACAGCGCAGAAGTGATTTCAGATTCGATTTCGGTACTCAGTCTTGCTGCCATGCAATCAAAGCAAATTCTGGTCGGCACATACCAACACGGTGTGCTGCGTTATCACGACGGTGAACTAACGCCAGAGTTCGATCAACGCAATGGTTTACCGGTGAATGAAGTCAGAGCTATTTTGCAAGACAGCAAAGGGAATCTTTGGTTCGGTACACCTGTTGGGTTGGTACGAGTTTCCCCAGACAACATAATCGACCATTTCACCAACGAGCAAGGCGGGTTAAATGGCAGTTACGTGATGTCTCTTACCGAAGACGAGTTTGGCAACATATGGGTCGGAACGGGTACCGGCGTTAGCTATTTTGACGGTGAGCAATTTGTCTCACTTAATTTAGCGGAACTAGAACAAGCGCAGTACGCATTCGGCTTCTATGTCGAAGCGGGTTTTGTCTGGATCGCGACAGACCGTGGAATCATTCGCTATCGACAAAGTAACGGTGAAATGGCATTAGTTGGTCGTCCTCAAGGATTACCAATTGATAAGTTTTTCCAAGTGGTAAAAGACGATAAAGGCTATTTCTGGTTGACGAGTAACCGAGGAATTTGGCGAATAAGCTACCAAGCCGCCCATCAGATAGCAGACGGCGACACGACGCCAATTGAATTTGAACACTATGATCAAAACGATGGAATGGCGAGTAGCCAAGCCAACGGCGGCTCAAATCCGGCGGCAGTAAAAACTCAAGATGGGACGCTGTATTTTGCTACCGCTAATGGTGTCGCAGCGATTAACTCAGAGCGTTTGACTAGCGCTAGCCAGTACCGCTTTCCGGTGGTGCTGGAATCGGTATCGTTTGATTCGCAAAATGTTAACCGAGATGAATTAGGGCAGGCGCCCGCAGGAACGCATCGTGTAGTGTTTGATTATGTCGGCTTGGGTTTTGTGATGCCCGATCGCCTGCAATATCGAACCAAACTGCAAGGATTTGATAGCGACTGGGTGTACCGGGGCAACGCGACGATAGCGGAATACACCAACCTACCTCCGGGTGACTACCAATTGATGCTAAGCGCTCGCTACCCATACAGCGAATGGCAAGACAACAAACCCTTATACCGCTTTACGGTGGCGCCGCATTTTTGGCAGCGGCTCGATGTTAGACTGGCGACATTCGTCGTTATCATATTTGCGATTGCTTTGCTGGTGCGCTTTAGAATCCACAAGCTTGAAAAGAACGAACATAAACTAAAAGCGCTGGTGGAAGCTCAAACCAAAGAGCTGAGAAAACAAGCTAAAGATTATGAGCGACTTTCGAAAGAAGACGCGTTGAGCCGATTACCCAACCGGCGCGCTTTCGATATCCATCTCAATGAGACGTTTAACCGTGCTCGAAGTAATAGAGAAGAGTTCTATGTTGCGATTTTGGATATCGATTACTTCAAAAAAATCAATGATAGGTACTCGCATATTATTGGTGACAAGGCGGTGGTCGCAATAGCTGAGACTTTAGCCGAGTACGTTGGGGATAGGTCCAAAGTGGCTCGTTGGGGCGGTGAAGAATTTACCATCATGTACAACGGCAAATATGTCTATGACTACTTTGATGCTTTGAGGCAACGCATCGAGCAAAGTGATTTTTCACACGTTGCCGAGGACTTAGTACTGACTGTGAGTATCGGTGTATCGACGAATCAAGGCTCAGACAATTACGAACAAGTGGTGAAGCAAGCGGATCACGCGTTATTGCAAGCAAAACGCAGTGGGCGTAACCGAGTGGAAATCTACGCTGAAAACGAATGCTAGTTTAAGTCACGAAAACGAAAAGCCGGGAGCAAATGTCTCCCGGCTTTTTGTTTTTTTATATTAGATTTTTGACTGAGCGCGATTCAAACGGTCGTGCACCGCAAACCACTCTTCAGTGACCGGTGGGCGCTCTACCCAAATCTCGTCACATTGCAATTTGTCCGCGTCGTCTAGTGAGCGGTAGAGGTCGTGCGAGTACTGCGCGACGTCGCTGGGCATCTGCTTGGCGGTAAACTCGGCGTTTGCCGCTATAGCCGTTAGGTGCAGGTACGCAATTTTGTTACCGTTAGTCTCTGGCAAGTTCTCAGCATCCACCAAACGGACTTTGGTATTCGGCTGGTAGTGACTGGTCACATTGCCCGGTACGGCAACCGAGTGGGCTTTCGGAGACAGCACTTCCTCTCCCAGAGTTTCTGACAATTGCGCCGCGGTAATCGGTCCGGTGCGTAGAATTCGAAATGGCTTTTGCGTCAGGTCGATAATGGTTGACTCCAAACCGTGGGCACAATCACCACCATCCAATACTGCTGCGATCTTACCACCCAGAGAGTTCAAAACATGCTCGGCGGAAGTCGGGCTGAGCTTTTTATATGGGTTTGCCGAAGGAGCCGCGACCGCCATACCGGAAGATTGTAGCAGCGTACTGAACACATCATGCGCAGGCATACGAATGCCAATGGTGTCTAAGCCACCCGTAACCACAGGAGTAACATGAGGCGCTTTTTTCAACAGCAAGGTAACGGGGCCAGGCCAGTAGGCTTGTGCCAAAGTATACGCTTCTTCAGGAATATCGATCGCCCAATCGGTCAATTGCTCCACACGGCCAATATGCACAATCAAAGGGTGATCGGCTGGTCTTCCTTTCGCGGCAAATATCTTTTTCACAGCGTCTGGATTGGTGGCATCTGCGGCTAAGCCGTAAACCGTTTCAGTGGGGATCGCCACGAGCTCACCGCTGGCGAGAATCTCTTTGGCTTGATCAATGTCTTTTTGCTCTAGGGCAGAAAGATAAAGCGTGTTCAATGTTACTTCCTCAGAATTGGTCACGAGAGACCGATGTGCTGCGTTATCCGAGCCCGCGCCGTGCGGTTCAAAACGAAGGCGACATTATACTCAACTAGTGTGAAGATGCGAGCACTAGCAGTACTGTGCTCTGTTCGCGCAAAATTGCCTCGTCGATTCCTTCATTAAGCTATTGATAAATGGTTAGCAGAGCAAAACTGCCGACCTCACTCTGCCTTATCATTAGTGTATTTCTCTTCAATGCGTAATTTTTTTCATCCACTTCCGGTCTATTCAAGCAGCGTATGCATTTCAAATATGACATTTGACTTCATGGAGGGGAAATGTTGGCCGCCTGTATCCAAGAAATATTGAGCTTACATCTGAGCTCGCCGCTGTGGCTGTTTATTGGCATCGTGCTGATTTCCTATCTCTTGGAAGATCTTGCCATCGTGCTGGCCGCAGGGTTAGCCGTGGAAGGTTACCTCCCTTCTTTGGTTGCCATCGTTGCCATTTTTGTCGGTATTACTACTGGCGATTTAGCGCTCTATTGGTTGGGCAAATATGGTCATAGTGTTCGTTTTTTGCGTTATCACACGCTCAAGCATAAAGCGTTTCGCCAGGTGAGAGGGCGTATTCAAAGTAAGGCTTTTGTGAGTTTGTTTGTGATTCGCTTTATCCCTGGATTGCGCACCTTAGGTTACACCCTAAGTGGCTATTGCCTGGTGCCGATGCGTGTTTTTTTGTTGGCGGTCATGCTCGCCAGCGCGCTCTGGGTCGGAGGCGTGTTTGGGTCGGTGTACTGGTTAGGTAGTCAAGCTTTCTTGGCACAAAGCTCGTGGCTTTGGTGGTGGGTGTTAGGCGCATTTTTACTGCTGACCGTTATGAATCGTGTAGTGAGCCAGTCTTGGTCAAAAGGAAAAATATCAACATGAATCGAGCCATTGAAATGATTGAGCAAGGCCGAGTGAATGCGGGCATGCCGTTGTTAAGTCAATCACCCAAACGTGAGATTTCGCCTTATGAATTTCTGCCGAGCTGGTTTTTTTATACTCCGGTGGTGGTTCAGAGTGTCGTGCAAGGTTTGTGGCATCGAGACATCACGCTGCCATTAATTGCGAATCCCGCCATACATCTCAGCGGCATGGTGGGGGAGTCCAAGCATGATATTTTGACCTTAGCGGGCAAAGAGGCGCAGCGCTGGATTTCTCCTTTCATCACCGTCAGCAAGCATGGGCAGGATATTGAGACTCTGTTGGTCGAGATCGAGCAATCGCTGCTTGATGCCGGATTGACTTATCCCTTGGTGGCAAAACCCGATCTTGGCTGCCGTGGTGCGGGCGTGAAGCTTATCGAAACCGAACCGCAACTCCGTCAATATTTGCACACTTTTCCGCAGCAAGCGCGGTTTCTGTTGCAGCAAAAAGCGCCTTTTTCGGCAGAGGCGGGGGTGTTTTACGTTCGTCATCCACAAGAAAAGCAGGGGCGGATTATTTCGATCACGCTGAAGTACGCGCCATCGGTGGTGGGTGATGGTCAGCGAACACTGAAAGCATTAATTGAAGACTCGCCTCGAGCAGGTAAGTTGACGCATTTGTATTTCCCAAGGCACAGCAACAAGTTGGATTGGGTGCCTAGCGCTGGTGAAGAAGTACAGCTAGCGTTTGCGGGAAGCCACAGTCGCGGTTCGATATTTCGCAATGGTAACCAATACATCACCCCTGAGCTGACTCAGCGTTTAGATGCCATTTTTGATGATTTCAACGGCTTTCATTATGGACGGCTGGATATCAAGTTCGCAGACATTGAACAGTTTATGGCTGGAGAAAATTTCACCATTTTGGAAGTGAATGGTGCCAGCAGTGAGGCTGCCCATATTTGGGACAGTGAAACGCCTTTGCTGGAGATCTTTTCTACGTTGCTTTTGCAATACCGACTGCTTTTCCAAATTGGAGCCCAACAGAAAAAACTGGGCCACCGAACGCCGAAAATCCGTGAATTGCTTCGCGCTTGGCAAACTGAGCGTCAATTAGTTCGTCAGTATCCCGCTACCGATTAGCCCCCATTGTTAGGAATTTCCTTATGTTAATGATTGCCAAATCAGACAACCAACAAGCCAGAATGGTGATGAGTTATCCCGCGGTTGTGCAGGGGTGTTTAGAAACACTTGAACAAGCACAGCAGTTTTTACTCGATATTGAAGATCGTCATTATGTGACACCCGCGGCCCCTTACGTAAGCAGCAGTATTGGAGAACATTTTCGTCATTGGTTAGATATTTTTCATGCTATTCGCTTAGCCAGCGAAGAGATTGACTACAACCAACGTCGCCGTGGTCACGCTGTTGAGCACTCTATCGAACAGGCGCAAGCAGAAATCGCGCAACTCACGACGTGGCTAGGGAATTTGAGCGACGAAGCGGCAGTGATGAAAGTCTCCGTGACCAGTGAAGTGACACTCTATCAAACACGGATTGCAGAGATGCAATCAACCCTTGAGCGAGAGTTGGCTTTCGCGGCGCTACACGCCAATCATCATTTCGCTATGGCCAAAGTGGCGGCGCAGGTGATGCAAGTTGAAACCAATAGCGCGTTTGGCATTGCACCAGCCACCGCGACTTACATCCGAGGCGAATAGCATGTGTTCGGTGACTTGGCTTATAGAGCCTGATGGCTATCAACTGTTTTTTAATCGTGATGAGCAAAAGGCAAGGCCACTGGCGTTGCCCCCTCAGCAAGTTTGCATTCAACAAACATCGGTTCTCATGCCGATTGATCCCAAAGGACGAGGCAGTTGGATCTCGCTCAATGAGCATGGGCTTTCCTTGTGTCTGCTTAATTACTATCAAGGAAAGGTGCCTGCCGGGGAGTTGGTTAGTCGCGGTTTATTGTTGCGTCATCTTTCGCCCCATCAGCGAGTTGGGGACATTGTGAAAGTGTTTCGAACCATTCAGTTGAAACGCTTAGCGCCTTTTACTTTGCTGGCGTTTGAACCATCGTTGACGGCGCGTTTTGGTGATGTCATGGCATTTGAATGGAATGGGGAAACACTACGGATCTTTCCTGTAGATAGTCCGCTGTTTTCTTCCGCTGTGCATTTCGATGCTGTGCAGCATTATCGTCAGCAACTTTACCGTGAATGCACAGCAAAAGAGAAAACGCGCGAGTCTCTGTTGGCATTTCATCGTGCCTTTGAGGCAAAAGAGCCGCATCTCTCCCCGTGCATGGTACGAGAAGACGCGCATACCGTGAGCTTCACCGCGATCAGCGTCAATCGTCAGCACAAGCGCATGAGTTATCTCCCTGGGTTGCCTGTTTTACAGCTTTCAGAACGCGCACTCGAGGAACACGGTTATCACATTAATCCTGCCGCTGCAGCGGCAAATGATCATTGAGTAAGGAGCTCACAATGAAAAAATGGTTTGCTGTTTTATTGATGCTGGTGAGCGCGACGAGCTATGCCGCTGATGAAATCTACACGGGCTTTTTTAGCAACAAGGCTTTGGATGGGTATGACACCGTTGCTTACTTCACACAAAACAAGCCAGTGAAAGGAGAGGCCAAATTCAAAACGCAATACAAAGGTGCAGATTGGTTGTTTGCATCGCAAGCGCATCTTGATTTGTTTCTCGCTAATCCAGAGAAATACGCCCCTCAATACGGCGGTTATTGTGCTTGGGCCGTTTCCGAAAAGAGCGATTTTGCTCCGGGAGACCCACAATACTGGGCGATTGTTGATGGCAAGCTTTACCTCAATTACGACCAAAAAATTAAGCAATGGTGGGACGAAGCACCGCAGCGACACATCACACAAGCCGATGCGAATTGGCCAGCGATGCTGAAGTGATAGTCGCTTGATGTTGGTTTTAACGCGCGTGGAGAGAGAAGTATGTTAACCAGTCCATTTCGATTACCCAGACATACGCCTTTTGGCTTGGGAGAATCACTGGTTGAGTGGATGACAGGTTTAGCAAAGCTTGATGGCTTTTATCAAGCTCGTCCGAACACTCAAAGCAGTTTTGAATTTATGAGCTATACCCTCTCTGCGCTGAATATTGATTATCGTGTCGAGCAGGGCTTAGTCACGCACATTCCTGAGCAAGGACCTGTTGTGATCGTGGCCAATCATCCGCTTGGGGCAATTGAAGGTGTAATCTTAGCTGACTTGGTCGGCGCAGTGCGTTCAGATGTGAAGGTGCTGGCCAATCAACTGCTCAAGCGTTTGCCTGAAATTGATGACTTGTTTATCGGCATCGATGTTTTTGCTGGACGCAGTGCAATGCGTACGAATGCCAACGCCGTGCGAGAAGCTCATCGTCATTTGGCGCAAGGAGGCGTGTTGATTGTCTTTCCTGCCGGAGAAGTTTCCACCTATCGAGAGGGGAGTGAAACCCTATCCGATATTGAATGGAGCCAATCGGTGGCGAAGTTTGTCACTCGCGCCAAAGCCACGACAATCCCCATTTACATCAATGGCCAAAATAGTGCGCTGTTTTACAAAGCAGGAAAAGTACACCCTCTGCTGCGCACCGCTTTACTTGGTCGAGAGTTGCTGAACAAGAGTACTTCTACGATCGCCATTTCGATCGGAAATCCCATTCCTTATTCCGAGGTGAAAGAGTTTGAACATGAGCGAGATATTGTCCATTACTTACGGCTCAATACGTATCTCATGGGCGCAGAGCAAGATCCACCGTTTGCCTTTTGCTCGCCAGTGTACACGCAACCGCTCATCCAACCGGTTGAGAAAGCTTTGTTGGAGCGCGATCTGGCGGCTCTGCCTTCAAACGCGTTACTACTAGAGCAAGGTGACTACGCCGTCTACTGCGTGGAATCGACAGCGATCCCTAATATGCTCAGGGAAATTGGCCGAGTTCGAGAAGAAAGTTTTCGAGAAGTGGGAGAGGGCAGTGGCTTGGCGTGCGATTTGGATCCCTTTGATGCCAGTTATCGACAATTGTTTGTTTGGAATCACAGTGAAGGCGAGTTGGTAGGGGCTTATCGATTAGGGCTGGTGGATGAACTTACCATAGATAAAGGCCTTGATGGGCTCTATTCGCGAAGCTTGTTTCAATACGACGAAGCATTTCTCAATACGCTGGATAAAAGTATTGAACTGGGACGCTCAGTTGTTGCAATCAAATACCAGCGCAGCTTGAATGCTTTGCTGCTCTTGTGGAAAGGCATCGCTGCGTTTGTGTCGCAACATCCTCAATACACCCATTTGTTTGGCCCTGTCAGTATCAGTAATGACTACAGTTCAGTGGCTAGACAACTGATGGCGGCCACGCTTTCGATTCATCATTACGATCAAGAAAAAGCGCTATTAGTGACACCCACTACACCATTAAAAACAAGTACATCGCCTTTTTGGCACAAAAATTTGCTCTCGGCATTAGCCAGTGTTTCAGCGCTATCTAAAGTGATTTCGCGTTTGGAAAAAGGCCCTGGCCTACCAGTATTGCTGCGCCAGTATTTAGGCATGAAGGGGAAACTGGTGTGTTTTAACGTGGACCCTGCCTTTAATCACGCGCTGGACGGTTTGATTGTGGTGAACTTGAAACAAGTACCGCTGAAAACGTTAGCTAAATATATGGGCAAGGAAGCCGCCCAGCGCTACCTTGAGCAATAAGGTTTACGGAAAATAGAAGAGACTAAATAAAGGCTAACTCTTTGAGTTAGCCTTTATATTGCTGATATGCTTTCAAATAAATAGCGTTGTTCGCAAGGAAGTAGATATCGGAAAGGCGAGTAACCTGATTTAGTTTAGTACCTTGTTTTAGTACTAACAACCAAGTTATTGAGGGACAAAATACAAAAAGGGCAATAACTCAAAGAGTTATTGCCCTTTCCAAACGTTTGGTGGAGCTGGCGGGAGTTGAACCCGCGTCCGAAAACCATTCATCTTTGGTACTACATGCTTAGTCGATCTTTAAATTCACCACCCACCTGCGAACCGACACGCTAATGAATGGCTATCCTGAATTATAATTCGCCGTTCATCTCTCAGGCGGGAGAATCCGGGCTAGCGCGTTTGGGTTTGATCCCTCGTTGGTCCCCGTCTTACGTGCGGAAGCTAGGGCGAGAGAGCTCTTGGCAGGTTATTAAGCTGCTAGTGCGTAGTTTTCGTCGTTTGCGACTATTTTTTTGCGGTTTGTTAACGAGGCCTACCGCACCTCGGCATGCACCTTGGACTTCAAAATTCCCGTCGAATCCTAAATCAGCCCCAAAGGTATTAACGGCATAGTATCAGAAAAGACTACGCTGTCTAGTACTATGCGTCTAAGTGGTTAAGATTAACGCAGGTTGTTGCTCTTCATTACGCGAGCTTTCTGACGTTGCCAATCTCGATCTTTAATGTCTGTACGTTTGTCGTGCAGTTTCTTACCTTTCGCTACACCAATTTTTATCTTCACCCAAGAGCGAGACCAGTACAGGGAAAGAGCTGTTAGCGTCATACCTTCACGGTTGATGCGACCTAACAAGTTGTCGAGCTCACGACGGCTCATAAGTAGTTTACGCACGCGTGTCGGATTCGCGACTACGTGTGTCGATGCCTGATTTAGAGGAGTGATTGTCATGCCACTCACAAAGGCTTCACCGTCACGCATAAATACGTAACTTTCAGAAATATTGGCTTTACCTTGGCGAAGGGCTTTCACTTCCCACCCTTGTAGCTCCATGCCAGCTTCGATTTCATCTTCGATAAAATACTCGTGGCGAGCTTTTTTGTTTAGCGCGATGGTATTGCTACCCGCTTTTTGTTTGGATTTTTTCTTTGCCATAATGGCTGCATTATACGGTCAGTCATGACGTTATGAAATCCCTTTATTTGCGCTGAGTGCAAATAAAAGTAAAATTGCATTCAGCTTGAGGTTCAAGCAGTTGCTATTTAGGAGTCAATATGAAGCAAGTCAGCCGTTCTGCCTTGGTATCGTTTAGTGCAGAGCAGATGTACAATCTGGTCAATGATGTCGCCAGCTATCCAGAATTTTTACCTGGATGTTCAGGCTCGCGCGTTCTGGAGTCGAGTACAGGTGCAATGGTTGCTTCTGTTGATGTTTCAAAAGCGGGCATCAGCAAAACTTTTACAACCTCTAACGAACTTAGCCCAGGCGAGTCGATTGTGATGAACCTCGTCGACGGTCCGTTCAAAATGCTTAAAGGCGGTTGGTTCTTTACTGCGTTAGATGAGCAAGCGTGTAAAGTAGAACTAAAACTGGAGTTTGAGTTCTCTAGCAAGATGATTGAAATGGCCTTCGGCAAGATTTTTAACGAGCTCACCAACAACATGGTGAATGCGTTTACTCAACGCGCAAAACAGGTGTATTAGTGTCATGAGTATTGAATCTGACATGATTCATGTCGAAGTGGTGTATGCGCTTCCAGACGAGCAACGAGTATTCACGTTAGTCGTGAACAAAGAAATGTCGGTTGAAGAGATCATCAAACAATCAGGTGTGTTGGAACAATACCCTGAGATCGACCTGAAGAAGAACAAGGTTGGGGTCTTTAGCCGTAACGTGAAACTGGACGCGACGGTGAGAGACAAAGACCGGATCGAAATTTACCGACCGTTGCTGGCTGATCCGAAAGAGATTCGCCGCAAACGAGCAGAGCAAGCCAAAGCGGCTGGGGCGGCAGACCCTGTCACTGGCGGTAAGAAGAATCCGCTACGTAAATAACGTTAGGATTAAAAATAGAAAAAGCCCATCAGGTGATGGGCTTTTTGTTTGTGTGTTCAGCTGTAATACGTTATTGCCGTGACTAAGCCAGGCTTAGTTGATGCTTTCGAAAAACTCGGCACTAGGCTGGTAGTCACCAGAAACCTCAACTAATTGACCATTGCTGTTGAAGTTTACAATGAGATTCTTCTGTTCTGGGTCGTTATGACCTTCTGTGCGGTGGTAAATGTAGTACCACGTATCAGGGTAGCCATTTTCAACCAGCATAGGTGAGCCCATTACATAACGTACTTGCTCTTTTGTCATACCGA
The DNA here is from genome assembly GCF_011806575.1 of Vibrio hepatarius. GTDB lineage: Bacteria > Pseudomonadota > Gammaproteobacteria > Enterobacterales > Vibrionaceae > Vibrio > Vibrio hepatarius_A. The sequence continues at coordinate 154,129 of NZ_JAATOO010000007.1, forward strand.
ATTTCAGGGTATCAACTGCTTCTTGTTCGATGTAGTTGCCTTGATTGATATCGATGCGATAAACCAATTTTTCGAGCAATGAGCAGCCTGTCAGAGTAGACATAGCCAGAGGCACTGCGATAAGCCACTTTGTTAGTTGCATACTTAAATTCTTGTTCAGGTATTTTTAAATCTTTGCCGATAATAAACAAGCTGAGCGTTAATGTAAAAAGCTCGTGATGTTTTGAATTGATTGAGACTGCGAATTTTGAATTAAGTTGCAAAGTCGAGTTAAAAACCGTTCAGAAAGTGATTTTAACTCGACTTTATCTCGAGAAGCTTAGGCGGCGATAAGCAGTTCGCGTGCATTGGCCAAGGTGGATTCGGTAATTTGACTACCACCCAGCAGGCGAGCGAGCTCCGAAACGCGTTGGTCGTTATCGAGTCTGTTCATTTGTGTTTCTGTTTTGCCCGCTTTGGTTTGTTTGGCAACAAACAGTTGCTGATGACCACAACCTGCAACTTGAGGCAAGTGAGTGACACACAGTACTTGAGTCGACTCACCCAGTTTACGCAGCATCTTACCGACAACCGCGGCTGTTGGGCCACTGATACCGACATCGACTTCATCAAAGATCAGGCTTGGTGTGTCAACTTTCTGTGCAGTGATCACTTGGATAGCAAGTGAGATTCGAGACAGTTCACCACCAGAGGCGACCTTAGCGATCGGTTGCATCGGTTGACCCGGGTTAGTCGATACAACAAAGCAGACGTCATCCATACCCAGCGGTGAAGGGTGAGTCCCTTGATTTTCCACTTCAATACAGAACTTAGCTTTTTCCATGCTCAATTCGTGCATGCTTTCGGTGATCAGCTTGTTTAACTCTTTTGCATAGCGGCAGCGCGACTTGTGCAGCTTCTCTGCTGCATTCAAGAACGCCTGATATTTTGCTTCTACATCTTGTTCTAACTCACCAAGGCGCTCGTCTGAACAATCCAAGGCTTCTATTTGTGCTAACAGGTCTTGATGGTGCTGATATAGCTCATCGGGTAACACATGGTGCTTTCTTGCGATCGACATTACTTTGGAAAAACGCTCTTCCACGTAAGCCATTCGAGCGGGGTCAACGTCAATACTGTCTAAGTAACTTCTTAGCTCACTGTTGGCTTCTTCTATTTGGATGATTGCCTCTGCCATCATGTTTGGTAGCTCAGCTAATCTTTCATCCAACTCAGCCAATTGAATTAAGGAGTGATTGGCTGATTGCAAAATACCAAGCGCATTAACTTCTTCGCCTTCGTAAATAAGCTCGATCGCTTGTTGGCAGGTAGAGGCGAGTTCGCCACTGTTGGACAGCCGTTTGTGCTCTTGTTCAAGCTCTGCATATTCTTCCTCACCAAGTGATAGCTCGTTGAGCTCTTTAATTTGGTATTCGAGCAACTGCTTTTGCGCAAGATTCGCCGCGCTATTCTCTTTTAGCTGCTTAAGGTTATTGTCGGCTTGACGCCAACTTTGATAAGCGTTGCGGGTACTTTTTAGCAAGTTAGTATGACCAGCATATTGATCAAGCATGGCCATTTGATATTCCGATTTCATCAAATGGTGGTGAGCATGCTGACCGTGGATATTGATCAGCAATTGCCCAAGTGCTTTTAACTGAGACAAAGGCACTGGGCTGCCGTTGATAAAGGCTCTTGAGCGGCCTTCTTTGCTGACAATTCGACGTAGGATGCAGTCACTGCCATCCAATAGGTCGTTGTCTTCTAGCCAACGTGTTGCGTGAATATTGTTATCGAGGGAGAAAGCCGCACTGACTTCGGTTTTTTCTTCCCCTTGGCGTACCATGCTGGCTTCTGCGCGTCCGCCAAGACATAAACCAAGTGCGTCGATGGCGATAGATTTACCTGCACCCGTTTCACCCGTAATGGTGGTCATGCCCTGAGATAGCTCCAGCTGTAGAGATTTAACAATAGCAAAATTATTAACACTTAGATGAGCCAGCATTTTGTTGTACCTGTTTAAATGAACAATACTGTATATAAGTGCAGTATATACTGTTTCTTTATACAGTAAAGATGGCGGTGAAAATTTTTGTGGCTGGGTTCAAATTGTCGCTGGTAGAGCGTCTTTTAAATAACAAGGAGGATATATTGGTCACAAGGGGCAGGCAAAGGTTGGTAGGGCGTAGGCAATAAAAAAGGTTGATGTTTGTGCATCAACCTTGGGATCTCGAATCTCTTTTGAGAGTTAAAACAAACGGCTAGACCAGCCAAGCTTGTTTCTTAACACATGGTAGTAGCTATAGTCTTTAGGGTGGATCAGCTTCAAAACATTTGGACTTTGATAGATGTGAACCTCGTCGCCCGGTGACACAGGTAACGAGACTTGTCCGTCACAACTGATTTCTTGCGTGCCACGGTTGTCTGGCGAGACAATCAATTTAATACGGCGTTTACTATCAACAACCAATGGACGGCTCGACAGCGTATGCGGGAACATCGGTACGAGCGAAATTGCGTTTAGGCTAGGTGATAGAATGGGACCGCCACCCGAGAGCGAATAAGCGGTAGAACCTGTCGGCGTGGACACAATGATGCCGTCTGCTCGCAAGGAAAACGCAAAGCTGTCGTCAATGTAGACTTCGAACTCGATCATGTGTGCGACTTGACCTGGGTGCAAAACGGCCTCATTTAACGCTGCGTTGTGGCTTTTCACTTGGCCGTGACGGTGAACTTCTGCTTCGAGTAGAAAGCGTTGCTCTTCGATAAACTCACCTTTTAATACCGCTTCGAGTGCAGATTGAAAGTCTTCTGGGTTAAGGTCGGTTAAGAAACCTAAATTGCCACGGTTTACGCCGATAACAGAGACATTAAAGCGTGAAAGCACTCGTGCCGCGCCGAGCATATTGCCATCGCCGCCGACGACGATCGCCAAATCTGCGACTTTGCCCAATTGGATCAGGCTAGCAAAATCTTCCTGAGGAACATCGTCTAGAATCTCGATCAATCTATCGTCGATAAAAACCTGATAACCTTCAGACTTTAGCCAGGTATAAAGCTCCCTGTGAGTCTGAATTGCCTGCTGATCTCGTGGTTTACCAATGATGGCGATCACTTCAAAAGGTTTTTTCATAGGTTTTCCGCACTAAATAGGCTTGAATCAATAATCTTCATCCCCATAATAATGGCAAGTTAGCTATTTATGCGAATTTTTGTGTCCCCCAGCGCGATAAATGTGATTTGCTGGGAGCCAAATATAGTTGAATTCTGGAGATATCATGAGCAACGAAGAAAACAAAGTTACTGAAGAAGAGCTAGATCAAATCATCGAGGAAGCTGAGAAGGTGGAAGCAGCTGCACAAGAAGCAGAAGCTGAACTTGAAGAAATTGGCGATGAGAAAGACGCTAAAATTGCTCAACTAGAAGCGGCACTGCTGACCAGCGAAGCAAAAGTGCAAGAACAGCAAGACTCTGTTCTTCGTGCGAAGGCAGAAGTTGAGAACATGCGTCGTCGTACCGAGCAAGAGATCGACAAAGCGCGTAAATACGCACTAAACAAATTTGCTGAAGAGCTTCTTCCGGTTATCGATAACTTAGAACGTGCGATTCAAGCAGCAGATAGTGAAGTTGAAGCGGTGAAGCCAATTCTGGAAGGTGTGGAACTGACTCACAAAACTTTCGTTGATACGCTGGCGAAGTTTGGTCTGAAAGAAATCAACCCAGAAGGTGAAACTTTCAACCCAGAATTGCACCAAGCGATGTCAATTCAAGAGAGCCCAGATCACGAATCAAACACTGTGATGTTCGTGATGCAAAAAGGTTACGAGCTGAATGGTCGTGTGATTCGTCCTGCAATGGTGATGGTTGCTAAATAAGCAACTGACGACAACCCGTTCAAATTTTGTAAAAGAGAGGCCAAAAGCCTCTCTTTTTTTGATCCTGTCAGACCAGTTTATTAGGTTCGGTATAAGGCGTTGGTTTGGGGAAAAAGTTTCCCTATGAGTTTATTTTGAAAATAAGTTTCCAATACGATATATGTAACATTATTGTAAATAAATGCTTTGATTTGTAATTTTTTTGTGTATTGTGCGTGGTGTCTGCCGAAGATTCTAGGTAGATAAGCTACAAAACTATAAATATCTAACACAACATTTTGGAGATTGAGGCATGGATAAATCGCTTTCGAGTAAGATTTTTGTCGGTCTATTTGCTGGCTTACTCATCGGTACCGCGATTCAGTACTTATTTAGCGGTATTGCGATTTTTGATACGTACTTACTAGGTGCGGCAGAAGGGGTAGGTGGTATGTTTGTATCACTGATCAAACTATTGGTTGTGCCTCTGGTTTACGTATCTATCGTCTGCGGTATTGTTGATCTAAAAGACATCACTGCATTTGGTCGTCTTGGTGGAAAAACTTTTGCTCTTTACATTATCAACACCATCATCGCCATCACTGCAGCGTTAACTATCGGCATGATTGTTCAACCGGGTGCTGACGCGCATCTGGCAGGGACAATTTCAGAGTCGATTCAACTGACAACGACTGAAACCCCAGATATTTTCTCTCTAGTGGTTAACATCGTACCTAGCAACCCTGTCCAAGCATTTGCCAACGGCGACATGTTACAAATCATCTTTATGGCGATTTTGACTGGTCTAGCGATTCAAGCGCTTGATTCTCGTGGTGGTCCTGCCATTCGTACCTTTAAGATGGCGAATGAGATCATGATGAAGCTGGTGGGCCTTGTGATGAGCCTAGCACCATACGGTGTTCTTGCGCTGATGATTCAGTTGGGTGCAACGCTTGATGCGCACACGCTACTGTCAGTAGCTGGCTACGTCGCATTGGTTATTGCCATGTTGGTGTTCTGGATTTTCGTGTTCTACCCAACAGCGGTAGGCCTAGCAACAGGTACTTCTCCAAAAACTTTCTTGCGTGCAACTCGTGAACAGATCTTGTTCTCGTTATCGACGGCAAGCTCTAACGCAACTATTCCAGTAACCATGCGTACGCTGACAGACAAGCTGAAAGTGTCTAAGTCGGTGGCGGGTTTCGGTGTGCCACTTGGCGCAACAATGAACATGTCTGGTGTCTCTATTTACATTACGCTAGCAACAATTTTTGTCGCGAACGCATTTGGTCAACCAATTAACTCAGCGGATGTATTTACTCTTGGTCTAACTATCCTACTGCTATCGGTTGGTGCGGGTGGCGTTCCGGGCGGCGGTATCGTTATGGTCGGTGTGTTGCTTCACCAACTCGGTCTACCACCAGAAGGTTTGGCGATTGTTGCTGCGGTTGACCGTATTAACGATATGTTCTGTACCTCGTCAAACGTGGTAGGCGATACAGCGGTGAACACAATCGTAGCGAAAACCGAAGGCGAAATTGATAAAGCGGAAGTGGAAACCGAAGTCGAGGCAAAGCCAGCGCAAGCAAACGCGTAAGCGACTTATTCTTTCACTAGTAGTTTAAAAGCGAGGCCAAGTGTCTCGCTTTTTCATTGGTCATAAATAACCTTGTTCAAATTGAACTAGCCATTTTAGTCCCCATAAATTGACACATACGATGGGTTTAAAGAAAAAAATGCGTTTTTTTTTACTTTGTCCCTTGAAAACCTATTCGACGCCCTTATCTATGGGGCATAGAGAAGCAAACATAATTATTTTTGTTTGTGAGCAAGGGTTGAAACCCGATTCTCCATCCCCACATAGGGGATATAGCAAAACGAAAATAGAATTTATTCGGAGATAGCCTGATGGGTAAAATCATTGGTATTGACTTAGGTACTACTAACTCTTGTGTTGCCGTACTAGACGGTGACAAACCACGCGTAATCGAAAATGCGGAAGGTGAGCGTACAACAGCATCAGTTATTGCATACACAGATGGTGAGACGCTAGTAGGTCAGCCTGCAAAACGTCAAGCAGTAACAAACCCAGAAAACACGCTATTTGCAATTAAGCGTCTAATCGGTCGTCGTTTCGAAGACGAAGAAGTTCAGCGTGACATCGAAATCATGCCTTACAAAATCGTTAAGGCAGACAACGGTGATGCATGGGTAGAAGCGAAAGGCCAAAAAATGGCTGCTCCTCAGGTTTCTGCTGAAGTACTTAAGAAAATGAAGAAAACTGCTGAAGACTTCCTTGGTGAGGAAGTAACTGGCGCAGTTATCACAGTTCCTGCTTACTTTAACGATGCTCAGCGTCAAGCAACTAAAGATGCTGGCCGTATTGCAGGTCTAGAAGTTAAACGTATCATCAACGAACCAACAGCGGCAGCGCTGGCTTACGGCCTAGACAAGAAAGGCGGTGACCGCACTATCGCTGTTTACGACCTTGGTGGTGGTACATTCGATATCTCAATCATCGAGATTGACGAAGTTGAAGGCGAGAAAACGTTCGAAGTACTAGCAACTAACGGTGACACTCACCTAGGTGGTGAAGACTTTGATAACCGTCTAATCAACTACTTGGTTGAAGAGTTCAAGAAAGAACAAGGTATCGATCTTAAGAACGATCCACTAGCAATGCAGCGTGTTAAAGAAGCAGCAGAAAAAGCGAAAATCGAGCTTTCTTCTACTTCGCAAACAGACGTAAACCTACCTTACGTGACTGCAGATGCGACTGGTCCTAAGCACATGAACGTAAAAGTGACTCGTGCGAAACTAGAATCTCTAGTTGAAGACCTAGTACAACGTTCTCTTGAGCCACTAAAAGTTGCTCTAGCTGACGCTGATCTATCAGTAAACGACATCACTGACGTAATCCTAGTGGGTGGTCAGACTCGTATGCCTATGGTTCAAGCGAAAGTAGCTGAGTTCTTTGGTAAAGAAGCGCGTCGTGACGTGAACCCAGACGAAGCAGTAGCAATGGGTGCTGCAGTTCAGGGTGGTGTACTTGCTGGTGAAGTTAAAGACGTTCTACTACTAGACGTAACTCCACTGTCTCTAGGTATCGAGACAATGGGTGGCGTAATGACTAAGCTAGTTGAGAAGAACACAACGATCCCAACTAAAGCGAACCAAGTTTTCTCTACTGCAGAAGACAACCAGAGCGCGGTAACTATCCACGTTCTACAAGGTGAGCGTAAGCAAGCGATGTACAACAAGTCTCTAGGTCAATTCAACCTAGAAGGCATCCAGCCTGCACCACGTGGCATGCCACAAATTGAAGTCACTTTCGACCTTGATGCGGACGGTATCCTACACGTATCAGCGAAAGACAAGCAGACTGGTAAAGAGCAGAAGATCACTATCCAGGCATCTGGCGGTCTAAGCGACGATGAAATCGAGAAAATGGTTCAAGAAGCAGAAGCTAACAAAGAAGCGGACAAGAAGTTCGAAGAGCTAGCAGCTGCACGTAACCAAGCTGACCAAATGATCCACGGTACTCGTAAGCAAATCGAAGAAGCAGGTGATGCTCTTCCAGCGGACGAGAAAGAGAAGATCGAAGCTGCAATTACAGAACTTGAAGAAGCTCGTAAAGGCGAAGACAAAGAAGCGATTGATGCAAAAGTTCAAGCTCTAATGACTGCTGCTCAAAAGCTAATGGAAATCGCTCAGCAACAAGCTCAAGCACAACAAGGTGCTGAAGCTGGCGCTCAACAAGAGTCTGCACAAGACGATGTTGTAGACGCAGAGTTTGAAGAAGTTAAAGACGATAAGAAGTAATTCAATTGCCGAGTAGACTGAAACGTCTACTCGGGTTGAAGCTCCTTATTGGAATCTCTTTGCGGGCGTTTGAGGTAACTCTAACGCCCGCATGTTTGTAGATAAGAATGTCTTTCTAGCTAAGCGCTTTTCTGATGAAAGCCTTTACCTAAAACGATACAAACACCAAGCGGCAGTGGCCGTTTGCAGTACTACATTGGTGACGAAGAACATGTCAAAACGTGATTTTTACGAAGTATTAGGCGTAAGCCGTGATGCATCAGAGCGCGATATCAAGAAGGCGTACAAACGCCTTGCAATGAAATTCCACCCGGACCGTAACCAGGGTGATGAATCTGCTGCGGATAAGTTTAAAGAAGTAAAAGAAGCGTACGAAATCCTAACCGACCCTCAGAAGAAAGCCGCGTACGACCAATACGGTCACGCAGCCTTTGAACAAGGCGGTATGGGCGGTGGCGGCTTCGGTGGTGGCAGCGCTGATTTCGGTGACATCTTTGGCGATGTATTTGGTGATATCTTCGGCGGCGGTCGTCGTGGCGGCGGTCATGCCCGCGCACAACGCGGAGCAGACCTGCGTTACAACATGGAACTGACGCTTGAAGAAGCCGTTCGCGGTGTGTCAAAAGAAATCGAAGTACCAACACTGGTTCACTGTGATAGCTGTGACGGTAGCGGCGCGAAGAAAGGCACGTCAGCGGAAACTTGTGGTACCTGTCATGGTCACGGCCAAGTGCAGATGCGCCAAGGTTTCTTTGCTGTTCAGCAGACCTGTCCTACCTGTCATGGTAAAGGTAAGATCATTAAAGACCCATGTAATGTGTGTCATGGTCAAGGTCGTAAGCAGAAAACCAAAACACTTAACGTTAAGATCCCTGCGGGCGTGGATACTGGTGACCGTATTCGTCTATCTGGCGAAGGTGAAGCCGGCGAAATGGGCGCACCAGCCGGTGACCTATATGTTCAGGTACACGTGAAAGACCACCATATCTTCGAACGTGACGGAAACAACCTGTACTGTGAAGTTCCAGTAAGTTTTGCAATGGCAGCTCTGGGTGGGGAAGTTGAAGTCCCGACACTCGATGGTCGTGTAAACCTGAAAGTGCCTTCTGAAACGCAAACTGGCCGTATGTTCCGTATGCGTGGCAAAGGCGTGAAAGGCGTTCGTGGTGGCGGTATCGGCGACTTAATCGTTAAATTGGTTGTTGAAACGCCAGTGAACCTAAGCTCTCGTCAAAAAGACTTACTGAAAGAGTTTGAAGAATCTTGTGGCGGCGAAGCGGCAACGAAGCACAAGCCAAAGTCTGAAGGTTTCTTTAACGGCGTGAAGAAGTTCTTTGATGACCTAACCAGCTAAGTTCGGTCTGAGTTCAATAAAAAAGCCTGCAGTAATGCAGGCTTTTTTGATCGGTTTAATCTGTTATTTCCAACACGCTGATGGTGTTCCTTCGCCTGTTTGAGTTAAGGTCAGGCTGGTGTAACTTGTACCGTCACACTTATCGCTGTTTTGCCCTTTGGTTGACTGCGGTGTCGCTGTGATCGTGTAGCCCGTGGAGGTGGTGGTAAGACTCATCGCGTATCGGTCCGTATCACTGTCGCAGATTATACAAACACCGCCAGATATGATGCCTGTCGCTGAATAGCCCGCGTTATAATTTTCTTCTAACTTAAGTTGTATTTTTGCCATGTCAGCGAGCGCTTGGCTTCTGTGTCCCTCTACTACATATGCGGTGTAGCTCGGTAGTGCGATCGCCGCAAGGATTCCGAGTATCACTACTGCGATCATTATTTCGATCAGACTCATACCTTTCTCATTGCAAGTCATTCTTTTGCATCTAATTTTTCGAATCATTTCCATTTGTTCCACCTCTGCCGTCAATCTATTTTTGGTAGCTGATAGCATCGGTGCAAGCGGATTCGTATAAATCACATTGTTTTCAAAGGAATTTGGGAAATGCCTCGCGGGTTTACTCTATTGGAATTACTCATCACTATCGTCGTTCTCACAGCGATGATGGCGTTTGCTGTCCCGAGCTTTTCAGCTTTGTCGGGGCAAACAAAAATGACCCAGTTAGCAAGCTCCTTGCAGACGTTTCTCCACCAAGCAAAATCAGAAGCGGTATTTCGCAATCAAGATTTGTGGGCACATATTGAGATGCCGACTAACCCGGATTCCACCGGCTCGTGGCGGATTGTTTTGACAGATGCGGATGCCCCAGGAGTGGGGACCACATTTAAGGTCTTTTCTGGCTCACCTTATATCAACATTAGCGTTGCTCCTAACTACGCTTCAGACCAAATAAAGCTTGATGGCGTACGTGGGAAGATCACCGGAGGTTCCATTTCGTTTCATCCGGCAGACGACAGTAGCGAAGAGCTGGTTCTTAAATCATCGTATGGGGCGAGTCGTATTGTAGTCTGTGGAGAAGGGGGAAGCCGCTATGGTTACCCAGCTTGCTAAAAAGCAGAAAGGTGCATCGTTGATTGAATTTATGATCGCTTCGGTGATCGGCGTGATTGCGATTGGCATTATCGGCTCGCTGTTTATTTCGTCACAACGTACGGCAAGCAAACGTGGTCAGGAATTGTTATTGCTGCAGAACATGGCGGGTACGTTACAACAGATAAAAGAGGACGCCCAGAGAGCGGGATATGATGGTGTCGACACAGGATCATTAAAGCTCTCCGGCGCAACTGACACCATTCACGTACAAAACTCACCGGACATGTTGGGGTACATTTACCGTATTGCGTCATCTGGTTCTGCAAGCTTGCGCAGTGTCGTCTATCGACATGCTCCGGTTTCAGGTAGCGCGAGTTCTCTGAAGATATGCGAAAAAACTCAGTCTTCGCCGATGTTGGTCGCTTCGGCTGCAGATTCGGGTTACCACGGAGTGTGTTTTTCTGTTTTTGACCCTAAGCAAATCGACGTTACCGCGTTCTCAGCTGTAACCCATTCGGTAGGGGGGGGTAAGGTGAGTAGCGCGGTGACGACTGTCTCGATGACCGCTCAGCTAACCAACAACGCTTTAGTCAACCAAACGATGAGCGTTGAAATCAAACACAGGAATTGGCAATGAGAAAGTATCAAGCCGGCGTGGCTGCGCTATTGGTGACCTGTTTGTTGCTCGCTGCCTCGCTAGTGATCGTTTTAACTTCTTACCGCAATGTCTTTTATCAAATTAAACGAGCGCAAAATGAAGTCACAAGTAGACAACAGCACTGGCTAGCGGAAGGCGCATTGGAATGTGGTTGGGCGCAATTTAAGCCCATCAAATCGATTCCCGCAACAGTGACAGATTGTGGTTCGGGCTTAGCGGTCGTTCCTTCATTTGAGGCAACCGCAGCGGGATATATGGTCAAGGCTGACGTTGGTTTTGCATCGCTGAAAAAAGAGATCCAAATGGGTGGTAATTTGGGGTATGGGGCGATGCAATCCAGTGCTGATGTCTATTTTCGCTCCAGTGCCACATTCTCGACTCCAGACCCCGGCGCTTTGGGCACCGACGGTTGGGAGTGCATTGCTTTAACCTATAAAAACCGATTCTACTATTCAGTGGTCGACAACAAAGGCGTTGTTCACGGTGATTCGCCTTTTGCTGACTTCTCCAACCCGAGCAGTCTTGATTGTGCCAACACTGCGACCAACAACTATTTGTCATCTGCGACAGGTGGTGCAGGTGCAGGAAAAGACTTCCCACAGAATACGCATCTGAAGCCGTTTGAGTCATTTTTTGGTGTAGAAGAAGCGGACCACGACAAAGTGCGAGACAACGGAACATTTACCGTTCTGGATGCGGGTGGCTCTGGTGCACTCCTACCTAGCTGTGGAACCCAACTGACAACTCAGATACTGAGTGGAAATCATCATCTCTGGGTAGAAGGCAGTTGTGAAATTACCCAAACAGAATACAACGATTTGGTGAATGCGACGCAGGGGACGAATGGTGTGACCGTTATGGTTCACGATGGTTTGTTCTCGGTGATGGGTACTCCAGCAACGGGCGCAACAACCAATAAGTTTAAAGGCGTATTATTCCACTTTAACTATGCCTACACCCCATCAGTTGGAGACTGGTCTGAGTTAGCGGCAAATGCATATTTGAACCACGTACCGTCAGTTGTCGAGGATAGTTACCGCACCATAGCTTCTTATTACCAGCATGGTGCCTTCTTAGTCTCTGGCGGACAGTATTTTGATTCTGATGGTCAAGCAGCCGTATTTTTTGACTCCTTAGACTTTAGATACAACAAAGACATCATTGATAACTCGCGCAATGCCAATGTTGTGCCTCGTTGGAGAAAGGGGAGTTGGTATGCGAAATAATCTTGTCAAACCAAATCGCGCTATGGGCGCATCCAAACAACAAGGCTTTAGCTTAATTGAGGTTCTGATTGCCTTTGTTTTGATAGGTATTGGCGCACTAGGATTGATAAAACTGCAAACTTACGTTGAGCAGCGTGCCGACTATGCGGCTCACAGCATCCAAGCTCTGCACCTAGCAGAAAAAAAACTGGAGTGGTTTCGGACTCGCGGAGCTTCTGCCGCTGCCTCTAGCATTGCGGTTGCCGATTTTAATACCAGCATTGTTGATGGTAATGACACCACTCATCCACTGTATTCGTTGAGTTGGTCAGTACCGAGTACAACCTTATCTGGTGCGGTTAAAACAGTGGTGATTGACGCTTATTGGGAGGATAGGTTTGGGCAAACACAAAAAGTTCGGCTACAAACGATGCTATCGAAATACAGCGAATTTGATAACTAATGGATACAAACAGTGCTTAAGAGAGTGGTGAGGTACGCTAGTGCTTTATTCTATACATTGCACATTTGTATCGAGATTGTTTTTAGACATAAAGGGTATTGTTTACGTGCTGTTGTGACGGAATGGTATTTTTGCAAAATATATCTCCAAATATGGAAAAACCTTTGGAATGCTGTGCTTTCATAATGTGATTTTAATAGAATGTTTGGCTGAAAGACGACTGAAATAATAATTCATAAAAGTCTAGGTCAACAACATCACATTATGGAGTTACGATGAGTAACCAAGCTGTAAATACAACTCCAGCCACTAAGCCGAGTGGTATGGATAGATTTTTAAATTTTATTGAGCGCGCGGGTAACAAGATCCCAGATCCTGCGATTTTGTTCTTTTGGGCATTACTGATCACTTGGGGCGCGTCAGCGCTACTTTCAAACGTATCGTTTGACTTAGTTAACCCTCGAACTGGCGATGTGCTTGCGATCAACAACCTTCTTACCGGCGACTCTTTAGCAAGCTTCCTAGCCAACATGGTGAAAACGTTCACTGGTTTTGCCCCTCTCGGTATCGTACTGGTTGCGATGCTAGGTGTGGGCGTCGCTGATTCTTCAGGTTTCATCACCACTGGTCTCAAGAAGATGCTGAACTTTACGCCAGCGAAACTTCTTACGCCAATGCTGATTCTTGTCGCGATCGTATCACACACTGCGGCAGATGCAGGCTACGTTCTGGTTATTCCTCTTGGCGGTATTATCTTCCACGCAGCAGGTCGTCACCCATTAGCGGGTATTGCGGCAGCGTTTGCCGGTGTGTCGGGTGGTTTCTCAGCAAACTTTATCCCGTCGGGTATTGACCCTCTATTGGCTGGTTTTACTCAAACTGCGGCACAGGTTCTTGATCCTGAATACGTTGTAAACCCATTAGCGAATATCTTCTTTACTGGTCTGTCTTCAATCATCATCGTGGCTATCGGCTGGTATGTAACAGAGAAAATCATCGAACCACGCTTAGCGAACACGCCAATTGATGAAGACGCAGAAAAAGCTCCGGATCTGGGTTCTTTCACTGAGCTTGAGTCAAAAGCCTTCCGTTACGCGGGTTGGTCAATGCTAGCGGGTATTGCAGCATTAGTGGCTGCACTGATTCCAGAGACGTCAGCTCTGCGCTCTCCAGAAGGTGAAATCACCGCGTTCTCAGCGCCGATCATGAAGTCGATTGTGCCGCTGATCTTTATCCTGTTCATTATCCCGGGTTACGTTTACGGTAAAGTGTCTGGCACATTTAAAACCAGCAACGATATCGTTAAAGCAATGGCAGATACAATGTCGACGATGGGTGCTTACATCGTAATGGCATTCTTCTGTGCTCAGTTCTTGTCTGCATTTGCTCAGTCAAACATCGGCACTATGCTGGCGCTCTACGGCGCACAAGGTTTGAAAGCGATGAATCTGCCAGGTGAAGCAACAATCATTGGTATGATTCTGCTGACAGCGGCGGTAAACCTGTTGATCGGCTCTGCATCAGCCAAATGGGCATTGATTGGTCCGATCCTAGTGCCAATGTTAATGGCAGTAGGCATCTCGCCGGAACTGTCTCAAGCGGCATATCGTGTGGGCGATTCAGTATCTAACATCATCTCGCCATTGATGGTGTTCTTCCCGTTGGTTGTGGTTTACTGCCAACGCTACGTGAAATCGACGGGTATCGGTACACTCGCATCACTGATGATGCCATTCTCAATCGCGATGCTGATTGGTTGGTCTATCTTCCTGCTAGGTTACTGGGCGCTGGGTATCCCACTAGGCATCCAAGCACCTTATACTTACACGATGTAACCGTTGGTCGCTTTAAGTTCAAGGCTCGCATTATCGCGGGCCTTTTTGTTTTTCTCCGATCCATTTTCGGCTATCCTTAGCGGCAATGAACTACTCCAAATGCATTAGGATACTCCCTTGTCACAATCGTCATTTACTCCAGAAGATGAACAGTTTATGCGCCGAGCGATAGAGCTTGCCCATATCGCAGAATCAGAGGGAGAGGTCCCTGTAGGAGCACTATTAGTCAAAGATGGTGAAGTGATTGCTGAAGGGTGGAACCGCTCTATTGGTGCGCATGATGCGACTGCGCACGCTGAGATTCAAACCTTACGTAAAGCGGGAGAAGTACTACAAAACTACCGCTTGCTGGATACCACTTTGTACGTGACATTAGAACCTTGTCCAATGTGTGCGGGGGCTTTGCTACATAGCCGCGTGAAACGGATTGTGTTTGGCGCACCTGATTTGAAAGCCGGGGCAGCAGGGACAGTGTTGAACCTGTTTGAGCACCAAGCAGCTTATCACTACGCCGACGTGGAACATGGTTTACTAGAACAAGAATGCCGAGAACAGTTACAAAGCTTCTTTAAGCGTCGTCGAAAAGAAAAGAAGGCGGAAAGAAAGGCGCTGCAGTTGGAGCAAGGGAATGAGTCGTAAGATTTTAAGCAAACATCCTAAACTAGATGTTTGCTCACTGGGATTACTCGGAAATTAACTGCATGAACGCGCGGTGACGCGCAATGACTTTTTTCTTGTTGTTGCTCAGTCTTCGCTTGCGGCGGTTTGAAGCAACAGTTTTATTTACTCGTTTTGATGGCATCTTGTGTCGACGCATAAAACAACCTCCTCTAGGAAACTACGTACCGACTATATTTGACAATCGTGAGCAGCGTATAGCGTTCACGACTTGTCGTTTTATAGCATCCAATTGTTACTGTTTTATAAATGCAAACCTACGTTTAGATACTAGCACTATCTGTGGGTGGTCAGTGGGCAACTCAAGTACGTGCCAGAAATTCTTTGTGATGAATTAAAGACACGCACTTGGATTTAACTGAGGTTACTCTTCTGGATCGGATTCTGACTCTGTGTCATCTTCAAATGTGGACTCTGCATCTGAAAGGGCAGAATCAGGCACCTGAATCACGGTGAAATCGCTGTTGTCGAGGTCATTGTTCTCGACAGTTTGCTGCTCCACGTGTCCGATGATGCTTTGGTAATAACGTCGGATGTTTTCAACATAGTTTTTCGCTTCATCACCACGAGCATAGCCATAACGCGTTTGGCTAAAGTATTTCTGTTGACGCAGCAACGGCAATCTTTCTTTTACGTCAGACCATGCGTCTGGATTACCACCTTGTTTTTTCGTTAGGCGGCGAGCATCCATTACGTGCCCGTAACCGACGTTGTATGAGGCAAGCGCAAACCAGATCTTCTCGTGAGTTTCAACAGAGTCAGGCACTCGCTCAACCATACGTCGTAAGTATTCAACGCCGCCTTTGACCGACTGTTCCGGATTTAAACGATTGGTCACGCCGACGCTTTTCGCGGTTGGCAGCGTCAACATCATCATACCGCGTACGCCTGTTGGCGATTTGGCTCTCGGGTTCCAATGTGATTCTTGGTACGCCAATGCCGCCACTAAGCGCCAATCAAACTCATCAGAGTATTTCTTAAATAGTGGTGACCACTTAGGCAGTTTGGAGTCCAGTGCACGGATAAAGGCGCGGGTATCAACATAATCAAATGTGTCGATATGGCCAATGTACTTTTCTTCTAGCGACGCTAACTGACCCGATTGTTTAGTTTGACCGAAGAACTCGATCAGCATGGCGTAAAGGCTTTCATCTTGTGAGCGGCGCAAGAACCATGAGATAGGTTGGTCTTCGGTTAACTCGAACGCCAAAGCGATATCAGGGTAGATACGCTGAGATAAATGCACTTCAACCGAGTCGGCCACAGTAAACGCCAGCTCGCCAGTCGCGACTTTCTTTAGCAGGTCGTTGACATCAGAGTTATTGTCGACTTGGTAAGAAAACTCAGGATTCTGCTGTTTGATATCGGCAAGGGTCTGATTAAAGTGGGAGTCTCCGATGATCTGAATAATGGCATTGCCATCGTTTTGCTCAATCAGCTCATCTTGTTTTTCTAAAAGCTGTTTAAGGTTCCGTGGGCGCCACTGGCCTTTTTTATACACCAGCTGTTGGCTGACGTAGTAGTAAGCAGGGCCTGGTCTGAAGCTTTTCAAGCGTTCCGGTGATTGGGTCAAACCCGCCGCAATGATGTCGATTTCACCGTTACGTAGCGCTGGGTAAAGACTCGAGATGCGGTATGCAGGTTTCATTTCTAATTTCACGCCAAGTTCATCGGCGAATTCACGCGCAAGTTCATAATCCAAACCTGCTTGACCATCTGGGCCAATGTAGTAAGAAAGCTGATTGTTGAGCGTCCCGACACGCAGTACACCGCGTTCGCGAATTTGTTCGAGTTCGCTCTTAGGTTCTGACTCGATTTGACACCCTGTCAGCGTGATCGCCGCCAACAGAATTGAGCCTAAATAGCGAAAGTAATTTAAGTAATGCTTTTTCATTCAATGACAATCTCATAATCCAGTAGAGCATTTATATCAAAGTGAGAAGACATGGCAAGACAGGGAATTCGTAATCGGAGACACTTCTTCCTTTTGGCCGAGCTCAAAATTGACAAAAAAATTGACGCAAACGGTTGCTTTTGGTGTTACATCACAAAAACAATTGCTATATAATGCGCTCGCAAAGGAGAGGTGGAATTGGTATAAGTTCGAATTTTTTCTGATAAGTTACTGAATTTATTCCAATATTACCTCAATCAATTGCATAAGAGACCTAAGCACATGAGAATTTTGCGTGGCTCCCCAGCTCTTTCTGAGTTTCGTGTAAATAAACTACTGGAACTTTGTCGTGAACAAGATCTGCCTGTAACTGGCATTTACGCCGAGTTTATGCACTTTGCGGATCTAAAATCTGACCTTGATGAACAAGAGTTAGAAAAACTAGAAAAGTTGCTGACTTACGGTCCAACGATCGAAGAGCATGAGCCTGAAGGTCTTCTACTTCTTGTTACTCCTCGTCCTGGCACTATTTCGCCTTGGTCTTCTAAATCTACCGATATTGCTATTAACTGTGGTCTGGACAATGTTAAGCGTCTGGAGCGCGGTACGGCTTACTACGTTGAAGCTACGTCAGAGCTTTCTCCTGTTCAAGTTGATGCAGTGAAAGCGCTAATCCATGACCGTATGATGGAAACCGTGTTCACGGAACTTGAAGCCGCTTCTGCACTATTTACGGTGGCAGAGCCAGCGCCAGTAGCTTACGTTGATATCTTAGCTGGTGGCCGTCTTGCGCTTGAAGAAGCAAACGTTTCACTTGGCTTAGCGCTAGCAGAAGATGAAATTGATTACTTAGTAGAGAACTTCACTAAGTTAGGTCGTAACCCAAACGACATCGAGCTGATGATGTTTGCTCAGGCAAACTCAGAGCACTGTCGCCATAAGATCTTTAATGCAGACTGGACTATCGATGGCGTCGACCAAGAGAAGTCTCTGTTTAAGATGATCAAAAATACATTCGAAACGACACCAGACCACGTTCTGTCTGCTTACAAAGATAACGCAGCGGTAATGACGGGCTCTAAAGTGGGTCGTTTCTTCCCAGATCCGAAATCTCGCCAATATACTTACCACCATGAAGATGCACACATCTTGATGAAGGTAGAGACGCACAACCACCCAACCGCTATTTCTCCATGGCCAGGAGCTTCAACCGGTTCTGGTGGTGAAATCCGAGATGAAGGCGCAACAGGTATCGGTGGTAAACCAAAAGCGGGTCTGGTTGGTTTCACAACTTCTAACTTACGTATCCCAGGATTTGAACAGCCGTGGGAAACAGACTTCGGTAAGCCTGGCCGCATCGTAAACGCATTAGACATCATGCTTGAAGGCCCACTAGGCGGCGCGGCATTCAACAACGAGTTTGGTCGCCCAAACCTATTAGGTTACTTCCGTACCTACGAAGAGAAAGTGACTTCTCACGCGGGTGAAGAAGTGCGTGGTTACCACAAGCCAATCATGATTGCTGGTGGTATGGGTAACATCCGTGACGAACACGTACAGAAGAAAGAGATCCCTGTGGGTGCGAGCCTAATCGTACTTGGTGGTCCGGCAATGAATATCGGTCTTGGTGGCGGTGCGGCGTCTTCAATGGCGTCTGGCCAATCTGCAGAAGATCTGGACTTCGCTTCAGTACAACGTGAAAACCCAGAGATGGAGCGTCGTTGTCAGGAAGTGATCGACCGTTGTTGGCAGCTAGGTGAAGAGAACCCAATCGCGTTTATCCACGATGTGGGTGCGGGCGGTATCTCTAACGCACTTCCTGAGCTTTGTGACGACGGCGAGCGTGGCGGTAAGTTCCAGCTACGTGATGTACCAAATGATGAATTGAGCATGAGTCCTCTGGAAATCTGGTGTAATGAATCTCAGGAGCGTTATGTTCTTGCAGTAGCACCAGAAAACATGGAAGCATTCGATGCAATCTGTAAGCGCGAGCGTGCACCTTACGCAGTGGTAGGTGTCGCAACTGAAGAGCGTCACCTCACGCTAGAAGATTCTCACTTCGACAATACGCCAATTGATATGCCAATGGACATTCTGCTTGGCAAGACTCCGAAGATGCACCGCGATGCGAAAACGCTGAAAGTCGATAGCCCAGCGATTGCACGTGATGGTATTGAAATCAACGAAGCGGCTGACCGCGTTCTTCGTCTACCAACCGTCGCTGAGAAAACATTCTTGATCACCATCGGTGACCGCTCGGTTACAGGCTTGGTTGCTCGCGACCAAATGGTCGGCCCTTGGCAGGTTCCAGTGGCGAACTGTGCGGTAACAGCCGCAAGTTACGACACCTACCACGGTGAAGCGATGTCGATGGGTGAGCGTACTCCAGTCGCTCTACTAGACTTCGGAGCGTCTGCTCGTCTCGCGGTCGGTGAGTCTCTGACTAACATTGCGGCGACTGACATCGGTGATATCAAACGCATTAAACTGTCTGCAAACTGGATGTCTCCAGCGGGCCACCCAGGTGAAGATGCCGGTCTTTACGAAGCAGTGAAAGCAGTAGGTGAAGAGTTGTGTCCGGCACTAGGTCTGACTATCCCGGTTGGTAAAGACTCGATGTCAATGAAGACTAAATGGGAAGATAATGGCGAGAGCAAAGAAGTGACTTCTCCACTGTCGCTGGTTATCACTGCGTTCGGTCGTGTTGAAGATGTACGTAAGACAGTGACTCCTCAGCTTCGTACCGACAAGGGTGAATCTTCACTCGTGCTCGTTGACCTTGGCAACGGTAAAAACCGTTTGGGTGCTACAGCGTTGGCGCAGGTTTACAAACAGCTTGGTGATAAGCCAGCGGACGTAGACAACGCAGAACAGCTAAAAGGCTTCTTCGATGCGATGCAAACACTGGTTCGTGATGACAAGTTAGTCGCTTACCACGACAAAGGTGACGGCGGTCTATTTGTGACACTTGCTGAGATGGCATTTGCCGGCCACTGTGGTGTCAAAGCGAACATCGCAGAGCTGGGTGACGATGCGCTGGCGGTTCTATTTAACGAAGAATTAGGCGCGGTCGTTCAGGTTAAGAACGACGACCTGGATTCAGTGCTATCTACGCTAGCGGCAAACGGTTTAGAAGCATGCTCACATGTGATTGGCTCTGTTGAAGCTTCAGACGACTTTGTTATCACGTCTGGTGATGCAGTTGTACTTGAACGTTCACGTACCGAACTACGTGTTATCTGGGCTGAAACAACGCATAAAATGCAGGCGCTACGTGATAACCCGGCATGTGCAGACCAAGAATTTGAAGCGAAGAAAGACAACACTGACCCAGGTCTGAATGTATCTCTAAGCTTTGATGTCAACGAAGATATCGCGGCTCCTTATATCGCAAAAGGCGCGAAACCTAAGATGGCGATTCTGCGTGAGCAAGGTGTTAACTCTCACGTTGAAATGGCAGCAGCGTTTGACCGTGCTGGTTTTGAAGCTACCGACATCCACATGAGCGATATTCTGACTGGTCAAGCGGTATTGGATGAGTACCAAGGTCTGGTCGCTTGTGGTGGTTTCTCTTACGGTGACGTACTAGGCGCAGGTGAAGGTTGGGCGAAGTCTATCCTGTTTAACGCACAAGCTCGTGAGCAGTTCCAAGCATTCTTCAACCGTGAAGAGACCTTCTCTCTAGGTGTGTGTAACGGTTGTCAGATGCTTTCTAACCTGAAAGAGCTGATCCCAGGTGCTGACTTGTGGCCACGTTTTGTTCGTAACGAGTCTGAGCGTTTTGAAGCGCGCTTTAGCCTAGTTGAAGTACAGAAGTCAGACTCCGTGTTCTTCGATGGCATGGCTGGCTCTCGTATGCCTATCGCGGTTTCTCACGGTGAAGGTCGTGTTGAAGTTCGTGATGGTGAGCACCTAAGCGCAATCGAAGCGTCAGGTACCGTCGCGCTACGTTACGTCGACAACAACGGCAACCCAACGCAACAATACCCGAACAACCCGAACGGTTCGCCAAATGCGATTACCGGTCTAACTACAGCTGACGGTCGTGTCACCATTATGATGCCTCACCCAGAGCGTGTATTCCGCACGGTTGCAAACTCTTGGGCTCCAGAAGGCTGGGGTGAAAATGGCGCTTGGATGCGTATGTTCCAAAACGCACGCAAGAACATTGGCTAACTGCTAGTTAAATGTTTGAAGAAGAAAGCGCAAGCCAAGTGGTTTGCGCTTTTTATTTGGGACTGAGAAAAATTCTTGCGATAAAGTAAATTTTTTACAGCTTAGCAGCAACATTTATGCTCTAATACCGCGCTTGCCAAGGGAAGGGGCGAAATGAGCTTCATACCGATGGATAGCTGGTAGCTCAAAGCAAAACAAACAACTTCCTTGAGGGTAATCAAATGTCTAAATTCGCTGTACGTGTATCGGAAAAACGCGGTGGCTGGTGTGCGGAAATCACGCGCCAAGTAACATCGAGAAAAACGGTCGTATCAAAAAGAGAAACCGGTTTTGAGTCAGAAGAGCTGGCTAAAGCTTGGGGCGAACAAGAGTTAGCAGGTTTTATCAAAAACCAAACTGAGCGAAACTCTCGCAAGTCTGCGCAAAGAAAAGCGCGCAACGCTGAATAACACGCTTGATGCAAAAAGGTTGACGATATCGTCAACCTTTTTTGTATTTGTCTTAACGAAACTGTCCTGCTTGTGGCAAGAAATCAAACCCTGCACTCGCGAGTTTAGCTTCTAAGGCTGCTCTGTCGATATCGAAGAAGTTTGCCAATTTATCGAGATCACCAGCAAAGTCATCACGAAGCTTCATATTCACAATGCTCATCAGCATGACAGGATCCATGCTTTCAAAGTTAGCTAGGTTCATCTCTAGTCCTCAAAGTCTGAAATCAATAGATTGGCCGCCGCAAACGCTGCTTTTTCTCGCGCTTCGATTGGTAAAGATTCGTCAGCAGCAATGTCATTCAACGCTTCAACTGCACATGAGATCGCTTTTGGTACATAAGCCTGATCGCCACTGCCGATCTGAGCATAAAGTTCGCGAATCAGTTCACAGCATCCGTATACTTGCATGGTTAAACCCTAAATAAATGATAACTGCTCTCAAATATACACATCCCACAGCGGAAACTCAAAGCCAGAGATTGAGCTATCTCAAGGGGATGTGACAATTGCTTTTTCTTTGCGCACACGCCCTAGCTTTTCAGCTGTTGTTCAAGTTGATAGGTCACATCAGATGACAACTGCAGTTGCTTGGCTAGCTCTTGAAGATACGCTTTTTCCATAAAGTTTTGCTCGTCAACGACAATTAACGAGGCAAGGTAAATCTCAGACGCCTGCTGCGGTGTTTGTGCTAAGCGAGCCACATCAGCTGGGTCGAGTGGTTTGTTTAGTTCTGAATGCAGCAGGGCTTGCAGGTGAGTGTCCGCCCCGGCGTCTTTAACCGCTGCTTCGATACGTTGCATTTCCTGTTGGTCAACGTGACCGTCGGCTTTTGCCGCTGCAATCATTGCTTTGAGAATCAGTTCGCTGTGGACATTGTCTTCAGGGTTGAAGTTGTCTTCGACTGGTGACGCTCCTTGTTTATGTTGCGAATCGTTATAAACCTTGTAAGCGAGAGCTGCTAATGCCGCGACACCACCAATTTTCAACGCGTTTTTGCCAACTTTCTTGCCGAGCTTTTTGCTCTTTTTAGAGCCCATAAGCAAGCTAACTAAGCCACCGCCAACCGCGCCTGCGCCCAATGACTTGAATGTGCCAGAACTGGATTGTTGTTTGAGTTGCTGTTGACCTTGTTTGAGCAGGTCAGAGTTTAATGCTTGGTTGAGTAGATTTTTAAGATCCATAGACCACCTCCTGATGTCGCTCAGAATAGCGAGTCATGTATGAACCTAAGATTAATTGATAAAAAAATGGCGAGCACTAGGCTCGCCAAATACATTGATAACGAAAGGTTATTCTTGCGCGTAGCCGTGAATGCCGAGCTGCTCGCCATCAAGAAACGCTTTGCCGTTTTTCATTTCTAAACGATCTTCAACCATCCACTTAACAACCAGTGGGTAGATTTTATGCTCTTGAGTTTGTACTCGAGCCGTGAGCGTTTCTACGTTGTCTTCATCAAAGATCGGCACTTTAGCCTGTAGGATGACAGGGCCGCCATCCAGCTGTTCTGTAACGAAATGTACGCTAGTACCGTGTTCTTCATCACCAGCGTGGATTGCACGCTGGTAAGTGTTGAGCCCCGGATATTTAGGCAGCAGAGAAGGGTGGATATTGATCATACGCCCCATGTAATGGCGCACAAACTCACTACTAAGGATTCGCATGTAACCCGCCAAAACAATCACGTCAGGTCGGTATTCATCAATCTGCTTCATCAGTTCATGGTCAAAAGCGTCACGTGTATCAAACGCTTTTGGGTCAAGAAAGTGGCCAGCAGCGCCAGCCTTCTTTGCTCTTTCTAACGCATAAGCTGTTGCTTTGTTCGAAAAAACAGCCGTCACTCGTCCGGTATCAATGCTGGTTTCACAAGCATCGATAATCGCTTGCAAGTTTGAACCATTCCCTGAAACTAAAACAACAATACTCTTCATTATTATTTGATCTCTACTTGTTCTTCGCCAGCTTCAGCTTGTGCAATCTCGCCAATCACCCACGCATTTTCACCTTCTGCGTTCAGTAGTTTTACTGCTGCTTCAGCTTGGTCTTGCGGTAGCGCGACGATTAGGCCAACACCACAGTTAAAGGTGCGGTACATTTCGTGAGTGTCTACGTTGCCTTTCTCTTGTAGCCATTTGAAGATTACTGGCCATTCCCAGCTGTTACCATTGATAACCGCTTTCGTGCCTTCAGGCAGTACGCGAGGAATGTTTTCCCAGAAACCACCGCCAGTAATGTGAGAGATAGCGTGAATGTCATGCGCTTCGATCATTTTCAGCGCTGACTTGATGTAGATCTTTGTTGGTTCTAGAAGGTGCTCACCGATAGTGCGACCTGCTAGCTGTTCGTTCTTATCCGCACCAGATACTTCTAGAATCTTGCGGATAAGCGAGTAACCATTTGAATGAGGACCGCTTGAGCCAACCGCAATCAGCGCATCGCCCGCTGCGACTTTAGTGCCGTCGATAACGTCTTCTTTCTCAACAACACCGACACAGAAGCCAGCGACGTCGTAGTCTTCGCCTTCGTACATGCCTGGCATTTCAGCAGTTTCACCACCGATCAGTGCACAACCTGCTTGTAGACAGCCATCAGCAATGCCAGATACTACGTCTGCCGCGGTATCAACGTCTAGCTTACCCGTTGCGTAGTAGTCGAGGAAGAATAGTGGCTCAGCACCTTGTACGATCAGGTCGTTTACACACATTGCGACTAGGTCGATACCAATGGTGTCATGCTTGTTCATATCCAAAGCAAGGCGGAGCTTCGTGCCTACACCGTCAGTGCCTGAAACTAGAACAGGGTGCTTGTATTTGGTTGGCAGTTCACATAGTGCACCAAAGCCACCAATACCACCCATTACTTCTGGGCGACGCGTGCGTTTTACTGCACCTTTAATACGGTCAACAAGAGCGTTGCCTGCATCAATATCAACGCCAGCATCTTTATAGCTTAGAGAAGTGTTATTAGCACTCACAGTGAAGTCCTCGGTTTTGAAAGTGGGTATGAAAACGGCGCTATTCTAACAGTGGATAAACCCATATAGCAAACGTTTGCGTGGGTTTTTTCTTTTGTTCTATCGCAAGAAATTGTTAATGAAATCGTTTATAATCTGAAGGTTTGTTTAAAAATCATCATATACCCGGAGATGGAAATGAAAGTTGTTGAAGTAAAACACCCTCTTGTTAAGCACAAAATTGGTCTAATGAGAGAAGGTGACATCAGCACTAAGCGCTTTCGCGAGCTGGCGACAGAAGTAGGTAGCCTACTGACTTACGAAGCGACTGCAGACTTTGAAACGGAAAAAGTAACCATTGACGGTTGGAACGGTCCAGTGGAAGTTGACCAAATTAAAGGTAAGAAGGTAACAGTAGTGCCGATCTTACGCGCAGGTCTGGGTATGATGGATGGTGTTCTTGAGCACATGCCAAGCGCACGTATCAGCGTAGTTGGTATCTACCGTGACGAAGAAACACTAGAACCTGTTCCTTATTTCAACAAGCTAGCGTCAAACATCGACGAGCGTATTGCGCTGGTTGTTGACCCAATGCTAGCCACTGGCGGCTCAATGATCGCAACGATTGATTTGCTAAAAGAAAAAGGTTGTAACCAAATTAAAGTATTGGTTCTTGTTGCGGCACCTGAAGGTATTGAAGCATTAGAAAAAGCGCATCCTGAAGTGGAACTTTACACTGCGGCGATCGATGAGAAGCTAAACGACAAAGGCTACATCGTACCGGGCCTTGGTGATGCGGGAGATAAGATTTTCGGTACTAAGTAATTGAAAAATTAACGTAATCTAACATGAAAAAAGGGGAGCGGATGCTCCCCTTTGTTGTTTTTGGCTACTTGATTACTTTTTCAAGCTCAAGGTGCCGTTTGTTCTTGGTTTATTTGTCGAGCGTGGTTGATTGCCCGCTTTCGGTTTGTAAGCCGTTTTACTTTTACTTGAATCAGAGTGCTGATTGGCATTTGGTTTGCCGTGACGCCCTTTCTTTGAGTTTGGTGCATGGCGAAGTTCATCGGCATTGCGACCTTTGAAAGTGTGTGGCTTTTGATTACGACGTGCTTTCGAGTCATGATTTTCATCACGACTATCAAATAGCTTTGCATCGGTCGCTTTGCGGATCTGTTTACCACGGCTATCGAGCTTCGAGGCTTCTTCCGTGCTGATTGAGCCTTCACACATCGCGAGAATTTCCGCGACCTCTGCCTCGGTTAAATAGCGCCACTGACCGTTTGGAATCCCATCCAGTGTAATGTTCATAATGCGCACGCGGCGCAGCTTGAATACTTCGTAACCTAACGCTTCACACATACGACGAATCTGACGGTTTAAACCTTGTGTCAGCACGATACGAAACGCGTACTTGGTTTCTTTGGTTACTTTACACGGCAAGGTCACTGTATCGAGGATCTCAACACCCGAACTCATTTTTTGAATGAACTGGTCGGTGATCGGTTTATCAACGCGTACCACGTACTCTTTTTCGTGGTTGTTTCCTGCGCGAAGGATCTTATTAACGATATCGCCATCGTTGGTTAGGAAGATCAAACCATCAGAAGGTTTATCTAGGCGACCAATAGGGAAGATGCGTTTTTTATGGCCGATGAAATCAACGATGTTGCCTGGAATATTACGCTCAGTGGTACAGGTAATGCCAGTCGGCTTGTTTAACGCAATATAAATCGGTTTCTCTTTGGCACTAACGGGTTTCCCGTCGACATAAACATCATCACCAGCAACAACTTTGGTGCCCATTTCTGGCACTTTACCGTTGATGGTAACGCGGCCTTGTTCGATAAGTTTGTCTGCTTCTCGGCGTGAACAAAAGCCAGTTTCACTGATGAATTTGTTGAGTCTTTTGGCTAAATCTTGTGACATGTTGGTTCTCTCTAACGTTTCACAACGGCATGTTGATGGAAATGAAAAAGCAGCCGTGAAGGCTGCCGTAATATTCTAGCACTGAGGCTTTGTTTAACCCAAACGCTTTTGGTGGCGTTCGCGAGTTTCGATTTTCTTGTCTGCGCTTTTCTTCAATAAAACATAAACGGCGCCCGTTCCACCATGAAACCGTTGTGCACTGTGGGCGCATTGGACTTCGTTGATTTGTTCCAACCACTGAGCAACAAAGCTCTTCATTAACGCGGGTGGATTCGATTTCTCTCCGCGTCCGTGAACGATAACCACTGTGCGGATATCCATCGCCATACATTGTTTCAGAAACTGGACGACTTCGTCTCTTGCCTGCTTCAGTGTACGTCGATGCAAGTCCAGTCTAGCTTGGATAGGGTACTTGCCTAGACGAAGTTTGCGGTAAACCCCTTCTTGTACGCCGTCACGTTTAAACTCAATCATGTCTTCTGGTTTGATCATTGGCGCGTGATCGACAGAAAGGTATTCAGGGTCATCCTCCGTCAACCAAATCGCAGCTTCGCGTTTTGCCAATTGAGCATCAGAGACACTATGTTGTTTTTTGTGTTCGGCAGTGTCTTGTTGGATTGGTTTAACATCGCCCATCATTTCTTGAAACAGGGCTAAATCATCATCGTGAGACATAACGGCATCTCAGAGTAAGGAAACAGTGTTGTCAGTATATCAATGATAGGGTTAAGTGGGAGCAAAAAATAAAAAACCGAAGTAGACAATGTATCTACTTCGGTGCAAAGCGAACGTCTATTACGAGAATAGGGCTAAGCGATTTCTAGTGAGGAGATTTGTCGTTCATCACTTTGTAAACGAAGTAGCCGCCGTAAAACAGCATTAGACCCAAAGCGCCGAATATTACTAGCATTGAAGACAGACCTACCGCATTACCAAATAGGAGTTCAAGCCAAAAGTCCATATTTCCTCCAATGAATACAAAGTGTGTTGACAGGGATAAAGGTAAACTGAGGTTAAATATGCAACACTGATCTGGATCAATTGTTGTCTTTTGGTTGCGCACTTGTTTTTGTTGGTGTGTTTTTGCTCACATTTTGTAGCCCATTGATGGCGTTTTAGCCAAGTGGACGGAATTTTTGAAAAAAGTCGGGAAATGGCTTGCGTTAAGGACCAGAATCCGTAATATACGCATCCGTTGACGGGCAAAATGCTCGAATAAAACATCTCGGTGAATAGCGCAGCTTGGTAGCGCATCTGGTTTGGGACCAGAGGGTCGGGGGTTCGAATCCCTCTTCACCGACCACATTCTAAGCCCTAGCAGAAATGCTGGGGCTTTTTCGTTTTATGCTTATCGGTATTTATGAGAAGAGGGCGGGGGCTGGAACGCCAGTCCGATCGAATCCCTCTTCACCGACCACATTCTAAAGCCTCAGCAGAAATGCTGGGGCTTTTTCGTTTTATGTTTGTTGTAACGAGAGCTGTTAACTCTGATACTGACAGTCGACGCTTCCGCTCTGCGATAGCTGTGTAACTTTAAAGCCTTTGTCTTTAAGCAAACTCAGCACATTCTGCTCACCGACTAGGTGAAGTGTGCCAACTACCATGACGTATGAACCTTTCGGGTTAGGAAGCCAACTCGGTTCTGCGAGTTTATTGACCCAATCTTTATTCCGCTGGTAAATAAACGCATTTTCAAATTCTGGTGACATTTCTGTTAGCGTTGCAAACTCATTCAGCTTGTTAAGATCTCCTGCTTTCCAACTGTTGATAAGACAATGCGTTGCCATTTCGCCGTCTTCAAATTCGTCCAGCACGCTGAGCAGAAATTCTTTGCCTCCTTCCGCTTGACCTGTCAGTAAGTCGATTTGAAACTGAACCGATTCTAGGCTGAGTACTGGGATATTTTTTGTGGTCGCTTTGTATATCAACCTCAAGTCGACGCCATCATCAGTGCGGTAGCCGAAGCTTTCAATTTGCTTCATTTGAATTCCAATCGCAGCCGCCCATGGCGCGGTGTTGAGTAACTGTTCTGGATTCATCGATAACTGGGAAGCGATCTGTTTCAAGCGCGTTTGCTGCTCTTTACTCAGTACATCTTTACTTTGAATGGTGATTTCAGGATAGACGACGCCTTGGGTTTTACGCACATCCGCTTCAATGATTAAGCCATCACTTGTTTGCAGTCTGTCGTTAATCGTCGATGGGAGAGGGAACATGGTTTCGTCACCTACGTGTACAGAACCTAAAATAAGATAAGTCACTCCTCCTTTTTCAGCTTGCCAGTAGAGCGGTTCCGCGTTTATTGATGTGGAGACAAAAAGTAGTAGCGCCAACAGACTTCTATACATGCCATGTCCTTATTCGAATAATGATATCTGGCTTCAAGTATATAATGAGTCTTAGAGGCTGAATATTTTGCTGCGTCGGAATGAGAGCTGGGTAAGGCTATGTGGGACGAACATTCATTGCAGATTGGCGAAGGATATAAAAAGCGGTCGCTCCTGGAATTAGAACGACCGCTTGTACTTTATTTAGCAATTTGGCGTTAGGCCTTAAGCAGGCTGCGCTGCTGGCTCGTCTTCATCTGCTAGTTGGCTCGAAGATTCTGCCCCATGCATCCAACGAACTAGAGTGCCGGAGAACATCAGAACTAGGATGCCGGAGAGCGTAGCAGTAATTGCGATACCACCAAAGATAGACAGCGCACCCAACTCGCCCACGTGTGAGCCGATAAGGCCTGCGACATAGTTCGCGATTGCATTGAAGCCAAACCAAGCACCCATCATTAATGATGCTAAACGCAGCGGAGCCAGTTTAGTGACCATGGATAATCCGATTGGTGATAAGCATAGTTCACCCAATGTATGGAAGAAGAATGCACCGACTAACCATAGCATCGAAGTTTTCACGTTAGTGTCACCGCCTTGCTGCATGACCGCACCAACCATACAAACAAAACCTAACGCTAAGAAGAACAGAGCCAGTGCGAATTTAACCGGAGAACTCGGTTCCTTCTTACCCAGTTTCACCCATAGCGCAGCCAGAACTGGTGCTAAAGTAATGATGAAGAATGGGTTGAGCGATTGGAACCAAGCTGCTGGGACTTCAAATGAACCAATCATACGATCAGTGTATTGCTGGGTGTAAATGTTCATAAGACCACCCGCTTGTTCAAATCCCGCCCAGAATACGATCACAAACAGGCCCATAACCATAATCACTTTGAGTCGGTCGACTTCTTGCTTGGTCAATGGTTGCTTTTTCTGCGCTTGCTTGTTTTCTAAATCGCGCACAGCAGCAGGCTCAACGCCGATATCACCCAACCAGGACTGAGCCAAGCTCATTTGCATGATTAAGCTGATAACCATGCCTGCACCGGCAACGATAAAACCGGCCTTCCAACCAAATTCGTTGGTGACAGAGCCAGATACAACGCCAGCAAGCAGTGCACCGAGGTTGATACCCATGTAGAAAATCGTAAATGCACCGTCACGGCGGTTGTCGCCTTCTTGGTACAAAACACCAACCCTGGGTGAGATGGTTGGTTTAAAAAGGCCCTTGCCCGAGATCAATAGTGCCAGACCAAGGTAGAAAGTGTGGATTGCACTAAGACCTAATACGTCTGCTGGCATCGCCAGAGTGAACTGACCGACGGCCATCAATGCACCACCAATGAGAATCGCACGGCGTTGGCCTAAATAGTTGTCGGCTAACCAGCCTCCAATCAGTGGCGTGATGTAAAACAAACCAGTGTAGATGCCGTAAAGATCAAGTGCATCTTTGGTTGACCAACCCATACCACCATTAATTGTTGTGTCGGTTAAGTAAAGTACTAAGATGGCGCGCATTGCGTAGTATGAGAAGCGTTCCCACAACTCGGTACCGAAAAGCAGGAACAGGCCGCGAGGGTGGCCAAGAATTTGATGTTGTTTTGTCATAAGTTTTGTTAATGCCGTGTATAAGAGTTTTTAATTTGTCATTACGTATACATCTTAGATAAAACGACTTCAATTGGGGTAATTTTAAGACTTTATGAAGATTAGCTGATAAGTTTATGAAAAATAATAAAAAAAGTTTAGTTAAACGCACTGGTTAAGCGGTGGGAAAACTAATTTTCCAATTTGGTGACTTGTAAAATTGATCAAATGATAGTGCGAAACGTCCTTACAATTTCGAACATACATATAAGCGACAAAATGCTAGGATGTGCAAAAAACACGGTTGGCTATATATATGAAACAATGGTATTTACTTTATTGTAAGCGCAGCGAGCAAAAGCGTGCCAAGATGCACTTAGAGAACCAAGGCGTCGCGTGTTATTACCCTGAAACGGCGATTGAGAAAATCGTTCGGGGTAAAAGACAGATTAAAAGCGAGCCTTTGTTTCCTTCTTACGTATTCGCTCAATTCGACCCTGAATCTGGTCCAACATTTACAACGATCCGCTCTACACGTGGTGTCATTGACTTTGTTGGTAAAGGCGCGACGCCACAAGTGTTGGACTATACATTGATCGAAACCTTGAAAGAGATTGAGCAAATGCAGTTGCATTCGCAATGTGATTCTTTGCCTGCGAAAGGTGATGTGGTGAGAGTTGCTGGTGGACAGTTCTCGGGTATTGAAGCGATTTACCAAGAAGCAGACGGGGAAACACGTTCTATTCTGTTGGTTAAAATGCTCAGTAAACCCGTTGAGGTGAGTGTCGAAAACAGACACCTAGAGATATAAAAAGAGGCACCGATGGGTGCCTCTTTTTTTGATTAGTATGCGTCGTTGTGTACGGCTTGCACGGCGCGACCTGATGGGTCAACACAGTTTTGGAATGACTCGTCCCATTCAATCGCTTTTGCAGATGAACACGCAACGGATGGACCACCCGGAACACATTCTGCTGCTGATGGAAGAGGGAATAGCTCTTCAAAGATTTCGCGGTAAACGTAACCTTCTTTTGTCGTTGGTGTGTTGTAAGGGAAGCGGTATTGGGCTGTTTCCATTTGCTGATCCGTTACTTTCGCTTCAGCGACTTCTTTCAATGTATCAATCCAGCTGTAGCCTACACCGTCAGAGAATTGTTCTTTCTGACGCCATGCAATTGAATCTGGTAGGTAGTGTTCAAAACACTCGCGTAGAATGTGTTTTTCCATCTTACCGTTGCCACACATCTTATCCGCTGGGTTTAGACGCATTGCCACATCGATAAATTCTTTGTCTAGGAAAGGTACACGACCTTCTACACCCCAAGCGGCAAGAGACTTGTTCGCTCGTGCACAGTCAAACATGTTCAATGCTAGAAGCTTACGAACGGTTTCTTCGTGGAACTCTTTCGCGTTTGGCGCTTTGTGGAAGTATAGGTAGCCACCGAAAATTTCATCAGCGCCTTCACCAGACAAGACCATCTTGATGCCCATCGCTTTGATCTTACGTCCCATTAGGTACATCGGCGTCGAGGCACGAATAGTCGTTACGTCGTAAGTCTCGATGTGGTAAATCACGTCACGAATTGCATCTAGACCTTCTTGGATGGTGTACGTCATTTCGTGGTGTACGGTACCAATCTTGTCAGCCACTTCACGAGCGGCTTTCAAATCTGGTGCGCCTTCAAGACCAACGGCGAATGAGTGGAGCTGAGGCCACCAAGCTTCTGACTTCTCATCGTCTTCAATACGCATTGCAGCAAATCGTTTTGCAACCGCTGAAGTTATAGAAGAATCAAGACCACCAGAAAGCAGTACACCGTAAGGTACGTCTGTCATTAGCTGGCGTTTAACTGCAGCTTCTAGCGCTTCAGTCAGTTCTTCTTTACTTGTTATGTTGTCTTTAACCGCGTCGTATTCGTTCCAATCGCGAGTGTAGTATCGCTGTGGTTCAGAGTCAGCTGACGAGTAGTAACAACCTGGAGGGAACTCGCTGATGGTTTTACATACCGGCGTCAGTGCTTTCATTTCTGAAGCAACGTAGTAGTTGCCGTGTTCATCGTAACCTTGGTATAGAGGAATAATACCGATGTGGTCGCGACCAACTAGGTATAGATCTTTTTCTTCGTCGTATAGGACGAAAGCGAAGATACCGTTTAACTCTTCAAGCAGCTCAATACCTTTATCTTGGTAAAGCGCGAGGATAACTTCACAGTCTGAGTCTGTTTGGAAATCGTATTTACCTTCGTAGCGAGCGCGAATCTCTTTATGGTTGTAAATCTCACCGTTCACTGCAAGGATGTGTTTTTTATCTGGGCTAATTAGAGGCTGAGCACCACTGTTTAGGCCTACAATCGCTAAACGCTCATGAGCAAGAATTGCTTTGTCAGAGGCATAGATCCCTGACCAGTCTGGGCCACGGTGGCGCAGTTTTTTGGACATTTCCAGTGCAACAGGGCGAAGCGCCTGAGCATCACTTTTGATATCTAAAATGCCGAAGATAGAACACATACAACTTCCCTTTAAAATTTATTTAACTCGTTGACTCCAATTTGCCATCTTGATTAAAAAAAGCAACCAACATTGAGTAAAAAAATAATAGAACAACCATTGAAGTGAATTTTTTCTAATTTTATTTATGTTTTGTTGTATGAAATCTATATTTTGTTGGTTTTTTGCTCAAAAAATAAGACTGCCGTAGTGGCAGCCTTATAAAAAGTTAGCGAGTAGGAGGGCTAAATGACGGTTGGAGTTGCTTGCAAACATGGCGAGCAAAACCGCTACCAGCCTCGCTGTAAATGTTAAACGCAGCATCAACGCCTTTTTCCGTTAAGCTATCTAGCTGGTCTTGATATTCGGCGATTGCCGCTATTTGTCCTTTGAAATTACGACGTTGTAGCTGGTCTAATGCAATTTGGTTACCTTGGTGATGCGGCATGGCAAGCAGTACCAGCTTCACATTGGCCGTGTCGAGAATTCGTTCCCAGAAATCCGAGTCGGTTGCGTCGCCTGCGATAACGTTACGGCCTTCTTCTCGATGTTGCTTCGCTGCGTCTTCACGCACTTCAATCCCTAAACTAATGCTGCCATAACGGTTTTTGAGTTCGTCATACGCGCCAGTGCCGATGCGTCCCATTCCGAGGATAAGGATTTGTGCATGCCCTGGGTTGATCAATTTATCTCTGGTGTTGAGTTGTTCCGCTGCGTGCTCACGTAACCAGTGGCTAGAATGTTGATAGATTCGGTGTCCATAGCGGTTGATAGGCGCTGCCAAAACAAACGAAATGGATACTGCGATGGCAATCGCAACCAGAATATCACCGCTCATCCATCCCATCTTAAATGCCAAGCCGCCGACGATCAGGCCAAACTCGCTGTAGTTAAACAAGCTCAATGAGGCGAGTAGCGAAGTGCGCACGCGGAACTTAAATGCATTGATCACCAAGAAGTACAGAAT
The DNA here is from genome assembly GCF_011806575.1 of Vibrio hepatarius. Taxonomy (GTDB): domain Bacteria; phylum Pseudomonadota; class Gammaproteobacteria; order Enterobacterales; family Vibrionaceae; genus Vibrio; species Vibrio hepatarius_A. The sequence continues at coordinate 187,874 of NZ_JAATOO010000007.1, forward strand.
GCCTTTCAGTGGTAGTAGTAATAGGAACAAGATCGCAAGCGCAAAACCAGACCATGTTGGTTGCTCGGATAAGCCGATGTTTAAGAAGAAACAAACAAGGAACAGCTCTTTGAGGTTAAACAGTGACTTGGATAGCTCAGAGGCTTTCTTGTGGCCTGCGAGTAGCATACCTAAGATAAGCGCGCCGAGATCGGGCTTCATACCAACTAACTCAAATAGGCCAGCACCGACGACAAGCGCGAAGAAAATACCAAACAACACCAGCATCTCACCGTGGCCTACCCAATCTAGGATTTTGTAGAACACAGGTCTGAGTAACGGCAGCGCGAACAAGCCGATTGCGTACCATTCAGGCAGTTTGCCGGTAGAGGCTGTTAGGAAGATCACGGCAAAGATATCCTGCATAACCAGAATACCGATCGCGAGCGTGCCGTACGTTGCGTTCATTTCACCTTTTTCTTGCAGCGACTTAACGGCAAACACTGTACTAGAGAACGACAGAGCGAAGCCAAGCAGCAAAAGTTGGTCAATCGACATTGCAGCGAGTGAGCTGATGCCTAAGAACTTAAAGCACAGCAGCGCAGCAGTGAATATCGCCGTTGAACAAAGGTTATGAATGGTAGAACCCGCCCAAATTTCTTTGGAGAGTAGGGTTTTAATTTCAAGTTTTAGACCGATGGTGAACAGTAGTAGCGTCACCCCCAAGTCTGCGAGAGTGACGATCGTTGCATCACTTTCAAAACCAAATGCGTTGAGTCCGAATCCGGCAAGCAGAAAGCCAACGAGAGGAGGAAGGTTGAGCTTGAGCGCAATAAAACCAGCTAAAAAAGCAGCAGATATGAGTATCAGTTCCATAGTTATTCTTATGATTTTGTCCCAAAGAAAAAGGCTGCGTCTTTCGACGCAGCCCGTATTCTAACTCAACTGATTGCGTAGGCGATCAATCTTCAAGTAATTTTTGTAACAAAACGCCGTTCAGCATCGCTCGCTTAATCATCGCAAACGCACCCAGTGTCGGTTGTTTGTCGATTTCTGAGGTGACGATAGGCAAATCACTATGGAAAGTAGTGAGAGATTGGTTTTCTACGTTACGACGAATTGCAGGGAAAACAATATCTTCACATTGAGTAATGTCACCCGCGATAACGATTTTTTGTGGGTTAAACAAGTTGATCGTAATCGCAATCGCTTTACCAAGTTGGTTACCGACGCGGACTAAACTTTGTTTTGCCAACTCGTCACCAAGATTGGCGTGTTCACACACGTCGCCGATCGAAATAGAGTCCAGTGTGGTTAAGCTTGATTCATAACCTTGAGAGATTAGCTTGTTCACGCGCTCAACAATCGCAGGGTTAGCTGCAACGGTTTCAAGACAGCCGAAGTTACCACAGGTACATTGCTCACCGAGTGGGTCGATCTGAATATGTCCGATTTCACCAACGTTACGGTTATGACCTAAGAACACCTGACCATTAACGATAATACCAGCACCGGTACCACGGTGTACGCTGACTAAGATTGAATCTTGGCAGTCTCGGCTTGCACCAAAGTAATGTTCTGCTAACGCCATGCCACGAACGTCGTTACCAACGAAACATTGCACGTGGAAAGTGTTGTTGATCAATTCAGAAAGACTCAGCTTATCAATTGAGATGTTCGGCATGTACTCCACCACGCCGTCTTCTGGATTAACCAGGCCGGGTAGAGAGATACCAATAGCGATAAGTTGATTGATGACATTCTGATTGGAAGAGATGAACTGCTTAAGATGGGCGATCAGACCGTCAACCAACTCTTCTTGAGTGGTGTAGAAAAACTCAGTGTAGTCAGACACGAGTTCTTTTCCACCAAGGTTGTAAAGACTGAATTGCATGTAGTCTCGACCGATACGCACTGCGACTGAGTGGAAAGGCTCGACTTCTGTCGTAAGAGAAATTGCTCTACGACCGCCTGTTGAGGCTTGCTGCGCGACCTCTTTGATTAGGCCGCGCTCAAGTAGTTGGCGGGTTATTTTTGTAACACTAGCAGGTGCCAGCTGGCTAACATCAGCAACTTGAATCCTTGAAATAGGACCTTGCTGGTCAATCAGTCTGTATACTGCTGCACTGTTTAGTTGTTTTACTAAATCTACGTTACCTATTTGTCCGCCATTCATTCTTATTTTTGCTCGTACTGTCCGTTAACAATAGTCGCTTGAACATTGAAGTCACGGTCGAATACCGTGAGGTTTGCAATCATGCCTTTTTTCACACGGCCTAGCTTTTCGTCTACACCGATTGCTTTCGCTGGGTAGAGAGTCGCCATTCGAAGTGCTTCGTCCAAAGCGATACCGACGTGCTCAACTGTGTTTTGAACTGCTTCAATCATAGTTAGTGCTGAGCCGCCAAGCGTGCCGTTTTCATCAACACACTTACCATCTCGGTAATATACTTTCTTACCAACAAAAATAAAGTAATCCATGTCGGCGCCTGCAGGAGCTGTGGCATCCGTCACTAATACTAATTTTTCACCTTTAATTTTGTGAGCGATACGAATGTTTGCATAGTCGACATGGAACCCGTCGGCAATGATACCCGCGTAAACATCAGGAGTATCGTAAATCGCCCCGACAACGCCTGGTTCACGGCCAACCATTGGGGTCATCGCGTTGAACAAGTGAGTCGCAAATGAGATACCCGCTTCAAAACCACGACGAGCTTCTGCGTAGGTTGCATTAGTGTGGCCAATTGATACCACGATACCGGCATCTTTCAGGCGCTCGATGTGCTCAGGTTCATTGTGCTCTGGTGCCAGTGTCACTTTGGTGATCACGTCTGCGTTTTCACACATGTAATCGATCATGCTGTCATCAGAAGGTCGGATGTAATCGACGCTGTGGATGCCTTTTTTCGCAACGTTAAGGTATGGCCCCTCAAGGTGCAGACCTAAAGACTGGTTTTGATACTGAGTGTGGTATTCGCGAGCTGCAGCGATCGCTTGCTTCATGTCTTCGTCTGAAGAGGTGATAAGAGTCGGTAAGAAGCTAGTACAACCGGATTTTAGGTTTGCTTCGTGCATGATTTGCATCGTTTTTGCTGTGATCTCATCGTTGAGCATCACGCCACCACAGCCATTTAACTGCAGGTCAATGAAACCTGGGCTTAGGTTGGCGCCATTTAGGTCGCGAGTTTCGATGTCTTTGGGAAGTTCTGAAACTGGACATACCTTGTCGATCAGTTCATTTTTGATGATCACAGCGTGGTCAACCAGAACATCGCTGCCAGTATAGATTTTACAGTTTGTAAGCGCGTACATGGTTAGTTAATCCTTATGTTGAGATTCTTAATACTTTTCAGTCGTCTAATTGAAGTATAAGCACAGATGGGCGGACTTTATTTGTGACATTCAATTAGATCGCAAATTATCTTTTAGCAAACGATAAATTCTTCCTGATCAGAATGGCATTTTACAAGAAGAACCAGTGGCTCTACGAGTGACTCATATAGTGGCCTACCAATTATTAATGCATTGTTTGATAGGGGATAACGCCAATCTAACCGTATAAAGGATACTGCGAATCTTATCTTACGATTACCATTTTTTTGTATTGTAAAATAAGTTTTATGATCTCGCTAGCAAAATCCTTTATCCCTACTCATTTCTGGTGATTATGATCACAAATGAAGAGGTTTTAATTTGCGGAGCAAAATTAATCTCATAAACTGAATAGGACTAAATTGAGCAGCTAAAAAAAGTCGCTCAACCAAAATACAAATCCTATAGGGGGAACTAAAGGTGAATATTCTTGGATATGCGCAAAAGTTAGGTAAAGCACTTATGCTTCCTATCGCAACGCTTCCAGTTGCGGCGCTCTTACTACGTTTGGGTCAAGGCGACCTACTGGACATCCCATTCATGGCGCAAGCTGGTGGTGCGATCTTCAGTCAACTTCCATTATTATTCGGTCTAGGTATCGCGATCGGTCTATCAAAAGACGGTCAAGGTGCTGCAGGCCTAGCTGGTGCAGTTGCGTACTTCGTTATCACTGCGACAGCAACAACAATCAACGCTGACATCAACATGTCATTCTTCGGTGGTATCATCGCTGGTATTATCGCTGGTCACTCATACAACGCTTTCCATGCAACACGTCTTCCTGAGTGGTTGGCATTCTTCTCTGGTAAACGTCTAGTTCCTATCATGGCGGGTCTATTCTCGTTAGTAGCTGGTGCGATTGCTGGTGTTGTCTGGCCAAGCATCCAAGGTGGTCTTGATGCTCTTGCTCACGCGGTATCAACGTCAGGCGCTGTAGGTCAGTTCGTATACGGTACTCTTAACCGTGCACTTATCCCTGTAGGTCTTCACCACGTTCTTAACTCATACTTCTGGTTCGGTATGGGCTCGTGTCAAGAAGTTCTAGTCACTGGCGCGCAAGCAGCTGGTAACGCTCTTCCTGCTCTACAACAGCTTTGTGTTGACCCTGCTCTAGCTAAGACGCTTGTTGCTGGTCAAACTCATACTTTTGAATTCGCTAACTCTGTAACTCCAGAAATCACTGCAACGGTTAAAGAAGTAACTGAAACAGTTAAATCTGGTGACCTACACCGTTACTTCGGCGGCGATAAGTCTGCTGGCGTATTCATGAACGGTTTCTTCCCTGTAATGATGTTCGGTCTACCAGGTGCGGCTCTAGCGATGTACTTCGCAGCACCAGTTGAAAAACGTCATCAAGTGGGTGGTGCACTATTCTCAGTAGCGTTCTGTTCATTCCTAACTGGTATCACAGAGCCTTTAGAATTCATGTTCGTGTTCCTAGCACCTGCACTATACGCAATGCACGCAGTATTCACTGGTCTTGCTCTAGTTGTAGCAAACATGTTCGGCACGCTACACGGCTTTGGCTTCTCTGCGGGTCTAATCGACTTCGTATTGAACTGGGGTCTAGCAACTAAACCGTTCGTACTACTACTAATCGGTCTAGGCTTCGGTGCTCTATACTTCTTCACTTTCACATTCGCTATCCGTGCATTCAACCTGAAATCACCAGGCCGTGAAGATGATGATGAAGCAGTAGCAGCGCCTGCTGGCGAAGCTAAGAAAAGCGACCTAGCGCGTCAATACCTAAAAGCTCTAGGTGGTCATGAGAACTTAACTTCAATCGACGCTTGTATCACTCGTCTACGTCTAACACTGAAAGACCGTTCTGTTGCGGACGAAGTAGTGCTTAAGAAACTAGGTGCGAAAGGTGTAGTGAAACTAGGTGAGAACAACCTACAAGTTATCCTTGGTCCTCTAGCGGAAATCGTTGCTGGCGAAATGAAAGCAATCGGTGCTAATGAAGACCTGTCGGACGTGAAACTACCATAACGTAATGTGTTAGTCTCAATATCGATGAAAGCCTCCTTCGGGAGGCTTTTTGCTTTTATGCGCAACAATTATAGAACTGGCGAAAAGCTAAGCGAGTTTGCTATCAATCGGTGGAAATCGAGCAATATTTGCGAATTAAACAAGAGTTCTTATTGTGCTAAGGCTAAGAATTGTGGATCATTAGACGTTATATACGTTGGTGGGAAATATCCCCACTGCACGAGATTTTCTCTGAACAATACTACAACAATTGAGGTGCTATAGATGAGTGAAGCTGAAGCTCGTCCATCGAATTTCATTCGCCAAATCATCGATAAAGATTTAGCGGATGGCAAACACACAAGCGTGCATACTCGTTTCCCGCCAGAACCAAACGGTTATCTGCACATCGGTCACGCTAAGTCAATTTGCTTGAACTTTGGTATTGCTCAGGACTATCAGGGTAAATGTAACCTGCGTTTTGACGACACTAACCCTGAAAAAGAAGACGTAGAATACGTTGAGTCAATTAAGAATGATGTGAGCTGGTTAGGCTTCGAGTGGGATGGTGACGTATGTTACTCATCAAACTACTTCGACAAGCTTTACGAGTTTGCAGTGGAATTAATTAACAAAGGCTTAGCGTACGTTGAAGAGCTAAGTCCTGAGCAGATCCGCGAATACCGTGGCACACTGACTGCACCTGGTAAACCAAGTCCTTACCGTGACCGTAGCGTTGAAGAAAACTTAGCGCTGTTTGAAAAAATGCGTGCCGGTGGCTTTGAGGAAGGCAAAGCGTGTCTTCGCGCGAAGATCGATATGTCTTCGTCTTTCATGGTGATGCGCGATCCTGTGATTTACCGTGTTCGTTTTGCAACTCACCATCAAACAGGTGACAAGTGGTGCATTTACCCAATGTACGACTTTACGCACTGTATTTCCGATGCTCTGGAAGGCATTACGCACTCGCTTTGTACGCTAGAGTTTCAAGACAACCGTCGTCTTTACGATTGGGTATTGGAAAACATCACGATTGATTGCCAGCCGCATCAGTATGAGTTTAGCCGCCTAAACCTTGAGTACACAGTGATGTCTAAGCGTAAGCTAAACCAGTTGGTGAGCGAAAACCTTGTAAACGGTTGGGATGACCCACGTATGCCGACTATCTCTGGTCTGCGTCGTCGTGGTTTCACGCCTGGCTCAATCCGCGAGTTCTGTAAGCGTATCGGTGTGACTAAGCAAGACAATATGATCGAGATGAGTTCACTAGAGTCTTGTATTCGTGATGATCTAAACGAAAACGCGCCACGCGCGATGGCAGTTCTGGATCCTGTGAAAGTCGTGATTGAAAACTACGACGCAGACAAAGTCGAAATGCTAACGGTAGCGAACCACCCGAATAAGCCAGAAATGGGCGAACGTGAAGTTCCGTTCACTCGCGAAGTTTGGATTGAGCGTGAAGACTTCCGCGAAGAAGCGAACAAGAAGTACAAGCGTTTGGTTCTGGGTAAAGAAGTTCGTCTACGTGGTGCTTACGTGATCAAAGCAGAGCGTATCGAGAAAGACGCAGAAGGCAATATTACCACTATCTTCTGTTCTTACGATGATGAAACGCTAGGTAAAAACCCAGCAGATGGCCGTAAAGTGAAGGGTGTTATTCACTGGGTTTCTGCGGATAAAGGTCTTCCTGCTGAAATTCGTCTGTACGATCGTTTGTTCACTGTACCAAACCCGGCGGCAGCGGATAACTTTGCTGAAACCATCAACCCAGATTCGCTACAAGTGAAGCGCGGTTATGTGGAACCAAGTCTAGCTTCTGCAGAAGCAGAGAAAGGTTATCAGTTTGAGCGTATGGGTTACTTCTGCGCTGACGCAAAAGACTCTAAAGTGGATGCTTTAGTGTTTAACCGCACGGTTGGCCTACGCGATACTTGGGCTAAAATTGAAGCGCAGTAACTTCTAGAGATATGAAAAAGCCAGTCTTCGGACTGGCTTTTTTGTGTCTGGCGATAAACGACAGATAAAATAAAAGCGCTCATTGAGCGCTCTTAAATCAAAGATTACTTCTTCGGCTTGTGTGCGTCAGGGTTCTCTTTACAACTGCCGTCGCCACACTTGCCGTATAGGTACAAGCTGTGGTTAGTCAGTGTCACGTTGTATCTCGCCGCAATTTCTTTCTGACGTTCTTCGATGAGGTCGTCAGAGAATTCAATCACTTCACCACAGTCCAGACAAACTAAGTGATCGTGGTGGTGTTGCGTCGATAGCTCAAATACAGACTTACCGCCTTCAAAATGGTGGCGAGTCACAATACCTGCATCATCAAATTGGTTTAATACGCGGTATACGGTAGCTAGACCAATCTCTTCTCCTAGATCAATCAGCTTTTTATATAGCTCTTCAGCACTAATATGTTGGCATTCTGGTTGCTGTAGTACTTCTAAAATCTTCAGTCTTGGTAGTGTAACCTTAAGACCAGCATCCTTAAGCGCTTGGTTGTTGTCTGACATATACTTTCCTGTTGATGATCTGCAGTAATTAACAGAATTCAATATTCCTATCATTATAGGGCAGTAGGAGATAACAATAAACCACGAACTTCAAAGGGTTACTAGGGATTTATTATAAACCCGTGCCAAGTCACTGATCATACAACTCTGACCAGTTACAATTAATTAACATTGTAACGAATAATCTCAGGGAATAAAAATGAAATCATGGATGGATATCGCTGATAAGCCCAATGTTGTCAGGCATGCATTGAACTTATGGCCGCCATTCTGGGGCTCGGGCATTAAGATTCTTTCGATAAGTGACGATTTTCGCCAAGTCAAAGTGAAGCTTAAATTACGCTGGTGGAACAAAAATGCCAACCGTACTCAGTATGGAGGCAGTATTTTCTCACTGACCGACCCTGTGTACGCACTGATGCTTATGGGGATTTTGGGCAAGCAGTACTATGTTTGGGATAAGCAGGCGAGCATCAACTTCATCAAGCCAGGTCAAAGTGACTTATACGCTGATTTCGTCATTTCTCAGCCGTTGCTCGACGATATCCTGCAACAAACCGCGAGTGGGGAAAAGTGCTTTCCTGAATTTATTGTTCACGTGAAGGATAAAGATGGTAACGTGGTATCTGAAGTTCAGCGCCAACTTTATGTACGTAAGAAGCCGCAATACCGTGAGTGTGTGCAAGAGCAAACCGCTTAACGTCCAGATACAAAAAAACCTCCATCGTGGAGGTTTTTTAATCAAAATGAAGATTAGCCTTCTAGTTCAGCTAAACACATTTCTTCATGAATTTGTTTACACCAGTTGTTAACACGCTCTTCGGTTAGCTCTGGCTGACGGTCTTCATCGATACATAGACCAACGAATTGGCTGTCATCGCCTTCAACAAGTGCTTTTGACGCTTCAAATTCGTAGCTTTCAGTAGAAGTGTAACCTAGGATAGTGCCGCCTTTCGCTTCAACGATGTCACGAACGGTACCCATAGCGTCACAGAAGTATTCTGCGTAATCTTCTTGGTCACCACAACCAAAGATAGCAACTAGCTTTGTAGAGAAATCAATTTGCTCTAGCTCAGGGAAAAAGTCATCCCAGTCGCACTGTGCTTCGCCGTAATACCAAGTTGGGATGCCTAGTAGCAGCAGGTCGAAGTTATCGATGTCTTCTTTGCTACTCTTAGCAATATCTTGAACGTGAACTAGTTGTTTACCTAGTTGTTTTTGAATCATCTTTGCAACAGCTTCAGTGTTACCTGTGTCGCTACCGAAGAAGATACCTACACTTGCCATAGATTCGTTACCTTTACTATTTTTTGTTGTGGCTAAACCGGAGATCAACCCAGTCCTGTGCCTTCCCAGCTGATTTGAATAATGCCTTTGGCAATGAAACCCGCACAGCCTAAGAATAGAACTAGCCATACTATGCGACGACCAAAAGGAGGAACATTGCCTGCTTTGAGGACATCTTTAATCGCCATACCAATTAAGAAAAAGATAGACGCAAAAAGTAAGTCGAGACCAATCGACTCGAGCATGTTCATATAGTCGTAGAGCATGGAATCCCTTTATGCCAAATTACTTGCGCTGCACTATACCACTGTTAATAGATAAAGTTAACGGGCAGGGTGCAACAGACCTCTCATTCTGTTTTTACGAGATAAACTTGCGAATTGCTCTTAGCACTTCCGCCGGTTTTTCCGCGTGTAACCAGTGTCCCGTATTAGCGATCACGTGCGCTTTCGCATTGGCAAATTGCTTTTGGATTTCGCTTTGGTGCTCTGCGGTTAAGTAGTCAGAATCGCCACCTTTGATAAATAGGGTAGGCGTGGTGATTTTCTCAATCGGATTCCAACCCAGAATCTCCCAATAGTTATTCCAAAGGCTTTCAACGTTAAAACGCCATTCAAGATGCTCACCGCTGTTATACAACGACTTACCCAAAAATTGTCGTACGCCTTCTAACTCAATATGTTGGGCCAAAATCTCCAGAGCTTGTTTACGTATAGTTGGCTTTTGCGCCAATACCGCTTTTAGCCCGGCAAACACGTTATCGTGACGGCTTTGGCTGTATTTGACTGGCGCCATATCCAAAACGATCAACTGAGTGATCTGTTCTTGAGCGAGCACTGCGAGTTTCATCGCGACCTTGCCACCCATAGAGTGGCCAATCACTGAGTAGTGCTCTAACCCTAGTGACTGGATTAACTGATACACGTCTTGCGCCATCAGTTCGTAATTGTGCTCGTCGCTTTGGAATGAGAGGCCGTGATTGCGCAAATCAACGCTGACGACTTGATGATCTTGGCGCAAGTCTCTTGCCAGCAAACCTAAATTATCTAAGTTTCCAAACAGTCCGTGGATCAAAATGGTGGTGTGACCCTCACCTTCAATTTTGTAGTTGAGCAGTTGTGACATTTTATTTTATTCGTTGTGGTTGAACCTAGAGTCTCACTAAAGGCTTCATTCTGCTTTAGATATAGGATCTGAAACTCGCATCTTGAGGTTACTTGGGTATATAATCCCCCAGAGTTTAAACATAGAGATTGTGAAAAGCGAATGAAAACAATAGAGGTTGATGAGGATCTATACCGTTACATCGCAAGTCAAACCCAACATATTGGTGAGAGTGCGTCAGATATTTTACGTCGTCTTTTGGAAGTTGATGGTAAAAATCGACAGCCAACACCAGTAGTACCGGTTCAACCACAAGGAATTGTGGTAAGCCGAGACGCGATCAAAGAAGAAAAAATTGATGGCGTAAAAGAGATGCGTTCTCTACTGATTTCCGATGAGTTTGCAGGACTGAAAAAAGCGATTGATCGATTCATGCTGGTGCTTTCTACATTACACCGTATCGACCCAACTGGTTTTTCTGAAGCAACTCAAGTTAAAGGCCGCAAGCGCGTTTACTTTGCTGACAATGAGCAAACTTTATTAGAGAGCGGCAATACGACTAAGCCAAAAGCGATTCCAGGCTCCCCTTTCTGGGTTATCACTAATAATAACACTAGCCGCAAGCGCCAAATGGTCGATCAATTGATGGCTCGCATGAGCTTTCCTGCTGATCTGACTGAAAAGGTTGCTAACTCAATTTAGAGAAGTCTGATTAAAACCTCATAATGCGTGGCCTGTCTTCGTTATTATGAGGTTTTTACTTCTGTTATTTTAAGAAAGGATGTCACTATGGCTATACACCCGCGCGCTGGACAGAAAGCGCAACAACAGGACTTACACAACATTCCTGCTTTAGTATCCAACTACTTTCTCCTTCAACCAGACCCAGCAAATCCGGCACACAAAGTTGAGTTTGGTACTTCAGGCCATAGAGGCACAGCCGATAAATCCACCTTTAATGAAAACCACATTCTCGCTATCGCGCAAGCTATCGCTGAAGTACGTGCTGAAAAAGGCACAACTGGACCTTTGTTTGTTGGTAAAGATACGCATGCCTTATCTGAACCTGCGTTCTCAAGTGTGGTGGAAGTCTTGGTTGCAAATGGTGTAAACGTTATTGCTCAGCAAGAAAACGGTTACACGCCAACGCCAGGTATTTCTCACGCAATTTTGACGTACAACCTAAATAACCAACAAAAAGCAGATGGCATCGTGATTACGCCGTCGCATAACCCGCCACAAGATGGTGGTATCAAATACAACCCAACCCATGGTGGTCCTGCTGAGGGTGAACTGACCCAAGCGATTCAAGACCGTGCCAATGAGCTTATCGCCGAAGGCCTACAAGGCGTGAAGCGCATGCCGCTTGCTGAAGCGAAAGCCTCGCCACTGTTTGTCGAATTGGATTTAGTGAAGCCGTACATTGATGACTTGGTGAACGTCATCGATATGGAAGCGATTCAAAAAGCTAATCTTAAGATCGGTGTTGACCCATTAGGTGGTAGCGGTATCGATTACTGGCGCCAAATCGCGAAAGCGTACAATCTGAATCTAACGCTGGTAAGTGAAGCCATTGACCCTTCATTCCAGTTTATGTCTTTAGATAAAGACGGTGTAGTGCGTATGGACTGTTCATCACCTTACGCGATGGCTGGTTTGTTAGCGCTGAAAGACGACTATGATCTCGCGTTTGGTAATGACCCAGATTACGACCGCCACGGCATTGTGACACCAAAAGGTCTGATGAACCCTAACCACTACCTAGCGGTATGTATCGATTACCTTTACCGCCACCGTCAAGCTTGGGGCAAAGATGTTGCCGTAGGTAAAACACTGGTATCAAGTGCGTTGATTGACCGAGTAGTGGCAGACCTAGGCCGTGAACTGTGTGAAGTTCCGGTTGGCTTTAAATGGTTTGTTGATGGTCTATACGAAGGCAAATTCGGCTTTGGTGGTGAAGAAAGTGCGGGTGCTTCTTTCTTACGTAAAGACGGTACACCTTGGTCGACGGATAAAGACGGCATTATTCTGTGTTTGCTAGCGGCAGAAATCACAGCAGTAACGGGCAAGAACCCACAAGAATACTATGAAGAGTTAGCCGCTAAACACGGTGAGTCTCAGTACAACCGTATTCAAGCGGTTGCCAACGGACCTCAGAAAGATGTGTTGAAGAAACTGTCTGCGGAAATGGTGACTGCAGATACGTTGGCTGGTGATGCCATTACAGCACGTTTGACTCATGCTCCGGGTAACGGCGCGGCAATCGGTGGATTGAAAGTCACGACTGAAAACGGTTGGTTTGCAGCTCGTCCTTCTGGTACAGAAGACATCTACAAGATTTACTGTGAAAGCTTCAAAGGCGAAGAACACCTAAAACAAATCGAAGCGGAAGCGCAGGAGATTGTGAATCAGGTGTTCGCAAACGCAGGCTTATAAAAGACACTGAGTTGAGTCTAAAATAGAACAAAGGGTTGGTGTTGATACCAACCCTTTTTTGTTGCTCTTTAGCTACTACGATGGTGTATTGGGCCAAGTGTCGGGTACGACAAACCAAAATTGGCCTTGGCGCGTTTGAGCATGAACAAATCGCCCTTGTGGTTTTTCTAACGGCTGGTTGAATTTGGTGATGCCCGTCGCCCAACAAGCTTTATCCAACTCGAAGAGTTCTTCACCAATTTGCTCCCACTGACTTTGATAACACCAATATCCTGTAATTTGGCTGGCGTTGAGTGTTAAGCCTAAGCATTCGGTTGGTATCGGTTCTTGAGTAAATGGGTTGATGTATAAGCGCCCTTGTAACAACAGATGTTCGGATAAATTGTCCAGATGCGGATATTGATGCTTAAACGGTTCTGAGGCGCTCATCTTTAGTTGGTGATTGAGCATTCTCGCCAGTTTTTTATCTAGTTGATCATGGGCGTTGGGGCCAAACCATGTGCCTTGATGTAGCAGGTAGAACTTGATCGCGACTTCCCAATGTTCAAGTTGAGCGGATTGGTGGTTTTTGAGGATAAGGTCGATCGCGCCGAGAGTTTGTCCGTTATTGTGATTGATTTGCACTTCATCAAGCTCGATGGAATAGCGCCCACTTTGCTTGAGTAATTCAGTGCACAAATGCTGGTAAAGAAAACCTAGTCTGGGGTTGCCTGTGTATTCACTGTTTTCTAAAGGCTGCACGTCAATGTCTTCGAGTGAGACGAACGGTGGAGTGAGCTCAAAAAGTGATGGCGTATTGGCAATCCATGTATAAAAGCGTTGCAGCTGGTTCATCTTATATCCTGATTTTTGGCTTATTGCTGTAAACGTCTTGTTCTATTGTAACCATTTCTGATTGCGTCTAGCATCACCCATATCGTTCGAATACACTGGGTGAATGGCGAAGTAAGCGGAAGTCAGAATGAATAATTTACAACTGGAAAAAGTACTAAACGAGCTATTGTCTCCTCAATTGATCAAAGATTATGCACCGAATGGGCTGCAGGTTGAAGGCAAAGCGGAGATCAAACGAGTCGTAACAGGTGTCACAGCTTCACAAGCATTGATCGACAAAGCGGTAGAACTAAACGCCGACGCATTATTGGTTCACCATGGTTACTTTTGGAAAGGTGAACCAGAGCCGATCCGAGGAATGAAAGGTAAGCGAATCTGTACCTTGATCAAAAATGACATCAATCTATATGGATACCATTTGCCTCTCGACATTCATCCCGAGTTAGGTAATAACGCCGAACTGGCTCGTCTGCTAGAAATAGAAGTGGAAGGTGGTTTAGAAGGGCACCCTCAGTCTGTTGCGATGTATGGTCGTTTAAAGCAGTCGCTCAGTGGTAAAGAGTTTGCCGATAGAATCAACCAAGTACTTAACCGATCTCCATTACATATTGCACCTGAAGATGGCGATAAAATCATTGAAACCGTGGGGTGGTGTACAGGTGGCGGACAGGACTTTATAGAGTTGGCGGTTTCCAATGGCTTAGATGCGTTTATTTCCGGGGAAATCTCGGAGCGTACTACCTATACCGCGCGGGAAATGGGTATCCATTACTTCTCTGCTGGTCATCATGCGACGGAACGTTATGGCGTAAAAGCGTTAGGCGATTGGCTTGCGCGCGAACATGGATTAGATGTGGCGTTTATCGATATCGATAATCCGGTTTAATCTAAGCAGAAAAGAAAAGGTTGGCGCTTGGCCAACCTTTTTTATTGCTTCTATATCACTAATGAAAGTGATTACTCGCGTTCGTGCATAGGTTTGAAGTCACGTTGCTCTTCACCAGTGTAAAGCTGGCGAGGACGGCCGATACGGTTTAGTGGGTCACTGTGCATTTCGTTCCAGTGAGCAATCCAACCGATAGTACGTGAAATCGCGAAGATAACCGTAAACATAGAGACAGGAATACCAATTGCTTTAAGGATGATGCCTGAGTAGAAGTCTACGTTCGGGTAAAGTTTCTTCGATACAAAGTATTCATCAGAAAGCGCGATACGTTCAAGTTCCATTGCTACGTCTAGTAGTGGATCTTTAATGTTTAACTCTTTCAGTACTTCGTGACATGTTTCGCGCATTACTGTCGCACGTGGGTCGTAGTTTTTGTAAACACGGTGACCAAAGCCCATTAGGCGGAATGGGTCATCTTTGTCCTTCGCGCGTTCAACGTACTCAGGAATGTTTTCAACACTACCGATCTCTTCAAGCATCTTCAGACATGCTTCGTTAGCACCACCGTGAGCAGGACCCCATAGGGATGCAATACCCGCGGCAATACATGCGAATGGGTTCGCGCCAGAAGAACCAGCTAGTCGAACGGTCGATGTTGACGCGTTTTGCTCATGGTCTGCGTGGAGAGTAAAGATCTTATCCATCGCGCGAGCTACAACAGGGTTAACTTCGTACTCTTCACATGGGTTCGCGAACATCATGTGTAGGTAGTTTTCTGCG
Source organism: Vibrio hepatarius (assembly GCF_011806575.1). GTDB lineage: Bacteria > Pseudomonadota > Gammaproteobacteria > Enterobacterales > Vibrionaceae > Vibrio > Vibrio hepatarius_A. The sequence goes on from NZ_JAATOO010000007.1 coordinate 203,036, forward strand.
TAGCTTAGGTCGTTACGTGGGTAGATAAACGGTTGACCAACTGAGTACTTGTAACACATAGCAGCCAGAGTAGGCATTTTAGACAGTAGTCGGTATGCCGCGATCTCACGGTGTTCATCATTATTAATGTCGAGTGAATCGTGGTAGAACGCAGCAAGTGCACCAACCACACCACACATAACCGCCATTGGGTGAGCATCACGACGGAAGCCATGGAAAAAGCTTGCGATTTGCTCATGTACCATCGTATGACGAGTTACAGTGGTTTTGAATTGTTCGTATTGTTCACGTGTTGGGGCTTCACCATAAAGAAGGATATAACATACTTCTAAGTAATCAGCGTTGTTAGCTAACTGATCAATCGGGTAACCGCGGTGTAGAAGAATACCTTTTCCACCGTCGATGTACGTGATTTGAGATTCACAGGATGCAGTGGCAAGAAAACCAGGGTCAAAAGTGAAAAATCCATTTGCTCCCAGTGTACGAACGTCAATTACAGGGGTACCTAAAGCACCTTCCATAATTGGCAGCTCGATCGGCGCTTGACCTTCAACATGAAGGGTAGCTTTCTTATCTGCCATAACAATCTCCTTTGTTTATTATTTAATCCGTCCAGGATGTTTGTGTGACATTTTTGTACGTGCATTCGTTATCAAAGTCAATTTATCTCCTCTGATGTGTGCACTTGTTATGATTTTTTGAACACGTAACGCTAAAAACCTGTCCTGTGTAGCAAAAATTGTTACATCAATTGTATTAGAATGTTGCCAGCCGTATAGTGGCGCAGTAAATTTTGGTGGAAACCTAATAAATTCAAGGCTTGAAACAAAAGTGAGGTGAAGTTTTAATCCTTGTTGTTAACAAAAATTTTACAAAATACTCAGCAGTTTGATGGGGGTGGTTGTTAAATAAATGTTAACTTTTGTAGGTTTGCAACCAAAATTCGTTCATAACTATAAATGCTCAATGGAGCTGAGTGAGCAAGCCCGTGAAAGAAAGAAAGTCAAGACCTGTTAATTTAGATTTACAGACCATTCGCTTTCCGATCACTGCAATCGCATCTATCTTACACCGAGTCTCCGGTGTAATTACGTTTGTCGCGGTCGGGATCCTGCTTTGGTTACTATCCATATCCTTAAATTCCCCAGTAGGCTACGCAGAAGCAGTCGACATCGTTGATGGCTTTTTTGTGAAGTTTATCTTGTGGGGCATTCTAACGGCGTTGGCCTACCATATTGCTGGCGGTATCCGTCACCTACTTATGGACCTAGGTCATTTTGAAGAGCTGGAATCTGGTGCGATGAGCGCTAAGGTTGCATTCGCAGCGACAGCCGTTCTGTCACTATTTGCAGGGGTATTGGTATGGTAAAACACATTTCCTCATTTGGTCGTAATGGTGTACACGATTACCTACTGATTCGTGCTACCGCGATCATCATGACGCTTTATACTATTTATCTGGTGAGCTTCTGCGCTTTCACAGATATTTCTTACGTATCTTGGACCCAATTCTTTGGTGGCACATTCACTAAAGTGTTTACGATGCTTGCATTGGTTTCTGTTCTTATCCACGCCTGGATTGGCTTGTGGCAAGTGCTAACAGACTACATTAAGTGCGCTAAGCTTCGTGGTGGCCTACAGCTAGGTGTTATTGCTGTTCTATTCGGTTACTTCTTCTCTGGTCTATTTATTTTGTGGGGTGCGTAAGTGTCTATTCCAGTTCGCGAATTTGACGCCGTAGTAATCGGCGCTGGTGGTGCAGGCATGCGTGCTGCGCTACAAATCTCAGAGCAAGGTCTAAGCTGTGCTCTACTATCAAAAGTTTTCCCAACTCGTTCTCATACCGTATCTGCGCAGGGTGGTATCACTGTAGCGCTCGGTAATGCGCATGAGGATCATTGGGAACAACACATGTACGATACTGTTAAAGGTTCTGACTACATCGGTGACCAAGATGCAATCGAATACATGTGTAAGAATGGTCCAGAATCGGTTATCGAATTAGAGAAAATGGGTCTTCCTTTTTCTCGTTTTGACAATGGTACAATTTACCAACGCCCATTTGGTGGACAGTCGAAGAACTTTGGCGGTGAGCAAGCGGCACGTACAGCTGCTGCAGCTGACCGTACTGGCCATGCATTATTGCATACGCTTTACCAACAAAATATTAAGCATAAAACAACCGTCTTCTCTGAGTGGTATGCGCTCGATCTGGTTAAAAATGAAGACGGTGTTGTTTTAGGTTGTACTGCTCTTTGCATGGAAACGGGTGAGGTTTGTTACTTTAAGTCTAAAGCGACAATCCTAGCGACAGGCGGTGCAGGTCGTATCTACGCGTCGACAACTAACGCACACATCAACACGGGTGATGGTGTTGGTATGGCACTACGTGCTGGCGTACCAATGCAAGACATGGAAATGTGGCAGTTCCACCCGACAGGTATCGCTGGTGCTGGTGTTCTGGTTACTGAAGGCTGTCGTGGTGAAGGTGGTTACCTACTTAATAAAGATGGCGAACGCTTCATGGAACGTTACGCACCAAACGCGAAAGACCTTGCTGGTCGTGACGTGGTTGCGCGTTCAATGATGATTGAGATCCGTGAAGGGCGTGGTTGTGATGGTCCTTGGGGTCCACACATTAAACTCAAACTGGATCACCTAGGTAAAGACACGCTTGAATCTCGTCTGCCGGGTGTATGTGAACTTTCTCGTACATTTGCACACGTGGATCCAGTTAAAGAACCGATTCCGGTCATTCCAACCTGTCACTACATGATGGGTGGTATTCCAACTCAGGTTTCAGGTCAGGCAATCAAACAAGATCAAAATGGTGCAGACGTTGAAATCCAAGGTCTATTCGCTTGTGGTGAAATCGCATCTGTATCTGTGCACGGTGCTAACCGTCTAGGTGGCAACTCACTACTAGACTTAGTGGTATTTGGTCGTGCAACAGGTCTGCATCTTGGTGAAACTTTACTTAAGCAAGCTGACGCTAAACCTGCTACTGAAGCTGATATTGAACGTTCTCTTGAGCGTTACAACCGTTGGGAAAATAGCACTGACGGTGAAGATCCAGCTCAGATTCGTAAAGACCTACAGCAATGCATGCAAAACAACTTCTCGGTATTCCGCGAAGGGGATGCAATGGCGAAAGGTTTAGAAGAGTTGAAAGTTATTCGTGAGCGTTTGAAAAACGCACACCTAGCGGACAAGTCGACAGAGTTCAACACGCAGCGTATTGAGTGTTTAGAGCTAGAAAACTTGATGGAAACAGCGTTTGCAACAGCTGTCGCGGCTAACTACCGTACAGAAAGTCGTGGTGCACATGCTCGTTTTGACTTCCCAGATCGTAACGATGAGCAGTGGCTATGTCACTCTATCTACAATCCTGAGACAGAGTCGATGACCAAGCGTGATGTAAACATGGAACCTGTTCATCGTGAAGCATTTCCACCAAAAGCACGTACGTACTAAGGAAAGGAGGGTAAGAATATGAAACTGAATTTCTCTTTGTACCGTTACAATCCGGATGTCGACCAAAAGCCTTACATGAAAGAGTACACACTTGAAGTGGAAGAAGGCTCTGACATGATGCTATTGGATGCTCTAATCCTACTGAAAGAGCAAGATCCAAGCATTTCTTTCCGTCGCTCGTGTCGTGAAGGTGTCTGTGGTTCGGATGGTCTGAACATGAATGGCAAGAACGGTCTTGCATGTATCACACCGCTATCTGCACTGCAGGGTGATAAAATTGTAATCCGTCCACTTCCTGGGCTTCCAGTTGTTCGCGATCTTATCGTTGACATGACGCAGTTCTACGATAACTATGCGAAAGTGAAGCCGTTCTTGATTGATGATGGTGCATTGCCACCGTCTCGCGAGAACTTGCAAACTCCAGATGAGCGTGCGCATCTAGATGGATTGTATGAATGTATTATGTGTGCATGTTGTACAACATCTTGTCCATCGTTCTGGTGGAACCCAGATAAATTTATCGGCCCAGCTGGTCTTCTAGCCGCTTACCGTTGGTTAATTGATAGCCGTGATACAGCAACAGACGAACGCTTATCAAATCTTGATGATGCATTTAGCGTTTTCCGTTGCCATGGCATCATGAATTGTGTAAGTGTTTGTCCTAAAGGGCTAAACCCAACGAAAGCCATTGGTCATATTAAGACCATGCTTGTGAATCGTTCGGTTTAAATTTAATAACAAAATTGCCGGTCACGATGGTGTGACCGGCTTTTAATAGCTCGGCAAAGACCGAAGCAAACGTGAAAACTACTGGTTAAGGGAAAATATGCACAACGGCGTGATGAAGGCATGGCTCGAGTCTTCACACTTGGCTGGCGCCAATGCAACGTATGTAGAGGACCTCTACGAACTGTATCTAAGTGATCCCGATCTGGTAAGTGAGGAGTGGAAACGCGTTTTTGATGGCCTACCTAAGCCTTCAGGAGAGGTGGCAGAACAACCACATTCGCGTATCCGTGACTACTTCCGACGACTCGCTCAAGAAACAAAGCATTACAGTGTCCAAGTTAGTGATCCAGATGTCGACGCTAAACAAGTTAAAGTACTTCAATTAATCAATGCTTACCGTTTCAGAGGTCACGAAGCGGCACAGCTTGACCCTCTAGGTTTATGGCAACGCCCACCTGTGGCTGAGCTAGAACCTGCATTTCACAATCTCACCCAAGACGACTTTGAAGAGTCTTTCAACGTAGGTTCTTTTGCTATCGGCCAAGAAACGATGCAGCTAAAAGACATCTACTCGTCTCTGAAAAAGACCTACTGTGGCTCAATCGGTGCAGAATACATGCACATGACAGACACTGAGCAAAAACGTTGGATTCAACAACGTCTTGAATCAGTCGTCGGCCAGCCATCTTTTACTGAAGAAGAAAAACACACATTCCTAGACGAGCTGACTGCAGCTGAAGGTCTAGAGCGTTACTTGGGTGCTAAATTCCCAGGTGCGAAGCGTTTCTCTTTGGAAGGTGGTGATGCATTGATCCCAATGACGAAAGAATTGATTCGTCATGCGGGTACAAGTGGAATGCGTGAAGTGGTTATCGGTATGGCCCACCGTGGTCGTCTGAATATGCTGGTCAACGTTCTAGGTAAGAAACCACAAGATCTGTTTGATGAGTTTGCGGGTAAGCACGACGAAACATGGGGTACGGGCGATGTTAAGTACCACCAAGGTTTCTCAGCAGACTTTGCGACTCCAGGTGGTGACGTTCACTTAGCTCTAGCATTTAACCCATCTCACCTAGAGATCGTAAACCCAGTAGTTATCGGGTCGGTACGTGCTCGTCAGGATCGCTTAGGCGACAAAGACGGCAGCACAGTACTGCCAATCACTATTCACGGTGACTCAGCTATCGCGGGTCAGGGTGTGGTAGCAGAGACATTCAACATGTCTCAAGCGCGTGGTTTCCAAGTCGGCGGTACGGTGCGTATCGTAGTGAACAACCAAGTTGGTTTCACAACGTCTAACCCACGTGATACACGCTCAACCATGTACTGTACTGATATCGCGAAGATGGTACAGGCGCCGATTTTCCACGTTAACGCGGATGACCCAGAAGCCGTCGCATTTGTTACACGTATCGCTCTGGATTACCGCAACGAATTTAAACGCGATGTTGTTATCGATTTGGTTTGTTACCGTCGCCATGGTCACAACGAAGCGGACGAGCCAAACGCGACTCAGCCGCTGATGTACCAAAAAATTAAGAAACACCCGACGCCACGTAAGCTATACGCAGACGTACTGATCGAGCGCGGTGTGCTTGGTATCGACACAGCAACGCAACTGGTAAACGAATATCGTGATGCTCTTGACCACGGTGAAGTTGTGGTGAAAGAGTGGCGTCCAATGGCTCTGCATTCTGTTGACTGGTCACCTTATTTAGGACACGACTGGGATACCGAATGGGCGAACCAGTTTGATAAAGAACGCTTAATCGAATTAGGTAAGCGTATCTGTCAGTACCCAGAAAGCCACAAGCTACAAAGCCGTGTAAACAAGCTTTACAACGATCGTATTGCGATGGTGAGCGGCGAGAAAGCAATCGACTGGGGTATGGCAGAAACTCTAGCGTACGCAACACTGGTCGATGATGGTAAGCGTATCCGTATCTCGGGCCAGGATTCTGGTCGTGGTACCTTCTTCCACCGTCACTCAGTACTGCATAACCAGAACGATGCGAGTGTTTACATCCCGCTAGCGAACATTCACGACAAGCAAGGTCCTTTCCAAGTATTTGACTCTGTATTGTCTGAAGAAGCGGTGCTGGCGTTTGAATATGGTTACGCGACTGCCGAACCAGGCGGTCTAACTATCTGGGAAGCTCAGTTTGGTGATTTCGCCAACGGTGCGCAGGTAGTAATCGACCAATTTATTTCATCTGGTGAGCAGAAATGGGCTCGCTTGTGTGGTCTAACGATGCTTCTACCTCACGGTTACGAAGGTCAGGGCCCAGAGCACTCATCTGCACGTCTTGAGCGTTACCTACAGCTATGTGCTGAACAAAACATGCAAGTGGTTGTGCCATCAACACCTGCGCAGGTTTACCACATGATTCGCCGTCAGGTTGTACGCCCAATGCGTCGTCCACTGATTGTTATGTCTCCGAAGTCACTATTGCGTCACCCGCTATGTATTTCTTCTATGGAAGATCTTGCAGAAGGCACTTTCCAACCAGCAATCCCTGAGATTGATAATCTGGACCCTGCGAAAGTGAAACGTGTAGTGTTCTGTTCAGGTAAGGTTTACTTCGACCTTCTTGAGCAGCGTCGTAACAATGAACAAGACGACGTAGCGATTGTTCGTATCGAACAGCTTTACCCATTCCCAATGGAAGACGTAAAAGCAGCCATCGCACCATACACCAATGTAGAAGATTTTGTTTGGTGTCAGGAAGAGCCTCAAAACCAGGGTGCTTGGTACTGTAGCCAACATAACTTCCGTGCTGCTATCCCAGCAGGCGCTGATCTCAAATACGCTGGCCGTCCAGCATCAGCATCTCCTGCAGTAGGTTACATGTCAGTACACTTGAAACAACAGAAAGCGTTAGTTGAAGACGCACTAAACGTGAATACAAAAACTTCGGATTAAGAACTAGAAGTTAAAGGAAGAAACAGATATGACAATTGAAATTCTGGTTCCAGATTTACCTGAATCTGTCGCTGACGCTACGGTAGCAACATGGCACAAACAACCAGGCGACGTAGTAGAGCGCGATGAAGTACTGGTTGATATCGAAACGGATAAAGTCGTCCTTGAAGTACCAGCGCCAGAAGCAGGTGTTTTGGAAGCGATCATCGAAGCAGAAGGTGCAACAGTACTTTCTAAGCAACTGCTTGCTAAGCTAAAACCTGGTGCAGTTGCGGGAGAGCCAACCGCAGATAAAACGGAAGGTACAGAGGCTTCTCCTGATAAGCGCCACAAAGCGGCATTGACTGAAGAAAGCAACGATGCACTAAGCCCAGCTGTTCGTCGCCTATTGGCAGAACACAACCTTGAAGCTAGCCAAGTGAAAGGTACTGGTGTTGGTGGTCGTATCACTCGTGAAGATATCGAAGCGCACCTAGCAAACGCTAAAGCAGCGCCTAAAGCAGAGGCTCCAGCGGTTGAAGCTCCTGCCGCGGCGCGTAGCCAAAAACGTGTTCCTATGACTCGTCTACGTAAGACAGTTGCGAACCGTCTGCTAGAAGCGAAAAACAGCACTGCGATGCTAACCACGTTCAACGAAGTAAACATGAAGCCAATCATGGATCTTCGTAAGCAGTACAAAGACCAGTTCGAAGAGCGCCATGGTACTCGTCTAGGCTTCATGTCTTTCTACGTGAAAGCAGTAACTGAAGCGCTAAAACGTTACCCAGAAGTGAACGCATCAATCGATGGCGATGATATCGTTTACCACAACTACTTCGACATCAGCATGGCGGTTTCGACCCCACGTGGTCTAGTGACTCCAGTATTAAAAGACTGTGACACACTAGGTTTCGCTGACATCGAAAAAGGCATCAAAGAGCTAGCGATCAAAGGTCGTGACGGCAAACTGACAGTAGATGAGCTAATGGGCGGTAACTTCACCATCACTAACGGTGGTGTGTTCGGTTCATTAATGTCTACGCCAATCATCAACCCGCCGCAATCAGCGATTCTTGGTATGCACAAGATCCAAGAGCGTCCAATGGCGGTAGATGGTAAAGTTGAAATCCTGCCGATGATGTACTTGGCACTATCTTACGACCACCGTCTAATCGATGGCCGTGAGTCAGTGGGCTTCCTAGTAACGATTAAAGAGCTACTAGAAGATCCAGCACGTCTGCTATTAGACGTTTAGTATCGCTAAAACGTCTAGTCACCCAAGGTGGCTAGACGTCTATAGTTTGTAAGGCTAGACTGCTCAACATCTGGCCTTCATTGTAGTCTCACGACTTATTTGAAAACGCCCTACAGACGCATACGCAGCCAAGACTGCAGCGTTATGGAAATAATAAATCCCTCAAGGGAAGAACAAACGGAATATCAAAATGAATTTGCATGAATACCAAGCCAAACAGCTGTTTGCAGAATTCGGATTGCCAGTGCCTGAAGGCTACGCATGTGATACCCCACAAGAAGCTTTTGAAGCTGCTGGCCGCATCAGTACTGAGAAGAAAGTAGTTAAGTGTCAGGTTCACGCTGGTGGCCGTGGTAAAGCGGGCGGTGTTGAACTGCACGATACCAAAGATGGTGTAAAAGAGTTTGCACAGAAGTGGCTAGGTAAAAACCTAGTAACTTACCAAACAGACGCGAATGGTCAGCCGGTAACAAAAATCCTTGTAGAAGAAGCTTCAAACATTGCTAACGAACTATACCTTGGTGCGGTCGTTGACCGTGCTAGCCGTAAGATCGTTTTCATGGCTTCAACAGAAGGTGGTGTGGAAATCGAAAAAGTTGCGGAAGAAACGCCGGAGCTAATCCACAAAGCAGCAATCGATCCACTAGTAGGCCCACAAGCTTACCAAGGTCGCGAGCTTGCGTTCAAACTTGGTCTTGAAGGCGACCAAATCAAACAATTCGTTAAGATCTTTATGGGTCTTGGCACTATGTTCTCTCAGTACGACCTTGCTCTACTAGAGATCAACCCGCTAGTAATTACTGCTGAAGGCAACCTGCTATGTCTTGATGGTAAGATCAACATCGACTCAAATGCGCTTTACCGTCAGCCTAAGCTTCGTGAAATGCACGATCCATCACAAGAAGATGAGCGTGAAGCGCACGCAGCTCAGTGGGAGCTGAACTACGTAGCACTAGACGGCAACGTTGGCTGTATGGTTAACGGTGCTGGCCTAGCAATGGGTACGATGGACATCGTAAACCTACACGGCGGCAAACCAGCTAACTTCCTAGATGTAGGTGGCGGCGCAACCAAAGAACGTGTTGCTGAAGCATTTAAGATCATCCTATCTGATGACAACGTGAAAGCGGTACTCGTTAACATCTTCGGCGGCATCGTTCGTTGTGACATGATCGCGGAAGGTATCATCGGTGCGGTTAAAGAGGTAGGCGTAAGCGTACCAGTTGTTGTTCGTCTAGAAGGTACTAACGCTGACTTAGGTCGCGAAGTTCTTGCTAATTCTGATGTTGATATCATTGCTGCTGAGTCGCTAACTGATGCTGCTCAGAAAGTTGTTGCTGCTGCGGAGGCTAAATAATGTCTGTACTAATTAATAAAGACACTAAAGTAATCTGTCAGGGTTTCACTGGTGGTCAAGGTACTTTCCACTCAGAGCAAGCTATCGCATACGGTACGCAAATGGTTGGTGGTGTGTCTCCAGGTAAAGGCGGCCAAACTCACCTAGGTCTTCCTGTATTCAACACAGTTCGCGAAGCAGTAGAAGCGACTGGCGCAACAGCGACAGTAATCTACGTACCAGCACCTTTCTGTAAAGATGCAATCCTAGAAGCGATTGACGCGGGTATCGAGCTAATCGTAACTATCACGGAAGGTATCCCTACAACAGATATGATCGACGTGAAAGTGAAGCTAGAAGAAACTGGCGTTCGCATGATCGGTCCTAACTGTCCGGGTGTTATCACTCCTGACGAGTGTAAGATCGGTATCATGCCAGGTCACATCCACAAGAAAGGTAAAGTAGGTATCGTATCTCGCAGCGGTACGCTAACTTACGAAGCAGTTAAGCAAACAACTGACGAAGGTTTCGGCCAGTCAACTTGTGTTGGTATCGGTGGTGACCCAATTCCAGGTTCAAACTTCATTGATATCCTAAAACTGTTCCAAGAAGACCCAGAAACTGAAGCGATCGTAATGATCGGTGAGATCGGTGGTACAGCAGAAGAAGAAGCGGCAGCGTTCATCAAAGAGAACGTGACTAAACCAGTGGTTTCTTACATCGCTGGTGTAACTGCGCCTCCAGGTAAGCGTATGGGTCACGCTGGTGCGATTATCTCTGGTGGTAAAGGTACTGCTGAAGATAAATTTGCTGCACTAGAAGCGGCTGGCGTTAAGACTGTTAAATCTCTAGCAGAGATCGGTAAAGGTCTACGTGAAGTAACAGGTTGGTAATCAACCGCTACTAGCTAATAGCTAAATAGAAAGGCTTGGCAATGTGCCAAGCCTTTTTTGTTTTCTTTGTTCGATACGCGCAGAGTTTTATCGTTAATCCAGCTTCCTTTCCAGCACGGTGAGCTGTTGCTGTAACTCGGCAACTTGCTTTTCCAGTTCACTGATTCTGTCTTGATCGCTTTGCTGTTTAGCTGCAATTTCTACTTTTGGTACTCGATTAGCACTTTTCCAGCTTTTTAATGCAGTAATTAACGCCGGCATCGGAATTGACGTATTCAAGCGCGCTTTGACTAACGCGACAGTGGGTTCTTTTCTTTCTTGATGTAACTGTTCCAATACATCTTTGAGCTCTTGGCTGACATCTTGGGTAAGCATATAACCTCCAAATTCCTTTCTTAGCCAATAATACTGACGTTTGCTATCGATAGCGAATAGAGAATTCGGAAATTTGTTGTGCGAGATCTCTTACACGCGATGTGAGACAAAACGATTGCGTTATCTGGGCGAAAGTCGATTTTAACCTTTAACGTCATGAAAATATTGGTATTTATCGATTGTTTAATAGATGTTTCAATAAAGATATTTTTCCGAGGCATTGTCTAATTCGTCATAAAGCGTAGATTAGTAGGTGTCGGAAGGATGCTGACACGGAACAGGAACTCACCAAGGATTGGTTATCTTCAGGAAGAAGATTTGGTTAACTAGGATAGTTGACCAGCATGAAGCGAAGGACAGTGTACGGACACGCTCGTTGATAGGATTTCAGCGACAAAGGAATGAACGGACACCTCTAGGATGAGGCGGGATTAAGTATCAGGATGATACAAAGGACACCGCTCAAGGAACAAGTGAAGTTCGCTAACGTGGATTGTTAGCCATCAGGATGATTAGGACACCGCTAGGACGGCGAGGATAGGATTTTACTGAAGGATTCAGTAACTATTATGGAAGATGCATGGAGCACCTTTTGTAGCCGGACTGCTGCGAGTAAGACTATAGCCCCGATACGCAAGTGTCGGGGCTTTTCTTGGTTTCTAACAATATTTTCATCATTAATGCCAAGAAAAATAATCTAGAACAATAACAATATTATTAAGTTGGTATAACTTTTCGGCTTTGTTTTTATAAAACAATAAACAGCTTGCTGTTTACAAGGATGTCTCATGACAATAGTGACTCGCCGATCGTTATTGGTTCCCTATAACGAGTCGTTACAATCTGACTTCTTACTGCTAAATTGCTGTGCAAAAAATAGAGCTCAAATGAATGGGCCGCATACAGTCTCTTCGGCAAAACAACTCTTCGCACGTATGATCCACGACGATACTATCTATGCTCGCGCGGTGCTTGATAGCCGAACTCGTGAATATATGGGGCACGTGTTTATCTCCGATTTGGACGGCGCACCGGAGCTTGGTTACATCTTTGATAAGTTGTACTGGGGGCAGGGGATCGCTAGCGAAGTATTGACCGCATTTTTTAACCGTGCAGTAAGAGATTTAGACTTATCCTATGTCATCGCAACGGTGAATAGTGTGCACACACCGTCGATTAAAATACTGCAAAAACTCGGATTCAAATTAGTGGCGCACAAGCGTGATACATTCGGTCCTTATGACGAGTTTCGTTTTACATCCGATGTGGTGGAACATCAAACTTCGCTAAGTGAAAACCCTGCATGATAAGCGTGCCTTGGTAACAATCATCACCAAGCGAAGAAAATTCAAACTGATAGACAGAATGCCAACGCCAGACACCGTCTGGCGTTTTTAGCTTGTGACCTTTTAACGCGATACTGATGAGCTGCAAATCAAGCTGGTCGCATTTTCTGGTCGCGAACAGTTTTGCGAGTTCGGCTTGGCGTCTCTGCTGCCAAAACAGGAAACAGATCAGCGTTAAGCCAAGTATGGCGAGAAGGTCAGCGATCATTCATTACCCTTAGCGGATTGTTGCAAAGAAAGCAGTGCGTTAGCTAACTCTTGGGATGGGTTGGAATGCAGTAATGGCAATAGGACCATACGTAACTCCGGCAGCATAACCAAATCAGCAAACAATTGATTAAATAGAACTTGGTTGCCAGTTTGCGCTAAGCGTAATAAGAAGCTTTCTGCCATTTCTGCTTGGGCGAGTAGGTGCCAGCTTCGTCCCGCAATCCCAATCAATACTTCTTGGTGACTTAAACGAGGAGAAGCGAGGATCTGTTGTATAACTGGCTGCGCGATTGAAGCATCAGCCCCCGAAAGTGCGCGCGCTAATGCGCCCAACAAGAAAATGTCTGGATCGTTATTGTTGATTTGCTCAAGTGCCAGTTCGGCAATTCGCTGCGCGAGCTTGTCCGGCAAGTTGGTGTGCTCCAAAGCGCCCAACAGTGCGTAGAGTGGCTCATTTGGTAAGTGGGGTAACGCTTTACGCAAATTCACGCCGTTTTGCTCTTGGCCTAATCTCGCACAGATATCCGTTACGCCTTGTAGGCCGACGGTGTGCCACTTGTCCCAGCCTAGACCACCAGTGAAGTAGTGCTGGGCGTGTTCGTAATACTGGCTACATGGCAAGTCGAGCTGCGCGCGTACTTGACTGTGGAACACTGCCATTTTTTCTTCTGCTGGTTTGAAGGTATAAGGGTTGTTAGACAGCTTTTGCTGTTGCTCTTCACTCATCTCTTGGCTTAGACGGGTTCCCATCGCTTCCACAACATACTTAATGAAGTTCCCCACATCGGCTTGTTTTAATAAACCGCGTTCATCCAACTCGAACTTCAAGAACCAAATCCACGGTTGTTTATGTTCGTTCCAGTAAGCAATGGCCAAGTGCGCTTTACGTTGTAATGGAAATGGATAAGGTAGCTGTCCTTTTTCCACGTCAGCGAAGACTTTATTGTCTATCTGCCTGATACGACGTCCAAGATCATACACTTGGTAGTGGCAATCGCTATTGGTCAATAGTTGGGTAAGGGTATGTATGTTTTCCATTAGTGAATAGTCCTAACTTTCTTTCCTCTATAAATGGTACTCTTACGCCTATTTTCAAGGTCACCATGATGTGTTTATGACAAAAGAACAACAATTGTTATTACTTCTCGACCAATTGTCTCCAATGATGCAGCGTTTAAACCTGTGGCAGGAACACGCGCCGCAAGTGGAAGCGTTGCAAAGTAGCGACCCCTTCGCCTTAGATAGCTTAGCGCCGGAGCAGTGGCTTCAATGGGTGTTTATACCTAAGATGTTCGTCACCATTGAGCAAAAACTTCCTTTACCGCGTGGATTTGCGATCTCCCCCTATTTTGAAGAATGCTGGAAAGAGCATGGTGAGTACATGCCTCTAATCTCTTTGTTACGTTCCATTGACGAGGTATGCGCTTAATGTTGGAAATCATTTATCAAGACGAGTATTTCGTTGCGGTCAATAAGCCTGCGGGAATGTTGGTTCACCGCAGTTGGTTAGATAAGCATGAAACTCAGTTCGTGATGCAAACCTTGCGTGACCAGATTGGTCAGCATGTGTTTCCTCTACACCGATTAGACCGTCCAACTTCTGGCGTGTTGATTTTTGCGTTGTCGAGTGAAGTGGCGTCGCAAGTGATGCCGATGTTTGCCAATCACGAAATGGAGAAAACCTATCATGCGATCGTCCGCGGTTGGATTGAAGAGCAAGGGCGGTTGGATTACACCTTAAAAGTGGAGCTCGACAAAATCGCCGATAAGCACGCCAGCCAAGATAAAGAAGCGCAAGAGGCGATTACAGATTATAGGCCGTTGGCAAAGGTGGAGATTCCATACTCGACGGGTAAATTTCCTACCACACGTTACTGTCTTATGGAGATGCAGCCGCTAACTGGACGCAAACACCAACTGAGACGCCATATGGCGCACCTACGTCATCCAATTGTTGGTGACACCACTCATGGTGACGGTAAACATAACAAGCTGTTTAGAGACGTTTTTGACTCACATAGATTGTTGTTGCATTCATCATCGTTGAAGTTCGTGCATCCGTTTACTCAGCAAGAAATCGTCATTAAAGCGGGTGTGGATCAAACTTGGCAACGGCTATGCGCTGAGTTTGGTTGGGCAATACCAGAGTAGGGTGAACGCTTTTTGAGCAAAATGCTCACTATCATTTTGAATTTATTGGATATAAAAATGTGTCCTTAAAGTGCATTTCTGGTTTTTATTTATTAATAATTTTTTATTATTACTCTTATCAATAAAATGGCAAGCTACCTTTGCCCTCTAGGCAGTAGTGATTGTTTGTTCATCGATGAATGACACAGTGACTACTTAGGTAAGTGATGGGCGGCTTTGTGGCTGCTCATCGTGTATCCGTTTATGTGAAAGCGTAACCATGATTATTATTGATAAGTCACAATTTGTCGGTAAAGGTCACCATAGAGAAGTCTACCGTCACCCCAAGCAATCAGCACTGTGCGTAAAAATCAATGTTGATGAACACTATGACACTCGCGAGATTGAGCGTGAAAACGCCTATTTCGAACACCTTGAGAAACGCGGGATTCGCTGGGAATCGCTATCTCGCTACTATGGTGATATTCAAACCGATTTGGGCGTCGGCTCGATGTTTGATTTGATCTTGGATGACGACGATAACGTGTCGAAAACATTAGGCTATTATCTTGCAGATGAGAGCAGGACAGGCAAGTACTACCAGCAACTTCTAAATGCACTCATTAAGCTAAAAGATGGTTTGCTTCACGATAGGATCATTACCAAAAGTCTTGCTCACCGTAATATCGTCTGCCAGAAGACCTCAGCAGGTATTTCTCGGATGGTTGTGATTGACAATATTGGCAACGCTGAGTTTATCCCTCTCAGCAGCTATATCGGCTTTTTCGGCAAACGCAAAGTGCAGCGCAAGTGGTTACGTTTTGAAGACAAGCTGGTGGCAGAATTTGCGGAAAATGGCAGTTTGAAACGCATGCTGAATGAACTAAAACAAACCGCTTAGTCGTTGCTGGGCGTTGAATAGTAAAAAGCCCTCCATTGTCGGAGGGCTTTTTTGAGTTCGGCGTTTACTTTTGCATGTATTGGCGAATCGAAGCTTCGATGCCTTTGGCGTCCAATCCAAGCTCTTCATGCAGCTCTTCTTGGGTGCCTTGTGCGATGAATTGGTCTGGCAAACCTAGGTTTAGAACCGGTTTTAGCAGTTTTTCCTGCATCATAAACTCAATCACTCCCGCACCTGCACCGCCAGCAATCGCGTTCTCTTCCAATGTCACAATGACATCGTGCTCGGCCACCAACTGACGAATTAAGGCTTCATCTAGCGGTTTGACAAAACGCATGTCAGCCACGGTGGCGTTAAGCGCTTCAGCCGCTTGCAGTGCATTTTCTAGGAACGTACCGAAGCTGAGGATAGCAACTTTCTCACCTTTACGAGCGATACGACCTTTACCGATCTCAAGCGCGGTAAACTCTTGTTCAATCTCAGTGCCCATGCCTGTACCACGTGGGTAACGAACCGCAGACGGACCGTTGTGCTTATGGCCAGTGTAAAGCATCTGGCGACACTCATTTTCGTCACTCGGCGCCATAATCACCATGTTGGGAATGCAGCGCATAAAGCTTAGGTCAAACGCGCCTTGGTGGGTTTGACCATCAGCGCCCACGAGCCCCGCGCGGTCGATGGCGAACATCACTGGCAGGTTCATGATCGCTACATCGTGGATCAGTTGATCGTAACCACGTTGAAGGAACGTCGAATAAATCGCCACGATCGGGTTGTTGCCCGCGATTGCCATACCTGTCGCCAGTGTGACTGCGTGCTGCTCAGCGATAGCAACGTCGAAGTATTGTTCTGGATACTCTTTTGAGAAACGAACCATACCAGAGCCTTCACGCATCGCAGGCGTAATCGCCATGAGCTTAGGGTCTTGCGCGGCCATATCGCATAGGAAGTCACCAAAGATCTTCGAGAAGCTTGGCTTACCGCCGCTACTTTTCGGCAGTGAGTTATGGCTTGGGTCAAATTTAGGTACACCGTGATAACCGATCGGATCTTTCTCCGCCGGCTCATAGCCTTTACCTTTTTTAGTCATGATATGCAGGAACTGAGGACCTTTCAGCTCGCGCATGTTTTTCAGTGTCTTAACCAGCTCGTTAACATCGTGCCCGTCAACCGGGCCAATGTAGTTGAAACCGAATTCTTCAAACAACGTGCCTGGAACTACCATACCTTTGAGGTGTTCTTCGGTACGTCGAACCAACTCTTTGATTGGCGGAACGCCAGACAGTACTTTCTTACCGCCCTCACGAATAGAGGTGTACAGGCTACCAGAAAGGACTTGAGCAAGGTGGTTGTTCAGCGCGCCAACATTCTCTGAAATCGACATTTCGTTGTCGTTGAGAATCACCAACATATCAGGGTGAACGTCACCCGCGTGGTTCATCGCTTCGAATGCCATGCCCGCGGTAATCGCGCCGTCACCGATAACGCTGATAACTTTACGCTCTTTGCCCTCTTTACCGGCGCTGATCGCCATCCCCAACGCCGCACTGATTGAGGTAGAGGAGTGGCCGACAGATAAGGTGTCGTATTCGCTCTCTTCACGCCAAGGGAATGGGTGTAGACCGTTCTTCTGACGAATGGTTGGCATTTGGTCGCGACGACCCGTCAAAATTTTATGGGGGTATGCTTGATGGCCAACATCCCAGACCAACTGGTCAAATGGCGTGTTGTAAACATAATGCAGTGCGACAGTCAGCTCTACAGTGCCTAAGCCAGACGCTAAGTGTCCGCTTGACTGGCTCACTGAGTTGAGTAAGTAAGTACGTAGCTCGTCACATAGCTTAGGTAGCATCTCCTTAGGAAGGCT
>NZ_JAATOO010000008.1 GCF_011806575.1 Vibrio hepatarius
GTCATCTGGACAAGAACAGCGAACGCGCACAAGCATTTTTGGCGTTTGTTGAAGAGGGCGGCGACAGCCTGATGCATCAAGCCGCGTTTGATGCACTGCACGCCAAACTGCATATGCAAGACAGCAACGTGTGGGGTTGGCCAGCCTTCCCTGAAGCGTACCGCCGTTTTGAGAGTGGAGCGGTGAAGAAATTTATCGATCAGAACCAAGACCAAGTGCATCTTTACATGTACTTGCAATGGGTCGCGGATACTCAAATTAACGAAGCGCAAGCACTGGCCGAAGAAAAAGGCATGTCGGTCGGTTTATACCGTGATTTAGCGGTCGGTGTGGCGGACTCTGGCGCCGAAACGTGGGCAGATGAAGGCAACTTGATTCTGGATGCCAGCATCGGTGCGCCGCCAGATATTCTTGGTCCTTTGGGCCAGAACTGGGGTTTACCACCACTGAATCCACAAGTGCTGCGGGCTACCGGGTATGATGCATACGTGCAACTGCTGCGTGCTAACATGAAACACTGCGGCGCACTGCGTATTGACCACGTACTTGGCCTACTGCGTTTGTGGTGGATTCCAAAGGGTGAAGATGCCACTAACGGCGCGTACATCTACTACCCGGTTGAAGACATGCTGGCGATCTTGGCATTGGAATCGCACCGTCATCAATGTAGTGTCATTGGTGAAGATTTAGGTACGGTGCCGGATGAAATTGTTGAAATTCTCCGTGATGCGGGTGTCCACTCATATAAAGTGTTCTTCTTTGAAACTTCGGAAGAAGACGGTGGCTTTATTTCTCCAGCGCACTATGCTGAACAATCGATGTCTGCGTTGTGTACCCACGATATGCCGACGTTACGTGGCTTCTGGCATTGCGATGACCTGAAAATGGGTCAAGAGCTTGGTCTGTACCCAGATCCTGAGCAGCTAGAGGTGCTATTTGCCAACCGTCTTGAATGCAAGCAGGGTATTCTCGATTCGGTTGCGTGGCACGGCTATTTACCAGAAGGTGTCGGTCGCGATGCGCAATACGTGCCAATGGACTCTTACTTAGCCGAAGCGCTGCAACTGCATGTTGCAGCGGGTGCGTCGACTTTACTTAGCGTGCAGCTTGAGGATTGGTTAGAAATGGATAAGCCAGTCAACATTCCGGGCACGGTCGATGAGTATCCAAACTGGCGTCGTAAATTGTCGATGAACCTTGACGAAGTGTTTGCTCAAGAAGGGGTGAATCGAATAGCGAAAAAGTTGACCGAGGTCCGTGCTAAGGTAAGCAATTAGCAACGCAATCTCAATGTTGACACGGAAAGTTTCGAGTTAATCACTCTATGTGAAAATAGAATTCAGTAAACTTTTAACACGCTATTAAGCCCGCACCTATTTTAGCGGGCTTTTTTATAACAAGATTCAATTGAAAGTTAGGTTAGGAGAGAAGTATTTTGAAAATGAAAACTCTAAACAAACAATTAGAAGCATATGCCCAACTTTCACAAGCTGCGTTTGCTGACCCTTTTGCCTTTTTAGGCCCATTCATCGACCCCAAACAGGGTGTCGCACTGCGCGTATGGATGCCGGGTGCGAATAAAGTTTCTCTGCTTATCGACGGTGAAGACCGCATTGAACTGGAACGTGAAGAAGAGTCGGGTTTCGTCTTAAAACAAGAGCGAAACCTGCACTTTACCCATTATTCACTTGCAGTTGATTGGAACGGCACAGAGCAGATAGTGGATGACCCTTATCAGTATCACTCGATTTACGCCGAGTACGATGACCTGCACACGCCGAAAGATATGTACAAGCATATGGGCGCTCAGTTCATCACGATGGAGCGTGACGGCAAGCAAATCTCAGGCACGCGATTCTTGGTTTACGCACCGCACGCGAGCTCATGCAGCTTGGTGGGCGCGCTTAACCAGTGGGATGGTCGTCGCCATCCAATGCAGCGTCTAGATTACGGTATCTGGGGCCTGTTTGTACCGAACCTGCCAGAAGGCACGCAATACAAGTTTGAACTCAAAGGTCCAAACGGTGAAGGGCTACCACATAAAGCGGACCCATGGGGCGCGCACTCAGAGCAATACCCGTCGTTTGCCTCGTTGACCTACGACCATACCCGCTACCAATGGCAAGATGATAAGTGGCAAACCCGTCCGGTCACGGAAAAACGCAAACAAGCGCTGTCATTCTATGAATTGCACGTTGGTTCTTGGAAGCGTAATGAAAACGGTGACTTCCTGAGTTATCGTGAGCTTGCAGACCAGTTGGTCCCTTACCTTGTTGATATGGGTTACAGCCACGTTGAGCTGATGCCTGTGTCTGAACACCCATTCTACGGTTCATGGGGCTATCAACCCGTTGGCCTGTTTGCTCCGACTAGCCGCTACGGCTCTCCTGATGATTTCAAATACTTCGTCGACCAATGTCACCAAGCAGGTCTGGGTGTGGTGCTCGATTGGGTGCCAGCGCACTTCCCGTCGGACGATCACGGCTTAGCCAACTTTGACGGTACGCCGCTGTTCCACGACCCTGATCCGCGTCGCGGCTGGCATCAAGATTGGAACTCGTTCATTTATGATATGGGTCGTGAGCACGTGCGTCGCTTCTTAGTGTCAAACGCGCTGTATTGGTTTGAGCAGTTCCATATCGACGGTATCCGCGTCGATGCGGTGGCTTCAATGTTGTATTTAGATTATTCACGCAGCCACGACCAATGGATCCCGAACGTTAATGGTGGCAACGAAAACTACGACGCTATTGCGACGCTGAAGTGGATGAACGAAGAAGTTTACAAATACTTCCCGAACGCGATGACGATTGCCGAAGAATCAACGGCTTTCCCTGGTGTTTCGGCGCCAACGTTTATGGGCGGTCTTGGTTTTGGCTTTAAGTGGAATATGGGTTGGATGCACGATTCGCTGTCGTACATTCAGGAAGACCCGATTCACCGTAAATACCATCACAACACTATCACGTTCCCGTTGGTGTATGCGCATAGTGAGAACTACGTACTGTCGCTATCCCACGACGAAGTGGTGTACGGCAAAGGTTCGATTCACGACAAAATGCCGGGTGATGAATGGCAGAAAACTGCTAACCTACGTGCGTATTTAGGTTACATGTATGCGCAACCGGGTAAGAAGCTCAACTTTATGGGTGCTGAAATCGGCCAAACCGCAGAATGGAATCATGATGACCAACTGCAGTGGTTCTTACTGCAATTTGAACGCCACCAAGGTGTGCAAGCACTCACTCGCGATCTGAACAATCTGTACCGTGATGAGAAAGCGATGCACGACCAAGATTGCGACCCAGCGGGTTTCGAATGGCGACTGCAAGACTCGGCTGAAGCGTCGATATTGGCACATGAGCGTATCAGCGAAAGTGGTGAACGCATTCTGGTGATCAGCAACTTTACCCCTGTGCCGCACGATTCGTTCCGCTTAGGCGTGCCTAATGCGGGTACCTACGAATTGCTGTTGAATACTGATGATGCGAAATACCACGGCAGCGATTACGAAGTAAAAGCGAGCGTCAAAACCGAAGCAACACAAAGTGAAGGTCTACCGCAATCGCTGTTATTAAGCTTACCGCCGCTCTCTACGGTGTTCTACAAGCTGAAATAATCCATAATTGAAGACAACAAGCCCGGAGTTTCCGGGCTTTTTTGTTGCATATGAATCAATTGGTTATCTTAAAAATGGGATAATATTGTAATCTTGTCGTAACAATGAAATCGGTTCCAATCACCACCTAGGCTCGTCACTATCTTGGCTAAAGTTTGAGAAGGTCGAGCGAACTAAGAGAGCGGTCTCGTAGCGTCAGCGTGAGGCAACACGTTCACGAAAGGCGGTGGGATTATGAAGAAGTACTACTTATTGTTACTGTTTCCTAGCCAACTGATTGCCGCTGAACTGCAAGTTTCCCTCGAGCTTCTTGATGGTACCTACGTTGGCGAGCCTAAGTTCTATTACGAATTACCTTATAGCGACAGCCCAGGTTTCTACTACGAAGAAAATAGCGTGGAATTTGGCATTGGAGTGAAATATATCCATGACTTTGAGAACTGGGATTTGTTTGTCAAAGCGGCAATGGGCACTTCGGAGCTGAGAAACTCTCGCACGTCTGAGTTGGGTATTCGCTATCGCCCCAATCCGAATCACTGGGTCAGCTTAAAATACAAGGGCACTTACGCGAAAGAAGAATACGAAATTGACCAGCGCATCATCGATCCTGAACACCAAAATACGATCACTAATGGTGAGTGGGCAATGTGGGCGATCGCCAGATATCGACTCAATTTAAACCAGTTCTGGGGCTACCCTTTCTACGTCGGGTTAGAAGCTTCAAAGGAACTGAATTCTCCTGAGTTGATTGAAGATGAATTTTCGATGTTGGCGGGCTTTCATCACGACATGTTCTTTGCGGAGTTGAAAGCGGGTGAAGATTTGGTCGCGGCTTCATTGGGGCTGAGTTTCGAAGTGTTATGGGGTAATTAGTCATTTGGACTAGAGTCGCGCAGCCGATGAACGCGAGGGTAAGCCGATGGCGATCGACTTACCCAGAGGAGAGATTAGAGCAGTTGTTGCTTGATGACGGTGAATACACCCGCTTCTTTATTGCTCGGAGCAGTAAAGCGGGCGACTTGTTTCACTTTAGGGTGAGCGTTTTCCATCGCGTACGAGTGGCCGCTTGCTTTGAGCATTTCGAGATCATTTAAGTAATCACCAAAGCTCATGGTCTGTTCAAAGCTAAAACCGAGTGTACGTTGTAAGTGCTCAATCGCCGCGCCTTTCGACGCTTTTGCATTCATCAGATCTAGCCAGATTTTTGCGCTGACAACCACTTGATGTGTATGACCAAATGCTTGGTTGAAGGCTGGGTAGACTAGCTCTTCGGTACCGCCAAAATGACAGATAGCAACTTTGATGAAGTCATCTTCTACCTGCAGCAAATCTTCTACATATTGGCAGCGGTGGTAATATTTGGCGAACTCTTTCAGTGCATCTGGATCTTGAGTTTCGATGTAAGCAGACTTCTTGCCGCATAGCACAATTTGTGCGCCTTCAATCGCGCGTGCTTGCTCGATAATCGCCTTGATAGACGGTTTATCTATCTCGCAGCTATACAGTTCTTTACCCTGATGCATCACCAAAGTTCCGTTTTCCGCAATAAACATCATCTGCTCTTTTACTGGCGAGAATGTTTCAATCAGGCTGTAGTACTGACGACCCGATGCTGCCGCAAAAATGATTCCTTTTTGTGTCAGTTGTGGATAAATGTCGAAAAATTCAGGGTTAAGTTGGCCGTTTTCGTCAAGAAGCGTACCGTCCATATCGGCGGCAATAAATTTAATATCACTGTTTGGCATAGTCGCGAAGGTGCTCTGAATCGGAGAATATCTTGTATAAATCAAGCTGAATACGTTACAGGAACTACCCAGCGACTCAAGTGATTTCCATCAAGTCAGTCTGAGAAAGCGCAAATTCATCCTTTTGAACCAAACTTAATCGGTTGACCAAACGTTGCGAATATCCGGCCATCCCCAGTTGGTGAGTGCCACGTCTTTGAGAACGCCATGAAAGCGCAGCGTCTGTCGGTGGTGAAACAAAGGGATTAACCAATACTGATTGATCAGCGCCGAGGCAATCGGATCAAGCGCGTTGAGGTACTCTTCTAGTGGGTTCTCTGAGCGCAATTGATTGAGTGATTGCGCCAACCAGCGCTGTGACGATTCACCAATACAATGTTGCAAAATAGGGTTGTGATACAAGCTGTTAAACGCAGATGCGTGTCGGTTGTCGTCTAGATTGATGTTGGTAATTACTAGAGATTCTGACAGCTCACCATCCATCGCACGTTGGTTGAGGTCTCGGTAAGAGTAGACATGGACGGTCACTTCACAGCCGAGTGCTTGCAAAATATTCTTCACCGCGTAAGCGCAGTGTTTTAGCGCGCTGTAGTCATAAACAGCGATTGAAAGTTGCGTGTGTAAAGGCGCTTTGTCGGCGTTAGGGCGGAGGATTTTTTGCCAACCGGGTAGTAAATTCTGTGCCCGGACGCAACCAAACAAAGTATTGGCCTTTTTTAGCTGTTCAAACACATTGGTTGGCGAAAGAATGTCGGACAAATAGCGGCATTGAGCGTTGTCCCAATTCGTCTCTCCACGTTGGTTGAACAGCACAAATAGACAACCATCTTCGGTCTGAGACTCTTGGCTATCTTTGTCTGTATTGGTATTTGCGGCATGAGAAAGGTAGTAGTTGCAGCCTTGGTCGTAGGCTTCGGGTTGATTGGTCTCAATCTGCTTTTCTGTGCCATGAGAATCGTCAAATTGCCAGATGGTGACTTGGTCCGTCAGAGCGCGACAGGCGTAGTAACGGTCAAATGCTTTGAGGCACAGTTTAGCGTTTGAGTGCTCAGTGACCACAAAAGGCCCGCTGCCAACCACCAACGTTTGGCCCACTTGGTTGACCTGACTAGCGGGTTGAATGCCATATTTCACGCCCGATATTAGCCCTCCAAAGCCTTGGTCCGCGTCACTGAGTTGAAACACCACTTTATTGTTTTGCGGTGCTTGTACATCAACCAAATGTGCCAGCTCGCTTTGGTAATTGGGTAACGACTTGAGTTTGCCAAAAAGGCTCACAATGCAATTGCCGTCGATTGCGGTTCCATTATGAAAACAGAGTCCGGGCCTGAGGTAGAACGTCCAAATGCGAGCGTGTTGGTCGCACTCCCAATGGTGGGCAAGTTGCGGCTCCAACTGGCCTTGTGAATTGCTCCCAACAAGACAGCAATAGACTTGGCGCATTAAGTAGCGCTCACTCGAGCGTTGTAGAAGGTGAGGGACTAAACGCTCCAAGGGGCGTTTATAGGTTAGCTGAATATGTAGCCTGCCTTCACGCATGGATGCGCCCGAAGTGCTTTGCAGTAACTGACCAAACGCTACTTTGTCGTCATCCAAGATCGAGAGTGCTTTTTCATACTTTCCTTCGCGCACGCGTATCGCGGCCAACTGAGCTTTAAGCTCGTTTAATGGATACTTCAACACCAGTGACGAACGTTGGTTGCGGCCGACCTTAGGAATCCATTCTAACCAGTCCAGTTTTTGCATGTCGTTGAGCAAGTTACGTGCATGACGAGGACTGGTGAAAAGTGTCTCTGCCACATTCGGCAGAGAGGTTTTGATCTCTTCACCTGTTCCTAAATTTGAAAGACGGCCGTAATAGCGTAAGAGGGTTAAGTCAGACAAAGTATTCTCGATACTATGAAAATGATGGTTTAAGGGTGTTCCTTATTTTGCCGATTTTCAAGCCATTCCTGCTTGGTTTTGTTCAAAAACACTAAAAATAGGAAGTAAACAAATGGGTTTTCTCTGTATTGATAATCCTAGTTTAGTGCCAGAATAACAATTGTGGTTAACCACACTACCCAGCACTGATTGGGTTTATGCTCCAAACACCCCCGCGATCATTCCAATCAGTGCTTTTCAATTCCTTTCCACCCTTCAAATTGGTTACCGCGCAGTCGCTTGCTGCTACGACACCGAAAATTAGCACAAAAGCTGTTCGGTAAATTGTTTATTCGTTAGGGCGCACGAATAATAGTGTCTCGTTTTTTACACTGTAAATGAAAGCGTCCAAATGCTTGCCTACAAATCCGAGCGGAAGAAACTGTTACCAAAGCAAAACGGTTATCTATACTGATTAATGGGATGCCGTAGTGGCTCGGCTAGAGGAGGTAACATGGAACTGCGCAATGAAAGAGGTGAGATTACTCAATTGGCGGATAATCTTACCATCAAAGAGATTCAGGAAATGGGTTACACCATCGACCTATGCGATGAAGCGTTCGATCCGAACGAACACTGGCACGCGAATGGTGATAATTCGGCAAGAAGAGGCGAATTTCCTGAAGATTAAATCGCTTTTCTCAGCAATAAAAAATCCGAGGCGATGTAGGTGTTACCTGCATATCAACCTCGGATTTTTCGATTCTAGTGCTTAACTAAATTAGAAGCCTTCGATGTTTTTTGCTTCTAGCTCAGAGAAGTATTTCACTGTTTTTACTTTCAGCTCTTGAGTTGCTGGCTCGTCACATACGATCACTGCTTTCGGGTGAAGTTGCAGTGCCGATACCGTCCATAGATGATTTACACAACCTTCTACTGCTGCTTCGAGTGCGAGCGCTTTGTTGTGACCAGTAACTAGGATCATCACTTCTTCCGCGTCAAGTAGTGTACCTACACCGATAGTTAGTGCGTACTTAGGAACTTGGTTGATGTCGCCGTCGAAGAAACGAGAGTTCGCGATACGAGTATCTTCAGTCAGTGTTTTGATACGTGTACGAGAAGATAGCGAAGACGCTGGCTCGTTGAACGCGATGTGACCGTCATTACCTACGCCACCCATAAATAGGTTAATTTTGCCGTAAGATTTGATTTTGTCTTCGTAACGTTTGCACTCTGCGTCGTTATCTGGAGCGTTACCATCAAGCAGGTTGATGTTCTCTTCTTGGATATCAACGTGGTTGAAGAAGTTGTTGTACATGAAAGAGCGGTATGACTCTGGGTGATCCGCTGGGATGCCAATGTACTCATCCATGTTAAATGTCACAACATGCTTGAAGCTAACTTCGCCAGCTTTGTGCATTTCGATCAGTGCTTTGTAAGTAGCAAGCGGAGTACCACCAGTTGGTAGACCAAGAACGAATGGACGTTCTGCTGTTGGTTTAAAGTCATTGATACGCTTAACGATGTGGGCTGCTGCCCACTTACCTACTTGTGCTGCCTGCTTTAACGGGATAAGTCTCATTGTGTGCCCCTAATATTGGATTTAGTGATACTCTGATTCATTAATTCGCATTATAAAATAAGTCTAAAGCTTCTGCTATTGTTTTTGGTCAAAGTTTCACAAATTATTTGACGACACCTAATAAATAGGTAAGAAAACGTCATCGTACAAGTTTGTTTGTCTATAGTTTAATCATTAATTTTCTTCGTTAATTTTTTATGTTGCGAAGCAAAATCTTTGATTAAATGAGAAAAAACTCCTTTAACCATCACATCTGATGGTGTGGATTCGCGTCTTGATTCGAATCACAAGGTATGATGATAAAACTCAAACAATTGCGGCACCTGCCGATACAAGACACGTTAGGTAAAGAAAAAGAAAGCTGAATGAATATTATAGGTATCGCGATAGGTATCACCGGACTGCTGTTACTGGGTATGTTTTTATGGATGCTCGCGTTGTCCATGCGTCGAAAGCGCATGGAACAAGAACGAAAAGAACGCGAGTTAGCTTATCGCAAAGCGATGGAAAGAGACCGCAAGCAAGAGCGCGAAGACCGCATTTATAAAGCGGAGCATGATGATATCCCTTCTATTTTGTACTTGGCGAAAGAAGCGGAGCGTACTCGACCAAAAGAAGCCCTTCATTGGTACACTAAAGCGGCCAAGCTCGATAATGTTACTGGCATGTACGGTATTATCCGTCTCAGCAATCGCATGAATCAAGACATGGTGCTGCGCGAACAATCGCGATTCTGGCAAATTTGTATTTCCGCGATTGAAGGCAGTTTGGAGCACAAGTTTGAGATGGGTAATGCGCTGTTTTATGGGCGTGGTACTGAGCGAGATATTCCTAAAGCGATCGAAGTGCTCGAGTCGGCGGCGAACTTTAACCATGTCAACTCTCTGCTGTTTTTAGGTGACTGGTGGATATCGGACTCGAACCCTCAGCAAGAGCCGGCTTATGCCCTTGAGCTGTTCCGCCGTGCAGCCGCGTTAAAGAGTAATGAAGGACGGATGAAGCTAGGCCTGTGTTATATCAAAGGGATTGGCGTTACTGCTAATCATGAGTTGGGTTGCTACTGGTTAGAACGCGCTTGTGAACGAGGTTATCTAGAAGCGATGTACCGCGCTGGCGAGGCTTGGATGGACTATCGTCCGAATGGCAGTGCGATTGCTTACATTTGGTTGTTTCTGGCGACTCAGCTTGGCTACGCACCAGCCAAAACGTTGCGCGATAGAGTGGCACTTAATTTAGGCGTGGATACCGTGGTTGGTTTACAAGCTCTGTGTAAGCCGATCATCAAGAAGATTCGTGAAAACAAAGTGGGTAAACATTCGATCATTAAAGCGCTGAATAAGCTCTATAAGCGCACGGTTCCTTTGCAAGAGCAAGATGTGCCGAAAGAAGATGTCGTCCAAGAACCTGAGTTAGAGTTGGAACCTGATTTCAGCGAGTTTAGCAACCAGGTTGTGGGTTCAGATATGGCTCAAAGCCCAATGCAACAAGGTCATGAGCAAGAAAGTAACCAAGCAAGCGATGATGAGCTAGGAATCGAACTTGCGACCGATTCTGAAGACAAACCTGAGAAGTTAGATTTCCGCCAGTTTTAGTCTCAGTCCATCCAGTAGACAAAAGATAAAAAAACGGCCTCTGATACAGAGGCCGTTTTTCGTTATTCGCAGATTATTGCTGTTCTTGTTTGTGTTTTGCTTTACACACAGCAGCTGTGAATACGACGTCGGTCGAACTGTTCAATGCCGTTTCCGCTGAGTCTTGAACCACACCGATAATGAAGCCAACCGCCACAACTTGCATTGCGATATCGTTTGGAATACCAAACAGACCACACGCAAGTGGGATAAGCAATAGTGAACCGCCCGCAACACCAGATGCACCACAAGCCGATACCGCGGCGACAACGCTCAGTAGCACCGCCGTTAGCAGGTCAATTTCGATACCCATAGTGTGTACTGCAGCTAGGGTTAGCGTTGTAATCGTGATCGCCGCGCCAGCCATGTTGATGGTCGCACCTAGCGGAATGGATACAGAGTACGTATCTTCGTCCAGATTAAGCTTTTCACATAGCGCCATGTTCACAGGAATGTTCGCCGCACTTGAACGAGTAAAGAATGCCGTTACACCACTTTCGCGTAGACATTGCAGCACAAGTGGGTATGGGTTTTCACCAGTTTTAACGAAAACGATGATTGGGTTTACGATTAGCGCGATGATTGCCATAGAGCCTAGTAGAACGGCCAGTAGCTGTGCGTAACCAGCCAGTGCTTCAAAGCCTGTTGTTGCCAATGTTGCAGATACTAAACCGAAGATACCAAACGGCGCTAGACGAATAATAAAGCGAACGATCTGAGAAACGCCGTGGCTTAGGTCTTCAAATACCGCTTTGGTTGTGCCAGACGCGTGGTGAAGGGCTAAACCAAGACCGACAGCCCAAGCGAGAATACCGATGTAATTCGCGCTCATCAGTGCATTCACTGGGTTATCGACAATTTTGAACAACAGAGTGTTCAGAACTTCAGCGATACCTTGAGGTGGAGTTGCGCCTTCAGCACCCGCGACTAGCGTCAGTGTGGTCGGGAATAAAAAGCTAAGTACAACTGCGGTCAATGCGGCAGTGAATGTACCTAAAAGGTAAAGAACCACGATTGGGCGCATGTAAGTATGTTGGTTTTTCTTTTGGTTGGCGATAGAAGCCGCAACCAGAATAAAAACCAAAATAGGAGCGACGGCTTTTAGCGCGCCAACGAAAAGGCTTCCAAGTAATCCTGCACTCTTTGCGTATTCTGGGGCGATGGTTGCCAGACCTACACCAAGAACAATACCGGCTAGGATTTGCAATACGAGGTTACCTCGCGCAAATCGGGCAATAAATGAGTTGTGTTGCATAGTGAATCCCTGCAAATGATTAGTTTTATAAGTTGTTTTGACGACAGCGAGCAAGGCTGCGGGAAACATACTATCGTGTTGAAATAATGTGTCTATAATTAATTTAAATTTAGTAATAAAAATTAATTAGCAACGTATTGGCTACTTTTTGTATCGTAATTGTTCCATTTGACGCGATAAAAAAAGGAGCATTAAGCTCCTTATTTTGTCTTTGTTGATATTTTAGTGGTTATGTTTCATACCACTCATTACTTTCTTTATCGGAGCTTTAAAGCTCTGTGTGTCGCCGTTGGCAAACGCTACTTCCACGTCTATCTCGTTGCCTTCTACTAACGGCTCAGTCAATTGGAACAACATGATATGCAAGCTACCTGGTTTTAACACCGTGGTGCTTTGCGCCGGAAGTGTAATTTGTTCAATCTGACGCATCTTCATTACGTCACCTTCTTTAATTACGTCATGCAGTTCAACCTTGCCAGCTGCGCTGGTGGATGCTCCAACGATCACTCGCTCTGTGTCACTTTTGTTTTCAAACTCAACAAACACCGCACTGGTAGGCGCATTTGGTGGTGTTGCTCGTGCGTATGCGTGCTGCACAGAAACATCCGTTGCTGCTTGAGCAAAAGGGCTGAGTACCAAACCAGTAAGAAGAAGAGCTTTCAGCTTCATGTTATTGTCCTTCTGTTGTGATGGTATTAAACGCTTCAACCAAAGGTGCTGGCGTGAGCGTATGCGGCACTTTAGTGATTAAGGTGCCATCGGGCTTAAGGAAGTAAAAGTAAGAGCTATGGTCGAGAGTGTATTTTAGCTCTGAATTTTCAAGTGTGGTTTTGCGGAAGATAACGCCATAGCGATGAGCTAGCGGGGTAGTGATGTCCAGTGGCGCTGACAACCCTTCAATCATCGGATGGAAATACTGTGCGTATTTGTACGAGTCAGCCGCTGCGTCACGTTCAGGGTCCAGAGAGATAAACATAGGGCGAAAACGTGCTTTGGTCTCTTCGTCAATTTGGTTAAGCGCGCCAGCTAGCATGGCCAAAGACGTTGGGCAAACGTCGGGGCAACGAGTGAAGCCAAAGTAGACGACGCGGATTCGTAGGTCCTGCGGATCGAAGATCTCCACTGCTTGGTTGCCTTTACCAAATAATGTCACGCTATCAGATTGTGCTTGGTGACTCTCTACCGACGCCTGCGAATCAAGGTAGGTTTTGACACCGAAACCCAACGCGAATGCGACAACTAAAATTAATGACCAGTTCTTGCTCATCTTTCCATCCTTAGCGATGTTTTAATACTTTGTTGACCATCAGAAACCTCACCAACCCATGTCATCTCTTCGGTGGTACAAACAGGGAGAATAACGTCACCAGTGAACGCGCCGCTTGGATTTTTTGTCAATTTGAATACCGCTGTACCCATCTCCATTTCATACCCTTCCAGTTTAAGAAGTAGCTCAGAAGCATTGGTTTGTGGCCATTCAACGGAAATATGAGTGGGAATAAGTGGTTGGCTGACATCTCGATCGACGGTGATGCTGACGCCATCTTGAGTACATGGTTGAGACGACAACAAACAGTAGTCATCTAGCGATACAGTGTTGATCTGACTCTTGAGCTTTTCGTAAACGTCTCCGGCAAAGAAACCAGCACATAACGCTACGGCAAGCAGCAGTATTTTGACTAACGAGGGCACAGGGATCTCTCATGATTTTTAAACCCGCATCCTAGCATTATGTGCGGGCAAATACATGAACAGGCTTAGAATTCTGTGCTGATTGTCTTGAGGAAAAGAGGTTATTTACGACGATGGATGCCGTACACCGCATGATCTAGTATGCGGTCACCCACTTTTTCATGGTTGGTGATAATCCCTTCCAGTGACATACCGACACGCTCAGCGACCATTCTGCTAGGGAGGTTCTCGTTGGCTGCTGATAGCTGCACTTTCTCCATACCGTAGTCGTTGAAAGCAATATCAATTAGCTTTTTGACTACTCGGGTCATAATCCCTTTGCCTTGCTGAGATTGAGACAACCAGTAGCCGACTTCGACGCATTTGGTGTCATGGTTGATGGTGTTAAAACTGCAGTTGCCAACAATATTGTCTTGATAGATGATAGCGCAGGTCATCGACTTACCATCCGCGTACTCATGCAGCACACGTTGTATGAACAAGCGAAAGTCCTGTTCACTTTGGCAATATGGTGGCCACGCTAACCATTGGGATAAATATTCAACCTGAGTGGATATTAATTCAGAATAAGTCGAAGCGAACGACTCGTTTACTAAGCTGATCTTTAACTCATCATCTATCGTTATTGAGAACATATTTAGCCTATCAACTGAAGTGGTAAAGCTAACTTATCAGACAATGATTGGTTAGGCCACTATCAATAATCACACTAAATATAAGAACCATGTAGCACAATTAAAGTGTATTACGTTACCTTAATCACAATTTCAACAATAGCCATTTAACTAGTGTGGTCTTTTGCCTGTGAGTTTAGTTTACTCTCGGCCAGAAATAATTAGTCAATACGTTGGTGCGGAGTATATGGATTTGCCACAGGAAAACGTCAGTGTGGATTTACGACAGGTACTGTTTGAAATGGCAAGTGCATTAGATGCGGTCGGTGTGGACGATATTCACCACGGACATCGGGTCGCTTACATTGCGTATCAGTGCGCGCTGAGAATGGGTTGGGACCAAGAGCGAGCGCAAATGGCGTTTGCTCTAGGATTAATTCACGACTGTGGCGTCTCGCAAGCCGAAGAGCGTACGTCGTTACTGAGTTCGTTGAAACCAACCGATACCAGACGGCACTGCGTTAAAGGCTTCCATCTTCTCCGCTCTTGTAAACCGCTCGCGGAGTTGGCGTTACCCATTTTACATCACCATACATGGTGGCAAGATCTGGTTGACCACGATGGTGTATCTGAAGAGGATAAGCAGTTCGCCGCGCTGATCTTTTTGTCTGACCGAGTGGATTACCTCCACACCGAATATTCGCTCGATAGCTTCGGCAATATTACTGACGCGAGCCGCAATGAAATTGCTAAGTCTATATTGCAACTTTCGGGGACGATGTTTGAGCCCAATCAAGTACAGCATATGCTTGAACTGGTTGATAGTGATGACTTTTGGTTCTCAATGGATTCTCGATACATAGAAAGCCTCGCGCAGCGGTTTCATCCCGTACCGTTCTTTTCACAAGAACTCGATTTGGAAGAAACCATCGAAGTGGCCGAACTGTTTGCCCAACTGGTGGATGCAAAAAGTTCGTTTACGTTTCACCATTCCAAAAACGTCGCCAAATTGACCGAGTATCTCGGCTTGCTAATGGGCTTTTCTCCCCGTTTTCAACGCATGCTTTATTTAGCGGGCTTAGTACATGACATTGGTAAGCTCAATACGCCAGTGTCGATTTTGCACAAACCCTCAGAGCTGACTGACGAAGAATACGTCTGCATCCGCCGTCATGCGACCGATACGCGCCAAGCTTTGGTTAAGATGTTCCATTCACAGGCGGTGATTGATTGGGCGTCAAACCACCATGAAAGGTTAGATGGCTCGGGCTACCCATTGGGTAAAACGGCCAAGGAGCTGGATAAGCCAAGCCGGATCGTCGCTGTGGCAGATGTTTTTCAAGCCTTGACGCAATCTCGCCCATATCGACAAGGGATATCGCTAGAGCAAGCGATGCAGATTTTGCAGGAGTTGGTTGAAGGCGGTAAGTTGGACCAAGAGATATTCGAGTGTCTGCGTCAACATGCGCAAGTTTGCTACCAAATCTCCGTGAGTTGTAGTGATGTAAAAATGGCCGGTGCGTAAACACTGGCCATTGGTATTATTTTGATTCAAGCACAAACTGCTTAAAACGTTCTTTGGTCGCTTGGTCCGCTTTCTGGTACCAGAAATGCAGCATTTCTTCTGGTGTTGTATCGCCTTGTTTAGCTTGACCCGGCGCAGCGTTGCGCATTGCTTGGCTTGTTGGCTCGTACACAGAAGCAACACCACCGCGGCGGTTGTACTCAAGGACTTCTTGCTTGTAGTTACGGCCGACTTGCATGCCATCTTTTAGCAGCAGGTCTTGTTTAAGTTTTACTGTCGCGCCTTTGTCATCAAGTAAGCGCCATTGCTCTTTATCGAGTTTCTGCCTTGCTTGTTTCTCATTGCGGTATTCTGGCAGTTGGAACTCTAGCTCTGTTTCGCTTGCGTCGAACTTAGCCAGTACTGCTTGGCTTTCAACGATGATGCGGTCATTACCTTGGCTAAAGTATGGCTTGTAACGGAATAGGATTTGGTTTTCGCCATCCGGCAATACCAGTGATTTGTGTGCGTCGAACAAGCTGCCTTCTAGGTTTGGTGTTTCTCCATTGGCAACCAGAACTTCGATAGTATCTGGCACAGCGACGGTAACTTGGGCAAGTGCGTTTCCGCTTAAACATAACGTTGCTAAAGCAAGCGATGAGATCTTCATGTTCATTTTGGAATCTTCTCCGTTTTTATTGTGCGGTAACTTTGCACTTCTGTAGGAACTTTCGCAATCGCCTTGTTCGCACAATCGCAATATTTAACCTTGCTATGACGATTTCACTCGGCGATTGTCTAGCCAATAATCGCAGTTTTGCGTTACGTTTCACGGTAACCGAGAAAAAATACTCCTATATTACTCTCACGTCTAACACCAACGAAAAGGATAACGCTATGAATTGCATTTGGATGCACGACAGCCGCTCAGTGTTGTCGTCATGGTATAACTTAGACTACTGCCTCTCTCTGCAAAGCAAAGAATCTGCTGCCGTTTAATCTCCTAGGTGCTCCCGCACCGTTATAACTCGTTTATTCAATTATTTTATGCGCTTTTTGGCGCAGATAGACTCGTATTTATAGGAAATTAAACATGAAACGTATCCCAGAACCTTTCCGCATCAAAATGGTAGAACCAATCAAAATGACGACCTACCAAGATCGTGTCGAAGCGCTAGCAGAAGCAGGCCTAAACCCATTTTTATTAAGAAGTGATGATGTGTATATCGACCTGCTAACGGACTCTGGTACTGGCGCGATGAGTGATAACCAGTGGGCTGGTTTGATGATGGGCGATGAGTCGTACGCAGGCAGCCGAAACTACTACAACCTGTGTGCAGCGGTAGAGCACTTTTTTGGCTACAAGCTTACGGTTCCGGCTCACCAAGGGCGCGGCGCAGAACAAATTTTGTTCCCAGCTTTGATTGAACGTATGAAAGCTGTTCGTGGTGGTACCGAGCCTGTATTCATCTCCAACTATCACTTTGATACGACAGCTGGGCATATCGAGCTCAATGGTGGGAAAGCGATCAATGTTGTCGATAAGCACGCTTTTGACACTACCACAGCGTATGACTGGAAAGGCAACTTCGACCTGCAGAAACTGACCGCGACCATCGAACAATACGGTGCAAAAAATATCTGTGCGATTATCACCACTGTGACCTGTAATAGTTCGGGCGGCCAGCCTGTGTCGATGGAGAACATGCGTGCGGTGTATGAGATTGCATCGAAGAACGATATTCCAGTGGTGATCGACTCGGCTCGTTACTGTGAAAACGCTTACTTCATCAAGCAGCGCGAAGAGGGCTACCAAGATAAATCGATCTTAGAAATCATCCGTGAGATGTACCAGTACGGCGATATGTTGACCATGTCTGCGAAGAAAGACCCGATGGTCAACATCGGTGGTCTGTGCTGTATTCGTGACCACAAAGAACTGTTCCAAGCGGTGCAAACGCGTTGTGTACCAATGGAAGGCTTTGTGACCTATGGCGGTATGGCTGGACGTGATATGGAAGCCCTAGCGCGCGGCATGTATGAAGGTGCTGACGAAGATTACCTCCACTACCGCATTAGCCAGGTGGAATACCTCGGTGAGCGCTTACGCGAAGGCGGGATTCCAATCCAGTACCCAACTGGCGGTCACGCAGTGTTTGTTGATGCAGCGAAAATTCTGCCGCATATCCCACCACACGAGTTCCCAGCGCAAGTATTGTGTAATGCCCTTTACCTAGAAGCGGGTATTCGCGCGGTTGAAATCGGTTCGTTGCTGCTGGGCCGAGATCCGGAAACGGGTGAACAAAAAGCCTCTGAACTTGAGTTGATGCGTTTGACCATCCCACGTCGTGTCTACACTAACGACCATATGGACTATATCGCCGATGCGATCATTGCACTCAAAGAACGCGCCCACGAACTGAAAGGTTTGACGTTTGAGTATGAACCGCCAGTACTGCGCCACTTTACTGCTCGCTTTAAGTCTAAGTAGTAATTATATTTTTTCCTAAAACTGTGCTCTAAGTTTGCCTCACCTTTCTAGGTGGGGCTTTTTTTATTTCAACTTTGAATTGGCAAGTTATTACTATTTTTGAGTGAGAAATGCGCAAGTGAGAATGGCATAAAATTGATTATATTTTGACTCAATGTCCGAGTTGTTATGCAACAAAATGATAACAACAAGGTGTTTTTTCGTTTTGGCTCGTAAAGCATTTTTTATGGCTTTCAACTCAGAATGACTCTCTTAAATACTGGTGGGGATGTTCTTCTTTTTGCTATTGAAGGACAGATTGAGCTCTGAATTCAGAGTGAAATTCCAAGATTGAGAGAAATAGATATGAATCGAATTACTTTGTGCGCGGCTAGTATCGCTATGGCGTTATCTGGCGCTGCGATCGCAGCACCAACCGCTCCAAGCGTCGATGTATATGGCTCGAACAATTTACAGTTTTCCAAAATCGAACTCGCGATGGAAACGACTTCTGGCTACAACCAGATGGTTAAGTACTTTGATGAAGCTGATATTAACGTAACGTTTAATCAGTGGAGTGGTACAACGGGCGACACTTACAAAATCTACTTTGATGGCGTAGAGGTGGCGACAGGCCCAATCTCTGGTAGCCAGACAACGGCAAATTTCAAATACGCTCAAGGCGGTCGTTACCAAATGACCATTGAAGCGTGTGATGCAACGGGTTGTAGCACCAGTGCTCCAGTTGAAATCGTCGTGGCAGACACTGACGGTTCTCACTTGAAGCCGCTAACAATGAACGTTGACCCGAACAACAAATCATACAACACCGATCCAAATACGGTCGTGGGTACGTACTTTGTTGAGTGGGGCATCTATGGTCGTGAATACACTGTAGATAACATCCCAGCAGATAACCTGACGCACATTCTGTACGGTTTTATCCCAGTGTGTGGCCCGAACGAATCGGTGAAATCGGTAGGTGGTAACAGCTTTAATGCGCTACAAACTGCGTGTCAGGGCGTAGCAGATTACGAAGTCGTCATCCACGATCCTTGGGCGGCTTACCAGAAGAGCTTCCCGCAAGCGGGTCATGAATACAGCTCGCCTATCAAAGGTAACTACGCAATGCTGATGGCGCTTAAGCAGCGCAATCCTGATCTAAAAATCATTCCTTCCATTGGTGGCTGGACGCTATCAGACCCATTTTATGATTTTGTAGACAAAACCAAGCGTGACACGTTTGTCGCATCGGTTAAGAAGTTCCTAAATACGTGGAAGTTCTATGACGGTGTCGACATCGACTGGGAATTCCCTGGTGGCGGCGGTGCTGCGGCAGATAAAGGTGACCCGGTAAAAGATGGTCCAGCATACGTTGCATTGATGCGCGAATTGCGTGCAATGCTTGATGAGTTGGAAGCTGAAACAGGCCGTACGTACGAGCTAACGTCAGCAATCGGTGTGGGTTACGACAAGATTGAAGACGTGAACTACGCAGATGCGATCCAGTACATGGATTACATCTTCGCGATGACTTACGATTTCTACGGCGGTTGGAACAACGTTCCTGGTCACCAGACCGCGTTGTACTGTGGCTCGTTTATGCGCCCTGGTCAGTGTGATGGCTCTGGTGTTGATGAAAGCGGTGTGCCTTACAAAGGTCCAGCTTACACAGCTGACAACGGTATCCAGCTTCTTCTTGCGCAAGGTGTTCCAGCGAACAAACTGGTGCTAGGTACAGCCATGTACGGTCGTGGTTGGGAAGGTGTGACGCCTGCAACCCTAACTGATCCAACGGACCCAATGACAGGTACTGCGACAGGTAAACTGACGGGTACGAGTGCACAAGGTGTTTGGGAAGATGGCGTAATCGACTACAAAGGCATTAAGTCATTCATGTTGGGTGCGAATAACCAAGGCATCAATGGTTTTGAATACGGTTACGATGCACAAGCGGAAGCACCTTGGGTATGGAACCGCACAACGGGTGAGTTGATCACTTTCGATGACGACCGTTCTGTGAAAGCGAAAGGCGCGTACGCACGTAGTCTTGGTCTAGCGGGTCTGTTCTCGTGGGAAATCGATGCGGACAACGGCGATATCCTTAATGCGATGCATGAAGGTCTAGCTGGTGGTTCAGTGACGCCTGCGAACCGTGCGCCAACAGCAAGTGCTGGTGCGGACGTAACAGTCGTTGGTCCTGCAAGTGTAAGCCTAGACGGCAGCGCTTCTAAAGACACTGATGGCACTATCGCGACTTACGCTTGGGAACAAGTGTCAGGTACAGCGGTAGCACTAACGGGCGCCAATGCAGCGGTTGCGAGCTTTGACGTAGCAGAAGTGACTCAGGTTGAAACGCTAACCTTTAAGTTGACAGTGACTGACAATGAAGGTGCGACAGCGTCTGATACGGTTGTTGTTACGGTGAACCCAGTTAATGTAACACCTGAAAACCAAGTGCCAGTTGCGGCTATCAATGCGCCTGCAAATGTTAACGCGGGTGATGTGGTAGTGGTTGATGCATCGGCTTCTACTGACGCAGATCAAGACGTGCTTACCTTTACTTGGGATGTTCCAGCAGGCATCGACGCAGTGGTTGACGGCGCAACAGTAAGCTTTGTTGCAGCAGAATACACACAAGATACGTCTTTGGCATTCACAGTGACAGTAAGTGACGGTAAAGCAAGTTCAACCGCCTCTGCGACAGTTGTGGTAGCGAAGAAAGTCACTGGCGGCGACCAATGTACTAACTTGTGGGATGCGACCATTGCTTACCCAACACCGGGCACTCAAGTGAGCTGGGCTGGTAAAGTTTGGGAAAACAAATGGTATGCAAACGTGGGTGAAGACCCAACCAAGTCTGGTCAGTGGGGTGTTTGGAAAGAAGTTGGCCTAGCGAGCTGTTCAACAAACTAATCGCTAAGTAGTATCCTAATCATGGAGCAATAAGAAAAAGCCATTCAGAGTAATCTGAATGGCTTTTATTTTGTCTGCTGTTTTTGCGAAAGAACAGGCTAGTTGACCGCGCGAACTTTGCCTTGTTTGAGGTTATTGAGCACTTCTGCTTTTGGACCGTCAGCAATCACACACCCTTTTTCCATCACAATCACACGGTCAACGACATCGAGCATCGAGGTTTTGTGTGTAATCAGAATCAGCGTTTCAGTCGATTTTAACTGAGCAAGCTGCTGCTTGATGTGCATTTCAGAGCGGTTGTCCATGGCGCTGGTGGGTTCGTCCATCAATAACACCGGCGGACGACCTAACAGTGCGCGGGCAATAGTGACCGCTTGACGTTGTCCACCTGACAATAACATACCGCCTTCACCGACTTGACGCTCCAGACCGGCTGGGTCTTGTTGGGTAAATACGGTAACTCCAGCGCGGTTTGCTGCGTCCATTACATCGCGATCGTCGGCTAACGGACGGCCAAGGGTGATGTTGTCGCGAATGGAACCGTAAAACAGTTGGCTATCTTGCGGAACACAACCGATGTTGCGGCGGATATCAATATGGTGAAGTTGCTGAATATCGGTGTCATCGATACGCACATGACCTTCAGTTGGTTGATACAAGCCCATGATTAATCGTTCAAGTGTGGTTTTACCGGAACCGATACGACCGATGATCGCCACTTTTTCGCCTGCATTGATGGTCAAGCTCAAATCACGTACTGAAGCGATTGGCGAATCTGGATAGTGAAAAGTCACTTTATCCAGCTCAATTTTACCGTGAACGATTGGGCGGTGAATGTAGCGTTTACCTTCTTCCTGCTCGTCCGGCATCGACATTACTTGTTCGATGATGGTCATCGACGACTTCGCTTGGTTGTAGCGGGTCGAGAGCAAAGATAATTGCACCATAGGACCGATTGCACGGCCGCTCAACATCGTCGCGGCAATCAAGCCACCCATAGTGAGTTCGCCTTCTGCAATCAGGTAAACACCGAAAATGATCATGCCGACGTTAGACGCTTGTTGGACAAATCCCGCGGTATTTTGGATACCGTCAGTGATTCGACGGCTTTTGATATTCCAGTTTGCCATGTGCGCCACGGCTTCTTCCCAGCGGAACTGGAATTGGCTTTGTGCGCCAAACAGCTTCACGGTTTCCAGCCCGGCGAGACTCTCAATAAGGTTGGCATACTTCTGCGACGCGAGGCGTGAACCTTCTTCTATAGTGTGGCGTAGCGGGCCTTGAATCAGCAGCGAGTAAACGACCAAAATCAGCACGCCACAGATTGGAACAAGTACGATGTTGCCGGCCATCAGCCAAATCAGCAGCAGGAATAGCACCGCAAAAGGTAAATCGATCAACGAACCGATGGTGGCTGATGTAAAGAACTCTCGAATTGATTCGAACTCTTGCAAGTGGCGGGCGAATGCACCGACTGACGGCGGTCTCGCTTCCATTCGAATTCCCATCACTTTACTGAACAGTTTGGAGGAGATCAGAATATCGGACTTCTTTCCTGCTACGTCGATAAAGTAGCTGCGCAGCAACTTGAGCACTAGGTCGAACAAGAAGATCACAAAGATGCCGCTCGCCAACACCCATAAGGTTTCAAACGCAAGATTGGGTACCACTTTGTCGTAAACCAAGCGGGTAAACATCGGGGCGGCGACCGCGAAGAGGTTGATCAGGATTGAAGCGATCAATACGTCACGGTAAATGTGCTTAGATTGCCAGATCGTACCCCAAAACCAGTGACCTTGTTTGGTTTTGAGAATTTCTGGTGAACGTTCGTCATAGCGGAACTGTTTTTTGACCAGAAAGTAGCGACCGGTGTATTGCTCGTTGAGGTCGCCCAAGGTCATCGAAATCGGTACTAGACCTGATTCTCCGGTGACAATTTCCGCCTCGCCAGTGTCTTTATTGACGCTATTGAGAACGCACGCGTCGCCCCCTTTGAGGATTAATACCACTGGGAGTACCAGTTGCGAGATCTTATCCAGTTCAGCGCGGTTTTCTTTTGCAACTAATCCCGCGCGCTCGGCTGAGCGAGGGAAGAGAAACGGCGTGAGCTTGCCATCGGTCAATGGCAAGCCGTTAATCAGGGCTTCTGGTGAGTTTGCTAAACCATAGTAGCGGCTCACGTAGATAAGCGAATTTAATAGCGGATCCTGCATGCTATCTATACCTTTGAACTGTTATTTATCTACGATAAAGCCTTGGAAGACTTCAATAAAGTGCTCAGACAAGAAGTCTAACTGAGTTTGTGTCTCGACTCGTGATGCGATAGTCGTAATTCCTAAGTTGTGCGCCGTTCTTGAAATCGACGTGAGGGTAAACTTCTGCTTCTCATCATCAAGGTGGTGCGTGTAGAGGTAATCAAGCTTCACGTAAGCCGGACGGAACTCATTGATGTAATCAAGTGATTGGAAATGACGACCGTAGTTATCGACACCAAAGTCGGCACCCGCAGCACGAACTGCGTTACAGAACAGTGCAGTGTGGTGTGGAGAGTTGATAAAGCAGCTTTCTGGGATTTCGAAATGCAGTAACGGCGCTTCATCTTTGTGTTTGTTAAGCAGTTGCGCTACCCACCGGATAAAGCTCGGCTGAGAAATACTGCTTTGCGCGATGTTGATCGCCAGTGGTTCGCTAACGCCACCAGCAGAGATGCGTTTGACCATCGACTCAATAACGTATTCATCGAAAATATGGCTGGCATTAAGTTGCTCAAGTGCAAACAGGTATTGGTTAGCGCTGAAGCGTTCGCCATCTTTTTCAATCGCAGAGAAGACTTCGCGGTGGTATGGCTGACCCCAACTGTTGTTCGCCGCCTGAAGACGGAACGTAACCCAATCGTTGCTGATCGCTTCTTCCACCAAGTTCTTCCATTGCTGTTTACCTTTGATGGTCGTGCTGTTGGAGTCGGTGAGGTAACCGTAAGTCAGCTCTGGATTTGTCTTAGCATTTGCCAGTGCGTTATCCAGCATAGCAAGGATTTCGCCCGTCTTTTTCTTCTCTTCGCTGTGTACTACACCAAGAGCAACATTGGATGTCGCCATACCTGTTGGATCAGCGTTGATGTCTTGAACGAAGGTGATGATGCTATCGGCCATAAGCTTAAGCTCGGTATCGTCCATGTTCGGCAAAATGAAACCAAATTCTTCGGTCGAAATACGCGCAGAGACCAATCCTGGCGAAGTTAACGACACTTTAAGGTGGTCGGCTAATTCACGAACTTTGCCGTCACCCGCCTCGTACCCTTTCTCTTCGTACAGTTCGCGGATAAAGCTTGCTTCAAGAATCGCAACGCCACCGATCCCGCCTTCGTTTAGCCATGAGTTCAATTGACTCATGTAGTACGCACGGTTACCCAGACCGGATACCGGGTCAATGTAAGCACGTTCACGCAATTGCTGCGCTTCTTTTGCTTGTGCTTTGAACGACTTTTCTAGCTGAGAAGACATGCTGTTGATGCCGTCTACCACGTAAATAAGATCTTGAGTCGCTGGGCGTGGCAATGGGTCACCAAACTGGTTACGCGCGACTTGTTCCATTTTGGTCACGATAAGCTGCAGCGGGCGCAGTGCTCGGCGCAAGATAAACGAAATAGCCAGAAGACCAATCAACATGATGAAACTGAAAGCAATGAGCAGACGTTCAAACGCCGACCAAAGCTGGGTGTAGGCATCCCCAGTGTGGCTGACAATTTCAACTTCTGCTAACTGCATCCAACCACTCGTGACAACACGGCGGTCATGGATTCGCTCGAATAGATTTAGGTTGGTAAACCACTTAGGTACATCAATCGGTTGTACCGGGTATGTACGGATGATTTCTTCACCTGAGTCGAGGAAAATCAGTCTCACTACAGAATAGCTACTGCCGTCGAACAGCGCATTAATGACTGACTCCACCGCCACCGTATCCTTATCTTCAAGATAAGGTGCAAGGGCAAGGCCCACGGTATTGATGGTGTTGTTTACTTCCGAGCGTTGTTGCTGGATGAGGTTATTGCGCGTGGTGTTGAATTCGATGATAAAGACCGAAATCAACAGCATCAAAATAACCGCAATCATGCCAGCGACAAGTTGTTTATATAATGTCATATTGCCTACTCATCATAATTGATAATGGGTTTCTGTAGTTTGAGTGATTTTTCACGGGCGCGAAGGTCATTCCATAAACTTAAGCGAGATGACTTTCCTGCCAACTGTCCTTGTTTCGACTTCATTAACCACAAGTTTTGACCATTAAAGCTGTATATCGGCAGCAGGTCGCGGCGCTTAGATGCGCGAATAATTTCCGGGTTAATGTTATCGAGTAGAATCGGTTCTGAACTTGGTGTCGCATAGTACGCTAAAACCATATGAAATTGATTTAATTCGATCGCTTTAACGTACACAAGGCGCAATTTCTTATCTGACACGCCCAGCTCTAGCAGCGAGAAATACTTGGCGATGGTAAAGTCTTCACAATCGCCGGCGTTACTGCCAAGGAATTCAAGTGGGGTCGCCCAGTAGTCATTCTTTCCCCATAGCTGGTCATCGTTGACGAAATTCAGTTGGTTAAAGAAGTTGTTCACTCGGGTGAGTTTTTCGCTTTCAGACAAGCCGCTGTAATCCGACATTTTTTGTCGCCAAGTTTCTACTCTGCGGCCTGCTCTATCACCGTAAGTATTGCGCACAGCATCCACCCAACGCTGCTCTTGGGAGTTAAGCGCAAGCGAGGTTGTCGGTGCTGCTAACAGCAGTAGAACCGCAAGTACGTATTTCATCTGACGTTAAGTCACAGTCGGGACAAACAGGTGTGTGGTCTCATAGCGTTTTTGTCACTCCTTGAGGGCGTTGTTACGCGCACTTAAAATTGGTTTTAATAAGTATTCCATTACGGTTCGCTTACCCGTAATGATATCCACCGATGCGGTCATACCTGGAATAATCGGTAGAGAGCTATCTTTATTAAGGCTTGTCTCTTTTGTCCTAACTCGAACCAAATAGAAGCTGTTGCCTTCTTCATCTGTTGTGGTGTCGGCACTGATGTGCTCAAGCGTGCCTTCCAAACCACCGTACTTGGTAAAATCATAGGCAGTAAATTTGACGATCGCAGGTAAGTCTGGACGTAAGAATGCGATGTCTTGTGGGGCAATTTTCGCTTCGACCAACAAGGTATCTTCACTCGGTACAATTTCTACAATGTCCATCCCTGGTTGGATTACGCCACCGACTGTGTTGATGTTGAGTGTTTTTACTGTTCCCGTCACTGGCGAGGTAACAATGGTTCGGTTAACTCGGTCTTCTAGGCCGACCGCTGACTCGGTTAGTGCCGAGAGCTTGTCTTG
The DNA here is from genome assembly GCF_011806575.1 of Vibrio hepatarius. Lineage (GTDB taxonomy): Bacteria > Pseudomonadota > Gammaproteobacteria > Enterobacterales > Vibrionaceae > Vibrio > Vibrio hepatarius_A. The sequence continues at coordinate 26,269 of NZ_JAATOO010000008.1, forward strand.
TGCTTGGTTGAGCTTTTCTTGTTGCTCAGAGCGGAATTTTTGCGCCACGTCGATACGGTTTAGCACCGATTCACGAATCGCCGACTCCAACACCGGGATCTTGAGCTCACTCGAAGTCAGTTCGCGGCGCGTATCGTTGACTTGGCGTTGCAACTTAAGCAGTTCAATTCTTGGTACTACACCTTCGTCAGCAAGTGGTTTGGTTATTTCGAGCTCTTTGCGTGCGTAGCGGTAGCTGTCGCGTAAGTTACGCACTCTCGCCTGAATTTCGACCAAGTCTTGTCGCTTCTGCTTTACCTGCTGGTCAATAAGTGAAAGCTCATTGCGCAGTTTGTTCAGGTCCTGTCTATATTCAGCACGTTGGCGAGAGACCAATGTTGGGTAGTTTTGGGCAAACTCTTCAGGAAAATCGAGCTTCTCGACATTGAGTACCACATTTTTTTGCCACTGCTCTGCTTGCGCTTCTTCATGGATTTCGACGCTTTCCATAGACGCAGACAACTGATACACATTGGCTTTTAAATTCGCCACTTGTTGCTCGCGTTCACGAAAGTCTGAGCGAAAGCGCGTGTCATCGATAAGAAGCAGTTGCTGACCTTTCTGTACCTGTTGGCCTTCTCTCACCAAAATTTCTTTGACTAAGCCCCCTTCGAGGTTTTGTACAACCTGCACTTGTGAAGACGGTACAACCTTACCCTGACCGACAGTCACTTTGTCGATTTGAGCCCAAGAAGACCATCCTGCGGCGAGGATAAAAAAGATCACCATTACCCAAAGCATCAATCTTGCATTGTTTGGGGTATTTAGCAGTAGCGCAGCCGTTTTATCGTCGACATACTCTAACTCGGAGGGAGTAAGCTTGTTATAGCTGCTCTTACTCATTGATGATCCTTGTGAATAGAAGTTATTTAATTGATTTTATTACTGACTACAAAAAATGTTAAGAACTTGCTGTTAGAATAGTGCTTTGAAGTCGTTTTAATCACGAAACAGTGCAATTAATAGGTTGAGTGTAGCTTTTCTGAAGAGGTAGGCACTTGAGTTCTAGGTTGATTGGGCGCACAATCAGCCAAAAAATTAGCGAGGAGATAAGATGGAACTTGAAGATATTCGCCGTGAGTACACAAAAGGTGGCCTGAGAAGAAAAGATCTTCTGCCAGATCCTATCGCTCAGTTTGACCTTTGGTTGAAGCAAGCGGTTGAAGCCAAGTTAACCGACCCAACTGCGATGACAGTGGCGACAGTCGATAACACTGGTCAACCATTTCAACGTATTGTGCTGCTAAAGCACGTAGACCAAGATGGTTTTGTGTTTTACACCAATTTAGGTAGCCGAAAAGCGCATCAGATTGAAGGTAACTCGAAAGTAAGCCTTCACTTTCCGTGGCATCCTCTAGAGCGCCAAGTGCACATTACGGGTGTGGCAGAAAAGCTGTCGATGGTTGAGAACATGAAATACTTTTCATCGCGACCAAAAGAGAGTCAACTTGCGGCGATTGCCAGTAAACAAAGTAGCCGCATTTCCGCACGTGGTGTGCTGGAAGGTAAATTCCTCGAACTTAAGCAGAAGTTTGAAAAAGGTGAGATTCCTGTGCCTAGTTTCTGGGGTGGATTCAGAATCAAACCTACGTCGATTGAATTTTGGCAAGGTGGTGAACACCGTCTGCATGACCGATTCTTGTTCTCTAAAGACGACGGTCACTGGGACATTGACCGCCTAGCGCCATAACTTGCTCAATACGCCGCTTTATGCGGCGTATTCACTATTCAGTGCCACCGAAATTTGCGTTTTTAGCAGCGTTGGTGGAATGTAAGACGCACACCCTTGTTCTAACGCCATATCAACCAACTGTGCTTTGGTGTGCGCACCAAATTTTGCCCGTAAACGTGCGACGTGACTTTCCAGTGTTTTGATCGAGATGTTCATCGCTTCTGCTATGTAGTGCGGCTTCTTGCCGTAAAGCAGTAGAAACAGCGCTTCCGATTCCCTTGGTGTTAGGTTAAGCGGTTTATCTCGCTGGCTTGGGCGCATGGTTAAGGCTTGACTGGTTGGTAGGCCAGTCGCGCGGCAAATCCAGTGTCCCACTTCCAAAATCGCTGTATCCGACAAATCCTGACCGTAGAAAATCGTACCGATCACTTCGCCGTTATCGTCCAACCAAGGTGTCTTAGTAAAAATATGCGCTCGCCAGCGGCCGTCTGGGTATGGGTGAATATCCAGTACCTTGAGGCTGGTACGCTTCTCCATCACGAACACATCCTGGTTTCTAAAGTCTTGGGCACATTTAGAAGTCGGACTCGGGATATCGAAATCATTGAGGCCAATGGATTGCTCGGCGGATTCGAGTCCAACTAGATTGGCGTAAGCTTGATTGGTGTAGACAAAAACAGAATTAGTATCTTTACAGCCCCAGTATCCGGGAAGCTGGTCGATGATAGAGAGTAACTGCGGATTCACTTTCTGATATGCGCCTCATGGAACAGTGCGCTTATTCTAGCGAATATCGGGAGGTTGTACGATAAAAAAATGCCAGGCACCGGAGAGTGGCTGGCAAATACAAGATTTACTCTTGATAATGTGTAGAAGAGGCTCTATGAACCCTGCGAGCAGGGCATAGACGTATCAATAGATACCACAAGCTGCTCGTACCGGAACAGCTCGCGAACGATTGTACTGGGTGCATATGAAGAAGAAAGGGGGGAAATCCCCCCTGTTACTTTTGTAATATTGAAGAAAAGTGTTTGATTGCACATTGTAATCAGCCATTGAAGATGCCTCTTTGTTATCGTTGTTTGATAGTGGGGCGCTATGTTTTCACCAATCGCCAAGACAATTTACGAAAGCATGATCAAGGGTATCATTCCGTCTAACTGTCCGCTTATGCCTCTGTATTAACTAACTGGTTGAATTCTAAGGTTTGATTAAGAAGCTTTGTCTATCTCCGCTAGAACTGATGCCAAGTCAGGCTCTGGCTGACGGCGTAAGGCAAATATCAAATCAGCCCCCCTAGAGCTCTGTAGTCCAAAGCCAGCCTGTGAGCATTTTTGTTGCTGGATGTTGAGTAGAAGTGACATTCACCGTAAATAATGTGCACTTGATCATTGTTCCGGGGAGTTTGATCGCGCCTTTAACATGCTGCTAACTCCCGTTCTTATTGGATCTGCGGTGAAAATTTAGCCGAGTTAGCAAGCTGTCGAAGGAGTGTTTCGGTAATCTATACTTTTGTTATACCATTTGCCCCTGAGTACAATCCTAATGGGTGGGTCACAATGAATCTTCCTCCTGAATTTCTAACACCATCAGAACCAGCCAAGTTGCGGCTGCCAAGACCCGCAGAATTGATCACTTTACCTTCGTACATGGATTGTCATGATCATAGCTACACGCAGATTGTTATCGGCCTAAAAGGACAGGCGGAATTTGAAGTCAGTGGCTATGGCAACTTTATTGGTCCGGGGCAGGGGTGTGTGGTGACCTCGGAAACCGACCACGCGTTCGGTGGCGTTGTTGGTCAGTCGGATATTCTGGTACTCAACCTTCCTGCTCCGTCTGACGATGACCCACTGATGCTGCAAAAGCTGAATGAACTCAATCAGCGTGATACTTACTTCCAACTCGACGGGCAAATTCAAAAACTGATCCGCATGTTAGTATCCGAGATGCAATCGAATCCAGAAGACCAACTGCTCAGCCGCGCCTGTAACGATACGGTGATCGCACTGCTACAGCGACATATGTCGGCATTTGCTACTATCCGCAAAGAATCCCGCTTCGACCTCGAAGCCATCGACCGATACATTGAACAGCATCTAAGCCAGAAGATCTCGGTGGCTCAATTGGCTGGTAGTGTCTTCCTCGGTGAAAGCCAATTCCACAACCTGTTCAAAGAGCAAATGGGTATTACGCCTCACCAGTACGTGCTAGGTAAGCGCATCGATATGGCGAAACAACTGATCGCGCAAGGCAATCTTTCCCTAGGGCAAGTCGCGGAGCTGACCGGTTTTTCTGGCCAAAGTACCTTTACTCACACTTTTTCCCGCATTCAGGGTGTTTCCCCTTCTTTGTATAAGAAACAAGTTGGTTAAATGTGAAAACAAAACCATACAATATTTTGCTTATTTGCATGTGACTCTGTGTTTGTTTTGTTAATAATCAGAGTTTTTAGCAAAAGACTCGGAGTTTTTGACAAGTAATCCTCTCGCGCTCAAAATACACTGCATGCCATTGTAAAAAACCTGATCTATTTTCAGGTGTGAGATTGAGGAAAACGCATGTTTACAGCAACTGATGTGTTGAATGCCGAGTTTGTCGAGCAGCCGCTTGATAAGCTGTGGTCATTGATCTCTCCACTATACATGGTGGATGAATCACAATGGCTTGACCAATTACTTCCTTTGGCAATGCCAACTGACGCTGAGAAGGCGCAGATTACTGACAAAACAACTGACCTGATTAAAGCGATTCGAGCGGACAAGAAATCGATTCAAATGATCGATGCGTTGTTACTTGAATACAGCCTGGATACTCAGGAAGGTATTTTGTTGATGTGTCTTGCAGAGGCGTTGATGCGTATCCCAGATGCTGCAACAGCTGACGCACTGATCCGCGATAAACTGACGGTTGCAGATTGGAAATCCCACCTGAAAAACTCAGATTCTGTGTTTGTAAACGCTTCAACCTGGGGCTTAATGCTAACAGGTAAAGTGGTTGGTCTTTCTGAAGCAGAATCTCGTAGCCCAGTAAGCGCGGTTAACCGTCTTGTAAACAAGATGTCTGAGCCGGTGATTCGCCAAGCGATGCACCAAGCGATGAAAGTGATGGGACACCAGTTTGTACTGGGTCGCAGCATTGCAGAAGCGCAGAAGAACGGTCGTTCAATGCGTGACAAAGGTTTCACTTACTCTTACGACATGCTTGGTGAAGCGGCGCTAACCACAGCGGACGCGAACAAGTACTTCAAAGATTACCTAATGGCAATCGAAGCGGTCGGCCGTGACCAGTACGGTCAAGATACAAGCCCAGCGCCTTCGGTTTCTATCAAACTTTCGGCTCTTCACCCACGCTACGAAGTGGCGAACGAAGAACGCGTTCTGACTGAACTATACGACACGCTGCAACAACTACTGCGTCGCGCGGTTGAGCTGGATGTTGCGATCACGATTGATGCGGAAGAAGCAGATCGTCTTGAACTGTCGTTGAAACTGTTTGAGAAAGTGTACCGCAGCGAACTTGTAAAAGGCTGGGGTAAGTTTGGTCTGGTGGTTCAGGCATACTCAAAACGTGCGTTACCAGTATTGGTATGGCTAAACCGTCTTGCGAAAGAGCAAGGTGATCTTATCCCACTTCGTCTTGTAAAAGGCGCGTACTGGGATAGCGAAGTGAAATGGTCTCAGCAAGCGGGTTACGACAACTACCCGGTGTATACACGTAAAGAAGCGACTGACGTCGCGTACCTTGCATGTGCCCGTTTCCTTCTGAGCGAAAACGTACGTGGAAACATCTTCCCGCAGTTTGCTAGCCACAACGCGCAAACCGTTACTTCCATTGCGGTGATGGCGCAACATAAAGATTACGAATTCCAACGCTTACACGGTATGGGCGATTCGCTTTACAACCATGTAATGGACATTCACAAACAATCGGTACGTATTTACGCGCCGGTTGGTAGCCACAAAGACCTGCTGCCTTACTTGGTACGTCGCTTGTTAGAAAACGGTGCCAACAGCTCGTTTGTTCACCGTCTGGTCGATGCGCGTTGTCCAGTTGAATCACTGACTCAACATCCGGTTGATATGCTGAATGCATTTGAAACCAAGAACAACACCAGTATTCCACTTCCGCCAGCGGTATTCCCTGAGCGTAAGAATTCAATTGGCGTCAATGTCGACATCGAAAGCGAAGCGAAGCCATTTGAAGCGCAAGTTGAAAGCTTCATGGATAAGCAGTGGGTTGCTGCACCTATCATCAACGGTCAATCTTTTGCCGAAAGCATGATCAAGGAAAGCATCAATGTAGAAGATGTTAAAGCGCCATACGACCGCCGTATTCAGGTTGGTCAGGTGGCTTTTGCTACTCTTGATCATGTTTCCGAAGCAATCAATGGTGCACAGAATGCCTTTGCAGCGTGGCAAGCAACGCCATCGGTAGAGCGTGCAGAGAAGCTAGAGAAACTTGCTGACTTGCTCGAAGACAACCTTGCTGAGTTGGTTGCACTATGCCACCAGGAAGCGGGTAAGACCATTCACGACAGCATCGATGAAGTGCGTGAAGCGGTAGACTTCTGTCGCTACTACGCGAAGCAAGTCGATGCGCTGGGTGAGCTGGCGATCAATGGTTTTGACGGCAAAGCGCGTATCGTCACTCGCAAAGGTCGCGGCGTATTTGTTTGTATCAGCCCATGGAACTTCCCTCTGGCTATCTTCCTTGGTCAAGTGACTGCGGCGCTGGTGGCGGGTAACACCGTTGTTGCGAAACCGGCAGAACAAACCAGCTTAATCGCAGCTCGCGCAGTGGAACTGATGAACCAAGCAGGTTTCCCTGCAGGTACGATTCAACTATTGCCGGGTCGCGGTGCTGAAATTGGCTCCGCACTCACGTCTCACGCTGCCATTGCGGGTGTGGCGTTTACAGGTTCAACCGCGACGGCTCAACGCATCAACCAAACTCTAGCCGCTCGTGACGCAGCGCCTGTGCCGTTCATTGCTGAAACGGGTGGTCAAAACGCAATGATCGTCGACAGTACCGCACTACCAGAGCAAGTGGTACGTGATGTGATTCGTTCGGCATTTGCGTCTGCAGGTCAACGTTGTAGTGCACTGCGTGTGTTGTACGTGCAAGAAGACATCGCTGACCGCATCGTTGCGCTGATTCAAGGTGCAATGCACGAGCTGAGCGTGGGTAAGCCTTACCTGCACTCAACCGACGTTGGCCCAGTGATCGACAATACGGCAAAAACCAAACTGGTTAAGCATATTGAACATATGACGGCGACCGAGAAGAAAGTGGCAGAGCTGACGTTAGGTGAACAGCATCAATACGGTGATTTCGTTGCGCCAAGCGCATTTGAAATCCGTGATATTTCTTGCCTGAAAGAAGAACAGTTTGGTCCAATCCTGCATATCGTACGCTTCAAAGCGAGCGAACTGCATCAAGTGGTAGAGCAAATCAACAACACAGGTTTTGGTTTGACTATGGGCATCCACAGCCGTAACGAAACCACTTACCGCTGGATTGAGAAACACGCGCGAGTAGGTAACTGCTACATCAACCGTGACCAAGTGGGCGCGGTGGTTGGCGTACAACCATTTGGTGGACAAGGTCTGTCTGGTACTGGCCCGAAAGCGGGTGGTCCACACTACCTATTCCGTTTCACTCAAACTCAGTTTTCTTAATCCGTAGGCAAGGAGAAATATCATGGTTCATCAAGTAACTCTTTTTTCTGATGCTTTTTCGGCGTGGGAAAACTGGAACCTCACCAGCTTTGAATCAAAAAGCGAGTGCTTACTCGCATTGAAAAAGGCTTTGCAAAAAGCTCAGCCATCATTGGCTTCGGTTGTTTCTTACCATATTGCTCAGGCGTCAGCGCTACTGGCTGAAACGCATCAATTGGTTGGTCCAACTGGTGAAACCAATGAACTGTACACCGCAGGTCGCGGTGTCGCTCTTATCATCCAAGACGATGTATCAGAGCAAGCTCAGAAATCGGCAGTCGCGCAGCTTACCGCAGCGTTAATTGCCGGCAACACCGTTATCTTATGCAGTGATGACGTAACACTGAGTGAAAAACTTGAAGCTGCATACATGCAGTCTTCTTTACCAATGAACCTAGTACAGTTTGCCCCTCTTGATGCTTACCATCAATTGCTTGAGCAAGACGTACGTAGTGTGGGTTACGTTGGTAAACCTGAGGTTGAGCTGAATATCAACCGTCAGCTAGCGAAACGTGAAGGCGCGATTGTTGGCCTTGTTTCAGAAACGGATCTGGCGGCTCTCCCTGTAGCGCTGGATCCTCACCTCTCGCTTCGTTTTATTACTGAGCGTACGAGAACAATAAATATAACAGCAGTGGGTGGTAATGCGACCTTGCTTGAACTAGGTAGCGAAGCTCACTAACCCTTTCTTTTCCTGTTAGGCTTGCCCTCATTTGACGTGTGTTTACGAACGATGAGGGCATTTTAGGGAAGGCGATCGAATAAAAAGAGGACAAATCACATGGAAAATAGCTTTGCTATTACAGCCACGTTTATTGCGTATCTAATTCTGATGCTTGCAATAGGCGTCATTGCGTATCAACGAACGAAAAACTCTTCAGACTACTTCTTGGGTGGACGCTCTCTAGGTCCTTGGCCTGCGGCACTTTCGGCAGGTGCGTCGGATATGAGTGGTTGGCTACTGCTTGGTCTACCTGGTTACGCGTTTGCGGCGGGTATTGAGGCATTTTGGCTAGCGGGTGGTCTACTTGCAGGTACATGGTTAAACTGGCTAATCAACGCGAAACGTCTGCGTACCTACAGTATCACCACTGACTCACTGACGTTGCCAGAATACCTATCACGTCGTTTTAACGACAACTCAAAGCTGATTCAGGTTATTTCTGCTTTCTTCATCCTTTTATTCTTCCTTTTCTACACAAGCTCGGGCTTGGTAGCTGGCGGGAAACTGTTTGAAACAGTATTTGGTCTGGATTACACCACAGCGGTAATTATTGGTACGGTTTGTGTCGTGTCATACACTCTGTTTGGTGGTTTCTTAGCGGTGTCTTGGACTGACTTGGTGCAAGGCCTATTAATGGCGGCGGCGCTGGTTATTGTACCGATTGTGGCGATGGAAGGCGGCTTCAGCGACCTTGAAGGTCAGCTTGCGAACATCAACCCACAGCTACTGACACTTTGGAATGACTCAAAAGGTGAACCACTAAGCGCGATTGCGATCATCTCGTTAGTTGCTTGGGGTCTGGGTTACTTCGGTCAGCCGCACATCCTAGCTCGTTTCAAAGCGTCTCGTTCAAACAAAGACTTAACGACAGCGCGCCGCATCGCGGTTATCTGGACGGCACTATCAATGTTTGGTGCGATGCTGGTTGGTCTGGTAGGTCTTATCTACGTAAGCAACTCTGGCATCTCTGTGGATGACGGTGAGAAAATCTTCATGCTGCTCGTGAACGCGATGTTCCACCCTGTTGTGGCGGGTATCCTTCTCGCGGCAATTCTTGCAGCAATCATGAGTACGGCGGATTCACAGCTGCTAGTCTCTTCTTCAGCACTAGCAGAAGATTTCTATAAGCAAGTGTTTAAGAAAGACGCAAGCTCAGAAGAGATCGTGATGGTGGGTCGTATCGCCGTAATCGCAATTTCAATTGTTGCGCTAACGCTTGCTATGACACCAGACAGCTCTGTTCTTGGCTTAGTATCTTACGCGTGGGCTGGTTTTGGTGCGGCATTTGGTCCAGCACTTATTCTTAGCTTGTACTGGTCACGTATGAACCGCAATGGCGCACTTACAGGTATCGTTGTTGGTGGTGTGACTATCGTCGTATGGAAGCAAATCTCTGGCGGTTGGTTCGATGTTTACGAAATCGTACCGGGCATTATCTTCTCAACAATTTCGATTGTTGTTGTGAGCCTACTAACGGGTGAGCCAGAAGAGAGCGTGAAATCTCAACACTCGAAATATCAAAAACTACTGACTGAACTTGAATAAGAATATTAGTCGGTAAAAAAGCCCCTGAAGCGCAGAGTTTCAGGGGCTTTTTGTATTTTTGGCATAATTATTTGGCAAGCGTCACATTTTTTTCACTAAAGTTTGAGACGCGCGAACCAACAGCTTACAAATAGGTCAATTAAATAACCCCACCACTTCTAAGGAGAGAAAAACATGCCTCAAGAGTACTGCCATTGCTGTGCAAAAGTGACACCACATAAGGTTGTCATGAAGCGATGTGAGGACACCAACCATTCTATGGTTAAGAATATGGCTTGTTTTTTTGCGACACTATTCCAAGGCGCACATTACATGAAGATGGAAAAGCAGTGCTTTTGTCGTGTATGTAATAGCCAAACGGAACGTGTGAATAGCAATTCTTTCTCTGATGCCGAAGTGGCATAACCACCATTCACATATTTCTTACATTCCACTGATTTGGTGCTAGGTTTACTTAGTGCGTTTAGATAGTATTAGCAAAAAGCTAACAACTATCATAAGAGCGCTAAATGGACTTGGACAGAATTGACCGCGAAATTCTCAGAACCCTTAACCTAAAAGGCCGACTGCCGATTGTCGAGCTTGCCAAACAGGTAAACCTCACCACTTCTCCTTGTTCTGACCGAGTCAAACGCCTTGAAAAAGAAGGCTATATCAAAGGCTATCACGCGGAACTCAATCCCGAAAAACTCGGTCTAGACGTGCAAGTGTTTATCCACATCCGACTGGATCAAACCAGCTTCTCCATTTTTGAAAAGTTTGCTGATGCCGTAGAAGACATGCCAGAGATCGAAGAGTGTTATTCGCTGTCCGGTGACTTCGACACCATGATTAAAGTGCGGGTGAAAGACATGAAAGCGTACCAGAACTTTATGTCTTCAAAGCTCGGCACGTTACCGGGCGTGATTCAAACCCGTAGCGAAGTCGTGATCGAAGAACACAAAACCAGTTTTGGTGTGAACGCTGATCTCATTACCAAGCTGTAAATCCTGCTCGGATAAATAAGGCTTCTTTGGACTCAACGTTTGGGTATAGATTTTCGTTAAAGTGAGGAATGTCAGGTAAAACTTTCTTATTTGTTGAAGATGATCACAGGTGGTTCATCGCATCATTTTGCATAAGCGATATTATTGAGTAATCGATAGATATTCATGTGTTGCTTAAAAATCAAAGAATTAAGCGCACTCCATTCAGTATCGACATCTTGCTTCAAGCAAAGGAGATGACTAATGACTAAACACTTTGTCGCTGCAATTTTTCTGTTTTTGCTGGTCGGCTGTGCCTCAACGGGAGGAGAGCAAGTCGACGATTTTACCGAGCTTTCGGTGGGGTATGGTTGGCTCAATATTGACGACGTCGATGCTAACCGACTCCACTCCGTAGTAATATTTCAACACCGTCCCCAATCTGACAAACCTTACTATCACTTGGCGGTCAAAGAGTTTGAAGGCGGCTACCTTTACTATTCTTTTGCCTTTCCAAACGGTGCTTTCGCTGCCTACTCTGCAGAAGGGCAGTCTTGCCTAGGCTTTATATGCGGTAACACGATTTATAGCTACAACTTCGGCAAACAAGGCGATGATGTGGCGGCATTGCTAATAGAAAAACCGGGTGTCTATCACTTTGGTGATTATGCATTGCAAGAGTTGGATACCGGCTTTTTCGAGCAAGCTAAGTTCGATGTGGTTCCCGTTGACAACGCGCCTTCCGAAAAACAGATGCTTGAGGAAATTCTTAAAGATACCAAAGATAATCCTGTTGTCGCTCAACGAATCCAAAACCGAATCGACCAATTATGAAAAGCGTTTTAAATCTCGTCTTGGCCACTCTGTTTTTGAGTGGTTGTAGTATGCCAACAATGCTGCCGCATACCACGGCGTTATCAAGCTCGGAGAGCAAGGTCATTGTGATCGGTAAATTTGAGCTGGATCCGCCGATCGATGTGGTACTTGAACAGACTACGTATTGGAATGCGCTAGGCGATGGTCGCATTCTCAATAAAGTGTTTGTCGCAACGGGCACCAGATCAGACCGAATTTATCCGGGGCCCATGGATGGGAGCGACGATTGGCAAGCTACTATTGAAGCGACCTGGGGCGTGCCGTTTATGGTGGAAGTTCCTCGTCGCACCACATGGTTGAGAGGGGCGATAACCTATCTTGATGCAATGCAACGCGATGTATTGAGCTTTCCCGGTGGCGTTTATTTTCAAGTGCCAGAAAACGCCGATGTTGTCTACATAGGCACATTTCGCTACGTTAGGGATGACTTCAACAATATCCAGTACACTGAGATTATCGATGAATATCAGCAGGCAATGGATGCTCTTGGCTTGGATGACTCCGCTAATGTCACGAGGTCTTTGTTAAAATCTGGCCGATAACCTATCGTTAAATAAAAAGGGAAGCATTCGCTTCCCTTTTCGTTGTATCGGTTAGTCGATTAAGCAACAAAAGATGAGATCACACCGATAATGCCGCCAAACACACCACCCCAAACAACAAGCCAGCCAAGGTGTTGTTTAATCATTTTTTGCACCATCTCTTTGACGAGTTGAGGTGTCAGTTCGCTCAGTCGCTGGTCGATAATGGCTTCGATATTGGCTTCAATCTCGCTCATCATCGCTGGTGACTCGAACTGCTCTTTGAGCGCTTGCTTGACGCTATCACTCTGGCTGATGTCGGCCATTGCTTCTTTCATCTTCTCGACAAACGGCTGTTTCAATGGTTGCAGTGCTTCTGTGCCACCGAACATTGCCAGCATGCCGCCGAATGATGATGATGCGATTACTTCAACTAATGAGTCGAAGGTTGGGTTGAAGTCAACTTTATCGATCACTGGTTGCAGCTCGAGCGTTTTTCCGCCTGACATTTCTTGGTTAAGAAACTTGTCGATATTCTCTTGGGTGAAAAACTGCTCCATCATCAAGTTTTTGATCGCCAGTTTAAATTCTTCAAAGCGTGCCGGGATAACGCCAGAGCCGTATAGGCCGGGTACTTTTTCAAACAACATATGAATCGCAAGCCAGTTGGTTATCGCGCCGGAAAAGGCGAACAGGCCTGCGTAGAAAGCAATTTGGTTGTCTGTTTGGTAGCCACCTGCTAACAAAGCAAGGGCGATGATATTCGTCAGTAAACTTTTATTCATTGCAAATCGATAGGTTTGAACGTTTAAAGGAGCGCAGTATATAACAACTGTCGCTAATCGCTAGAAACATCATGGGGATTGCGGTTGTGGGAATCAAGAGTAAGGGGTAAATAGCGATAACTGTTAAAAAAATGTGATCCACTATCACTCCGTAGCGCTCTGATTTTACATAACGATTAAGTGAGCGTAACGTTAATAATATGTAACCGATTGGAGGATCTACGATGGTTGCCCTCAATGGTTTTTCCCGCGCGCATATCGACCGCCGAACGGACTGGAATCAAGACTTGTTTAGCCTAAGAGTGACGGGCGCTCGCTTGCAATTTGAAGCGGGGCAGTACACGAAACTGGCCTTGTTCAACAGCCAAGGTGACTTGGTCAGTCGTCCGTATTCAGTTGTTAACGCCCCGTTAAACACGACGGATATGCTTGAGTTTCTGATTGTGTCGCACCCGGAAGGGGCGCTTTCTCCTTATCTACAGCAAATTAAAGAAGGTGATGAAATCTACGTCGGCGAAAAGGCGTATGGAGATTTGGTTTTCAGTAACATCCCTAAGCAGACGAAAAACTTGTGGCTTCTGTCGACTGGGACAGGGATTGGGCCTTTTTTATCGCTGCTTGATGATATTAACTTTCGTCCAAGCTGCGAGCATATTGTTCTCGTCCACGCGGTGCGTCATGAGCGAGATCTAGTGTACCGCTATCTAATCGACCAACTGATTCAGCAATATGAAGGACGTCTAAGTTATATTCCTGTCGTGTCTCGGGAGCCAGTAGAAGGCGTGTTAAGTGGCCGTATCCCACAACTGATCGAGAGCGAAACGTTGCAACGCGTGGTAGGTGTGCCGCTTGATAAGGACGAGAGCTTTGTGATGCTGTGTGGCAATCCAGAGATGATCAAAGACTCAATTACGGTGTTAACCAAGATGGGGTTGGAGAAGCATCGTAGGGCGACTGGCGGGCAGATTCTATATGAGCGATATTGGTAAAAAAATCCCTGCCGAAAAGCAGGGATTTTTGTTTGTCTCTTGAGGCTATTGCGTACGGTACTGCTTAAGGATTTCTGACAGCGATTTCGCTGCCTGAGTTAAGTTTGCGATGCCGCTTGAAGATTGCTCCGCGACTTCACGTAAGGCATTCGATTGAGCACGGATATCGGTTAGCTCCGATGCAATATCGTTGGCCACTGAGCTTTGTTCTTCCGCCGAGGTTGAGATCTGAACGCTCATGTTAGTCAGCGAGCGTGCAGACTCAGCAATAGCTTGAACGTCTTGACCAAGGTCGGTGATGATGTCGCTACTGGTCTGCGCCTGAGACACGGTTTTAGACGTAATCGAAGCAATGTTTTGGCTTTCAGTCTGCAGCTTTTCGATCATTGCTTGAATTTCTACCGTTGCCGATTGTGTGCGGCTGGCGAGAGTACGCACTTCATCCGCGACGACGGCAAAGCCACGTCCTTGCTCACCCGCGCGCGCTGCTTCAATTGCTGCGTTCAATGCTAACAAGTTGGTCTGCTCTGAAATTGCGTTGATAGTCGTAATCACTTCATTAATTTGCGTGGTGTTCTCGTTCAAGCTAGTCACAGAGTTTGACGTTTGGGCAATGTATTGCGACAGAGTGTCGATCTCTTGGATGGCAGCCACAACGCGTTGATGGCTGCCCTCGATGTATTGTGAGTCGTGCTCGGTTTGTTCCGTCGCTTGCTGGGAAATACTAGAGACTTCTTTGGCTGAGGCAGTCATTTCTTCCATTGCCGTCGCGACAGAATCAAGCGATGCATACTGGCTACGTACTTGTGATTCGCTGTGCTTCATCTCTTCTTCAAACGATGCCGACGTATCGGTTAGGGTTTGAGTGTTGTGCTTCACGTTGATGATCAGCTCACTTAAGGTATCCATTGCTTTGTCCAATGCACAGCCGATGGTACCGAACTCGTCGCGACCCGGATGAAAACCAAGACGTGAGGTTAAATCACCTTCGCCGATACGCTGAGTGGTGCTGTACAACACCCATAGAGCGCCACCGATAAAGGTGGATACCCAGTAACAAAATAGAGCGAAAGGCGCAAACCAAAGGTAGCTTAAAAGCAAAGAGGTGAGCGCTTGTGATTTAGCTTCGGCAATCGTCTCTTGCGCGTCAAACGTGAGCTGATAGATAGAGCCGTTGTCAGCACGTTGAGCAACGGTAATCACACCGTCGTTATTGGTTGGCTGTTTTAACTGTGATACCAGTGTTATGTCTGATTGAGCTTGAATGCGAGTACTATCACCAACCGCCAGCATACCTGCGAGTTTATACTGTGCAGCGCTGATAGCTGAGGCGTTGGCGTTTTCAATGCTAGACAGGTAACGGCTGCCAGCGATAAACGAAATTGCGCTTAGGAAAAGGATGAGAATGACCCAGAATTTGTCATTAATTGACATCTTGATAAACAGTCGGTCTATGGTTCTAAACTCAACTTCTTTCATGTGAACTTCCTCTGTGGTTACCCTGCTCTGGTTAATCTGGCAGGGTGAATTCAAGTCAATAAGATATTCGCATACTGTATCGACCGACTGAGATTTTCTTCAAATATTTATGTAACCACTAGTATTAAAATTAACAGTAATGGGATTTAGATCTAGTTTTAAGCCCGATTCGGCTATTTTACTAAGTTGAAACTACCCTCTGTCTTTTCATCTGACGATGAAACATCGTGTTATTTCTCTCGCTATTTTTTAGTGGTAGGACTAATCTGAGCAAAGTTATATCAGTAGTAGGTGCAAAGCAGTGAATTTGATAGTTAACATCCAAAAAAACGTTCGCAAATATGGTTTTGAAATGGCGACTCGCCAAGCATGGAAATGTGGTATTAAAGCCAACCTTGTTAAACGCGTCGTTGGTGTGGCGAAAGGGCAGATTGTTTGTGTGGTTGAAGGGGTCAGGCCCGAGCTGTCGACAGAGATCAATAATCCTCTTCACTGCGCAGAAAAGCAGGGTAAGTATGTGTTCGTTGGCGGGATCGTATGGTTGCCGAATGACTTACTGGCGCCAGGCTTTCCGGATTTTATGTTTATGCACGTGCGTAACTTAGGCCCGAAACATAAGTACATGACAGACGATGAGTTGTTTCTCAACTTGGCCTAGTCTCTTATGAATTATTAAAAAAGCCCTCCGATTGGAGGGCTTTGTCTTTTAATGGTCTAGGTAGAGATAGTTTTGCCAGCTCTTCATACGAATGAGAACTTTACGCATAATGGATACGTGGCTGAACTTATCTGAGTAAACCGCGACTTCTACTGCGGTACCCATCGGGAGATGGAACTCAGACAGGTCGTCGGTGATCTTTAACGTGACAAATACGCGTCCACTAGTACGCAGTGCTTCTGTGCCAACTAGAGCGCCACGCGCTTGGAACTGGCTTTCACCAATCGCAGGTAGTATGTCGATCACTTCGCCTTTGAATACACGCCCTGGAATCGCTCTAAACACGAATTCAGCTTCAAACCCTGGTTTCAGACGCTGAAGAGAGTTTTGTCTGAACGCCGCGGTGTAAACCAAATTCTCAGTGTGGACAAAGGTCATCACGGGCGCGATCGGTAGTGGTACTGCCATAACGCCTGGACGTAATGCCACCTGGGTGGCGAAGCCATCGGTTGGGGCATAAACGACAGTCTGTTCCAGGTTGAACTCGGCTTTTCTCAACTCAGCAAGTAGTCGAGCCACCGTGGTGTTTTCACCGCCGATTTCTGAATCAAGTGCCAACTGTGCTTGGTCAACACGCGCCTTGGCGGCTTCTAATGCTGCCTCCGTCGCTTTGTAGGCTTGGCGACGGGTATCGAGTTGTTGTTCAGTAAATGCACCTTTGTCATAACCGCGCTGGTAGCGAGCAAATTCACGTTTCGCTTTGTCGCGTTCGGCTTCTGCCTGAGTCTGTTGTGCGCTGGCTGCTTTCAGCTCTGACTCCAGCCCAAGCGCACCTTGGCTGGCTTCTTTGATTTGCGCCTGTAGTTTCGCTACTTCTGCCTCGAACGGCACAGGATCAATCTTAAACAGCACATCGCCTTTCTTCAGCGGTTTGTTCGGTTCAACTGGTACTTCGATAACACGGCCCCTCACACCGGAAACCATCGGGGTAGATGAGAAAACTTGGTTACCCAACTGAGTAAACGGGTGGTTGTAGTTCATCAGTAGAATCAAAGTGCCAATCAGTACCACACCACCAAGCACAGCGGTTGGAACCGTCCATTTATTCAAAGGGATTTTAAAGACTTTAAAAATGGCAATACAAATGGCGGTGTAAGTTAGAATGAGTAATAAATCCATTAGTTATCCTCCTCACGGAGTTCAGCATCATGAGTCGGAGAGACTACTGGCTTCTGTTGCGTTTTTAGTTGTTTCAGTTCTTCTTGGAGTTGCTCGACTTGGTTTATCAGGACGTCAACACGGTGGTGGATGTCATATTGTTCTTGTTGCAGTTTTTGGAAACCCCAGCCGCGCTCTTTTCTCCACAACGTTGCCCAGATCCAGAGGAACGGCCACAGCGCATGGAACGTGAATAGGCTGACCCAGCCAGCATAGTGGATAGCATCTTGGTGAGGATGTTCGCGACTTTTCGCGATTTCATAGGGAATATCGTGGATTGCGATAATACCGTAGAAGATCACTAAAGTAACAAAGACCAACAGGCCAAGAGCAAAGTAGTCAAGAAACATACTTGAATCCCTGTATATGTGTATTGTGAAGACGAGCGGAAAAAGCAACACGACGTAGGGCAAAAAATGAGCCAGTCAAATTTCGCTTGTCTGCGTGTTGGGTAGGTTTTCATTGTAGATTAACTACTTAGCGAATATCCACCGCTTTGTTAGTTTTTGTAATCGTTACTCAGTACAAACTTGGTTTCGGCCGTTTGCCTTTGCTCGATAAAGAGCTTTATCTGCTCGATAGAAGGTACGCTGGGTGTTTTCGCCGTCACGATGGAGAGTGACACCAATACTGATGGTGAGGCCACGCTCGCCAAGAACGTCTTGCCAAGAGAAGTCGTAAATACGATTACGGAAAGATTCCGCGTGGGTGCGCGCTTGGTCTAGCTCTGTCTTCTCTAGGATCACCAAAAACTCTTCACCACCAAAGCGAACGCAAGAAGCATTCTTGAACTTGAAGTGTTCGGCTAGCTCTGCTGAGACGTTAACGATCGCTTTGTCGCCCACAAGGTGGCTAAGCTCATCGTTGATGGACTTAAAGTGGTCGATATCGATGACCATTAAGGCAAACGGTGTTTCGTGCAGAAGCAGATCTTTGAGTTTTACGTCCAGCCAACGGCGGTTGTGGAGCTGGGTGAGCGGGTCGGTAAACACATCTTGCTGCAGCTTCGCCACGGTGTGTTTTTGGGTTTCCGTGGTTTCTTTCAGCTCACGGTTTTCGATTTCAGACAGAATCAACTTAAGCTGAAGCTCAAATCGAGACAAGCGTCTCAACTGCGCTGCACCGAGGTCACCAATCGGAATCTTCTTCATCAACTCGCTCTCGAGTTGATGCGCCTGTTTTTGATATGCCAAAGCCGCTTGGTAGTTGCCTTGTTCTTCGCCGAGCCAAGCCAACGCGTCACAAATTTTAAGGTTTAAGGTCGGAGAGGAAGAATCCCCTTTGCGATACGCGCGCTCCAGCACCCAACTTGCCCAATGACGCTTGCCATAATCGGTCAAGCAGCAAGCCAGCTCTAAGCGAATCATCGATGCTAACCAAGCTGAATGAATATTGCCTGACGTGTATTGTAGGCTACCCAAGCTCAACATCGCTTTTTCGATGTTTTTCTCACTGCGGTGAATTTTGGCTTGGTACAGATGAATCTGGCCAGACAGCACTTTGTCACTGACTAGGATACTCAGCTCTTCGCACTCTTTGATCAGTTCTTTGGCTTCTTTAATACGGTTGAGCGAGATGTAACAAGCCAGCATATACAGCTTGTATTTTAGCCTTAGTGAACGACTTGAGATCGCGTGGTCAATGCTGTCGATCTTTTGGTAGTAGCGTATCGCGCGGAAATGATCGCCGTAGATGTCGCACAGGTTCCCCATTCCCAAAACCGATATAACGTATTCATCGATAAATCCATTGTCTACAGCGATGGTAGAGGAGGTGATGTATTCGTTCAGTGCCAGCGAAAACTCGCCATTTTCGACTAATCGGTCAGCGAGATTGTTTTTGACCTCGAGGATCAATGCCGCGTCTTCTGGTAACGACAACAGGTTTAGCGCCTGTTTTAAATCGTTAATGCTCGCTTGTATTTGCTTTAGTTCACGGCGAAACTCTGCGCTGATAACGAAACACTGTGCTTTTTCTTGGTGTGTTGTGGCGACGTTTTGGCAGATGTTGTCCCAAAACGCCAGTGCTTCTTCACCGGCAACGGAAGAGGCGTCTAGGCCCGATTCGGAAATCTTATTAAGTAGCACTTCCATCGCTTTCTTCCTGCTGTTGAATCTCAAGTTGTTCGATTGTGAATGGGAATGTGAGGATACCTTGGTGGCGCACCTCTGGTAGCGCTCGGTTGAGTCCGCAACGTTGCCAAGGATAAATCTCGATCATTTTTCTCAGTACGTTAGCAACGTTAGCGGCCGACGCACCTTTATCGGACAGCAATAAACCCAAATGTTCTTTGCTTAGACGGGTCAGGATGTCTTGTTTGCTACACAATGAGTGGGCTAACTCGGTACATATATCGATATATTCTGGATCATCGTGTCGGATAGTAATCACCGAGTGGTTACTGTGCTTCAGCTCGGTTTTAAACAGAACTAATTGTTCCCACCAATAAATTTCAGACACCATGTTGCTCAGATGTTTGTCTGGATCGAACTCATGCTGTCGACGAATAAGGTTGATGATCTTACGTGCACGTTGCTCAAGTTGGCGCTTTGAAGCCCGAGCCTTGTCATTATTGAACTTGGCCGTTTGTTCGCGCAGCATGTTGCTTGAGTATTTACGATATTTTTTGAATGCTTCGAGCGCTCTCTGGTGATCGCCGTACTCTTCTGCAACCAGCGATTGCTGAAAACATATCTGTGATAACAGCTCACCGTTATCAAATGATGCGGCAGATTGCTCGGCACTTTTCAGCAGCTCGGACGCCATTTGTGGGTTCTTGCGCAGCAGCTCTAAGCGCGCACGGCTGATGTAGGAGTGCGCTTTCATCCACACCAAGTTATGTTTCACCGCCAGTGAGTGTGCTTTGTTGGTGGCTTGTTCCGCGTCTTCAATGCGTTCGAGCCCGAGTAAGGCTAAACCGCGAAAATCCCAGATTTCGGCTTGCCAGGTGCTATCGGGGTGGTCTTTTAATACTTCGATCGCGCCGTCAAGCACAGACAGCATCTCGACGTAGTTTTTTAATAGGTACATGTCCCACGCGAGTAGAATGCGGGCTTTACCTTCCAGCCAGTTGATACGGGTGTGGTTGGCGACAATCATTGCAAGCTCGTGGGTGCTTTTAGCGAGCTCATAATCGTTGGTGATACGCCAGATGTTACCTAAACCGATCAAGGCTTCGACCTGAAACTCGATTTCGTCAACCAGCGCCGATTGCTCTAACGCGTTAATCCAATATTGTTGTGCGGAGAAGTATTTGGCTTGTCCCCAATAGTGAAGTGCGTGAACGTGGAGGATTTCTGGTAGGAAGTCGTCGGTATCGATGCTGTTGAGTTTGCTGTAGGCTTCTTTAATGTACTTGAGCCCTTTGCGGTACTCCATGGTATTCCAAGCGCAGCGAGACATGATGACTAGAGATTTGATTTCGCCTTCTGGGTAGAGAATTTGCGTTGCTCTTGCAGCACACTGTTCTGCACTCGCACTCACTTTATCCGGCTCTATCTCTAACCTTGAGCGGAGCTGTTCAATCTCTAAGTCTAGTAGTCGCTGGCTTTTATCCAATGAATCAGTCCTTTACCGCAATACTGCTTTAATAACTTCGCATTATATGAACAGCAGCTTAACTAACTCTACTAAAAGTAGCAAAACTCATGCTGTTTGTGGGCACTGGTCACATTAATAATAATTATGATAATAGCTCACGAAGAGTCATTGGAGATTGCGTTAATCCTAGGTTCTGCGCGGCTGTTTGCCCATTTTTGTCTTGATAGCATAGGTTATGCCAAGCGCGGAAAATATCAAGCATTGGTAGTAAGCCACCAGGACGTAGCTTACGCCTTGGTTCATTAATAAAGCTTTCAAATAGAGTCTGGAATCGTTGTTGATAAAAAGCGGCTTTTCGAATTGACGCTTTCTTAAGCCACAACTCAGGCTGATTATGCTCTCCCGCCAAGTAACAGATGCCTTTTGAGTTGTGATCGACGGTCGCAATCGCCCAGCGATCGCGCCACCACCCCATATGGACGATGTCGACTTTATCCACGTCGTTGTCTGGGTTCCAATTCGTGTCTTCCTCGACGTACATCAAATCGACATTGCGTGCTTGAATTCTTGGCAGACAAACACTCAATGCCGCAGAGCGGACAACAGGGTCTTGCGGCAGATAAATTGAAACTTGAGCGTCTTGCTGGCACATATCGAGTACGTGCAAGAAATGGGCGTAGGACGTATATGGTGGACGAATCAACGCGCCTTTAGACGGGTAATTAAATATCGATAAGTTCCCCATTGGGTCTTCGACATTACCACGAGCAAGGATAGTTTGGTACTTTTGGTCGATTCGCTCTTTGAGCACAGGGGACGGACTTGGTACCGGCATATTGGCTTCAGACGAGTGCTCGCGTGAAACGAATCTTGCGGGTGTTTGGTATGGGTCGTGATCGACACAGCCAAGCGGTTCTTCATCTGCCGCGTAGTTAACGTGTTGGCACAGAATATAGCCACTGTGCGCTTCGCCCGTGACAAACCACAATACGCCATTGTTGCTCTTAGGTTGAAGTGCGGTGTAGTGGGATGCTAGCTCGTAACTGCTGGCATGGTTGACCCAGCGCGCATCGAACATTGCAAGTTTGCGTCGACAGCGGCTGGCAATGTGGACCAGATGGTCGTAAAACGTCTTTGGGTTGATCTCTAACTTGCGGCAGATCTCGCGTACCGAGTAGCCCATAAAGAGCAAGCCAAGGAGATTTTCTTGAAACTGGAGTTTTTTATTGGCACCTGACCATTTGTCTACAAACGTCGAGTGGCAGTCTTTGCATCGATAACGTTGGCGGTCACCGCTGTAGCCAAAAGCGTGGTAAAGGTGTTTGTGGGTGTGAACCGATAGGCCAAAGTTCGCGCAGTCGTTGTTGCGACAGGCAGGAAGACCATCGCTGTGTAGGTGTCGTAAACGGTGCAGCTCGTTGAGAACTTCACGGTTGTTAAGTAAGGGGGGGAAAGCACCACATTCTCGGCATACCATCGCAGGTCGCTTAGGGTTAGCATGTTGCACGACGTAACGATGTGCATCACTCATTCCAAAGTTGTCACACGCCAATGTTTTACAAAAGTTGAGCTGTAACCCGTCTGCTTCCGTTGGCAGTTTGCCAGATGTCACTATTCTCCCCCTCGGGATTATTCAGGCTGCCAGAACGAACTCTGGCAGCAAAGGTAAAGCGATTAGATGTTGATTGCAGTTTCAAGAGCAACTTTCATCATGTCATTGAACGACTTTTGACGTTCTTCTGAGCTTAGTTTTTCACCACGGATGATGTGGTCAGATACAGTTAGAATAGTTAGTGCTTTTGCACCTAGGTCTGCTGCAACGCCGTAGATACCTGCTGCTTCCATATCTACACCTAGGATGCCTAGTTTTTCCATCTTCTCGAAGATGTCGGCTTCAGGTGTGTAGAAAAGGTCTGCAGAGAATACGTTACCGACTTTCACAGGTACGTTTTGAGCACGTGCTTGGTTAACCGCTTCTTCTAGTAGACCGTAGTCAGCGATTGCTGCGAAGTCATGGTTGTTGAAACGGATACGGTTCACTTTAGAGTCTGTAGAAGCGCCCATACCGATAACAACGTCCATTAGTTTTACGTCGTCACGTACTGCACCACAGCTACCCACGCGGATTACGTTTTTAACGCCGTACTCAGCGATCAGTTCGTGTGTGTAGATACAGCATGAAGGAATACCCATACCGTGACCCATTACTGATACTTTTTTACCTTTGTAAGTGCCAGTAAAACCGAACATGTTACGAACATCACAAACTTGTTTTACATCTTCCAAGAATGTCTCTGCGATGTACTTAGCGCGAAGCGGGTCGCCTGGCATCAGTACAGTTTCAGCGAAATCACCTGGTTGAGCGTTAATATGTGGGGTTGCCATAGTTGTTACTCCAAGTTTACTAGTAATTCAGAATCTGATTACTAATTTTGTTGATTCTCAAAAATCTGTTGAGGCAATACTAGCTAGCAATACTTGTTCTCCTTGAGAAGTATGTCACAAAACCACCCCTTAGATCGTTAAAGTAAAGAGTTAATAACGTTTTCTGTTGAAAGTGGTAAAGCAATCGATTCGGAAAAACGATTGCCTCAGCTGCTCAATTTAAAATCGGTCAACGAAAGCAAAAATCACAGGGTGTGTACAAAAATTATTTTTGTACAATGCGTTTGTTTATGCTAGAACTTATACAAGAATTAAAATTGTATAATAATTCGTTTGGAGATTGGCATGAGCAACAACATTAATATTGGCATCAGTTCCTGTGTTCTGGGTGAAAAAGTGCGCTTTGACTCTGGCCATAAAGTGAGCAAGTTTGTGACGAAAGAACTGGCGCCTTTTTTCGAGTTCGTTTCCGTTTGTCCTGAAGTGGGCATGGGTATGCCGGTTCCTAGACCGACAATACGCCTAATCTCAAACGAGGAGCGTCTGGCATTGGTAGAAACTAAAGACCCGACTAAGGACCACACGCAAGCTATGGTGGAGTACTCGAAGAGTAAAGTCGCTGAGCTTGAAGAGGCACAATTATGCGGTTATATCGTATGTGCTAAGTCACCCACTTGTGGCATGGAGCGTGTCAAGGTATATAAAGATAACGGTGCCGAAAACATTGGCGTCGGGTTGTATACCAACGAGTTGATGCAAAAGATGCCTTGGCTGCCAGTAGAAGAAGACGGCCGACTGAATGACCCAATCCTCAAAGAGAACTTCATCACACGTGTCTTTACACTGTATGACTTTTATCAGTCGGTTAGCAACGATCTCAGTCGTGGCAGTATCATTGCATTTCATTCCCGTTATAAACTGACCCTCATGGCGCATCACCCTAATTCATACAAAGAGTTAGGTCGACTGGTCGCAAACATCAAAGATTACGAACTCGAGGAGTTTTACCAACTGTATCGAGTGGGTTTGATGAAGGCGATGGCTTACCGTGCGACACGAAAAAATAACACCAATGTCTTGATGCACTTGCAAGGGTATTTTAAGCGCAATCTGGACAAGAAAGAGAAAGCAGAGCTACGCCAAGTGATAGATGACTATCGAGTTGGTCTGCTGCCACTACTCGCGCCATTGACGCTGATTAAGCACTATTTAAAGACACATCCAGACGAGTACCTAGAGCAACAAAAATACTTGGAACCTTACCCACAGGAGTTACGTTTACGTTATGGGCTGTAGTGAAAAATTGTACGCCATCCGAGAAGTTTCAGAGTTAACCGGAGTTAAGCCGGTGACTCTGCGTGCGTGGCAACGTCGTTATAACTTGGTTCAGCCACAAAGAACAGAGAAAGGCCACCGCCTATATACCGATCAAGACATCGCGTTGATCAAATTGATCCAGAGCTGGCTTGGTAAAGGGGTTTCGATAGGGAAAGTGAAAGGCCTTTTGGAAGCTAACATGACGCCAAGTGGTGTGGGTACCGAGCAATCTGAATACTTAGAAGAGGTCGAGCCGTTACTCAATGCGCTCGCGTCACTTCGCCGTTCGAAAGCAGAGTCGGTCATTAACACCGTTTTGAAAGAGTACCCGCTTGAGGTAGTAGAGACTCAGTTTGTCTCACCGATTTTAGTCGCCTTGCGATCGATCAAACGTGCGCAGCGCATTTTGCAACTGAGTCTGTTTACGTCGCTGATAGTCTCTAAACTTGAGTCGATCATCGAATCCGAAAATAAAGCCGCGAAATCGGGTAAATGTTTGCTGATTAACTGTGGTGACAGTCGCGACATTGCCAGCCGTTTATGGGCGGCTCATCTTTCTGATAAAAGCTGGAATGTCACTTTGATGGACAACGTGGAAGACGTATCAGGGTTAATCGATGTCAATTTAGCCGACAACTATCAAGCGCTGGCTATTTACAGTGAAAAGCCTTTATCCGAACAACAAAAGTCCGCTATTCGTCAGGTACAAGAACGTTTTGATGGGAAATGCTTCTTGTCTGACGTGCTGAATGCAACGCAGGATTGATTATGAACTTAGTGTGGTTCAGACGCGATTTGCGCGTAGACGATAACAGCGCACTCCTTGCCGCGATTAATACGAAAAAGCCGGTTGTTGCCGTCTTCATTGCGACACCGTCTACATGGCAACAACATGATTTAGCACCGATCCAAGCGGATTTTATCTATCGCCGATTGTTTGAATTGCAGCAAGACTTGGCGAGCTTGAATATCCCGTTTTTATACGCAGAAGTGGCGAGTTTCAACGACAGCGCTGACAAGGTTGAGGAGTTGGCAGACGAGTTGGGTTGCGACGATGTGTACTTGAATAAAGAGTACGAGCTGAATGAAGTTAGGCGTGATGAGCGCTTAGCACAAGCGTTATTGACGCGAGATAATGCGCTTCATTGCTTTGATGACAAATGCATCCTCAATCCGGGTTCGGTCGTCAATAAGCAAAACCAGTACTTTAAAGTCTTTACTCCGTTTAAAAAGGCCTATCTAAGTCAGCTATCGCTTGCTCCTGTTGTGCCACATAAAGCAGTTGAAGCGGTATTGCCACCAGAGTCGTTACACACTAGTGAATACCGGTTTAGCCAAAGTAGTACCTTCAGTTATCCGCGCGTTTCGAGTGAAGATTATGCTGTCGATACGGAAAGCATTTATCAAACATTGCGCCGTTTCAATCGTGAAGATGTGGATGACTACAAAGATAAGCGAGATTTTCCTGCCATAGAAGGAACGAGCCGCTTGTCGCCTTATTTGGCAATTGGTGCGCTGTCGGTACGTCAATGTATGGCTCGTGTCTTGTACCAGCAGTCGATGCCGCTGAGTGCGGGACGTGAAACATGGCAAAGTGAGTTGATCTGGCGTGAGTTCTACCAGCACTTGGTCTATTTCGAACCAAAGTTGAGTATGGGCAAGAGTTTCCTTGAATGGGGTAAACAGCTCCGCTGGGAAAATTCGCAAATCCGTATCGAGGCATGGAAAACCGGTACTACGGGTTATCCGATTGTCGATGCCGCGATGAAACAGCTCAACCATACCGGTTGGATGCATAACCGTTTACGAATGATTGTCGCGAGTTTTCTGATTAAAGATCTGCAAGTAGATTGGCGGATAGGGGAAGCGTATTTCATGAGTAAGTTGATTGACGGTGATTACCCAGCCAACAACGGTGGTTGGCAATGGTGCGCGTCAACTGGTTGTGACGGGCAACCTTACTTCCGCATCTTCAACCCGGTTACCCAAGGAGAGCGGTTTGATGCCGATGGCAGTTTTGTTCGACGCTGGATTCCAGAGCTTGCTTCTGTACCGGATAAGTATGTTCATCAACCGTGGAAATGGAGCAATGTTAGCGCGCTGTCATATCCATCACCAATAGTTGATCATAAGGCGCAAAGAGAGATAACCTTGCTAAATTACAAAAACGCTAAGGATACTTTGGATGCTACGTAAGCTGATTGCGCTAGGTTGCAGCATATTTGCTTGTAATGTATTTGCCGCAAGTTATGAACTGCCGCCTGAAGGAAGCAATATTGTTGGACGTACGCAATATCACAAGATAAGTGAAGGTGAGACGTTGGCGGAGATCGCCAAACAATATGATGTGGGCTTTTTGCCATTAATGGCGGCGAATAAGGGCGTAGACCCTTTCCTACCGCAAGTGGATTATGTCTTGACGATCCCGACGCAAGTGATACTACCAAACGTTGAGAGACAAGGTGTTGTGGTTAACCTTGCGGAGCTGCGTCTGTACTATTTTGAGCCTAACTCCAATATCGTGCATATTTTCCCTGTCGGTATCGGTCGTGTCGGGCGTGATACTCCGGTGATGCAAACCTCGATCAGCCAAAAACGTCCTAACCCTACATGGACGCCTCCGGCTTCAATTCGCCAGGAGTACCGTGCGAAAGGGATTGAGCTTCCAGATGTTGTACAAGCAGGACCAGACAACCCGTTAGGTGAATATGCTCTTCGTTTAGCTTACGGCTACGGTGAATACCTTATCCACGGTACCAATAAAGACTTTGGTATTGGTTTGCGCGTAAGTGCGGGATGTATCCGTATGGAGCCAAAAGATATTGAATGGTTGTTCACAAAAGTGACATTGGGCGAGAAGGTTCGCATCATCAATGAACCAATCAAAGTGTCACTGGAACCAGATCGCAGTGTGTTTGTTGAAGCGCATGAACCGTTAACTCGCAGTGATGGTGTAAAAGAAGCGCTAACTGTACCGCAAGAGCTAAGCTGGTGGTTGAAAGAGTTTGATCATTCAGAAGTCAAAGCGAGAGCCGTGATTGCCGCACAAAATGGGGTGCCGGTTGAGATAGTTCCTCCTTCTTTTTAAAATAAGCCGAATAAAAAAAGGGTCTGCAATGCAGACCCTTTTTTAATAATAGTGACTAATTACTTAGTGTAAGACTGAGCAATGTTGTCGATACGCTCGTTAGCGCGTGCTGCTTCTTCTTGAGCTGCCATTGCCGCATCGCCAGATTTACGAACGTCAGATTGAAGTGCCTGAACGTCTTGGCTTAGTTGGCTAACTTGGTTGCTTAGCTCGTCCATTTTTGCTGTTGTTTCTTCATCTGGACCAGAAGCACAGCCAGCTAGTAGAAGAACCGACGACGCTGCAGCTGCGATCAACATTTTGTTCATAATTGAACTCCTTGCGTTTTTAGTATCAATGTGGAACGTCCCATACCTTATAATCGTATAGTAACGCATATTAGTGTAGTGGTAATTCTAAGCTTCCAAAAGCAGAATAAAGTTAAAAAAACCCAAGTTTTTAAGCAATTATCAAATAAATTGACTTATGTCTCATTGGTGAGAGCAAAAAATGCACAGGTTATTGAGTGAAATTTACGCTTTATAAGTCCGTCAAGAGTTTATTTTCTGTGATCACTATCCACTTTGTTCAAATGTGGGTATCATAGCCTGTTTTCAAATTTATCACGTTCTGAACGGCTGCAATGTACCGGTAGAACAGACCTGCTGCACAGATGGAGAATACTTTGCACTTCAAAGATTTAGGTTTAGACAATCGCTTACTTAAGACCCTAAAGCACTTCGACTTTAAGCAAGCTACAGAGATCCAACAGCGAGCCATTCCAGTGGCTATTGCTGGTAAAGATCTTTTGGCTTCGTCAAAAACGGGTTCGGGTAAAACGCTGGCTTTTGTTCTTCCTATGTTACATAAGTCGCTAAAGAACAAAGCATTCTCTGCGAAAGACCCTCGTGGTTTGATTTTGGCGCCGACGCGTGAACTGGCCAAACAGGTTTATAGTGAACTGCGTTCAATGCTGTCTGGATTGTCATACGAAGCGACACTGATCGTCGGTGGTGAAAACTTTAATGATCAAGTGAAAGCGCTGCGTCGTTACCCGAAATTCATCGTTGCGACACCTGGGCGCCTAGCTGACCACCTTGAGCACCGCTCTTTATATTTAGACGGCTTGGAAACGCTTGTGCTGGATGAAGCAGACCGCATGTTGGATCTTGGTTTTGCACCAGAGCTTCGTCGTATTCACAATGCTGCTAAGCACCGCCGTCGTCAGACATTGATGTTTTCCGCCACGCTTGACCACGCAGAAGTCAATGAAATCGCCTTCGAGATGCAAGATGCGCCAAAACGTATTGCGGTTGGTGTTTCGAATGAAGAGCACAAAGACATCACGCAGAAGTTTTACCTGTGTGATCACCTAGACCATAAAGAAGCGATTCTTGAACGTGTGCTAGAAGAAGCCCAGTACAAACAGCTGATCATTTTCACGGCAACACGTGCGGATACTGACCGTTTGACCGAAAAGCTGAATGAACAGAAGCTCAAAGCGATCGCATTAAGCGGCAACCTCAACCAGACCCAACGCAATACCATCATGAGTCAGTTTGAACGTGGTGTGTTTAAGATTCTGGTTACCACCGATGTTGCA
This sequence comes from Vibrio hepatarius, assembly GCF_011806575.1. Taxonomy (GTDB): domain Bacteria; phylum Pseudomonadota; class Gammaproteobacteria; order Enterobacterales; family Vibrionaceae; genus Vibrio; species Vibrio hepatarius_A. Next base: position 55,372 of record NZ_JAATOO010000008.1, read on the forward strand.
TCTCGTGGTTTGGATATTGCGAATGTAACCCACGTGATCAACTTTGATATGCCAAAGCACACTGAAGAATATGTTCACCGTGTCGGTCGTACTGGCCGCGCAGGCAACAAAGGTGATGCAATTTCGTTAGTTGGACCAAAAGACTGGGACAGCTTTAAGCGCGTAGAAGCTTACCTACAACAGGATCTTCAATTCTCAGAATTGGAAGGGCTAAAAGGTAAGTTCAAAGGACTTAAACCGCGCAAACCAGATTTCCGTGGTAAGGCGAAGCCGAACAAGAAAGCCAAGCCTCAAGCTAAAAAAGTGGCGAAGAAGCCAGCGCAGCGCGATAAAGGTTTCTACCAAAACGTGGCAGTAGGTGATTCGGTGTTTATTCCGAAAAAGAAAGTTGCGCCTAAAGCTGACGACGAATAATAAAGAAAGAGGTTACGTTGAGTAACCCCTTTTTTTAGTTCTGTGCTTTTCGGACTAGATCTTGAAGAAGCCGAGTTGCTGTTTCTGATTCTCTGCGAGATTTGATAATTCTTGGCTCGCCGCTGCCGCTTGGGTAATGCCTGTGACGTTTTGGCTTACCAGCTCGTATATGTTACCCAAGTTCTTGTTCACGTCTGAAGTGACTTGTCCTTGCTGCTCCGAAGCGACCGCGACTTGCGCGTTGAGCGTGGTTAGGTGTGAGATAGACTGGCTAATGTTGTTTAACGACTCATTAATACGATTGGCTTGTTCCTGATTACTCGCCAGCATATCCAAACTGGAGTGCATGCTCTCGTTGGCAACACTCGACTGGCTTTGCAGTTCTTCGATAATGGCTTGAATCTCTTTGGTTGATTCCTGAGTCCGCGCAGCCAGCATTCTTACTTCATCGGCTACAACAGCAAAACCGCGGCCACTTTCCCCAGCACGCGCGGCTTCAATCGCAGCATTCAACGCCAGTAGGTTGGTCTGTTCCGAGATACTTTCGATTACCTCAATCACTTTTCCAATCTGTTGCGACTGCTCTTTAAGTGAGTTCACCACATGGGCCGCTTCGGTCAGCTGATCGGTCATCGCTTTACTCGCATGCGTATTGCGTTCAAAAATGGTTAGGCTTTCTTGGGCGAGTTTGCTGGCATTGATCGATGATGCATCTGCTTGGTTGGCATTCTGAGTTACGTCTGACGCGGTGCTTTCCATTTGGCTCATTGCCGAGGCAACTTGTTCGACTTCTTTTTTCTCTTGGTCTGAGTTTGCACTTGATTGTGTCATCACCGCCGCGAGTTCTGTTGACGCCGATGCCACATCACCGCTAATGCGCACCAGTGAATCGACCGTGGTGCGCAGTTGATTGACGGTGATATTGAAGTCTTTCGCAAGTGCAGTGATCTCATTGTTGCCTTGTTCTGCGACTTTGACCGTTAGGTGTCCTTGTGCCAGTTGCTGCATAGCTTGTTGTAGCGCTCTGATCGGATTGACAATAATACCTGCCAGCATCCAGCTAATTAGAAGGGCTAATGTCAGGACCACCAACAAACCGATGAAGGTATGTAGCATCACTTCAGAGTGGCTGGTTTGGTTGTCAGCAACCTCTTGGATAGCCAATTGATTGAGTTGTTTCGATAACGCATCGATAGCGACAATCATCGCATTCCCTTTCTCTCGGTACTCTGCCGCCGCTTTATCATACTGGGTGTCAAAGTCGTGGGCCAATGCTTCTCCTGAATGTTGATGAGTCAGCAGAGGAATCATGGTTTCTATCGAGTAATCGACGTACGCATTGATCGCTGTTCTTAACGCTTCTACCTCGATTTCTAACCCGGCAACGTTGTTGAGTGATTCGAGTAAGGTCAGGCTGTTGTTTTTGTTTTCATTGAGCGTTTTGGCGAGTGTTTTTACGTCTTCAGAGCGGAATAAGCTGTAGATGGCTTTGATTCGCATTCCGTATGTGTTGTCGATGATTGTGGTCAGTTCATCCTTGTGAGTAATGAGTCCTTCTGTCGATACTGTCACTTGGTTGAAAACGTTTTTAAGGTTAGAAGCACTGTAACTGATACCGGCTAATAAGAGCAGTAATGTAAATACTACAGGCACAATGACCTGAATTTTGATAGACAAGCCACTAAGTAGTTGGCGCATTGAATGTCCTCTTCATAAAAAAGAAATGAAAATAAAGTAATATTTTTATTATTAGAGGGCATGATTCTAGTTTTCCGTTGGCAGAATTCAATCATCTAACCTAGAGTCGATCGCAAAATTATGATGATTTTGTGTAAGAAAATCTATTTACTTATCAATTGCTTATGTGTCAGGTTGCAATGCGCTTGTTACCGTTCGCCGTTCTATTGTTGCCGCCGTCTTGGTGTTCTCCTTCATATATTGAGAAAAAAGTGTTTATTGCCATCTGTCATGTAGGCTTCAACTAAGTGAAACACAACTGTCATATTCGAGTTCTAAAGTGAGCACCGTTCAAGTGAAACACAAACGGCAATGTAGCCAATTAAGGATATTGTGATGAAAAAGACAGTTATCGGTGCAATCGCACTTCTAGGCGCAATGGCAGTGACTCCTGTTTCTGCTAAAGAAACTATCTCTGCAGTGGGCTCTAGCAGCGTAACGCCACTGATGGAAGTTTTCTCTGAAACATACATGAAGAAGAATTCGAACGTATTTATTGAAGTTCAAGGCCCAGGTTCTTCTGCTGGTGTAAAAGCAGCTAAGAACGGTTCAGCAGACTTAGGTATGTCTTCTCGTAACCTAAAAGACTCTGAGAAAGAACCCTCTTTAATTGAAGAAGTGGTTGCTCGCGACGGTATCGCAGTTGTAGTAAACCCTAAGAATGGCCTTAAAGGTCTTACTGCAGAGCAAGTGTCTGCAATCTACAAAGGCGAAGTCACTAACTGGAAAGATGTTGGTGGTGAAGACAAGCCAATCGTAGCGATTACTCGTGATACTGCATCTGGTACTCGTGGTGCTTTCGAAGACATCATGTCTCTAAAAATGAAAATCTCTGGGAAGAAAGTATCGGCGATTTCTCAACGTGCTCAAGTAGCAAACGGTAACGGTGCGCTTAAAACTATGGTTGCATCTAACCCTTACGCAATCGGCTACATCTCTCTAGGTACAGTAGACAACACTGTTCACGCACTAGCAATCGACGGCGTTGATGCAAACGTAGACAACGTGAAAAACGGTTCTTACAAAGTGGCTCGTCCTTTCCTAGTTCTTTACAAGAAAGGCCAACCATCAGCTGAAACTCAGAAATTCCTAGATTGGATGCTAACTGAAGAAGCTCAGTCAATTGTTGACCAAAAAGGCTACATCTCAGTTCACTAATCAACATTCTAATTATAAATTGCTCAGCCTACTTTTGGGCTGAGCGCTTTCTCACTCAATAACGGGCGACCAGCTCGTTAGAACGGTAAGAACTTTATGACCATCGCAACAAATAGTGAAAAGCTTATGAACAATGAAGCGACTCAAACGGTAAAGCCACGTCTTCGTGCTAAAAAGCAAGTTGACTGGAAAGAGCGCATTTTCCATGGCTTGTTTCTCACCAGTGCTGTTATCGGCATTGTATCCCTATCCATTATTGCTTACTTCATCATTCGAGAGTCTATCCCAGCGTTCCAAGAAGCGGGTGTATCGGGCATCGTATTAGGCCAAAACTGGTTGCCACCTGCGTTGTACGGTGTTGCGACCATGATTGTCGCTTCCGTTGTTTCGACGTTTGGTGCGGTCATTGTTGGTGTACCTGTTGGGGTTTTGACGGCAATCTTTATCGCTGAAGTCGCACCGAAGCGTGTTGCGGATGTGATTCGTCCGGCGGTTGAACTGTTGGCAGGTATCCCATCGGTCGTCTACGGTTTCTTTGGCTTGGTCATTATCGTACCCTTGATTCAAAACGTTTTTGACGTGCCTGCGGGTAACACGATTTTGGCGGGTATCATTGTATTGGGGGTGATGATTCTACCGACGGTGATTACGGTATCAGAAACATCGATTCGAGCAGTGCCTCGCGCATACAAAGAAGGCTCTTTGGCGCTCGGAGCGTCAAAAATCTACACGATTTTCAAATTGCTCGTTCCTGCTGCACGTTCAGGCATTATGACCGGTGTTATTTTAGGTATTGGTCGTGCCCTTGGTGAAACCATGGCGATCATCATGGTAATGGGTAACGCGCCAGCAATGCCACAAGGTATCCTTGATTCAGCTAGGACTCTGACGGCGAACATCGCAATTGAAATGTCTTATGCAAGTGGCGTTCACGCTAATGCTCTGTACGCAACAGGGGTCGTGTTACTGGTGTTTATTATGATGCTGAACGCAGCACTACTCTATCTTAACCGCGAAAAAGCGAAGTAAGTGACTGATAGGTGATGAAAATGGATCGCGCAAAACTAAAACAAGCTCGTGAGTTCAAAGACAAGATCTTTAACGGCTTAATCTGGGCGGCAGCGGCACTGACAGTCGGCTTCTTGTTCTGGATTATCTGGTACATTCTTTCAAACGGTCTTCAACACGTAGACTGGGCCTTTATTTCTGATAATTACACTCGTACGGGCGATGAGCACGGCATCTTCCCGATGATCGTTTCGACGATATATATGGTTATCGCATCTATTGCGGTGGCTGCGCCTCTGGGCATCATGACAGCAATTTATCTAACTGAGTACGCCAAGGTAGGTAGCCGCTTAGTCAAAGTTATTCGTTTTTGTACTGAATCATTGGCGGGTATTCCGTCGATTATTTTCGGTCTATTCGGTATGACTTTCTTTGTTGCGATCCTTGGTTTGGGTTTCTCGATTCTATCGGGCGCGCTCACGCTAAGTATTCTGATTCTTCCTGTCATTATCCGTACAACAGAAGAAGCGTTAATGTCGGTACCTCAAACATACCGTGAAGGTTCATACGGTTTGGGTGCGTCAAAAATCTACACTATCTGGCGCTTGATTTTGCCAAGTGCAATGCCAGGTATCTTAACTTCGGTCATTCTTAGTATTGGTCGTGTAATCGGAGAGTCGGCGCCTGTCTTTCTAACAGCAGGTATGGTGGCACGTATTCCGGATTCTTTATTGGATTCGGGTCGAACGCTAACGGTTCACCTGTATAAGCTAACTACCGAGCTGTTCACTGTTGAAGAGTGGAACCAAGCTTACGGTACAGCGACTGTGCTGATTGTGGTTGTTCTACTGATCAACATGGTAACGAAACTTATCGCAAGTCGTTTTAATACCGCTACTTACTAGTTGCTATTACACCAGATTTACACGAATTTAAGATTAAGAGATTTAAGCATGAACAAATTTGATATTAAGAACCTAGACCTGTTCTATGGCGAAAACCAAGCACTGAAAGCAATTAATTTGCCAATTCCAACCCGTCAGGTGACGGCATTGATTGGCCCATCTGGTTGTGGTAAATCGACGTTGCTACGCTGTCTTAACCGCATGAACGACTTGATTGAAGGTGTCAAAATCACCGGTCAGCTTAATATGGATGGTGAAAACATCTACGGTAACGTTGATGTTGCAGACCTACGTATCAGAGTTGGTATGGTTTTCCAAAAGCCAAACCCATTCCCAATGAGCATATACGAGAACGTCGCATACGGCCTTCGTGCGCAAGGCATCAAAGATAAAAAACACATCGATGAAGTCGTAGAACGCTCTCTCCGTGGTGCGGCGCTGTGGGATGAAGTGAAAGACCGTTTGAAATCACACGCATTTGGTTTATCGGGCGGTCAGCAGCAACGTCTATGTATCGCACGTACAATCGCTATGGAACCGGATGTGATCCTGATGGATGAACCAACATCGGCACTTGACCCAATCGCGACGCACAAGATTGAAGAATTGATGGAAGAGCTTAAAAAAGACTACACCATCGTGATTGTGACGCACTCTATGCAACAGGCGCGTCGTATTTCTGACCGTACTGCATTTTTCTTGATGGGAGAACTGGTTGAGCATGATGACACTCAGTCAATCTTCAATGAACCTAAAGACGATCGTACCAAAGGTTATGTGAATGGAGACTTTGGTTAAGCGAATAGTTATATAAAAAATTATCACTATAATAATAAGCGATGGTACTTGCCCCTCTTTTTAAGAGGGGCTTTTTTTTGGCCAAAATATAGCGACTTGAAAATGTAATCTTCTATATGTCACATGAAAAATATCGTCAATAAGTATTAGGTATATTCATTCTGACAATTAGTGAAAACTAATGTAAAGCTAATGATCTAACTATTTCTTACTAAAAAATGATTATTTTATTTCTTATTCGACATTTAAATTGGATTGAGATCACTGTTGTCTCATATATGAAAATTATTACATCTCACATCCTAGATAATAAGAAATAAGGGGAGTTATGGAGTTTGTTTTTAACGAAAAAAAATCCAGACTATTGAGCTTGGAAATGAATGAACTTGAATATTTAAAAATTGTGTTACTAGCGCATTGGGAGCTTTACCTAAGGGCGGTAGCGTATCAAATTAAGGACTAAACAGTTATGAGAGCGATTGGAGTAATAAAAAGCCATGGAGAGGAAAATGTTCTTGCTTACCGACTCTTGGATACCACCCTTATTTCTCTTGGTTTCTTGTTGGTGTCTCTTTTATACGTGGGTAGTATTAACGTTCATTATATAACCGCTCTATGCGTTACGGTATTAGTCTTTAGCATAATTTCCGAGTTATTGGGCGTGTATAACTCTAACTACTATTACTCCGCCAAGCAGACCTTCGCTCCGATTCTCCTGTCTTGGTTATCCAGTATCGCTCTTCTGCTTACCTTTGCATTCGCGCTGAAGATTACCGACAACTTCTCTCGTGTTGCTCTCAGCATTTGGTTTGTTTATGCGCCTATTGCACTGACGTCTTACCGATTCGCATTTAGTAAGTTGTCGAAAGCACGTCACGCTGACTCATACGAGCAGAAGAGTATCATTATTGGTGCAACACCTTCTGGTTTATCACTGGCGAGAGAAATTGAAGGAAATAAACACCTTGGGTTACAGCTAGTCGGCATTTTTGATGATCGTTCTCTTGAGCGTCTGCCAGAGCAAAGCCAAGCGTCAATTCGTGGTTCAATCAACGATGCATTAAAAATGGCAAAAGAGCGCGACTTTCGCCATGTCTATGTCGCGCTACCAATGCAAGCGTCCCACCGCATTAAAGAGATCATTAATTACTTTTCTGATAGTACGGCTCGCGTTTATATCGTGCCGGATTTCTTCACTTTTGATCTTATTCAATCTCGCTGGCGTAACGTGGGTCAAGTACCAACATTGAGTATTTATGATACGCCGTTTTACGGCGTGACTACCTTTGTTAAACGCCTAGAAGATATTGTCGTTTCTTCAATCATCCTCGCCTTAATTAGCCCAGTGTTGCTAGCGGTTGCTATTGGGGTCAAAACTTCCTCTCCCGGTCCGGTGATATTTAAACAATATCGTTACGGAATTGATGGAAAAAAAATCAAGGTATGGAAGTTCCGCTCAATGAAAGTCATGGATAACGGCGGAGTTGTGAAACAAGCGACGAAAGATGACCCAAGGGTAACTAAGTTCGGCAGCTTTATTCGCCGAACTTCACTCGATGAACTTCCGCAATTCATTAATGTTTTACAAGGACGCATGTCTATTGTTGGCCCTCGTCCTCATGCGGTTGCACATAACGAAGAATATAGACAAATTGTCGACAAATATATGCTCAGACACAAAGTAAAACCAGGCATAACAGGCTGGGCACAAATCAATGGTTATCGAGGTGAAACAGATACGTTGGATAAGATGGAAAAACGCGTCGAATATGACTTGAACTATATTCGAAACTGGTCGCTGTGGCTGGATATAAAAATAATATTTCTCACCGTATTTAAAGGCTTTGTAGGTAAAAATACATACTAAAGGATTAGTGATGAACACTCCGAAATTATCAATTTTAGCGTTGCTGTTGGCTGTTAATTATCAATCTGTACAAGCAGCTGAGAGTCAGGGATACACCACTGAATCCGGCTTAAAAATCACCCCAATTCTAGACTCTCGTTTCGAACATAACGACAACGTTGGCCGTTATTCAGATTCGGAAGATCCAGAATCTTCGACAGTGTTCATTGTTGAACCTGGAGTGAGTATTGAATCTGACCGAGGTGGTAATCAATATCGTGTTAGTTATCAACTAGCGTCAGGTACTTATTTTGATAGTAGTGATGACAACTATCTAGACCACAAATTTTCTACAAACAATTTTATCCGCTTTAACGCTCGCAACGGTATTGCACTGAACTACAGCTACCAGTACTTGCACGAAGAGCGCGGTACAGGGTTGCTTGCCGGTGACCTATATTCACTAGCTGCGGATGAGCCAGTAGAGTACGCCGTCCACAACGTAAACGGAACTTACGTATATGGCTCGAAAGAAGCGACTGGGCGAATAGAACTGACTCTAGGTTATGAAGACAGAGAGTACAAAAACTACCGAAATGTGATTCTACCTGATATCGGTCGCGTGAGTACAGCATACAAAGATCATAACGAACTCAACGGTGCTATCGCTTTTTACTACCGGGTATTGCCAGCGACCAGCTTGTTGTTTGAAGTGGATGCAGTCAATCGAACATACGACCTTGATGATGCGGCAGGTTTGTCTCAAGACAACTTAGACATGTATTACTTAGTGGGTGCGAGCTGGGACGTATCGGGTAAGACAACGGGTAAATTAAGACTCGGTCTACAAGATAAAACCTATGATGAATCTAGCCGAGATGACTTCCAAGGTTTCAGCTGGGATTTAGAATTTATTTGGAAGCCGCTACAACATTCTACCGTCGCGCTATCTGGCTCACAACGTGCTCGTGACCCTGAGCAAGGTACAACCTATGTCGATGAAACTAGTGTATCAGCAGGTTGGAAACACTATTGGGTAAATAACTTTTACAGTCGAATCACAGGTCAAGTCCGAGAAGATGACTACTCAAACTCAAAACGTGAAGATGACTTAATGACCGCTGGCGTGGCATTCGGCTACGAAATTCTGGACTTCGCTGACATCGGCTTAGGTTGGAAATTCGAAACCAACGATTCAACGACTTCTGGCAACAGTTACGACCAAAATATTTGGTACCTGTCTGCAGACCTACTTTTCTAACCTTTCTAATTCGGAACTCTAGACTATGAAAAGCGTTTTGCTTACTTCGCTTTTAACCTGCTTGGTTAGCTTTAGCCACATGACGTTTGCGTTTGAAGACACTTATAAACTAGGGGCAGGTGATAAGATCCAGATTTCAGTTTATGGTGAGGAAAATCTCTCCATTGATGAGCTGTACATCAACAATAGCGGTAAGTTTGACTACCCATATCTGGGGCAACTTACTGTCCTAAATAAGACGCCGGAGCAGCTAAAACATGAAATCACTAAGGGGCTGAAAGGGGACTATTTAATTTCTCCCAAAGTACGAGTTTCTGTTATTGGTTTTAGAAGTATCTATGTCAACGGTGAGGTTAAAAAGCCAGGTGGTTATGAATACCAGCCTGGACTTACTGTAGACAAAGCCATCGCATTGGCTGGTGGTTTTACTGACCGCGCTGCGAGAAACAAAGTCTATATCACTCAATCAGGTTCAGACGATCAGAAAAATCGAGTGAAACTGACGTCACGAGTGAAGCCTGGCGACATCATCGAAATCGATCAGAGTTTTTTCTAACCCACCTTCAAAATCATTGCTAACACGGATTATCTAGCATGTTAACTCAATCCAATGCGGATTTACCTAATCAAGATCGAACCATCGATCTTGGTTACTACTACCATTTAGTCAAGTCACGTTGGTTATCGATAGCTGCCTTTACTACTTTGTGTACTGCTATCGCTGTGCTGTTTGCCTTGTCCATTACGCCTACTTACACCGCAACCGCGACGTTGCTTATTGAGGCATCTCAGAAAAAGGCGATTTCTATCGAAGAAGTCGTAGGGATCGACACTAGAGCGAAAGAGTACTACCAAACTCAGTTTGAAATCTTGAAGTCAAATCACGTTGCACAGCGTGTTATTGATAAGCTAAATCTCACTCAGGTTGCCGAGTTCAATCCAGCGATGTCTGTCGACGAGCCGTCAACCGTCGAAGAACTCAAGCAATCAGTGAAGCAGTGGCCTCTAATCAGAACTCTTTTCCCTGAAGAAGATGTGGCTGACGTCGATTTGGAAGCAGAGCAAGAAGCGTTGAACCGCAGTGTTCTAAAAACATTCAAGTCAAAGCTAACGATCTCACCTATCCGAAAAACTCAGCTTGTAAACATCAGTTTTGAATCAGAAGACCCTGCATTGGCAGCGAAGATTGCTAATGACGCCGTCCTTTCCTTTATTGAAAACAATCTAGAATCAAAGCTGCTTGCAACTCAGCAGGCAACCAATTGGATTAACCAGCGACTTGCTGAATTGAAGAGCAAACTGGATAGTTCAGAACAAGCCTTGTTGAAATTCTTGGAAACGCAAAAACTGATTGATGATAGCGGGATTGTGGCGTTAACCAGCTCTGAATTGTCAAATCTTACTGACCGAATTGCACAAGCTACAGAGAAGCGAATTGCAACTCAAGCATTGTTCAATGCTCTTAAAAACAATAAATCTGCAGACGCAACTACTCTGTCGTCAATGTCTTTGATCTCCAACCATCCTCAAATCAGGGACATTCGTTCGGCTGAATCTCAAGCAGAAAAAGTGGTGAGTGAGCTGTCAAAACGTTACGGCCCCAAGCATGACAAGATGATTCAAGCTCGTGCTCAGTTAGATTCAATTCAACGTCGTGCTGATTCAATTGTTAAAAAGTTAGTTAACGGTATCGAGAAAGAGCTATCTAGCGCGGTCAACCAAGAACAACTGTTAAAAGCAGAATTGCTGGAGAAGAAAGAAGAGTTCCAGTCATTAAGTGTAGTGAAAAGAGAATACGATGCGCTGAAACGTGAAGTCGACACCAATGCAAAACTGTACGACCTGTTCCTGACCCGTCAGAAAGAAACCTCTGCAACGAGTGACTTTAGCGCCGCGAACGCGCGCTTTAGTGATTATGCAATGGCTCCACAAAATCCAAGTAAACCAAATAAAAAGCTGATCGTTGCGATGGCATTCATTGCCAGCTTGGGGATGGCAGTGGTGATGTGTATTTGTCTTGATGCTTTCAACAATACGATTGAATCGAGTCGTGATTTTGAGAACAAACTTGGCTTGTTACCGACTGGTACGATTCCTGCGGTGAAAGACAAACGTTTTAAGAAGTCGCCACTCGACTTCCGTGTATTCGGTGAAGAGAAGTTTGCGGTGTTCCAAGAGTCATTGGATTCAATCCGTACTTCATTGATGCTCAGTCACTCGCAGCGAAAAGTCCTTGCGATTTCTTCTTCTGTTCCCGGAGAAGGAAAAACAACCACATCGGTGAACTTAGCACTCTCTTTTGCCAAGCTAGAGAACGTTTTACTTATCGATTGTGATTTGCGTAAACCGGCTATCGCCCAGCGTTTCTTGTTGCCAAATAGCCACCCGGGTCTAGTAAACCACCTTGTAATGGATATGCCGATCAAAGACTGTATCACGCGTATTGAGGGTACCAAGCTAGATGTACTGACCGCAGGTATGGTCGCGGCAAATCCGCAAGAGTTATTAAGCGGCGAAGCGTTTAAAAACCTAATCAAACGCCTGTCTGAGCAGTACGACCGCATCATCATTGATACGCCACCAGTGCTACCAGTTAAAGACTCATTCTTAGTCGGACAACTTACCCACGGCATCATTCTGGTGGTGAAAGCCAACAGCACGACGCGTTCTGTATATCGCCACACCATGACACTATTTACCAAACACAAAGTGGTTGCTGATGGCGTGATACTGAATCAAGTACAAGTTCCCAAGAAAGGGAAGCATAGCTACACCGAGTACGCCGCCTACTCGCATGCAACCAGTTAAGGAAAGAAAATGAACTCAATGATTAAAGTACTTTCGGTTTTTGGCACCCGTCCAGAAGCGATCAAAATGGCACCGTTAGTACGTGCGTTGGATAGCGCTGAGGGTATCGACTCCAAAGTCTGCGTGACCGCTCAGCACCGAGAAATGCTTGACCAAGTACTTGAACTATTTGAAATTCAGCCTGAGTTTGACCTCGATATTATGAAGTCGGGTCAGTCATTAAATGAAGTAACTAGCCGAATTCTATTGGGCATAAAGCCAATTTTAGAGTCGTTTCAGCCTGACATCGTTTTGGTTCATGGTGACACCGCGACAACGTTATCGGCTAGCTTGGCTGCGTATTATCAGCAAATCGCTGTCGGCCATGTTGAAGCAGGATTAAGAACGCAAAACATCTATTCTCCTTGGCCTGAAGAAGGTAACCGCAAGCTCACTGGCGCACTGGCTGCACTGCATTTCACACCGACGCGCACTTCGGTAGATAACCTGAAACAAGAAAACATAATTGATGGCGTGCATATCACGGGTAACACCGTGGTTGATGCTCTTTTACTCGTCAAAAACAAACTGGAAAACGACTCGGAGCTGTCTCGACAGTTGGATGCGAAGTTTAGCCTAATCGACCCTCGTAAGAAAATGATTCTGGTAACAGGGCACCGCAGAGAAAGCTTCGGCGGCGGTTTTGAAAATATCTGCCATGCACTGAAAGATATTGCGATCAACAATCCTGATTGCCAAATTGTCTATCCAGTGCACTTGAACCCAAATGTTCAAGAGCCTGTAAACCGCCTTATCTCTGATGTTGACAACATTCATCTAATCGAGCCTCAAGAGTACCTGTCGTTCATCTATCTGATGAATCGCTCGCATATTATTTTGACTGACTCTGGTGGTATTCAAGAAGAAGCGCCGTCGCTCGGTAAGCCTGTATTGGTGATGCGTAATACAACAGAGCGTCCTGAAGCTGTGTCGGCAGGGACGGTAAAACTGGTTGGTACGGATAAGGACGTTATCATTCGCGAAGTAGAAACCTTACTTCATGATCGAGACGCCTATTTAACGATGAGCCGTGCTCACAACCCATACGGTGACGGGCAAGCTTGCGCACGTATCGTCGATATTATCAAAGAGCGATTCTAATTCGACTCACGTGAGTCGATAGAACAAAACTCTTTCTTTCCAAATTTTAGTTATTTCAGTTTGATATTTAAGGTGACGTTATGTCTTTTAATACCGTATCGGTAATTGGCTTAGGGTACATTGGCTTACCGACAGCAGCAGTCGTTGCTTCGCGTGGCATGAAAGTAGTAGGTGTTGATGTCAGTCAGCATGCAGTTGATACCATCAACGCTGGTGATATTCATATCGTTGAGCCAGACCTAGACATTGTTGTAAAAGGTGTGGTTGCCACAGGTAACTTACGTGCAACCACTACCCCCGAGAAAGCCGATGCTTTTATGGTTGCAGTCCCAACCCCTTTCCTACATAGCGAAAACGGTGAGCACCAAGCGGATCTGTCTTACATTGAAGCCGCAGCAAAAGCGATTGCCCCTGTATTGGAAAAGGGCAACCTGGTCATCCTTGAGTCAACGTCTCCAGTGGGGGCCACTGAGAAATTGGCTAACTGGCTAAAAGAGATGCGCCCAGACCTTTCTTTCCCACAAGATGCCGGTGATGGTGCAGATATCAAAGTAGCGCATTGTCCTGAAAGGGTACTACCAGGCTATGTTTTGCAGGAACTTGTGTCGAACGACCGTGTGATTGGTGGTCTATCTTCTGCGTGTAGCGCAAGAGCCGTTGAACTGTACCAAACGTTTGTGCGTGGCGAATGCATCGTGACCAATGCGCGCACCGCGGAAATGGCCAAGCTAACAGAGAACTCGTTCCGTGATGTGAACATCGCATTTGCTAACGAGCTTTCGATCATCTGTGAAAAGCTGAAGATCAATGTGTGGGAGCTGATCAAACTAGCGAACCGTCACCCACGCGTTAACATCTTAAACCCGGGCCCGGGCGTCGGTGGCCACTGCATTGCTGTTGACCCTTGGTTCATTGTTGATAGCGCGCCAGATGAAGCGAAGTTAATTCGCCAAGCACGTCTGATTAACGACGCGAAACCTTATCATGTTATCGAACAAGTAGAGAAAGCGGCGAATGAGTTTAAGCGCCCGGTGATTGCTTGTCTTGGTCTAGCGTTTAAAGCCGATATCGATGACTTGCGCGAGAGCCCTGCACTGCAGATTGTTGAAGAGTTGGTTGAGCGTGAAGTTGGCGAGTTAATTGCTGTTGAACCGAATATCAAATGCCTACCGGACAAGCTAGTCGACAAAAACATTACTTTGGAAACGTTTGAATCTGCGCTGGAGCGAGCGAACGTTATCGTCGTATTAGTTGATCACCGCCAGTTCAAAGCGGCAGATAAATCTGAATTGGCGCGTAAAGTGGTTATTGATACTCGTGGCTTAATGTAAGTCCAAACTAATCTAAGGGCCAAATGTGGCCCTTAGCTCTCCCTGACCGTTATCTGAAGTACAGAGATAAAATGAACCTTGAAAAAATAAATACGGATAACCTAGTTAAAGGGGTTTTATTAGTATCTTTTATTTTTCTTTTTGTGGGCCATAACCTGTTTGATAGAAAGGTTCTGCTTGCGACGTTACTTGTCTATTTGCTGTTTTGTATCAGGTTTATTCCAATCATTGCCAAACAGGTGATGAGTAACTACCAGTTGGTTTTTGTTCTTGCTTGGTGTTTTGCAAGTGTATTGTGGTCATCTTGGGCGTATAAAAGTCTCGAAGAAGCGATTATTCAACTGATGATGCTTATGAGCGGAGTGCTGATAGCTTTTACCTTCAGTATCAACACTCTTTTAAGATCACTTACTATCACGGCTTATGTTGTCGTTAGCATCAATTTACTTTCGTTGCTTTTACTAAAGGGAAGTGCTTTTAGTGAAGCTGGGATGGTTGGATTCTATAACCATAAAAACAACTTTGGCTTAGTGATGAGCTTGAGTTTGTTGATTTGTTGCTATGACTTTCTGGTTAATAGGCGCAAGCTATCGATGATATTCTCTGCGTCAGCACTCTTTCTTCTAATGCTATCTATGTCAAAAACGTCGATTGCGCTTTTTATCGTCTGTTCAACGGTGAGTTTCGTTGCGTATAAGTTTGGTGGGCGCAACAAGTTTGAGTTAGTTATACCAATAAAGATCACTTCATTTCTGCTGCTTAGCTTTGTTTTTTTGATTCTAGCTTCATACCGATTTGAAATACTCGACTATCTGTATTACTCAATGGACGAAGAGTTACTAACTGGTCGAGGAAAATTGTGGCTAACCATGTTGCTTCACGCAGAAAACAACGCAGTGTACGGGTTTGGTTTCAATGCGGTATGGGGCAAAGGTGAACTTTCTGAAATATATTACACCGACCTTTTTACCAACAACCCACTTTGGGTTGAATCGTTAGCAGCATCTGATGGCGGTTACATTGACCTTATCATTTCTATTGGCTTGATTGGTTTGTTTTTATTTACTTTATATATAATTAATACAGGCATAAATCTTTTCTGTTTAATAAGAGAAAAAGGTTTTGTTTTGCTTTTTTCTCTATTTTTATTTATTACCTTACACAATATAACGGAAACTACATTCTTATTTTCTACTAATTTGTTGTGGTATTTGTTTATTTTAGTTTCTTGTATTGCTACCAACCATTTCTATAAGGCAAGAAACCTAAATGTCTAAGATCTATAATCTAAAAAAAGCAGCATGGTATGCAACAGAGAATATAACTAAAGTCGCTTTTGGTTTAGTGAGTGTCATTGTCGTTGCTCGTATGTTTGGACCTGAAAACTTAGGTAAGCTGAGCTATGTTCAAGCGTTATCCGCTACAGTTTCATTTCTTGTTGTGCTTGGGCTTGACCATATCGTTGTTAGAGATACCGCTAAAGACCCAACGAATTTCAGCTATCTTCTGACGGTTTTTGTCATGCAAACAATGGGTTGGATTGGTTATTCACTCGTTGTGTATGCGGTGCTTTGGATTTCTAGTGAAGGACAAGTCGACTACGATATCTTCATCATTTACATTGCAGTCTCATTGACTACCTATTTTGCTAGGGCCACTGTGCTTAGGTTGTATTTTCAAGCAGTTAATCAACCTAGAAAGCTTGGTGAATCGGCATTATTTTCTCGATTCATCGCGTTGGCTTATTTGGTAGTCGCGATTTGGATGGAGCTGCAATACTACTGGGTTGTCTTATTTATTCCTGTTCAAGCCACTGTACAATTTCTGTGGCTATTCGGGGCGTTCATTCGTTCGTCACAACCATCCTTGTTTAGAGGTGTGTGCTTTGATTTTGATAAGGCAAAAGCCCTGCTGCTGGAAGCCATTCCTCTGATTGGTTCGTCTATTTTGTTTCCTATATTCATGCAAGCTGACATCTTAATTATTTCTCACTTGTTAGATAAGACTAGTGTTGGGATATACAGTTCTGCCGCAAAACTGGTGATGCAACTGGTCTTTCTTGGGCACATTATCACGATGACATTCTATCTTTCGTTGTCAAACCTATACTTTGATAAGGATGAGAAGTTTGATGATTTCATCCGAGGATTGACGATCATCCTTATCGTTATTTCTCTGATTTTAGCGTCAGGTGTCAGTGTTTTTTCAGACTATATCATCTACGTGCTTTATGGAGAAAAATATCAGGGTGCCGGTGATGTGCTATCTATCTCTGTTTGGTGTTGGGTGTTTATATTTCCAGCCGCCTTATACTCAAGATTACTCATCATCAAAGGACTAGGTAAGTACGAGTTCATTAAATCTGCCGTTGTTGCTGTATTTAGCATATCGATGAACTTCTTATTTATCCCTAAGTTCGGTATCGAAGGTGCAGCCGTTGTGTCTGTACTTTCTTATTTTATGGCAGATTTTTTAATCTATATCTTTTTTAAAGATACGAGAGGAATATTTTTTTACGGTTGCTATGGATTTAGAAAAATATTTACAAACCCCAAACAGGCATACAGTCTAGCCATGTATACATTAGGAATTAAGTCATGAAGCTACTTACAATTGTTATGCCTGTATATAATGTTGAAGACTATATCAAGCAAGCTCTTGAGTCATACTTCTCTCAAGAAGACCCAAAGGTAGAGTTGATTGTTGTTGACGATGGGTCACCAGATTCCAGCTACGATATTATCGTCGATAATTACCAAGATAAGATTACTTCAGGTGCTCTTACGTTACTCAGACAAGAAAATGGTGGTGTGAGTCGCGCTCGTAACTTAGCTCTAGACAATGCGAGCGGAGAATACGTAACATTTTTTGACTCTGATGACTTGCTGCTCGACGATTACGTGGAAAGCGTGTTATCAGTAATTCAAACCCATTCGCCAGAAGTGATTGAGTTTGGCTTTAAAACGTTTTCCCAAGATAAGAGTATTGAACAGTCACCAGGAGTATTTGTTTACCAGCAGTTTGGTCTCAATGACGCGAGCAGTGTGAGAGAGACTATTTACTCACGTTCGGTTTGGTATCCTTGGTTGAGAGTTATCAAGCGAGAATTTTTTTCCAATAGAAGGTTTCCAGAAGGCGTAAAGTTTTGTGAAGACTTAATGCTTTTTACAAATATCTATCAAGACGTTCGCTCGATTTATCATATAGATAAAGCTCTTTATGGTTATAGGTTGAATCAAAATGGCGCCACGCTAAATATCAAGCCTGATTACTTTGAGAATTTGATGTCGTTCTATAACTCACTAAACAATGTCGATGAGCGTTATATGGATTACTTAAAAATCAATCTCGCCTATCTTTTTTATCGCTGTCAAACAGGAACTAAAGTTCCAAATAAAATTCGATTGGAATTTTTCAAGTTATTCGTTCGCTACATATTTGATCGAAACGTTTCATATCGAAAGAAAATAATCCTTGGTTTTCCAAATACTCATAGAATATTAAAAAGGTGGTTGAAAAAGTGAAGATCTTTTTCCGAATATCCAAGCTTGGTTTTGGTGGTGCTGAGCAAGTATTTCTTTCTTTAGCCAAAGAGTTTAAAAAAATAGAAGGCACAAGAATCTGCTTTGTAGTTGATAGGTTAGGAAGTGAAAACGTAGAGACAGCAATTAAAGCTGGGCATGAAGTATATAGTCTTGATGTGTCAAGAACGATGAAGTCTATAATTCCATTTGCTAAACTCATCAAAGTAGAGAAACCGGACATAATAATATCAGCTTACACTGATACTAATGCGGCAACTTTGTTGTCTGCGCTAATTACTGGGCAAACTTCTCGTGTGATCGTCACTGAACATGCTTCCCTTACGGAGCACTGGAGAAAAAAAAGTAAGTTAAAAAAACAGATATTAAAATTTTATGTTTCGCATATTTATAAACTGTCTCAGTTAGTTATATGTGTGTCTAAAGGTCTGTCTAGTCAAGTCACTCAACTAATGGGAAGTGATAGAAAAGTTTCTACAATATATAACCCCGTACGTTTTGGTAAATTAGATAGCCCTAGAGTAAATAATAATAAACGAGAAAAAACTAACCTAGTAGCGGTAGGAAGAATTACTGAGCAAAAAGATTACCCTACGCTAATTCAAGCATTAGCTAAGCTAACCCAATCTAATTCATACCACTTGACAATTGTTGGTGGCGTATTTTGTGAAAAAGAATATCGGTCGATAAATGATTTGATCAATAGTCATAAACTACAAGACTACATCACATTTACTGGGTATACAGACAAAGTGGAAGATTATTATCAGGATGCCGACATCTTTGTACTTAGCTCCGCATGGGAGGGTTTTGGTAATGTAATTGTCGAAGCTATGTCATTTGGTTTACCAGTCATATCGACGAATTGTAACTATGGTCCAGCGGAAATTTTGGAGAATGGTAAATACGGTCGACTTGTCCCTGTAGCCGATAGCGATGCTTTAGCGGATGCGATTTTGCAAGAAACGCACAATCCATTAGTCACAAAAGAAGTTTTAATCGCTAGGTCTAAAGATTTTTCAGAGAAAGAAATTGCGGAGCAATATCTGGCAGCGATCAGCGAGGTTGTCAATGCAAACGCATAGTTTAAAGTATTTAGTAAAGTCCGATTTGTATCGACACAATGGTACTGTCAGCCTCAAGATATTTTTGCGAGATTTGCTGTTTCGTAAAGGATTTAAGTTCGTATTTTGGATGCGTGTTGCGAAGCACTTTGACTCGAATCCTATCATTAGAATTCTGCCTAAACTCATGTATATGTATTACAAAAGAGTTTATACCACCGATGTTAATTATCGTGCGAATGTAGGCCCTGGCTTCGCTATGTACCATGTATTTGCAACGTCATGGGGGCAAAATGTGATCATCGGTAGCAACGCGACAATTGTTCATGGTGTCACTATCGCGGGTAAGAATAACCAATTCCCTACTATAAAAGACAATGTTTACATTGGAACAGGAGCAGTAGTTTTAGGGGGTATCACCATAGGGAATAACGTAGTAATCGGAGCTAATGCGGTCGTTACTAAAGATGTGCCTGATAACGCCGTTGTCGTCGGTAACCCTGGCAAGGTTATTTCTTTTAATGGTTCCTCATCCTCTCAACGTCATATCTGGAAATTTGATTAATGCAAAAACACATAGTGTCCGTTGGCACAGCGGCACCGGGTGGAATAGATTCGGTGATTAAAGGTTATGAAGAAAACGGCTTATTTGACACTTCTATACATACACGATTAGTCACGCACCGTGGTAGAAGTAAGTTTGAAGATCTTTGCTTATTTATTAACGGTGTTTTCCGTTTACTTTGGTTATCAATGACTAACAAGCATTTAATTCTTCATTGCCACATGTCGTATAAAGGAAGTTTTTGGCGCAAGCTGACATTTGTTGTTATCGCAAAACTTTTCAAGAATTCAACCATAGTGCACTTACATGGTTCTGAGTTTAAACAATATTTTTCTACGCGTAGAAGACTAACTCAGAAGTTAATTATCTGGCTCATCAACAACGTCGATGCGTTTGTCACACTTTCTGACGGATGGAAAGAGTATGTAAAAGAAATATCTGGTAGGGATGTTTCGGTGATCAATAATTACGTAGATGTTATTGAATTAGATTCAAATAAGAATTCTAAAGATATTTTGTTTCTTGGCGCGTTCATTCAACGTAAAGGGATTTACGACTTGCTTAACGCGTGTGCACAGATGCGTTGTGAATATCATTTGCATCTTTGTGGAGCTGGCGAAGATGATAAAGTGGAATCGCTGATTAAGAGGTTAAATCTTCAAGACAAAATCACGGTTCATGGTTGGGTCGATAAGCAAAAGAAAAGTGAGTTGCTACACTCATGTAGCGTGATGATCTTACCCGCGTACAACGAAGGTCTGCCTATGACGTTGATTGAATCTATGGGTAGTCAGATTCCGGTCATCACGACGCCAGTTGGTGCAATTCCAGAAGTTATCAAAGAGGGTTATTCGGGTTATTTGGTTGACCCGGGAAATGTAACGCAGATACGCGACAAGCTTGAATTCGTTTTGTCCAAACCTGATGAACTTAAGGCTGTTACCACTCAGGCATTGACAATTTATCAGAACAATTTCACTTCTCAAGTGATCCTACCAAAGTGGCGAGAGATCTATGATAAGTGTTAGGAGAGAAGCGTTTCAACGCATATTAGTCAGTCTGTGTTTTGTTTTCTCTTCCACCATTAATGCAACTATCACTCAGCAACAAATAGAAAATGTTGCCAATTCGCTCAATGCTCATGGGCTTACGCAGTTTATGAGGCTTGAAGCTGTTTATGATAAAACCATTATCCCGTTGGAAGGCAAACTGAAGTTTGTGATTCAAGACTGTCAGGACAAAATACACAATGGAATACGTTCAGAACTCACAGTGAACTACCCATTTAATGCGGGAGACAAAGTCACTTATGAGTACCAAATATATATTCCACGATACTTTTCTTCCGATCCCGAAGGCCGCTGGTTCCTTCTTACTCAGTGGCATGATCAACCAGATCGTAACCTGGGTGAGACATGGGAGAATTTCCCAGGTCGCAGTCCTCTAGTTGCACTTTATTCAGGAAAGAACTCGACGTTCGGTGTAATTTATGGCGATGAAAGGACCGAATTGCCCTTTTACTTAGGTATGTGGAACACACTTAAGTTTGAGTTTTTCTGGTCAGAAGGGAACGATGGGAAGCTGGCAGTTCATGTTAATGGTATTGAATACAATTTCTCTGGAAAGAACATGCATAATAACTATCAACACTATTTGAAGATAGGTATGTATCGACATCAAGACATTGAAACTAAAAACGATATCTCGTTTAGAAACCTAAAAATTACGACGGTAGAATAAGGTTAGGGAATAATGAAACGTATTGAGTTTCTCGGCTTTCCAATGGATCAAGCCACAATGGATGAAACTGTTGCTGATATTAGAAGCAAAATATTAAGCGGCAATTTCACCCAGCACGTAGTGGTGAACGTTGCCAAGCTCGTCAACATGCGTAAGGATGCAGAATTGGCTCGCAGCGTCACTGAATGCGACATCATCAACATCGACGGTATGGGTGTAGTTTGGGGGGCAAAAGCACTTGGACACAAAATTCCAGAACGTGTTGCTGGTGTAGACTTGTTTCATAACCTAAATGCGATGGCGGAGCAAGAGTCGTTTTCGGTGTTTTATTTAGGTGCGAAACAAGAAGTTGTTGAAGAAACGGCGAAGCGAATGCAAGCGCAGCATCCAAACTTAAAGATTGCGGGTATCCATCACGGTTACTTCTGGGATGATGAAGAAGCAGTCGTAGAGCAGATCCGTCAATCTGGTGCGCAGCTGCTTTTTGTAGCGATCACTTCACCGAAGAAAGAAAACTTCATCAACAAATGGCGTGACCGTTTAGGGGTAAGTTTTGTTATGGGTGTGGGAGGCACGTTTGATGTGGTAGCCGGAAAAGTGAATCGTGCTCCAGCGTGGATGCAAAACGCGGGGCTAGAATGGTTGTACCGTGTGATTCAAGAGCCGCGCCGGATGTGGAAACGCTATTTAGTGACCAACTCGACCTTTGCGTGGCTGCTACTTAAAGAAAAGTTTTCTGCAAAACGTAACTATCAAAATGCTGGCTAAGCGCTTACCCGACTTTAAAATACTCGCCGTCGCAGCGCTTGCAGTCATCGTCATTTTCCTCGCGATGAGCCAACTAATTAACAGTTTGCACGTAAGCGGTTTGGAAATCTCACTAAGTCGATATTCCTTTAACAGTGAGCGAGTCAATGAGTCAAGCGTGGCGGATGACAATGCTGTGATTAGCAGTATGTTGTCTTCGACTTTTGCTGGTGGTTATGAGTATGAGCTGGCGGCTAAAGCGTTAAGTTGGCAGGCGTACAAGCAACTGACTGACAACGAAACTGAACTGACAAAGCAATACTTGTTATCGAGCATTAGGACTCGTCCTACTTGGTACGCAACCTATCTTGAGTTGGCTCAATTTGAATCTTCAGACAGTAGTCTTGGACAGATTGAGTTAGCACGACGTTTTGGGCCGTATATGCCGTTAACTCTTTTTGCGCAGTTCGACGCTGGGTTTAGTCGCTGGAACCACTTGGACAACCAGCAACGGGTTGAGCTAAGCACAAATTTTTTGACTACGGCTTTGAAGTGGAAATACCGAGACGAATTGTCTCGGTTACTGACTTATTCGCAAGGGGCGGAGCGTATGTGCCGGTTGCTCGCGTTTAACAATACCAAACATGAAAAATGCCAAACGAATATCAACGGTTAGGTCGAGCCAAAGTGGGTGCATGCATACCATGATTGTTACGGCTAAATTGATTATTAATCACAAGGAAGAATAAATGACTTCATTATCTCGCTTAACGCTAATACTAACGTCACTCTTTTCGGTTAGTTCACTGGCTGCCACTGATACGGTTACCTCTCAACTAGGTGAAAATCCGACTCGTGAAGAAGTTGTGATTGTGTATAAGTCGAATCCCGACATCGTACTCGATATCTTGACGATATTGCTGCGCAGTGACAACGTCGATCCTCAGGTCAGTATTCAAAGTGCTTTTGAAATTGCCCCAGAACTTGCGGAACAAATCGCTGCTATCGCTCGCGAAGAAGGGATTGCTGACGAGTTAATTACGACTGCAGCGCTACTTTCGGGAATTGACCCGACTCAATTTGCACAGGCAACCGCTGCTGGTATTGCGTCTGCAGCACCAGGCGTACCAGCAATTGCTCCACCAACACCGCCAGCAGTAGGTGCAAACGGTGGTGGTAATGGTGTGGTTTCACCGAACTAACTTATCGACACAGCCCAACATTGATTGGGCTTTTTTATTTGTAGTATTCAATGAAATCTTTAGAGAAACTCTCTTTCTACAGCCTAATCGCGTTATTAATTTGGTTGCCGATCCCATTGGGAAGTAACCGTGATTGGGCGTGGTCCATCGCCGAAATTTGGATAGCGCTACAAACGCTGTCTTTACTGATCATTTATAAAAACAACCTACCTTGGCACTACATCGGCAAATTCAAATGGTTGTTATTGCCTTTGGGCGTTTTTCAACTCTGGGTGTTGCTGCAAACGTTAGTGCTGCCGAAAGACGTAGTCGCGTTTTTATCTGATAACGCCTATACACTGTATTCTTTAGTTGGCGCGAGTGATTATTCAGTATCTCTAGATAGGACGATGACGCTGCGCTCACTGTTACGTGGTGTCAGTTATTGGCTGCTTGTTTTTAACCTCATCTTGCTGATCAACAGCGGCCGACGATTAAAATACGCGGTAGTCGCGCTTGTGGTCAGTGGATGCGTACAAGCTTTCTATGCTTCGACACTGGTCTTGGTCGGTGTAAAAGAAAGTTTGATTTGGGGGCTACCAGAAAAATCGATTGCGACGGGTTCTTTCATCTACAAGAACCACTTTGCCAACTACCTGATGCTTAGTTTATGCCTTGGTTTAGGTTTAATTGTGACTCAATTGCACACTTCAGAATCTGGGTCTTGGTTTATTCGCTGGAAGCGTCTGTTGTCTGGCGCTTTAAGCGGTAAGATGCTGGTTCGCTTAGCCTTAGTGATCATGGTGATTGCGTTGGTGATGACTCGCTCGAGAATGGGTAACACCGCTTTCTTTGCCGCAACTGCGATTGGTGGTCTGCTTGCATTGTTTATCTATAAAACCAAACCAAGAGCACTAACACTGTTGGTGGTCAGTGTGTTGGCTATCGACACCTTTGTTGTGGGAGCGTTGTTTGGTTTAGAGAAAGTAAAGCAGCGTTTAGTTGAAACATCGATACAAGCAGAATCACGTGATCAAGTTGCCATCTGGAGCTTAGATATCATTAAAGATTACCCTCTCACTGGTACTGGCATGGCGAGTTTCTACACCGTATTTCCAGGCTACAGTAAAGCGGATATCGGCTTCTACGACCATGCACACAATGAGTACGTGCAGTTTGCGGTAGAAGCGGGGGTACCGGCTACCGCTATGCTGGGCTTGATGGTACTTTATGCGTTGTTTCTTTCGCTAAGAACTCAGCATCAGCGCAACAGTCACACCATGAAAGGACTCGCTCTGGGGGCGACGATGGCGATCATTGGTATGTTGATCCATATCTCTGTCGATTTTAACCTTCAGCCGATGGCAAATGCCGTCACTTTCATTTTTGTATTGTTTGTCTGTTTCGCCACATCGATATTGCCGGCGAGAGATGTCACTGCCAAAGAGTTTTTATCGCTAAGCACCGAGAAAGGAAGTTAAGTGTTTAATTCGATTTTAATCGTCTGTACTGCGAATATTTGTCGTTCACCTATGGCCGAGGTCATCTTTAGCAAGCTGTTACCCAACCATACGATTCGCTCTGCGGGCACTTGTGTCTCGACTCTTAACTTCGACGATATGCCAGCGGACAAGAATGCTAGGCTGGTGGCTCAACAATTTGAACTGGATTTAGAACAGCACTGTGCGCAGCAACTCACGCCTGAATTGATTGACCAATCTGACTTAATTTTAGTGATGAATCGACAGCAATTGGAAGAGGTGGCGGAAGTCACTCGTGGAGCACGTTCAAAAACACTGTTGATAGGGCAATGGATTCAATTGGGAGATATTACTGACCCTTACGGAAAAGGCCTTACTGAGTTCGAGCAATGCTATAAAATTCTAGAAAGGGCGGCACTGAGCTGGTCGAAGAAATGCATTAGATGATTAGCTAACGTTAAATCTGAGTATAAAAATAGCGAGTGCTTTAGCCTCGCTATTTTTTTATCTATCCAATGAGCCCTTGTTCATTCTGTGAGAATTTCATCCTGTACATCTTACCGTCTGCAATTGAAATAAGCTGATTGCTCTGGTTGGCGTCTTTAGGGAACTGAGCCACACCGATGCTCGTCGAGAGTCTTTCGTGCTGCTGCTTGCCAACATCCACCGTTTCATAAAAACAGCTTTCGATGATCGCCCATTGCACTTCGATATCTTCATTGTGCAGTGAAATTAAAGCGAATTCATCACCACCTACGCGGTAGCAGTCCATTCCCAGCACAGAAATGCGTCCGGCAATTTGCTTTAAAGCCCGGTCACCTGATTGATGACCAAAGCGGTCGTTGATCTGTTTAAATCCGTTGAGGTCAAGCAAAAATAGAGTAAACGCTTGCTTGCCCTCAATTAGAAATTCAAGATCGTTGAATAGTGCCAGACGGTTTCCCACTTTAGTCAGTGAATCGGTTAGTGACAATTCGCGGTGATACTGTGCTTCTTTATGGATTATGTAACCAGTCAAGCTTGCGCATATACACAGTAGCATCAGCAGACCGATTTGAATACGATACAACACTTGTGCGTGTTCAACGTAGCCTAAATAAATCGGGCTTTCGAGACGGAAGTTGAGGTTAATGTAGTCAATCATTGACATGTAAATGTACGACAACTCGCCAGCAAGCTTATCCGCGTATTGAGGTTGCTTGATGAGAGCGAGTTCTGGTTCTAGCTCTTTGAAACTACGAAACAACGACTGAAAGAACCCTCGCGCACTAGGAAGAGACATGAAACTGTCGGTTTCTTTGTTGTTTAACAGGACGTCGAAGCGGCTCCAAGTGAGGTCATACTTGAGGAGTACTTGATCCCGGCGTGAGCTGCTTTCAGCGGCAAATGGGGCAAGTGCATTGAGTTCAGAAAACTCTTTAGTGAGTTGGAACAAGAACCATGTGGCTTGACTTTGTTGGTCGGTCGCTGTTTTTGCTAGATTACGTGTTGAGGCAAGCGCGTATATGTTGGCCAAGATCAGAAGCAAAGACATTGTAACCAATAAGGCTTTAGACCTTACTAGTATTGACGGTAAGTTTGCGTTTCTCGTGTGGTTGTTCATCACTGTTTAAGAACTACTATCTCTTTTAATTGCCAAACCATTTGAGCATGGAACTCAACTTTATCCAGTTCGGGGTATTTGCTTAAATTAAACATAAGCCAGAATGGACCTTTTTTCCGTACTGGAATGCTCTCTCCATCCATCTCATAGGTAACGATAGGATCGTATTGGATGATGTTTTCTTTCGTCGTGATTGAAGAATAATCATTGAGGCCAATAAACCAGACTGACGTGTAATCATCGATACCGTATTGCTCAAGTAGATCTGCAACTCTGAAGCCAGTGAATGTTTGCTCTTCTTCAAACCATGGTAACTGCGTATGAAAAGTAGTTGGCTTAAACTGTTGGGCAATTTCTTGTTGAGAAAGAGTAATGGTTTGTTGGTCATCTATCCGGACAACAAGTTGAGAACTTGCTGCCTGAAAGCTAAACATGGCTAGGATTACACTAAGCAGTCTTCCCATCGCCCCTCCGGTTGAAGCTAACATTTTCATTTATTTAAATATTACTAATTATATACAGCACCATTATAGAACGGTATGTTTTTTAAACAATTATGAGCAATTAAAAAGAATTGCTTGCGAAAATGTCACATTTTAAACGAAAAAAGCCCCGAATAGGGGCTTTTTTTTAACCATTTTGTCAATAAATTGCTAGAAAATTAAGTGCGCCACACCTGCAATGATAGGTAGCGTGATTAAAGTTCGCAGAATAAAGATGGCGAACAATTCGACAATGTTTACAGGAATACGGCTACCTAGCAGTAGTGCACCCACTTCAGACATGTAAATCAACTGAGTAACAGACATTGCTGCGATAACGAATCGAGTCATTTCACTGTCGATTGACGCTGCAAGAATCGCTGGAATGAACATATCCGCAAAGCCGACAACGATGGTTTCGGATGCCGCTGCAGCTTCAGGAATCTGCAGTAGTTCTAAGAACGGAATAAATGGTTGGCCTAGGATACTGAACACTGGTGTGTATTCAGCAACAACTAGCGCGATGGTACCGAGACCCATGACAACTGGCAGTACGCCAAATACCATATCAATCGCATTACGTACGCCTTCACCAAATACGCCTTTAATCGACTCAACCTTGCTCGCTTTTTCTAACGCCAGTTGCATGCCCCAAGAAAAGCTAGTGTGGCCTTCAGGTAAAGCGTCTGCATCTGCGTCTGGTTTAGTGCCGTCAATGTACGTATCTTTCTTATTGCTCAATGGTGGCAGGCGAGGAATGATGATTGCTGCAACAATACCAGCCAGACAGATAGCGCCGTAGAATGGTAGGAACATGTGTTCCAACTCCACTTGAGCAATCACAACCAAGCTGAAAGTAATCGATACTGCAGAAAATGTCGTGCCTACAACCGCCGCTTCGCGTTGAGTGTAGAATTTTTCTTCGTACTGTTTGCTGGTCAGTAGAATACCGACAGAACCGTCACCTAGCCAAGAAGCCATACAGTCGATTGCACTGCGGCCAGGAAGATTAAATACCGGACGCATGATCTTGCATAGCAGTGTGCCGACTAGTTCTAGCAGTCCAAAGTTCATCAATAGTGGCAGAAGTAGACCCGCGAAGATGAAAACAGAAAACAGCGTTGGCAATAGGCCTTCTAGCACCAAGCCACCAGTGTTTTCTTCCCATACTGCTTCTGGTCCTACCTGAAAGTAAGTCATCACGACAGCAATACCACCGATCACTCGAACCGCTAACCAAAGAGGGGATGGGCTGAATAAGCCATTCAAGAAAGAGTTGTTAGCAATGAAAGTTGGTTTTGCAACGCTAAATAGTAAAGACGCGGCTGCCATAAATGCGATGATAGAAGTTACGGTCGCAACTAAGTAATCACCGAATACAGCTTGGATTGATTTTGCCAACACGGCTACTGGGATAGTGATATCGCCTTGGTAGCTGATCGGCGCCATAAATAAGAATAGTCCCAGCAAGGATGGGATAAAAAACATCCAAAAGTTACTTTTAACTTTCGGCTGTGAGAGTGCTTGAGCGTTATCTGACATTACAATTCTCGTGTTACTACTAGTCAATAGCATGCCTATCCATGGCGGCATATATATTCACTAAACATCCATATTTTGTCATATATGGCGCTAGCGTAATGCCTTTTAATAAGCTTTGCAATACTATTCATTAAACATCGCTAAATATTCAATAGTTAGCTCGATATAAATCGATTCTACTAGATAGTTGTAGTGATTTTGTTAATTTGTTTGGTTTTTTGTATTATTTGTGATCTTGGTTGATGTATTTATCACTGGAGGTAAATAAATATCCCCAATACAAAATAGCTAACGCGAGGGCGAAAAAGATAGGCATGAGTAAGGCAGAAAGCGCGTAAGCATTATAGAGCTTAGCGCCAATCACACCACCGGACAGAAAGCCTGTAAAGATAAAGAGAAACAGTTTTGCTTTACGATAGTCAAAGCTTTTACCGCGAATTCTTGAACCGATCATAATGCCTAAATCGGTGAGGATTCCCGTCATGTGAGTGGTACGAATAACCGCACCGCTAAAGGTGGTGATCATCGCATTCTGCAGCCCGCACGCTGCTGAAGCGAAATATTGACCAGATAAGTTACCGTCTTGCAGAAGTAGATAGGCAATAAACAGCAAACCGCTTTCAATGCAGAGCGCGACGCCGTATCGGCGGCCAAGTTTTAACGCGGTACCTTCCATAAACATCCCACTCAGTATGGCGCCGAGCATAAAGCTAAACACCACCATAAACAGGTGGAAAGTTTGTTGGTCAAAGGATTCTAAACTGGTGCCGAGTAGAGTCACGGTACCTGAGATATGTGATACAGCTTGATGTTGAAAACCGAGTAACCCAATGGCATTTACAACACCGGCAAGCAGCGCGAGTAGTAACGCTCCGAACTCTACCCACTTTGGTAATCTAGAAATCAAAATCAGCTCCTCACAATGAAGGTGGGATTATATCGCCTTGCCACATAGTGAGACAGCGTAAATTATGCAAACAGTTTGATCCCAAGCAACTAAAGGTAGTGTTCTATTTGGCAGTCAAACTTGACCCAGCTCTCCATGCGCTCTTCGTAGACAGAAAAAGCTGGTGATGGTAAATCTTGAACGTTGAATACGCCGGCGGGAATGACGAGTACGTCTGGCGCTGCGGTTAAGCGCATCAACATGGTGGTGCTACAACGAGGACAAAAATGATACGTCACTTGATTGCCCGAATCGGCAATACGGGTGTATTCGACCATTTCGCCACTGTAACTGATTTGTGATTTGGCGAAGCGAGCCTGTACTCCGAATACACTGCCAGTTCTCTTCTTGCATTCGAAGCAGTGACAAATTGCAGTACGCTCAGGTTCTCCACGGCATATCAAGCTCACTTGTCCGCAACTGCATTCCGCTACGCGTGTTTTTCTCTTTGTCTTCACCTTGTCTCCTGACATCATTGGCTATCGATACATTCTTGCCCCTATGTCACTATTTTTAGGTCAGAAAGCGAGATTTGGTCAAATGTTGCGGGTGAGTAATGTAACATGACTCACCTAGATTTTTGATGAGACTGAAAATGAAAAAACGCTTACTTCCCATCCCTCTAAT
Source organism: Vibrio hepatarius (assembly GCF_011806575.1). GTDB lineage: Bacteria > Pseudomonadota > Gammaproteobacteria > Enterobacterales > Vibrionaceae > Vibrio > Vibrio hepatarius_A. The sequence continues at coordinate 85,298 of NZ_JAATOO010000008.1, forward strand.
CCTACTTATCCCGATTTTACTTCTGATCGTGGTTTCTGCGGCGGGCATTTATCGTTTTAGCCTCAGTGATGATGAAATCTTGGCGAAGTTCCCATCTAGTCAACAAAGTAACGATGCCGTGATTGAGCAAATTTTTGGTCTTTCGACGCCAAACCCGTGGACGATTGAAGTTCCTGAGAGTCATGCCTTCAGCTTTATTGATCAGTATGATGAGCAAACTCAATTGGCTACCGGGAACTATGACGCAGGCTCAGAACGAGGAACCGTGTCTATTTGGTCAAAATGGATGCTTTCAGTGAGCGAGACAGATTATGTTTCTGTAATGAGCGTGTCTAATCAAGGCAGTGGGGTATTTTACTATTTAGCGCGTTTCCACTACGACCAAGGTTTGAAGCGCATGGTTGTGAAAGAGAGCTACCTGCTGGGTGACCGAATTCAAGTTGCATCGTTAAACAAATCAGGCCAAGAAATCGAAGTCCGCTTTAACAAACATGCACAAGGCCAGTCTATGATTGATACGCCTAGCGATGAACAGCTTTTGAGATTTAGTGTATCAAAGGCCGGAATTGTGAACCCTATTGAATAAATATCCAGTTGTAAAACCCGAAAACGTTGCTTATTGTTTGAACTAGTTTGTTTTAAATTATTATTTGCTTGTTGAGGTAGAGAACCATGATCAATAAACGTTATTTCAAAACCAAGGACGAAGTTGAAGTAACTTTTGAGTTACCAGCGACCGAGGTTACAGAATCGGCGGTACTATTTGCTGACTTTTTGGATTGGCAACCAACGGAAATGAAGAAAGTCGCTAAAACGAAGTCTTACAAATTTAAGACTCGTTTACCGAAAGACGCACAGTTTGAGTTTCGATATTTAGTCGATAACGACAAGTGGATTAACGACCCACAGGCAGATCAATATAAGCCGAATGGATTCGGTGGAGACAACTGTCTGGTTACCACATTTCAGTAACAATTGCTGCGAACTTCTCTAAAAAGGCTCCTATGGAGCCTTTTTTGCGGTTTTTTTGAGCCAATTCTTACATTACTCAGGTGACAAAGTTTGAAGAAATTCGTACCCTTAACGCCTTAATTTTGTACTCAAGGGTAAACCGGTGCGAGCGGATACAATAAAAAATCGCCTAAATGAGCTTTCTAAGCGTAAAAAGTTGCTGATTATCAGCCTGCCTATCGTGGCGGCGATGGCACTTTCTTCTGCAAATAATAACGGCTCTCTTACCCGTACGATTGACCTGTCTATTCCCGAATCTGAAATTGTTGCTGACATTCTTCAGACTGAGCACCAAGTGGTAAACGTCCCGGATTACGAATACGTTATCCAGCCGGGCGATAACTTAAGCTCAATTTTTGACCAACTTGGATTTGGTTACAGCGAACTGATGAGCGTGATGGCCACGGATCTCAACTATCTAGCATTAGATACGCTCAAACCTGGCCATAAACTGCGTTTTTGGCGTGGTGAAACGAGTGGTACGCTGAAAAAAATGGAATTGAAGTTCAGCCTTGTTGAAAGTGCGGTCTATACCCGCCTTGATGATGGTAGCTTCGAATTTAAAGATGTAAAGATCCCTGGTGACTGGAAATCGTACGCGTTGATCGGAGAGATCAATGGTAGTTTCTCAACCTCGGCCCATGCGCTGGGTTTAGGAAATAACGAGATCAGCCAAATCGTGACGTTATTAAAAGATAAGGTTAACTTCGGACGAGATCTACGAGCGGGAGATAAGTTTGAAGTCGTGCAGTCTAAGCAATCGGTCAACGGCACTTTAACGGGTAACCGTGAACTGCAAGCGGTGCGCATTGTTAATCGTGGCCGTGAGCTGACCGCTTACCTTCATAGCGACGGACAGTACTACGATAAAAACGGTGACAGCCTACAACGTGCATTCCAACGTCAACCTGTGGTTGGCGGCTATCGACTCAGTTCTCACTTTAATCCGCATCGTAAACATCCAGTGACCGGAAGAGTGTCTCCTCACAACGGTACTGACTGGGCGACGCCAACAGGTACACCGATTGTGTCAACGGGTGATGGTGTCGTGGTGATGACGCGTAAGCACCCTTATGCGGGTAACTATGTGGTGATCCAGCACGGTAGTCGTTATAAAACTCGCTATTTGCATCTAAGCAAAATTTTAGTGCGTAAAGGTCAGAAGATTCTGCGCGGACAACGTATCGGTTTAGCCGGTGCAACAGGTCGAGTGACTGGGCCGCATATTCACTATGAGTTGATTGACCGTGGTCGTCCGGTTAACGCGATGAAAGCCAACATTCCGATGGCGAATTCGGTGCCGAAAAAAGAAATGGCGGCATTTAAGCAGCGCCGTGATGAGCTTGATCAAATGCTCAAACAACAAGAGTTGGAATTGGTCAGACAAAGCTTATCAAGCACGACTGGTTAACTCATTTATGCAATCAAAAAGCTCCTTCGGGAGCTTTTTTTGTATGTGATGTACGCAAAAGTTGCATTACATAAATGTCTATATTGTTTCTTTAATTTGTGATCTTATCGTGAGAAATGTAATCAAAGTAATAACCATATGCTACAAATTGATTTCCATCAAAAATGTAAGGTTATTGTGTGTTACCTTGCTCGCAAAATAAAAATGACTTGATAACTCATTAATAAAAAGCCCTACGTTAAGGAAATCAAAATGAACAAAACATTATGCGGTGTTGCAGTTTTAGCTATTCTAGCCTCAGGAAATGCCCTTGCTCACAAAGAAGGTGATTTCATCGTTCGCGGTGGTCTAGCGGCAGTAGTACCGAATGATAGCAGCGACGACATCCTAGGTACTGATGAAGAGCTAGAAGTAAAATCCGACACTCAGCTTGGCTTAACTCTTGGTTACATGATCACTGATAACATCAGTTTTGAAGTGTTAGCCGCCACTCCTTTTAGCCACGATATTAAAACTGATCTAGGTGGACTTGGCACTATTGCAGACACCAAGCATCTGCCACCAACATTTATGCTTCAATACTACTTTGGGCAGGCGGAAAGCAAACTACGTCCTTACGTAGGTGCGGGTATTAACTACACGTTCTTCTTTGACGAAGATTTTAACTCTAAGTCAGGCTTATCTGATCTAGATCTTGATGATTCATGGGGTCTGGCAGCAAATGCAGGTGTTGACTACATGCTTAATGACAACTGGTTCGTCAACGCGTCTGTTTGGTATATCGATATTGAAACGGAAGCAAAGTACAAAGATAGTTTAGGAAACAAATACAAAACTGACGTTGATATCGACCCATGGGTATTTATGATCGGCGGTGGGTACAAGTTCTAATCTCGTTTAACCCGAGCATAAAAAAGGCGGCTAATTTAGCCGCCTTTTCGTTTCTGTTATTTACCTGACACTTCGCCAAGTTTTAACCAAGTATCGATCACCGTATCGGGGTTAAGCGATACCGAGCTAATGCCTTGTTCCATTAGCCATTCAGCAAGGTCTTCGTGGTCTGAAGGACCTTGGCCACAAATGCCCACGTATTTGCCTGCTTTGGTTGCTGCTTCAATCGCCATCTTCAGCATCGCTTTTACCGCTGGGTTACGCTCATCGAACAAGTGCGCCACGTCGCCAGAGTCACGGTCAAGACCAAGTGTTAGCTGAGTCATGTCGTTTGAACCAATAGAGAAACCGTCGAAGTACTTCAAGAACTCGTCCGCTAGTACCGCGTTAGATGGCAGCTCACACATCATGATGACTTTCAAGCCTTGGTCGCCACGACGTAGGTCGAATTTCGCTAGCAGATCAATCACCGATGCAGCTTCGCTTGGTGTGCGAACAAATGGAATCATGATTTCAACGTTTTTCAGCCCCATCTCATTACGTACGCGTTTGATTGCTTGAGTTTCTAGTTCGAAACAATCTTCAAACACAGGCGAGATGTAACGTGAAGCACCACGGAAACCAAGCATTGGGTTCTCTTCGTGCGGCTCGTAACTGCGGCCGCCAACCAAGTTGCTGTACTCGTTCGACTTAAAGTCAGACATACGCACGATAACGCGTTTTGGCCAGAATGCCGCTGCAATCGTCGCGACGCCTTCGGTTAGCTTGCTGACGTAGAAGTCGATAGGATCTTTGTAACCACGGATACGCTGGGTAATTTCTGCTTTTAGCTCGTCGCTTTGTGCATCGAAGTTTAGCAGTGCTTTCGGGTGAATACCGATCATCTTGTTGATGATGAATTCTAGACGAGCAAGACCCACACCTTCATTTGGAATTTGTGCAAAGTCGAATGCGCGGTCTGGGTTACCGACGTTCATCATCACTTTCGTTGGTAGCAATGGTAGCTCATCGACTGAAGAACGTTTGATTTCGAAGTCCAGTTCACCTTGGTAAACGTAACCTGTTTCGCCTTCAGCACAGGACACCGTGACAGTTTGACCGTCTGTCAGGCTCTCTGTTGCGTGGCCACAACCAACGATAGCTGGAATACCTAGCTCGCGAGCGATGATTGCCGCGTGACAAGTACGTCCGCCACGGTTAGTCACAATCGCAGAGGCTTTCTTCATTACTGGTTCCCAATCTGGGTCAGTCATGTCTGTGACTAGCACGTCGCCGTCTTGAACCAATGACATTTGGTCAAGAGAATCCACCAAACGCACAGGTCCGCTACCGATACGCTGACCGATTGCACGACCTTCGATCAGAACGTCTGCTTTGTTGTTTAGCTCGTATCGCTCAACCACGTTCTGCTCGCTTTGTGAACATACCGTTTCTGGACGAGCTTGTACGATGTAGAGCTTGCCGTCGATACCATCTTTCGCCCACTCAATGTCCATTGGACGCTGGTAGTGCTTCTCGATAATCATCGCTTGTTTTGCTAGCTCTTTGATCTCTTCGTCATTAAGAGAGAACTGGTTGCGCTCTTCATCTGATGTGTCGATGATGTCGACTTGCTTACCAATCTCTTGGTTGGTTGAGTAAATCATCTTGATGAGTTTAGAACCAAAGGTCTTTTTCACGATTGGATGCTGACCTGCTTCCAACATTGGTTTGTGAACGTAGAACTCATCAGGGTTAACTGCGCCTTGCACGACCATTTCACCCAGACCCCAAGACGAAGTGATGAAAACCACTTGGTCGAAGCCAGATTCAGTATCTAAGGTGAACATTACACCAGAAGAGGCTTTGTCTGAACGCACCATGCGTTGGATACCCGCTGAAAGCGAGATGCCACGGTGGTCGAAGCCTTGGTGTACGCGGTAAGAAATAGCGCGGTCATTAAATAGCGATGCGTACACGTGCTTTGTTGCTTCTAGCACGGCATCAATACCTTTCACGTTAAGAAACGTTTCTTGCTGACCTGCAAATGATGCGTCTGGTAAGTCTTCCGCTGTTGCAGATGAACGAACCGCGACAGAAATCTCAGGATTGCCTTCTACCAACTCATCGTAGTTAGAGCGGATGTCTTGCTCAAGATCCGCAGGGAAGGGAGCGTCTAAAACCCATTGACGAATAGTAGCACCTGTCTTACGCAGAGCGTCTACATCTTCAACGTCTAGTTCATCAAGTAGTTGGTGAATTCTCTCATCCAAGCCTTCAAAATCTAGGAACTGGTTGAAAGCGTATGAAGTCGTCGCGAAACCGTTAGGTACCGAAACGCCAGCATTTGAAAGGTTTGAGACCATTTCACCAAGTGAAGCATTTTTACCGCCGACTTTGTCGACATCTTCCATGGATAGGCTATTGAACCAGAGGGTATTGTTTTGCATGTCTAACTCCAGAAACAGTGCAGCTTTGTAGGGACTAAATAGGCAAACGATTACGCAAGTGCTGAAAAAATTTTTTAACAAATTTTCAAAGCTGTGGGGGACGTAATAGTCAACCAAGTTTTTTTATCTATATTATGGTGTCCATCCTACTCAAAAGAATTTGAAAGTTTAAATAAAAAATGCAAATTGATATTCAAAGTCGTGATGTATTCTATGTTTCTGATGGAACGGCCATAACATGTGAGACATTAGGCCATGTTGTTTTGGGTCAATTTTCTTTTAAAGCAAATGAAAAAACCTTTCCGTTTGTCGAAAGTGAAGACAAACTTGCTGACCTTTTAAAAGAAATTGAAATATCATACCGTTTAAATGGCGTCAAACCATTGGTGTTTTTCTCGATTGTGATCCCAGAACTAAGACAATTGCTGCTTAATGCACCAGCGCACTGTTATGACGTGCTAGAAAGCATCGTGCAAAAAGTCGGAAACGACATCCACATGGAGCCCGAACCAAAGCTGCAACGTTCGCGCAGTGTGGGCAAAGATTCAGACACCTATTTCGACCGTATTGCGGCAATCGAGTACACCTTAGCGCACGATGATGGCATTACGCTGAAAGGGCTCGAACAAGCAGACATTATCTTGCTCGGCGTTTCTCGCAGTGGCAAAACGCCAACCAGCTTGTATATGGCGATGCAGTTTGGTTTGCGGGTAGTGAACTATCCGTTTATCGAAGAAGACATCAAACGTCTAAGACTGCTGCCTGAATTCGAAATTCATCGTCATAAGCTGTTTGGTTTGACGATTGACCCTGAGCGTTTGACGGAAATTCGTGAGAACCGTTTAGCCGGCAGTGAGTATGCAAGTACCGAGCAATGTCTTTCAGAGTTGGCGAGTGTGGAAGCGTTGTTTAGACGTGAAGCGATTCCCTACATCAATACCTCTTCATTGTCGGTAGAAGAGATTTCGACGCGGATACTGGAAAAATCCGGATTACGACGCCGACTGCTGTAATTGCATCAATCAATTTGCTTCCCCGAGTCGTTGGGGGAAGCAAACTTATGCGGCGGGATGTACGACAGGAAAGTTCAACGAAGGATGCTGAGAGACGAGGCACTTATAGCCGTAGACTTGTTCGATAATCCCCGCATCGAGCGCGTTCCAAGGTGTGTCGTCGCAGACAATCTTACCGTCATTCAGAATCACCATTCGGTCAGAGTATTGTGCTGCGAGGTTGAGGTCGTGAAGCACCACAATGACCGCAGCGTTGTGCTCAGCGGCCATTTGTCTCGCGATCTTTAGCGTATTGTGCTGGTGGGCAAGGTCTAGAGCCGATGTCGGCTCATCGAGCATCAAGATCTTCTGTTGCTGCGACTGATCGAGCTGCACTAATACCCGCGCTAAGTGCAAACGCTGTTTCTCACCGCCAGAGAGAGAAGGGTAGAGCCGCTCACCTAAATTCGTCACATCAGTCAGCGCCATGTATTTTTGTGCCAATTGTTTGGTCTGTTTGCTGGGTAAATTAAGTGGAATCGCACCGAGCTCCACTACCTCACGCGCCAGAAAAGGAAAGCTGAGCGTACTGTGTTGCGGCAGCATCCCTAAATGCTTGGCGAGTTGTGCTTTTGTCCAGTTTTGTTTCTCCACGCCAAAATAACGAATGTCTTGGCGAGAGGGTATCTCGTCGCATAGCAGCTTCAACAGAGTACTCTTACCTGCGCCGTTTGGTCCCAGCAACGTAGTCACTTCCCCTGCACGAATATCGATATCGATACTATCGAGCACCGTACGTTTGCCAAACTGCATGTGAATGCGTCTGCCAGAAAGAACAATTTCTCTTCTCACAGAATCCTTCCTTTTTGTTTAAACAGCAAGTAGATGAAAAAGGGGGCGCCAATGATCGCGGTGACAATCCCGACAGGCAGTTCTGCTGGGGCAACAGCAACACGAGAATACATATCCGCTAACGTAAGCAATAAAGCTCCCATTAGCGCAGAAATCGGCAGTAAAGATCTATGGTCGGGTCCGGTAAGCATTCGCCCTAAGTGCGGGATCACCAAGCCAATAAAGCCGATCATGCCGCACACGCTGACAGTCATTCCCACGCCAACTGCGGTGAGCAGGATCAATTGTCGCTTGAGCGATTGAACAGGAATGCCCAAATGGCTGGCTTCGGCTTCACCGAGCAACAAAGCGTTGAGTGCCATCGCTTTGCGCATAAACACCAGCATCAAACACACCAAAGTTACGGTGCAGAGTGTAATACTGGACCAGTTCGCTCCAGCAAGTGAACCCATCGACCAAAGCGATAAGTCACGCAGCATTTGGTCGTCGGCGACAAAGTTCATGTAACCAATACCGGCTCCGGAGAGGGCACTGATCGCAACCCCAGCCAACAACATGATGGTGACCGATGTGCCTGACTTACCTGTCCCGAGTTTGTATACCAGCACCGTTGTTAATGCACCGCCCAAAAAAGCAAAAAATGGTACAGCGGCGAGATTCATAAACTGCGGATACTTCGCGCTGACTTCGGCAAACAACACAATAGCAAATGCAGCGCCGAGTGATGCGCCTGCTGACACGCCGATTATGCCTGGTTCTGCGAGTGGGTTGCGAAACAACCCCTGCATGACCGTGCCGCAAATTGCAAGGATTGCCCCGACTAACATGCACAACACGGTACGCGGGAAGCGGATCTCGTTGACCACTAAGTTAATATGCGGCGCGATAGTATCCGAGCGCAGCACAAGGCTTTGGATGCTATCGATAAACCCGATATTCATTGGACCGACAGTCACCGAGCTCAGTGCAGTCAATCCAAGTGCGACACTAAATAGCAGTACGCTGACATAAAGGGGAAGATGGCGTATCAACATAAGAAGAGTTATTTAATCAATTGTCGAATGCGTTGCGCTTCAACCAAACTTTGCAGTCCCAACCCGCCGACAAGTGCGTGCCCATCAATGGTGATGAACTGTTTGTTTTGGCCTGCAGGCGTCGCCGCTAACATTGGCATGCGTTTGAGTATCTCATCGGCGCCGCCTAATTTATCGTAGCTGCGACCGCTGACCAAAATGATGTCCGGTTGCATCTCCACCATAGCTTCAGTCGAGAGCGGTTTATATGAGGTTAGTTTTTCTGCCGCAGGGTTAATCCCGCCTGCCAGTTCGATAATCGCGTTTGGTGTGGTGTCTCTGCCTGCCACGTTAGCGGGTCTTCCCTCGTGGATAAGTAGGAACAGAATCTTTTTCGCGTCGGCTTGAGGTTGTTGGCTTAGCGATTGAAGTTGATTCTTTACCTGAACCTTTAGTGCTGCCGCTTGCGGTTGAGCATCGGTCAGTTCGGCAATTTCGTCAATTCGTTTTAGTAGCCCTGCGGCGGTCGCTTGAGTATTGACAATGTCGACTGAAACACCAGCAGATTTAAGCTGATCGAGCGTGGCATCTGGGCCCATTTCATCAGAACCAATCAGCTGATCCGCACCCAAAGCGAGGAGACCTTCGGCAGAAAGCTGGCGGTGGTAGCCGATCTCTGGCAATTGAAGATCGCTTGGAAGCTGGCTGGTGACATCGACGGCGACCAGTTTATCTTGCTGCTCCAAGGCGATGATCAATTCCGTCACCGCTGCGCCAGCACTGATAATTCGTTCGCCCGCCAATGCATTTGATGCGGCGAATGTCATTGCAAGCGCCGTTAACGTACCGATAAGTCTGTTGTTTTTCATATCACGACTACTCTTTTGATTCTTCAGTGAGAAGTTGGGTCGCTTGAATGCCGTTTTCTTGCAGGAAAGCGAGCAGCTTCACTAGGTGTTGGACGTCCGCCGTTTTTTCTGCACCAATCACAATCGGCTTAGAGTCCGATTTGTGTTGTTCCAGCAACGCGAGAGTAAAGTTGTTCCAATCGAGGTATTCCTTACTATCAATCGCCCAATGAGGTTCGCTCGCGAGGATATTGACGGTGAGCGATTTGGTGTCGACTTCTGAAACCGCTTGCGAATCGGTAGTTGGCAGGTCGACTTCTAGCGAGTCCAGCTTGACCGCGGCGGTCAGCATCAGGAACACCATTACGATAAAGATAATATCCAGCAGCGGCGTTAAGTCTGGGGTGAGGCCAAATTGGATGTCTGGCTGTTTAACCTTAATCATGCTTGCGCCTCAGACGGTGCGGGTTGCTTGGCATTACGCTCTATAGCGACGTGTTGCACGCTGATGCCTTCCAACCACAAGTTGACGTAGTTGAGTGTGTGTTCAAGCTTTGCCATCACTTTGTCAGCCCACAAGCCAAGTAGCTGCGCGCCGGCAATCGCGGGTAGGGCAATCATCAGGCCTGCTGCGGTAGTGCGCATCGCTAAGCCCAGTCCATCGGCAAGATCGTTTGGTGTGATGTTGCCCGTTGAGGCAGCGACACCTTTAAACATTTCAATCAGGCCTAATACTGTTCCCAGCAGGCCGATTAGTGGACTGATCACGCCGATAAGCGTCAGCAATCGTAGGCCAGAATTTAGCTGGTGACGCTTCTCTTGCAGCCACATACCCGCGGCATCTTCACGTAAGGTCTTTGAAAATGAATGATGCGTGAGCAGCATTGCCACGCCTTTGTATAGTAGCGGACGACGTGGTGCGAGTTTGTCTGCGAGTTCTTCGATCTGCTGTGACTCAGTGGGTGATATCTGTTTAAGTTCGGCACGGATCGTACGTTTGCCTACCCCGAGACTGATAACGACTTGAAACAGTCGCTCGACGACGATCATCACAGTGAGCGCTGAGCAAATCATTAGCGGCCATGCCATTAAGCCAAGGTTTTCTTGAATTTGTTGTAAATGTTCCATTATCGATCCAATTTAAAGCGAACGGGTATTTGAACTCGATGCGCCATTTTTACGCCATCGACTGTGTGTGGAGAGAACTTCCACTTTTTAATTGCATCCAGAGCTGATTTATCGAGCATCGTGACGCCAGAAGAAGAAACCAATACTTGCTTTACTTGCTTGCCGTTTTTATCGAGCCAGATTTCATAGGTTGCCACGCCCTCAATACCGCGCTTACGTGCCAGTCTTGGGTACTTAGGCGGTATTGGTCTGCTTAAAAACGACGGTCTTTCCACCATGACAGGTTGTGCGGTTACACCTTGGCTCGATGGTGTTGGTTTAGACTCACTGACCTCTTGGTCTGGCGTCGGTTTTTCTTGTTTTTCGGGCTTATCTTCAACGACTTTTTTCGTTTTTGGTTTGATTTCTGTTGTTTTTGGTTTTTGCTGAACTTCTTTTTTCACCGGTGGTTTCTTTTCTACCGGTTTTTTAACAGGCTTTTCTTTCTTTACTTCAGGCTTTGGCTTCTTCGGCTTTGGTGGTTCTTTTACCGGAGGCGGCTCGGGCGCTTTTTCTGCTGGTTGTTCTGCAGGCGGTGTTACCTCCGCGACCTTAGGTGCCGGCTGTGAAGTAAAGTTGATTGAGACAGAGGTGGTTTGGTTGCCCGCTGGCATAGCAAACACTTTTGGTTCTTGTGCGACGACGAGAAACGCGGCGTGTACTGCCAAGGAGATGCCTCCAGCAACGCTGTATCGCTTAAGATTCACTCTACCCTCACAAATCTATACGGTTGAAAAAGTGGAGTAAGATTATTACTCACAACACAAATAATATCAATTATCAATTGCATTATCATTCACCTCAAATTATGATTTTGTTACTTTCAAGGCAATTTAGTGTGAAGCTAGTAATAACAAGTGTTTCAAGGTTAATGTCATGCTGGATGTTGATAAATATGATGAATCTATTCTGTGTTCAGATTACTCAGATCCGCTGCGCTTTGCTTTTTGAAAAAGAGTGCTTGGTTCTGACGTTGGCAGGCCAATTGTGGGCAGTCCTTTAGCACAAGGTTGCTTACCAGTTTTACTGCATACATATCAATAACCGACAGTGCTAAAAAGTCGCTGTGGCGCAATAAGTGAAGAATATGGAAGTACTAAAGCAACAAGTGGCTCAGTTGATTGAGCAAGAACCGAAATTGCTACCTGCTGCTATTGCAGAGCGTTTGAATATCTCTGAGTTTGAGGCGGTGTCGGCACTGCCGGACGAGATGGTCGCGCTGGTGGATGGCGCTCAGGCACAAATAATTTTGGAGCAGTTGGTAGGGTTTGGCCCTGTGACGACCATCATGCACTCGTTTGGCTCAATCTTTGAAGTGAAGGCTCCCTTTCCAAAAGGCAAACTTGCTCGTGGCTACTACAACCTAATGGGCAAAGAAGGTGAACTCCACGGTCATCTGAAATTAGAAAGCGTGAAAAACATCGCGCTGGTTAGCAAACCGTTTATGGGGAGAGAGAGTCACTACTTCGGATTCTTTAGTGAAGAAGGGCACAACATCTTCAAAATCTACTTAGGGCGTGATGAAAAACGCGAACTTATTGAAGAGCAAGTTACCCAATTTAAACACTGGCAGCGCGAGTACAGCCAATAACCCAACTTTGCCGAGCATGGAAAGTCGCTTGGCTCAACGACGCATTGCTGTAGTAACAAATATCAGCGAGCCTTGTTCAGTCAGTTAAAATTATAAGAGAAAGTCAGGAGTCAAAGAATGGATCAACAAGTGAAACAACAGCGTCTGCAAGGGCGACTAGGCCCAGAAATTCAAGAGTTCCGTCAAGAGCGCCGTACCCTGCAACTGGCGACAGTGGATGAAGATGGTCGACCAAATGTCAGCTACGCCCCGTTTGTGCAAAACCAGGACGGTTACTTTGTGTTGATCTCTGAAATTGCCCGCCATGCTCGTAACCTGCAAGTTAACCCGAGCGTTTCTATTATGATGATTGAAGACGAAGGTAGCTCAAAGCAACTGTTTGCTCGTAAGCGCCTGACGTTTGATGCGGTCGCGAAAGTCGTTGAGCGCGACAGCGAACAATGGAACCAAGTGATCGCGCAGCTAAAAGAGCGCTTTGGCGAAATCATTGACGGCTTAAGCCAGTTGCAAGACTTTGTGCTGTTCAACTTCAAACCAGAGCATGGTTTGTTCGTCAAAGGTTTTGGTCAGGCCTACCAAGTGTCAGGCGACGATTTGGTCGATTTTGTGCACTTGCAGGAAGGACACAAGAAAGCGTCCAATGCATAAACCTGTGTAGTTAAAAAAGATTAACCGCTGCACGCGGTTGAGATAGACTCAAAAGGGCCAATTTAGGCCCTTTTTTGCAATCTTAGGAGTTTGATGTGAAACCAGTCAGTAAGGATCACGGCGAGATATGTTATCCATTTATCTATGAAGACAGCCCGGTGTGCGATTTCGAAATCGCAGCGGATGAACTCTGTAGCCGGATTGGGCTGGTGCTAACCCAAGAGCTAGACCCAGTGTGCCGCGATATCCTGACTCGGGTTCAGCCTAACGTCTATCACCTGAATGGTTCGGTGCGTGGCAAGCTCGCGATTGAAGAAAAGGAGCTCCAAGAACTTTATCAGGATTACAACCTGCTGCGAGATAAACTGGACGGTGGTTTCAGAGGGTTTATGCTACCGGGAGGCGATGCGGTTGCGGCAGAGTTACACCTTTGCCGCACTCAGGCGAAGAAAATTGTCCGCGCGTTAGTTGCAATCGAGCACTCAGGAAAACGATCGCCGGACGCTGTGTTATTTCGTTACGCTAACTTGCTTGCCAATGTCATGTACGCGCTTGCTTCTTATACCAACCGCGTGAAACAGGTACAGGAAGTGGAGTTTGTTAGCCGCAGTTATTGAGCGCACTCGCTCAATACTTGTGGGTTGGCAATGTTCTCTGGTTGTCCTTTCGCAAAACATGCCACGTTTTCTAACGCCCATTTAAAGTAAAGTTCATAACTGTTGCGCTCTACATAGCCAAGGTGTGGCGTCGCGACCACACTGGGTAACGTGAGTAGGGGCTGGTTGTATAAATTGGCTGGTTCTTGTTCGTGGACGTCTATTGCAGCACGTTTGCTCGGGCATTCCAGTAGAGTATTGTAGAGCGCGTTGGGCTCAATCAGTTCTGCGCGGCTGACGTTGAGCAGCAACGAATCCGTTTTCATCATATCTAGGTCGCGTTTGCTGACGATATAACGCGTTGCGTCATTGAGGCGCAGGTTCAGCGAAATAACGTCGCAGCTTTGAAAGAAGGCTTGTTTACTCTCTGCAGCACGATGCCCGTCAGAGTAGGCTTTAATGCGTGATTGCTCACTGCCCCAAACCATCACATTCATATCAAACGCTTGTGCATAACGAGCAAGGCGCTGGCCTATCTTGCCGTATCCCCAAATACCTAGGGTTAAACCTGCCAACGTCCTACCTAAACCAAGTTGACCAGATTGTTGCCAACTGCCTTGCTTGAACTGTTCTATATACGCAGGAAGGTGTCGCATTGACGCCATCAACAGCGCCCACGCAAGCTCGGCGGGTGCGGTCGGTGAACCAATTCCTTCGGCGACCGCAACTTGGTGCTGAGTGCAATCGTCTAAACAAAGGTGATTACTGATTTTACCAGTTTGGCTAATGAGCTTTAGGTTGGGTAAGTGGGCGAGTAGCTGTGGCGTTATTTCAGTACGTTCGCGAATGAGTACTAGCACATCAAATGGGAGCAATCTTGCAATCAAGAGATCTAAGTCGGTAACAGTATCGTTGAAAATGGTGACATCGTGCCCGTTCAGAATTGAAAAGCAGGAAAGTTGTCTAACTTGGTCTTGGTAGTCATCTAAGATTGCTATTTTCACTTCTATTGTCCTTATTTTTCGAAGAATTTTAAAAACCAGAATTTGACTGCTTTAAAAATTCAATCTCTTCCTGAGTACTGACCCTTCCCAATATATCATTGCGATGAGGATAGCGGCCAAATCGGTCAATAATCACTTTATGTTTTAATTCAAAATCATAATTATTCTCTAAACCTGGTGCGCTAAACAGTTCTAGTGCTTTTTCGTGAATAATATTCGATTCACTATGCATAAAAGGCATATATAAAAAGCTCTTTTCTATCGTGGTGAGCTGTTTATCTATTTCAAGCGTGATCGCTTCTTGCGCTAAGGCTAACGCCATTGGATCTTGTGCGAACGCCTGTGGTGCATTGCGGTAAACATTACGTGAAAACTGGTCAAGAATAATGATTTCGGCAAGGCGACCATGAGGTGTAACTCGCCACGCAAAAAGTTCTGATTTTTCAGCATGCTTCAATAGTTCACCAAAGCGACTTTTGATGGTGCTATCTAACTGTTTTGAACCCGAGAACCAGTCTTGTGCGGTAAGCTCTTCAAACCAGAACTGCAGCACCGATTGCGGAGTGTTAGTGTCTCGCATGTTGAATAATCCTTGGATAATTATCGATGAGATTCTAAGAATATAAACCAATCTGTGATAGACGTTAAGAACTCGAACAAAGTTTTGCCTCGTGATGCGAAACTCAGTCAATTAACTATTCATGATATGAGCCTATTTAATAGCGTTGCGAATAACCTTTGTGTTTATAAGTGAAATACTATTCAGTTTATAAATTCATGCAAAAATATCCCAGAATATTCACGCCAAATTTAATAGATTTAAGTCACGATTTCCCAGCCAACAATTAATTAATCTCTACTTCGACAAATTACAGAACATAATTTTTGGTTATTTTTATCCCATTTTTGGAGGATATGTTTATGCGTATCGTATTAGCGCTGGGTGGCAACGCACTTTTGGCTCGTGGTCAGGCTTTAACTGCTGAAAATCAAAGAGAAAACATTCAAAAAGCGGCAGAGAGTATCGCGGCAATCGCTAAGCAACATGAAGTTGTGATTGTACATGGCAATGGTCCGCAAGTTGGTCTGTTGATGGAACAAAATGCCGCTTATCAAGAGTACTCACCTGAAACGACGCCTTACCCAATGGACGTTTTGGGCTCTCAAACCTGCGGTATGGTCGGTTATATGCTGCAGCAAGAGCTGAGAAACTGCGATGCGAGCTTAAACATTGCAACTTTGGTGACACAAACCCAAGTGAGCAAGAGCGATCCTGCATTTGCTAATCCAACTAAGTTTGTTGGCCCGGTATACAGTGAAGCGAAAGCCAAAGAAATGATGGCAGTGAGCGATAAAGTGTTTAAAGCGGATGGTGAGTACTACCGCCGCGTGGTGCCATCGCCAATGCCGCAAGACATTGTTGAAGTGCCTCAGGTAGAAACTCTACTGACTGCTGGTAACGTAGTGATTGCGTGCGGTGGTGGTGGTGTGCCTGTTTGCATCGAGCAGGGCCGTAGTGTGGGCGTAGAGTGTGTTATCGACAAAGACTTAACTGCAGAACTATTGGCAGAGAAGATTAACGCCGACTTGTTTGTAATTCTGACTGACGGCTCAATCTACCGCAACTACGGCAAACCAGATCAAGCAGAAATGAAAGTGGCAACGCCAAAAGGCTTGTCTGAATTCTCTTTCCCTGCGGGCTCTATGGGACCAAAAGTCGACGCGGTATGCAAATTCGTAGAATCGGGTCGTGGTGATGCAGCAATCGGTTCGCTATTTGAGCTTGATAAAGTGATCTGCAATGAAGCAGGCACGTTAATCAAGCAAGGCGAGGGTATTGAGTACTACTGATGCATAAATTGCCTCAGACCTTGATGAGGCAATAAATTTACTCTCTCTAGGTATTGGCTTTTCATCGCCAATACCTATAATTTGCGCTCTGTTACACCTATGCTCCACAAGGTTATTATGAGCGCAAACCTCAAACCTGATCGCGTTACTGCGATGCGTTCGATCATCGAACAAGTTAAAACAACACTTCCTCTCTACGCGCCAGAAACCTTCATTTGCGGTACCAAAGGTAATTGCACCGGATGTCCAAAGAAGCTACTTGAAATGGTGGACTCAGAGTTGAGTTATTGGGAATCGGCAATGGATCGCGGCATTACGCCACAGTTTGATGAGATACGCCGCTTTGGCAAGATGTGCACCAGCGTTAGACGCGGGTTGCAACGCAACGGTTTGCTTTAAACCGTTGCTTTTTTAACAAAGTAAGGGTTGTCGAATTTCTTCGGATTGCCGAGTTCGGACATCACCAGTTTATTCCACAGTTTGGTGTCAAACTCTTCTTTGGTGATCGCTGGATAAAGAGTCTCTAGTTCTTCCATCGCCAGGCGAATAAACTGTTTCTTCTTAATTTGATTGTATTTCTTAGCCACACGATTGTGCTGGCTGATCCACTCTTTCTTAAACGCAATAAGCGCAGGTTCGGCTTGTTCCAGCGGCAATCGAGATAGGTAAATACGTTTGTACGACACCTTTCTGTCAATCATGGTGCGCATCGCAGTCTGGATATACTTACCGTGATGGGTAATCGAAATATCGTTTTTATCAAAGAACTTGACGCACCAACCCGTCGGCAGAAAATCAGCCTTACGGTATTGTTGATTGCGGACAGAAATCGCCTGATGCATAACAAGATCAGAAGTGCCATTAAATGTCTGTTGCCATTTACCGATGCGGATTTGAATCGCAGTCGGCAAGCGATAAATATTAGTGAATTTATCTTGATCCATATTCAAATACTTTAATCGTTGAAGAAACCAAAACGATAGAACTTAAGATGACGAACAAAGTTATTATCTGAGTCGTTAATTGGATTGGAATGAGAATCCAATCGGCTATTCTAGTAAAAACAATGGTAAGTATCTATAGAGGAATTAACAAAAAACGGTCAAATTTTGGCGGCTTAGTCTTACGTTGTAAGAAAGTGTAAGGCGTGATTACGTTGCTATTAGCATGTTTGCATAAAGGCTTATTCATATATGTGAATAAGCCTTTTAATCTACATCGATTAATCGTAGATGGTTGGGATTGGCTGACGTTTGTGCTGAGTAATGGTGTAGATGTGGACTAGACGTTTAACTACGTCATCTGCCACAGGTTTCCCTTCTAGGAAATCATCAATTTGGTCGTAAGTCAGGCTCAGTGCGTCTTCATCGGCTTTTTGTGGTGCCAATTCTTCCAAGTCCGCAGTTGGTACTTTTTTCACCAGTAGTTCTGGTGCACCAAGCGTTGCAGCTACTTGACGAACTTGGCGTTTGTTCAAGCCAAACAGCGGTGCTAGGTCGCACGCGCCATCGCCGAACTTAGTGTAGAACCCCGTGATGTTTTCCGCGGAGTGGTCGGTACCCAGTACTAAACCGCCTACGTAACCCGCCACTTCATATTGAGCGACCATACGCGCGCGCGCTTTTACGTTACCTTTTACAAAATCGACTTTTGCTGGGTCTTGTGGAATAAGACCTGTGCCTTCCAGTGCGGTGTTGGTTGCCGCGTGAATGCCGTCTACACCTTGCTGAATATTGATCGATACAGAGTGCGTTGGCTGAATAAAGCTCAGGGCAAGTTGTGCTTCGTCTTCATCTTTTTGTTCGCCATAAGGAAGACGCACCGCGACGAACTGGTAACCGCCGCCTTGTTCTTCATTAAGTTGATCAACGGCCATCTGTGCTAAACGACCACAAGTGGTTGAGTCAACACCACCACTGATGCCAAGCACAACAGCTTTGCAGCCGGATTCCAGAAGTTTGCGTTTGATGAAATCGACACGACGGGTGATTTCAAAATGTGGGTCTATAGAGGGTTGTACACGCATTTCCTCGCGGATCAACTGTTCCATAATCTATCCTTCCTGCAAGCAATATAGTTTAAAATCTGTCAAAACGATGAGTCGCCTTAGGGTATAGCCTTTCCTAATCCAGTTAAGGGCGATATCCTAAGACAACTGAGTCCTATGATACCTAAATGAATCGATTAGAAAACTGTGATCACAGTTTTCACTAACGTTTAAGGGAAAAAATGAGCAAAATTGCTGTCTTTGGTAGTGCCTTCAATCCGCCAAGTCTTGGTCATAAGAGCGTAATAGAGTCACTTTCTCATTTCGATAAAGTCTTGCTTCTGCCAAGTATTGCTCATGCTTGGGGCAAAGAGATGTTGGATTACCCTTTGCGTTGCGAATTGGTCGATGCGTTCATTAGCGATATGGGTTTGGCCAATGTGGAGCGCTCAACGATCGAAGAGCAGCTCCACCAACCCGAACAAAGTGTGACTACTTTTGCTGTCTTGGAAGCACTTGAAGCGCAATACCCTCAATCAGAACTCACGTTTGTGATGGGGCCAGACAATCTGCTTAATTTTGCTAAGTTTTACAAGTCACAAGAGATCCTTTCACGTTGGTCAGTGATGGCATGCCCAGAGAAAATCAAGGTTCGCAGTACAGACATCAGGAATGCGCTTCGTTCCAAAAATGATATTACTCATTTAACAACACCTAAAGTTTGGCGTAAATTGGTCGAAAATAGTTATTATTGAGTGATTACACAGTTTAGGGGCGAATGTGGTGCGTATTAAACTGATACCGCTATTAATGTTGATGTCTGCATCGGCGCTTTCGTGCGAGATGTATCAGGTTCCTGACGATCAAAATGACTCAGTGCTGTTCCATTCTAACAGCGGTGTGTGTTACTCCCTCCTCAATGGCATCGAATATTCTGCCGATAAATACCAAGCTCGTTACTACTTGTTTGATCAAGAAGAAGCCGAAGAGACAGCCGGCTATTGGTCTGACTGGGTTTTGCAAAGCGACACCAATCCTATTTTCACTCAAAGCCTAGCGACCAGCTATGTTGGGCTTGGTGTGTGGGTGCCGAGTGAACTGGAAGATCGTTTGACCTATCTGCATCCAGAAGAGTGGTTATTAAGCCACGGTCTGCAACTTAGTCTTGGCTTTGGTAAGAAAAACATCGGTGAACCGCGTATGCGTCTTGACTATCGTTGGCACGATAAGTATGAGGGTGATGTTATGATGCAGGTTGAACTCCCTTTCTAACCCTTCCACCATACGATTAGATACGAGTTTAAGCCAATGTCTAATTGCATGATTTTATTTAATTTATGCGAGAGAGCTAAGTATATTTACCTCAGTTTTGCAACCATGCCCAATGACTGACTGTTTATCCGTGACTCGCTCAATAGTTCTATTTTATTGCTATTGAAGTAGTACTAATGTGTCTTATAGTAATAAGTAGATTTCTCATTTAACTTTGTACAGGTATGTTGGGTTTAGCCAAAAAATTGAATTGTGGGCTGGTGGGTTTGGTTGGGCTGTTATTCTCATTGCAGGGAAATGCTGTGCCAATCAAGCTGGATCTGTATACCCAAGAATTTCCGCCGTTACAGGTTGAAGTCGACGGCGAACCAGAAGGTTATGTCGTTAAGTTTATCGAAGCAGTCGTCGCTGACGCGGCTAAAACGGTGCCGATGGAAATCTCAGGTGTGCATTTTGTTCCTTGGAAGCGTGCAATCCGTACCACCCAAAGCCAACCCAATAGTCTGTTCTTTTCTATTTCCCGAACCCCAAATCGCGAACAACAATTTATCTGGTTAGGCCAGGTTTCTCCGTATGAAGTCGCGCTCTATCGTCATAAAGATGGCCCTGACGTTAGTGCAACCAGCCTAACCGAACTCAAGGACTATCGCTTCAGCTCCCAGACCGCAAGCTCGTTTGAAGAGCTAACGAAAAAGCTCGGCATCAAAAACAATATCCCCGTCAGCTATGGTAAAGATGCCATCCGTTTGCTAAGAGCTAAACGGGTCGACTTTGCTCCGCTTGTTACCGCGAGCTTCCATTATCGAATGGAAGAATACGGCTTTAATCCCAATGACTTCGTCGAAGTGATGCGCATAGAACAGCTTTGCAAAGAGCTGTGGCTGGTAACAGGCAAAGAAACGTCTCCCGAAGTTGTGGATGCTCTGGTGGAGAGTTTCAAACGCTTAAAAGCAGAGGGCTTACTTGAAAAATTGATCAACGAGTATCACCCCAAAAGTGAGGTGATGACTCGGTATCGCGATAAGGTTTAGAAAGTTTTTAGCGGCTCCAAGTTTGGATGATCACGCTAGCCATAGACCAGTTTGTCACGTAGATCGAGATTTGGGCCACGAGTACCCAAAGTAAATGAATCTAGATTTTGTTGATCAAGCGATATTCGGTGTTGGATAGAATAGCATCTTCCAGTGGACCTAACCCTAACGTACTGTAACCGAAAAAGTTAGGTTTTGTATTCGAGCGTAATGACTGCACCGATTCTGACAAATTCTCATCCAGCATTAGAGCATCTGCTACATCTGATAGTGATTTTTGACTGGCTGGACTCAACGGAGAAATAAACTCACTAACACCACTAACTGATGAGTACAAGAAGCCAAATTCTCCGCCGTTATTCTCTTCAATGTAGTAGTTACCGGTGCGCGCGAAAGACGCCCTTATCTCATTTATGCTCTCAATAGCGTTAAAGTTATTGTCGAACATCTGAATGCCGCCAGCATGCTCGATCGTTTCAGGTAAAAAACCTTCACTTGGGAAAACAAGATAGGCAACAATCGCGTTGTCTCTACTGATCGCCGATATGATAAAGTTTTCATCTTGGTAATATTTAATCACATCGTTAGTCGACGAGCGTTTAATATAAACAGGTGCTCCAAAGGTTTCATCGAGTAACACAGCAGACGCGCGGATATAGATTTTTTCTAGTTTGTTATGCGATGGAATATCTGTCATTTGAGACAAACCAAAATTAACGATCTTCTCTATGGCGTCAACGCTGTCATTGAACCCACCCAATGCGATAGACACGACGGAAGCTAAACCGATAGTGCGAGCCCAACCTCCTGACCACACACTGTTTTGCTGAGCCTCAACCAGTTCTTCTTGCGTGTCTTGCAATTCCTGTAATTCTGCTTGGATACTCTCTGTTTCATTTATTTGCGATACAGACATCATCAACCCTTAATCTCGTCAATTTTATCTAGTAGGGCTTCTTTTCCCTCTTCAGCGTGTTCTTGTACTTGCTCAAAAGTACCGGTATCCATTAATTGCTCAATTTCATCCGTGTAGTTGACACCGATATAAATTCCAATAGCAATAAAGAAAAGAGCAAAAATCTTAAACATCGTTTCTCTCAAATTATCTAGTAGAAAGAAAAGCACATATCAAATGTATGTGCTTAGGACACAATTATTGGTATAGAGCGATACGGCTGCTTACTTTCTTCAAGTAGCCTTTTGTTTCATCGTAAGGGAGACTTGCGATTAGCTGTTTATATACTTCGTCAGGCGACATGGAGTTGATCACTTTTGAAGCTTTACCAATATTCGTTGAGCGATCTTGGTTAAATGCTCGAGCAACGTTACCTGCGCCAGTGTTGTACGCCGCAATTACGCAGTAAAGTCTGCTTTCGTCATTCTCAATTTTTCTAAGATATTTGCTGTTTAAGATATCCAGATACGCTGTACCTGTTTCAACGTTAATGACAGGTTCATATAATTCTTCAGGTTTCATTGGTGCGTCAATATTGCGCACTTGCTTATTTACATCATGGCCCGCGCTTGTTGGTACCACTTGCATCAGGCCAAACGCTGGGATGTGAGATTTTGCATTCGGACGAAATGCCGATTCTGAATGCATAATTGCCATAATCAGAGCGGCATCCACCTTCCAGTTTTTACTTTCTTTTTCAGCAAGAGGGGCATACTGGCTAGCACGTACTTTTAGGCTATTCTCTGGAAGTTTGACTTTGTAACTGACAACTTTCTTAGGCTTTTCGATTGAAGCTGCCGCTAAAGGCATTTTAGTTTGTGTGGAACTCGCATCCGCTTTAACTACTTGCTTGGAAACTGATTCAGCTTTTTCTTGCTTTGGTTGTTTAGCATTGACAACCGCTTGAGTATTCAAGTCTGGCTTTAATTCTGTATCTACAATTTCTGGTGTTTCTGATTGCTCAACAACAATGCCGTACTTAGCTCGCATCGCATTATAGAGCTCAGTTTGTGATGCTATTCGCTGCTGCGCTTGCTCCAATAACGTTAGCTTCTTGTTATGGGCACGTTGGTAGATGAAAGAGTCAGGGATACCTGTGTGTGAGTTAATTAAGCGCTCTGCTTGTACATCTAACTCATTCATTTGACGTTGAGTTTGTTGAATGACGAAGTCTTTCTCTGCTTGCTCTTTTTCTAAGGAATAACGCACAGCATGGTCTTCGGCTTTCATTTGATTGAGCTTAACTTTCTTACCTGCAACCTCTACAGGTAAACTTTTTACTAAATCCTGAATTTCCTCGGTAGAGCTATCTTCATCAACAAGAACCGATATGGTTGCAAGGTTGGTTTCATAATCTACCGTCGTCTTTACGGCGTCATTTTCAGAGTATTGGACTTCTTTGGTTTGTGATGAAACTTCACCTTCGCCCCAAATTTTGATTAATTCGGCACGTCGATTATCTAAATTTTGAGTATATTCGTCGCGCCATGCTTCATACTGATCCAAATAAGTATTTACGTACGCATGAAACTCTTTTTTCTTGTCTTCCGGCAATTGGTTTGCTTTTTCAACAGCTTTATTTAGTTGCTGCATTTGATTCTCTGAGACCGCAAATGCAGGAACACTCACTACGACAGAAATAGCGGCAGCAAGCATTGTCTTACTTAAATTTGTATACATGTATCACTCCTAGAGCGTCTAAAGATAAAAGGCCACCAAAGAGGCGGCCTGTATCACTTTTAGAGCGTAATCAAACCGCGTTTATTTTTTTAAAGCTTCGAATGCGTTGGCTAAATCAGCTGCAGCTTGCTCGTTGTTGAACTTGTCCCAGAGCGCAGAATCTTCGCTAGATACTTCGTCAATAACTTTGTTTATGTTGGCGTCAAACGTTGCTTGATCCATACCAACTAATACGTAAAGACCACCCGTTGGACTTGCTTGGCTCACGATGACACGGCTGTTTGTTAAACTGCGAGTAACCACATTTTTAGTAATGTTCTCGAAAGTTTCTTGAACATTCTCGTTCACAATACTCGTGCCATCAGTAGCAGAAGTATTGACTGAGCTTTCAACTGCCTGTTGAAACAGGTTGTTTACGTCAGTTTGAAACTGGGCTGCGAGATTGACACGTGCATCATTAGTTGCAATCTTACGCATGACGCTCATGCCCGCGGCACTCTTTTTCGAGTAACCCGTTGCGCCAGCCGCTAAATCTGTTGGCAGCACGTCACAAATCCAACCCGGCGCGGCGACTGTTGGAGCATCAGGGAATGTGCATGGCGCAAAGTTTTGTGCTTGTTCAACCGTTGAATTGTTGGTGCTTTGACAACCTGTTAATGCTGCAATGAGTGACGCCGCAATAATTACTTTTTTCATTAGTTATTTTCCTTTATCCGAAGTTATTTCAGCATGCACTCAATATCGCCCCAACGACATTGTTCAGGGACGATTTTACCTAATGAGCCTTTTTGAACTTTCAGAGCTGTTTCTTCATCGATTGAGACCCAAGAGTACTTTGTTGTCACTGCATTGTGTTGGTTGTTTACAACATACCCAGTGCCGATCGGGAAGATCTCAAGTTCGCCTTCCATAGACTTCATTCCCTTAGAAAATAGGACTTCGGCACCCGGTGTGACTTTCTTGTTTGTTCCCATGTTCAATCTGACCATGCTGCCATGCTCACATTGACGCAACTCTAGTACGGGGGCGCTCGCGGCTAACATCTGCTTAAGCTCGTATGTGTGCTCAACCGCTTCCATAGCCGCTTTACTTGCTAGGCTCTGATACTGGGTAACTGAAATTGGGCAATCTGAACGACGCTCTTCGATATCGATGCTCTCATCACCTTGCATCTCGATTCGTTTGATCAGTTTCATGCTCGGAATCGCGACAACTTTAGCAATTGCTTTGACATTCACGGTGAAGTCACACTCCGCTGGATAACGTTTTATGCCATCGTCTGTCTCGCGAGTGTAGGCTTCCTTGAATGAATAAGTGAGATCTGACGCCGTGATTTCAGTGATAATTGCCACATCTGCAACAGATGCACCTTTAGTGCTCACTCGTCCACTTTGTTCTGCAAGAATCAATTCGTTCTTAAGCTTATTTGCCAGCGAACGGTCAACAAGCTCTGCGCCTGAGCTTGAAATTTGAGTTTCTAACTCATTTCGCATTGACGTAATAAGTTTTGTTTTTGCTTCGTCCTGAAAAGAAATATTTGGCGATAGAACAATCACTTTTGTATCTTCAGTTGAAGGAATTTTAACTTCTGCCGACTCGATCTCTACACGAGTATCAGGCGTACAAACTTCATCTGCCATACGCGTACAACCTGACAAAGTTGTTAGCAATGCACTAGCCAACATTGTTTTCTTGAACATTTTTATCTCCGAATATTTTTTCGTTAATTTTTATTTAGGAACTGGGCACTAGTTGATTAAGCCCAACGCAACCCAAATTCCTTTTTCTCTTATTTGATCATCAAAGTGGCGAGCTGCCCCTTCATCAGCGTATTTATAGCTAGTCACAGAGCTACCTGTAGAGATGACTTCACTCCGAGAAACTGTTTTATTCTGACTATTCGAAACCTTAACCTGGGAAACTAAGGTTGAAATATAAGCGCCTGCAATTTTCTTTCTACGTTTCTCTGAAACAACGTTGAGAGTATGTGTCTGATTGCGACGCTTTGAGGTTGAGGTGGCAATATTAAATTCGGATATTTGTTCGCCAAGAAATTGTGCTGCTTTTTTAGAACTAGAGTCATATGACAGGCGGAAATAAAGCTCGCTACTCACTTTTTGGTACGTTTCTGTGTAACGAGTGATCGAACTCGTATCAGCGATATAAGATGGGTCTAATGGAGCAAGCATTGATATACGTACCGCAGCGTCATGCTTAAGTTGATATGCGGTTCTATTTTTTAGCCACCACAAGAGTTTGTCTTGATGACGTATATTGGATATTTCATGCTCAGCTTTAAGGTTCATATCTTGTAGTTCACGCTTCAATTGTTGCGTTACAAGTGATTTTTTAATTCGAACTTTAACAAAGGCGCCGAGATCATTTTCTTCCATTTGCATAAATTCAATACCATTCAGAGTGAGTGTCTCTGTTTTAGTATTAACTTTGTTGTCAACCAGAATATTAAAAGAACCTTCGTTGTCTTTCTCTCTCACTGTTTCTCTGATATGAGAAGAGGATTTGACCTGCGTCCAAAGGTTTTCATTGAGGTTATTTACTGCCATTTTCTTTGCTTGAGATAGATTCCTAGCTTCCGCTACAGCATAGAGATATTCAGCATTATTTACTTCAGGTTCGGAATACCAACTAGGCTTAGTTGATTGACAACCAGATAGAAGTAAAGCACTTAGAATAGTCACTAAAAATAGAGAAAATCTTTTCTTTGTAGACACTTTTTTTTGAACCAGTATCAAATAATTTGTGAAAAATGTTATATGTCGACTCATAAATATTCAAGGCGATATTTAATTTAACTGAACAGTATTTATACAATTTATGGTTTATATTTGACATTTCTCTGACATGGTTTGTTTGTGTTTTGAACGTTAGTGATAGTCAAATCAATATAAAATACTGTTTAAAATAAGATAATTTTTAATAATAAGAGTAATTAGTTTCTAGTACGAAAGTTTATATTATTATTCAATAATGTGAGAACCGTCTTATAAGCTACCATCACAAAAAAACAATTTGTATAAAAAGTGTTCAAAAATAGTTATGCACAAACTTATTTAATAAGACTAAGGTCTAGTTATAAAATTGTGAGTTATCTTAAATTGACGCTGTTCGACGGTGTTATAAGTAACTGTGCAATATGTTGGAGTCATTAATTTTGTTATTGAGCTATTTTTTATGAGTTCAAGTGTTGGCTCAGAATTGTCGTTTGAAGAAAGCGGTAGTACTTAATTTTCACAAGCCTATGGCGGCCAAATATTCTTACTAGATAGAATAGATAATCGGTTATGATTATAAGTAGGAAACCACACCATCTAGGAGATTCATGGAACTCTGCTTTTTGGGCACTTCGTCTGGTGTACCGACTAAAACGCGCAATGTCACTGCGGTTGCGTTGAAAGAAAGTAAAGGGAAAGGTTGGTTCTTGGTTGATTGCGGAGAAGCGACTCAGCATCAACTGCTTAAGAGCTCGTTAACGGTTAATAATCTGCAGGCGATTTTAATCACCCACATCCACGGCGACCATTGTTATGGCTTACCCGGTTTACTTGCCAGTGCGGCAATGAATCATCGTACTGAGCCGTTGACGATCATTGTGCCTAAAGCCATTCAGGACTGGTTTGAAGCAACGCAAAAATTCACTCAGCTTTATCTTCCTTATCCGCTAAGGTTTATTGATGCCGAAAGCTTACCAAGTGTGACCATCGGCCAGTTCACGATTGATCTCACTCCGCTTACGCATCGCGTTCCATCCTTCGCTTACCGATTTACCGAATCGACAATTAAGAGTTATCTCGATTTTGAAAAACTCGCCCAGCACAACATTCCGAGGGGGCCGATTTGGGGACAATTGGTAAAAGGTGAGGATGTGGTATTTGGTGGCAAGGTCCTGAAAAGCCGGGATTTTACCTATTATTCCCACCCGCCGAGACGAATCATTATCGCGGGCGACAATAGTGAACCAGAAAAACTGACCGAGTTTAGCCGTGATTGTCATGCGTTGGTACATGAAGCAACGTATGCAAAAGAGTTGGCAGTTCAGGCCAAAGAGTACGGCCACAGCTACGCTGAGCTGGTGGCACAATTTGCGGAAAAAACGCAGATTAACAACCTTGTGCTAACTCACTTTAGCCCAAGGTACCAAGCCGAGCTCAATGCGGATACCTCCATCGAACAGCTACGTAGTGAAGCGGAAAAAGTGTATCGCGGCCGACTGTTTCTCGCGCAGGACTTAGCTAGGTTCCGGATGGATACCCAAGGCACACTTGAGCAAGTTTTTGACGAATAGGCCGCACAAGGCTTTTACCAGCACAGCGATAAAAGCCCTTTTGCGCTTAGTGAAAAACCTGACTACTAAACCTAATGACGCGTATCGGGTTAATCAGTGCGAGAAACGCGTCTTGATCTAGCCGGATCAAGGTTTCATGGTCACCTGCTTCAAGATAGATATAGTCGAGGTGGGTGAGCATTTCATCACATACCGTAGACATATGATAAGGACTGCCGACAGGGGGAACCGCACCGTGTTCGCAATCAGTAAACATTTGATAGATTTCGCGCTCTTTCACTAGATGGTAAGAGGCACTAAATTCATCGTCTAAACGAGATAAGCTGATCTTGTTGTTGGCGGGCAGTACAGCCATCATGTGTCGACCTTCGTGGTCTTCTAACACTACGCCTTTTGCCAAGTTAGACAACGGCACACCTGCAGTGACACCGCTTTGCAGTGAACTGTGGCTAGGACGGTGGCGTACTACTCTAAATGAAATATCGTGCTCTGCCATATAGTGGTCGAGCCGGGTTGAAATAGTCATACAAGCCTCCTTCTGTATGAGACCCACACTGAGTATAGGTAGCGGACGGAAAGGCGACCAATTAAATTGTGTAATTAAAGATGTTTTCGTTTACGCAACGCGAAACTCACTACGCAGCCAATTTCTCAGCGTCAGGACGTGTTCGTTTTTGAGTTTGTCTCGCTGGCAGGCGAAATAGAAGTCCTGATACGGGTTTAATACTGGAGAACCCACTTCAACTAAAAGGCCTTGGTTCACATCATCACGGACAAACTGACGATGTGTGACGAACACGCCCAGCCTTTGAATAGTGGCTTGCACTGCTTGAATAGACGCAGAGAAACTGAGGTTGTTGACGCTGTCGGGAACGGGTAAGTCATTGCTTTCACACCACACTTTCCAATCGTATTTACGCCGGTCGTTGGCGGCAATAATCGCTGGATACTTCTCTAGCAGTTGCTGAGGTGTCGTGTTGTCATCCACTAGCTCTGGGCTGGCGACCATCACCAGCTCATCTTCAGACAACAATTCACAGTAGTAGTCTTGCCATTCGTCTGATTTGCCGTGAATGATGGCGACATCGACGCCTTCTCTTTCCATCACAAAGCTACCGATAAGGTTTGAGATTCGGACATCCAATTGCGGAGCAAACTGGTTAAAGCGGTGTACGCGTGGGATCCACCAATGCATTGCCAGTGAGTTGACCATATTGAGGGTGAGGCGATGACTTTGTTGTGCGCCGATCAATTGCTGCGTCGCCTCGACGATCTGCGCTAATGCAGGAGCGACTTGCTTGTAATATTTTCTACCTGCCGCATTCAAGACCACTGCACGCCCAACTCGTTGAAACAAGGGCTGACCGAGCTGATGTTCTAGGGATTTGATCGCCTGACTGACCGCCGAGTGACTGACGCTAAGCACTTTTGCGGCGTCTGTCATGCTGCCAGTCTCGGCTACGGCGACAAAAGAATAGATCGATTTCAGTGAAGCAAGTTTTTTCATCTGTAAGTTTTTCTTACGTAATCTGTAAATATTAATCGTTTTTAATTCACCTAGCACACTCCTAAACTTAGCGTCAAAAGGGAGGAGTTATGCCAAACCAGTTGTACCCAATATTGTTCATGTTATCGTCAACGTTCAGTTTGTCATTAACTGGACTTTTTTCCAAGTTTCTTGGTCAGCACTTAGAAACCAGTTTGTTCAGTCTCCTTAGATTTATCGTGCCGACACTGCTCATCGTGATCTTATTAGTCGGTCAGAGATGGACGCTGCCGAATAGACGAGAAACGGTGTCAATTGGGGTACGTGCGCTGTGTATAGCGGCCTGTCAGGTGTGTTTTATCTATTCTTTACAGCGCTTATCCCTTGTGGAGAGTGTGGTGCTTTTTAGTACTGGTCCTTTGTTTATTCCATTGTTAGAAAAGTTAATCTTTTCTGTCGCGCTGAGCCGAATCAAATTAGTGGGACTGATTGTGACCTTCACCGGTGTTGTGATGCTGGCGGGGGATGTATCGGGGATAGAGTTTCGCCCTGAGCTATTGCTCGGTTTAGTGGCTGGTTTGTTTAACGCAGGTTCGCAGTTGAGCTTGTATCGCATTAGCCAGAGTAAGCTCAGTGCTTGGGCAATTAACTTCTGGACATTCTTGTTTGCCTCTGTGTTGATCGTTCCGCTAGTTGCAATCAGTGCAGCACAACAAGACGCCTTGTATGAGCTTGGTGACGTGAGTGTTTGGGTATTGGTCGTGACCGTTTTGGCACTTGCGATGTTGATTATTAACACTCAGGTTTTTCGTTCTAAAGCGTATAAGTTGGCGGAATCTGGCTCACAGCTTGCGCCACTTATTTTCACTAACTTAATCTTTACCGCGTTGTGGCAGTTGATGTTTTTTGATGAAAGCTATAACACGTTTCAAATGTTGGGCTTAGCCTTGATTATCGGCGCGAATGTGGGTTGTGTGATTATTCCAAAATGGCGTAAAAGTCGCTCGATGCGATTGGCAAGGCAGTAAGGCATCGGGCTGAATTAGTGCTGAGCACTGGGTTAAATCGACACAAACGAGACGCCGTTTTTGCCGCTGCGTTTTACTTGATACATCGCTTGGTCAGCGTGCTCGTAGAGCTTTTCGAAGTCTTGATATGCGCCGCTGAACTGGCAGACACCGATACTAAAGCCGATGTTAGCTTCACCGTTTTCAAGGCGAATAGGTTGGTAGGCTTGGCTCAATAAGTTATCGGCAAACTGCTGGACCATGTCTACGTGGTAGTGCGGGCAGAAAATCACGAACTCGTCGCCACCCATACGGGCAATTTTGGCTTTTTGAGGAGCGAGTTTTCTCATCCAATCGGCAATATAAACCAGCACCTGATCGCCCGCTTTGTGTCCAAGGTGGTCGTTTACTTTCTTAAAATCATCCACATCGATAAAGATCAAAGCCGATGAGTCTTGCGGCGAGAGCGTTGGGCGCTCGTCAAACGCCGATTTCAGCGCTTGGCGGTTCATCAATCCAGTGAGTGGATCTTGTGTGGCAAGCTTGGCCAACTCAAGCTCGTAGCGTTTTTCATTGGTGATGTCGATGTGCGTTCCCATAATGCGCAACGGTTCGCCATCAAGTGTGTACTCGACGATTCGTCCGCGGTCCGACACCCAGCTGTGGCTACCGTCTTTGTGGATCATACGGTGTACGACCTGATACGCCTCGGTTTCTCCGTTGAGATGAGATTCAAACGCACCGACCGCAAGCTCATAATCGTCTGGGTGTAATTTGCTTTTCCAGGTTTCAACGTTGGCTTCTAACTCGTGTGGTTGAAACCCCAGCATCTTGCCCCATTCCATATTGAAGATGGTGAGTTTGCCCGTTGGGACGTGTTGTTCCCACAGGCACAATCCAGTTCCGTCTAACGCGGCGTTGAGCTTTTCTTCGAGACGTTGATTTTCTTTCTTCAACTGTTCGATAGTTTGTTCGAGTTGTGCAATCTTGTTTGACTGATTTTCCATCATCTCTACAGCTCTTGCTTTCACTTTATGCCACGCCGGATTCGGCATACCTATTCGTGCACTTTGGCACGTCTGACAACTTGTTTACCAAATACGTTAATCAATGCGCCGGTAACAATCAATGAACCGCCAATGTATGTCCAGATTGAAGGGACCTCGTTAAACAGCCACACGCCAATCAAAGTCGAGAAGACGATCTGCACATAAGAGTACGCAGATGCCTGCCCAGCAGCTTGTGTTTGCATCGCTTTAGTTAAACCATATTGGCCGACTTGGGTAAAGATGCCGACCAGAATCAGCATCATGGTCAGAAACAGACTTGGCCAGACGAAGTTGTCCCAAATCAGCAGCAATGAAATCGGCAATGCAACCAGCGGGAAGTAAAAAATGATCACCGAACTGTCTTCCGTTTGGCTCAGTTTACGAACCACGACATAAGCAATAGAGCTGCCGAAGGCACCTAATAGTGCGGTGGCAACGCTGAACAGCGGCAATTCGTTCACCTGATTACCGTCTAGCGTCGGTTGCACCATCACGAGAAGCCCAAGTAAACATAGCGCGATACACATCACCGTCGGCGTTTGTATACGCTCTTTAAGAAACAGCAAGCCCAACAGCGCAGTGAACACCGGATGAACATATTGAAGAATCGTAGCTTCGGCGAGTGGTAGAGTCGTTACCGAATAGTAAACGCACATCAGTGCGAAAGTGCCGACCGCGCCTCGCAAAAACAGAAGCGGTTTGTTGTTGCCCCAAATAGAGATTCGTTTTCGCTTCACATCCAGATAACTGAGGATCAAAGAGACCAACGCCCTTGCGGCGACGATTTCAAATACCGGAATGCCGTATGTGCTGACGTATTTTACGCACGTTGACATTAGGGCAAATCCCATGGCAGACAAAATCATATATCTGACCCCAACCGGGATCCCTGAAGCAAACGTAGAAGGCATGTGCGCAAAATAATTAACAAAATGAGCCGATATGATACAACATAATGTTCTTTCACGTTGAGCAATTTTGACCCATCTTGCGCTTGTTCGAAGGCGTGAAAACATCTTCTCATCCCAGATAGGGAGTGGTTGGTATTTAAGTTTGATTAAGGTATCGGTTTAGAGACTTTCTTCGTATCTGATGCACAAAATAAGCATTGTCATCTTTATTAATAAAATGTAGTGATGTTTTATTAATATTGTTAAAGGCTCCTATTTGGTACACATCTATCCCAAACAGGTAGACAACGTGCGCGCTGAGCAAAAGGAGATTGTGTTGTGAATCAGCTGACCCGCCACCCGATGAATCAAACAGAAACGACAAACTCGACTTTCTCACCGTCCACACGCTGGCTTAGATGGAAGGGGATTGAGTTGCGTCTTGGCCTCGCACTGGCGATTCTTTCGATGACCACTCTGTTGCTGGCGCTGTTCTCGACCTTCACCTTCAACCGACTTGACCAAGCGCTGGTCGAGCTAAAGGAAAAAGATATTCCTGCTTTAGAGCAAGCAGCGCGGCTGAATGACATGGTGCGTTTGGTGATCACCGACTCCTCCACTTTGACCGAAGCGGACTCTAATTTAGAACGTCGTCAGGCGATCCAAAGTATCGAAAGTAACATCCAACAGATGACCGATATTATGGGGAGCTTTCCGGAATACTACGCTTATTTCAAAGACATCATCGCTCAGGTGAGTAACAGCCTAAGTCTGTTGTATCAAAGCGGAGAAGAGTCTCGCCAACTCAACCAAGAGTTAAGAAACTTGCTTGAAGGCTTTTACCCACTGTTGCAACAAGTGAGTGATGAGCTGGACCTATTGCCCTCTGAGCAGAAAGAAAAAATTCAATACAGCCAGCTGAAAGCACTGCTTTATTATCAACTTGGCTTGGTGGAAAAGCTTTACAACGATAGTAGTTTCAATGAGTTGGACTACACCAGCTACCGCCTTGAGCAAGTCGGGCTGGAATGGCGAGGGTTGTGGCAGGCGAGTGGCGTATCGGAACTGCGTCCAGAGCTGGATGAAAAGCTATCGGTGATTTACACCCTTGCCTCTCGTTCCAGCAAGCTTTATCAGCTTAAAAACCAAGCCCTAGAGCATCATTATCAACAAGAGTACTTTCTGCAAAATAGCCGAGAATATCTCAACCAGCTTTCGATCCAGATTGAAGGCAATACCTCGAAAGTGAATTTAGAAATTGACGCTTCCATCGTCAGAGCGCAGCGCTCTCTGACGTCCAACCGCACGCTTTCGCTCGCGTTATCCATATTCAGTTTGCTCGCGGCGGCGGCGATCGCTTGGTTCTACGTGCGCAAGAACATTCTTGAGCGTTTGCTGCAATTGAAAGACGACATGTTCGCGATTTCAACTGGTCACCTCGATACCAAGATCGCCGTAAAAGGTAACGATGAAGTCACGCAAATGGCCAAGTCGCTGCAAGTGTTCCAAGCCACGGCGAAAGTGGTCAAGCAGACCAACCAAAAACTGGAAGCGGAAGTGGAAGAGCGCCGACTCGCGGAGGAACGTTTACGCGTCACGCAAGACGAGTTAGTGCAAGCGGGTAAGCTCGCGGCGCTTGGTCAGCTCAGCGTTGGCATCACACACGAGATCAATCAGCCGCTCACCGCAGTCAATAGCCACGTCAGGAGTGCGCAGAAATGGCTTGAGCAGCAACGTGCCGACAAAGCGGTGATCAACTTACAAAAGATCGAGCAGTTATTGGAAAAGGTGGCTGCGTTAACCCATCACTTGAAAGCGTTTTCGCGCAAAAGCGACGGCAAAGTTTCAGCCACGCGAGTATTACCCGTGGTCAGTGATGCAATCGAGTTGTTTGCTAACCGCGAAATACCGATCAAACTCGAGTGCAGCATTCCCGCAGATGAAATGGTGCGCGCGAATGCAATTCGACTTGAGCAGGTATTGGTGAACCTGTTAAGCAACGCAGTGGACGCGGTGAGTGATAAAGACAACCCACTCATCGTGGTACGTATTGAGCACCACCTGAACGATATTACGATTTCGGTGAAAGATAATGGTAAAGGAATCGCTGAAGATGATCTTCCGCATATCTTTGACCCGTTTTACACCCGCAAAGAAGTCGGCAAAGGGCTTGGGCTCGGGCTGTCGATCGCGTTTAACATCATTAAAGATTTTGGTGGCTCGATTAAGGTGTCATCACAGCCAAAGCAAGGCACAGAGTTTAAAGTACAACTAAAACAAGGCGAGAACTCATGAACATGGAAAAGCACGTCACGCTGATAGACGATGAAGTGGATGTAGTGGAAGCGGTGAGTGAGATGCTGGAACTAGAGGGTTTTAACGTCACTTACTTTACCGATCCCAAACTGGGGCTGAAGTGTCTTTCGCCAAGCGCAAAAAACGTCGTGTTGTGCGATGTGAGAATGCCAGAAATGGATGGCTTAATGTTGCTGGATGCGGTGCAAAATCGCGCGCCAGGTTGTGAAGTGATTCTGATGAGTGGTCACGGTGATATCCCAATGGCGATAGAAGCGATGAAGCAGGGCGCATTCGACTTTATCGAAAAGCCACTCGACAGCGATGAAGTGATCGAAAAGCTTAACTTAGCGATTGAACATATTCAGGCGCAGCCGGATCTCAATGACGCCGAAGACCTGCCGATTGAATCGGTTGTGATTGGTGAATCGCAAGCGATGGAGCGGATTCGCAATCAGGTGCTTGCGCTATCTCGCACGGGCGTCGATACCATCATCAATGGTGAGACGGGAACGGGTAAAGAGGTGATTGCTCGCGCGCTTCATCAATACAGCGACCGTAAAGACAAACCGTTTGTGGCCATCAACTGTGGTGGTATGACCGAGAGCATTATTGAGAGTGAGTTGTTTGGCCACGAAGCGGGCTCTTTTACCAGCGCAAACAAAAAGCGCATCGGCAAAATTGAACAGGCGCACGGCGGTACTTTGTTTCTCGATGAAATCGAAAGCATGCCCATCGCGGTACAAATTAAGCTACTTCGTGTGATCCAAGAGCGGGTGATTGAGCGTGTTGGTGGGAATACTCTGATTCCGGTTGATATTGTCGTGGTTGCGGCGAGTAAAGCCGACCTAGCCAAGTTGAGTGAACGCGGTGAGTTTCGTGCCGATCTGTTTTATCGACTGAACATTGCCAGCCTGAACCTTCCACCATTAAGACAGAGAAAAGAAGATATTCAAGCGCTGTTTAGGCACTTTGTGGTGCAAGCCAGTCAGAAATACAAAACCCGTCCGTCCAGCCTGTACGCTGAGCAGATCCAGCAGTTGTGCCGCCACGACTGGCCGGGTAACGTGCGTGAATTGCGTAACGTCGCGGATCGCTTTGTACTCGGTATCGTTGGTGATGGCTTTGATCTGCAAACTCCTGCAACATCAGGCGAAGAGAGTTATTCATCGCAGCAACCTTTTGCTTTTGAACAGCAAATGGAGCAATACGAGCGGAACGTGTTGACCGAGGCTTTGATTGAGATGGCGGGTAACATTAATGAGGTGTCATTGCGTTTGAATCTGCCACGTAAGACGCTGTATCGTAAAATGAAAAAGCACCAATTGGATAAAGAGAGTTTTAAGCCGAGTCGAGAAACCAGTCAGCACAATCAACCTTGAGACACAAATGACCCAAGCGTAGTGGGGCGCGAGTTTTTGTTTTTTATCTCCTTGAAATTATTGATTATTTTTCTTGGCATAGAGTCTGCTAATTGTGAGGTTGCTCGGTTACAGGAATAAAACATCCGACACTGTTATCAAACTGAAATGTGGGGGTGTTTTAGTAACGGGCGCAAATAGTCAAATAAAACAATTTTGCTGCAAGGAGAAACCGATGAAGCAAATCTTAACGAGTAGTATCGCTCTATTGTTAGGCGTCAGCTCACTGGCTATGGCAGGGAATGAGCCTGCGCAAGTTGGACCACGACCTCTGTATCTGGTTAATGACATGGAAGATGGTGAACTAAAAAACAAACTTCAAAGCTGCAGTGCCGGTCCTTTTCGTCGTACCGACTTTTCTATCGGCCACCGCGGCGCTGCGATGCAGTTCCCTGAGCACACTAAAGAGTCTTACCTAGCGGCAATCGCGATGGGTGCAGGTGTATTGGAGTGTGACGTGACGTTTACCAAAGATAAACAGTTGGTATGTCGCCACTCGCAAAGTGACCTACACACCACCACTGATGTTTTGGCGCACCCTGATCTCGCGAAGAAGTGTACCGTTCCTTTCAAACCAGCGAACCCAGCAACAGGTGAAGATGCGCAAGCAGAGTGTCGCACCTCAGACTTCACTTTGGCGGAGTTTAAGACGCTAAAAGGTAAGATGGACGGCGCAAACCCGAAAGCAACAACGGTTGAAGAGTACATGCAAGGCACACCGGGCTGGCGTACTGATCTTTATTCACAAACTGGTACTTTGATGACACACGCAGAGAGTGCGGAGCTGTTTAAGAAGTACGGCGTGAAAGTGACGCCAGAGCTCAAAGCTGCTGCAGTTGAGATGCCATTCAACGGCTTTAGCCAAGAGATGTACGCGCAGAAACTGGTAGATGAACTGAAGCAAGCGGGCTTTAGTGCCAAAGACGCGTATGTGCAATCTTTCAACCTAGATGACGTTAAATACTGGATCAACAAAACACCTGCGTTTGGTAAGCAAGCGGTTTATCTTGATGACCGTATGTACGAGCAAGAAGGTTTTGTTGCAACATTGGACAACATGAAAGCGCTATCTGATGCCGGCGTGAACATCATCGCTCCACCGCTCTACGCGTTGTTGGCGCTGGATAACGATAAGAAAATTGTTCCGTCAGACTACGCAAAGTTAGCTAAACAAGCTGACCTCGACATTATCGCGTGGACACTTGAGCGTTCTGGCCCGCTGTCGCAAGGCGGTGGTTGGTACTACCAAAGCGTGAGCGAGCAAATTGACCAAGACGGTGACATGATGAAAGTGCTTGATGTGTTAGCGCAAGATGTTGGTGTTCTTGGTGTGTTCAGTGATTGGCCGTCAACCGTCACTTACTACGCGAACTGTATGGACATTTAAGTCTGATAAAACGTGATTGCTAAAGGGCCGAAAGGCCCTTTTTTATACCTTAAATTTGAGTAGGACAAAAATGACCCAAACCGATAAAATTGCGCAGGACACAAATGACCCAAATCTAAATGGGTATATCTGAGGTGTTATTAAGTTATTGAATTATAATAAAATAAAAATTGGCACAGCATCTGCAATAACAAAAGCGAATAATACAATAACGTGAATGTAAGGTTCTAATATGAAAAACAGTGTAAAAGGATTGTTAATCGCTGGCTCTTTGCTGCTGCCTTCAGTTGTACTGGCTAATGACTGTGCGAACCGTGGTGTTTTGGACGAGCGCTACTGCGACGAGAACAACGATTTAGTCGCGGATGCACCAAAAGACTCGGCGGAATGGATCGACCCGAGTACTCTCGTCTTTACCTATACGCCAGTGGAAGACCCGGCGCTCTACAAAGATGCGTTTGCTGACTTCCAAGCGCACCTGAGCAAAGTCACTGGCAAGAAAGTGATTTACTACACAGTGCATTCGAACTCGGCTCAAGTAGAAGCAATGCGCTCTGGTCGTCTGCACGTGGCGGGTTTCTCAACCGGACCAACAGGCTATGCGGTTAACCTAGCGGGTTACGTACCAATCGCAGTAAAAGGCGATGAGAAAGGCTTTCAAGGCTACAACCTGATCACTATTGTGCGCAAAGACAGCGGCATTGAATCAATGGCGGACTTAAAAGGTAAACGTGTTGCCCACACTTCTGCATCATCCAACTCTGGCAACCTTGCGCCGCGCGCTCTATTCCCAGCTGAGGGACTCGTTCCGGACGAAGATTACAAAGTGCTGTATTCCGGTAAACATGACCAATCAATCCTTGGTGTTTACAACGGTGACTACGATGCGGCGCCTGTTGCATCGGATGTATATGATCGTATGGTCGCAGCGGGTCGTGTTGATGGCGCAGATCTAAAAATTATCTACCGTAGTCCACGTTTCCCAACTTCTGCGTTTGGTTACGCTTACAACCTAAAACCTGAACTGGTCGACAAGATCAACGAAGCGTTCTTTAGCTACCGATTTACACCGGAAATGAGTGCAGCATTTAAAGGCGCAGATCGATTCTCGCCAATTACCTACAAAGAAGACTGGGCGGTTATCCGAGATATCGCACACGCAACGGGCACCGCTTACACCAAAGCAGGCTTGAAAAAGCTGGCTGAGAAAGACGCCGCTAAGCGCGCGAAGCAAAAAGCCGCAGAGCTCGCTAAGCAAGCGAAAAGCCAGTAATCCCAACTTAACTTTCAACGTCAATTCGTACAGTGCTCTCACGAGTAGGGCACTGTACACCCCCAATTTATTACAAGGAACAGCTGTATGGCCGTAGCAAGCTATGACGGAATAAAGATCAACAACCTATTTCATGAGTACGTGGCAGGCAAGCCAATCCTTAAAGGCATTGATATCAACATTGATAAGCCGGGCATCATCGCCATCATTGGCCCTTCAGGTACAGGTAAGAGTACCTTACTGCGTTGTATCAACCGCCTTAACGACCCAAGCGGCGGTGAGATCATTTTTGAAGGCGAAGACCTGACGAAACTGCAAGGTCAAGCTCTGCGCAAGCAACGTCGCCACATTGGTATGGTTTTCCAAGAGTACAACTTAGTTGAGCGTTTAACGGTGATCGAAAACGTACTCAGCGGTCGCTTAGGTTACATGAGCGCTTGGAATGCATGGCGTCGAAACTACTCGCAAAAAGACCTGAAGAAAGCCTTTGAACTGCTAGAGTTCGTTGGCCTACAAGATTTTGCCAATCAGCGTGCAGACAGCTTGTCGGGTGGTCAGAGGCAGCGTGTCGGTATTGCTCGCGCGGTGATGCAAGACCCATATATTTTGTTGGCGGATGAACCGACCTCGTCACTCGATCCGAAAACCGCAGTAGAAATCATGGAACTGATGGAGACGTTTGCGGAACAGAAGCAAATCCCGGTTCTGGTCAACATCCATGACGTGAATCTCGCCAAGCGTTTTGCCACCCGCATTATTGGGATGTGTAACGGTAAAGTACATTATGACGGCAGTCCGCAAGGCATTACCGAACACGATCTTAAGATCATCTACGGGGGTGAGTCATGGCTGGATTAACTGCCGATGGCAAGGTAGAAAACCCGTTCAAAGCCTCATGGGCGACTCGAATCGGTTTTGCGGCAGTCATCGTATATCTGTTTTACAGCGTATGGACGCTTGGGCTGACGTTTGATCGTTTAATGATCGGTTTGGTGGAAAGCGAGCGCTTACTGGCGCGCATGTTCCCGCCGGATTTTTCGCGCACTAATCTGCTGCTAGGAGGTTTGGCGGAAAGTTTGCAGATCGCGATTATTTCGAGCTTTTTCGGTATCGTCATTTCGCTGTTCTTGGGATTGCTCGCGGCTCGAAACATGATGCCGTCGATTATCTCAACGCCCGTACGTGGTTTTATCGCTTTATGCCGTTCGTTCCACCCTGTGATCATCGCGATTTTGTTTGTAAAAGCGGTTGGCTTTGGTGCTTTAGCAGGGATATTGACGCTGATTTTTGCGTCGATTGGCTTTATCGCCAAGCTGTTTGCCGAGGCAATTGAAGAGATCTCATTTAAACCTGTCGAAGCGATTCGTGCCACCGGCGCAAGTTTTGTCAGCGTCATCCTTTATGCTGTCATGCCTCAGGTATTTACTCGTTTCATTGGTTTCGCCAGCTACCAGCTTGATTCGAACCTTCGCAACTCAACCATGGTGGGTATCGTGGGGGCTGGTGGTTTGGGCGGGACTTTGTTTTCAGCTTTCCAACGTTTCGACTACGACTTTGTCGCGGCGATTTTGATCACCATTATTGCGCTGATTCTGGTCGGGGAGTTTTTGTCTAATGTAGTAAGGAGAATCTTCTGATGACGACAGCTTCAATTGATAAAGAATGGCAGCGATTTACTTTTAGTGAACGCATGGCTCGCTACGCGGTGTACTTGTGTATGGTCTCTGCGATCGTTTGGTCTTGGCAAACGGTGGAGGTGATCCCAGAGTTCCTGTATGACGCGCCGGCTCAGTTTGCAGATATGTTCCAGCGTATGGTGCCGATGGATTACGCTTTCTACCCTGAAACTATTCACGAAGCGCTGATTGAGACCTTGCACATTGCGACGTTAGGGACGCTGTTTACACTGGTATTCGCGATTCCTCTGGCATTGCTGAATGCGCCAAACATTACTCCAAGCAAAACCTTAAACTGGATTGCTCAATTCTTCTTGGTGTCATCGCGTTCGGTTAACTCACTGGTTTGGGCGCTATTGTTTATCGCGCTGTTTGGACCGGGTGTATTGGCGGGGATCATGGCTATCGCGGTGCGCAGTGTCGGCTTCGTCGGTAAACTGCTTGCAGAAGCCATCGCCGAGGCGAACATGGGAACAATCGAAGCGCTGAGAGCAACGGGGGCTTCTTGGGCAAGCATTCTATTGAAAGGTTACTGGCCACAAGTGATGCCAGCGTTTTACTCTATTGTGTTGTTCCGTTGGGACATCAACGTACGTGAGTCAGCGGTATTAGGTCTGGTGGGCGCGGGCGGTATCGGTGTGGTGCTCAACGACGCGCAAAACCTATTCGAGTGGCAGAAAGTGTCGATGGTACTGGTCAGTATCTTTGCGGTGGTGATCGTTGCTGAAGCGCTCGTCGTACATATCCGTAAGAAGCTTATTTAAATCGTTTTAAGAATCGGAACTTTTCCTTTCTTGAGTCCTTAGGTTAAGTTCTGTTATTCCCGACTGCGAGTTCCATCGTAGTCGGGAATTATTATTTTAGTCTCGGTAAAGTTGATCTTATTCGCCGTGCTTAAGGGCGATAAGCTGATCGACAAATTCTGCAAATCCATAGCCGCCAGGTTGAGTCATTACCAGTGAGGGCTTGTGTTGTAACTGCTGCCAATAGTTCTCAATGTTCTTAACCCCGATGGTTAGCGGGAGTGTCTCAAACATTTGTTGGTCGTTGAGCGAGTCGCCAACGTAACAACATTGCGTCAGTATTTGTTGTTGCGATAAGCCTTTCTCTGCCAGATAGCTAAGCGAAGTCAGTTTCTTTGAATGCTCGCCGTACCAAGCATTAATGTGGATTGAACTGGCGGTGGCGTGCGCGCCTAACTCATGGATCTGGCTGACAATGGCTTGGACGATATCGCTCGCCAGTGGCGCACGGTTCTGACCGATATCAATCGCCACTTCACACAGGCGATAGGCTTGATCCAATGTCAGGTCGACGTCGGGGTAGTGTTCAAGAATCGATTCGACAGACGTTTTGAGCTTCTCTTGCTGCTGACGCATAAATGCAAGGTCGACACTGGATTTGAGTGTTAGTCCTGATGCGCCTTTTTCCATGATAAATGCGCCGTTTTCACCTAATACCGCATTGACTGGCCAAAGCTGCGCGATGTGATCGCACCAACCCGCACATGCCCCCGTGACGGCGATAACTTGAATATCGTGTTGCTGGAGTTTGGCTAATGCGAGCAGCGTTTCTGGCGGTAGCTTTCCGTGCCAAGTCAGAGTGTCATCAACGTCAGTCAGGACGTATTTGACCGATTTCCATTCCTTTGAAAGTGCGTTTCCCATCAAAAAATTCTTCACTGTTTATACAAGTGATTATTGTATGAATTTTCAGCGCTAAATTCAGTGAGGTCAACGAGGTTAGGCGGACTCTGACGCACGTTTTTCTCACCTTTTGTCGTGTTTGACGATATGCGTACCGAGTGATGGGCAACGTGTTCTCAACGAGACGTGCTGATCGTCAGGGATAAAGAAAAACACCGAACGATTTCGTTCGGTGTTTTGTTAGTTTTGTGGTTAGTGTTGATAAGCTGGTAGCTCGGATCGTAGCCCTTTGACCAAGCTGATACACATCAGCAGCAACACAAAGGTAAACGGCAGTGCGGTTGCAACTACGCCAGATTGCAG
This sequence comes from Vibrio hepatarius, assembly GCF_011806575.1. Classification (GTDB taxonomy): domain Bacteria; phylum Pseudomonadota; class Gammaproteobacteria; order Enterobacterales; family Vibrionaceae; genus Vibrio; species Vibrio hepatarius_A. The sequence continues at coordinate 127,323 of NZ_JAATOO010000008.1, forward strand.
TGCTTGTAGCGCTTCTTTGCCCCCGACAAACAACATTACCGCTGCGATAGCACCTTCAATACACGCCCAGAAAATACGCTGTGGTACGGGTGCATCAATCTTACCGCCTGCGGTAATACTATCGATAACCAGTGAACCAGAGTCTGACGAGGTGATAAAGAAGACTAAGATCAACATGATCGATAGAACCGAAATTACCGAACTGTATGGTAGCGCGTCATACACATGGAATAAGGTCAACGAAATATCAGTCAGACCATTTGCACCCAACTCACCAACTTTGTTCACGACCTGATCCAGTGCGATACCACCAAATACTGACATCCAGATTAACGTGACTGTAGTAGGAATCACGATCACAGCGAACAGGAACTCACGTACGGTACGGCCTTTTGATACACGTGCAATGAACATTCCGACGAATGGCGACCACGAGATCCACCAAGCCCAGTAAAATACCGTCCAACCGTGCATCCATGTTCTGTCTTCACGGCCGTGAGGGTTACTCAACGGAATGATGTTTTGTGCATAAGCCAGCGTCGTATCCCACAGTGATTTAACTGCTGTATCGAAGCTGATGTAGGTAACAAAAATTAACAGGGCAAAAGCGACGATCATGTTGATGTTACTTAGTAGCTTAACGCCGCCGTCGATACCACGAATAACGGATAGTACGGCAATAAAGGTAACAAACGCGATCACTACCATTTGCATACCAATACCGCCATCTAGCCCAAACACATGGTTGATACCACTGGTTGCCTGCTGTGCACCTAAACCAAGCGAAGTTGCTAGGCCGAACAAAGTCGACAGTACTGCAAGGATATCAATCACATGCCCTAACCAGCCCCAAGCACGGTCACCAAAAATTGGGTAGAACGCAGCGCGTAGTGATAGCGGAAGGCCTTTGTTGTACGCAAAGAACGCTAGCGATAATGCGACAATCGCGTAAATACCCCAACCATGAATGCCCCAATGGAACAATGTAGCGCCCATCGCTAGTGATTTAGCTTCTGCGCTATATGGTTCTGCGTTCAGTGGCGTTCCCCACCAGTCAGTAAAGTATGCCGTTGGTTCGGCGACACTCCAAAACAGTAGACCGATACCCATACCAGCAGCAAACAGCATTGATAGCCAAGAAAGAGTGGAGTGCTCCGCAACGGCGTCTTTACCACCAATACGAACTTTACCTAACGGAGAGAAAAGCAAAGCTACCGCGAAGAATAAAAAGAAGTTGGTCGACCACATGAAGAAGACGTCAAAGTCTTCGATGATACCGTTTCTAAGACCGTTGAGAGCGTCTCGTGCGGTTGATGGGTCAAGAACAAGAAGAGAAATTAGGCTGAGAATAACCAGACCAGCACTAATACCAAAAACAGGATTATGAATATCGAAACCCCACTTCTGGACGTTGTCCTGTCCAACCTGATAGTCAGTCGTTTCGATACTATATTTTTTTAATGCATTTTCCATAAATACAATTGCTACGTTTTATATAAACGCCTTTCTCTAGTGAGAAAGACAACAAAACCGCCTCCAATTAATTTGAGTTCTAAAGTTTAAGTTGCGCAAGAAGTGTAACAAAGATCACAAATTAACTCAAATGGCTGTAAATTTCGTCAAATTGGAACGTTGGTGATGTGATTTGAATATAAAAATCTTATGACATCTAAACAATTTTGTTGGTGGTGATAAACGTGCTATCCGAATGGCAAATGGTATGTGGTATATAAATATGCTTATGGTAGGATATGCATGTAGTTTTACTGGTAGTGGTTTGAGCGTAAATCACGATATAAATCAGTCAGCTACATTCCTTTAGCTACAACCATTTTGCGGCTACAAACATTCTTAATTTAAAATAATCAGAGTAACTTTATGAATCCACGCTTTTGGTTTCTACCAGCGCTAGCAACGGCTGGCATGAGCTTTTCTGCTTTTGCTTCGACGGAGCAGCCTGAGAGTGAACGCACATTTTATCTGGGGGCCGATTGGGCGGCTTATAATGACGTCAAACTTGAGTCAGGCGGTGTCTCTATTTCAGAAAATAGTGACTTCGGTGATTTAGGGTTCAACTTAGTTGCTGGATACGAATTCAATACACACAAAGTTGTGAAACTGGGTGTTGAAGCAGAATATCGCTCGTTTTCTGAAGTGAATTATGAAGACGTATTAAAAGTTGAAGGTTCTGGTTTTTACATCAACATCAAGCCGAAATTTATTGTTCAATATGATGAGGCAGATGTGTATGTATCGCTACTGGCTGGTGTGGGCAACATGGATATTGATGCCAAAGCTGAAGGTGTTAGTGCATCAGAATCTGAAGCGAGCTACCAATTTGGCGCGGAGCTGGGCTTTATCATCAACCGTAATGTGGACCTCCACTTAGGTTATCGTTCGGCGCACGTTGAAGTCGACAATATTGATGCATCGGTAAATACGGCATACTTAGGTGCTCGTTACTTCTTCTAAAGTCAGCAGAGCAAACTTGAATAAAAAGGCGAACATTATTGTTCGCCTTTAGTGGTTATAGAGGAGCGGATTTGTTTTATTCGTCTTTGTTGCCGCTGTAATGATGCTGCAAAATGTACATCCGTTTTACATCGCGGTAGCGGCCGTTCATAAAGTATTCTTCTACCAAGTGGCCTTCTTCGATAAAGCCGCACTGTTTATACAGATGGATCGCTTTTTCATTATCAAGTGCGACCAGTAAGTAAATTTTGTGCAGGTTGAGGATCGAGAACGAGTAATCCAGTGCGCGGTGAACCGCTTGCTTTGCGTAGCCTTTGCCTTGATAGTCGGGGGCAATGATGATCTGGAACTCAGCACTACGGTGGATGTAGTTAATCTCGATTAACTCGACCAGCCCAATCAACTCTTTATTCTCATTTTCAACCACGAAACGTCGCTCGGCGTCATCGTGGATGTGTTTTTGGTATAGCTCTTCCAACTCGTCATATGACTCGTATGGTTCTTCAAACCAGTAGGTCATGATGTTGCGGTTGTTGTTAAGGTCATGAATAAAACGTAAGTCAGAACGCTCCAAAGCTCGAATGCTTAGACCTTTTGTCATGGTACTTCTCCAAACAGAAAAACACCTACCAAACGTTGGTGAGGTTGTCTCTATGATAGAGAGAATTGGTTAAATGAATAGTGAAATTTTGCTTATTTTTGCAACCAGTGGAATAGCCTGTCTGTGCAGTATGTTGAGAGGTCATAAGGTGGTCAAACTGAGCGGTGATCTCTCGCGCTTGTTGCTCAGACATTACCGGCGTTGTGCTTTCGGCTTTACTGCTCTATCTATTAGCGCAACCTAGCCAACAGCCAATGAGCGCGTGAGGAGTCAAGTCATGAAAATCAGATATCAAATCAGTCGCCGACTCGCTGCAGTGGTGTTGTCGGCAGTGATAAGCACATCGGTGTTGGCCAGCGAGATTGATTACCGAATTGAAGGAATGCTCACTGTGCCAGTAATGACGCAAGGGCAACTACTGTGGTTGAAAGGGCGAGTGGGAGGAGGGGAGTATCAGGCGCGAAATGCTCAGGGAGAGCTGTGCCGAATAACGGTCCCTGTCGCGGTTGGACTTATTGATCAGAGTGCGGGTTTGGATGTCGCCGACGTGACTGGACTCAAGATTGCTATTCGCAGCCCTGAATTGAGTCGAGCGATTCTCAATGGAGAGCCGATACACAGTGAAGATTGGGTTTTTAGCTACAAAGGTGAGCTTAAGCAAAGCGACGGTTACATTGTCGAGGGCGTTGCGCGGGAGGAAGGGTTTGTTATCAATGCGCGTAAACGTTGGATTTCTTGGTTGCTAGATGAAGAGCGAGACGCTAAGTGTCAACTTGCTGATTTATAAAGTTAACGAGCCCGAAATGGCGGTGCTATTTCGGGCGCGTTGCGGCTTATTCTTTGTCCCACATAACGTCGCAGTCGTCTTTTGCCGCTGCGGTCAAGAGTTCGAGTAGCGGAAGCGCCCGAGTTGCAATGCTTACTTGTGGCTCGGCATCTTCTTCGTCATCTTCTACTTCTTCAGGGTCTGGTTTGTTTTTTTCGATCGCTACCGCCGCTTTAAATTGTTCAAGTGCTGTTGGCACATTCTCGGCCGTAATTGCGCCGGGAACGGTTTCACTGTGCCCCATCATTTTGATCATCTCGAGGGCGACGTTACCAAACATAGTGACGTTGGCATAAGCTTTGGTACGGAAAGTTACGAGCATAAACAGCTACCTTTTGTGCGTGTTTTATTAAGCTAAACCATAGCACATAGTTGGAAATGTAAGCCATTGAGGCAGCGCACTATCGTTACGTTGATTGGACGAAAGCAATATTTGTGTCAGTAATGATATCCAGATTCCCGTCAAACTTGACACATTCTGGGTTTCACTATTGTATTGAGGGAAGAGCGTAGTGAAGTATTAATAATTTGTCCGATGAATTGGAATTATTGCTCTATTGCTATCGATTTGATGAGTAATAGAATTCACTGTTTGCAGTAAACGAATAAGAGCTAACAATTGATGATAAATAAAATTGCCAAAATCCTAGCCGTAACCGCCACAATATTTGTCGTTAACGGTTGTGCGAGCTATAGCATCACCGAACAGGATATGAATCAATACTTACAGGACAAAGCGAAGATTAATCAGTCTGTTGGTGTTCAAAACGTTATGTATGCTCAAGTTTCGGTGGACGATCTTGAGGTGAAGATTGGTCGTGCAGATGCTGATCGTATTTCCGTATTCGCCAATACTACCGCAAACATACAGTTTTTAAGTCAGCAAGATATGGGGTTGGACCTTGACCTAGAGTTCAGTGCCATACCTAAATATGACCAAGATACTGGTGAGGTCTTTTTGCAATCGCTGCGTTTAGAGCGATTTGAAGAGAAAAGCAAACGACTGACGCCAGAAGTCAGTAAGCTGCTCAAGCCAGCGGTATCGATGATAGGCTACGCATTATCAAACCAGCCAGTGTATAAGCTGGAAAGCGATAAAGTTCAGGCGGTATTGCTCAAGTCGGCAAGTCCAAATCTGGTTATCAAAGACAACAAGCTAGTGATTGAACTATTCGATTAATCGCTGCCTCGCCCGTTTTCCGTCGTCAGTCAGTTTGTTCAAAACAGAGTGACGACGGATGATTTAGCGCCAATCTTAATCGCTTTTACGCAGGTTGGTGTCCAGTTCAAGACACAACACTCGCAGCGCTTCAATACTCTCCGCCGCCATACTCGAGCGAGACTCCAGTTTCGCGGTCAGCTCTTGTGCTTCTTCCTGCAACTGGCTGCCTTTTGGCGTCAAGGAAATCACTTTCTTGCGCTCATCTAACTCTGAAACTTTTCGCGTCAATAGCCCTTTGGATTCCAAACGCTTAACGATAGGTGTCAATGTGCCTGGATCTAAGTGGGTATCTTGAGAAAGCTCTTTGAGACTCACATCGTTTTTACACCACAGAGAGTGCATCACAACGTACTGAGGATAAGTCAGGTCGTATTCATCAAGTAACGGGCGAAATGCGCGTACTAACGAGTTAGTCGCTGTGTACAACGCAAAGCAGACGTTGTCGGATAATTTATCGGCCATGAGTGAGTCCATAATTGAGCAAGGGCAACATGATAACAAATTCTACGTAATTTAAAATATTTTGCGTGCAAATTATTTTTGAGCAAAGGTATTGCTTTCTCCTCTGACTCAAGTTAACTTAATTGCAAATTGTTTGTGCGCAAAGTATTTGTTAGCCAAGCAACGCGATATTTCGTGATACATCCAGTCAGTTTCATGGCGGCGTATCTCGTGAAACAAAACTAAAGAGAGAGCAAAATGAACAGCCAACAAATCCACCTAGTGTCTCGCCCAAGCGGCATGCCAACACAAGAAAACTTTAAACTTGTTGAAGTTGAACTCCCTGCAATCCAAGACGGTGAAGTACTGGTCAGAAACACTTGGATGTCGGTAGACCCATATATGCGCGGTCGTATGGTGGTTAGTGACTCATACATCGCGCCATTCGAGATTGACGAAGTACTGGAAGGCGGTGCCGTTGGTGAAGTGATTGAGTCTAAAAATGCAGATTTCCCTGTCGGTGCGAAAGTAAGCAATCTCAGTGGCTGGCGCACAACCTTTGTCAGCGATGGTAACGATCTGACATTACTTCCTTCGGTTGAACTCCCTGATCAACACTTCCTTGGTGTTATTGGTATGCCAGGTCTTACTGGTTGGGTTGGTCTGTTTAAAGTGGCGCAGCTTAAACCAACCGATACTGTATTTGTATCAGCGGCATCCGGTGCGGTAGGTAGTGTAGTTTGCCAAATCGCCAAACAATACGGCTGTAAAGTCATCGGCTCCGTAGGCTCTGATGAGAAAGCGGAGATGGTCAAAGCGATGGGCGTTGACGCTGTGATTAACTACAAGAAAGTGGATGATCTGACTCAAGCGCTACGTGAAGCTGCACCAGAAGGCATTGATGTTTACTTTGAAAACGTGGGCGGTGCGCACCTACAAGCGGCGCTGGAAGTGATCAACCCATATGGTCGTATCCCAGTTTGCGGCATGATTGCTGACTACAATGCCGATGTTCCACAACCTGGTCCTAGCAACTTACTGCAAATCAACACTAAGAAGCTGACAATGCAAGGCTTTATCGTGATGGATTACTGGGAGCACTATGGCGAGTTTGTTGAACAAATGGGCCAATGGATTAAAGAAGGCAAAGTGAAGTCTGAAGAGACTGTATATGAAGGCCTTGAAAACGCAGCTGAAGCATTTATCGGTCTATTTGAAGGCAAAAACAAAGGTAAGATGTTGGTTAAGATTTAACGAGCTAAGTGATAAGTACAGGTGGGCATAAGCCCACCTTTTTTGTCTTCACGTACTGAAAACTTGCTCACATTATTGCTATAGCCACTGGATATGTACTAATTAAACTCAAAAACAACGTTGACCTTGCCCCTAAGGTAAGCTTTAAGATACTTGGGTTTTGTTACTAGTGCATTTTAATAAAGTACGTTTTGATATATAGGTGCGTGATGACCAACACGTTTCGAACAACATGGATTACGATACTCAGCATTCTTGCAATGTTGATGTCTAGCTATGTTTCGAGCGCACCTGTCATGATGGCGAATATGATAAGTCCATCAGCAAACCTCAATCATAACGCTATGCAGTCAAACACCAATATGGCTGGTTGTGACACAGTCGTAGCCAGTCTTGACCATGCTCAGCACGCAGAAACGTCTTCCCCTGAAACGAGCTCGCATTGCGCAACACTGATGGATGATGCTTACAACTGTTGTTCGTCGGTCTGTTCTAGTGTCTGTTTCCCACTGCAAGTTTCTCAAGTCTCGCGAGATTACACCTTCTCGCTCGCACTTCATTCTCCAATCATTATCGGTGACAAAGTCACCCGCTCGCAAAGCATACTGCGCCCGCCTTCCATCTAAATCCTTATCTGATGTTTAACGCCTTTCACGTTAGTCAGCGTAACGCTGCGTAGTGAGGGATCGATCTACGCGTCTTTTGACGCCCAGAATGGATAAAGATTGTGAATATAGACACACGATTAGTCGCCGTGGCAGCCAGTATCGCCGTGGTGCTGTATCCGTCGGTTTCGGTGAGCGCCGAAACCAAGGTGAGGTCAGTGGCTGAGGTTACTAATGCCACAACGCAACTCAACCAATTAATTGAACACGCGCTGACACAAGACAGCAGCCGAAAACAGTACTTTGCGCAGTCACAAGCAATGCGCGAAACCGGCGTTGCCAGCGCCACGCTCATGGACCCGAAACTTAAGGTCGGATTTGGCGGACTGCCTGTCGATAGCTTTGAGTTTGATGAAGACCCAATGACCAATATTTCGGTGGGTTTGATGCAGCAGTTTGAACGCGGTTCTAGCTTGGACTTGCAACAGAAGAAAGCCAATCAACAGGCCGATGGCGCCGCTTTTCAAGTTGAGACCCGAGAGCGTGAAGTGGCCAATAACATCACTCAGCTTTGGTTGGAACTTGGTTATCAGCAAACCGCACAAACGATATTGCAGCAAAATCGCACCTTGATGAGAGAAATGGAGCGCTTCATTCAAACCAATTACTCGATTGGTAAAAGCGAAGCGCAAGATCTGCTGAATGCGCAACTGCAAGTGACCAAACTGGATGAAAAACTGCAGGCCAATGCTCAGATGCAGCGTCGTATTATTACCCAACTTTCTGAGTGGTTAGGCTCTGACTGGTTGAACGCTAATCAGTCAGTTCGAGCGATCAACCAGTTGGATTGGAGCTCGCTTGATCAGCTCGTCAATACCGATACCACCAAGCATTACCAGCAATTGCTCCAGCATCCGATGGTCAAAATGGCGGATGTCAGTATTTCAGCCAATCAAACCCAAGTAGAGCTGGCAGAGGAATCTTACAGCCCCCAGTTTGGCGTGGAAGTCATGTACGCCTATCGCCAAGCGGAAAACATGCGAGGTGAACCAGCATCCGATTTGGTGAGCGCTTACCTGACCATGGACATTCCTTTGTTTACAGGTAACCGCCAAGACAAAAACTTAGCGTCAGCGCAATACCAAGTAGGCGCAGCCAAGTCTCAAAAAGATACGCTATTGGCGCAAATGAACGCCAAAGTGAACGCGTTGTTAGTCGACCGAAGCAACCTAGAGCAGCGACTTGAACGTTATCAATCGACCTTATTACCCCAAGCTTCAGCGCGAATTAAAGCGGTAGAACGAGGGTATCAAAACAATACCGCCCAGTTTAATGATGTGATCACTGCCACCACGGATGAGCTCGCGATTCAGCTCGAACAGCAACGTCTCACGACCGATTTAAACATAGTTAACAGTAACTTAGCGGCGCTGCTGGGAGGGTTTGACTATCAAGTAGACAAACCTCAACTCGACGACATTGAAGAATAATAAGGTAAGAAAAATGAAAACATTACAAGTTGCATCCGTCGCTTTGTTGGTTGGCGGTGCTTTAGGGTTTAGTGCGAATTATTTGCTGCCTGGTGCGGCGCAAGGTATGGACGCGATGGCAAGTACGGCGCAAGCCAGCAGCAATGAACCCTTGTATTGGGTTGCGCCGATGGACCCTAACTACAAGCGTGACAAGCCAGGAAAATCACCGATGGGAATGGATTTGATTCCGGTGTATGCCGAAGACTTCAGTGGTGAAAATGACCAGCCAGGAACAGTCACCATTGACCCATCGGTTGAAAACAACCTCGGCGTGAAGGTGGAACGTGCTACAACTGAGCAGTTGTCTCCACGAATCGAAACTGTTGGCTACATTGCCTTTGATGAAAGCTACTTATGGCAGACCAACGTTCGCGTCGCAGGCTGGGTGGAAAAACTCTACATCAACGCGGTGGGCGAGAAGGTCAATCAAGGGGATGTGCTATTTAGCCTCTATTCGCCTGAGTTAGTCAAAGCGCAGGAAGAGTTAATCAATGCGTACCGCACTGGTCGTAGCGGTTTAGTGAAAGGAGCGACCGAACGACTGGTGACATTGGGCGTTGACAGAGCGCAAATCAATGCGATCAAACGTCGTGGTAAAGCGTCGCAGACGATAGAAATCAAAGCACCAGCAGACGGCGTGATCGCCAGCCTCAACATTCGCGAAGGAGGATATCTGTCTCCAGCACAAGCGGTGATCAGTGCTGGCCCGCTTGATAATGTCTGGGTTGATGCGGAGGTGTTTGAGCGCCAGACCCATTGGATTTCGTCTGGCAGCAAAGCGACCATGACCCTCGACGCGATACCGGGTAGCGAGTGGCAAGGCGTGGTGGATTATGTCTACCCGATCCTCGACCCGAAAACCCGCACATTACGCGTACGCCTTAAGTTCCCGAACCCAAATGGTGAACTAAAGCCAAATATGTTTGCCAATATCGCGTTGCAACCCGTTAGCGAAGATGCGGTGTTAACCATTCCGCGTTCTGCCGTGATTCGCTCTGGTGGTATGACGCGCGTTGTGTTGGCAGAAGGTGAGGGCAAATATCGCTCAGCTCGTATCGATGTTGGACGTGAAGCGGGTGAGCGTATCGAAGTGCTTAACGGGCTTAATGAAAATGACCAAGTGGTGACGTCAGCACACTTCATGCTGGATTCTGAATCGAGCCAAACCGCGGACTTGTCGCGAATTAACGGTGTCTCAGAGGCGCAAGAAACTGCGTGGGCTAAAGGGGAGATCACCGACCTGATGCAAGACCATCGAATGGTGACTATCAGTCATCAACCTGTTCCAGAATGGGATTGGCCGGGAATGACAATGAACTTCACCTTTGCTGACGGTGTTGATATTAGCGCCTTACAAAAGGGACAAGCGATTGAGTTCGAAATGCAGAAAAATGCCCAAGGTCAGTATGAAATCGTCGATTTCAAAGCGGACGACAGCGTATTGGCGTCTGAAGTTTGGTTGACTGGCGATATCTCTATGTTGATGGCGGACTTTGGCATGCTGACCTTAAATCACCTGCCGGTAGCTGAGTGGAGCTGGGAAGCAGGAGAAATGAACTTTTCTGTGGGTGAGGATGTGGATCTATCAGGTTTTGAGGAGGGTCAGAAGGTTCGGTTTCTAGTCGAGAAACGAGGTTCTGACTATCAACTTAAGAAACTTGAAGCGATAGAGGGCTAATTATGATCGGTGCAATTATTCGTTGGTCGATTGGCAATCGATTCATCGTTCTCCTCGCGACGTTGGCGCTGGTTCTTGGCGGTCTTTACAGTGTAAAAAACACACCAGTTGACGCCATTCCAGACTTGTCTGACGTTCAGGTGATCATTAAAACCAGCTACCCGGGCCAAGCGCCGCAAGTAGTTGAAGATCAGGTGACTTATCCGCTGACTACTGCGATGTTAGCGGTACCGGGTGCAGAAACCGTGCGTGGTTACTCGTTCTTCGGTGATTCGTACGTATACATCATTTTTAACGACGATACCGACATGTACTGGGCTCGTTCGAGGGTGTTGGAGTACTTGAGCCAAGTCGCGCCTAAGTTGCCGCCGAACGCAAAACCGACGCTAGGGCCTGATGCAACAGGTGTGGGCTGGGTGTACAGCTACGTGTTGCAAGACAAAACAGGCAAACACGATTTGGCAGAGTTACGAAGTCTGCAAGACTGGTTCCTCAAATATGAACTGCAAACCGTAGATGGCGTATCAGAAGTCGCGACTGTCGGCGGTATGGTCAAGCAGTACCAAGTGCAAATCGACCCCGCCAAGCTGCGTGCTTACAACCTGACGTTGCAACAAGTAAATATGGCGATTCAAAACGGTAACCAAGAAACGGGGGCATCGGTCGTTGAAGTCGCGGAAGCGGAACACATGGTGCGTACGACGGGTTACCTGTCGAGTATTGAAGATATCCAATCGCTGCCACTCAAAGTGACCGAAAAAGGCACGCCGCTGTTATTGGGGGATATTGCTGACATCAACCTAGGTCCGCAGATGCGTCGTGGCATTTCTGAATTCAACGGTGAAGGTGAAGCTGTTGGCGGAGTGATCGTGATGCGCTACGGTGAAAATGCCAGTCAGGTGATTTCTCAAGTCAAAGATAAGCTTGCGGACCTACAACGCGGCTTACCGGAAGGTGTGGAAATCGTCGCTACCTACGACCGCTCGACGTTGATTGACGCTGCGGTAGAAAACCTATGGAAGAAACTCGCCGAAGAGTTCATCGTCGTTGCGATCGTGTGTGCGCTGTTCTTGTTCCACATTCGTTCGTCACTGGTGATTGCTCTGAGCTTACCCGTCGGTATTCTTTCCGCTTTTATCGTTATGCACTCGCAGGGCATCAACGCCAACATCATGTCACTCGGCGGTATCGCCATCGCGATTGGTGCCATGGTGGATGGGGCGATCGTGATGATAGAAAACGTCCACAAACACATAGAGCGGACGCCACTCACCGACAAAAACCGTTGGCAAGTGATCGGAAAAGCCGCTGAAGAAGTGGGTGCACCGCTGTTTTTCTCGCTACTTATCATTACCTTGAGCTTCGTCCCAGTGTTCGCCCTTGAAGGACAAGAGGGCAAAATGTTCTCGCCACTGGCGTTTACCAAAACTTACGCGATGGCAGCATCGGCGGGCTTAGCAATCACGTTAGTCCCTGTGCTGATGGGCTACTTTATCCGCGGTAAAGTGTTGCCTGAACATAAAAACCCAATCAATAAGAGTTTGGTCGCGTTGTACAAACCGCTGCTCAATATCAGTCTCAAGTATCCAAAGAGCATGATCGTTCTGGCGATTGGTTTGATGGCATCGGCGTACTATCCGACCAGCCAATTGGGCAGCGAGTTTATCCCGCCGTTGGATGAAGGCGATCTCATGTACATGCCGACCACTTACCCAGGTATTTCGATCGGTAAAGCCCGTGAGGTTCTTCAACAAACCAATAAGCTGATCAAAACCGTACCGGAAGTGAAAACGGTGTGGGGCAAGATTGGCCGAGCTGAAACTGCGACCGACCCAGCGCCGCTAACCATGATTGAAACCGTTATTCAGTTGAGACCGCGCTCGGAATGGCGCGAAGGGGTCACCACTGAATCGCTGCGCAAAGAGTTTGATGATTTGGTGCAGTTCCCGGGTTTAACCAATGCTTGGGTTATGCCAATTAAAACACGTATCGATATGCTAGCGACGGGGATTAAAACCCCTATCGGTATCAAGATCTCTGGTCCTGATCTGAAAGAGATAGAAAAAATCGGTGCGCAATTAGAGCCAATTTTGAGTCAACTGCAAGGTACAGCGTCGGTTTACGCCGAACGTGTCGCTGGCGGTCGCTATGTCACGATCGATATTAAACGCCGCGCTGCTGCTCGATATGGTTTGAATATCAAAGATGTGCAGCAAGTCATTTCGACCGCTGTCGGTGGTATGAACGTGGGTGAAACCATCGAAGGTTTGGAACGTTACCCGATCAACGTTCGTTACCCGCAAAGCTATCGTGATTCTGTGGTGAAGTTGCAGAACCTACCCTTGGTGACACCAAACGGTGCGCGTATTGCGCTCGCGGATGTTGCCGACATTCGCTATGAAGACGGTCCACCGATGATCAAGACCGAGAACGCGCGTCCAAACGGTTGGGTATTTGTCGATATCGACGGTCGAGACTTGGGTTCGTATGTTGCTGAAGCGCAGCAAGTGGTCGCAGAACAACTAGTGATGCCCGCGGGCTACGCGCTGACATGGTCAGGTCAGTATGAGTACATGCAACGCGCTAAAGAGCGTTTGAGCGTCGTGGTGCCGATTACCCTCGTCATCATCATGCTGCTGCTTTACTTCAGCTTCCGCCGCATCGGCGAAGTGTTGATCATCATGGCGACTCTGCCGCTAGCGATGGTTGGCGGCTTATGGCTGATGCACTACCTCGGTTACAACTTCTCTATTGCAGTCGGGGTGGGCTTTATCGCGCTCGCCGGGGTCGCGGTCGAGATAGGCGTCATCATGTTGGTCTACCTTAACCAAGCTTGGCATCACAAGAAGCTCGATGCTCAAGAGCAAAACAAGCAACTGGATAGAGATGACCTCACGAAAGCGATTCAAGAAGGCGCGGGTTTAAGGGTTCGTCCAGTAATGATGACGGTGCTGACAGTCATCATTGGTCTTATACCAATCATGTATGGCTCAGGAACAGGTTCACAAGTCATGCAGCGCATTGCTGCTCCGATGATTGGCGGCATGGCGTCTGCACTGTTGCTCACACTGCTGGTATTACCGGCGATTTTTAAACTCTGGAAACAACGCGAAGTTAAGTAACGAATTCGATTAACTCTGTTCAATGAGGTGTGCAATGCGATTTGGGAAAATCCTTGCACACTGATTTGAATGACACCAAAAGGAAACACAATGAAAAAGACACTGATTACCCTAGCAATGACGATGTTAAGTGCCAGCGCTCTAGCAGACGGTATGGACATGTCAAATATGGATCATTCAAACATGAAGCAAGGCTCTATGAAAATGGATCATAGTGCGATGCAGATGCAAGACGGCAAAATGGACCACTCAGGCATGATGAATATGGACGGTATGTCTGAAGTGGGTATGCCTGCAAAAGGTGCGAAACCAGATGTCGTGGTACACGTGATGCTAAGTGACGATATGAAAATCACGTTTAAGAAAGACGTTGAGATTCAGCCAAACGACGTTGTGCAGTTTGTGGTGATGAACACAGGCAAAATCGACCACGAATTCTCGATTGGTTCTGCGGCTGAACAGCTCAAACACCGTGAAATGATGAAGAAGATGGGCAACCATGCGCATGACACGGGCAGCACGGTAACGGTACAGCCAAGTAAAGCGAAGCAACTGCTTTGGCATTTCAGTGGTGACAACAACATCGAATTTGCATGCAACATCCCAGGGCACGCTGAAGCGGGTATGGTGAAGAAAATTACGCTGTAAATTTTGAGTGAACCCAAACGATAAAGCGAGCTGAGAAGCTCGCTTTTTTGCCTTCAGCGCTGAAAGTAGCGTTGATTAATCATGGCGTGAACTAACTGTTCAATATTGCTTGGATTCAAGCCATCTTGGCTGATGTTTGCTCTATCATCAAAGACGACGTTAAAAAGAAAACGGTAAATGGCCTGCCACTGCTTAAAGCGTTGAATACTGATTCGCTGAGGATATTTCTCGCCCATCCAGTCATTGAATCCACGCCAGAACTCACCGTTCCAATCCGGATGACTTGGGAACAAACTGGTCAAATTTCTTTTGTTAGCCGTCAGTCCACAAACGCCGATTTGCCATTGCCCTGATTCGTTGCTGACTTGGATTCGGTGCCATTTTTCGTTCCACCAACTCATCACTCTGGTGGAAGTATCGCAACGAGCATCAGCGGAGATGCGTGATAAATGGTGATAATAGAGGTCAAGCCCACCTCTGCGAACCGCGCGGTCGAACGCGGTAATGGCAGCGCCTCGTAGAAAGCTCTCATGCTCCAGCAAAATATAGTGTGGAAGCGAAGGCGCCAGCAGCGCTTTGAGGTTTTGGAAATGAGCGTGCGCCGCGTACACCGGTCTTAAAATAGCCGCATCTTTACACTGGGCGTGCGCTTGGGTGGAATAGGCAATTTGGTCAAACTGGCTACGAGCAAGAATCTTGTTATACGTACTTTCGGCGTTTACCAACACGTCTTGGTTGATTTGTTGTTCCTCGTGTTCATCCAACTGATAACGGCTTTTTTCAAGCATGTGTGAGTTGAGAGACCCCGTATCAAATAACGCGTTGTCGTTGATGAGTAAGATATAGCCAGAATGTGCATCTGCGCTCGACACCGTCCATAAGTGGGCTGCACTTTGTTTATGGTTCTGGTGAAGAAACCCAGATCGACAAGAGTGAACGCTGGTTTGCGTTTGAACTCCGACAATAGATAAGTGTTTTTCGCACATACGACTTGCGTGATTGAGTAGCTCGCACATCAGCGACATGTTCTGCGCAAAAGTTTTGTTGGGAAGTTTGCAGGCTTTTTGCAACTGACTTGGTGGCACTCCGCTGATTAATACGTCGAGTATGGGCTGGAGTTTTCTAACGAGAGTTTGGACATTAGGCAACGCGTTAACCACGCCACAGCAAGAGCACTTGATTCGTTGGCTACCTTGGCGGGTAAAACCAAACCTATGGATTTTGGGATTGGCGCAGCGACATTGTGGAAACACGCTATTGTGGTGGCGATGCGTTTGGATTTGCTGTGCCAAGGCGAGGATAGGTTGATTGAGTAACACGGGAGGGTAGGCACCGCATTGGTCGCAGTGCCATGCCTCGTAGCCTAAGCGATTAGAACGAGAATACAGGGCAAGGTCTGGGTTACCGCAATTTGGGCAGCCATACGTTTTGCAGCAGTTGTATTCTTGTCTAAATGCCATAGGCGTATACTCTTCCTTAGTAAGTGCTGATTACTGCTCAGCTACATCGACTTGACGGCCAAGTACCGGCACCGTCACTTTCTGTCTAGCGGTAAACTGCTCAATCAACACATTGGTTACCGAATCGCCTTGAGACAGCAGCTTGCCTTGTTCAAACACGTGGTAGCCATCACCACCGCTCGCGGCATAAGAATAGGTAGCGACTTTGTAGGTTTTCTCCAGTTTCACTGGTTCCCCGTTAATGTTAAGACTTAAGAGACGCTTGCCTTCTGGCTTTTTGCTGTCGTATTTCGCTTCAATACCAGAGAACTGGGCCAAACCATACGGTAGTGTGTAGCTGTACTCCAGCAACTCTTTGACTTGCTTACCGTTTAACTCAACCAAAGAAAGCTTATCGGTAAATGGGAACAAGTCCATGACATTTTCCATTGTGACTGGACCTTTGTTCAGGTCAACGCGGATACTACCTGAACTGATCATACTGATATCGGCGTCTGCTTTTTCACGCATCATATCCGCTACCAAGTTACCAACGTTTGATTCGCGGTAATAGCGACGATACGCAGTTTGATCGAGGGTCGCCAGTTGCTGATTCAGTTCTGGGAACTGTTCACGAGCAGAGCTAATCAACTGACTGTTTTTTTTATCTCGTTCGAGTTTATCTGATTCGACAGGGATAAGTTTACCTTCCAATAGTTTGACGTTGTGCTTGTCGGTATCGACGGCAAACTTGGTGTATCCAAGGTATTTGCCCTGACCGAAAGTTAATCCGATCACAGTACCTGTTTTTGGGTGCACCACTGGCTTCCATAAACCGTGGTCAGAGTGACCACCAAAAATTACGTCCACGCCTTTGAGTTTGCCCGCCATTTCGTAGTCTTCGTCAAAACCGCGTTGAACTTCTGGATCGGCTTCTTTGTCGGTTTGCATTGGGGCTGTTTTGTTTTGGTGGGTCAACACGACAACCATATCGACGTCATCGCGAATTTTATCTACCCAAAATTGCGTGGTTTTAATTGGATCGTCAATGGTTAGGCCTTGTCGATTGCCTTTCCACATGGTGTTGTAAAACGCGTCGATGCCCATAACGCCAATCACACCAACTCGAATGCCATCACGTTCAACTATGGTGTACGGCTGAGCAAATGGCGCGTCATTTTTCTTAAATTTGATGTTGGCGTTCAGTACAGGGTAAGCGGCGCGAGGCATGTTTTCTTTGAGGGTTTTCCAACCGTATTCAAATTCATGGTTGCCCAGTGTAATGGCGTCATAGCCCATCGCGCCATATAGGTCGAAAGAGAGTTTACCTTGGGTTTTCTTTGCTAAAGAGCCTGTAAAGATATCGCCAGCATCGAACAAGAAACTGGTGTCTTCGTTTGCTCGGGTCTGTTTGATCAAGGTAGCCAAGTAAGGAATCCCACCGATACGGCTAATATCAGGGTTCCAAAACGCGTCTACAGGTTCGTACACGCTTTCAATATCGTTGGTGTGCAGAAGAGTGACGTTACGAATCTCGGCTAACGCTTGTTGAGAAACGCCCAGCAATGAGAGTGCAAGCGTAAGAGTGATGGGTTTGATGTAATTAGTCTTCATGTCTTGTTCCAATAAATGTGAAATTAAAATGAGCTCGCTGACAGCAACAGCGATTATGGGTGGCAACAATTTGGTCACATTTGAATTGGATCACACCGTGGAAGTAAAACTGCTTGGTGATTAGATAGAGTTTCGTTTTGAGTTGGTAATAGGCCGTTGAGTATAAAAAAGCGCCAGCGAATGGTGTCGCTGGCGCTATGTAGTCAACCGTATTGATTAGTCGGCTTGGTTTGGCAGTAAGAACACGCCATTTGCGTTGATTGTGAGGTAAGCATGGTCCGTGTCGCTAGGGTCGAGCTGAGAAGCTCGCTTTTTCGCCTTCAGCGTTACAAGTTACGTTTATCTACGCAATTTAGGTTTGAGTGTTGCAACCGCAACGAGAATGATAATTAGCAGTAGGTTTACCGCACCAAAAATCGCCTCTTGTAACATAGCGGATTGAAATAGTTCGGAATTATCGTTGAGAGCAGTGCGAGATAAAACAATGGCAGGGTAAATAAAAATGTAAGTATTAAGCACAATGAGGATAAAACCAAAAACTTTAGCCCACAACCAACGTTTCTTAGGGACGCCACTCATGAGCATGCCTGTTATCCCCGTTATCCACATTGAACCAATCGTTAAGTATGCGGTGCCTGTAGACACCCAATCTCTATTGAACCCCATTGCTACAAGGTCATCTTTTGCAATGATCTCGCCGAAAAAAATGTAGGTTGAAATGCTGCCTAAAAAAACAGCAAAACTCAATAAATGTATAACTTTCAAGATAGATTTCATGACTGACACTCCATGTGTTCATAGTTAGCGCGCTAACTAGTTAGGTAAATTTATTTCGACATGTTTTTTAGTACCACTCGTAAGTATTCCTTTAGTAGGTCGGCTTCATTTTTGCTGAAAGAGCATAATGCTCGTTCGTTAATTGCTTGAGCGATCGGTGGAAGTTCAGCAAACACTTGCTTCCCTAAATCGGTTATCAATAGTCTTGATATACGCTGGTCTCGCACATCTTTTTGTTTACGTACTAATTTTTTCTCTACTAGCCTACGGATAATTCCAGACATGGTAGGGCGATCAAAGTACAAAGAAGAGCCAATCTCACTTATTGTTTGGCTATCTTTATAAGACAGTCGGGCTAACACAGACCACTGAGCTGGAGTCAGATCGTAGGGACGAAGGGCTGTCTCAAGTGCGTATTTCATTTCTCCTGCTGCTTTGTTAAGCAGGAATCCTAGGCTATCATCAAGTTTCATAAAATAAATGTTAGCGTGCTAACTATATTGAGTCAACTTACTACTAGCAATTGTTTTACCCATTATTACTTTGTTGACAAAAAACACTGCGACGTTTGAAAAAGAGTGGCTGGAAGAGATGTAACGTATGTGATCGGATCTGGTGAAGTCATAATAGAAATTAAGGTTCTAGATTAGCAAAGCGCCAGCAAATGGTGTCGCTGGCGCTTTTTTCCTTCTCTACGTTTATTGATCTGCTTGATTCGGTAGTAAGAACACGCCATTGGCGTTGATCGTGAGGTAAGCATGGTCCGTGTAGCTAGGGTCGAACTGAGCAGAGTTAAGCTGCAGCAATAACTCGTGCTGTTGCCATTCAACGACAACTTCGTACATTGAACCCATGTAAGCGGTACTTTTCACTTGGCACTGCTGACAAACTTGCCCTTCTTTCGCCAGTAGAATCGCTTCTGGGCGAACCCCGATTTGATAGTGACCAACAGTGATGCCGTCAACATTGTCCTGAGCAGCAGGAATTTGATAACCGTGGATATCGATGGTATTTCCGTCGAAATGACCTTCAAACATGTTGGCTTCACCCATGAAGTTGGCCATAAACATCGACGCTGGGTGCTTGTATAACTCGGTTGGACTACCTTGTTGCATCAGATCACCGTCTTTCATGACGACTACGGTATCGGAGACTGCGAAGGCCTCTGACTGGTCGTGAGTCACGTAGAGAGAGGTGATATTAAAGCGCTGCTGTAGGTCGCGGATAGTTTCACGCATGTTTCGGCGCAGGTTGGCATCTAGGTTACTCAATGGTTCATCAAACAATAGCACTTTGGGTTTTAGCACCAAGGCGCGAGCCAATGCGACACGCTGTTGCTGACCGCCAGAAATCTGGTCGACGAAACGTTCACCAAAACCTTCCAAGTCAACCAGTTTCAGCGCGTCGTCAACACGTTGTTTGATTTCGGCTTTGTCTAAGCCAAGCATCTTAAGGCCGTAACCCACGTTCTCATGCAACGACATGTGCGGGAACAGTGCGTAAGACTGAAACACCATACAGATATCTCGGTTTTGAATTGAAGTGTTGGTGACGTCTTCGTCGTCGATGAATATTTGCCCGCTGGTGGGCTTTTCTAGTCCTGCGACCAGACGTAGCACGGTAGTTTTTCCGCACCCAGAAGGCCCTAATAAGGTCACCAAACTGCCTTTTTTGATCTCGAGATTGAAGTTTCCAATAACGGTTTTATCTCCAAAGCGCTTGCAGATGTTTTTGAGTACTACAAAGTTTTCAGTTGCCATGAATTTTTCTCCAATTACTCTTCATTTTTGGCTTTGGAACGCGAAATGCGCGCTTCACCGACAAGGAAATCAAATATCAAAATGATCGCGAGCATCACTACAATCAGAATTGAGCCGTACGCGATGGCGATACCGTATTCGCCGTCTTCCACGCGGTTCAAAATGTAAGATGTTGCGACGCGTGTTTCTGGCGTGACAAGGAAGATGATTGCGCTGACGGTCGTCATGGCGCGCACGAAGCTGTACACCAAGGTCGATAAGATCGCTGGGCGCAGCAGCGGCAGCAATATATGGGTGATGGTTTTGAGCGAATTAGCACGCAAGCTCAGTGATGCCTCATCCAAGGATTTATCTAGCTGGCCTAACCCCGCAACCCCCGAGCGAATACCCACTGGTACGTTTCGCATCACCATGGAAATCACCACTATTGCCGCGGTACCTGTTAAGTAAACAGGCGCGTCGTTGAATGCCAGAATGTACGAGACACCAGCGACTGTGCCAGGAACGGCAAAACAAAGCATGGTTGCAAACTCAATCACTTTTTTACCGTAGAACTGCTGGCGAACAACGATGTAAGCGATAAGCAAACCAAACAGCGCGGTTAACGGTGCGGCGATACCCGCGTACGTAATGGTAGTGAGTAATGATGGCCAAGCGCCTTCACTCATTCCCATGCCAAATAGGTTGATATAGTTGGCAAGCGTTAGGCTGTAGTCGACGCCCCAGTTAACGGTGAAACTACCGTAAATGATGCTGCCGTAAAGCAGGATATTAAAGCCGATCCAAAAGTAGAGCAGGCCAGACACGCCGTGTTTGAGTGAACTCGGTAATGGTTGCACATCGCCACGGTAAGACTTACCCGAAATGGTGACGTAAGAGCGTTTACCAATCCACAGATACTGCACGACAAAAATCGCCAGTGAGAAGATCAATAACACGGCGCCCAAGGTACTGGCAGAGGCATAGTCTAGCTGTGCACCAGCAATGTAAAAGTAAATCTGTGTTGCTAATACGTCAAAGCTACCGCCCAATACCAGCGGGTTACTAAAATCTGCCAGTGATTGAACGAAGATAATCAGGAAGCTATTTGCTAGCGCGGGTTTGAGCAATGGCATGACGATTTTGAAAAACGTCTGATAGCGGTTGGCGCGTAGAGTGTAAGACGCTTCTTCCAAAGACGGGTGGAGGGACTTTAATGCGCCGTCCAGAATCATGAAAGACATCGGAGCGAACGCCAGTACTTGCGCCATCCAAATTCCGGTAAAGCCGTATAGCCAGTTGGTTTGCGTGAGCCCAAACCAATCCGCCATCAATTCAGTAATGTAACCCGAGCGACCAAGCATCAGTGTGACACCTAACCCAACAACAAATGGTGGGGTAACAATCGGTAGAATAGAAAAGATGCGGGCGATAAAAGCGCTACGTTTGGCAATTCGAGTCGTGTAGATCGCAAACATTAAGCCAAAGAAAGTGGCGCCTATCCCTACCGACGTTCCGAGCAATACGGAGTTGATGATGATCTGGATAATTTGCGCACGGCCAAGGATTTCCAAAAATTGCCACGCGACGAAATTACCCATTTCGTCTTTAAACATCGGGATAAAGATCGCGATGCTCGGATAAATAATAAATGTGGTGATTAGCAAGACAATCGCGATAAGCGAGCCGATAACGAAGCGATCGCCACCTAAGTATTCGAGGCGTGAGAACGCCAGTGTCATTACCGCACCTAAGACGATAAACAGCGCAATGGTCGCGTAACCCATCCCTTGCTGTGTGTACCAAGATGAGATGACGATAAATAACATGCAGAAAGCCGAATAACCGATATCAAAGTAGTGACGGTTTTTGGCGTACTTGTCTAGTGCTTGGGTAGGGCGAATCAATAACGCGGCAGGTAAAGTAAACCACAGCCAGGAGATGTTCATGCTGCTCCACCCCATCGCTTCGCGAAACTCTTCTGGGGTGGACTCAAACAAGCCCCAGTCGAGAGCAAAGGAAGGCAAAAGGACAAAGGCTGCAATCAAGCTTAGTACCCAGTAAAAAATCGGGTCGCGCTGAGCTGTACTGGGAAGAGTATGTGCGGCAAGTTTGTTCATGTTAGACACCTAAATATTGCGCGGTGTTGGCAAGCCAACAGTGGACAAGATGGGGCTGACGAAGCAGCCCCAGTTGGACTATTGACCCATTTTGACGACGTTTACCCACTTGTTGATTAGGCGTTTACGCTCGTCTGATGAACCGTACTTGTCCATGTCGTAGTTAATCAGAGTGAGATCTTCTGGATTCAGCGCGTTAGGCGATTGCTCTGCTTTGGTGTTGGTCAGGATCTGGAATGATTGACCTTCTTTCCATGCAGTCTCTTGGCCTTCTTTCGACAGAACAAAGTCGACGAATTTCTTCGCGTTGTCGATGTTACGCGCGCCTTCGATCACGCTCACACCACCAATCTCGTACCCCGTACCTTCGCATGGCGAGATAAGCTCTAACGGCGCCCCTTTTGACTGTTCTAGCGAATAATCGTGTAAGAAACCGATACCGATCGCGATTTCGCCACGTGCGGAGTTGCGAGAAGGTGTCACGCCAGACTTGGTGTATTGGGAAACGTTCTTATCGAGCGCTTTAAAGTAATCAAATGCTTTGTCTTCATCCCACAGCTGGATAAAGGTCGCGAGTGCGGTGTATGCCGTGCCTGAGCTTTGTGGGTCAGCAATCTGGATTTCGCCGGCGTATTCAGGTTTGGTTAGGTCACTCCAACAACGAGGGATGGCGACGCCTTTTTCAGCAAGACGTTCAGTGTTCACCCCAAAACCCAAGATGCCCATATAAACGGCAGAAGAGTAGTTGCCTTTGCGTTTCGCCGGATCGCGGAAGTCAGGCATGATGTTGTCGAGTTCAGGAGAGGTGTAGGCTTGCAACAAGTTCATTTCGCCAGCCTGAGATTGAGGGTCTAATGTGCCGCCATACCACACGTCAGCACGAGGGTTTTTCTTTTCCGCTTCGATTTTAGCCAGTGTACTGCCCGAACCGTTACGTACAAATGAAGTCTTAACGTCATACTTTTCAGAGAACGCTTTGGTTGCCGCCTCACACATCGCGTTGGTCGCGCTACAGTAGACAACTAATCTGCCTTCCGCCATCGCTTGTGGAGCAGCAAGTGCTGAACCGAGAATGCATGCAGCAAGCAGCGAGCGTTTTGTTCTAACTTTCATTGTTGTTTCCTCTTGTTGTTTCCAACGTGTAGGGTTGGAGTAGTTACTCAACGAGAGGAGTCTTAATAATTAAGTGACAGCGATCCCTGCTCGTTGTTGTGCTTTGATGAAAGGTAGAATCAGTAAGCCAATCGACGCTGAGCACAGCGTAATGACTCCGAAAAAACCTTCCCAGCTAAACTGTTCAATCAATACGGCTAATGGGTAGCCCGCTAAGGCGGCGCCAAGGTAGGCAAACAAACCGACAAATCCCGTTGCGGTGCCCGCGGCATCTTTGTGCGAGCACTCCGCGGCTGCCATACCGATCATCATCTGCGGGCCAAAAACAAAAAAGCCGACCGCAAAAAAACACCCAGAAAGCACGACGACGTTATCAAGTGGCGTCAGCCATAGCGCGGCGACTGAAATAAAAATGCCCAGTGCAAAAATCAGGTTCATTGGTGCACGGTTGCCACGGAAAAATTTATCCGATCCCCATCCACCAAACAGCGAGCCAAGAAATCCACCCACTTCAAACATCGAGACTGCCGTATTTGCGGTGATAAGCTCGTAACCGTGGCGTTCGATCAGGTACAAATTCCCCCAATCGTTTAGTGCAATTCGTACCACATAAACCAGCAAATACGAGCTGCAAAGCAGCCAGATGTATTTGTTTCCTAGCACGTACATTCTCACTATGTGACCAAACGGTAGCCCTTTACCTTCAGCCTCATGTTGCTTCTCGAGCGGATCATTGCGCCATTCGCCGACAGTAGGCAAACCAAGCGTTTGTGGCTTATCCTGCAAGCGAAAACACAGCACCGTTCCGACGACTATCGCCAGTACACCCGGCAGAATGAACCCATAACGCCAGCCCCATGACACCGCGATTAGTCCAATCGAGACTGGAATTAGTGCGCCGCTTAAGTTGTGGCAAGTGTTCCAAACCGACCACCAGAAACCACGCTCTGAGCGCGAATACCAACTGGTTAATAACTTTGCACAGGGCGGCCATCCCCAACCCTGGAAAAATGCGTTCAATGTCCACAACACTGCAAATGCAGCTAATGATGAGCTCATGCCAAACAAAATGTTGACCACGCCGGTGGCGATTAAGCCCAGCCCCATAAAGTAGCTAGGTTTCGCTTGGTCACTCACCATGCCGGAGAGAAACTTGGACGCGCCGTATGTGATATAAAAAAGCGTTCCTAATACACCAAAATCAGCGGTACTCAATTCAAGGCTCGACAACATTTCTGGCATAGAGAAACTGAGGCTTTTTCTGGTGAAGTAGAAAACACCATAGCCGACGTACATGGCTGCCATCAGATGAAGACGCCAGTAGCGGTAACTTTCGTCAACCTGACTGGAATTTGGTGCAGCTGCTAACCTCATCACTTCTCCTTAAGCTCTGAATTAAATGGTATTGGTTATGGGGTTGAAATGAATAAGACGGATTTATAAATGACTAGGAAAAATTCCTAGTTTTAATCAGATGTGTTGGGTTTTGTGGGCAAGTTAACAGTTGTGCGACAACCAAACTCGTCACTTTGGATGTGGAGTTGTCCGCCAAGCGCGCTAACCCGCTCTTCGACCCCTTTAATGCCTTGCCCTTTATGACGCCAGTCTGTCGGCATGCCAACACCATTGTCACGCAGCTCCAAACTGAACTGATTGCCGGGAATGAGAGTCAACTGAACTTCGGTCGCGTTAGCGTGTTTACAGACGTTGTTGAGCAGTTCTTGCACGATTCGGTATAGGGTGACGGTGGTTACTTCATCCAACTTATCCGCCGAGATGCCAAAGTTGAGTTGAAAATGGATATGACGTTCGCTAAAACGCATTTCAGAAACCAATTGTCTGATAGCGGCTTCTAAGCCCATTTCATCCAGAGCTTGTGGGCGCAGTTGCTTGAGCAGTTGGCGTGTCGAAGAGTGGATGCGCATGGCCAATTCGTTGGTGGTATCAGCGATCTTTTCAGCGTCGCTGGTGGCTGCCAATCTTTTTGCCAGCATGGATTGAATCTGGATGGCGGTAATGTTCTGGCCGATCTCATCGTGCAACTCGCGCGCGACGGATTTACGTATCTCCTCTTCAATATGCACCAATTGTCGAGCGAGCTTTTTCTTGAACTTCAGCTGTTTTTCTAGATCTTGGTTTGCTTGCTGCAACTGCTGAGAAAGTAAGTACTGGCGGCTGATAGCGATACCTAGACCTAACCCGATGATCGCTTGGGTCGCCACAAAGCTCTGTAGCTCTAGAGCGGTATCGAATGAGCCGGTCACTTGCCGCGCGGTAGCGAGAAGAATACTGTTCATCACGCTTGCCATTACGCCACCTTGCCAGCCGTATCGGTACGCCATAAAAACATTGGGAAGTAAGAACAGCAAAAGTGCTAATGGTTTGATCTCGTCGAGTAAGGTGAGCTCCGCGATCAGGCCTATGCTAAAAAATACCAAACACCATATTAAGGCAGAGCTTCGCAGGGTAACTTCTTGGTGGATCAATTCAGGACTCAATGGCTGCCAAATCTGGCGATTAAGATAGTCATAGAGTAGATAAAAAAACGGAACGAGTAGGATACCGCCAGTGAATATGGACACCGTGCTTTCAAGAACATAGTTAAACTCGAGTCCGAGTGGTTTTGCCAGTAGTAGAAGCGCCAACCCACACGCAAGAGAATAGCAAAGTACGAGCGCACACAGGCCCAATAGCCTCTTCCAATAGACGTTTAATTGGCTCCAAATCGGTTGGAATACAATGGCTAAACCATGACCGAAAATGGAAAACAGCAACAATAAGTAAGAGAGATTTGACTCGCCGAGCAGTGGCGTCAATAGAATGATCAGCCCCATTTCGCCAAGCGTAAACGTCAGCCAAAGACGTTGTGAACTCAGCGCGTAAGCCGCCAGTTTTAATCCGGAAGGCAAAAACAGCGTAGCTAGGATTAAATCTGATGAGAAATAGCGACTTATGTTCCAAAGCGCAAACCAACTGATAACAAACAGAACCAATGAAAATGCGTAAGTAAACCCTTGGGACAGGATCTGACGTGGCATTGAGTGTTCCGCTATCTCTCTCATACAGACTCGTCGTTGAGTAGTTTATGGTGCAGCGCGAAGCGAATCAGGTCGACGTTGTTCGCAACATTGAGTTTGCTGAGAATGTTCGAGCGATGAACGTGAATCGTTTTGTGACTAATACAGAGTTTGGCGCCGATTTCTTTTGCATCTTTGCCTCGAATTAAGTAGTCGAACACTTCACGCTCTCGCTTAGTGAGCTCTTGCAGCACATGTGTTTCTACCGAGGCGTTACTCAAATTCACCAAGGCGTCGGCACATAAGTAGCGGTTGCCCTCTGCGACGGTTCGAATCGCGGTGACCAACTCGCCTGGTCCGCATCGCTTGGACAAGTAACCGCATGCGCCAGCCTCAATGGCTTTACTGACGAATGAAGCCGAATCATAAATGCTCAAGATGATTGCTTTAAAGTCGGGCTGGCACTGCCGCAGTTTTTCTAACAGCACTAAGCCGCTTTCGTCAGGCATCGAGATGTCGATCACTGCAACGTCAATATTGGATACTGACAACACGCGGTAAGCCTCTTTGGCATTACTGAATTCGCTATGGATGTGAATATCAGGCTCAACAGAGAGCAGTTGAACAAAGCCCGACCGCACGACGATGTGGTCGTCGACCAGCGCGACAGAAATCATATTGGCAACCTACAATTCATTCGAAGATATTTATAAAAATTATTAGTGTGATAAGCAGAATACATAAAACGGCAATACAGATGTGATAGCCGTCGCTCAATTTGCAGCAATCGCTATCTGAAATGAGACAGTCTTAGTGGTGGGTTTGCGATGACTCATGCTTTCGCCTTTACTGATTAGTAACCCTTTCAGTATTAAAAGTAACAATAACAAGGAAGCGTGGACGATGAGCAAACCCGTGATAGCAGCGAATAAACCGATTAAGGTGGAGCAAACACAAGGGCAGGAATACTATTTTTGTATGTGCGGCCGCTCTGGTAATCAACCATACTGCGACGGTTCACATGCAGGGACTGACTTTAAACCAAAGCGTTTTGTTGCCAGTGAAAGTGGAGAGGCGTATTTGTGTCGCTGTAAACATACGAAAAATCCACCATATTGCGATGGTACTCACAAACAGTTCTCTGAGGATCAAGTTGGCCACGAAGGTCCCGGCGTACAGCTTCAATCCCTCGATAGCTCACCAAAAGCGGCTGCAACGAAAGAAGAGCCGACCGTAGAGTTTATTCACCAACTTGCGCGAGAAGGGTTGTCAAAGGTAGGCCATCACGGACCGATGACGGCAATGGGGGTACCTAGGCATTTACTTCCGCATTGGGATGATATTCAAATAATGGTTGCGCAAATGGCAACGCAACCCTTGCAAGAAGATGTCCCGGTTAAGACGGAACTGATCATTGGTCCAAAAGCCAAAAAACCGTTAAAACTCAGCATCCCTTTGTTTGTTTCGGACATGAGTTTTGGTTCGTTGTCAGAAGAAGCAAAAGTGGCGTTAGCGAAAGGCGCTGAGCTGGCAGGGACGGGAATCTGTTCTGGCGAAGGCGGAATGTTACCTGAAGAGCAGGCGGCGAACTCTCGGTATTTTTATGAGTTAGCGAGCGCAAAATTTGGTTATGACGAAGCGAAGCTCAAACAAGTTCAAGCATTTCATTTTAAAGGCGGTCAGGGGGCGAAAACCGGAACAGGCGGACATCTTCCGGGAGCTAAAAATATAGGTAAGATAGCTCAAGTTCGTGGTATTGAAGCTGGCACGCCCGCTATCTCCCCTCCGACATTCCAAGACCTCCATACCGTTGAAGATTTCAAGAAGTTTGCCGATCGTGTACGTGAAGTTACTGGTGGTATTCCCATCGGATTCAAATTAAGTGCTAATCATATCGAACAAGACATTCAGTTCGCGGTTGACGCTAGCGCAGATTACATCATTCTCGATGGTCGTGGCGGCGGTACGGGCGCGGCGCCTGAAATGTTTAGAAACCATATTAGTGTGCCGACTATTCCAGCGCTTGCCAGAGCCAGAGCTTACCTAGATAAGATCGGTGCTAGTGGAAGGGTTACGCTTATCATCACGGGTGGACTGCGCGTCCCAACAGACTTTATCAAAGCAATGGCGCTTGGTGCTGACGGGGTCGCGATTGCGAATAGTGCGATGCAGTCGATTGGCTGTGTGGCAGCAAGAATGTGTAACACCAATAATTGTCCTGCAGGTATCGCGACTCAGAAAGAAGACTTGCGGCAACGGTTAAACGTGGAGAAATCCGCCAACCAGTTGAAAAACTTTTTTGAAGCGTCCACCGAGTTGATGCAAGTGATTGCGAGAGCCTGCGGACATGACGCATTAAATCAGTTTAATCTTAATGACCTGGCAACTTGGAACAGAGAAATGGCACACCTATCGGGGATCCGATATTCGGGGTTAGTGGATAAAGAATAGCATTCGACAACCTTCAGCCAATTGATGTGGCGGGTACTATCAGCCCGCTACTTTTCCTGACTGTCTTTGAGAAAAATGAGATCTTGCTTCGGGCGGTTTATTGCTCGCTTGGGCGACTTATTGCTCGATTTGAGCAATTGGTTGCTCATGGTGAAAAAGAGAAATAATTAATTAATTGATTTTAAAGATTATTTTTATTGGCATGACTTTTGATTTAGCTAGTTCGCATTTACTGAACTTAATTCAAAAGGAATAGCTATGCCAACTCCATGTTATATCTCTATCAACGGTGAAACTCAGGGCCTTATCACGGCAGGTGCGTGTACTGCAGATTCAATCGGTGATTCATACGTTGAAGGTCACGAAGACGAAATGCTGGTGCAACAGTTTGACCACAGCGTAACGGTTCCAACTGACCCACAATCAGGACAACCTTCTGGCCAACGTGTCCACAAAGCGTTCAAGTTTACCGTGTGCCTAAACAAAGCTGTACCGCTGCTTTACAACGCATTGGCGTCAGGCGAGAAGATGAGCGAAGTAAAACTGAAGTGGTATCGCACATCGATTGAAGGTAAACAAGAGAACTTCTTTACCACCACACTAGAAAACGCATCGATCATCGATATTCAATGTGAAATGCCACACTGCCAAGATCCATCGAAATCCGACTTCACGCAGAACCTCACGGTAGCGATGTCTTACCGTAAGATCACTTGGGATCACGTCAACGCTGGCACATCAGGTGCGGACGATTGGCGTAAGCCGATTGAAGCGTAAGCTCATATCGTATATCAGCCACTCGATCTTTGTTGCAAGGTTCGAGTGGCTTTGCCTTAACCAAAGCAGGGTAATGCTAGCCTGCTTTGGTTAAGGCGTTTGACGTTAGCCGTAAGGGAAATTAGATGACGACATTGCACTATACACTGAAAGTTGAAGGGTTAGACGACGATAGTTTAGTGGTGAGAAGCTTTGAAGGACGGGAAACACTGTCCGATGACAGCTTCTTTACTCAGACTATCGTTGGTTTTCGTTATGACATCAACCTAGCAAGTCGTCGTACGGATTTGTCGCCAGAGCAAATGGTTGATATGTCCGCCGAATTGAAGATCTACCGAAATGGTGAGCTATCGCAGCGCGTAAACGGAATAATCCGGCAGTTCACTCAAGGTGATATTGGCCATAATCATACGTTTTACGCACTAACATTAGTTCCTGCATTAGAGCGCCTCTCTCTTCGTCACAACAGCCGCATTTTTCAGCATCAAAGCGTTAGTGAGATCATTTCCATCCTGTTATTGGAGATGGGAGTGCAACACTATGCGTTTTCGCTTACTCGTGACTTACCTAGTCGCGAGTTTTGCGTTCAGTATCGAGAAACCGATTTGGCGTTTTTGCAGCGTTTGGCGGCAGAGGAAGGGTTAGTTTACAGCTTTGAACACCTTGAAGGGCAACATACTCTGATCTTCAGCGACAGTTCAGCAGTGTTACCTAAATTAGAAGCCCCAGTCCTGTATAACAATACGTCAGGTGGGGCGATGGATACCCCATTCATCGCTAACTTAGAAACTCATACTCGCTCAGAAACCTCTGAAGTATCGCTAAAAGACTACAGTTTTAAAAAGCCTGACTTCAGCTTCTCGCAAACCCAGCAGGGAGCCGATATGGCGTATCAGCGAGAAGGTTACCAACATTTTGATGCGCCTGGGCGATACAAGGACGATGAGAATGGTAAAGCGATAAGTCGAGTACGACTCGGATATCTACGCCGAAATGCCTGTATCGCAATCGGGCAGAGTAACTATACGTTGCTTCGTCCTGGTTACAGATTTTCGTTGCAAGACCACCTTTTACCCGAGATGAACCGTGACTGGTTAGTGGTGACAGTCATCTGCCGAGGTGAACAACCACAGGCGCTGGAAGAGGATGGTGGTGAAGGGGAAACAACGTACAGCAACCAATTTAAAGTGATTCCTGACACTCAGACTTGGCAAGCAACACCGCAACCAAAACCTCTAGTTGATGGACCTATGATCGCTATTGTTGTTGGTCCAGAAGGTGAAGAAATCTATTGTGATGAACATGGACGGGTAAAAGTTCATTTCTATTGGGATAGGTATTCTTCTGCAAATGAGTTGAGTTCTTGTTGGGTACGTGTTTCTCAAGGTTGGGCGGGGAGTGAATATGGTATGCTCGCAATCCCTCGTGTTGGGCATGAAGTGATTGTTGAGTTCCTCAATGGTGACCCGGATCAGCCGATTATCACTGGCCGCACTTACCACGCTACCAATACATCGCCCTACCCATTGCCTGAGAGCAAAACTAAGAGCGTATGGCGTAGCGAGACTCATCAGGGACAAGGGTTTAACGAACTGAGTTTCGAAGATCAAGCGGAAGCAGAAAAAATCTACCTACATGCACAGAAAGATTATGTCTCGGATGTGCTTAACGATCACACCACTCAGGTTAAACACGACAAACACCTGAAGGTAGATAATGATTGTTTCGAACACATTAATAATGATCAGCACCTTACTGTGGGTGGTGAGAGTCGCAGCAAAGTGACAAAAGATCAGACTCTGATAGTCGATGGCAGTGTTCATGCAAAAATGGGCAACACTTGGGTCAGTGAAGCAGGACGTGAAGTGCACGTTAAAGCGGGCCAAAAAGTAGTGATAGAAGCGGGCTCTGAACTGACAGTTAAAGCAGGTGGAAGCTTTGTCAAAGTGGATGCATCGGGTGTCAGCATTGTCGGGGCCGCAGTCAATTTGAATTCAGGTGGTAGCCCAGGCAATGGCAGTGGATATGCAGGTCAAACCGCCTTGTTGCCAAATGGTGTTGAGGCAATCGCGCCGCCAGCAGAAGCCAAAACGATTAACTACCAAGCGTTGTTGAAAGCTGAGCAATTGAATGTGCCAGCAGTCAAAACCTGTCCATTGCAGTAATGAGAGGCATGAGCATGAAAGCATGGATCACAGGGCAATCTGAACCAGTGTATTGGATAGCGACGGCTAAGTCGTACCAAGATGCAGTTAACAGTACTCCCTCTCTAAATAACGCAACCCCTTTGTTTACAGGTGACATGTATGCGCAAGTGATGTCTCTTTCTCCTTGGGTTGTGGCTCCTGAGTCGCTCCTTGATATCGATGATTCGATTCTAACTTGCGGGATTTTTATTACTTCAAATGCAGGGCTAGAGGATGTTCTCGCCCACTTGCGTAGCCTGTTAACCGCCGGCTTATTTGGAGAAGAAGTTTTATTCCGTTTTTATGATCCCAAAGTCATTTTCCCAATGTTTGAACTTATGAGTACTGCGGAACGCAATGCTTTTATGGGAAACACTTCTAGCTGGACGCAGTTTAATAACGATACGGCTTTGAGCTATTCATCGATTCCAAGCCCCGATTTTAAAATCTCAACTTCTGCATGGTGGGTGATCAAGGAATCGCACCTCACTGAGCCTGAAAACGTCGATGTTTTGGCTAAAAACTTAGAGCGCAGATTTTGGGAAAAACTGCCAGATGTCATGAATGTTGTCGACTCTCCCTTGGACGCAATTACAGCGGTTCTTATCGACAGCAAAGAGCTAGGATTTGGAGGCGATGAGGCTCAGTTTAGAGCCTTGGCTCTGATCGTTCATCAAGGACAGGGAAAAGCAGAAGATGCGGCACGGGCGTTGTTACTGTCTTCTGACGAGGAACAGAGGCTTAAGAACTATATGAAGGAGTGTGTATGAGGGCGCTCGGTGTCGATTCGCATTGTATTGTCTGTGAAAAATATACCCATTGGGTAGAGATTGTTGTGAGTGATGAGCACAATCAAGCGTTCCCTGACATCTCAGGTACTTTGATTGACGGAAGTGGAGCCGAATATCCAGTTACCGTTGGCGAAGCCCCAATCCTTCTGACCGATTTAGCGTCAGGAAGAGTTGAGTTGAAACTGGATGCGATATCTTGGCTTGAAGAAACAGAAAAGAGAACACCGTTTGAAGGCAGTGACTGCCCGGTGGATCTATGGCTAACAGATAATCCGCTAGGACATGAATCTAAGAAAAGGACTCGCCACGATCTAACTCTAGGTGATTTTATCACCGCAGAAGAAGGGAAGGACTTACCTAAACGCCATCAAGCACAACAATTAGGTGCGGCCAAACTGGTGACGGATAACAGCCATGTTGTCACGGTTCAAGGGTGTCGGTATATCACGCTTCGTTTAGGGATGTTTTTTGATGGTACCGCCAATAACACCTACAGTGCCAAATGGGGTAAACAACAACTTGAAGCACGATACAATTCTTGGAAAGCGTCGTACCAAGCATCAAAAAGCATTTTAGAGTCTAAGGGAAAAGCGGTTAACGAAGTACCTGCCACAGAACTTATCGACTCATGTTTTGATTTTGGAGATGTGACCGGAAGTGCTGCAAACGAGCTGACCAATATTCAAAAATTGTTCGACTTATACCAAACAGATACTTTTAATGAAGATAAAACCGTATTCAATCACGCCCAGTATATTACTGGTATTGGTACTGGGAATAGTACCGATATTGCACCTGCGGATGAAGATGAAATACCCGGTCAGTCATTAGGGCTTGGCAAGTACGGTGTGATAGCGAAAGTTGAAACTGGTATTGAGCAAGTATGTAACCAACTAGAAGACATAATTCTATTTATAGAAAATAACCATTTCCCAATTGATGGATTTTCAAAGTTAGAGTTCGATATCTTCGGTTTTAGTCGTGGAGCAGCAGCAGCGCGACATTTTGTTAACGTTGCACTAGATGGGCAAGAAGGATTGTTTTCCACGAAATTTATGGAAACTTGTAGGCTTAATAGAGTCGCTCTTAGTAAAAATTTTGACTGGAACAACAACAGTAATTGTGAAGTGGCGTTTGTTGGTGTGTTTGATACCGTTGCCGCAATAATGAATCCATTGACACTCGATATGTCGTTACATAACGATGACAATGATCCAGTCAGATTGTGGTTAGATCCTGAAAGGGTTCGTAAAGCTGTTCATTTAGTCGCGCACGAAAATACTGAATATCGGATTAATTTCAGCTTAAATAAGCTAAATCGAGCTCCACATTTTGATGAACTGATATTGCCGGGCGCACATTCAGATTTAGGTGGTGGGTACCACTCTAGAGTTGCGTATCCACAAAAAGATTATTGGTTACCACTATTGGAAAACCAGAGAATTAGGAAAGTATGGGATAGAGACCTACCAACTTTCGGTAAGCAACGACGTATCGATGTTTTAAAGCAAAAGCTGGAAGCGGTGAAACAACAAGAATTGTCTCACGGCTGGAATGAAAACAATTATCTTGTTACCGAGCCTAAGATAACTCGATCAGGCAGAGACAAAGAGTCTGCGAGTATGGAGCTTATTTACCGAACGTATACGGAAGGGGACCTGTCGCGTCTCTATCTACGTGTAATGTATGGTTTAGCGGAGTTTGCTGGCGTACCGATATATGACGTTGAAAAAAATAATTCGGTTTGGACATGTGTTGAAAGTGATTCAGATGCTCATCTTTATTATCCAGTTCCAAAAGAGTTAATGAATCACGTATCGAAGGAAAAGTTTCCATTTGGGGACCTTTGTGCACAAGTACTTGAGTTCGCAAAACGTGGTGAAGTGATTAATGTGCTGAAACTGAATGATAAAATTAGCGACTTTATGCAGCTAGGATTAGTCCACCATTCCTCAGATGAGGACCTAAACTATGGTCTTGTAAAAGGAAATGCACCTAATATGGTTGATAATCAATACAAACGT
The DNA here is from genome assembly GCF_011806575.1 of Vibrio hepatarius. Classification (GTDB taxonomy): domain Bacteria; phylum Pseudomonadota; class Gammaproteobacteria; order Enterobacterales; family Vibrionaceae; genus Vibrio; species Vibrio hepatarius_A. Next base: position 161,772 of record NZ_JAATOO010000008.1, read on the forward strand.
AAGGAGCACGAATGTGAAAAAGAGTTATAAAATACTATTCCCTCTTTTTATAATATTTAGTGCAACCTCTTGCGCCAAACAAAATTACCCTGATGACGAGCGTTATAAACCTTGGCGCATTGGTGCGGCAATCTCCTATGAGTTTTCTTCCGGTGTTTTGGAGGCATATGGAGTCAATAAAACAGAAGATTGGACGAGTGTGATGCTGCCTTATGGGAATTTGGTAAGCGGAAAAAGATTGAACCTAGAAAATTATAAGCGCAGTTCTTATCCGGAGTACGATGGTAACTCTCTTATCCTGAACAACATAATTAACTTTACCCCAAATCAGCTTGGTTTAGGTTTTAAGACACTACCAGAACAACTTTATGTTTACTGGCGTAATAATGGTACGGATTACGCTACGGTAGTTGATGTGACTCCCCAAATTAAAGCCGCAATAACTAAGCCTTATCCACATCCAAGCTGGCGATTTGAGGGCGAAAACTGCTATCAGACGGACTTCATTTTCGGTTTACTTCCAGATGGTAGAGCTAAATTATGGTTGGAAGGGTGCAACATTTATACCTATGTTGGTGAATACCAACCTACGAAAGTTATGCCGCCAGCAGACCCAAGTAAAATAAAAAACAAACCAATTCCTTGGGATAAAGTCAATCAAGTATGGTACGACAAAGAAAAGTACAAAATGCAAAACATCGACGATGTTGTAAAACTCTAACCCGATAATTGTTATTAAGGAGCAAAATATGCCTAAAGGTGCGTTACTTGGAGATATTGGGTCGGATCACGATGGTTTTCCACCAACGCCAATCATTGCAGGCTCGCCAACCGTGAAAATTGACGGAAAACCTGTGGCTAGAAAGGGTGACCCATTAGCCCCACACGATAAGCCGAAAAATCCGATGCATCCCCGTGCAATCAAAGAAGGGTCGAGCTCAGTGAAAATTGATGGCTTACCTGCTGCGAGAGTGGGTGACGCGGTCTCTTGTGGCGGTGTGATTATCGGTGGTTGTTCAGTGAATATTGGGTGAGTGTTTAAGCTCACCCAATCTACAGCTTGCTCCAGTACTAGAAGCCAGAACATACCTTGCTTATTCAGATTTAGGCGCAAACACTCGAATTCGGTGCTCGTCTGGGTCTAGAGCTACAAATGTTTTGCCGAAAACCAACTCTGTTGGTTGCTGAGAAAAGCGTACTTCTTTGCTTTTCCACTCTTGATAAAGTTGATTCAGTTCGGTTTCGTTCTCAACGATTAAGGATAGCTCCGTTCCGCCGCCACTCTTATTCGCTGGTGGTACCGTTTGGTCAAGCTGCTTTAAACCAAGGCTAAGATTGGAAAGTAATGGAATAAATACAAAAGTTGGCGATAGCACGTTACTTTTAGCATCGAAAACCTTGGCATAAAAGCTTTTGCTCGCCTCAATATCTTCGACGTAAAATACCACCGATTCAAACGCTAACATAGACACTCCCTAGTAATTGGTTATGGTTCATTGCCAATTTAACGGAGTGCACTGACAGTTTTTGTCAGTAGCGTATGTCCTTATCACGAATTCCTTGTTCCTGTTGCCATTGTTTTATTAAGACTCGTCGGTCAACAGAGTAACTGCCTTCATCGCAAAGCCATTGTTCGATTCGGTCAAGCCTGAAATGGCGGAACGCATTTTTGTTCTCACACCAAGAGACCAATACCTGATGATGTTGGAACAAGCCAACTAAAAGTGGCCATATCACTCGCTCGCTGCGGTTATCTTTCAAATCTAGATAATGGATTTTAGCTTTTTGTTGCTGCTTGATAGCATGCCTGATCTCCGATAACTGCCCACTTTTTGCCACTTCTTCTTGAGCTGGAGCGACTCTAAATACATCTTCGATGAACTTTGCTTTGTGGTCAGGAGGTAACACCGCTGATATTTTCGCTATCGCATTCCTAGCCGATTCTTCAAATTCGTCGCCACCTTGTTTGGCTATCCAACTTGCGCCTAACAAGAGTGCTTCCAATTCGGAGGTGGAAAACATCAGCGGAGGCAGAGTGAATGTCGGTTTTAATAAATATCCGACTCCCGCCTCACCTTGAATATCAGCACCTTGAGCCTGCAAAGTTGCGATATCTCGATAGATAGTACGAATGCTGACGTTAAGCTTATCCGCTAAGTGCTCTGCCGAAACAGGGTACTTATGGCATCGAAATAACTGCAAAAGATCAAGGAGTCGCTGGCTTCGAGACATAGTTGTGTGGTTCTAAAGTGAGTGTGGAGCAAGTATACCATTTTAACTGGGATGAGATTTGCGCTATGGATGAAAGAAGGGCATCTGGTTGTTGCCCTAAATAGTGTCTAAAGTGGTTTATATCCTGATTCATTCGGAACAAATAAAAAAGCGAACCATGTGGTTCGCTTTATGTTATTTATGCCTTACAAAGATTAATCTTCATAGTTATCGATGCTTGGGCACGAGCAGATTAGATTACGGTCGCCGTAAACGTTATCTACGCGGTTTACTGTTGGCCAGTATTTCCAAGATTTAGTTGCTTTCGATGGGAAACAACCTAGCTCACGAGAGTAAGGGCGATCCCATTCTGCTGCAGCAAGATCAACTTGAGTGTGTGGTGCATTTACTAGAGGGTTGTTCTCTAGCGGCCATTCACCGTTCTTCACTTTCGTCATCTCTTCGCGGATTGCGATCATCGCGTCACAGAAGCGGTCTAGCTCTTCCAAATCTTCTGATTCAGTTGGCTCTACCATTAACGTGCCAGCAACTGGGAACGACATCGTTGGCGCGTGGAAACCGTAGTCCATCAAACGTTTTGCAATGTCTTCTTCGCTGATGCCTGTTTCTTCTTTTAGTGGACGAATGTCGATAATACATTCGTGCGCTACGCGGCCGTTAGTGCCACGGTAAAGAACAGGGTAGTGAGGTAGTAGACGCTCCATCACGTAGTTCGCGTTAAGGATCGCCACTTTAGTCGCTTCTTGTAGACCCGCTTCGCCCATCATAGCGATGTATGCCCAAGAAATAGGTAGGATTGACGCACTACCCATATCTGCCGCAGACACTGCAAAGTCATCGCCTTCTACACCGTTTTCGATGTGACCCGGTAGGAATGGTGCTAGGTGTGATTTAACACCGATAGGACCCATACCAGGACCGCCACCACCGTGTGGGATACAGAAGGTTTTGTGCAAGTTCAGGTGAGATACGTCAGAACCAATGAAGCCAGGAGACGTTAGGGCTACCTGCGCGTTCATGTTCGCGCCGTCTAGGTAAACCTGACCGCCCGCAGCATGAACCATTTCGCACACTTCTTTCACTTGCTCTTCGTATACGCCGTGCGTAGAAGGGTAAGTGATCATGATGCTTGATAGGTTGTCTTTGTGCTTCTCGATTTTCGCTGCTAGGTCAGTCATGTCGATGTTGCCATCTTCATCACATTTAACCACAACGACTTTCATTGACACCATTGATGCAGTTGCAGGGTTGGTACCGTGCGCAGAGCTTGGAATCAAACATACGTTGCGGTGACCTTCACCACGGCTTTCGTGGTAGCGTTGAATCGCGATAAGACCTGCGTACTCACCAGATGCGCCAGAGTTTGGCTGTAGAGAGAATTCGTCGTAGCCTGTGATCTCACATAGCTTCTCTTTTAGATCTTTCGCTAGCGCAGAGTAACCAGCCGCTTGCTCTAGAGGAGCGAATGGGTGAATAGAACCAAACTCAGGCCAAGTGATAGGGATCATCTCTGCCGCAGCGTTCAGTTTCATTGTACAGCTGCCTAGCGGGATCATACCGTGAGTCAGTGAGAAGTCTTTGTTCTCAAGCTGTTTCAGGTAACGCATCATTTGCGTTTCGCTATGGTGTGTATTGAATACTGGGTGCGTTAGGAACTCAGATGTACGGCGTAGCGCTTCAGGAATAGCAGCAAACTCGTTGCTTGCGATTTCAGAAGACAGCGCGTTCACTTCTTGCTGAACGCCGAACACAGTAAATAGCGCTTCAATATCACCCGTTGTAGTGGTTTCGTCGAAGCTGATACCTAGCTTGCCATCTAGCTTACGTAGGTTGATGTCTGCCGCTTGTGCTTTCGTGTAAAGCTCTTCAGTTTTGCCTTCTGTGTTGATCGTGATGGTATCGAAGAAGCTGTTGTGTGCTAGCTCGTAACCAGACTTAGTCAGGCCAGCCGCTAGAATCGCAGTCATGTGGTGAGTGCGACGAGCGATTGTACGTAGACCTTCTGCGCCGTGGAAGACTGCGTAGAAAGACGCCATGTTCGCCAGTAGAGCCTGCGCAGTACAGATGTTTGATGTCGCCTTTTCACGGCGGATGTGCTGCTCACGTGTTTGCATTGCCATGCGAAGTGCTTGATTGCCGTTTACATCGATAGAAACACCGATAACACGACCTGGCATTGTACGCTTATGTTTATCACGCGTTGCCATGAATGCTGCGTGTGGACCGCCGTAACCCATTGGTACGCCGAAACGCTGAGCTGAACCGATAACCACGTCCGCACCCATTTCACCTGCTGGTTTCAGCAGAGTAGAAGCGAGTAGGTCAGTCGCCACTGTCACTAGCGTTTTGTTTGCCTGCGCTTTAGCGATGATGTCGGTTAGATCGCGAACTTCACCAGTCGTACCTGGGTATTGCACGAGCGCACCAAATACGTCTTGTTCTGGAAGTGATTCTAGTGAGCCAACTTGTACGTCAAAGCCGATGAATTTTGCGCGAGTTTTCACGACTTCTAGTGTTTGAGGATGAACATCGTCAGCCACAAAGAATACGTTACTCTTGCTCTTACCAGCACGCTTACATAGCGTCATCGCTTCAGCGGCGGCTGTTGCTTCGTCTAGCAGAGAAGCGTTCGCGATTTCCATACCAGTTAGGTCCATGACCATTTGTTGGTAGTTAAGAAGTGCTTCCAGACGGCCTTGAGAGATCTCTGGCTGGTAAGGAGTGTATGCTGTGTACCAACCTGGGTTCTCTAGCACGTTACGTAGAATCACGTTCGGTGTGAAAGTGTTGTAGTAACCCTGGCCGATGAATGTACGTTTGATTTGGTTTTGATCAGCGAACTGGCGCATTGCAACCAGCATGTCTGCTTCGCTTTTTGCTTCTGCAAGTGCTAGTGGTTTTTCTAGGCGAATTTGCGCTGGAACCGTTTCTTCGATAAGTGCGTCAAGGTTAGCAACATTGATCGCATCCAACATTTTTTGTTGGTCAGATTTGTTTGGGCCGTTGTGGCGAGCAACGAACTCATTTTGTGTGCTGAGGCTTTGAAGTAATTCAGTCATTGTCCTTTACCTACTCCATCGTTCGGGTAACGGATGTGTCGTTACTGATAAGGTTAGTTATACTTCCGAACATTGAAAAAAAGCTGCCTTCCGAAACGGGGGCAGCTTTCCTAATCTTCCTAATTACTCGTCTTCAATTGAGTTTAGGTATTCTTCTGCGTCTTTTAGGTTGCCTAGTTCAGATGGGTCAGACATCTTAACTTTAGCAATCCAGCCGCCTTCGTATGGTTCTTCGTTGATTAGCTCTGGGCTATCTTCCAACTCTTCATTGATTTCTACGATTTCACCGCTGATTGGTGCGTAGATATCTGAAGCTGCTTTTACAGACTCAACAAGAGAGAAGCTATCGCCTGCTTCAATTTCGTCTTCCACTTCTGGTAGGTCAACGAATACTACGTCACCCAGCATTTCTTGCGCATGCTCAGAAATGCCGATAGTTACTGTGCCATCACCATTGTCACGTACCCACTCGTGGCTATCTGCAAACTTCAGTGTGTTGTCCATTGCTTAATCTCCAAAAAATAACTTTGATTAACTTGTTTATTGGTAAAGAGGGAAGCGATTACACAACGTTTTCACTTCTTTGCGAACGCGTTGTTCTACTTCTGAGTTACCTTCTGGGTTTTCTACCAACCCATCCAGTACATCGCCAATCCAATTACCGATGAGCTTGAATTCTTCTGCGCCAAAGCCGCGGCTTGTGCCAGCCGGAGTACCCAAACGGATACCCGATGTAATCATAGGCTTCTCTGAATCGAACGGGATGCCATTTTTGTTACATGTGATCCCTGCACGCTCTAGAGCCTCTTCTGCTTTGTTACCTTTCAAACCTTTAGGACGAAGGTCAACCAGCATCAGGTGAGTATCAGTTCCGCCAGTCACAATGTCGCAACCGCGAGTTTGCAATACTTCGGCTAATACTTTTGCGTTATTGATCACCGAATCGATATAAGTTTTGAACTCAGGACCAAGAGCCTCACCAAATGCGACTGCTTTTGCCGCAATAACGTGCATTAGCGGGCCGCCTTGGAGGCCAGGGAATACCGCGGAGTTGATTTTCTTAATGATGTCTTCGTGGTTAGTCAGGATCATACCGCCACGAGGACCGCGCAGTGTTTTGTGTGTTGTGGTGGTTACAACGTGTGCGTGTGGTAGTGGGCTAGGGTGAGCACCTGTCGCGATAAGACCTGCGATGTGCGCCATATCGACCATCAAAATTGCATCAACTTCATCAGCGATTTCGCGGAACTTAGCGAAGTCGATGGTACGAGGAATCGCACTACCACCTGCAATGATCATTTTTGGTTTGTGCTCTAGGGCAAGAGCGCGAACATCTTCGTAGTTGATCTCTAGCGTATCGCGGTCAACGCCGTACTGAATCGCGTTAAACCATTTACCAGATAAAGCAGGGCGCGCGCCGTGTGTTAAGTGGCCGCCTGCGTCTAGAGACATACCTAAAATTGTGTCGCCTGGTTGAAGAAGTGCCAGTTTCACTGCACCGTTTGCTTGAGCGCCTGAGTGAGGTTGAACGTTTGCGTATTCACATTGAAAAAGTTTCTTCGCACGTTCAATAGCAATTGCCTCTACTGTATCAACGTGTTCACAACCACCGTAGTAACGACGGCCTGGGTAACCTTCTGCGTATTTATTGGTTAGGCATGTGCCTTGTGCTTGCATTACCGCTTTAGACACAATGTTCTCTGAAGCGATAAGCTCAATTTGTTCGTTTTGACGCGTGAACTCTGCCTGAATGCCGGCAAATACTGAGTCATCTGTCGCAGAAAGGTTAGTAGAGAAAAAGTTCTCTAGGCTGTGATTCTGATAAGTGTTGTTCATGGTAGAAGACCTTCCTATCGTGCTAACAAGAGTGTTTTTTGTAGGGGTACAGCTCTTGTCAGTCCTTACTTGTAATTGTTTTCTTTAAGGAGAAAACAACGTGAATTCCATGCCCCAAAACGACGGGGTAAAGCCGAATTTAATTGTTAAAAGCATCAACTCAAAAATTCGGAAACAGCATCTCTTCAACTAACAAGTTGGTAACATAGCCGTTGTTACCACAACAATCAACCAAAAATTTCCTATTGGAAACATGGTTTCTAATTTTGTTACCGGGAGCACGGTTTATTTATTGTTCGATACTTTTTTCTATGATCCGCTTCGTGCACAATGAAAATGGAACAGGAAGTAGCAGTCTTAAAAGAGGGAAGCATGTCTGAAGACATCTATGACGAGTACCCGTCACTGACTCTAGCGAAAGAGTCGACAGAGCAAAATATAGAGCCTTTAAAGCTAGGCCAACGCATCAAGGATATTCGTAGCAAGCTAGGCATTACTCTGGAAGAAGCAAGCCAGCGCACTGGGCTTGCGCGCTCTACATTGAGTAAGATAGAAAACGAGCAGATTTCGCCAACCTTTCAAGCGATGCAAAAACTGGCCGTTGGCTTGCAAATCGATATGCCTCAACTGTTTGAACCACCAAGGAAAAAAGCAGCAACAGGTCGACGAGATATCACCTTGGCAGGACAAGGTAAACCACACCCAACGCCCACTTACGAACACGAGCTGCTGGCCACTCAACTGTCAAACAAAAAGATGATGCCATTTAAGAGCCGAATCCATGCGCGTGAGTTTGAAGCGTATAGTGATTGGGTTCGCCATGATGGTGAAGAGTTTCTGCTGATTTTGTCCGGCTCTGTCCGCTTCTTTTCAGAGTTCTATGAACCGGTAGAGCTGCATGAGGGCGACAGTGTTTATTACGATGCCAATATGGGACATATGTTGGTGTCGACCAGCGAAGAAGATGCGCTCATTTTGTGGGTTACCGCGAAATAATCAGACTTAAATTGAAATTTCCTATAGTGAAAGCAAACGTTTGCTTTTGAGTTTTAGATGAGTACAATAGCGCCACCTTGAGCAATTACTGCCTAAGGTGGCGCTTTCTCTTCTGCACTTTCGATGTGAATTTAATGTTAAATGTCACATTTTGAACTGTTCCCAACTTGTTAATGGTGCAAAACTTCTCCACTCGTGTTTATTATTGGAAACAAGGTTTCCTCGAATGGAAAACGAACCTGATTAAATGGAGACAACAATGACTCAAGATCTACAAAAAACGCCACTTCATGCTTTGCACATTGAAGCGGGTGCGAAAATGGTTCCTTTCGCAGGCTACGATATGCCAGTGCAATACAAGCTTGGCGTGAAGAAAGAGCACTTACATACGCGCGACGCTGCGGGTTTGTTTGATGTTTCTCATATGGGGCAACTACGTCTACACGGCGAAGGTGCAGCAGCATTCCTTGAGTCATTAGTTCCTGTAGATATCATCGATTTGCCGCAAGGCAACCAACGCTACGCTTTCTTTACTAACGAGCAAGGCGGCATCATGGATGACCTAATGGTCGCGAATCTGGGTGATCATCTGTTTGTGGTCGTGAATGCGGCGTGTAAAGAACAAGATATCAACCATCTTAAAGCGCATCTTCCTGAAGGTGTTGAGCTGGAGGTGATCGAAGATCGCGCGCTGCTTGCCCTGCAAGGTCCTAAAGCGGTTGAGGTATTGAAGCGCTTCAATGCTGAAGTGGCTGATATGTTATTTATGGATGTGAAGACGTTAGACATTCTCGGCGTTGAATGCATCGTAAGCCGCAGTGGCTACACCGGTGAAGATGGTTACGAAATCTCAGTACCAAGCTCTCATGCTGAAGAGCTAGCTCGTAAACTGACTGATGAAGCGGAAGTAGAGTGGATCGGTCTTGGTGCACGTGACTCACTACGCTTGGAGTGTGGTTTATGTCTATATGGCCACGACCTAGATACGACGACGACACCTGTTGAGGCAAGCCTACTTTGGGGTATTCAAAAAGTTCGTCGTATTGGTGGCGAGCGTGAAGGTGGTTTCCCGGGCGCAAATATCATCCTTAACCAAATTGAATCTAAAGACGTCACTCGTAAGCGCGTGGGTTTGGTTGGTCAAACGAAAGCTCCAGTCCGTGAAGGCGCAGAACTGTTCGACGCAGAAGATAATAAAGTTGGCGTAGTAACCAGTGGTACGGCGGGTCCTAACGCGGGCAAACCAGTATCAATGGCTTATGTAAGAGCTGACCTAGCGGCTATCGGTACAGAGTTGTTTGCCGATGTACGTGGTAAAAAGCTTCCAATGACTGTTGAGAAAATGCCTTTCGTACCTCAGCGTTATTACCGCGGTTAATAGAATTGTCAAAATTATCGTTAATAGTGATAAAACCTCTCGACTGAGAGGTTTTTTTGTATGTATATTCGAAACTAGCCATAAAGTTGTAGTTAAGAGTTAACGAATGAAAAAAGTTGTATTCACAGCGGGTTTATTGACCGTACTAAATGCAGCAGCGTCAGTTGAAGTCACGCCTTACATCGTGAATGGCAATGACATTAGCGCAATCAAATATCCGTCTTTTGTTAGCCTTTTCTATGACCGTATCAATTATGATCGTCGGTACGGCGTTGGGCCATATTGTGGTGCGACGTTACTTGCCGACCAATATGTTCTCACCGCAGCTCACTGTATTTACGGCGATCAGGATACCCAGTTATTTACCTCTGCCGTGCCTCAATTGCAAAACGAAAGCGACTTCCCATATTCCGTTTTACAGCGCGTGATGGTGGAGGAGTATTACTACCCCGATACATACAATAACACGACCCTGCAAGATGATATTGCGATTCTAAAACTAGCGTCGCCAATTACTGCGGTGTCGAGCTATGCAACATTTGTCGATATAGCAAATATCGGTGATTACCGTAAAACAACCGAGGCATTTTATGCAGTAGGCCACGGTAATACCCAATCTAATGTGGATGACAGTGATACGCTGCAAGATACGCAACTGAGCTTTGTGGATAATGCCAATTGCAATGTGTATCTAAACGCTGATACGTCAGAGAATTTGTGCATGACGGGCGCAGCAACGGTTGTTTATGACAATGCTACGTGTCAGGGGGACTCGGGTGGACCGCTCTACTGGCAAGGTAGGCAAGTCGGTATCACCAGTTTTGGCCCGACTACCTGCGGTGACCCGGGAGTAGAGCCCAACTCGGTATTTACTGAGGTCGCAAGATACCACGACTGGATTCAATCTGTACTCGCCGGTACGGCGTTACCTAAAGTCGTGGTCAACGATCAGCAACGTGCGGAGTTCTTAGCCAGTGGTGGCGCTACGACTTCCTCAATCACGAGTACAGACGATGATAGCTCTAGCCAAAGTAGTTCCGGTGGTGGCGGCTCTTTAGGTGCGCTATCGATGTTCGTATTGGCTCTTATTGGCTTCAGACGTAAGCTTCACAGTTCACAAACGGCACAATAACTTCTCTCTTCTTTTAGGACTCGACTATATTTTAAGTCATACAAAAGAGGGAGAAGATCCATGCTTTGGCGGTTGAGCTTCTTTTTGGCACTGCTCGCTTGTACTTCGGTTAACGCAGTGGAAGTGAAGCCTTATATCGTAAACGGTACAACAGCGACGGTTAGTGATTATCCATCGTTTGCCAGCTTGTTTTACCGCGACAATACAGTCTATAGCACGCGCAGCTTCTGTGGCGCTACGATGATCAACAGTCAATATGTGTTGACCGCAGCCCACTGTGTCTATGGTGATGACGATATGATGTTGTACACCGTGGTTGCGCCGCAACTGCAAGACGAAAGCCAATTCCTCTCAAATGAACAGGCTCGCGCAGCCGAATTCTACTACCCAGATACGTTCATCAATTCTTCTGTTGAGTTGTGGCCAGACGATATTGCCATCATTAAACTAGAAACTGCGCTCTCTACTGGCAACTTAAGGTCTCTTCTCAATAGCTCGCTGAATAACAGTTATCCGCCCAATTCCGAATTTCGAGCCGTTGGTCATGGTTACATTGAAGATGGTGTTCGAGGAGGCACTGAATTACTGGAAACAGAGATGGATTACGTGTCGACCTCACAATGTCGATTTGAAATCGGTAGCAAAATCACCAGTAAACAGCTTTGCTTTGGTGGCGAGATCGTCAATGGCTTGCAGAACTCAACCTGTATCGGTGACTCAGGGGGGCCAATCTACTATTTCGACGGTATGCAATATGTACAAGTCGGTATTACCAGTTTCGGCCCAGTCTCCTGTGGTGACCCAAATTACAGTGTGAGCTCGATTTACACGGATGTGTACGACTATCAGGCATGGATAACCAAAGTACTGAATGGGGAAGTCGAACCTAAAGCGTACGTTGAGGTACAAAATGGCGTACGTGTACTGATTAACAACGATCCTGGAGGCGCCGATCCAGATGCCGTGAGTACTATCTTTAGCCGGAGTGGTGGCGGGGCGTTCTCTTTCATCAGCGCCATTAGTTTATTTGTGATCTTGATGCTTCGGAACGCGCTATTGATAGCTATATATAGGACTAAACTTTAATATTACGTTTTCTCAAACTTAAGAACTATTTAATAATTATTTGAATAATAAGTGTTTTTCGCTGATTTTCCACCAGTTTGAGTATGAGCGATATTGACTAGATAATGCTAAAAGTTAGATAGTCTAGGAGACCGAGTAACCGAGCTGGAGATTGACGATTATGGAAAATACCTATCGAATCACCCTTTTATCGGATGTGAATATGCAGTCGAACTTATTTAAGGATTCACTAGAAAGGGGGCTACAGCTCAAAGTTGATCTTTTAACTCTAGAGCAGCTCAGTGAATCTAATAATGAACATAGTCTCGGCGACGTTGTACTATTCGATTTTCAATATCTTGATGATGAAAAACTAAGCCAATATAGCCAAGCGCGTGCGAATTACGAACAACCGGCAAAGGAAATCGTAATCAACTGCCCAAAGGATGTCGCTTCAAATCGACTGTTCCGATGGCATAACTTAGCGGGCGTTTTCTATGTCGATGATGACATCGACCTTCTGCTAAGAGGGATGGCAAAAATTATGGATGGTGAGATGTGGTTGTCACGTAGAGTGGCGCAGGACTACATCGAGTACTTCCGATGTGCAAACACGGTGACGACTTCTCAAGCGTACGCCAACCTGACTAAGCGAGAGAAAGAGATCATGCGTCTGCTTGGGCATGGCGCTTCAAACTTACAGATCGCTGATAAGCTATATGTGAGTGAAAACACGGTAAAAACACACTTGCACAATATCTTTAAGAAGATTAATGCCAAGAACCGTTTGCAAGCTCTACTGTGGGCAAACAATAACATCTCACTTGAAGAAAGAGCCTAACCGCTCATTTAAAGTGAAAAAAAAGCTGCCAATTGGCAGCTTTTTCTAGTTTATAGGCATTGATCTGAGTTTAAAGAATGCAGTATTTAGCGTAGCTTGTCGCGTCGTTGGTTGACCAATCTGCTTTAGGCTTGTTTTCCAGCTGTTCACACCATGCTTGGCTGCCCACTGCATCAAGCAAAACACAATGTTTAGCGTAATCCACCGCACCTTGTGCATTCCATTCTGTCTTTGGCGTACTGTCCATTTCATCACACCAAGATTGGGTGCCAACTTCGTCTTCACACGCGCTTAAAGTCACTAGCGCAAACAACATAAATGTAATTTTTTTCATGTTTTGTTCCTGAATCTAATTGGCGACACTATACCTAAATTTTATCGATCAGTGTGTTTGCGGCAGGTAAAATTCATTCGTTCTTGCGATCTTTAAATATCAAATTAGTGAATGAAATCACTTTTTGAAGCGGTTTTTAGTTACTTAAAAGATCCATTTCACACAATTACTCGTCCCTTCTCGCAAATTTACAGATAGCTATTAAGATTTCATCGAAACGTTTCGATGAGTTTTCTGTCAGTACGAAAATGGCAGGTTTTGAAAGCTCTTGTTTGTCTAAACGTGAATGACATAGGTCGATGAGATGAAAAAAAGTACCCTGATTAACTCTGAACTTTCTTACTTAGTTGCCACGCTAGGACATACCGATGAAGTCACCATTTGTGACGCCGGACTACCCATCCCGCCATCGGTGCAGCGCATAGATCTTGCCCTGACTCATGGAGTCCCAAGCTTTTTGCAAACGGTGCGTGTTTGGTTGAGTGAATCTCAGGTTGAAGGCGTGATCATGGCTGAAGAGTTTGCTTCCGTCAGTCCACAGCTGCATGAAGCACTGCTGGAAGAGCTTGCTAGCGAGCAAGAGAAAACTGGCAAAACCATCGCCATTTCTTATCTATCACACGAAGAATTTAAATCTCGCTCTCAGCAGAGCAGAGCCGTCGTTCGTACTGGTGAATGCACGCCATACGCGAATGTGATTTTTCAAGCTGGTGTGGTGTTTTAAACCACACAAATTAAGGATTGAATATGACTCAAGCCATCTTACAACTAAGCGAGATTGAGAAAGCATTCCCAGGTGTGAAGGCGTTAGACAAAGCCAGTCTTAACGTATACCCAGGTCGAGTGATGGCACTTATGGGTGAGAATGGCGCTGGTAAATCTACCTTGATGAAAGTGCTGACTGGCATCTACAGCAAAGATGCGGGTTCGATTCACTACCAAGGCAGCCCAGCGGCATTTAAAGGCCCGCGAGACTCTCAACACGCGGGCATCAGTATTATTCACCAAGAGCTTAACTTGATCCCAGAACTCACCATTGCGGAAAACATATTCCTTGGCCGAGAGTTCACAGGCGTGATGGGACGCATTCAGTGGGACAAAATGTACGTTGAAGCCGACAAGCTGCTGGCGCGCTTGAACGTCAAACACAGCTCGAAGACGTTATTGGGCGACTTGAGTTTAGGCGAGCAGCAAATGGTGGAAATTGCCAAAGCACTGTCGTTTGAGTCGAAAGTCATCATTATGGATGAACCAACCGATGCGTTGACCGATACCGAAACTGAATCGCTGTTTAGCGTGATCAACGAATTGCGCGACCAAGGCTGCGGCATTGTGTACATCTCGCACCGCCTGAAAGAAATCTTTCAGATTTGCGATGACATTACCGTGTTGCGTGATGGCAAATTTATCGGTGAGTGTCAAGTTTCCGATACCGATGAAGACGGCCTGATTGAAATGATGGTCGGCCGTAAACTCGATGAACAATACCCACGCATCGACGTGCGTCACGGCGAAACTTGTCTTGAGGTGATTGGCCTGACGGGTTCGGGTGTGAAAGACGTCAGCTTTACCCTCAAACGTGGTGAGATTCTCGGTATTTCAGGCTTGATGGGCGCGGGTCGAACCGAGTTGATGAAAGTGATTTATGGCGCGTTGCCAAGTGAGCGCGGCGTGATCAACTTAGACCACAAAACCATTAATCCTGTAAGCCCGCAAGACGGCTTGGCCAATGGTATTGCTTATATTTCGGAAGACCGTAAAGGCGACGGTTTAGTGTTGGGTCTGTCGGTGAAAGAAAACATGTCACTGTGTGCGCTGGATAAGCTAACCAAAGGTGGTCGTATCCAACACAACGAAGAAGTGATTGCCGTTGAAGACTTCATCAAACTCTTCAACATCAAGACGCCAACCCGCGATCAAATTATTGGCAACCTGTCTGGCGGTAACCAGCAAAAGGTTGCGATAGCTAAAGGTCTAATGACCAAACCTAAAGTTCTCATTCTCGACGAGCCAACACGTGGTGTTGACGTTGGTGCCAAGAAAGAGATCTACCAACTAATTAATAAATTCAAAGCTGATGGGATGAGCATCATCCTCGTCTCTTCCGAAATGCCTGAAGTATTGGGCATGAGCGACCGCATTTTGGTGATGCACGAAGGTCGTATCAGCGGTGAATTTGATGCAAAAGATGCCGATCAGGAAAAACTACTGGCCTGTGCCGTTGGCAAAAATATTAACGAGGAAGCAGCATGAGTACTAACACGATGAGCAAACCAAATGAAACTGGCAGCAAGAAGCTGTTCAGCAAAGAATGGCTGATTGAACAAAAATCGCTGATTGCATTACTGTTCTTGATTGTTGTGGTCTCTTTCCTCAATCCGAACTTTTTTACCGTCGACAACATTCTTAACATTCTGCGTCAAACCTCTGTGAATGCGATTATTGCGGTAGGTATGACGTTGGTTATCTTAACCGCCGGGATTGATTTGAGTGTTGGTTCGGTACTCGCGCTGTGTGGTGCTTTTGCCGCTAGCTTGATTGCGATGGAAGTTCCGGTACTGATTGCTGTACCGACCGCTTTGTTTGCCGGTGCGGCACTGGGTGCGATCAGCGGCATTATTATCGCCAAAGGTAAAGTACAGGCGTTCATTGCAACGCTAGTCACAATGACGCTGCTACGTGGTGTAACTATGGTGTACACCGAAGGTCGTCCAATCTCGACAGGCTTTACCGATACCGCTGATGCTTTTGCTTGGTTCGGTACTGGCTACGCGCTGGGTATCCCTGTTCCAGTTTGGATCATGGTGGTGGTGTTCGCTGCGGCTTGGTATGTGCTTAACCATACTCGTTTTGGCCGCTACGTTTACGCGCTAGGTGGCAACGAGTCAGCGACTCGCTTATCGGGAATCAATGTTGACCGCGTGAAGATTGGCGTGTACGCCATCTGTGGTCTACTTGCCGCTCTCGCGGGCATCATCATTACGTCACGTCTTTCGTCTGCGCAGCCGACTGCAGGCATGGGATACGAGCTGGATGCGATTGCCGCAGTGGTACTCGGCGGTACCAGCTTAATGGGCGGTAAAGGCCGCATCATGGGCACCTTGATTGGTGCGCTGATCATCGGCTTCCTTAACAACGCTCTAAACCTACTCGACGTATCTTCTTACTACCAAATGATTGCGAAAGCGGTCGTTATCCTACTGGCAGTATTGGTAGACAACAAAAACAAGTGATTCATAACAGGCTCGGAGGAAAGGACTTCGAGCCACCCTACACAAGGACTAACACAATGAAAAAACTCGCAACTCTTATCTCTGCTGCACTTCTTTCGTCCACTGTTTCCGTTTCAGCACAGGCACAAGACACGATGGCTATCGTACTGTCTACGTTGAACAACCCGTTCTTCGTTACGATGAAAGACGGTGCAGAAGCAAAAGCCAAAGAACTGGGTTACGACCTAATCGTTCTAGATTCTCAAAACGACCCGAGCAAAGAGCTTTCTAACGTGGAAGACTTAACGGTTCGTGGTGTTAAAGCCATTTTGATCAACCCAACGGATTCCGATGCGGTATCGAACGCGATTCGCATGGCAAACCGTTCAAACATCCCTGTACTGACGCTCGACCGTGGTGCAAGCCGTGGGGACGTTGTTAGCCACATCGCGTCAGACAACGTAGCTGGCGGTGAAATGGCTGGTCGCTTCATCATGGAAAAAGTGGGTGAGAAGGCGAAAGTTATCCAGCTAGAAGGCATTGCGGGGACTTCTGCCGCGCGTGAACGTGGTGAAGGCTTTATGAACTCAGTGAAAGGTAGCGAGATGGAACTGCTCGCAAGCCAGCCTGCTGATTTCGATCGTACTAAAGGCCTGAACGTAATGGAGAACCTGTTAGCGGCCAACCCAGATGTTCAAGCGGTATTCGCACAAAACGACGAAATGGCGTTGGGTGCACTACGTGCGGTACAAGCGTCAGGTAAAGATGTGATGATCGTCGGCTTTGACGGTACAGACGACGGTATTGCTGCGGTGAATCGCGGCAAACTGGCAGCGACGGTAGCGCAGCAACCAGAGCTAATTGGTGCACTAGGCATTGAAACTGCAGCCAAAGTACTAAAAGGCGAGTCGGTTGAGCAATACATCCCAGTACCACTAAAAGTGGTGACTAAATAACTGACACCTATTAGGGCGAGAAGCCGTCCTTAACATTGGCGTGAGCCAAATTGTGTCCTCTCCCTCGTTGTAATCTGTCGTTTAGAGGGGGAGGGCCAATAAGCTTGTGCTTTTACGAGAGCACAAACTTATTAACTGTTGAAATTGTATAAAGGTTCTAGAGAACCGAGGATAACCGTATGAATAAGTTAGTGGTTTTAGGTAGTGTTAACGCTGACCATGTTCTTCAAGTGCCTTCTTTTCCTCGTCCAGGCGAGACGCTCCATGGTCGTAATTACCAAGTTATCCCAGGTGGCAAAGGGGCGAACCAAGCGGTGGCAGCCGCGCGCCTAAAAGCAGATACCGGCTTTATTGCCTGTGTTGGTGATGATGCGTTTGGCATCAATATTCGTGAAAACTTCAAAATGGATAGCATCGATATCGGTGCGGTCAAAATGCAGCCCAACTGCCCAACCGGTATCGCGATGATTCAAGTCTCTGACAGCGGCGAGAACAGCATCTGCATTTCTGCGGAAGCCAACGCTCAGTTGACTGCTGAAGCCATTGAGCCTGACCTTGAACGCATTCGTCAGGCCAACTATTTGTTGATGCAGCTTGAAACATCACTTTGCGGCATTGAAAAGGCGGCACAAGTGGCGAAACAAGCGCACACTACGGTGATCCTCAACCCAGCGCCAGCAAAAGCGTTGTCTGATGAGCTACTATCTTGTGTCGACATCATCACTCCGAACGAAACCGAAGCGGAAGTGCTTACGGGTATTGAAGTTATTGATGATGCGACCGCGCAAGAAGCCGCGAATGCGCTTCACAGAAAGGGTATCGACACCGTATTGATTACACTTGGCGCAAAAGGCGTTTGGTTAAGTCGTGCGGGGCAAGGTGAATTGATTGCCGGTTTCAGAGTTAAGGCGACTGATACTACCGCAGCAGGCGATACCTTTAATGGGGCATTGGTCACTGGTTTATTGGAACAATTGCCTCTAAAATCAGCAATTAAGTTTGCTCATGCGGCGGCAGCAATCTCGGTCACGCGTTTTGGTGCACAAACCTCTATCCCTAGCCGAGAAGAAGTCGATGCCTTTCTAGCTGAGCAAGCTTAGTTAGTATTTTCGCCAGTTTGAAAGAGGATATTGCATGGCAACAATGAAAGACATTGCGAGACTGGCGGGGGTATCGACCTCAACCGTTAGCCATGTAATCAACAAGTCGCGATTTGTCAGTGAAGAGATTTCTGAGCGAGTCAACAAGGCTGCTCAGGAGCTCAATTATGCACCTTCCGCGCTAGCTCGCAGCCTGAAAATCAATCGCACCAAAACCATCGGCATGCTGGTTACGACATCAACCAACCCGTTTTTTGGTGAAGTGGTGAAAGGGGTCGAGCGCAGCTGTTATCACAAAGGGTACAACCTCATTTTGTGTAACACGGAGGGTGACAATGAGCGTATGCGTGAATCAATTAACACCCTGCTGCAAAAGCGTGTCGATGGCTTGATTCTGATGTGTTCCTCGTTGGAAGGCGAGCGTATCGATGTGTTTGAAAAGTACCCAGACATTCCCGTGGTGGTGATGGACTGGGGACCGATGTTGTTTACCAGTGACAAGATTCAAGATAACTCACTGCGCGGTGGCTATATGGCGGCGAAGCACTTGGTGGATGCGGGACATAAGCACATTGGTTGTATTACCGGGCCGCTGGTTAAGCATCAGGCGCAAATGCGTTACGAAGGCTATAAACGCGCATTGAATGAATCAGGGCTAGAGTTCAATTCTAACTGGATCATCGAGTCAGACTTCGAGTGTGAAGGTGGCTATGAGTCGTTTATTAAAATGTGCGACAAAGGAACATTACCTGACGCGATTTTTGTGTGTAACGATATGATGGCGATGGGCGTGATTCACGCGGCGAACGAGCGAGGTATTCGTATTCCGGACGATCTTTCGATTATCGGCTACGATGATATTCATATCGCGAAATTTATGACTCCGGCACTGACTACGGTACACCAGCCAAAATACCGTTTAGGCAAAGCGGCAGTAGAAGCCTTGTTGAATAAGTTAGATGGCGGAGAAACTGAACCGCAAGTGGTGCAGCTTGAGCCTACGCTGGTGGAACGAAAAACCGTGAAACGAGTGAGTTAACTAACCTTTTCCGAACTCATTTAAGAGTTAACAAAAAAAGCCAGTAGCATCGCTACTGGCTTTTTGTATTCATGTGCGTATCAGCAAGGATTAACCTTCGCTGCGACGAGTACGTCCATGACCACGTTCGCCACGGTAGTTACCACGGTGGTCACCACCACGGTTACGGTCGAAACGACGCTCGCCATCACGGCCGCTGCCTTCACGATTACCACGACCACCTTCACGGTTGCCACGGTAGCCGCCGCCTTCGCGGTTGCCTTCACGGTTTCCATCACGATTACGGAAACCACCTTCACGACGACCACCATCGCGACCACGACCACCTTCACGGCGACCACGAGGCTCACGGAAATCGTTGAAGTCACAAACAACAGCATCGACTTGTTTCTGACGAATACGCAGTTTGCTTAGCTTAGTTGCTGCGTCTGAAGACATCGCTTTTGGTAGCTGAACGTAAGTTTCGCCTTGATCCAGTTTGATCGCGCCGATAGAACCTTTAGTTAGGCCTAGCTCGTTTGCTAGTGCACCAACGATGTCTTTCACTTGAACGCCTTGCTCGCGACCAACTTGGAATTGGTAAGTATCCCAATCTTGGTTGCTGTTGAAGCCACGACCGCCTTCACGACGACCATCACGGCCACCTTCGCGACGCTCTTGACGACGTTTCTTATCACGCTCAATTGCTTCAACCATTGGGTCTTCGCCAATGTAGAATAGAGGGCGTTTGCCTTGCTGGCGCTTAAGAAGGATTGCAGCCAGTGCGGTTGCATCGATTTCTAGCGTTTCTTGCAGTTTTTCAACAAGCTCAGAGAATTTCTCTAGCGCTTTGTGTTCTTTGTCTGCTTCTAGTTCTGCACCTAGTTTAACTAGACGAGCCTCTGCAACTTTGTCACGCAGTGGAAGTTGGATTTCTTCCATTGAAGACTTAGTTACACGCTCGATAGTGCGAAGCATACGCATTTGGTTAGTGCGAACTAGAAGGATCGCTTTACCTTTACGTCCAGCACGACCAGTACGGCCGATACGGTGGATGTAAGACTCAACATCGAATGGGATGTCGTAGTTAAATACGTGTGTAATACGAGGAACGTCAAGACCACGAGCAACAACGTCAGTTGCAACAAGGATGTCGATAACACCTTGTTTGATGTGGTCAACCGTACGCTCGCGTAGAGATTGAGGGATGTCACCGTGTAGTGCAGATGCTTTAAAACCACGTGCACATAGCCAATCTGCTAGACGCTCAGTGTCCTGACGAGTACGTACGAATACGATTGACGCGTCAGTCTCTTCAGTTTCTAGTAGACGAGACATTGCTTCGTCTTTTTCTACGCCTTTAACAACCCAGAATTGTTGCTCTACTTTATCTACCGTGTGGTTTTTACCTGCAACGTCAATCGTTACTGGTTCACGTAGGAAGCGCTCAACAATGTTTTTCAGCATTGGAGGCATAGTTGCAGAGAATAATACGCGCTGTGCAGATGATGGTGCGTGTTCCATGATCGCTGTTACGTCGTCAACGAAACCCATGTTTAGCATTTCGTCTGCTTCATCAAGAACGAAAGTGTGTACTTCGTCTAGGTGAAGGCGATCGCGGTTGATAAGGTCTTGAACACGACCTGGTGTACCAACGATGATTTGTGCGCCATTTTTAAGAGCACGCATCTGATCAACGATAGATGCACCACCGTAGATTTCTAGTACTTTAAGGCCAGAGATGTTTTTACCTAGGTTTTTCATCTCAGCTGCAACCTGAATCGCTAGCTCACGAGTTGGAGCAAGCACGATTGCTTGTGGCTTACGTTGAGAGAAATCAACCTTGTTTAGAAGTGGCAGAGAGAAAGCTGCTGTTTTACCAGTACCAGTTTGAGCTTTACCTAGTGCGTCTGAACCAGCCATCAGGTGAGGAATAGCCGCCGCCTGAATTGGAGTTGGTGAAACGAAACCCATTCCGTCAAGAGCCGAAAGGATAGAGTCGTTAAGCGCTAGATCGCTAAACTGAATTACAGAATCTGTCATTGGGATCCTACTAATTAATGTCAACAAAAGGTCCCACGAGCTCTACCAATTCCAATACCAATCCAGTTAAATTGCTGATTCCGTTCAGATGCGGATAAGTCGTAAATCGCATCAAGCCGCTAGGGACATATATATAAGGGGGCGAATTATTCCCTAAAAGCATAAGAAAAGCCAGAAAAAATTGAAATACATCACATATTTTTCTCGACAGCGGAGAATCTGTTCATATTTACGTCACATTTGAGTTACGCCAAGTGATTGATAGTTCGTTGATGGCGATAATTCTGTCGATAGACATGGCCTCAAGCTAGCTTGGCTATAGCGGCAATGTTATAGTGTCGGCAATTTTTCCAGTAAGAAATGTAGAGATGTTCCAAGATAACCCGCTACTGGCTCAACTTAAGCAGCAAATCCAAGAGAACCTACCTAAAAAGGAAGGTACAATCAAAGCAACGGACAAAGGCTTTGGTTTCCTTGAAGTCGACAGTAAAACCAGCTTCTTTATTCCGCCACCGTACATGAAAAAGTGCTTACACGGCGACAAAGTAAAGGCGATCATCCGTACTGAAAAAGAGCGTGAAGTTGCTGAACCAGAAGAGTTATTGGAACAATCTCTGACTCGCTTTATCGGTCGAGTGAAACTGTTCAAAGGTAAGCTGAACGTTGCACCGGATCACCCTCAATTGAAAAAGCTGTCTCTCAAAGCGAAAACCCGTAAGGGCATTAAGAGCGATGATCTGAAAGAGGGCGATTGGGTGGTTGCTCACCTAATTCGTCACCCGCTAAAAGGTGACAACGGCTTCTTCGTTGAAATCTCTGAAAAGATCACCGACGCCGACGACAAGATCGCACCTTGGTGGGTAACGTTGGCGGAAAACGATCTGCCTAATAGCGAACCTGCGGGCATCGATAACTGGGAAATCAAAGACGACGCAGATCTCGAACGCGTAGACATGACTCATGTTCCTTTCGTGACCATCGATGGTGAATCAACAAAAGATATGGACGATGCGCTGTACGCGAAGAAAACCGAATCTGGCGACTTTGAGCTGACGATTGCGATTGCCGATCCAACCGCTTACATCACGCCAGATAGCGATATGGATAAAGTGGCACGCGAGCGTGGTTTCACTATTTATCTTCCAGGCCGCAATATCCCGATGCTCCCACGCGATCTAGCGGATGAGCTGTGTTCGTTGATTGAGAACGAAGTTCGCCCAGCACTATGTTGTAGCGTAACGGTCAGTAAAGACGGCGTGATTGGGGATGACATCAAGTTCTTCGCTGCCAACATTAAGTCTCATGCTCGTTTGGTTTACGACAACGTTTCTGACTGGATCGAAAACGGCACCTCAGACGCTTGGCTGCCAAGCGATGACATTGCGGAAATTGTGCGCGACTTGTACGAGTTCTCTAAAGCGCGCGCAGAGTGGCGTGAGAAGAACGCGGTTGTGTTCCCAGACCGTCCAGATTACCGATTTGAGCTAAGCGAAGACAACGACGTCGTGGCTATCCACGCTGACATGCGTCGTAGTGCAAACCGTTTGGTTGAAGAAGCGATGATCACCGCAAACATCTGTGCAGGTCGTACGCTAAAAGCGAACTTTGATTCGGGTGTGTTTAACACTCACGCGGGTTTCAAACCAGAGAAAATCGAAGAAGTGGTTGCGCTGATCAACCCTGACGGCGAACTACCGTTCACTGCGGAATCTATTGCGACTCTAGAAGGTTTTGCTGAACTACGCCGCTGGTTAGCGACGCAAGAAACGTCATACCTCGATAACCGTATCCGTAAGTTCCAAACTTACAGCGAAATTGGTAACCAACCACTACCACATTACGCGATGGGCCTAGACCTGTACGCAACGTGGACATCACCAATCCGTAAATACGGTGACATGATTAACCACCGCATGCTAAAAGCACATGTGTTGGGTAAAGAGCCAGTACAAACCGCGGATGAAACTGTGGGCGAAGAGCTGGCACTGCACCGCAAGCACCACAAGATTGCAGAGCGTAACGTGGGCGACTGGCTTTACGCGCGTACTTTGGCGGGTGAAGTTGAAAAAGGCACGGTGTTTAACGGCGAGATCTTTGATATCTCACGCGCTGGCGCTCGAATCCGTCTATTAGAAAACGGTGCGGCAGCGTTTATTCCAGGCTCTTTGATTCTTGCGAACAAAGAACGTTTGGCGTGCGATGGCGAATCGGGCATGATCTCTATCGACAAAGAAGTGGTTTACCGTCTGGGTGATGTTCTTGAAGTTGTTCTCAACGATGTTAACCAAGAGAACCGCAGCATCGTCGCGAAACCTGTGCAAGTGTTTGAAGACGTGAAAACGCCTAAGCAAACAGAAGCTGCGGCGGAATAACACCACACTGAGTACTGCTAAGGTCGCTAGAGATAGCGGCCTTTTTTGTCATCAACATCTGACATAAAACGACAGAAAAGCAGAATCAGATGACATACATTTGTTTCGAGGTTGACTACTCTGGTGTTGCTTCATAAATAGCAATAGAAGTTTATTTTCGACAATGTATTGTTGGTGTTAGGCTCGTCGTAATCTTAGGTATGGCGAGCATTTTTTTTATCTGCTGTTTAGCGCTTCACATTTGCCTTCCTACATTTTTTGCGCCATTTAATTTTTGTTTGTCATAACAATCCGACAAAAAGGATTTTAGACCAAGAATCCGACTACATACTTTTGTTTGTGCGCTGCTTATTGTAAGTCTGACACTAAGTCATAGATAACTTGATTATCAAATAGTGCGTTTTTTAGCGATTGCTCGTTATATCCCAGTATAGCGAGCATTTTTTTTGTCTGAGATTTCGCGTAGCAAAGGATTCGGAGTCGATAAGTAGTGACTAGGGAGTCGCCAAAAAGGAAATAAAAAGGCCGCTTTACGCGACCCTAGCAAACTGAAACTATTTGACGTTAGTAAATTTGTTTTAGGTATAGCATTTCATGTAATACGCGAGCAATTTCTTCGACTCCTATTTGGTTTCCGTACAGACTAGCTTGTTTTATTTTCTCATAAACAACTAGCATCCGTTTGTAGCCGTCTATCGATGGAGCATACGAGTTAAAGCTTCTACCTTTAAATTCTTGAAAAAGTTCGAGTTCCTCCACGATACACTGTGTGATCTCCATATATTCCGTTTCGTTGTTGCCATCAAATCCCTCAAATTTGGGGTTGCTTCGCAGTGGTTTAATCGCCCGTGTGAGTCTCGTTTTTTCCTCTTCATTGAGCAACAAACAATGACGCTCGATGAATTGCCACATTTCTAAAATTTCAAATACGTCGTTTACTTTTTCAGGCAATTCCCGGCTTTTTGAAAAAATACTGGGGTACCTAAAAGAAATGCTCCAACAGTGATTGTTGTAAATAGCGGTTTTGATAAAACTAGGGTCGATATCGCCTTTTACCTCCAAATTCTCGTATAAGTCAGCCAACATTAACGCATTCAATTTTTCACCTTCCGTTAGTACCATGCCTTCCTCCTACTCAAGTGAGTTGGCATTCTTGCACATAGTAAAATGACGTGATTGAAGTGGTATCACTAATTTTAAAACTAAGAATTACTTAATTTGCTTTCTGTGCAGTAGATAAAAAATCCAGAAAAAACAAAAATGAAAGTAGGAACTTTGGAAATATGACAAACTTGTAATGTTTAATGTTTATCATTGAGGGAAGATTCGTTAGCGAACTTAATCACGCATTTAAGCTGACACGTTAATTGAAGTATCAAGGTTAAGTGTAAGTAGAGAAGAACCGATAATTTATCTTGGTCACAGGATGTGGAGCTAACTTTGATTTTAGGAAGTGTGGAGATACCAACACGGTGGTTAATCTTCCCAGAATATCTCTTTGGGGTCTTTATCGATTTCGCGCATGATTGCGGTCAAATCGTTACTGCTGGCTAAAAACGGGTAGGGTAGCCAATCATCATTGCTATCAGCGTCAGCCATAAAGAGTTCCCAGCGGTTGGTGTCTGCGTTCCATTCCACCTTCGCGACGCGGTTTAAAAATTCTCGATGAGTGGAATCGAGTAGGAAGTGTTCTTTAATAAATACCACGCCGAGGGGAGTCACTTCATAGCTCGCTTTACCGAGTTCGGCAGGCACGCTTTGATTACGCTGCTGACAGATGAGTTGAGCGCGGCTTTCGACTTGTCTTTGTAGCAAACTCACAACACTCATATCGGCTCCCAGTATAGATACTCTAAGCATAGTATTTAATGGATATTTCGCTGTCTGCATAGCCTTTCACAAAATTGTAATCTAACCGCAATATGATTAGACAAGTCTTAGGGTCCGTCGCCCCTAGTGTTATACCCAAACAAGTATGGAGAAAATTATGGTCCGTGTTGCGGTAGCTGCGCTGCTCTCTTGGTCATTTGTGGCTCAACCTGCACTTGCTGCAGAAGTGAATGTTTCCGGCTCTACCTCAGTAGCACGAGTCATGGATGTTTTGGCCGAAACTTATAACGCTACTCATCCAGACAGCTACGTCGCCGTACAGGGCGTGGGTTCTACCGCCGGCATTACACTGGTGAAGAAAGGTGTTGCTGATATCGGCATGAGTTCTCGCTACCTGACAGAAAGCGAAAAGGATGAAAGTTTAGATACCACTCTTATCGCGTACGATGGTCTTGCTGTGGTGGTAAACAAGTCTAACCCGGTCGAAAACATTAGCCGCGAGCAATTGTTTGATATCTACAAAGGTAAGATCACCAACTGGAAACAGGTCGGTGGCAATGATCAATCTATTGCTGTCGTTACCCGCGAAGCGTCGTCAGGTTCTCGCTACAGTTTTGAAAGCTTGATGGGATTAACGAAAGTCATTAATGATCGTCTGGTATCAGATATTAGCCAAGACAACCTAGTGGTAAACAGCAATAGCATGGTGAAAACCATTGTAAACCACAACAAACAAGCGATCGGCTTTATCTCAATGGGTTCGATTGACCAGTCGGTTAAACCTATCTTGTTTGAAGGTATTAAGCCAACGAGCAAAACCATCTCAAGTGGCAAATATCAGCTTGCGCGCCCGTTTCTTGTGGTTTATCTGCCGGAGCGTGCTGATGATGACACCAAATCTTTTATTCAGTATTTGAGCAGCAAAGATGCGGAAAAACTGATTGAAGAATACGGTTATACGCCAATCGAGAGATAAAAATGTAATCTAGAGAAGTGCTTATAAAGGACGCAGGGAGCGTCCTTTTTGATTGGTAATAAATTTTAGTATTGCTGGCCACGTTGGTATTAGGTTGATGTTAAGAGAGCCGTTTTACCGTCTCACGAACTAATCGTCCAATTTCTTCCCAATCTTGCTTTGTTATTAACGTCGGCGACACCATCCAAGTTCCACCGCAGCACACGACTTTATCTATATTTAAGTAATTCGACACATTGTTTTCATTGATGCCACCAGTGGGCATTAAACTAAGGTCATTATATGGCGCGAGTAGTGATTTCACCATTTTAACTCCCCCGGAGGCTTCTGCAGGGAAGAACTTCATCAGTGTAAGACCTAACTCTAAACCTTGCTCAATTTGGCTAGGGTTGTTGATACCAGGAATGATAGGAATACCAACTTTTTGGCAGTATTGGACGGTGTTAGGGTTTAGGCCTGGCGCGACTACAAATTCTGCACCAGCAGCTTTAGCTAGGTCAACTTGTTCTTTGTTGAGTACCGTTCCCGCTCCAATGCACATATCAGGATAGGCTTCTCGCATAGCACTGATGGCTTGCGCTGCGGCATCAGTACGAAACGTAATTTCAGCTACAGGTAAACCATTCTCAACTAAAGCTCTAGCTAATGGGACTGCATTATTAGCGTCATCGATTTGTACAACAGGAATAATTTTAAACGTTTGTAGTTTAGATATGAGAGACATGGCTTTTCCTTAAATTTCCAGTGGAGTGATCGCCGACTTTGGAGTGATTGCTCCTGGATATTGAATAACGGTAGCGGCGGTTTGATGTGCGAGGTTAAGTCTCTGTTGTGCTGACTGCCCAGTTAGGTAGCCCGATAAGTAACCTGCGGCAAAAGCGTCTCCTGCAGAACAGGTGTCAACGACTTTCTCAACTTTTATAGGAGCAACATTAGTTAAGGTTTGTTGCGATTGTAGATTTTCTACCAAGGTACAAGGGTGACCGCCTCGTTTGATCACAACCTGTTGGCAACCGAAGTCAGTACATCGCTGAATAATCTCTTGATCCCCCCACACTGCATAATCATCTTCCTCAGTGATCAGTGCGATATCGGTATACTTGAGAACTTTTTCATACCATAACTTAGCCTCATCTGCAGACCAAAGTGCCTCTCGATAGTTGTTGTCGAATACAATTATCGTATTATTGGTTTTCATTTTCGCTATGGTTGCTAGTAGTTTATCTCTGGCGGTATGACTGAGAATCGCCAAACTGATGCCGCTGAGATAGAACATATCTATAGTTTGTTGCTCCACTGCTTGTTCTAGTGGCGAATGTTGTTCAAAGTAGTACTTAGCGGCACTATCGCTACGCCAATAATGGAAAGAACGTTCGCCATTGGCATCAGTTTCCACTATATATAGTCCAGGCTGTTTCCCATCGATGGTGGCGACTAAATCACATCTGATCCCTTCCGCTTGCCATGCATCAATTAGTGATGAACTGTGCATATCATTACCCAATCCAGTGGCATAACGAATAGTAAAAGGATGGTTTTGTAATATCCGAGTTAGGTAGAGCGCGGTATTTAGCGTATCTCCTCCAAAGCGCTTACTAAGTGGCGACCCACTTAGCTCAACCATACATTCACCGAATACGATGATGTTTTTTTCGTACATTGTGCTCACTCCTACTGCTATGAAGTTATTCACTGCTTCATGACAAATCAGTGCGGTCCGCTCGATAGCAAGTCACGTCCACTTCAACCTTCACATCGACCACAAGGTCACAAACCATACAGATACGAGCAGGTGGATGTTCACCAAAAAACTCTTTGAATACTTTGTTGAACGACTGAAAATAGCGGGAGTCCGTCAGTACTACTTTTACGTGCACAACATCTTTCATTTCATATCCAGCTTCAGTCATGATGTCGATACAGTTTTGTATAGCGAGGCGAGACTGGTCAATGATGCCACCTTCAACGACTTCTCCATTTGTCATAGGGGTTTGACCCGATACGTACAAGAATCCCCCGGCCTGTGTTGCGCGAGCGAATGGTAAATGTTGGCCTCCGGTTCCAGTACCGCCTTCAATACCGTAGCGTTTAATCGTCATGTTTATCTCCAATTGATTTACGTTAAAAATGTTCGGTTATGTACCGTGAATTAAAGTGACGTTCCGTTACTGCGAACTGCGTTTGATAAAGCGCCCACTGCGTTTGATGACCCCTAAATTTGGTTTATAAGCGATACTTCCGTTAACAACTACGAGCTCTATCCCATGCGCTGCTGCGATGGGGGCTTTGAAGTCTGCGGTGTCTTTGATGCGTTGTTTATCGAACAGTACCAGGTCTGCGTAGTTCCCTGTCTTAATCTCACCGCGTTGATTTAAGTTAAATCTTTTTGCTGATAAGCCAGTCATTTTGTGAATTGCAGTATGAAGTGGAAAAATCTCACGCTCGCGACAGTAATAACCTAGGACGCGAGGAAATGCTCCCCATAAACGTGGATGAGGGTGGGGGTCGTTCGGGAGGCCATCGGAACCAATCATGGTGAGCTTATACTTGAGAACGCGCTCTACATCGGTTTCGTCCATGCAGTGATAGACGGCGCCAGCAGGTTGCAGGGCTTTGGCTGCGTCTATGAGCGACAGTTTGAGTTCGTTGGCAATTGTTTTAAGCATTTTCCCCGCGTATTCGGGTTTGGAATCTGACCATGTGATGAAAATGTCGATATCTTCAGTAACCTGATTGAGGTCTAAAGTAGAGGAGCTGGCAGAGTATGGGTAACAGTCGCAGGCGACTTCCTGTTGCTGGTGAGCGCCATCAAGTTTATCGAGCACTTCAACAGTTCGTCCCCAGTTCCCAGCACCGGCACACTTAAGATGCGAAATGACGACTGGAACCTGTGCTTTTTGACCGACTCGAAAAGCCTCATCCATCGCATCTAATATGCCTGCAAACTCAGTACGCATGTGGGTTGTATAAATCCCTTGATAGGAGGCGAGGATTTGTGCAAGCTGCTGAACTTCCGTTTCTGAGCTGGATTTTGCATTTGCGTAAGCTAAGCCACTACTTAACCCCAATGCTCCTTGCTGCATCGCGAGACGCAAGGTGTCTTGCATCTGAGTAATTTCCTCTGAAGTTGCATGACGATGTAGGTTGTCCATTACGTTATTCCGTAAGGTCGTATGACCAACCAAAGCTGCAACATTGACGGCAGGTTGAGCCTGGGTCACTGCGTCAACATAATCAGAAAATTCGGGATATTTAAAATCTTCTTGTTTTCCAAGCAAATTCATCGGATCTGGTGGTGGGGCACATAGGGTCGCTGGTGACGCGCTGATACCACAGTTTCCGACAATTGTCGTTGTTATGCCTTGACTAATTTTAGGGAGGCATTCTGGCATACGAATAACGTTGGTATCATCATGCGTATGTACATCGATAAAACCGGGCGCAAGTATATGCTTTTGTGCATCGATAGTGTTTGGGGACGTTGCATTAGAGAGATCACCAATCGCAGCAATCTTATCCCGATAAATTCCGACATCAGCAAAGTAGGCGGGAGAGTCGGTACCATCTATTACAGTGGCATTTCGAATCACAATATCAAACAGCATAGTTAGCTATTCCCGGTTATGGGCCAAAGCCACAATGTGCTTTAGTCTCCTAGTGGTTGCCTATCAATGCCTCCTCGATGTGCGTCAAGAGCCAGTTTCAATCGACGTAAACGATCTCGAGAGCGACGTTTGTGACTAACAGCAAGCTCCATCGCAAGAACATCGACCATCGCCAACATGGCATATCGAGAGGCAGAGGGTTTATAAATAAAATCTGTTTCTTTTGTTGTTATGGGTAAAACTAAATCGCTTAACTCTGCTAGCGGTGAGTCAACAACGGTAATCGCGATCACTTTCACGCCATAATGTTTTGCCAGCTCCGCAGTTTCTACTATCGTTGGCGTGTAACCTGTGACCGACATAATCAGAATGACATCATTGGCGTCTGCCGTTGACGCGACCATTCGTACTTGCAGACCATCACAATAGGAGGTGACCGCATAGCCCAATCGAAAAACTCGATTTTGAAATTCTTGCGCTATCATCGTTGACCCTCCGCCCATGCCGATTGCTATGATTTGGCGGGCGTTGTGCAGCCATTCAACTGCGGTGCGGATATCATCCTCATTGAGTAACTTTCGGTTTAAATCCATCGATTGTTTAATCGACTCATAAATTCCTTGAGCACCTGAGTTATCAACTGGTTCATAGATAAAGCGTTGGCCCACAGCCAAAGATTGCGCGAGCTTGATTTTTAGATCTCTAACGTTTTTACAACCCACCGCTTTAGCGAAACGAGTAATTGTTGCTTCACTGACACCTGCACGTTCAGCCAGCTGCGTGATGCTAGCATTAGCACAGCTATCCAAATCATCCATTACCAACTTTGCGACTTTTTTCTCTGCATCCCGTAGCGCATTAAAACGCTCAGAGATACAAGAAACGATATCAATATCGATACTCATAAGGCTTTCCCTTCTGCAGAATAAATACTAAAAAGTGTGTTGAAACTAAAAAGTGAGAAAGTGCACAGTTAACAATTTTTTGTTTGATACTTTCTAACATGATCTCTATGTTAACTGACATTAGGTCCAGTGACTACTGGCGATCAGCACCTTGTTAGGAGAAATTGAATATGTATCAAGAAAAACACCTTTCTCAACAGTTTTTATCTGCCAACCGAGGTACGCGATTGCCATTGGGTAGTAAAGGGGCACCTCTTTGTCGCTCATCACAAGGAGCATTTTCACTAAAAGATGAAGAGGTTAGTTTACCGTGTGCAGTTGTCAGGCGTTCGGCTATTGAGAGTAATATCGACTGGATGCAGACATTTGCAAAGCAGCATAATGTTGAACTTTGTCCGCATGGGAAAACCACGATGACTCCTGAGCTTTTTGCCAAGCAATTAGAGGCTGGCGCATGGGGATTGACAGTAGCCACTCCAGCTCAAGCGGAAATCGCCGTGATGGCTGGTGCTCAGAGAATCATTATTGCCAATCAGGTGGTAGGTATCGTCAATATGCAGATGGTAATTAACCTGATTCAGCAACATGGCGTGAATATCTTCATTTGTGTCGATAGTGTGGCCAATGTGAAGGCTTGGCAAGCTCAAGCGAAAGAGTTTGGGGTGACGGTACCGCTATTCATTGAGCTAGGGGTAAAAGGTGGGCGATGTGGGTGTCGCACTGAGGAACAAGTAAAGCAACTTGCACAGTTAATAATGGCTAGTGACGCATTGGAACTGCATGGGATAGAAGTATATGAAGGAGTGATTAGTGGTGAGCATGCTGAGCAGAATATTCGCCAGTTCTTATGTTTTGCCGTTTCTATTCTACTTGAGCTGAAACAAATTTACGCTCTCGCCCAACCCATTATTTCAGGAGCAGGATCTGCTTGGTATGACGTGGTGGCAGAAGAATTTAGCCAACTGCAGAATATAACAGCGGTAATTCGCCCTGGCTGTTACGCAGTGCATGACACTGGAATTTATCAGATGGCACAAGATAAGGTACAAAAACGAGCACGTATTAATGGTGGAATCGCCTGTGATCTTGCTGGCGATCTCGTTTCCTCCCTTGAAATTTGGGCCTATGTCATATCTGTTCCAGAGCCAAGCAAAGCTGTTGTTGGGCTTGGTAAGCGTGACGTTGCTTTTGATGCTGGCTTGCCTAAGATTGAGCGCGTGATTAGAGATGGTAAGGAGATCGCCATTAAGGGGCTCGTGGCTAGCAATGTGATGGATCAGCACTTATTTGTGGATATGCCTCAAGAGGTGCTACAGGTTGGAGATATTTTAGTCATGTCCACATCGCATCCTTGCTTAACTTTTGATAAATGGAGATTTGTTGGTGTCATCAATCAAGATGATGTGATTACCCACTGGATGGAGACTTACTTTTAATATCAGACAGTTGCCCGTCAATATTTCATATTCAATATAAGGCGCTTTTGCGCCTTTCTTTCCCTCGTATTCTTGAACATGAAAGTGTGATTCATCTCAAATATCAACGCATATATTTGGAGATAGTTTTATCAAAATCTAAATGAAGTGATCTTATAAGTTCTTGAATATCAATAACATTTCATCATGTTACTTTTAAACACTATACCTTGGCGTGCTATATATGCGTTATTTTATTTTTGATTTAAAAATCAATGCTTTGTGTTGATATTATACTGCCTAATGTTTGAAAGTATCACGCATTGATTGTTTTGTGAGCATTGTCAATTTTAATAATTTGAGGAGTCGCTAAAGTGAGTTTATTGCAAAGCACATTCGTTTGAGGTTGTGGAGTGTTGCGGTAGTTTCAAGTAAGGGACCTGAGTAATGGCGATAGCGACAAACATAATTACAAAGACTAAACATCGTTTAAATAAAGCCAATCAATTATGCGTTGCGGTGTTGACCACTCTTCTAATCTTAGATGTTTGGCTCGGCGTACTGGATAGATACATTCTAAAACTACAGTTGGTGTGGGTAGAAGAAATCGCTCGTTACATAATGATCTGGGCGATATTAATGGCTGTTCCTTGCTGTACGGCGGGACGCGAGCATATGGGATTAGAATTTGTCACCAAGCGGTTACCAATCAAAATCCAGTATGTTCTGAAGATTCTGATCGGTGCGTTAACTACTGTTTTCTTTGCCTACGTTGCTTATCTTGGTTATGCGTTCGCAGAGAAAGGAGTCAATCAACTCTCGACTGTTTTTGCAATGCCTATGTCTTATGCCTATGCCGCTATACCAGTGACCTTTTCTCTTTCTGCCCTGCAAGCATTCCTGGTGTGGCTCGAAGATATTTACCTGTTGAAATTAAGAATGGCTGAGGATACTTCAGTGACTCAAGGAGAGCCGCTATGATCGGAATTATATTTGCTGCACTGATGTTACTTGGCGCACCTATTGCTATTGCGTTGGGGGTCGCTGGATTGGCAGGCATGCACGAAGTTGGAGGGACTCATTTTACCTCATTAGCACCCAGTAAGATATTTAATGGATTGAATATCTTCCCATTCCTTGCCATGCCGTTTTTCATCTTGGCTGGCGAGATCATGAACCATACTGGAATTACTAATCGTTTAGTCTATCTTTCTGAAGCACTGGTTGGGCACTTCCGTGGAGGATTAGCGCACTCAAATATGGTGGCTTCTGTGTTCTTCTCCGGCATAACTGGTTCTGCAACTGCTGATGCGGCCGCATTTGGACGTACATTAGTTCCAGCAATGGAAAAGCAAGGTTACAGTCGCGAGTACGCTTGTGCAGTGACTGCCGCTGGCTCAATTATTGGCCCGACAATTCCGCCTTCTGGTCTAATGGTGGTTTATGGCTCGTTGATGGGAGTGTCGATTGGCGGGTTATTCGCTACAGGTATTCTACCTGGCCTTCTAGTGTGCCTAGTGTGTATGGCGATCATTGCCGCGATGGGTAAACGTAAGAATTTGCCAAAAATGAGTCAAAGAGCGTCCTTAAGTGAAGTGCTTAACCACTTTAAGTACTCGTCTTTAGCCCTTCTGATGCCACTAATCATACTTGGTGGGATTGTATTTGGTATAGTGACACCAACCGAAGCTGCTTCGATTGCGGTGGCATATGCGCTGTTCATAGGCGTTTTTATCTACCGTAATCTTTCGGTCAAGGCTCTCTACCATATGATAGTGCGTACCGCGCAGATCTCAGCCGTTATCTACTTGATTATCGGCTCCGCTTCGATACTCGGTTGGTGGTTGAGTTTTAATCAGATCCCACAAATGATTGCAGATACGTTTATCGCCCTGTCTGATAATCCTAACATTATCCTCGCTTTGATCATTATTTTGCTGCTTGTTGTGGGAATGATCATGGATATCAATGTGATGTTAGTAATTCTAGCTCCTATTTTGATCCCATTGACTGCGGAAATAGGGATGGATCCACTACATGCTGGGATTGTATTCATCCTAGCGCTTAATATCTCGTTAATGACGCCACCAATTGGAGCATGTTTATTTGTCCTTTCCTCCGTGACGGGTACAAAGATTGAAGGGATATCAAAAGAGCTTATGCCATTTTTAATAGGCCAGCTGCTACTACTGTTCGCTATCGCCTATTTCCCTGACATCGTTCTATTTATACCGAGATTGCTTGGTTATTAATCTTATGTAGCACAATGATTTTTTGGCTCAATCGACTGTCGAGTCAACATACGGTGGAGGGTATAAGGGGTTCCTCTTGCTAACTTGATACACACAAAAACATTCATAGTAATGGAGTAGATATGAAAAAGTTAACCACAACGCTGATAACCGCTGCGCTAGCGACAGCTATAACAGCATCACCAATAGCAATGGCGGAAAAAGTATTGCGTATTGGCCATGACAATAAAGCGGACATGATGGAAAACCCAGCCCATGCGTTTACCGGTGTTTTTAAGAATATTGTAGAAACAGCAACTAACGGCGAGATCAAAGTTCAGGTCTTCCCAAGCAACCAGTTAGGAAATGCAAAAGAACATATTCAAATGGTTCGTGATGGTCAACTTCAAGGTACGCTGGCACCCGTTGGTCCTTTGGCTGGCTACTATCCACGTATTGGTGTGCTGGATGTGCCATTTGCTTTCAATAGCAACGCCTCTACATACGAAGTATTCGATGGGAAGTTTGGCCAGACACTTGCTCGTGATATTGAAGCAGAACTAAAAGATGTCAAAGTGCTGGGGTTCCCAGATACAGGTGGCTTCTTCTCGGTAACTAACTCGCAGCGCTCGATTGAAAACTTGGATGACTTTAAAGGTTTACGTATCCGAACGATGACACTACCAACGCATCAGAAGATTATTCAGTCACTGGGTGCAGAAGCCTATCCTCTCTCGTGGGGTGAAGTATACTCGTCACTTCAAACTGGCGTAATTGATGGTCAAATGAATCCAGTGCCTACCGTTTCGTTTGCGAAGTTTGATGAGGTGCAAAAATATCTTACATTAACTAACCATTTGTTCGCACCTTACACCTTTATGGTGAATAAGTCTTTTTATGACAGCTTGACCCCTAACGAGAAAAAAATTGTATCTGATGCTGTAGAGATTGCGCTGAGTGCGAACCGTGGACTATCTCGCCTGATTGAAGCTTCTAGCGAACGTGGGTTGGCTGGGTTGAAGAAGAAGATGAAAGTAAACGCGCTAACTGACGAGCACCGTGAGCAGATGCGTCAGGCGACTCAACCTGGTGTAAAAAAATACATTACACAGACACATGGAGAGAAGGGTCAAGAGTTGCTCAACCTATTCTTATCTGAAGTGGAAAAAGCCAATAATTCAACTTATCTACAATAAGCGTTACTCTCAATAAAGCCCAGCATGTCGCTGGGCTTTGTTGATCTTAGCTGCGGGTTATTCGTTGTCGAATTCAACGCCTGCTTCTTTGAATAGTCGTTGGCACGCTTGGCCATCGCTATGGAACAAGTGGCAACGGTGCGCTGGAATACCAACCGCAAGTTTGTCGCCTGTTTCTACTGCTAGGGTATCTGGTTGGCGGTAAATCATGTCAGCGTCTGCTGCATCAATGTGCATGTAAACCTGCGTTTCGTTCCCGAGTTTTTCAACGATATTGATTTCACCTTCGATGGTTGCATCTCCGTCGTTTGCTGGAACTAAGTGTTCAGGGCGGATGCCTAAAGACATACGTTCGCCTTTGGTGACCGTAGTGCCGTCAACTGGAATCCAGAACGTAGTGCCGTTCGCCAGTTGTACCATCACGCGGTCTTTCTCAACCGCTTCAATGAATACACTCATAAAGTTCATTTTTGGAGAGCCGATAAAGCCCGCTACAAAACGGTTTTGAGGGTAGTGGTAAAGTTCTAGCGGTTTACCCACCTGAGAGACGAAGCCCGCATCCAATACGACGATCTTGTCTGCCATTGTCATTGCTTCGACCTGATCGTGGGTGACGTAAATCATGGTACAACCCAGCTTGCGTTGCAGCTTAGTGATTTCTGAACGCATTTGTACACGAAGCGCTGCGTCAAGGTTAGACAACGGTTCGTCGAGTAAGAAAACCTGAGGTTGAGAGACTAAAGTACGGCCGATCGCCACACGTTGACGCTGACCACCTGATAGCGCTTTAGGTTGGCGCTCGAGTAAATGACTCAATTGCAGGATTTCTGCCGCGTGCTCAACACGTTTGTTGATTTCTGTTTTGTCTGCTTTTGCCAGCTTCAAGCCAAACGACATGTTGTCGTGCAGGTTTAGGTGAGGATAGAGCGCGTAAGACTGGAACACCATGCCCACGCCGCGTTTAGACGGCTCTACGTCATTCATGCGCTGTTCGCCGATGTAAAGATCACCAGAGGTGATGTCTTCTAAACCTGCAATACAACGTAGTAGGGTCGATTTACCACAGCCTGACGGGCCAACGAAGACCACAAATTCACCTTCTTGGATGTCCAAATCAACGTTCTTTGAAATTAGAACATCGCCGTAAGCTTTACATACATTTTTTAACGTGACACTCGCCATCTAGCTCGCCCTCGAATCAATAATTTTTATATTTTTACTGCCTTTCATTATATGAATTATTGCTCGGACAGTAACAGTAGGAATTTGGTAAGGAATGGATTGTTTACAGTGGTAAGAAAATTTGGGTGACGGATTACTCACATCACCCATCAAAGCCAATCAAGAGTTTGCCTCCCCCATATTCAATAAGCACCTCCCCCGTTAAATGTCTGGTCCAAAGACCCAATCAATACGAATGCTTATTGCATAACGGCAAACCCTGCGGCATTGCAAACCAGTATAGCGTTTGGCAGTAGACCAACGTGAAAACTGGAAAGGGTTCTTACCATCCACTCTTGGATGGCTGTAGTTTCTCCTTATTGACAGTCTTGTACATCCTCCTGCCTAGGTTTTTTGTAGGGGTAGTAGAGGAGGAGGAGCCAAAGGAGGGGGTAAAAGGCGTAGTTAGATCAAGTTCAAATTAATTTCACGCTCAACGTTGAATCTGATCACATAAAGGGTCGATTTTGTGATTTCGCTCCGCAAGCTAAAACGATGGTGATCACGAAAATAAGCCATAATACCTAGGGCGTAGGGAGTAGGAGGATGAGCCACCGCTCAGTTTGGCTGAAAATATATGGCGAAATACGGTGAAGCCTCTTGGTTGAGCTCTACAACACAAATATAAAAAGGATATGAACATGAAAAATGCCCTAACTACGGTAGCACTGGGTACTCTGGTTGCTCTTGGTTCATTTGGTGCTAATGCTGCTATTGAAGAAGGTCAACTAACAATCTGGATTAACGGTGATAAAGGCTATAACGGACTTGCTGAAGTAGGTAGACAGTTTGAAGAAGATACGGGTATCAAAGTCACTGTTGCTCACCCAGATGCGCTTCAAGATAAATTCCCTCAAACTGCGGCCACAGGTGATGGTCCTGATATCGTATTTTGGGCACACGACCGTTTCGGTGGCTACGCAGAAGCTGGCCTTCTAGCTGAAATCACGCCATCAAAAGAAATCAAAGAAGGCATCGTAGACTTCGCGTGGGACGCGGTGAAATACAACGGCAAAATTATCGGTTACCCAGTGGCTGTTGAGTCTCTATCTCTCATCTACAACAAAGACCTAGTACCAAATCCACCTAAAGATTGGGAAGACGTAGCAAAACTGGATGCAGAGCTGAAGAAAAACGGCAAATCTGCAATCATGTGGAACTTGAAAGAACCGTACTTCACTTGGCCACTAATGGCCGCTGATGGCGGATATGCATTCAAATTTGGCGCTGAAGGTTACGACATCAAAGACGCAGGTATTGCAAAAGATGGCGTAAAAGACGCCATGACGTTTGTGAAAGGCTTAGTGGATAAAGGCGTGATTTCAGCGGATATGGATTACTCAGTGTCTGAATCTGCGTTCAACCAAGGTGAAGTCGCGATGACCATCAATGGTCCTTGGTCTTGGGGCAACATCGAGAAGTCTGGTATCAACTACGGTGTAACCACACTGCCTAAGTTTAACGGCCAATCATCGAAACCATTCGTTGGTGTACTGACAGCTGGTATCAGCACGGCTTCTCCAAACAAAGATCTCGCGGTTGAGTTCTTAGAGAACTACTTACTGACTAACGAAGGTCTGGCAAAAGTGAACGCAGATAAGCCACTGGGCGCTGTAGCACTGAATTCTTTCCAACGTGAGCTAGATTCAGACAAGCGTATCGCGGCGACGATGGACAACGCGATGAATGGTGAAGTGATGCCAAACATCCCACAGATGAATGCTTTCTGGGGCAGCGCGAAAAACGCGATCATTAACATCGTAGATGGTCGTCAAACTGTTGATGCAGCGCTTGCTGACGCAGAAAAACAAATGACTAAATAGCCAATATCTACCTTTTGCGGAGGGGGCAACCCCTCCTGCTTTTCTAAGTTTTATTATCGCTAGCAGGTTCTATTATGCAGTCAGTTCAAGGTACAGATGCAATGGCATCTACAAAAGCGAGCTTGCCATCAAGTAAAAATGTATTCATTAAGTGGGCATTACTCGGCGGTATCGGCATCCTCAATGGTTACGCTACTATTCTTATGTATTCACGCGGTGAGATGGCTTTTGCCCTCCTGACCATTATTCTTACTGCTTTGGCACTTTTTGTCTTCGGTAGTAAAAAGACCTACGCACATCGCTATATTTATCCGGGTATCGCGGGGATGATTCTCTTCATCCTATTCCCATTGGCGTACACTATTGGTCTTGCATTTACGAACTACAGTGCTAAAAATCAGCTTTCCTTCGACCGTGCTCAAAGTGTTCTGCTTGATCGTACTTTCCAAAGTGGTCAAAGCTACCCATTCTCTCTCTACAGCACCGAACAAGGCCACCGCATTGCAATCACTAGTGGTGACCAGCTGTTAGCCACAGAGGCTTTTGACCTAGCGGCTTTGACGCCATCGGATATGGATTTGATGCCAGTTGATGCAATTGATGGTCAAAAAGAGAAAATCAAAACCATTATCCAAAACCGTCCGGTATTGTCTGAGCTGGACCTTCACCTGCCAAGTGGTGAAGACATTCGTATGAGTGGTCTGCGCAAATTTGCCGCGGTGGTTGCTTTGTATACGCTACAAGATGATGGTGAATCCCTTTATAACAATCGCACCCAAGAGCTACTGCGTCCAAACATGGAAGTCGGTTTCTATCAACCGGTGGATGAAAACGGTAACTTCGTTGGTAATACGGTCTCCCCGGGCTTTATCGTTAACATTGGTAGCGACAACTTTGAGCGTGTTTGGCAAGACGATGGTATCAAAGAGCCGTTTATCAGTATCTTTATCTGGACCGTTGTTTTCTCTGCTGTGAGTGTCGCGCTGACGGTGTTTATCGGACTCATTCTAGCCAGTATTGTGCAGTGGGAAGCGCTTAAAGGTCGCGCTATCTATCGTGTGTTGCTGATTTTGCCTTACGCGGTACCTGCATTCATCTCGATTTTGATTTTCAAAGGTTTATTTAACCAGAGCTTTGGTGAAGTGAACATGGTGTTGCAAGGTTTGTTTGGTATCAGCCCGTCTTGGTTCTCAGATCCAATTTTGGCTAAGACCATGATTCTTATCGTCAATACTTGGCTTGGTTTCCCTTACATGATGATTCTGTGTATGGGGCTACTAAAAGCGATTCCTGAGGATCTTTACGAGGCCTCTGCGATTGATGGTTCTAACTTCGTATCGAACTTTACCAAAATCACGCTACCGTTAATGATCAAGCCACTGACACCACTTTTAATTGCGGCGTTCGCGTTCAACTTCAATAACTTTGTTCTTATCCAGCTATTGACTCAAGGTGGTCCAAATATGATTGGCACTTCGGAACCTGCTGGCTACACGGACTTGTTGGTTAACTACACATACCGTATTGCCTTTGAAGGGGCTGGTGGTCAGGACTTTGGTCTGGCTAGTGCAATCGCAACACTTATCTTCTTACTTGTAGGGGCACTCGCACTGCTTAACCTACGAGTAACAAAAGTCGCTCAGGATTAAGGAGACGCATAATGGCAATGGTACAAGGTAAGTCTATAAAATACCGAGTGTGGGCAACGCACATCGCTTTGTGGGCGTTTCTTTCACTGATTATCTTCCCACTGTTGATGATTGTTGCTATCTCGTTCCGTGAGGGTAACTTTGCGACCGGTAGCATCATTCCAAACAACCCGTCACTCGAGCACTGGAAGCTGGCGCTTGGTTTCTCAGTCACCAATGCCGATGGTACGGTGACGCCACCACCATTCCCAGTTTTGACTTGGTTGTGGAACTCGGTGAAAGTGGCTGGTATCTCATCTATCTTGATTGTGTGTCTGTCAACCACTTCGGCGTATGCGTTTGCTCGCATGAAGTTCAAAGGCAAGAACACCATTTTGAAAGCGATGATGATTTTCCAAATGTTCCCTGCGGTACTGGCTCTGGTCGCACTTTACGCTTTGTTTGATAAGTTAGGTCAGTACATTCCTTTCTTGGGCTTGAACACGCATGGCGGTTTAATCTTTTCTTATCTCGGCGGTATTGCCCTGCACGTGTGGACGATTAAAGGTTACTTCGAAACCATCGATGGATCGCTTGAAGAAGCGGCAGCGCTTGATGGCGCAACTCCATGGCAAGCTTTTAGATTGGTACTACTGCCATTATCAGTGCCTATCTTAGCGGTGGTATTCATCCTGTCGTTTATCATGGTGGTGGGTGAAGTTCCAGTAGCATCATTACTGCTTTCTGATGTAAACTCATACACACTAGCAGTTGGTATGCAGCAATATCTATACCCACAAAATTATCTGTGGGGCGATTTTGCAGCAGCAGCAGTATTGTCTGCACTACCAATTACCATCGTATTCTTACTTGCACAGCGTTGGTTGGTCGGAGGATTGACCGCCGGCGGGGTGAAAGGCTAATAAGAACGATAAGGGCGACCGCTAGGGTCGCCCATTTTGTATCTCCGCTTAACAATTTTGGTTTGGCCGCCGATCAGTTAAGAAGAGTGCATAACTGGCGTTACGCATAGCTGGCTGTTAGCTAGATTCCTTACTAAATTACTACTAACAGTTTTTGTAACCAAAACCCGAGCATTGCTCGGGTTTTTTGTTTTTTGCTGCTGGGGATTATATCGGTGTTTTACATTCGAATGATTTCAACAAGTAGGGCATGCGATCGACAACGCACAGGAAAATGTAATAACAGTATCGCATTCAGCAATTTGTTGACTGAATTATAACTATTTTCTGACAGACGAGAGAATGGTGATAAAACTGTAATTAAATCCATAATTTACAGTTGAGTTGGTAGCGTGAAGTATAGTTGCGGTGAATTAAAATTCGCGATTAGAGGGAGCACAACCTGCGTATTGAAGTAGCACGAAAATACTTTCTTGTGATAGCGCGACTTTTCGAAATAGATTGGCAAAGATGTCATCACCACCAAAGCACTTTCTTATGTATTGGTTAATGTCGTCGTCACAATAACCTTCTACATACATCGTTCTGACCCATTGATACTCGACCGCTTTTGGATTCGACAATGTTTCTTCACTCAATGTAATGCCTGTTACGTTCACTGATATTCCTTCATACAATTCCGGATGCTTGCGGATTAAAGCAAATCAAGATGAAGGAATGATGACAATGCAGAGATGAAAAAAGAGACTGAGCGTCTCTTTTTCGATTCGGGGGCTACTTTAAGTATTTGACGTGTGCTTCCATCTCGTCACCGATTTGTTTACGCATGTTCATTAAGCGTACAGCGGAGTCACGCAGCTCAATATCTTCCGGTGTCTGTGGTACCCATTCTGGCACTGAAGTCGGCTTACCATTTTCATCAACAGCAACCATGATGACGATACAGTGAGTCGTAAGTCGGTTCTTGAGTTCTTTTGGATCACTGGCTTGTACATCGATAGCGATGTGCATGGATGTTTTACCTGTATAAATCACTTTAGCGCTGACCTCGACGAGGTTACCCACGTGAATCGGTTGAACGAACCGGATACCACCTGC
Organism: Vibrio hepatarius; assembly: GCF_011806575.1. Classification (GTDB taxonomy): domain Bacteria; phylum Pseudomonadota; class Gammaproteobacteria; order Enterobacterales; family Vibrionaceae; genus Vibrio; species Vibrio hepatarius_A. Next base: position 204,197 of record NZ_JAATOO010000008.1, read on the forward strand.
GTAAGCGGTAATGCAGTATTTTCCGCTCCATCCAGCCGCGTTAGCGTAGGCGGCTAAGTCGATCCATTTCATTACGGCGCCACCGTGGACTTTACCGCCAAAATTTACATCCCCGGGTTCAGCTAGAAATCGTAGTGTTGTGCTGCGTTGACCAGTGCTCATCTGTCAATCCTGTATTGTTATAGGTTTATTTGTTAATAACAAACCCGTTATCATTCTGCAACATCTATTAGACTTTAGGCTTAGATTTCGCTTGAGAATGTCTGATGGAGAGGCTTTCCACGCTCAACAAGGCGCAAATAAAAAGCCTGCATTACCGCAGGCTATAAGCAAAAGAGACAAGCACTACAGCGATGAGGACATGACTTTGTCCATTATTGCCATACTTTGCTCAAAATAAGGGTTGTAGGTTAAGCGAGCGTGCAGTTTGCCTTCTTCACGATACCCCCACGCGGAATACCACAGCGGTGTGGATCCCTGTAGGCATAACGGCTCTGCCTCCTCACCTTGACCATTGCTACAAATGACGTTGCTCCCGTTCACTCCGTAATAAGGATTGTTCGGAGAGAAGAGTAGCCCCATGTGCGAGCCATTGGAGATACGCAGATCGTCGCGCTTCATTGAGAATCGGCTGGAACGCGGCTCGAGTAGATCAACTTCGCCCTGCCAGACAATATGACTGTTTGGGTTTGGCATTTGCTTGCTGAACACGTCGATTGCGTACTGAGTGCTGATGACTTTATCGCCTTCACTCATCAGCATAAACACGGGCTTATTGTAGCTAACGCCATCGAGTTGCTCTCTGACAATCGCTGAGGTTTCGTAATACACTGCTGCCGCACTCATCGGCAAGGAGTTGTAGCGTAGCGGATTATCTTCTGGGTCTTGGTCAGCCCAGGTAAAGAAATAACTGGCGATACCCGCAAATTTCACCGCGCCCGAATTTGGTAACAGGGCAGGCGAGAACAGCAGTAACCCGTTAATCGAATCATCGTTAAGTGCTTCTGAAGTGACGAGGTTTGCACCGGTTGAATAGCCGCCAACCCAAATTGAATCGGTGTCTTGTTGGAGTAGCTTGATATGGTGTTTTACCACGCCCTGCCAATCTTCAAGTGTCGGAAGTTGTAAGTCTCCTACCTTGCTTGCATGGCCGGGTAGAAGAATCGTGCGTACCAAATAGCCTTGATTAGCAAGATGAGTGGCAATATCGACAAAGGAATAAGGAGAGTCCCCTAAGCCGTGGACGAGCAACACACCTTGACCGTTAGGTTTGGTAGGGACGTATTCTCTTGGTAGCACCAACGACAGTTCTGATTGTTGGTCATCGGTAATAAACAGGCGATTCTGCTCAAGCCACTCTCGCGTGTCTTCGATGTATTGAGCAAAACTGGTTTGCGTGTAACTGGGTAGTGTTTCTGCTTTGTTGTATTCAGGGGCTTCGATATCTGCCGAGCAGCCGCTAAATAAAAGCAAACTGGCAGTGACAGCCAGTAAAGACGATATTGTTTTCACGATGAGCTAAGCGAATCCTTTACTTTGACACTTCTTCGTATTCTCCTTCAAAAACATTGCTTTGTGAACGTTGTTTGAAAGCTGAGCTGTTTACTTTAATCGCATTCTGTATTCGTTTACCAGTGACAAGTGCCACGATCGTCAACGGGATCGCTAAAACGAGACTGAATAGTAGTGTGAAGAAGCCAATAAATAGTAGCGCGATGCTGGATAGGACTCTGTTCATATTCGTTACCTCTTAATCGTGTTTTCAGCTTAACGATGGGTAAATGAACAAAAGATGAATGGAATAAAAAAAGCCACTTTCAGCCAGTAAAAGCGGCAAATAATTGGGGGATTATTATAGGTGTTGTGGAGACTTGCTCCCAGCGAGAACTGGGAGCTTTATTTGGTTGGTTATTTAGTTGGGTACGTTTTGTAACGTACGCCCATCATTTGTTCCATACAGTGAACAACCTGACAGCTGTAACCAAATTCGTTGTCGTACCAGATGTACAATACGCAACGGTTATCTTGTGCGATAGTTGCTGCGCCATCAACCACACCAGCAAAACGAGAACCCACTAGGTCAGTCGATACGATTTCAGTTGACTCAGTGTAGTCGATTTGTGCTGAAAGCTCTGAAGCAATCGCCATTTCGCGTAGGTATGCGTTCAGTTCGTCTTTGTTTGTGCCTTTCTCAAGGTTCAAGTTAGCGATCGCCATTGATACGTTCGGCGTTGGTACGCGAATTGCGTTGCCCGTTAGCTTACCAGCAAGTTCAGGGAGTGCTTTTGCTACCGCTTTAGCCGCACCTGTTTCGGTCAAGACCATGTTCAGTGAAGCACTACGTCCGCGGCGCTCACCAGAGTGGAAGTTATCGATAAGGTTTTGGTCGTTAGTGAACGAGTGAACCGTTTCGATATGACCAGAGATTACACCGAACTTGTCGTTCATTGCTTTCAGGATTGGCGTGATAGCGTTCGTCGTACAGCTCGCTGCAGAGATAATCGTATCTTCAGGCTTGATAACGCTTTCGTTAACGCCGAATACTACGTTCTTAATGTCGCCTTTGCCTGGCGCTGTCAGTAGCACTTTCTCGGCACCTTTACACGCTAGGTGTTGGCTTAGGCCATCTGCATCGCGCCATACGCCAGTGTTATCAACGATCAGTGCGTTGTTGATACCGAAGCTAGTGTAATCCACTTCTTCTGGTTTGTTCGCGTAGATGAATTGAATGTAGTTACCGTTAGCGATGATGGCTTTACGCTCTTCGTCTACGATGATGCTGCCGTTGAACTGACCGTGAACAGAGTCACGACGTAGTAGGCTTGCGCGTTTTTCTAGGTCACCCTTTTTGCCACCGCGTACAACAACTGCGCGAAGACGTAGTGGGTAGCCTGGGCCGTTTTTCTCAACAAGAAGGCGAGTTAACAAACGACCGATACGACCGAAACCGTACAGAACAACATCGCGTGGTTCAGAAACTGTTTGGCCGTTCATTGCACCGAGTAGAGAAGTGTGCAAGAAGTCTTTAACGCCGTGCTCGTCGTCGCGACCTTGCCAAAACTCGTGTGCAAGTTGACCAACGTCGATGCGACATGGTGAAAGTTCCATTTCAGACAGGGCTTTAATCAGAGGTAAAGTTTGCTCTGGAGAGAGAGGAGTGCCTGTGTAGCGACGCGCTAGACGATGAGTTTTGATGATGTCGATCGTTGCCGCGTTCACGAGCGTTTTACCGAAAAGTAAAACTTCTACGCCTTTTTGACGGTAAAGTTGACCAAGTAGTGGGGAGATAGTTTCCGCAATCGTTTGGCTCTTTTGCCAGTCTAGAAGATGTTTCTCTGGACTCATTTTCGTTTGGACCTTTCGCTATGGGGGACAGACTCTAAATCGCTTTGTAGGGGAAGCCAAATAGAGATTAAAACTGTGTATTATTTTTGTAATTTTTATGCGGCAGGATTGTAAGGCCTAACACCTTATTCTGCTAGTAAAAATAATATCAGGGTAATTTACTGTAAGAACCCAACTAAACAGCGAATTTAGCCATATATCCTTAGTTGATTATCCTATTGACTTTACAAATCTACCTTGGTTATTTCGCGAAAAAAAATACTCACACATCATGAATCTATGAAATACATGATCAGCAAGTGAATGTAAGTGTGATCTAGATTGTTTTATACACTTAAAGCGTAAACAAGAAGTGGCATTCTCTCGTTAAAAATCAATGAAACTAAGGTTTATGCAATTTTAGGTTGCAAGTATGAGAGTCTCTTTCTTAATTTTTGGCGTACTTGAACAATTTTTGACACGAGTTATCGATTATTCACAATCAAACTGAGATAAAAATCGGCGTTTAAAACACCCTGAGTATTAAGTTTTCTGATTAACCACACTAAGGTTAATGTTAATTCGTTGATGCTGAACTTAAGTTTTAAATTCTAGGCGAAATAATGGTCACATATTTTATGTTTTTGCTGGTGCAAATATTGTCAATAGTTGTAAAGGACGACTAATGTCTATGTATGAGTAAACGTGCCATTAATGCTATGTCCGGAAAATTCATTTAGACTTAGCGGTTGGTAACAAATTTGATTCAAAGGAATGAACTCAAATGCTTTTGACGAGAATGTCTATAAAAAGTCGACTACTAATACTGTGTTTGCTGCCTACTATAGTCATTATCTTGTTGAGTACAAATCTCGTTAAGCAGACCCAAATTCGTCTCGATAACTACCAGTTAGTCAGTGAGAAAAATCACTCGATCCGATTATTAACTCGATTCTCTCAGCATCTTTATACCGCGTTAAGCGAACGCTTACTGGGGCAGCCTTCTAGCTCATCATTACAGCTTGCACAATCGACGCTTAATGAGTTGAGCCAAATTCCTTTTGGTAGCGTTGATAAAGCCCATCAATTCTCACCGACGATTACTGGCTATATTTACGATCTCAAACAAATGATCGTTAAGCTCGAACGTAGCTCGCAATCGGAAAGCATCGCGTTGGGGCGACCGCTATATCGCTTGTTGTATGATTTGTACGCCAGCATATTGTCAACCGAAAGTCATGAATCCAGTGCTCGAGTTCACCGTTTGGACATCATTATCAGCGATCTCAGTTGGCTCTATTTCTGGATGGAAAAAGAAGCATGGATCGCTAAGGAGATACATACGACTGATTGGGCTTATCAAGGTTACGCGCCTGCGTATTTTCGTGTTAGTGAACGGCAACAGTTTTTTATCGATAAGTTTCTGAACAATGTGGGTTTGCACGAACAGAGTGCCGCTTTACTGAAGATATTTACCAGCAGTGATTTCAGGCAGGGTGTCGCTGTTAAAGAGCAGATTCTCCACAATTTACCGACCGCAGAAGAGATCCAAGAATCAGTAGGTATTATTGAGAGCCGTAACTTACTAGTAGAGAAACAACTGTTGTCGCTTTCTAATCAACTACAGAACGAGTTAGACATTGCGATCAAACAAGATCAGCAGCGGCTATGGCTGGTGGTTGGCGCGGCAATCGCTTTGTTAGTGCTTATGTTTGCTTGGGGCACAAGTACGCTCTACAGAATCAACTCAAAACTCTCAAAGATTCTTTCGGTTATGGGAAACATGCGCGATCAAGGTTCGGTTGAATTGATCCCAGTCGACGGCGGAGATGAGTTTGCTAAGTTTGCCCATGAGCTGAACTACACCATTGCCAAACAAAGGGCGTATGAGCATGAACTGGTCGAGGCAAAAGAAAATGCGGAAGCCGCTAACCAAGCAAAAAGCGTATTTCTTGCCAATATGTCTCATGAGATTCGAACGCCGCTCAACGGAATTATCGGCATGAGTGAGATCTTGTCAGATAGCCGGCTCAACACCAGCCAGAAAGAAATCTTAAAAGATATTGATGCATCGTCTCAGGCGCTACTGGTCTTGATTAATGACATTTTAGACCTGTCTAAGATTGAGTCGGGTAACTTGGCGTTATCTCCCCACACTTCAAACTTACGTGAACTGATTTACGATGCGCTGAATATGGTCAATGGCCATGCGTTGAAGTTAGAAGTCGAACTGAATGTTGAGTTTTCCCCACACTTACCCGATTGCGTTGAGATTGATGAGTTTCGTTTCAAACAGATCCTGATGAACTTGTTGAGTAACGCGATTAAGTTCAGCCCGAATGGGCAAGTCCGTGTTGTATTGAGAAATGAGCCTGGTGACATGTTGTCTGTCGAGGTACACGACAACGGTGTCGGGATCGCCAATGAAAAGCTCAAAGAAATCTTTGCCCCATTTACTCAAGAAGATGGAACCATTACGCGTCGATTCGGTGGCACAGGATTGGGGTTAACGATTTGTAGCCAATTGCTGGAGTTGATGAAAGGGCGCATATCGGTGGAATCAACTGTAGGGGAAGGCAGCCGTTTTACCGTGACCATCCCCATCACGTTACCAGAAGTTATGCCACAGCCACGTAAGTACCCACTTAAGGCATTACTCGTGACGAATTCTGCACCACACGCTCCATTAGTACTGAAAGAAAGCCAACGCTTGGGATTGGACGTCATAGCGAGCGAAGATAGCGATGGCATTTTGAGTCTGCAAGATGACGTCGATTTGGTGATGTATTGTTTATATAAAGAGAAACAGTCACGGCGCAACCTAGCCAATATCAGGGCGCATTTCCCAACTGCGGATATCGTTGGTATGCAGCACCACCTTTATATGGAAGGCGATCTCGATGCTTTGCTTACGTCTCAGGTTACCTTGCCGTTACTGGGTAAAAGGTTTGAGTTTGTTCTACGCAATGCCCAGCAAGGTGCGACCATCCGTCATACCAAGGAAGGTAGGTCAACAGCGGGCTTACCTGCACATAGCTCGAAAACAGTGCTGATCGTGGAAGATAACTTAATGAATCAGAAGATTGCGAGCTTCTTCCTGAGTAAAGTCGGGATTGAATTTAGCATCGCAAGTAACGGGCTAGAAGCAGTGGATCTGATTAAATCCGGCGAGACTTACAGTGCAATTCTGATGGACTGTATGATGCCTATCATGGATGGTTTGACTGCCGCCAAAGAGATCAGAGCGTGGGAAAAAGAAAACAATCTCCCGGGAGTCCCGATCATTGCTTTAACTGCAAGTGTGCTTCCGGAAGAAATTCAAAGCTGCTTTGATGTTGGTATGGATGCGTATCTGCCTAAACCTTATAAATCGCAGCAGCTTTTTGACACCTTCGAAAGATTACAGGTCGCTTTCTAACTCTTCGAGAGGCAGCCAGTTCACTTTGACGCCAGCTTGTAGAAACATTTCCTGACTAACTTTGATCTTGTCTTCCCAGCGTGAAAGGAAGTCATCGGTTTGCTCAGGACAATGCACAGCAGCAATACCTGTTTGAATGATTTTTGCCGCACAGTTCGGGCAAGGGAAGTGAGTTACCCAAATCTCACACCCGTCTAAATCACGCTTAGCAAATAGAATCGCGTTCTCTTCTGCGTGCAGGGTTTTTAGGTACTTCATCTCTCTATCGTCAGTCATCGCACTATCAGAGATGCCGTGTGGATAGCCATTAAAACCAACCGATACAATACGGTTTTGTTTGGTGATAACTGCGCCAACTTGTGTTGATGGATCTTTACTCCAAGAGCCAACAAGTTCAGCCATTTGGTAAAAGCGTTGTGCCCACTTAGAAATCATTCAGTCTTTCCTCTAGGAAATTGGTTTCGTGCCTCTAGCTTTGTCAGGCATGAATACGGGTTAAGTGTGATAGAGATCGTGTAATAATATCCTAACTTAGCCCCTGTTCGTCTAGTAAAAACAAATCTATCTCGAATGAATACAGTGTGATTCATAGTTGTCGCGTGATTGATGTCACATAAAGTGACGAACAGTTATTTGGAAGCTTAGGCATATTTGCTCGCCATCTTGTGCGAGATCTCTCACAAGAGCGTAAGCTTAGATAGAATTAAAGTATGCGACAACAGGTACGGGTGGTTTTTAACTTATTGAAATTATTTTATTTGTCTGCTTTTTGTTCAAGTGGGTGTAGGGAGATTAGCCAAAAGTCTTGTTGTGAAAAATTCTCGATCTCCTATTCTGGATTTGTCAGCAGGATGCAGACACGGAACAGGAAAGACCCAAGGATAGGTCATCTTCAGGACGAAGATTCGATTATTCAGGATGAATAATTGGCATGGAAAGCAAAGGACATTGGCTGGACGCTAGTAACTAGGATGGTTACACAGGGAAAATCAATGGACGCTTAACGGACTAAGGCAATATCCGTCAGGATGATGGAAGCAAGGACACCGCTTAAGGATAAAGCGATGAGAGTTAGCGAGGATAGCTAACGGGCTGGATTGCCAAGGACACCGCTAGGAAGGCGATGGTAAGGAAAGTGCTGAAGGATTCAGCGTACTATCAAGGAATAGATGCAGGGAGCACCTATTAGTAGCCGGATTGCTGCGAGTAAAGTTTAAACCCCACTAAGTGAAAGCTTAGTGGGGTTTTCTTTTGTCGCTAAGCCTAAGGTTATAATGACGTCTTTCATTTGCTCTTACAGCAAATACGCATACTGTACTCTGACACTTATCTATTTCTCCCAACGACTTAAGTCAAGCGTAAGCAAAAATGAGATCTTGCTTCGGGCGGATTTTTGCTCGCGCGGGCAACTTCTTGCTCGATTTAAGCAACTTATTGCT
>NZ_JAATOO010000009.1 GCF_011806575.1 Vibrio hepatarius
CGACACTAGCTCAGTTGGTAGAGCGCAACCTTGCCAAGGTTGAGGTCACGAGTTCGAACCTCGTGTGTCGCTCCAAATAAGAAATCCCAGCAGAAATGCTGGGATTTTTTTGTATCTGCCGTACATCAATCATCACAATGATCTGAGCGTCCCGTTTATCGATAGGTACGTTCGGTGATCTTACTGCCCAACCAAACGATAGATCTTACCGCTGTCGGTGCTAAAGACAATCTCTCCGTTGGGTAGCACCTCGATATCTCTTATTCGCTTTCCAAGTGACTCAAGAATACGCTCTTCTTTCACTACATTGTTGTACTGATCTAAGCTGACTACGTTGATGTGAGTGAGCTTTAGCGCACCAGCGAGCAATTTCCCGTCTAGGGAAGGGTAGCGCTCCCCACGATACAGCACCAATGAACCAGGCGCGATTGAGGGAATATAAACTTTGCGTGGCGAGACGATGCCTTCTTTTTCTTGCGCTTCACCGACCGAAATCGGACCCCAATACTCTTTGCCGTGTGATGTCACGGGCCAACCATAATTGGCGCCCTTGGTGATCAAATTGATTTCATCGCCGCCGCGCGGGCCGTGCTCGATTGACCAAAGTGAATTGGACTGTGGATCGAAATGCAGACCTTGAGGATTGCGATGTCCGTAGCTCCAAATTTGCGGTTCGATCTTCGCGTTACCAACAAAAGGGTTGTCATCCGGTACGGAGCCATCAGGATTGAGTCGCAATATAGAGCCTGCATGTGTCGCTCTGTCCTGACCATTCTCTCTTTCTCCCCGATCTCCCACCGAGAAGTACACGAATTTTTCATCAAAGGCGATACGACTACCAAAGTGACGCCCCGTATCAGAACCCGAATAAGTAACTAATAAGTCTTGCCAGTCGTTCAGCGTTTTACCGTCATAAGTTGCCACAGCCAGCGTGGTTTCAATAGCATCATCAACTCGTTGGGAGTAAGTGAAATAGAATTGATCGTGTGCAAAAGGCGAGTGAGCGACATCTAGTAAACCTCCTTGCCCATAGGCCGCTACACGTTCTACTTGTAGCAGTGGCTTGACGGCCTTTGTTTTGAGGTTTAACACGCTGATTCGTCCGTTTCGCTCAGTAAGCATGATGTTGTCAGCGTCAACTGCGCTCAATCCCCAAGGTACATTCAATCCTGATGCCACTTCTTCTGCCGCCCAGTTCGCTGCCAAACTTTGCATTGGTAGTAATAGCCCAGCACACAGCACTCGATGTTTAAATGACATTGCTTATCCCTAGCTGAAATTACCCTTATAAATATCTTAGCATTGAGAACGATAAGCTAGGTTAATAAATTATTTTCATAAACCTCTTGTAATGAACGATAAATGAACTATTATGACGAAGTGTCAAAAATGACGAGTCGTCATAAAGTGAATTTATAACGCCTCTGAATATTCGTGTTACAATCGGTACGTGTAAGGAGCTTCAAGAGACGGATTAATCATGTTTGGCTTTAGCTGTAGTAAAAATGACAAGAAAGATAGTGGCGGCTGTGGCGTGGGTTTAACCAAAAAGCAGCAAGCGATAGCGGATCGGGAAGTTGAACTGACGCTATTGGCGAAGTCTATCGTAAGAGAGCAAGGGTGGAGCAACTTAACAATGGATAAGTTGACCGCTGCGAGTGCCTATTCGAAAGGGACTATCTATAATCATTTTTCGAGCAAAGAGGACGCTATCCTCGCGTTGTGCATTCACTCATTAAAAAGAGAAAGTGTACTGTTTGCCAGAGCGGCGGCATTTGAAGGTTCGACACGAGAGCGAATCATCGCTATGCACGTTAGCTTTAGCGTCTATGCGCGGATGGAACCAGTGTTGTCGACCTGCCCAATTATGGCTAAGAGCCCTTGGGTACTAGAAAAGGCATCACCTGAACGTGTGAATGAACTGAATAAACTCGAAGAGCAGGTCATAGACCATGCGGATTTGTTGGTTACCGATGCGGTGAAAGAAGGGGATTTGAAATTCTCACCCGGTATCAGCTCTGACGCGATAGTGTTTGCGAACTGGTCTATTGCCTTTGGTTCGAATGCGCTCGCGCAAAATGCGTCAAATAGCCGTTGTATTAACCGTATACAAGACCCTTATTCATTACTGAATAATGCGAATATGTTGCTTGATGGTCTGAACTGGAAACCGCTCTCATCTGAGTGGGATTACCGTAAGACTTGGCGCCGTGTAGAACAAGAGCTATTCCACGAAGAAATGGAGTATCTCGAGTCGGTCGGCAGATAGCATCGCAGTTTAAAAAGCCCAAGGTGGGCTTTTTAAATCTCCTTTGGTGACGAATCGTCAATTTTTGATAAAAGCAAGCCGTGCGGACATCTGTGTCCGAAATTTTGCTTGATGACCAGCATTTGCTGGTTTTTATATCACTAACTTTGACGAAACGTCACTAAATGGAGAATGTGATGACGACGAGTAACTCAACCCCAGACGCGGCATCCAATTGGCTAACGTTGCCGACGCGATTTAGTTGGTGGGTGTTATTGGCAACGATGCTCATGCTTACCGTGGCTTCGATAGGCGCAAAAAACCTCTACTTCAGAGGTGACTACAGTATCTTTTTTGAAGATGACAATGTTCAGTTGCGTGCCTTTGACGAGATACAAACGACGTTTGCTAAGTCAGACAACCTCGCGATCGTAATCGCACCAGAAAGTGGTACGGTCTTCGAACCTGAAACGCTTACGTTGCTGCAGCAAATTACCCAAGACGCGTGGCAAATTCCTTTTTCTAACCGCGTTGATTCGTTGGCGAACTACCAGCACACCGAAGCGTATCAAGATGACCTGATCGTTGAGGACTTGTTGCTGGAAGATTACCCACTCACGTCAGAGCGGATTGCGAAAATTAAGCAAATTGCTCTATCAGAGCCAGTGGTCAAAGACTCGTTGGTGTCACGTGACGGTCATGTCGCGGTGATCAACATTACGTTGCAATTGCCACAATTGGATGAGACAGCGGAAATACTGGAGATCAACCACAGCTCAGACCAGCTGATTGCTAAGTATCAGCAACTCTATCCAAATGTAGAGTTTCATAAAGCAGGTATTGTTGCGCTCAACTACGCGTTTATGGACTCAGCGCAGGAGGACAGTATAACGCTGATCCCGACCATGTTGCTGGTGATATTAGTCTTCCTCACCGCTATGTTGCGTTCACTGTTGAGTGTCGTAGCGACGCTTGCGGTGATTATTATGTCGGTGCTCGCGACGTTTGGTATCTCAGGCTGGGTCGGTATATTTCTTAGTACCTCAACGGTCAACATTCCCACGTTAGTGATGACGCTCGCTGTAGCCGACTGTGTCCACGTGATCTCGACCATGCGTCAGTACATGAAAAAAGGGCATAGCAAGCAATATGCGATCGATCAGAGTATCGCCATCAACTTTGTCCCGATCATGATCACTTCGGTCACTACCGCGGTCGGCTTCTTAATGATGAATATGTCTGATTCTCCAATCTTGCGTGACTTCGGAAATTTGGCCGCACTCGGCGTTATGATCGCCTGCTTCCTTTCAGTATCTATGCTGCCTGCGATGCTCAAGTTGTTACCGATTCGCGTCGAGCCTCAACCAGAAGGGGAGCAAGCACCGTCTGATGTGATGGATAAACTGGGCGATTTGGTCGTTAAGTATCGTCAATGGCTACTACCCAGTTCGGTATTAGTCATCGCTGCAACCGCTGCTTTGATCCCGTTGAATAGAGTGAATGACGAATCGGTGAAGTACTTTGCTACCAGTAGTGAGTTCCGCCAAGCTGCAGACTTCATGGAAGCAAATATTAGCGGTATGACGAACATTAGCATTGCGGTGAAAACCAATGAGTCACAAGGTATCGCTGATCCTGAGTTTCTGAAAACCATCAGTGATTTTACCGATTGGCTGCGTAATCAACCGGAAACAGACCATGTGGCGTCCTTGTCCGATGTCTACAAACGTCTTAACAAGAACATGCATGCCGACGATGAAAGCTATTACCGTCTGCCAATGGAGCGTGAACTCGCTGCGCAATATTTGCTGCTGTATGAAATGTCTCTGCCATATGGCTTGGATTTGAATAATCAGGTCAACGTTGACAAATCGTCGATCAAGATGGTCTTGACCACCGACAACCTCGGCAGTGTTGAGCTGGTGGATTTGGAAAACAGAATCTACAACTGGTTTGCGTCAACGGCATCGCAATATGAGGTGGTTGCTTCGAGTCCATCACTGATGTTTGCCCACATTGGTGAAACCAATATGGCGAGTATGCTCTCAACCTTGCCAATCACATTGATCCTAATCTCCGCTTTGATGGTATTTGCATTGCGTTCATTCCGATTGGGCATGATCAGCATCGTACCCAACATTGCGCCTGCGGTTATCGGCTTTGGTGTTTGGGCGCTGTTTTCAGGTGAAATCAACCTTGGCTTATCGGTGGTGGTGACTTTGACCTTGGGTATCGTTGTCGATGACGCAGTGCACTTCCTGTCGAAATATCAGCGTGCACGAAAAATGGGTCAATCAGCGGAAGAAGCAGTTCGCTATGCCTTCCACACCGTAGGTCGCGCTCTATGGATCACCACGGTGGTACTGGTGTCTGGCTTCCTAGTCTTAGCCATGTCGAGCTTCAGACTGAATGCGGATATGGGACAGCTCAGCGCAATGGTGATCTTCTTGGCGTTGGTGGTCGACTTTGTCTTCTTGCCAGCTCTACTGATGCGATTTGATACCGCGAGTTATACCGAGTCCGAAAACAGTGAACTTACGCCTGCTCGCACCGCTACTCCACAGATTCAAAACTAAGGGATGAATGATGAAAACACTATCAATGATTAAAGCAATTTCGGTTTCTGCGCTGGTTCTCTGCTCGGCGCAAACATTGGCTACGCCGGAACGCGGCTTAGAGATCGCCACGGAGCGTAAAACTCATGATGAAGGTTGGGGAGACTCAATGGCGACGATGCAAATGATCCTCAAAAACGCGCAAGGCGAGAGCAGTACGCGCGAAATGCGTTTGAACTCCCTTGAAGTGGATGGCGATGGTGATAAAGGCCTGACGATCTTTTACGAGCCAAGAGATGTTAAAGGGACGGCTTTCCTCAACCATTCGCACGTCACAGAAGCAGATGATCAATGGCTCTATTTACCAGCACTAAAACGCGTGAAACGTATTTCTTCACGCAATAAATCGGGTCCATTTATGGGCAGTGAATTTGCCTATGAAGATTTAAGTTCATTTGAGCTGGAAAAGTACCGTTTCAACTATATCGGTGATGAGGAGTTGGACGGCTATGCGACCTACTTGGTTGAACAAGTCCCGACAGATAAATACTCGGGTTACACCAAGCAGTTAGTATGGCTTGATCAGCAGCATTATCGACCGCTGAAAATTGAATTTTACGACCGTAAAGCCGCACTGTTGAAAACGCTGACTTTCACTGATTACAAACAGTATTTAGATAAATACTGGCGAGCGCATACGATGAGTATGGTCAATCACCAGTCAGGGAAAAGCACGCTTCTGACCACCAGTGAACTCAGCTTCCAAACGGGTCTGGATGACAAAGACTTCCAGAAAAATATCCTCAAGCGCGTGAAATAAGGAGCCCCATGAAACAAGCAATGAGTGTGACCACTAGACTAACCGGCAGCGCTGTACTGACTTTGGTGGCGCTGCAATGTCACGGTGTTGAGCTGTCTGGACAGTTGAACTTAGAACACCGACAGTTTTTCTCCGATGGGTTACAAGGTCAGGATAAAGGACAAAGCTCGCTGGTTCTTCAACCTGAACTATTTTGGGAAGTCGGCGAGCAATCGCAGTTTACTTTCACGCCGTTCTATCGTCTCGATAGCCTAGATGATGAACGTAGTCATGGTGATATTCGCGAAGCGTTGTACTTAACCTACTGGGATGACTATGAATTGCGAGCTGGGATTGGCAAAGTGTTTTGGGGCGTCACCGAATCGGCGCATTTGGTCGATGTGGTTAACCAAACCGATGCGATTGAAGCGGTTGATGGTGAAGATAAGCTGGGTCAGCCGATGCTTCACCTCACTTCAATAAAAGAGTGGGGCACGCTAGATGCGATGGTGTTGCCGTATTTTCGTGAACGTACGTTTGCTGGGAGTGAAGGCCGATTGAGACCAACAATGGCAGTCTCTGAGGATGCGCTCTACGAGTCATCGCGAGAGCAGAATCATTTGGATTTTGCAGCGCGCTATTCCAAGATGCTCGGTGATTGGGATGTTGGTGTCAGTTACTTCCAAGGGACTGGCCGCGATCCTTATTATCGTTTTGACTCTGGTGAACTCAAGCCGTACTACGCTCAAGCTAAACAGCTTGGGTTGGATGTTCAAGGGATTGTCGGAGACTGGCTGTGGAAGCTGGAAAGTATTTATCGTAATAGCCTACACCATCATACTGGTGTGGTGACTGGGTTTGAGTACACGATTGTCGGAGCATTGGGTAGCGTGTGGGATGTTGGGTTGATCGCCGAATATCTTTACGACAGTCGCGGTAATAACGCGCAGACGATTGGTCAAAATGATCTGTTCCTTGGTACACGTTTAGCACTCAATGATGCAGACAGTACCGAGATCTTGTTCGGAGTTACGCAAGACTTGGATCATAGTGATGTTTACAACGCGAAGCTCGAAGCGTCTAGCCGCTTAACCAATCATCTGAGCTGGCGAATCGACGGCTGGTTGTTTGAAAATGACACGCCGGATGACTTGCTCTACTTTGGCCGTAAAGACGACTTCATTGAAGTTTCGTTGGAATACTATTTCTAGTGGTTTTACTCCAATTCGACGACGAAATGTGCAGTTAATATCTATATCAATAATCGGAGCTGATCTAGCTCCGCTTTTTGTCTCTCCAGCCTTAGCATCAATCACAAGCTATGTAAAAATCCACTCGCGTAATAAGGATAAAAAGCGTCACACTTTGTTTGATGACGTACTCTTGGTGTGGACTATAAAGGCTGAAACGGAATGAATTCATTTCAATGGGACAATTGCTACGAAACGGGGCTTAGGGACGTTGATGATCAGCACCAATATTTGGTTGAAATTATCAACCGTTATGGTGAGCTCATCGCGGATAACAATATCTCTTTGCAAGATATTCGTATTGCGCTGTTTGAGCTATCGCGCTACTCAGAGTTCCATTTCAAAGAAGAAGAGCAGTTGATGCGCGACGCTGGGATCTATCATCAACATCTCGAAGAGCACATCAACATTCACCGTGCATTTATGTCTGACATTGTCAGTATGCAGGCGTTCATCAGCGAAGAAAATAAACAAGCATCAGAGCAACTTCTTAACTTTCTCATCCACTGGCTTGCCTACCATATCTTGGGTATTGACCAAAATATGTCTCGCCAAGTTAAACAGATTGAAGCGGGTGTGCACCCGAAACTTGCTTATGAACAGGAAGAGAAAAAACAAGACAGCTCAACCAAGCCACTGCTTAAAGCGCTGAAAGGTCTGTTTGAACAAGTATCTGACCGCAACAAAGCGCTGCTGGAACTGAACCAAAACCTCGAAGATAAAGTGACAGAGCGTACCCGCCAACTTTCAAACGCGAACAAAAAGCTTGAAGAGTTATCGCTTACAGATTCTTTAACCCAATTGCCTAACCGTCGCTGCGCAATACGCAAACTGAAAGCCTATTGGAATGAAGCAGAGCAAAACGCTGAGCCGTTAGTGTGCATCATGATTGATGCAGATAACTTTAAACAAGTGAACGACAGCGCAGGGCACGACGCGGGTGACCGACTATTGGTCGAGCTTTCGCAAACCTTAAGCGACAGCTTCCGTAGTGATGACTTGGTGTGTCGCCTTGGTGGTGATGAGTTTTTTGTCATCTGTCCAAATACAGATTTGCAAGGAGGCGTGCATATCGCAGAAATCACCCGCCAAACCGTTTCTGAAATGCTGATTCAGACTGGGGTCGGTGTGTGGCACGGTAGCATTAGTGTCGGTGTTGCAGAAAAGAGTTCTGACATGGCGGATTATAATGATTTGATCAAGCAAGCAGACAATGCGGTGTACGCGGCTAAATCTCAAGGACGTAACCGCGTTGCCACTATAGAGATTTAAGCATCCACACGTCACAGCCATTATGCTCGGTGCCATCCATCGGTTTGTCTAAATGTTCAAAGCCGAGATGTTCATAGAGCTTAATGGCTGATGTCATGTTCGTCAGAGTATCTAGATAGCATTGCTCAAAGCCTTGCTGTTTTGCGAATGCCAAACAGTGTTCAGTCAACTTTTTGCCTAACCCTAAGCCGCGACTTTCCGGAAGCAGAAAGAGCTTTTTAAGCTCACAAAGCTGCTCGGATTGATTGAACGGTGCAATCCCACAACCCCCCATTACTTTGCCATCAACGCTTGCGACCAAATAACAACTTTTTTCACTCAATGTGTAGTGTTTACTCATCGCCTGAACTTCGGCATCAGAGGGGCCAAACCCTTCACCAATCGCGCCAAACTCTGCACCGACAGATTGGATGATCTTGCAAATTGCATCATCTTGAGACGGGGTAATAGGGGTGATTTTGATTTCCATTGATTGCACCTTGATTGCTGAGTCCGTGCTATTTACGTTGGTGTTAAATCCTCTTTTATCAAGCGTTGGGACGAAATTTTATCCAAAGGCGTTAAATAAAAGCATTTCAGTTTGGATTTGCACTTGTCATTCGTTACTATGTACAGCTATTTATAGACCAAAAATCCCTGTCGGGTATTAGTAGCTTTGCTAAGCGATACCCAGAATGGACACTACCACTTATGCCTATTACTTTGCAGGTGGGCATAGGTAGATGAGGAAACGATGCAACATCTAGAAGAGATCATTGCTAACGCGAGTGCAGCAATTGAAGCTGCAGATTCGCTAGTCGCACTTGATGAAGTGCGTGTTCAGTATCTAGGTAAAAAAGGTGAGCTAACGGCTCAACTTCAAAGCCTAGGTAAACTACCACCAGAAGAGCGCCGTGAAGCTGGTCAAGAGATCAACAAAGCGAAAGGCGTTGTTCAGCAAGCTATCGCTGCTCGTAAAGACGCACTGCAACGTGCAGAGCTAGAAGCGAAGCTAGCCGCAGAAACTATCGACGTTACTCTACCGGGTCGTCGTATCGAGAACGGTGGTCTACACCCTGTGACTCGTACAGTTGAGCGTATTGAACAGTTCTTTGGTGAGTTAGGCTTTAATACTGAGTCTGGTCCTGAAATTGAAGACGCATTCCACAACTTTGATGCGCTGAACATTGCAGAAGATCACCCAGCTCGTACTGACCACGACACCTTCTTCTTTAACCCAGATTTGATGTTGCGTACTCACACGTCTGGCGTACAGATCCGTACGATGGAAAACGGCAAACCACCGTTCCGCTTCATCGCTCCGGGCCGCGTATACCGTAACGACTACGACCAAACGCACACACCAATGTTCCACCAAGTGGAAGGTATGCTGGTTGATGAGAACGTTAACTTTGCACAGCTAAAAGGCATTCTGCACGACTTCCTATGTAACTTCTTTGAAGAAGAAGTTGAGGTTCGTTTCCGTCCTTCATACTTCCCGTTCACAGAGCCTTCAGCAGAAGTAGATGTGAAAGGTAAAAACGGCAAGTGGCTTGAAGTTCTAGGCTGTGGCATGGTTCACCCGAACGTTCTTCGCGCAGTTGGCATCGACCCTGAGAAGTACTCTGGTTTCGCATTTGGTATGGGTGTTGAGCGTCTGACTATGCTTCGTTATGGCGTAAACGACCTACGTGCGTTCTTCGAGAACGATCTTCGTTTCCTAAAACAGTTCAAGTAATCCAGGGGATTTATCACTATGAAATTCAGCGAATCATGGCTTCGTGAGTGGGTAAACCCTGCGGTATCGACTGACGAGCTTACTCACCAAATTACAATGGCGGGTCTAGAGGTAGACGACGTTCTACCTGTAGCCGGTTCATTCACTGGCGTTAAAGTTGGTCACGTTGTTGAATGTGGTCAGCACCCTGACGCAGACAAACTACGTGTAACTAAAGTCGACGTAGGTGAAGAAGAATTGCTAGACATCGTATGTGGCGCGCCAAACTGTCGCCAAGGCCTTAAAGTTGCAGTTGCAACAGTCGGTGCGGTTCTTCCGGGCGATTTCAAAATCAAGAAAGCAAAACTACGTGGCCAACCTTCTCACGGCATGCTTTGTTCATTCACTGAACTTGGTATCGACGTAGAGTCTGACGGCATCATGGAATTGGCGGAAGACGCAGTTATCGGTACCGATTTCCGCAAATTCCTAGGCCTGAATGATGTAACCGTAGACGTAGACTTAACGGCAAACCGCGCTGACTGTTTCAGCATTCGTGGTCTTGCTCGTGAAGTGGGCGTACTAAACCGCGCAGACGTTACTGAGCCGGCGGTTAACCCAGTTGCGCCAGCGATCGATGACACTGTGTCTATCGAAGTAAAAGCGTCAGCGGCGTGTCCTCGTTACCTTGGCCGTATTGTTAAAAACGTAAACGTTCAAGCTGAAACTCCACTATGGATGCAAGAAAAACTGCGCCGTTGTGGCATTCGCTCAATCGACCCAGTGGTTGATATCACAAACTACGTTCTGCTAGAACAAGGCCAACCAATGCACGCATTTGATCTGGCTAAGATCGAAGGTGGCATCGTGGTACGTATGGCAGAGCAAGGCGAAAAACTGACTCTTCTAGACGGCACAGAAGCTGAGCTAAACGCAGACACACTAGTGGTTGCAGATCACGGCAAAGCGCTTGCGATCGCCGGTATCTTCGGTGGTGAAGAATCAGGCGTAACGTCTGAAACAAAAGATGTGCTACTTGAGTGTGCATTCTTTGCACCTGACCACATCCGTGGCCGCGCTCGTAGCTACGGTCTGCACACTGATTCTTCAATGCGTTTTGAGCGTGGTGTCGACTTTGCACTACAAACAAGCGCAATGGAGCGTGCTACTGAACTTCTCGTTGAAATCTGTGGCGGTGAAGTTGCACCTGTTGTCGCGGTAGAATCTGAATCGGATCTACCAACAGCGAATACAGTGGCACTGCGCCGCACTAAATTAGATAACCTACTCGGTCACCACATCCCTGATGCAGACGTAGTAGAGATTCTAGAGCGTCTTGGCCTAACTGTTGAAGCAACAGAATCAGGTTGGATCGCGACAGCACCAACATGGCGCTTTGACATCGCGATTGAGCAAGACTTGATCGAAGAAGTGGGCCGTATCTACGGTTACGACAACATTCCTAACCAGCACCCAGTTGCTGCGCTTAAGATGCACAACCACGTAGAAGCGGATCTTCCTCTTAAACGTGTACGCAATCTACTGGTTGACCGTGGTTACCAAGAAGCGATCACTTACAGCTTTGTTGAACCAGAGCAGCAAAAACTGATCGTTCCAGATGTAGAGCCTTTGATTCTGCCTTTCCCAATCTCTGCGGACATGTCAGCGATGCGCCTAGGTCTTATCCAAGGTCTGTTAAATACTGTGGTTCACAACCAAAAACGTCAGCAGCCACGCGTTCGTCTATTCGAATACGGTCTACGTTTCATTCCTTGTGAATCGGCAGAAAACGGCATGCGCCAAGAGCCAATGCTAGCAGGTGTGATTGCAGGCACTCGCGGTGAAGAGCACTGGGATATTGAGACCAACACCGTTGATTTCTTTGATCTGAAAGGCGATTTAGAAGCAGTCCTTGAGCTTTCTGCAAACGAAAAAGCATACTCGTTTGCGGCTGCTAAGCATCCAGCACTTCACCCAGGTCAATCGGCAGCAATCATCGTGGATGGTAAAGAAGTCGGTGTGATCGGTACGGTTCACCCAGAGTTAGAACGCAAGTTTGGTCTGAATGGTCGCACTATCGTATTCGAAATTGAATGGTCTGCGATCAACACAAAAGTGATCCCAGAAGCGGTTCAGCTGTCTAAGTTCCCATCAAACCGTCGTGATATCGCAGTTGTTGTTGACGAAGCCGTTGCTTCTGGTGACATCGTTGCTGCATGTCTTGAGCAAGGCGGTGAGTTCTTGAAAGACGCGAAACTGTTCGACGTTTACGTAGGTAAAGGTGTTGAGGAAGGCAAGAAGAGCCTTGCGATCGCACTGACACTACAATCTGTTGAGCGTACGCTTGAAGATGCGGACATCGCTGGTGCGGTAGAAGCAATCGTAGCGCACGTATCTGAGAAGTTCGGTGCAACATTGCGTGACTAAATCGTAAATAAGCGATATGAAAAAACCTGCTAATTATTAGCAGGTTTTTTTTGTGCCAAGTACTTCCAGGGAAGGAGCTGCAAGTTTGGCGTAGCTATCGTTTTATATGCATAACTACTTGGTTCAGCTCATTAACGTTGTTCTGCAAGTCAAGTACGATTGGCTCAACTTGGTTAATGGCTTCACTCATATCGGAAGACAGATTCTTGATGTTAGCCAAGTTGCCCGATATCTCATCACTGACGGTTAGTTGTTCTTCGGTCGCTGCGGCGATCGATGTGTTTAGATTATGAATCTCTGACGCAGAGTCCCTGATTGTCGTCAGAGCGTCATTGGCAATACCCATATTGCTTCTGGTCAACTGCATTTGCTCGGCACTATTGTGGATCGTTTGTGTCGATTGTTTAGCCTTGTCTTGCAGAGATACGATAATGGTTTCAATTTCGCCTGTTGAATCCTGAGTTCTTTGGGCTAACGAGCGAACTTCATCTGCTACAACTGCAAAACCTCGTCCTTGTTCACCCGCTCGAGCGGCTTCTATTGCGGCATTAAGAGCAAGCAAGTTGGTCTGTTCAGCAATACCTTTGATGACATCAAGGACATTACCGACGTTATTGGATTCTTCAGCTAAATGTTCAATGATCTCTGAGGTAATCGTAAACTCTGATTCCAAGCGGCTAAAGTCAGACGTTGTCGTTTCAAACACTTCTTTACTGGTCATCGCTTCTTTTTCAGCGCTTCCCGCATACTCTTCGGCTAGGTTGGTATTCTCTGAAACATTAGAAAGGGCAGTGGTCATTTCCTCCATCGCGGTGGCGGCTAGCTCCATCTCTTGGCTCTGTTGACCTGCCAAATCAATATTCTGTCGGGTAATGTCTTGCATTGTTTCTGAAATATTAGAAATGGTTCGGTTCACTTGGTCAATTTTGTTCACTGTATTTGCGTAACTTGCCAATACTTTATTGATGGTTGTGCCAATGATTCCCAGCTCGTCTTTACGGGTGTCATCGGTCCTCAGCGTGAGGTCTGAATCATCGTCCACTTTTTGCAGAATGTTCGCCATAGTATCGATCGGCTTCACCACTTTGCGGTTGACCATTACGTAACCAAGAATCGCAATCGCGAACACGGCGATTAACGAGATATTACCAATTAACACCACTGTTTTAACTTGTTGAGCTTGAGCTTCAAACTGAGCAGACGTACGTGTTTCTAGCTCGTTGAAAAACTCATCAATAGGTGCCATGATTTTGGCTTTCTCTTGATGGTATTGTTTGGAATGAAGCAACTCCACTGCCATCTGATTGTCTGGCGTTCCACGTACCGTATAGTTACCGCTGGCGTCAGGGAAAAGCCCTTTGACGGCATTCATCGCTTTAACTTCCATGTTGACGAGTGCGTCGGAGTTATTTTGTGCTTCCTCGAGCAATTTGAATTCGGTCTCGGTAAACCCTAAGTTCTCCATCATGGTATGGAGCGAGATGCGCTCACCATCGGGTTTTGGTTTTTGACCGTAATTAAGTACTAGATCCCAATAGATGGTGTGATAGTTTTCTGGACGAGGGATGTCCCCATTGCGGATGGCCAAGATGTCCATGTACATCTTTTCGTAGTCTTCGTTCCCTGTAACTACGTATGTTCTTCCTAAGCGAGTTAAATCATCTGAGCTTTGGCGTAATTCGTCTGCAGCTTGATAGGATTGATAGCGAACCGCCGCCATATCATCCAGTTCTTGCAAAAGGCTGCTGAGCTGAAAGATGGTGACTACACTAATGATTATTCCCAAACCAATTACACCAAACACTACTTTCATCGTGTTGTTAATTGTCATAGCACTAAATCCCTATAAGTGCGGGTCAAACTAGACGAAACAGTTGGTAACGTGTTTCCCTTAAGCCGATAGTTTTCCAGCAAAATGTTAAATTCTAGAAAATGTATTAGAAGACTGCCGCTGTAATATTTATGTTTAGCAATCCTAGTAATAATACTAGTAAATGTTTAGTACTTTCGTTTAGAAAATTAAAGATGAAATGATGTGTAAGGAGGAGCAGTGTTTGAATTCGTGAAAAAGCGCCCATTTTGGGCGCTTGAATTGCAAACAATATCTTAATTAACCAGCTATATCCTACTTACTTCAAACAACTACATACGTAGGGCCAATGTTTAAAGTAAGCCAGCGGAGTTATCGTAGATCTTGAATGGCAATGTGGTCCATGTCAGTGAATACTTGGTTTTCACCCACCATACCCCAAATGAAAGTGTACGCTTGCGTACCTACACCTGAGTGGATTGACCAACTTGGTGAAATAACGGCTTGCTCATTACGAACAATAAGATGACGTGTTTGCTGAGGTTCGCCCATAAAGTGGAAAACCGCGCTGTCTTCTTGCATGCCAAAGTAGAAGTACACTTCCATACGACGATCATGAGTGTGACAAGGCATAGTGTTCCAAAGCGAGCCTTGCTCAAGCTTGGTTAGCCCCATAAGTAGCTGACACGTTGGTAGTACATCAGGAACGATGTACTTGTAAATCGTACGCTTGTTGCTTGTTTCGCTATCGCCAAGTGTCACAGGTGATGCTTCTTCAAGCGTAATGCGCTTATTTGGGTAATTCGTGTGTGCTGGTGCGCAGTTGTAGTAGAACTTAGCTGGCGCATCCGCATTGTTACTGCTGAAAGAAACTTCACGTGCGCCCATACCGATGTAAAGTGCTTCTTGAGCATTCACAGTGTATGTTTCGCCATCAACAGTGATAACACCGTCACCACCTACGTTGATTACACCAAGCTCACGACGCTGCAGGAAGTACTCTACGCCGATCTTCTTACCCAAATCTGCATCAAGTTCAACCTGAGTATTCACTGGCTTAACGCCACCAAATACGATTCGGTCAATATGGCTGTAAGTCATGGTCAACTGGTCTGCGACAAAGATATCTTCTACAAGAAACTCATTACGCAGTTCTTCAGTATCTAGCTGTTTTGCATGCTCACTGTGAATAGCTTGACGAATTTGCATTCTACTTCTCTCTTTATTTTTTGTCCGAATGATCGGGAACCATAAATTGTATGAACGAATCCTAGCACTTTGATGACCACTATTTCCAATTTGAAATGCTGTTTTACTATTTGGATCACACAATTGAAATTAGTAATTTAATTAAAATGAAAAGGCGTTTTAAAAACATTGAATGAAATGTTGGCGTTCAGTATAGTGACAGCAATTGATAAAGATTTGGTGTGGATCATGCACGACAAGAAAGTAGCGATCATCGGTGAATGTATGGTGGAGCTACGCAAAACAGAAGATGGCATTGAGAAGGCATTTGGCGGTGATACGTTGAACACTGCGCTGTACATATCTCGTTTAGCCAAGCAAAACCAGCGAGATTTTGAGGTCAGCTACTTTACCGCGCTAGGTGAAGACAAACTGAGTGACGGGATGGTGTCTGCGTGGCAAAGCGAAGGAATCGATGTCAGCCAGGTGAGCCGTTATGCCGACAAGTTGCCCGGTCTATATATGATCGAAAACCGCCCGTGTGGTGAACGTGATTTCTTCTACTGGCGCAACGATGCCGCGGTTAGGCAATGGCTAAGCCGTGAAGACCCAGAGCATCTGTTTCAAAGTCTAAAGCACTACGATGTGATTTATCTTAGCGGCATCACGCTTGCAATTCTAACTGCTACGCAAAGTAGCTTGCTTATCGACCTTCTTAAACGATTAAAAGACCAAGGTTGCCTAATCGCTTTTGATACCAACTATCGACCGAATTTATGGCTTACGAAAGCTCAAGCGCAACAAAGATTCACTCAGCTTTATCAGTTAAGTGATATCGCGTTGCTGACCTTTGAAGACGAACAATTGCTGTTCGGTGATGAGTCGACCCAAGCCACGCTTGAACGTTTACGTGAATTTAATATCTCGCAATTGGTGATTAAGTCTGGCGCGGATGGTTGCCTGGTCGTCACCGACGAAGCAGAACAGTGGGTGACAACGGAAAAAGTGCCACACGTGGTTGATACCACAGCAGCAGGAGATTCGTTTAACGCTGGGTATCTCTATCAATGGCTGGTGACTCGAGATTGCATCAAAGCAGCGCGTGCCGGACATACCTTAGCGGGCACCGTTATACAGCATAAAGGCGCGGTGATTGATTTCCAGCACATGCCTTTGATTTCTAATTAATTCTTGGAGAGGAAAATGAGTAATTTATCGCTTGAGCAACAGCTACGTAATGTCAAAGTTGTACCTGTTATTGCTATCAAAGATGCAGCACTGGCAGTGCCACTTGCAAAAACCTTAGTTGACAACGGTCTGCCGTGTGCAGAAGTGACGTTTCGTACTGAAGCGGGTCAAGAGTCAATTCGTCTGATGCGTGAAGCTTATCCAGACATGTTGATTGGTGCGGGTACCGTACTTACAACCCAACAAGTGGATCAAGCGATTGAAGCTGGTGTCGACTTTATTGTTAGCCCAGGTTTTAACCCAACAGTAGTTAAGTATGCGCAGCAACGCGGTGCAGTCATTGTCCCAGGCGTGAACAACCCAAGTTTGGTAGAGCAAGCGATGGAAATGGGTCTAAAAACACTGAAATTCTTCCCTGCAAGTGCATCAGGTGGCACTGCAATGCTAAAAGCGCTTAGCGCAGTATATCCTGTGAAATTTATGCCAACTGGCGGCGTCTCTGCAGCCAATATCGACTCTTACCTCGATATCCCTAGTGTTCTTGCCTGCGGTGGTACTTGGATGGTTCCGAGTGACCTAATTGACGCACAAGACTGGGCGACAATTGGCACGCTGGTGGAAGAAGTGGTTTCCGCTTTGGCTGAGCAATAGAGCATAGGGGTAGCCCTCATGATGGCGAAAAGCAGTAGTAAGCTTGCCTTGTATTTTCCGTTTTTGAACTGGTTACCCCAAGTAACCTCACACACGCTTAAGGCGGACTTTTGGGCGGGATTAACCGGCGCAATTATCGTTCTGCCACAAGGTGTGGCGTATGCAATGATCGCAGGTTTACCACCTGAATACGGTTTGTACACCGCGATCATACCTGCCATTCTTGCTGCATTATTTGGTTCTTCTCACCATTTGATTTCCGGACCAACCGCCGCACTTTCTGTGATCGTGTTTACCACCGTCAGCCAGTTTGCTGAGCCAGGTACGTCACTTTATATCCAGCTTTGCTTCACGCTGACGCTGTGCGCCGGAATCGTGCAACTGCTGTTTGGATTGCTCCGCTTTGGCGCAGTAGTGAATTTTGTCTCTCATTCGGTCGTGCTAGGGTTTACCGCGGGTGCAGCAGTCATCATAGCCGTCAGCCAACTCAAGCATGTATTGGGGTTAAGCTACGCGTCCGGAGAGACGGCAATTGAGAACATTAATCTGCTGTTTTCTCACTTAGGTGAACTCGACATTAATGAGATGATCATCGGCTTGGTCACCATTGCAACGTGTGTATTGGTCAAGAAAGCTGCACCCAAAGCGCCCCATATGCTGTTAGCCACTTTGGTAGCAATGGGTACGGCATACCTGATGAATTTCTCTGGTAACGATGTGGCCTTAGTCGGTGAAGTGGGCAGCGCTTACTTAAGTCTGTCATCACCGTTTAGCGGTTTTGGTCACTTAGAACCAATGTTAGGTGGCATCATCGCAGTGGCTATGTTGGGTTTAGTGGAGGCGATTTCGATTGGCCGCTCAGTGGCGCTCAAATCTCGACAGCAACTTGATAGCAATCAAGAGTTCATTGGTCAGGGGTTATCGAATGTCGTGGGTTCGTTTTTCTCTTGTTATGTCTCTTCTGGCTCATTTACCCGTAGTGGTGTGAATTACAGCAGCGGTGCTAAAACACCGTTAGCCGCCGTATTTGCGGGTTTGATTCTGTTAATCATCATGGCGCTGTTTGTCCAGTATGCGGCATACATTCCAATTGCGGGTATGGGCGGTTTGTTGCTAGTGGTTGCGTGGAACTTGGTGGATTTTCACCACATTAGAACGCTGGTTGAACAAGATATCAAGGAAACGGTGGTGTTGGTGATGACCTTTGTCGCCGCACTAGTGTTGCATTTGGAGTGGGCCATCTATGTTGGCGTCGCAGCGTCACTGTTTTTCTATTTGCGCCGGACGTCGCAACCTGTGATTGAGTCGCTGACTTCAGAATTAGTCAATCTAGAAGATAGAGACGTTGAAGTCATTCGTATCAACGGTTCGATCTTCTTTGGTTGTATTCAGTACCTTAACCAAGAGCTGCAAAGCATCACAGCAAACCGCGTGATTATTCTTGGTCGCGGGATCAATTTTATTGACCACCTCGGTGTACAAATGCTCGATGACTATATCGCGAGTAGCGGTCGTCAGGTCTATTTCTGCCGATTTAAAGCGAAGGCGAAAGAGGCGTTACTCAGCGGCTCTAAACACGTTCAAGAAGAGAACTTTTCCGAGCGCTTAACCCCTTTATTAACTTTGACTTCTAGGAAGTAGCACTATGAACGTACTTGTTACTGGTGGATGCGGTTACATCGGCAGTCACGCGTGTGTCGCGTTACACCATGCTGGGCATACACCAATCGTATTGGATAACTACTCGAACAGCCACCCAAGTGTGGTCGAACGAATTGAAGAACTCACGGGGTCGCCGCTGACGGTTTATCAAGGTGATATTCGAGACAGCGAAGCTCTGGCGAGTATTTTTTCTGAGCATGATATTTCCGCAGTGATGCACTTCGCTGGCTTGAAAGCGGTAGGCGAGTCTGTTGCCAAGCCTCTGGAATATTACGACAACAATGTCACTGGCACGTTGAACTTGTTAGCCGCAATGCGTGAAGCGCAAGTTAGCAAACTGATCTTTAGCTCTTCAGCAACAGTTTACGGCGACCCTGCGGTGGTTCCGATTGATGAGCAAAGCCAAACTGGCGGAACGACTAACCCATATGGCACCAGTAAACATGTGGTTGAACGCTGTCTCTCGGATTTTGCCGACGCAAATCCGCACTGGAGCATCACGTTACTGCGCTACTTCAATCCTATTGGTGCGCATCCGAGCGGCCGCATCGGTGAAGACCCAAGCGGCATTCCAAACAACCTGATGCCATTTATTACGCAGGTAGCGATTGGTCGTCGAGAAGCACTATCGATTTTTGGCAATGACTACCCAACCGAAGACGGAACCGGAGTACGAGATTACATCCACGTCGAAGACCTAGTCGACGGTCATGTGGCGGCACTGGAAAAACGTGGTGAGGTTGCTGGTCTGCATGTCTACAACCTAGGGACGGGTAATGGCATCAGTGTATTGCAAATGGTGAATGCAATGAACGGGGTATTAGGTCGAGAGCTTCCGGTTCGAATGGAAGCGCGACGCGCGGGCGATATTGCAGAGTGTTTCGCCAACCCGGCGAAAGCTGAACAAGAATTGGGTTGGAAAGCGAAGTACAGCTTAACAGACATGGTTGAACATAGCTGGAACTGGCAACAAGCGAACCCGAACGGATACCAATCTTAAATTAAGGAACTCCCATGTTGGAAACATTTGATGTCTCTGAGCATCCACACCGTCGATACAACCCGTTGAGCGGTGAATGGGTGCTTGTGTCACCTCATCGGGCAAAACGCCCTTGGCACGGACAGCAAGAAACACCGAGCGTCGAGCAGTTGTCGACCTACGAGCCGGATTGTTTTTTATGCCCGAGTAACACACGCGTCAGCGGTGATGTAAACCCTGACTACAAAGGCACGTTTGTGTTCAAAAACGACTTTGCCGCGCTAACGACAGAGACGCCTGAATCACCTTCAAGTGATGATCCGTTGTTTCAGATCCACAGTGCAACTGGTGAGAGCCGCGTGATCTGTTTCTCTCCTGATCATAGCCGTACCTTACCAGAGCTCGAACTTGATGAGTTGGATCAAGTGGTGTCGACCTGGATCCAGCAAACCGACGAACTGAGTCAATCATATCCTTGGGTTCAAGTGTTTGAAAACAAGGGTGAGACGATGGGTTGCTCACAGCCTCACCCACACGGGCAGATCTGGGCAAACAGCTTTGTACCTACGCTGGTCGAGAAAAAAGAACAGCATCAGCAGCGTTACTTTGCCGAGCATGGCACTCCACTTTTGTTGGATTATGTTCAACGTGAACTGGAATCTGGTGAACGAATCGTAGTTGAGACGGAGCATTGGGTTGCGTTAGTCCCATACTGGGCGGCATGGCCATTTGAAACCTTGCTACTACCGAAAGAGAAAGCGGGCCGTTTGACGGAACTGTCATTGGAACAGCAACAAGACCTTTCTCTCGCGCTGAAACAGCTAACAACACGTTACGATAACCTGTTTAATTGTTCTTTCCCATATTCAATGGGCTGGCACGGCGCACCGTTTACTGAAGGGAATCCAAGCGAGTATTGGCAAGTGCATGCCTGTTTTTATCCACCTCTATTGCGTAGTGCGACGGTACGTAAGTTTATGGTGGGCTACGAAATGTTGGCGGAGAGCCAGCGTGACCTTACGCCAGAGCAAGCTGCAGAGCGTCTGCGTAACGTAAGCGATGTGCATTTCAAATCTGCACCGAGTGAATAAGAAGCAAGTCACATTACATAGAGTCAAAATTTTTTTTGTCTTTATTTTTTAGTGAAACGATGTTTCAATATAATGGAATTTGCGTTTTCTTTTTTGAGAAGGGGCAAGCAACAAAAAAGGTAAAATAAAAATGGTATTAGATGCTTTTAATCTAGAAGGTAAAGTTGCGTTGGTAACGGGTTGTAATACCGGGCTAGGGCAAGGCATGGCTGTTGCACTTGCTCAAGCGGGTTGTGACATTGTTGGCGTGAACTATTCAGACGCGGAAGACACGCCAAGCTTAGTTGAAGCGACGGGTAGAAAATTCCACCCAATCACGGCTGATCTCAGCGATCACTCGGTGATTCCTTCTGTGATCGAGCAGGCGGTTAGCCTTGCAGGTCGTGTTGACGTTTTGGTCAATAATGCCGGTATTATCCGCCGTGAAGATGCGATCGATTTCAGCGAGAAAGACTGGGATGACGTGATGGATCTGAACGTTAAGACGGTGTTTTTCTTAAGCCAAGCGGTCGCAAGACAGTTCAAAGCACAAAATACTGGCGGCAAGATCATCAACATCGCTTCGATGCTTTCCTTCCAGGGTGGTATTCGCGTGCCTTCTTACACCGCATCTAAGAGCGCCGTTATGGGTATTACTCGTTTGCTTGCTAACGAATGGGCAGCGCAAGGCGTTAACATTAACGCGATTGCGCCTGGTTACATGGCAACTAATAACACTGCAGCACTACGTGCAGATGAAGAACGTAACCAAGCCATTTTAGAACGTATTCCTGCTCAACGATGGGGTTTACCAAGTGACTTAGCTGGCCCGGTGGTCTTTTTGGCATCACCTGCCTCCGATTATGTCAACGGTTACACCGTGGCGGTCGATGGCGGTTGGCTGGCACGATAAACAATTTAGGCTGCATTGCAGCCTTTTTTTGAACTTAAATTTAAAAGTGAAAAGGTGTTTTAAAAAATGTGAGCAATGGTTGTGTTTGATTTTTGATAAGTCGATACACTAGAGCCATAACATTCATGAACCCTTTTCTTTGCGTTGCAAAGGTGTTGAGAGATTTTTTATGACCGAAGCTATTACCTTACGTCCGTTGCCAAAAGCATTGGATGAGCAGAGAGTTATTAACCATTTACCAACGGTAGTGGAATCGATTAAGCGAAACATTCCTAAGATTGGCGAGCGTAACCCTAAGATTGGTACTGAAAATAACCAATGGGATTACTGTGGCCAGTTCGACTGGGTATCTTCATTCTGGACAGGCGAGTTGTGGCTTTGCTACCAGATGACCGCTGACCAACAGTTCAAAAACAGTGCAAAACTACGTAAGCGCTACTTTGCCGACATGTTGTTGGACCCATTTTGGCTAGACCACGACCTAGGTTTTCAGTACAGCTTGAGCTGCGTTGCAGACTACAACCTGACGGGCGATGAAGAATCAAAAATGATGGCGATCCGTGCGGCTGACCATCTGATTCACCGCTTCAGAAAAATTGGTGGATACATTGTCGCGTGGAACGATACCCACCCATTGGGTCCTGAAATTACTCAGGGTAAATCGATTATCGACTCGCTACAGAATACGGCCCTGCTGTTCTGGGCGGCTAAGGTAACTGGCTCTTCAGTTTATGCTCATGCAGCGAAAACTCACAGCGAGACACTGGCAAAACACATTGTCCGTGACGATTTCTCAACCTACCACTCGTTCAATTTTGATCCTGTGACTCAACAGCCGATCAAAGGCGAAACCTTCCAAGGCTATGCCGATGACTCTTGCTGGGCGCGTGGTCAATCTTGGGCGGTGCATGGTTTTGCGCAAACTTACCTATATACAGGTGAAGAAAAGTTCTTAACACTAGCGAAAAAGCTCGCTCGTTATGCGGTGGAACAGATTACCGATGATGGTGTGCCAGTTTGGGATTACTCGCTACCAGCGGATGAGATCCAATACAAAGACAGTTCTGCTGGGGCGATTACGGCGGCAGGTCTATTGCTGATTGCACAATGCATCGAAGACGCAGAAGAAGCCAAACAGTACCGTGATTGGGGCTTATACCTTCTGCAAGGTCTGATAGATACGTGTGACCTGACGGGTGATGAGAATGCTCTTGGGCTATTGGCTCACGGCGCATCGTTCGTCAAAGTTGGCCTGTGCGACAACATGTTGCCATACGGTGATTACTACTACTTAGAAGCGCTGATGCGCGCCAATGGCTACCAGAACTTCTTCTGGTAATTATTCGATTTCTTACGGGGGAGTCACCCCCGTTTTACCCACATTTTTGGAGCATATCATGACCAAGATTGCCTCTCGTAAAGGTCATATGACCCTGCCTGTAGAAGTCGGTCAGGAAGACGTTGTACTGGATCTTTACCAGCGTTGGCAAGCGGATGCGTTGCGTGACAGTGACGGAACCAGCATGCCAGATTCATTGGCAGAGCAAGACAGCGACATCTACTCAGTGATGTGTCTTGTGCGCGCAGACCAAGATTACGCCAATCAGCACCCTGAATACCTTCACCGCAAATATTTGATGTCTTTCCCTGTGACCGCAATGAGTGACAGCGTGACTATTCAACCATTGGATGGTTACAGCAAAGACAAGTATGAGCTAGACGACGACAGCGAGCCTAAACAGTGGTGGGAAGTTCGTAACCGCACCACTGGCGAAGTGATCTCAGTTGACAACTGGTCGTTTGACGCGCAGACGCAGAGCGTTGAAGTCACCAATGTTAACCGCTACCACGAGTACACAGTGACATTTATGGCTCGCCAAGTTTGGGACAGCGTGTCGATGTACAATGCGCTGACCAATGACTGGGACGGCCCAAGAATCAAGAGCCTTGATCCTTACCACCCAGAGTGTCGCGCACATCTGCTTAAGCATTTCCAACACTGGCTCGAGACGCACCCGAATACCACGGTAGTCCGCTTTACCACGTTCGCATTCCTGTTTGTGATCGATACCGGTGAGCAGAACCAAGACATTTACCGTGACTGGACTGGTTACGGTGAAACAGTCAGCCCACGTGCGTTGCAGGATTTTGAAAAACGCTTTGGCTACAAGCTATCACCAGAAGATTTTGTCGATGCTGGTTACTACAACGGCACCTATAAAGTGCCATCACAGCAATACCGTGACTGGATGACATTCGTGCAAGAGTTTGTGGTCGAGTTCGCTGCAGAGTTGGTCAAAATGGCGCACGACGCGGGTAAGCGTACTGCGATGTTCCAAGGTGACCACTGGATCGGAACCGAACCATTCTTAGCAAGCTACCAGAAAATCGGTATCGACATTAATGTTGGTGCAGTGGAAGACGGTGTTGCGCTGCGCCGTTTGACGGATTCTGGCGGTGACCAAATCCGCGAAGCACGATTCTACCCGTACTTCTTCCCAGATGTGTTCAGTGAAGGCAACGACCCAGTGGTAGAGTCTATGTCGAACTGGACCAAGATCCGCCGTGCGATGCTACAGAAGCCGCTTGATCGTATTGGTTACGGTGGTTATTTATCTCTGGCGAACAAGTTCCCGCACTTTATTGATCACGTTACTGATATTTCTCAGCAGTTTGGTGAGTATCTCGATAATACTCAGCGTACGGAATCACAAAAACTGCCGGGTAAAGTGGCTGTACTCAGTGCCTGGGGTGAAGCGCGTAGCTGGTTACAGAACCAAGCTCGTGACCAGCGTTTTTACGTGCCGCCTCGTCCGGACGTGATGGAACTGGTGGGTAACAACCTGCTTGAGTGTCTGTCTGGTCTACCGTTTGATGTCGAATTCATCAGCTTTGATGACATCAAACAAAACGGTATCGACCCTGAAGTCAAAGTTATTATCAATACTGGCGACGCAAACTCTGCATGGAGTGGTGGCGAGTGCTGGGATGACGCGGACATCATCGTTAAGTTGCGTGAGTTTGTGGCTCTAGGTGGTGGTCTACTGGGCGTATCCGACCCTTCGGCGTATCAGAAAAACGGTCGTTACTTCCAGTTGGGTGATGTATTTGGCCTAGAGAAAGAGACTTCTTTGACGATGGGCCGAGTGGCGATGCCGCTTGAAATTGCACAAGACCATTACCTAAGCCAGTTTATCACCGGCAACGAAGATTTCGGTAACGCAAGCTACGTGTACCCGCAAGCGCAGGATCTAACCGTGATCGCGGCTCAAGGTCAGCATTTAGCGTTTACGGCGCGTAATTATGGTCAAGGCCGTGCGGTTTACCTAGGTAACCTGCCGTTCACCATGGACAACGCGCGTTTACTGCAATATGTGTTGATCTGGTTGGCGCAGCAAGAAAGCACCTCCTTTAGCTGGTTGTCGGCGAATCCGAACGTTGATGTTGCGTTTTATCCGCACACCAACAAAGCGGCGGCGGTGAACTTTAGCGACCAAGCGCAGACCGCGACGGTGTGCAATACCGAAGGTCGCGCCATTGAAATCAGCTTAGAGCCTTATCAATGGATATGGCTGGACAATTAATCTGAATACAGAAGGCGCGTGAGCGCCTTCTTTTTTATGTAGAGGTCGAAGCTCCAATGATTTCTCAGCATTTGATGAACATTCAATCTGTGGTGACCGATGAAATCATCCGCCAACAGTATAAGGTATACCCTAAAAGCCGTTGGTATAAGCACTTACCTAATTGGCAGCAAAGCTTCTGTGATGAGAGCGGTTGGTACGATATTGATTTGCAGGGCGCCGAGCAAGATGGCGAAGTGATGCGTACTTATCTACAGCGAGTGCTGTTGCTGGCGTGCGAGTATCATAGCAGCCAAAGCTCAGTGGCCGCAGAGCTGGTAATACAGGCACTGCAATATTGGTATCGAGTTAATCCACAAAACTGGAACTGGTGGTGGAATCAGATCGGAAAGCAACGCTTGTTGGGACCGATAGCTTTGTTATTGTCACCAGAATTATCCCCCGCATTAAAAGCGCAATTGAGTGCTGATTTCCCAACCTGCACGACGATGACGGGCGCGAACAAAGCTGACCTTGCCCACGCTATGGCTTTCGGCGCGCTGCTAAGCAGCGATGAAACACGCTTCAAAGCGGCAATGGAAAGCATTTGCGACACGATTTGTGTGACCGAAAATGAAGGCATTCAGGCCGATTATTCTTACCAGCAACACGGCCCGCAATTGCAAAATGGTGGCTACGGTGAGTCGTTTTACAACGTGGCGCTGCCTTGGTGTTACGCCACGCACAACACGCCATTTGCATTTCCAAGACATCTTCAGTGGATACTGGGTGAATACTTCTTGCTCGGTAGCGTCTGGATGACCAGAAATGGCCAATGGGATTACAATGTATGTGGTAGAGCGATCGCCAAACCAGATCTGGAAAAGCCTTATAGTAGCGAGACTCTTAGCACTCAAGCTCGGATGCTGAAAGCGGTCTTTCCTCAAGATGCTTGTTTATTTGATAGCTATATCGCGCACTTGAATGGTGATAGTTATCCCTTCGTTGGCTACAAGCATTTTTGGCGTTCTGATTACGCAGTCTCGGTTTCAGACCGTTACTCCGTGACGGTGAAAGCCAACTCATCGAGGACTAAACCAATCGAAACCGGTAACCAAGAAAACTTACTTGGCTATTGGTTAGGTTTTGGCAGCATGAATATTGGGGTGAATGGGTTGGAATACCGCGACATCTTCCCGATGTGGGATTGGCGGCGGATCCCAGGTGTGACCAACCCGCAAGTCGCGATGCCCGCATATGAGTGGGGCAGAGTTGAGCAGCAAACCCATTGGACGGGCGGAGTATCAAATAGCCGTTGGGGAATTTTTACGTTTGAGCTGGACGCACAGCAGACCCAAGCGCTGAAATCTTGGTTCTTCTTTGGAGATATTGTCGTTGCGTTGGGGGCGGGCATCCACTCCACTCATCCGCAGCCAGTCGTCACGACCGTCAACCAGTGCCATTATGAGAATCAGTTATGGCGAGACGATATCGTTGAATCTGGCGAGCTCAATGCTCACGCGCAGCATTGGCTTCATCATGGCAACGTGGGTTATGTGTTGCACAATGCCAGTGCTGATCTGAAGTGCGAAACGCGCTCCGCTTCTTGGCAGTTGATTAACCAACATTTGAGTGACCACCGCCTAGACGCAGAAGTGTTTGAGCTGACAATTAACCATGGTGTTCGCCCAAATGATGCGAGTTATCAATATACGCTCTTACCGGGCGCAAGCGTTGAGCAAACACGGCAATACGCTAACGCTCCCAAAGCGTTAGTTGTAGCGAATAGCAAGCAAACTCAAGCGGTGCTCGTCGATAAACGCATCGGCTGTGTGTTTTATCAAGCATCGACGTTGAGCCTAGAAAGTGGATTGTCGATCCAAGTTGATCAACCGTGCGTGATTGCGTGCGAGGACGAAGCACATTGCTATAGCCTTTCTGTGGCAACCCCAGGGCGTTTTGCTACGGTGAACATTGTAATTGTCGAACACGGTCGCGAGTACCGAACGCAAGTGAGCACCCATTCAGACGCAGCCAGAATGGGTGAAAGTGTTCTTAGCCATATCGCAAAAAATATCAAATATTGCGCATGAACGAATGTTCGCTAGCGCTAAATTTCTCTGGTTATTTTATGTATTAAGGTGCTTACGCACCTTATTTTGTATCAAAAGGAGCGAGCTAAGATCTGTGGCAATAGTTTGTTAGCAACGAATGAATCAGATTGTTTAAAGTAAGATCAAAACCATATTTTTGCAAAAATAAAATATAATTTCATTTTCTTGGTTGTAAGGTTATATGAGTGTTTAAAGTCGACGAAAAGAACACATCTACCCAATTTAATAAACACCTTACGCGAGAACAATAAGATGACATTTAAACTCACTCCCAAACAATGGGTGCTCCCCGCACTCTTAATCTGCCAGCCTGCGTTGGCGAATGAATTAGCGACATTATCGCAACGTGTTGCACCGGACTTTGCCGACTCAACGTCAAGCAAAGTGCAGAATAAAGGAGGGAACGTTGAACAGTTAGCTGCACAATATATCGCTTCACAGCAAGCAGATGGCAGCTGGACGGATATTGATTACAGTCTAATTCCGACACAAGAAGCGCCGATTCGCGCTCATCTTGAGCGAATTGAAATTCTCTCTTCTGTTGCGTTCCTGAATAATGATGCCAACGCAGCGCAAGCGGCTATTTCGGCACTTTACTACTGGTATTCTGCTGACCGAACCAATAGTAACTGGTGGTGGAATGAGATCGGGAAACAACTTAGGTTAGGCCCAGCTGCACTTATGTTAGGCGACCACCTCCCAACCGACTTGAATACTCTTATTGCTGCAGATATGCCGCTAGCGCCATATAAAACCGGTGCCAACCGAACCGATATTTCTAAAGGCGTAATATTCGGCGGACTGTTAAATAACGACCCGTTACAAGTTCAAAAAGGTCTAGATGGTATCGAAGAAACCATCGTCGTCACTGAAGACGAAGGGGTGCAAGCGGATTACTCATTCCAGCAGCATGGTCCTCAGTTATACATTGGTGGTTACGGCGAAGTGTTCTTTGGCGCGGCATCTTACTGGGCTTATCAAGTTCGTGACTTACAGTGGAAGTTTGCCGCAGACAAAGTCGATGTGTTGGTAAACTATTTTCTTGAAGGCGTTCGTTGGGCAAACAGCCACGGTACATTAGATTACAACTCACGTGGCCGTGGCATCAGTCGCGTGGCTACCTCGGACCCAACCACACTCGTCAAACAAAGCGATTATATTGCCGCGCTTATGCCAAGTCGTCAGTCTGAAGCTCTTGCGTTCAAACAGCATTTGCAAGGCATGAACTCAGGGCTTAGCGGTTACAAACAGTTCTGGCGTTCTGATTACGCCACCAAAGTTGGCTCTGACCATTTTATCGGTATCAAGATGAACTCTAACCGTATTGAGCCGACAGAAGCGGGCAACGGTGAAAACTTACTGGGCAATTGGTTGGGATTTGGTAGCACTTTTATCATGCAGCGAGGGGATGAGTACCACAATTTATTCCCAGTGTGGAACTGGGCTCTAGTACCTGGCGTGACCTCACCGCAATTCGCGACCAAACCAGCAGACTGGGGCCGCATTGAGATGCAAACCTCATTCATCGGTGGTGTCTCTGATGGTACATACGGCGTTTCGATCATGGATATGGACGCGTACTCTACTCAAGCGAAGAAAGCATGGTTTAGCTTTAAAGATGAACTGGTTGCCTTGGGGGCTGGGATCAAATCGACGCGCTCTGAATACGTCAATACGACTGTTAACCAAACCCGTTTGAATGGTCCTGTGACCGTTGATGGACAGGTTTACCAAAAAGGCAGTCGCCAACTTGTAGGTTCCTCTTGGGTTCATCACGATGGCGTTGGTTACGTATTCCCAGATTTCTGGTACGGTCAGATGGAAAACGATACTAAGCAAGGTAACTGGCGCACGATCAACAACGGCCAACCGGATCAAGTTG
Source organism: Vibrio hepatarius (assembly GCF_011806575.1). Classification (GTDB taxonomy): domain Bacteria; phylum Pseudomonadota; class Gammaproteobacteria; order Enterobacterales; family Vibrionaceae; genus Vibrio; species Vibrio hepatarius_A. The sequence continues at coordinate 29,268 of NZ_JAATOO010000009.1, forward strand.
TATCGGATGACGTGTTTATGCTGAGAATTGGCCATAGTTGGCAGCCAACCAATGCGTCTTACCAATACATCATTTTGCCTGAAAGTACGGCGACGGATACTCAGGCATACGCAGCTAACCAGCCAATCACTGTTCTGAGCAATACCGATATTCTACAAGCGGTCACCCATAGCCAACTTAAGATCACGGGAATCGTTTTCCACCAAGCAGGTAGCCTTGTGCTGAGCAGTGGTAAAGAGATCACGGTAGACAAGCCAAGCGTGGTATTAGTAAACGAATCTAAAGCCGAACCTGAAGTGACCATTTCTACACCGGGTAAGGGTACGCAAGTCAATGTTACTTTGACAGACAATGGCCAAGTTCAAGCGACAACGGTGGTGACGTCTGCAGAAAAACGTTTGATGGGTAAAAGCGTGGTAGTGGACTTCAGTGCGCCAGTTTTACCACCACAAAACGAAACTGTCGTGACAAAATCTGATGTGTTCGTGCGTGACGGGCAGTATGCTTCGCAAAGTTTTGGTAGTAACAGTTACCTCGTGGTGAAAAGTGATGGTGTCGGTTATAGCCGTAAAACTGCACTGCAATTTGACCTAACGGGTTTGGATATTGGCAGCGCTTCAACGGCGATATTGCGCTTACACATCCGCAACGTGAACGCGGACCCAAGCCGAGATATCACCATTTCTCGTTTGTCGAGCTCGAACTGGCAAGAGAGTAACCTCACATGGAATACCATGCCGATGGTTGATCAAGTTGGTGCGACAGTGGCGATTACGCCAAGTCAGATTGGTTCATGGTTGGAAGTGGATGTTAGCGAGTTGATTCAAGCCGGCACGGTTTCACTGCTACTTGAAAACAATGGCCCAGCAAGTGGTAAGTCAGATGTCAGTTTTTCTAGTCGAGAAAGCGGCAATGGTCCGGAGTTGATCGTGACACCATAAAAACAAAGCCCAGCGATATCGCTGGGCTTTTTTTAGTTCTGAATCCAGATTAGCGAGTTTGCTTGCTCTTAATCACATCTTGCAGCTTCTCTTCTAGCTCAGCCACTTTCTCTGGCATTTGCTCTGCTAAGTTCACTACCTGACCAACATCATCATACAAATCGAACAGTTGCGGTTTAGACAAGTTGCCTTTCTCATTGCCCGTGTATTGGCAAACAAAATCGTCATCGTGTGGTGGAATGTAAGCGTAGCGCTGGTCACGGAAGACTTTTTTGTACTGCATCCCTTCTAGCACCATTGAGTCTCTACCAACCTGATCTCGGCCAGTCAAAGTATCAATCAACGCTTGGCTATCTGGCGCTTCTGCTGACTCAAGTGGTTGATTCACCATTTGCGCGAACGAATGATACAAGTCGACTTGATTAAATAATGCGTCCGTTTCGCCCGGTTGGATTTGTGCAGGCCAGCGGACAATAAATGGTACTCGGGTTCCGCCTTCAAACAAGCTGTATTTACCGCCACGCAGAGGTCCAGCCATGCGGTGATCACCGTTGAACTCAACCGCTTGATCTTTATAACCGTCGTTCAAGACCGGACCGTTGTCACTGGAGAAAATCACTAAGGTGTTGTCTTTCAGGCCTAAGGATTCCAATCTGTCTAGTACCTTACCGATACACCAGTCCATCTCGACGATCACATCACCGCGCACACCATGAGGGGTCGCTCCTCTAAATCGAGGGTTTGGGATGCGTGGTACATGGGGTTGGTGTAGAGCGTAATATAGGAAAAATGGCTCGTCTTGATTCCGCTCGATAAACTCAATCGCTTTGTCAGCAAAGACTTCACCCATCGTTTCATCATCCCAGATCGCAGACTGACCACCGCGCATATGACCGATACGGCTGACGCCATTGATGATGGTGCCGTCGTGACCATGATCGTACATCACATCCAAAAGTTCTGGATTGTGGCGACCTGTTGGTACGTCAGCAAACGCTTTGTCCCAATCGTAAGTCACTTCAATCGGGTCTGAAGGATCAAGGTTATCAACATGGCGATTGTCGATGTAAACACAAGGTACGCGATCATTGGTCGCCGCCATGATGTACGAGTCGTCGAAGCCGACATCGTTAGGTGTGCCTTGAATTTCTCGATTGAAATCGAGTTCACCGTCCCCAAGACCCAGGTGCCATTTACCCACAATACCCGTTCGGTAGCCCACTTTTTGCAGCATTTTGGGCATGGTGCTGTCGCGAATACCAATGATCTGAGGGGCGTCGCCCGGCAGTACCGCTGCGTCTGGGTTGCGCCACGGGTAAGAGCCAGTCAACAGACTATAACGCGAAGGCGTACACGTCGCCGCCGTCGCATAACCTTGGTTGAATTTAAGGCCTTCTTCCGCCAGTTTGTCTAGGTTTGGTGTTGGAATGTCGTTGGCGCCATAGCAGCTAACGTCGCCAAAACCTAAGTCGTCAGCGTAGATGATGATGATATTTGGGTGCTTAGTGTCACTCATTCGTTATCCTTGATTGGTAAATAGTTGGTACGGCAATAGCTCCGCAAGCACTTGCTCTGTCGCCCACGGGTCATTGGTCCGCACCAGCTCTTCTGCTAAAGCGGCCAATAAACTGCGCTCTAACGGTGCGCTTGGGGTGAATGAAAGATTGTGTAGTTGATACGGATCGTGGCTATTGTCGAAAAACAATATGCAGCTTAGGTTGGCGTTATCGTCGATTTCTAATGCCAATGAGTAGCGTTTGGTTTTAATTCCACGACTGACAGGGAAGTAGTCTGCGACTTTATTATCTTGGTCGCGTTTCCCATCAATGTTCTTGATGTACAGGGCACTTTTCGGTAACTCAATGCCAATATCAGTTTGGAAGGCCGAGGCCAAGTTTCGACCGTGAATCCCTCTTGGACAGAGTGAATCCAGTCCCATCGTGCCTAAAATAGTTGGCATAATGTCGGCGCTGCTAAGGAACGCTGGGTTTTGTTTAGCTTGATTGTTCTGAGTCGTTTTGACGATAAAAGGTACCGAGAATGCTTCGTTGTAGATGCAGTTCTTGGCATCGTTTACGCCTTGGCTACATAAGGTTTCGCCGTGATCGCTGGTAAACACAACCACGGTATTGTCCCATTCGCCGATGGCTTTAAGTGTCTCGACTAGACGCCCAAACTCACTGTCTGTGCCCGTCACATTGGCAAAGTAATAAGGCGCGCTATGTGCCTTCTCGAGATTTGTATCTGCGTTGTCACGCTGCAAAAGCTCATCCACTGGTGTGTCTTTATAACGCAGCCAATCTTCTAAGCGACAATCATCAAGGCTGTCGTAGGGGCTGTGCGGTGGGTTCATCGAGATAAACAGCGCAAATGGTTTGTCTTCGTCGCGCTCGCCATGTTCATTTTTTAGGTACTCAATCGCCTTGTCGGTTTCATGTTCAGCCGACCACACCTTGGGCTCGTGACGACGACCGTTGGTATCGTAGTAGTGCGGATTGTTGTGCTCATCAAACGTACCGTAACCATACCAATAATCGATGCCATGACGGCGCTGTGGTTCAGTATACGAATCCCACGCGGGAACATTTGGGTCTACATAGTGACCAGGCTTAGCTGGATCGTTTGGCGTGGGCACATCCAAATGCCACTTCCCGATGTAACCAACGTGATAACCAGCCATGGAAAGTGCATCCGTAAAGCAAATCGCGGTTTCTGGTAACTCGGAGTTCACGCGGTCTGAGTTGCAGTTTAATGGTACGCCACTGCGAGACGGGAATTGTCCGGTCATCAGACTGCCTCGATGTGGGCTACAAACTGGGCAGTTGCTCACAGCGTTGTTGAGTAGAGTCGATTGTTTGATAAAAGCATCAAGGTTCGGTGTGTAAACAGGGTCACCCACACCAGGAATAAAGTCGCGATAGTCAGGATCTTGCCAGATACCCAACGACATCAGTCGAAACTGATCGGGGAAGACATAGAGTAGATTGGGCTTTTTCATGATTCACAATAGTAAAAAATTTATATTATTATATTGAAACGTCGTTTTAAAATTGTTGTTTGTGATCACGGATTGATAATAAATTAAAATGGCGTTTTAAAATAATACGTCAATCAAGCAAAAGGCGTCTCTAAAGTGTCAGTCATCATTCCCACCAGTAAGGTGAAAGCAAAGCGTCCGTTTCATATTCTATCTAAACCGATAGGGCCCTTGTGTAATCTCGACTGTGAGTATTGTTTCTATCTCGACAAAACCGACTATTACCCTGAAACCAAGCAGTTTGACATGGGTAACACCACGCTTGAGGCACACGTAAAAAACTACATCGAGAGTCAACCGGTTGGTTGCCGTGAAGTGACGTTTGGCTGGCAAGGTGGGGAACCAACACTTAGAGGGTTGGACTTTTTTCGCCAAGCCGTTGCACTACAACAGAAGTACGCGCGTCCGGGAATGGAAATCATCAATACGTTGCAAACCAACGGAGTGTTGATTAACGACAATTGGGCGGCATTTCTTAAACAGCACAAGTTTTTGGTTGGCATCAGTATTGATGGTGATGAAGAACTGCATGACCACTATCGCAAAACCCGTAGCGGTAAAGGTTCTTATCGTCAGGTAGTTCAAGGTCTACAGATGCTGCAAAAGCACCAGGTTGATACTAACGTGCTGACCGTGATTCAGAACCATAACGGCGACCATGGCAAGCGGGTATATCGACACTTGAAACAACTCGGGGTGAAGTTCATTCAGTTCATCCCGATTGTTGAGCCAGAAAAAGGTAAAGGTGTTTCTGAGCGCAGTGTATCACCAGCGCAGTTTGGTCAGTTTATGGTTGATGTGTTTGAGGAATGGCGCAAAGGGGACATTGGCAAGGTGTACGTCAGCCACTTTGATAATGCGCTCGGTATGCATTTAGGGATGCCATCATCTATTTGTGTTCATGCGCCTCAATGCGGTGAGAATTTAGTCATCGAGCACAATGGCGATGTATATAGCTGCGACCATTTCGTCTATCCAGAATTCAAAGTGGGCAATATCAACCAGCGGGATTATCCGGATTTGATTGAAACGCCTGTCCAACAACAGTTTTCTACTCGTAAGCCAATTGGTAGCCAAACCCATTGTCTGCAATGCGATCAACGTTCGCTTTGTCATGGCGCTTGTCCTGCGCAGCGAATCGACGAAAACGGCGAGCTATCGATCTCAGCCAAGCACTACCTGTGCGAAGGGTACTATCAGTTGTTTTCACACCTACGCCCTTATCTTGAAGCAATGGGGCGATGCTTGCAGCGTGGACTACCACCGCTTTATTACGCGCGATTTATGCGCCAAAACTAAGTCGTTGCTTTAACAATTCAGACTTTAGATTAACGTTTTCCCACACAACGTCGCGTTTGTCGCTCTCTTTCTATGAACTACACATTACACCGTGGTGAGAGGGCATCTTGCCGTTAAACAGCGAAGCTCTCGAGAGCGTACAAACAGAAGACGCACAATAAACATTGTCAAACGTATAGTATCAGTGGCGAGCTTATCCACAGTTGGCATTCTTGCGACCACGCGATCATAACAACCCAGCAGAACTGAACGAGTTTGGTCTATGATCAACAGTGCAAGACTCAGACATTCTCTAAAAAATTTAATTGAAACGTTGTTTTAATTATATTGGTGTTGTGATTTCAAATTTGTGAGCTGAGTAGCTGTTGATCTAAAAAAATGAAACATAGTTTTGATCTTCATATCATAAATATAAAAAAGCGTTTCAATAATTAAATTCGATGGGTTTTAATTCACCTCATTGATGGTTTTGTTGTTAAGCGAGTAACCCGTGGCAAGAAGTTTGAATTGTTTGGCAAATACGGTGCAAGGATGCATAAGCCGTTCTGAAACGCTGCAAATGCTAAAAGTGATTGTAGAGCGTCAGATGGTGGTTGTTCGTGGAACAGCGCAAGACCTGCCAAACTTTAATAGCGCGGCACACTACACGGCAAGCGTTGCGGGTATCGAGCATATTTGTCGTTTAATGTGGGGCGCAGTACCCGCTGGAAATGAACTCAGTAGTGAGCACGATGAGCTACGCCGATTAATCGTCAACGGTACTAACCCATCGCACCCAGACTTTTGGCAGTTTCCGCGCAACTATGATCAACGCGTGGTGGAGATGTCTTCGATTGCTGTTGCGCTAATTGATGCCAACGAGCTTTATTGGCAACCACTGGGTCACGAGCAGCGCGCCAATCTTGCGGCTTGGTTAAATTCGGTTACCGATTTAGAGCTGCCACCAAACAACTGGCGCTGGTTTCGAGTCCTTATATTGAAAGCGCTATCGTTATTAGGCGTTGAGATTAAGCAACAAGTGCTTGAACAGGATCTCGCGTTTATTGATGAAATGTATTTAGCAAACGGGTTGTACCAAGATGGTCTCACAGGAGTAGTGGATTATTACAATCCGTTTGCTTTCCAACTTTATGCTTTGGTTTATGCGCGATGGGATAACTCACAGAGCGAATTCAGTCAGATTCTGCTTCGCCGTGCGATTGAGTTTTCCAATAGCTACCAATACTGGTTTAGCCAAGATGGCAAACCACTTTGCTATGGGCGCTCGCTAAATTACCGCTTTGCTGGTGCTGCGTTTTGGGTTGAGTTGGCGCGTTCTGGTCATCCGGATGTCGATGTTCAACTCGCCAGAACCTGCTGGCAACTAACTATGGGCTGGTGGAGCGAGCAACCAATTTGGGACAACAATGCCCAACTACTCCCAGGCTTTGCCTATCCGAATTTGTTAAGCAGCGAATTTTATACTTCGTATGCCTCGCCGATGTTAGCGCTTAAAGCCTTTAATGCGCTGGCTCTTTCTGATGATCATCCGTTTTGGCAGGCGTCGTTAACCCCGTTACTTGATATGGAACAACCCGTCAAAGTCGCTAATCATTTGTTAATACGACGTGGTGGGGTGTACATGTTGACCAACGGCAAAGGCTCTGCCGAATTACGCCATTGTAATGATAAGTACGCAAAGTTTGCTTACAGCTCGGATCATGGTCTATGTGTTGAAAGTAGCCAGTGGATCGATCAGGGCTGGGCAGGCGACAACATTCTTGCTTTTCGCCACCCTGAAACCAAGCAATGGATAAGCCGTTCGCGCAATCTAGAAGCTCACGTACACGGTGATTCCTTGGTTTCTGTCTGGAGCCCATTTCCTGGATGCGAAGTGAAAACCACTCAAAGGTTTTCCCACGGCAAAGAGGTGCGACTTAATCAGGTTACCACCAACCAACCACTGGATTTTGTCATGACAGGATATGCGGTTGATACGTGGAATCAATGGTTTAGCCATAATGAACCACGTGAGTCGAAAGTGGAGTCAGACAATCTATACAGCGAACTTATTTTGATCAGCGGACCTGGAGAAACACGCGTTTATCCGTGTGCGCCGAACACTAACTTACTTTATCCACATGCCAGCGTGCCAGTGATAACAGGGCAGTTTCTGCAAGGAACATCAAATCTGTTAGTTGAAGTGTGTGCTGGGAAAAAGAATCCCCTTTAATAATGAATCACATCAGGGAGTGACTGATGAACTATAAAAATAACTTACCTCTACTCGGTAAAGTCGCAGTTGCAGTAGCTGCTTCGGTTTCTGTATCTGCTTGGGCAGATACCTACAATGAAGCGCCTCAGCTTAAAGACATGGTTAACGCAGGCCAGCTACCACCTGTGGTTGAGCGTTTACCAGAAAACCCATTGGTAGTACAACCGTTTGAATCTGTAGGCCAATACGGTGGTACGCTAAACCTAGTCGGCAAAGTGGTTGATAACGGTCATCGTATTCGTACCATCGCTTACGACAACTTGTTCAGCTTTGACGTAAACTACTCAAAAGTATTGCCTAACCTAGCAACAGGCTTCACCGCTAGCCCAGACAACAAAGAGTTCACTATTACACTGCGTAAAGGAGTGAAATGGTCTGATGGTGCGCCGTTTACCGCTGAAGATATCGCGTTTTACATCAATGATGTAATCGGCGACCCAGAGCACTCAGGTAACCGCCCACTGGCGCTACCAACGCACGATGCAGCGAAAGCGGAAGTGCTTGACCCTTACACGGTGAAAATCACGCTGACAAAACCAAATGGCTTGTTTATTCGTAGCCTTGCGACGGTAGATAGCGAAAGCTTTACGGCATTCCCGAAACACTACTGCTCTCAGTTTATTCCTAAGTTTAATGACAAAGCAGAAGCGAACGCGAAAGAAGCAGGTTTTGATTCTTGGCGTCAATACGCGTCAACGAAGTGTGAAGCTCATTACTTTATGGAGCACTACAGCAACGTTGATCGCCCTGTCATGACGGCATGGAAAGTGAAAACACCACCGGGTCCAAACGCAAGTTTTGCTGAGTTTGAGCGCAACCCTTACTACTGGCAGGTTGATACAGAAGGTAATCAGCTTCCTTACCTAGATTCTGTTCGCTGGCGTTACAGCGAAGACCAAGAAGAAATGGTACTTCGCGCGGCGAACGGTGAGGCAGATTACCAACATCGTCATATCGGTAAGCCAAACTACCGTTCACTACTGATCGAAAACGAGAAGAAGAGCGGCTACACTTACGAGTTCCGTCCAAGCACTCGTAGTACAGAGCTGGCAATTGCACTAAACCAAACGGCAAAAGATCCAGTTAAGCGTGAGCTTTTCCAAAACAAAGATTTCCGTATTGCACTTTCACACGCGATTGACCGTGAAGAAATCAGCGAAACGGTATTCTCTGGTGCGGTAGGTCCATACCAAGCTGCACCACTAGAAATCTCGCCATTCTACGATGAAGAGATGGCAATGCAGTACACTGAGTTCGACCTAGACAAAGCGAACAAGATCTTAGACTCTCTAGGTTTGGATAAGCGTGACAAAGAAGGCTACCGTCTAATGAAAAACGGTGAGCGTCTGCGTATCGAAGCGATGTCTAAAGTGAACGACAAAGGCGTTCTGGCGGACTCTCTCGAGCTGGTTAAAAACCAATGGAAAGACGTGGGTGTGATGCTGGATATCCGTATCCTAGAAATCAACCACGTGGTGAACCTGCGTTTGACTAACGACTTCGACATGATTCCAATCGTGGGTGATGGTGGTGTGGGTATCATTGATGAAGCGCGTCACTACATGCCATTTAGTCCAGAATCCACATGGGGCTTAGGTTACTACCTATGGGCAAGTAAGCCAGACAGTGAGTTCGCCGTTGAGCCGCCAGCACACGTTAAGAAGCAGCTTGATTTGTGGAAAAAGCTAGAAGCGACGTCTTCACAAGAAGCACAGTACAAGTACATGGAAGAGATCATGGATATCGCCAAAGAGAACTTCTATGTCATCGGTACGGTTGAGTCACTGCCTGTCGGCGTCGTCGTGAACGACAAGCTACAGAACGTGCCTGAGAACATGCCACAGTCGTGGACGTTCCCAACACCGGGACCAATGCGTATGGGCCAGTTGTGGAAACAACAATAATCTGATTCTTTAAGACTAAGCCCCGCTGATTCAGCGGGGCTTTTTTTTGTCATTAAAATCTTCCATATTCTATTGAAATATCGTCCTTAGATACCGGTTGAAACATCGTTGCTTACTTAAAATCGATAGGGTGTAAGTGGATTATTCGGCTTTCGACTCTGCCTTAATATGTACAACTCTAGGCACATGAACATCGGTTCTCATTCCCTGCTTTCCCAGCTCAATTTTACCTTGGCTTAAACATGTAATTTGTGAATATCTAGTACAAATAGTATGGGCTTGATCACGAATTGTATCTTTCTAAACGATCGTGTACACACAAAAATGAAAAAGCGTTTTAAAAATAAATAATGGTGCGTTCTAATAATAATGAATAGGGAGCGTGGTTATTAAATCTGTTTCATTACAGATGAGCGCTAGCAGAGTTCCGTACTCACGCTCTCAAATTTCTATGATTGACTATTCCTCAACAGGACTGGAATTAAGGAACAAACATGAGCAGTTTTTTTCTGTTTATAGGTAAGCGGTTGTTATCCATTTTGGTGACAGTTTTCGCCGTATCTATTGTTATTTTTGCGGTGATAGATTTACCGCCCGGTGACTTCGCTTCATCGAAAATTGCTGAGCTTCAATCAATGGGACAAACCGTTGACCCTCAGATGATCTATACCTTGCGTGAAATGTACGGCTTAGATAAGCCACTATTAGTTCGTTACGCTGATTGGATGTTAGGCCTAATGACAGGCGACCTAGGCATCTCTCTTACCAACAACCAACCAGTATGGGAAACCATCGAACCACGTATCTGGCCTACCGTTGCATTAGCAGGCGCTGTATTCCTATTCCAATTCCTTATCGCAATTCCGATCGGCATGTATTCTGCGCTACGTCAGTACTCTTGGGGTGACTACGTTGCAACGATTTTTGGCTTTATTGGTATGGCGACACCTAACTTCGTTATCGCAATCTTGGCGCTACTTATCGGTTACTACAGCTTCGATACTGTTGTCTCTGGTCTGTATTCAGAAGAGTTTCTTGACCAGCCAATGTCTTGGGCGAAGTTCCTTGACGCCGCATCTCGTAGCTGGATTTACATTGTAGTGGTGGGTACGGCAGGTCTGGCTGGCATTATTCGTATCATGCGCGCTAACTTACTTGATGAGCTGAAAAAGCCCTACGTTAAGACAGCCCGCGCGAAAGGTCAGACTGAAGCAAAACTTATCATGAAGTACCCAGTGCGTATCGCTATCTTGCCAATCGTCTCGACGATCGGTTGGATGCTTCCAGCTCTGCTTGGAGCAGACATCATTGTTAGCCAAGTAATGAACATTCCTACACTTGGTCCACTGATGCTATCAGCACTGCGCGCACAAGACATGTATGTAGCGGGCGATGTTCTGCTGATTATGTCCATTCTCACCATCATCGGTACGTTGATTTCAGACCTGCTGCTCTACTGGGTTGACCCACGAGTTCGAGTAGGCGTAGCGAAGGAGTTTTAAGTCATGACCGCTTCAACATTGAATTTATTTGGTCGAGTATTCGGCCGCAAGAAAAAACAACTGGATCTGAGCACTGCAACCCAGTGGCAATTGATCGGTCTTAAGATGCGCCAGCATAAACTGGCTTGGTACAGCATGTGGTTCTTGGCGCTCATCTACTTTGTCGCCATCTTTGCTGAGTTCTTCGCACCGTTTGACCCAAGTGACAACTGGCGTCGTTACACATATGCGCCACCTCAGGCGGTCAGCTTTATCGAATCAACGGATGACGGCTGGCGTTGGGCACCACACTTGGACTTTTACAAGAGCAAGACGGACCCACGTACGTTAAAACGTCATTACACGTTGGATGAAAGCAAGAAAGTGTACTTCTCGTTCTTTGGCAAGACAGAGACTTACCAATTACTTGGCTTTATCCCAATGAACCGCAAGTTCATCACACCGGATAATCCAAAGCAGCCGTTCTTTATCCTTGGTTCTGACCGTATGGGTCGAGACATGCTCTCGCGTCTAATTTACGGCGCTCGAATCTCGCTTTCCGTTGGTTTGATGGGGGTATTCACCACGTTCGTGCTTGGTATCGTGATCGGTGGTATCTCAGGTTACTTTGGTGGTGCGATCGATAACTTCATTCAGCGTAGTATCGAATTCATGAAGTCGATTCCAACCCTACCGCTATGGATGGCATTGTCTGCGTCCTTGCCGGCGGAGTGGAGTTCGCTGACGAAATACTTCCTGATCACCATTATTCTTGGTTTGGTTTCCTGGCCAGATATGGCGCGTGTTGTACGAAGCCGCTTTATGTCATTACGCAGCGAAGAATACGTTGCCGCAGCGTGGCTAGATGGTAATACACCGTTTGAAATCATCCGCCGTTACATGGTGCCTAACTTCCTTAGTCACATCATCGCGGTGGTAACATTAGCGATTCCGGCAATGATCTTGGGTGAAACAGCGCTAAGTTTCCTAGGCCTTGGTTTACAAGCGCCAATGGTAAGCTGGGGTGTACTACTGCAAGAAGCGCAAAACATCCGCGCACTAGCGGAAGCGTCTTGGTTACTTATCCCTGCAGTAGCGGTAGTTGTGGTTATCTTAGCAATGAACTTTGTTGGTGATGGTTTGCGTGATGCTTGCGACCCATACCATGACCAAGGAGCGAAATAATGAAAAAACGTATTTTACAGGTTAAAGATCTTAACGTGAGCTTCCCGACCAGCACGGAACATTTTCACGCAGTCAAAGGCGTGAGCTTTGAACTGTTCCGTGGTGAGACTCTATCTGTGATTGGTGAATCGGGTTCAGGTAAATCGGTCACGTCGTCTGCCATCATGCAGCTACTGGATAAGCCGGGCCGTATCGATTCAGGTGAGATCCTCTACGAAGACGAGTCTGGACAGATCATCGATATTGCTCAGATTGATCCACGCAGCAAAGAAATGCGTTACATGCGCTGCTTTAATATCTCTTTGGTATCGCAAGAGCCAATGGCGGCGCTGAGCCCGGTTCACACTGTTGGTGACCAGATTAAAGAAGTGCTTTGCTTGGTTGACCCAAACATCACGAAAGAAGGTGCTCACGCTCGTGCACTAGAGCTACTTCATCAAGTGCAGATGCCCGAGCCGGAAACGCTGATCAACAAATACTCGTTTGAGTTGTCAGGCGGCCAGCGCCAGCGTGTGGTCATCGCGATGGCCGTGGCGTCGAACCCAGACATCTTGATTGCCGATGAACCAACAACGGCGCTTGACGTTACCACGCAGGCAGAAATTCTTGACCTGTTTGCGGATTTACAACGTCAGTTTGGTATGGCGATTCTGTTCATTACTCACGACTTAGGTGTGGTTGCGCAAATATCCGACCGTGTTGCGGTAATGGAGAAAGGCGTATTGGTAGAGTGTGGCGAGGTCAGACAGATCTTCGAAAACCCACAACACCCATACACTTGTAAACTGATGGAAGCGACTCGCGCGCTAGAAAAACCTTCTGCGGTGAAAGTCCCGTTTGATTTATCCGCGCAAGGAGTCGCTAGCCCGATTCTTAACCTTCAAAGCGTATCGAAAGTGTTCGAGAAGCCAGCGAAGATGTTCCAGAAAAAGCAGTTTATGACTGCGGTAGACGACGCAAACCTGATTCTTTATCCGGGGGAGTCGTTGGGTATCGTGGGTGAGTCTGGTTCAGGTAAAAGTACCTTGGGACGCGCGATTCTGGGCATGTCACCGGCAAGTTCCGGTAGCATCCAATATGTCGATTTGAAAACTAAGACAGATATTGAGCTTTCAGACTACAAACGCCAAAAACGCGACCCACTTTTTGCGGATCTGCGTTTGATCTTCCAAGACCCGTGGTCTTCGCTTAACCCGCGTATGACGGTATTCGATATCATTGAAGAGCCGCTAATCAAACTGCGCACAGAGATGAACAAAAAAGCGCGTGAAGAACGCGTGCGTAACATCATGAAGTGGGTCGGGTTGCCACCAGAGTTTTCAAGCCGTTACCCGCACGCATTCTCTGGTGGTCAGCGCCAGCGTATCGTTATCGCTCGCGCACTAGTGACGATTCCGAAAGTGGTAATCGCCGATGAAGCCACCGCGGCACTGGACGTATCTTTGCGCTCTCAGGTTTTAGACCTACTGATTGAGTTCCAGAATACTTACGGTACGGCGTTTATTCTGATCACGCACGATATCGCAACTGTGAAGTACTTCTGCGACCGCGTATTGGTATTGCAACACGGAAAAATCGTTGAGCAGGGCGACGTGGAACAAGTGATTTTCAACCCTCAAGAAGAGTACACCAAAGAGCTTATCTCTGCAGTTCCAGTCGCGGAGTTACCGCCAGAGGTGGCGATAAAAAAGAGCGCATAACCTCATAGATTCTATGGGGTGAAGCCTGCGAAAAGCCTCCTGTCCAACTGGGGGCTTTTTTATCGGTGCAATTCAAACCTTTGAGGGAACAAAGAATGTTGAAAAACTTGTCGATTGTTAAACGTGTCTATCTGATGATCACGTTTGTCACCGCGTTATTATTGACCGTTTGCGCCATGTCGATCTGGCAGGGAAGACACCTCATCGCGCAACTCGAGCAGATTTCGGCTTATCAGATGGCTGACATGCAAACCAATGCAAGCAGCTTAAGCCTAGTTAGTGATATTAAAAATAACGTGTTGTCGATACCTGGTTCGGATGAACAACAGTTGGTTGAGCTCAAACAAGATCTGGAAAGCAGTATACAAATGCTTCGTGAAGCGGCGGCTCAAACCCAAAGTACTGGCTATATTGGAAGCGGTTTGAGTGAAGACTTGAATCAGTTGTTTGCCAATATGGATAAAAGCTTGGCGCGTAGCGAGGAACTGGAAAAAGATCAGCACCGATATCAATCAGCAATCAATCGATTAAAGCGAACCATCTATACCTTGGCCGCTACGACCGATGATATGAACACCTCGATGGTTGCCGAAAACTACAGCGGCCAAATCGACAGTTTAACCTTCAATATTGACCGAGCACTACTTAGCAATGACATCACTGTTGTAGAGCAGTTGATTGGCAAAAACCGATCGCTCGCGGCATCTATTCGGCAGCAAGGGAGTCAGTTAGACGAACGTAGTCGACAGTTTTCTAAACGCGACCTAGCGTTAGTCGAGAAAGTTCTTTATAGCGCCATTGACGAACAAGGGGTAGTCAACAAGCACCTTGTCGCGTTAGAGAATCAGCGAGCGATTCATGTAAAAGCGCAAATGATTTCCGAAAAACTGCACTTGCTCGAAACCAACCTTGAGTTAGCAAAACAACAACTGCTCGAACAGGTCAACATGCAGGTAGCGGTTTCACAAGAAAAGCAGAGTCAGCATCAACTGCAGTTAGTCTTGTTTGTTTCTATTATGGGCGCTGTTGGTATTGTATTTATCGTGACGTTGTCACGAGAGCTCAAGCACAGTCTTAAGAGCCTAATCAGTGCAATTGAAAAAATGGCGAATAAACAACTCACGTTTTCTGTAGATAAAAAACTGACCGGTGAGTTTGCCCAACTGGCCGAGCACCTAGAAATTTTGCGCCTTTCACAACTCAGCATCGTTGATACGCTGCAACTTAGCGCAAAGGAGATGGGAGAAACCACTACGAAGAATTCCGAGTATACCTCTTCAATCACGGATTCTATGGCTGTACAAGCAGAGAAGTCGGCGCTAGTAGTAAAGCATACCAATGAACTGCAATGCTTGATTGAGAATATCGCCATGCAGAGTGAATCCGGTGCGCAACAGTCTGACGTCGCGACAGAAGAAGTGCTTAAGAGCGACCAGAACGTGAGTCAAAACATCGTTAGGCACAAGGAACTGGACGAAAAGCTGCGATTGGCAGTGGAAGTGATTCATCGCTTACAGCAGCGCGCCCTGCAAATTACCAAAGCGATGACCTTTATCGAAGAGGTTGCCCAGCAAACCAATTTACTCGCCCTAAATGCAGCTATTGAGTCTGCCAGAGCCGGCGAACACGGACGCGGTTTTGCCGTAGTGTCGGATGAGGTAAGAAGCTTAGCCGAACGGACCTCAAAAACCGTGGACGAAATCCACGGTGTTGTGGAGGCGCTAAATCTTGACGTTGACAAAGCGGTTTGTGAGATCGAATCCTGTAGTCACGATATGAAGGTCTCAATGGAAAGTGCTACCAATACATTTGAATCCGTTACTAAAGTTAAGATTTGTTTGGAGCAAACTAATCGAATTGCTCAGAGTATTTCGACCGCGACAATAAAACAGCGACAATTAGCTAATTATATTGTTGAACAATTAGCTGTGGTTGAAAAACACTCACAAAATAACCACAAAAAAGTTAAGAATTTAGCCCAATTAGGTACGCAGCTAAAATTAACATCCGAGAAACAAAATAATATCGTTACGCAATTCTTTATTTGCGAGGAAAATTAATTAACAAAAAGCCATCACACAATCGAATGATATATTGATTAGTGTGATGTTGCTTCAAAAACCTTTAAGGTCAAAAGTTTAGCGTTTCAATAGCTTAGAGGTGTATGGGCTGGTAGATATGAGACCGCCTATACAAAAACAGAGTAATGGCTCTTTTTTTTTGTAGAACATTATTTTAAATTGTATGAAAAATTGTATGAAATAAATTTGTCAGCATAGCCTAAAAAATTAAATAATAGGCATCACTGGAAAAGCAATGAAGTTTTGCATGATGCATTGAACTTCAATGAAGTGTGCTGGATAACGAGATAGGTAATAATAATGACTAATGGGAAACAACCTGAATCAGTTTCTTCTGTACTAAAAACATTCGGTATTTTACAAGCCCTGAGCACTCAAAAAGACATCGGCATCAGTGAATTGGCTCAGCGCCTAATGATGTCAAAAAGCACGGTTTACCGCTTTCTGCAAACAATGAAAACAATGGGTTACGTATCGCAAGAGGGTGAGAGTGAAAACTACTCACTGACTTTGAAGTTGTTTGAGCTGGGGTCTACAGCATTGGAATACGTTGATTTGGTTGATCTAGCGGATATTGAGATGCGTCGTATCTCTGATCTTACGCTAGAAGCGCTTCACTTGGGCGCGCTAGATGGTGATAGCATCATCTACATCCACAAGATTGACTCCAAGTACAACCTGCGCATGCAATCGCGCGTGGGCCGTCGTAATCCTCTTTACTCAACTGCTATCGGTAAAGTCCTGCTTGCAGAGCGTGAAGAAGACGATGTAAAACGC
Source organism: Vibrio hepatarius (assembly GCF_011806575.1). Classification (GTDB taxonomy): domain Bacteria; phylum Pseudomonadota; class Gammaproteobacteria; order Enterobacterales; family Vibrionaceae; genus Vibrio; species Vibrio hepatarius_A. The sequence continues at coordinate 45,927 of NZ_JAATOO010000009.1, forward strand.
ATTCTAAGCGACGTAGAGTTCACTAAATCGACAGAACGTACGCACGAGACGATTGAGTCACTGATTGACGAGCTATACACAGTCCGTGAAGTTGGCTTTGGTGAAGATAACGAAGAGCAAGAAGTGGGGCTACGCTGTTTAGCGGTGCCTGTATACGATCGTTTCAACAATGTTGTCGCTGGTATGAGTGTCTCATTACCAACGATCCGTTTTACTGAAGAGAAGAAGGCTGAGTACATTGCTGAGCTTCACGCAGCCGCAGCGCGTATTTCTCACAAGCTAGGTTGTAAAGAGTACCCTCACGGTAAATAAGAGCACACAAGCTTCTACAAGCCCGCTATCAAAGCGGGCTTTTTTGTTACCTTTGATGACCTGTGTGCACTTGAATGCGCATCATTAGCTTGGATTTTATACCAAGATAATTCAGCCCGCTAATTAAGAGGTTAGCGACGGTGGTCGAAAACGGTCAAAGGATAGAACTCGATAAACAAAAAAGCCCGGCTCAAGGCCGGGCGAAGAGTAAAGGCAGGTTGAAGCGTTACTTAAGCTTCACACTATATGAGATAAGAACTTTCAGATCGTTACGATCGTTCTTATGCACAATGTCGTCGCCACGGAAGCGAGCGCGGTAAGTACGAATGTTCAAACCTTCTAGCGCACCGTCTAGGAATTTGTAGCCCACGTGCCAGTCGAATGAAGTCATTGAACCATCGTATTCTTCCGCGTCCTTGCTAGAGCGAACGTTTGTTGCGTAGTTACCGCCAACACTTGCGGTTAGTTCAGGTAGACCCCAATCCGCAAAGTTGTAGTTCACTGCCAGTTTCGCCGCACGCGCGCCATCTACGTTGTAGTCTTCCAGCTGTGATGTTGCTTGCATGAAGTTGCGGTTGTCTGAGTTCGCCCAAGGGGTTAAACGGAAGTTGTAAGTCAGCTCTTGGCCGCGCGTATCGGTGTCACTCAAACCTGCGATCCAAGTGAAGCCACCGTGTTTAAGGTTTGCGCCCAAGCCGTAGTAACTTTGTGCTTTTGGATCGTCAACTTTCGGATTCAGGTCGCTCTCTTCTGCAATCGAGCCGTGGTAGAAGGCGGTTAGACCTAAGTTTGCACCGCCTAAATCAAAACTGTACTTACCCAGTGCTTGCCAGTTTGTGCGGTAATCTTTACCGACACCGTAGCCAAGGTCGATTTGACCGTCACCGAATTTGTAGATCGCACCTACCGTTTGGATATGATCGATAATCGTATTAGTAGAGTCAGAACCTGGCTTTTGGTTTTGGTGCCACTTAGTGGTCATCGGTAGGAACTCTTTTTGCCAGTCGTTCTTGAATTCGTCGGCAATCGCGTAACCTACAACCAGGTTACCAAAGTGTGCTTTTGCTTCAATACCACGGTAAGCATGTGGGTTAAGTCCCCAGCTTGAACGGATGGTACCAATGTTGATACGTGTGTAGCCGCCGCGAACAGCAAGACCGACATCTTCATCACCAAATTTTGCTTTCAGTGCAGCGATGGTAAGAGCCGCATACGACTTTTCACAAGCGTTGCCGTCATACGAAGAGTTACCTTCACATTCATGATCAAAGTAAAGGATCTCCGACATACCTGTGGTATCACCCAGTTTCAGGTTGGTGTTAGCCCACAAATCGAGACCAATCGTATCTTTGAAGTACCCTGATTTGTAATCCCACGCCAGTTGCAGAGTTTGGTTTTCGATGTTTGGTACCCAGTGGCCATCTGCATTTTTTTCTTCACGATCACGAATGTATAAGAAGGAGTGAATAGTAGATGTTGAACTATCGTAAAACGCTTGTTTCGCTTGTGCTGCTAAATCAACCGCTGCTGCACTCTCATTAAGTACGTCCGTCGGGTCCGTATCATTTGCTAATACCGAGCCAGAAACTAGCGCCGCAATAATAGAGGCACTAACCAGAGAGAGATTGGTTCTATGTTTCATATCCATGCTTTCCATTTAGTTGTATTTACTGTTTTGATTCGTTGTTCTAATAATATACAGAAAGAATATTTTTTAAACAGAAACGCTGTTTTAAAAATTAAAAACCAGATCTTCATCAATGTTAAAATAACATTTTGATACATTAGTGTGATGTGGAAAGACTAAACAATATGAATACAAAGTGTGTTATGAGAAACCGATTGCAAATCTCATATAAATAGAGGGCGTTGTACGGTATTTGTGACAGGTCGACGTGTAAAAGCTATGGCTACCTATCAATGAGATAGCCTATTTCTTAAAGTGTGATAGATGCGAGAGTAGAGGACTCAACTTGGCAGAAGTTGAATATTTAACTTAAGAAAGCGAGCGTACAAGTCTTTGGTTTCACTTTGATACCAATCCGCAGGCATCGTATTTAATAGTCCGACAGTGCGAAGGGCAGACTTTTCGTCTTTGCTGATTACCGCATAGTGGAGCAGACTGTTTAATATTCGCTGCAACACGCTTGGTGTAAGTTCACCATCTCGCTGATATCGCTTTATTTCCCCAATAATAACCGCGAGTGGAACAATGGGTTCTAGCTCTGAGTGTTTAAGGTGGGTGACCGACGTCGAACGTAGCGAATTTTTGCGCGCCAACTCCCAATCGGGCTTACCTTGTTTGCTGAGATAACCTTCTCGCATGCAAAAGTAGCTAAATAAGAAACGCTCAATCAAAGGCCAGCGTTCCGCTCTCACTTCTATATAAATGTGTTCAAACTCAAGTTCTAGATCGGTCATAACGAACCCATATCGGAATAGGGTGCAAATGATAGAACTTCAGGGTATTGCAATGCAAGAACAACCTCGGACGTAAACATATGTCGGCGATTTCTATTGGTCTATTGTCATACTGGACAATTAAACAGGGAATGTATGATCAAGTATTGTTCTAATTTTTCTTATTAATATGCATCCGTTTTTAATTCCTACATTTTTATACCCAAATATATTTGCCTATCATTTTTCTAGTACTAATTAATTTTGCAAAAATGCAATTGCGAGTCATATCAAACTTTTATTTTTACGTTTTCATGATTTTATCATTTATCATTTTTTGATTTTTAATTACGTTGAAGGTTATATATTCTCCACGCGTGCAATATAAGTTTAAATATTTGACCTTGATCAAACTTACCTATCTATAAATATTATTTTTAAAGCATCAAACTGCATATCGTGACTTTGCAAATATGGGTTTAATTATGATCTCGATCTTGTTTATTAATATTAAAATAATATTTCAATTTTAAATTGTATTTATTTCGATAATATTATCTCCGGAGCGCATTTTTAATATGAATGCAATTTCTTAATCTAAAAATACTTTAAATACAATTAGTTGCGTTAACTCTTTTTCAATGCAACACATGGAGTACGATATGAACATCAAACCTTTAGCTATTGCAATCTCTGTTCTATTCACTGGTGCAGCAGCAGCAGGCGAAATTTACAAATCAGAAGAAAATACAGTTGAATTATCAGGTTGGGCAAAAGCTGTCGCATTATACGTTGATGCCGATGCTGGTGATAAAGAACCACACGTATTTACAGATGCACACCTTAAAGTTAAAGGTACGCATGAATTATCTGAAGAAGCGAAACTAATTGGTTCTTTTGCTATCAACACTGGTACTAGTGTTTCGAAAGATGATAAAAACGCATATTTTGATGATATCAAATTAGAATTTGACCACGTTGAGTACGGTAATTTCTCTTTCGGTGATACTGGTAATTCATTTGGTGCAATTGAAAAAGCGAAGCAAGGCGAAGGTTCTAACCTATACATCATCGGTCAAGGTGGCGTAGATGGCCAAGGTATCCGTTACAAGAAAACAATCAACGATCTTGAGTTTTCTGCTAACTACGAAACTGATAGTGACACAAACAATGATGCAAACTATGCAGCATCTCTAAACTACAAAGCAGAAGAGTTCTCAGCGGCGGTTGCTTATGGTTCTGACGGTGATGACGCGAATTCTCTTGGCTTAGCGGGTGACGTAACGCTGGGCGATTTCACATTTGGTGCAGCATTCATTTCTTTCGAAAACGCGGCGAGCTTGAAAGCAAGCGACAGTGTTGAACTTACGCTTGGTAAGCCAAACGACGGTGAAACTTACTCTGTAGCAGCTGCATACAAATTTGAATCTTTCAAAGTTTACGGTTCATTGCAATACGCAGACGGTGACCTACAAGGTACAGCTGTAGAAGCGCAAACTGCATACCTAGGTCTTGGTTACGATGTAACAGATGCATTCAAAACAGACTTAGTACTTCAAACAGGTTCTGTAGAACAGGATGGTGACAAGGAAGACGGCTACGGCGTTAAGTTTGTAGCGAAGTACTCGTTCTAATTTCTGGTTCTATCATTAATCCACTGCTTTACTTTATTTCTAAAGCCACCCGCATTCCGGATTGAATGCGGGTTTTTTTGCGTTTAATGAACCAGGTATAGGAATGTTAATGCGCTAAGCGAACTTGCGCTGAACGGTTAAGTGAGGAAAGCAATTGGCCAAGCAGCAGAATACCTGTGACGCCTAGCCCGATACCGATGCCCGCCCAGATACCACCTAAACCAAATTTTTGCATGAGCAACCAAGCAGCAGGCAAACCAAACAACCAGTAGCCTATGGCTGTGATGATGGTTGGTGCCACGACAATTTTCATACCGCGCAATAGGTTGATTGCGAGTAGTTGCCAAGCATCAACAATAAATGACAACGCGACAACCCAAAGAACCGCGACAAGCAATTTGGTCAACTCAGCGTCGAGGTTAAACATACCCGCGATCAATTCAGGCCAAATCATAAATCCGCCCGCCAGTACAATGCTCAAGGCGGAAGTCAATGTAAAGCTGTTAATCGATGTGCGCTTGATACCTTCGTAGTTATTTGCTCCAAAGTCTTGTCCGACAAGGATGGCGGCAGCTTGAGCAAAGCCGAAGTTGATGTTCCAAGTAAAGCTCAGGCATTGCAAAAGGATCTGATGTAATGCGAGTGCCGCGACACCAATTGTCCCCGCCATTAAAGTGCCACCGTAAATCAACCCGTGCTCTAACAAGGCCGCTAGTGCGATCGGTAAGCCCATTGCCAGTAGAGGATTCATCAGTTTAAGAGTGTATTCCTCTATGTTTAGCCATGGGGCAAAAGACATATACTGTGGGCGCTTAAACACCCATGCACCATAACCTAGCATTACAATCAATGCCGCCAGAGATGTACCTGCGCCTAACCCCGCTAACCCAAGATCCAGTTCGAATGCGAGTCCGTAACTAATCGGAACGTTAAGCATGACCGTCATTAAAGACATCACCATGATCGAACGAACATTGCCAAACGCACTGGTTAATCCACGCAATACAAGTAGCAATAATGAAGGCAGCATAGCCCACTTTAATGTGTCGACGTATTGCATTGCTGGGGCGGCCAACTCAGGCGGTTGGCCTGCGAGCGTAAATAGCTCTGGTACAAAAGCGAAGCTGAACGTCAGAATCACGCTCAAGAATACCGACAACATGACAGCACCTTTTACCGCTAAGCGAATTTGTTGGTTCCCAAATTCTGGCCTAGCGACGCGCTGACCATAAGCAATTGCGATCAAATTAGCCACGCAGCTTACGGTGCTGCTGGCAATAATAAAGATAAATGAAAAGACCGATGCACCCAATCCACCGGCAGCAATCGCAGATACACTTAGTCGCGACATCATCCAGACATCAGTCAGCACTAATGCCATCGCGATGAGTTGTGAAATGATGAGTGGAAATGCCAGAGCGAGAATTTTCTTCATTGTTAGCCTCGTGATCGTTATCACATAAAGGTAAAGGCTAACCGTCTGGTGTTCAAATAACATTTATGCCAATCTAACATGAGTTTAAATCATGTGTAATTAACTATGTCTCCTTATCCTCATTTGCCTTATTCACACAATGCGTTAAAAGTATTTGAATGTGTTGCACGCCTTATGAGCTTTACTAAAGCATCACAAGAACTACACGTGACACAGAGTGCTGTCAGCCGACAGATAAAACAGCTAGAGGATGAGCTTGGTTCACCTCTGGTTATGCGAAAACATAGAGCAATTGAGCTTACGGAAAGAGGCAAAGATCTCTATGAGGTGCTTAGGAAAAATTACACTAACCTCGAGGCGCTAGTGGCTCAGTGGCATACACCTAACAAGAGTCGCATAGTGATAAAAAGTGCACTGAGTTACGCCACGCGTGTACTGTTACCCAAGGTGCTTTGGCTGAATGAAAAATACCCCGAGCATGAGATTGTTATTATTCCTTCCATTGAAGAAGACCCTGTTTTGGAATCTGAAGATTGTGATTTGCTGATCATCAATACCAGTCAAGGAGAGCGATATGCAGGCAAACCGGGAGTAACGTTTCTACGACATGAGTACATGGCTCCGGTGTATTCTGAGCTACTTTCAAGTCGTGATATTCAATTGCAAGATGTCCTCAACTTGCCACATTTACACGCGACGCTGGATCATCAAGATTGGAAGTTGTGGCTAAAAACCTCGGGTATAAAAGGGGTAAAGAAAGGTCGTGATACGGTTTTTTATAGTCTGGATATGGCGTTAAGTGCGTGTTTGGCAGGGCAGGGTGTCACAGTAACGGATCTATTATTGGTTCTGCCTGAAATTAAGCGGCAGTTCCTTAAGTGCCCAAACAATACAGCACTGCAGCACAGTGAGTGGCAGTATTATTGCTATCAAAAACGACGCTCTGCCATTACCGATGAGTTGCTTGCTTGGCTAATGAGTCAGACAGAAGCTGAGTTGCATGAGCTAGAACGCTTATGTAATAAGTTTGACTGGAGCCACCAGGGAGTGACGCTGCGTTAACGCAGTTAACGTAAGTCATTCGCCTTATATCAGCGAATGAGCGTTAGTAAACTGCTGGCAACTTTGAGCCTTACCACTTGTTCTGTTAACGTTTCCAATAAGCGAACAAAGAACAGCGCTCTATAAAAAGGAATAAAAATGAAAGACCTAGATAAATTGCTATCCGAAATTCAAGTCGTCCCTGTTATCGCGATTAAGGATGCCAACAAAGCGGTGAAGCTGGCGCAAGTGCTGATTGACAATGGTCTACCATGTGCAGAGATTACCTTTCGTACCGACGCGGCATTGCAGTCGATAAAGAATATTCGAGATGCATTCCCGGATATGCTTATCGGCGCAGGCACGGTGCTCACAACCGAGCAAGTTGACCAAGCGATATACGCAGGTGTTGATTTTGTCGTCAGTCCAGGTTTGAATCCTACAACCGTAAAGTACTGTCAGCAAAGACATGTTCCAATCATCCCCGGTGTGAACAACCCAAGTCTTGTAGAACAAGCAATGGAGTTGGGACTATCCACGTTAAAGTTCTTTCCAGCAGAGCCATCGGGTGGAGTCGCAATGCTCAAAGCCCTAACCGCAGTTTACCCTGTGAAATTCATGCCAACAGGCGGTGTATCACCAAGCAACGTAAAAGATTACTTGTCGGTTTCTGCTGTTATTGCGTGTGGCGGTACTTGGATGGTTCCGAGTGAGTTGATTGATAATGAGCAATGGGATGAACTAGCAAAACTAGTCCGAGAAGTCGCAGGTGTGATTGCGTAGAGCGCTTAACTTATAGCAATACCGATAAGAAAAAATGCTTTATTTGCGAGTAAATAGCATAGTGGAAAGAGACAAAGACTGCTCCTGTATTTATCAAGTAAGATTAACTTCTAACTAAACTTTTCTATTACTAATAGTTCTGAACTATAGTTAATTCACCGCCCTTGAGATTAACCTCTAAACCTTGAACTACATGGGAAAGAGAAAACGGGCTGGCATCAACTAAAGTACTGTTTGGTATAAGAAAGGAGATTTCCATATGAGTCAAGTCTCATTATTATCGCGTCTTAATGAACTACCACGCATACAAAAAATTTTACAAGAACTGCTCGATATGGTTAATCAAGAGGAAGTGGATTTTGAGCAGTTATCAAAGAAAATTTCAATGGATCAAGTCTTAAGTGCACGCTTACTGAGAATGGCCAATTCCGCCTATTTTGGTGGTAACAAAACCATTTCTTCGGTAAATGATGCACTGCTAAGGGTGGGCACTGGGCCAGTAAAAACCTTGGTTATCGCATCAGTACTATCGAGCGCTTTTCCAAACGTCAAAACTCTAGATCTAAACCAATATTGGGAAGATACTTTCGAAATATCGGTTATTTCGAGTAAACTTGGTGCCGCGAGTGGACTTGATGCCAACGAGGTGTTCACCGCGGGAATGCTCCATAATATTGGCGAATTGATGATTCATACTTTAGTGCCAGAAGAGGCATTGGAAATTGCTCGGCGAGTGGAGCAGGGTGCAGACCCTATTGCCGTGCAAGAAGAGATTTTAGACATTTCAGCACCATCTCTTGGCGCTAAATTGGCTCGCTCTTGGAAGTTTCCAGATGACATGGTTGATGCTATTGAGCATTACCATGAACCACGAGAAGCGGATGTTTCACCGACATTGGCATCCACGTTGCACTTTGCACGTGCGATCCACCAAGACTGGGATCGTTTAGACACTGAGTTGATGAAAGCTAACTATTTGGCTGAACATCCAGACTCGCGACTTTTGCATATTTCCGCTCAATTTTCCGAGGTGATTGATAAATTCCGTGGCAATGGGCGTGAACTTGCTTCTCAGATGGTTGCTGTGTAAGTTGCTTAAATTAGAGCGATAATGTGTATTATTAAAAATTCTATTAGTTTAGACAACATCTGTCTTACAGTTTATAAAAAAGAGAACTCCCTATTTTTATTAAAGATATTGAATTAGTAATAAAAATGGGGAACTCTCTTTTCTTGCCCATTGAGTTTACCCAAAACTCTGGTCATCATATTGCCTCTCATGCTATGAGTGTTACTTCTTGACCGACAGGTATTGATGCCAATTTTCATTGATTATTTCAAAGTTGCTCACGCAAAAATCTTTTCTATCCCCTAAATAATGATCTTCAACTTCATCCAATAAATACTGATATTTTTTAGGATTACTACCGTAGACTAAGCAGAGCGTGGAAAAATAACGTTGTAGATCAAAGCTATGCTCGTCGGCGTAGTCACCCATCTCGTAGTAATTTGGTCGCTCTTCAGACTGAGACTCAAAAGCAAACATGTCGGCAGCGCTGATCGCCACGTCATCGCCGTTTTCGATATAGTTCAATAGAATAATGGTCGCGAAGTTATCTACCGCATCCTCTTCTTTACCTAGCACTGGAATGCGTTGATCTTCTATATAAGCGTGGCCTGCTTCGTGCAGCAATGTATGCAGTAAAGCATCCGTTGCGCCATCTTCTGCGGACTTACCGTATTTCTCTTCATAGCCGTGTTTCGAAAAGTAGTCATGGGATTCGAGATAGAAACTATAAGGAATGTGGATAGAGTGATTCTCTGGGTCATAATACGGACCCTCAGAACTACCATACTGAACACGTAACCTCCGATTAAAAGGGAAGTACTGGCTCGATAGTTTAGTAAAAGTCTGATTTATTTCGCTTGCTTTGATGATTGACGCAGTCTGCTGCTCTTGTGCGGTTTGCGGTTTTTGCATTTCTATTGTTATACCACCTTTGGCAAAGACCTGCCCCGAACATGCGAAAAAGATAAATAGCGTAGTTATTTTTTTCATTTTTTCCTCGTCACGGATTCTTACTATTTATTGATGCTAGTTGCTATTTTTTCTCTATATGTCCTGTAAGTAAAGCATAGACTTCATCCACTTTTGTTAATGATTGTCTCTTCATTCTTTACGGAATGTCATTCATATTTTTAAGGTTAACTTGTGTTGTATTTGCTAGTTCGCCACCTCGCTAAACTATTAGCCGTCATGCTATCAATTCTTTATTTAACCGAGAGTACCTTCCTTTTATTGGGGCATTCGGTTTATTGATTGTGCCTAATATATTGTTTTTGCTCTAAGTGGTAGTGTTCATAGTGTGGCCGCTCTATTAAACAAAAAAGTAATAACTAGTCAGTCACCCGTCCTTTAAAAGGCATATTTAGTCATGAAACAGTCGTTGTACAAATCAGTGGTTGTAGCTGCAACCACGTTGTTTATATCCGCATGTCATTCAGATAATCCAAATGATCCGCCGCTATCTGTTGTAGATATCACCACAATCGAAATTACCGCACCTATAACTAATATAAAGAAAAGTGAAAATGTACAATTAGCTGCAAAGGGGGGCAGTGGTAGTGGGCAAGTGGTGGAGCTTACAGGAGAAGTTGAATGGCTTAGTACTGATCCAGATTCAATCAGTATTGATGATAATGGTGTGGCTTCAGGTCTACAAACAGGATCTGCGACAATCACTGCATCAATAAATGGGATTGTTAGCAATGAAATTTCCTTAACGGTTTTGCCAGCGCAGCTAAGTGAAATCCAAATCTTGCCGTCATATTTATCTCTTATCCAAGGTAAGCAGCGCCAGCTGAGTGCGCTTGGTCTATACGATGATGGGACAACGGCTGATATCAGCGCGTCCGCTGAGTGGCAAAATGATAATGAAGCTACCGCGACCGTGAGTGAGTCTGGTCTGTTGACGGCATTATCCGAAGGTTTAGCGTTAATCAATGTAAGTGTGGACGGTATTGTAAGCACGCCGACAACGGTCAAAGTGTGCCAACTAAAAGATGAATGCATAAGTGTGCTCGATCAGGAAGGGAAGCGTTTTAGCTCTTCTCCTAGTGAACCTTTGATGACCTCTTTGGGCTATAGCCAATATGACGGTACTATCACCGAAACGGGTGTAGACGGACCCGATGGTGAGTTTGCAACTTTTACTCATGAGAATGCCGTAGCGTGGTGTAGATTCCTTGCGTCACAGCAATATGAAAACAGAAGTAATTGGCGCCTAGCATCGCGAAATGAACTATTGCAAGAGTTGTATGGTGAATATGGCAGCATGTATTCAGCTGAAGGATGGCCTGCTAGCCGTGTTTATTGGTCCAATACTGCAGATGGCTCTATGTATTACAATGTTGCGCTTAATGATGGTTTTAGCATCTCGGACTTCCCAACACGCAGTGTTTACGCGTCTTGTGTGTCGATAGCTGAATAAATGTGCTTTAAATGAATCAGCCCGACGTCTACCGGGCTGACTCTAATTGGGTACTGAGTAAATCTTGCTACTAACGTTTCAACAGCCCTTTGCTGTTTAAGTAAGGCAGAATATGTGGGCGCGACTCTCCCGCCAATTTTGTTGTCACTTCCTGAGACCAAGTGCTTTGCTTTTGATTGCTTGAACGGTTTGAGTAGTAATCGTGCATGGTCTGGTCGTATCGCTTGATATCGTCTAGATCGAGCTGTTGGTATTGGTTTTCATGCACAACCACGTGCGCTGGTAAGCGGGGCTTAACTTCCGGGTCTTGATCTGGGTGACCCAGACACATACCGAACAAAACCGCGGTGTTTTGTGGTAATCCTAGTAGTTCGTCGACGTGCTGCGCGTTGTTGCGTAACCCACCAATGTATACTCCGCCTAAGCCCATAGATTCCGCAGCGAGCAGGCAGTTTTGCGCCATAATGCCGGAGTCAACTGCGCCTATGAGTGTCAGCTCAGTGAAGTCGGCTTGTACCTGTGGATTGATGGTCGCGTGGCGCTGATAGTCGATGCAAAACACCAAGAACTCAGCAGCAGAATCAACATACGCCTGGTTGCCCGCATACTTGGCAAGTTGTTGACGCTTCTCTTTGTCGGTGACTCGAATGACCGACACGACTTGCAGCATGCTGGATGACGATGCGGCAAGGCCTGCCTGCAAAATAGTATCTAACTGTTCTTTGTCGATAGGTTGAGCGGTAAATTTGCGAATGGAACGGTGACCTAACATGGTTTGGATCGTGCTGTTCATGACGACTAAAATCCTTCTTATTGTTATCTTAATGTGACGCCTCACCATAACGGCATTTTCAGGTAGGGTAAACCATCTCAAAAGCAATAATTGTCAAATTTAGCTTGCATAGTTGCCGTAAATAAGCCGCCAGCCACCACTTAGTCTTCCTCGTAGGTATACACTTCTAATAACCAGCAACAGCCGAGTGGGCAACAATATGAAAGAGCTGATTATTCATACCGTCACGGTGTTTATGGGGTTCTTTGCCATTATGAATCCGATCGCTAATACACCGATTTTCTTGAGCTTGACCGCTGATGAAGACAGAGAAACGGTGCGTTCTATCGCATTTCGCTCGGTGCTCATCGCCTTTATTATCGTCGCCATCGTTGCTATCTCAGGAAAACTAATCTTTTCACTGTTTGGTATCACTCTGTATGCCTTGCGAGTGACAGGTGGGATCTTAGTGTTTTTGATCGGATTTCATATGTTGTTTGGTGATACCAGTCACCAGCAGACGAAAGAGAAAGCTAAGTCGCCCGCTCAGCAAAAAGCGGCGCTTAGTATCGCGGTTTCGCCACTTGCGATGCCAATCTTAGCAGGGCCTGGGACAATCGCGACTGCGATGAACTTCGCCACCACTGGTGGGTTTAACGAAACGCTTGTCACCATTGTTTCGTTTGGTGTGCTTTGCTTTGTTACCTACTTGCTGTTCTTATTTGGCGACAGGATTGTTAAAGCTGTTGGCCCGAGTGCGTTGAGCGTGGTGACAAAAATGATGGGGTTGATTCTTGCCGTCATTGGGGTGCAAATGTTACTCGAAGGTATCGCAGAAGCAATTAAGACAGGTTTTTTCTAGGCAAATACAATGCTTGGTGAATGAAATTAACGGCATGTTAACATTGTAATTGCAAACTTGATAAACAAGCTGAAGTAAAATCACAGCGTTCATAACAAGAAGAAGATAAGGGATCTAAGTATGTGGAAAGTGTCTAGCATATCAGTATTGGGGCTGTTAACGGCTCCGATGACAATGGCTGAAGATTTAAGTGCTAGAGATTTATGTTTGCTTAAGGCGATTGAACAGAGTAGTGGGAGTGAAACCATCCAAGAGCTCCGTCAGCAATGTGAGCTGGAAGCGGTCACTCAAATAAAACCAGTCGACCCCGTCGCTAATCCAGAGATGGCAGAGGAAAACTTAGTCGACAAACGTCTCGAGTCAGAAAAGCAAACCGCATTTGAACCTTTTAGTTTGGTGGCGCATCGTGTCAACTACATCTTGCCGTTTACATATAGTGACCGTGCCAATAAACGCGCTTACGCTGAAACCAAATATGGCGATGAACTGCGCAAAGAAGAGGCCGAGTTTCAGATCAGCTTTAAAGTCCCGTTAAACTATGATGATTTGTTGTTTGATGGCGATGGCTTGTTCTTTGGAATGACGCTTAAATCGTTTTGGCAGGTGTATACTGGGGCTGCATCGCGCCCATTCCGCGAGACTAATTATCGTCCGGAGTTCTTTTATTACACGCCAACCGACTGGCAACCGTTTGATGGCTCGACCTGGTTGGGTTTTGGTATTGAACATGAATCCAATGGTCAGAGACAAGACTTATCGCGTAGTTGGAACCGAGTGTATGCCAACTTGACCTTCGCAAAGGATAACTTTGCGATTGCGATACAACCTTGGTGGCGCATACCTGAAGATGACAAAACCTCACCAGACGATCCTAGTGGTGATGATAACCCAGACATTGAAGACTACATGGGGCACTTTGAGTTGACCAGTGCTTACAAATGGGATGAATATGAGTTTACATTTGTGGGACGAGAGAATTTCAAAACGCACAAGGGTTATGCTGAAGTTGGCGTATTATTTCCTATCTGGGGAAAACTTCGAGGGTACGCGCAATACTCGACTGGATACGGAAAGAGCCTAATTGACTACAACCATAACCAGCAACGTATAGGCATTGGTGTAGCTATTAACGGTGTACTGTAATTTATTGCAATAATTAAAATAATATCGGTGGCGTAAATATTATTTTAATTCGTACATAAATCAGTTTAATAACCCCTGAGTTTGGTGAACTATTTACCGGATTAGAGTTCGTATAATTTATCAAACTCTCTTTGAGCTAAGATATCTTCAATCTTCTTTCTTGTCTCATGAGCCGTTGGCGCCTTTGGCTCTTGAGCCTTTTTCTTTGGGCTTTTTGCCGTCACTTTTTGAGTTTTTTTGCTCATGTTTCCCTGCCTTCTGATTGGATAACAAAATAAATATTAGGCTTAATAAATCTTAAATGTTCCTAATTTAGTTCCTTCGTCAGACAATATATCACCTTGGTTGCTTTTATCGCAAAAGCTAAAGTGGATAGAAGAATAATTTGTTGTCATTCTGGGGTGAATGTGGCGTTTTAATATATCGCTATTTAGCTGATTTATTTGCGATGACCATTGTGTGTTTTGCTGTGATAAGTCGAAATCAATTCTATACATTTGTTTCCTTTTTTTGTTGTGTGTCTTTATCGCGCATTAGTTGATACCAATGTCGTTGGCGTGTTGTTCTTCTGGACATAATTTTCCTATGGATGTGTAAAAGCAGCCGTGAGAGGAGGTGGCTAAATGAAAAGTGTTGGGTAGTTAAGTAAGGGTGGTAAAACGAAAGGGAAGAAGGAGGAAGTTGGTGTGGTGAAAGCTCACCACACCAGAATATCTTAAAGCGCAGTTACGTTAGCAGCTTGTGGGCCTTTTTTGCCCTGCTCAACGTCGAAGCTAACTTTTTGGCCTTCAGCAAGAGTTTTGAAGCCTTCAGAAACGATAGAGTTGAAGTGTACAAACACGTCAGCGCCGCCGTTGTCTTGAGTGATGAAACCGAAACCTTTAGTTTCGTTGAACCATTTAACTGAACCAGTTGTTTTAGACATAGATACCTCTATATAAATAAAATTTAAAATAAAGCTGATAACAAAAGCTATTTATGAATTATGAAGAGAAGCAATCGCAGGAGCTAAACGAAAGGTATCGAAAGGTAACTGAGAGAAGACTTTTACTTGTTTTACATACATAGCTCGTTTGTAAGAGCTACGAACACTATACACGTTGTTTCGATAATCACCAGAGTTATTTTTACTTTTATGAAATTTATTTTTTTGACGGTCTGCCAATTTACTCGTTAGGCTGGTGGATCACGGCTGATACATTATGTGATCCAAACACAAGGCTGAGCTTAGCGCTGACTAAACTTGCCCTGTCATTTGTCACCCATTAACTGTGGACCAGTGCCGACGCAAACTCACCGTGAACAAAAGCGTTTGCACCATCACTTGGCCAATTACATATTATTAGTTGATGATGTTTGCCACGTCCGCGACGAGCTCGCCGAGTTCCTCCCACCGTTCTTCGTCAATCAGTTTACCGGGAACCATCCAGGTTCCGCCACAAACTAATACACTTGGAACCGCTAGGTAGTCTTTAACGTTTTGTGGATTAACGCCGCCAGTGGGCATGAATTTTACTGGGTATACCGCAGACATGGCTTTCAGCATGCCCAAACCACCAGATGGTTCAGCGGGGAAAAATTTCAGTGTGTTTAAACCCATTTCCATCGCTTGTTCTACTAGGCTAGGGTTATTAACACCCGGTACTATGTCGATACCTTTTTGTTGGCAGTATTTTACAATTGTCGGGTTCAAGCCAGGACTAACAATGAAATTTGCTCCTGCTTCGATTGCTTGATCAACTTGTGAGCAGGTCAAAATAGTGCCTGCGCCAATGAGTAGGTCTGGATAGGCCTGACGCATCGCTTTGATTGCTTGAGGCGCTTGTTCGGTACGAAACGTTACTTCAGCACAAGGCAATCCATTTTCGATAAGAACTTGCGCTAACGTTGCCGCTTTAGCCGCATCCTTAATCGCAATCACAGGTACAACTTTAATTTTTTCTAATCGGGTATTTAAGTCCGTCATAATAATATCCTTTTACCTAAGCTTCATTCGTTTTGAGAAGCGTTAATATCCAGTTTGCATTGCTTTTCTCGTCAATAATTCATTGAGATAGAAACTGCGGATGCGAAAAATGACCGACAATAAATGATATTGTCGGCTTAGCTGTATGACTGATTGTTAAGTGGTTTTAATCAGAGCAGATAATGATTCTAACGGGTTAGTTTTTGTGGAAAGAGATCCGGCAACTCAACCCATCGCTGTCATTATCAATACGCTTTTTCGCATCAACGATCAGAGAGAAAGAGGTGGCTCGGCAGCGGGTGTTTGAATACACCAACACGTTGCCGCTTACGTCTTTCGCTTTTCTCTGAATGCTGGCAAATACTTCTGGTTTATCTAAATTGAATAATGCCAATTCGATGTTCGTTGGAATGTAATGGTCAAATCGATCCTCAACGGTTACAGGAGCTATCCCATAGAACTTCCTTAACTGTGCATAGAGAGGTTCGTCAAAGTGCAGGGCAGAAATGTCAGGATATTCTTGGCCGTTGATATAGGTTTCAACAAAGCCTAATAGCCCATCTTCCGCAATCACTTTATGATCGATCTTAAACAAAGGCGTTCCAATAGAGACGTTCATCGCCTCTGAAACGGCAAGTTCAGCGTTAGTTGGGACGATAGAAATGATCTCAGATGTCATATTATCTTCGTCTAGGTAACCAGAGAAAAAATCTGGTATATCTTGAAAACATACAGAGACGGCATCCTGATTTACATAGGTGCCTTTTCCTTGTCTACGATACAGTAGACCATCCTCAACTAACGATTCTATAGCCTGTTTAACCGTACCACGGGCAACGCCGAATTCAGAGGCGAGCGATAACTCGCCTTCGATTTTGTCTTGATACACCGCGGAGATCACTCGATCCCTAATCTCGTTTCTGATTCTGATGTACAGTGGAATATCAGGGTCCATATTACTCCTACAAATAATGGATCTGGCTCTTATATAACTCAAAGATATTTGAGTTGATTCTATCATTTCCGTCGAGATTTGCACTGGCCAAAACAGGAGGCGTTACTCCCATTTCTAGGAGCTTTTCTGCCACCGAGACAACAATACTGTTTGCAATTGCAGCGCCGATGATGGTTGAAGTAGGCGCAACCTTCTGTGCGAGTCCTTCAATCTTTACCGAAGCATCACCATAATCACCGGCATTATCAATCACGAAATCGGCTACCTCATGCAGCAGTTTGCCACTGGTATGCTTTGACGTAATTTGTCGAGCGGTTTCCATACTGGTAATTGCAATGACGGTTGCGCCTTTCTTTTTGGCGGTTAGCGCAACGTCTAGAACAATCGGGTTTCTTCCGGATACAGAGTGCACCAAAATCACATCACCTGAGCCAAGGGGCGATGAGTCTATGAGCTGGCATCCAAATCCTTCTACGAGTTCGAATCGGCTTGTCAAAGTGACAGGTTTTACGTCTAACGCGAGTGCTGGGGTGAAAATCGGATTAAACGTCGCGAGCCCACCGGCACGGTAAGTGAGCTCCTCAGTGATAATCCCAGCGTGGCTGGCACCAAACGAAAACGTGGAATGTCCTTTGCTGAGTTTGTCGGCGATAAGTGCAGCCACTGTCTGCACAATGTCGTGCTGTTCTTGTAGCTGATCCAGTTTGATTTTGACGGTGTCGATATATTGTTTCATTGCTTGGGGCATGTTTAGCAAGCGGGCGATATTGCTACCTCCCGTCTCCATAGGTTATAGGAACGTTTTGGACAGAAGGTGAACAAGCGGAGCCAAAATAAACATATCGGAATCACCGGCCCACAAAGCTGTATCAGGAATCGTGGTGTTAATTAGGTAACGGACACAAAGGAACTGTCCCCAAGAAACCACAGTTGCGGTTAAGAAGCCCGCCAATAACGCGCCTTTGTATCCACCCGTGCTGTTGCCAAACACGCCCGCGGTACCCGCATGGAAAAACAAAACGATCATCGAAGGAACAAATACGTAACCTGTCGTATTACCAATGATGGTTAACCAGAATATCGCGCCGACAAAGCTACCGACGAAACCAAGAACAACCCCATTCTGTGAACATGGAAATACGATAGGGCAGTCCAGCGCTGGTTTGGCATTGGGTACAACTTTATCTGAAATGCCTTTGAACGCCGGCACCATTTCGCCAATGAACATGCGAACACCAAGTAGTACTACGGCAATCCCCCCCGTGAACAACAAAGACTGTTTGAGAGAGTAAATGTAGAAGCTAAGGTCGCCTGATTTTGACAGTATCTCTGCAGCTTTTGGTGTGCCTTTGATTTGAATGATGAACGTACCGATGTAGAACAACAGCAACATTGTCAGAGCAGTAACGACGTTCGAATCTCGCAGAAAGCCTAATTTTTCAGGAACTTTCACTTCCGACGCGTCGATTTTGTTTTTTGCGAAGACTTTGCCGAATATCGCTGAAAGGATCGCAACAGAAGCCGACGTGTGACCAAGACCAACGTTGTCGTTACCCGTCACTTTGCGCATAAATGGCTGAGTGATCGCTGGCTGAAGCGTCCAGTAAACGCCCATTATCACCGCAATAAACAGAGTGAGCTTCCAACCTGCGACGTCTGGCACAGTATTCACAGCGATACCCGCGAATACCATTGTGGTCCAAAACATCATATGACCTGTGAGATAAACGTACTTAAACGACGTGAAACGAGCGAGAATCAGGTTAATTACAAAGCCAATCGCCATCGCCATTGTTACTGATGAACCATAAAGCGAAATAAACGACTCTTGACCGATAATATCGTTGAGCGACGCTTTTTCTAGGCCAAATACTTCGGTCCAAATTGGCTCGAACGTTAATAGAGCACCGATAATGATCCCTGCGCCAGCACCAATAATTAGGAAACCAAGTATTCCTTTTAGTGTGCCGACTACTGTGTCAGAAAATGATTTTTTCTGTAACACCAAACCCATCATGACGATAATACCGATGAGGATAGATGCTTCACCAAATATATTGGTGGTGATCCAACTTATTACATCAATCATACCCACTCCTTAATTAAAACAGCCCGCTTTTGTTTAGCGCAGTTTTGATTTCTTCTAAATTGAGGTAATCATTCACCTCAATAACCGGGCAGCCACAGCCTGACAAATTATCAATGAACTCAGAATTCGTAATTATAAGATCGGCTGAGACTGAGCGAGCAGATGAAACATCCATATGTTCAATTTTGTAGTTTGAAATACCAAACTCGGACTTGAGTACAGACTCGACGTTCATGCTTAGGATTAATGATGTGCCCATACCTAAACCACATACAGTTAATATTTTCATTGCGTTTATTCCTTGATTGAATTGAGTAGCTGGCATGCTTGTTCAGCAGTTTGAGCTTCTCGAAGCAGATCCATCATGTTTGGTGTTGATAGAGCGCCAGTGAGATTGCGAATGTTTTCGACGTGGGTATCTTTGTCGACAGCAGACATACCGAAGATCAGTGACACTGGGTCATGTTCTTCGTGTCCAAATGAAATCGGCGTGTCTAACACGATCAGGGCGAACCCTGATTTCAGAGCTCCGTCTTCTGGTCGAGCGTGCGGCATGGCTAGGCCCTCTGTTAGCACCCAGTAGGGACCAAACTCGCGAAATACGTTCAGCATTCCTTGTGTGTACGCTTCTTCCACTAAGCCAGAGTTAACCATCAACGCGCCTATCGCTTTGATTGCCTCTTCTGCATTGTCTACGTTGATACCAACATTGATTGCGTCTTCAGTGATCATTTACGGATTCCTTTGAAATCAGTGATTATTTGGATTGCCGCTTCAAGTGAAGCTTGCACTAATTTTTCCCCTTTCTCGGCTGACGCTTTGGTTGGGTCACCCAGCACTGCTGTGTTGCTGAATTCGGTCCAATGGAAAGGCACGGAACTAAAGTGAGGGGGGAACTCAGGATAGTTCGCTTGTGCCGAATCCAAATCGACGCTGTCGGGGATGAGATAACACGCCAGGCTGGTTTCGATCTCATCCGCGTGCATAAAACTAGGGTGGGGTGACGCCGACTCTTGAAGCTGTAACGCGATATTTCGCGTACCTGGCCAAGTAATAGAAATCAACGTTACTCCCTCTGCTTTGAGAGCTCTTGCTGCCGTTTTCATCGCATCAAAATTGCCAAAATGTGTGTTGATTACCGCTAGCGTATCAACGCCATATTCGCGCATATTTCGAGCGATCTTCGTCAGCAGTTCTGAAAGCAGCTCTGTCCCGATATCGATGGCGCCGGCAAAGTGCTGTAGAGACCAAACCTGACCAAATGGAATCGTTGGTAACAGTACGGTTTCTTCGCCGAAATGTTGGTCGATACGCTTAGCAAATTCAGTCGCGAGCAAGGTATCTGTTGCCAAAGGTAAGTGGTTCCCATGTGGTTCAGTGGCACCAAGTGGCAAAAGCGCGACTTTTGCTTCACTTAACAACTTGATCGCTTGCTGCTCATTACATACTTCAAGTTCCATGCTCACTCCTTCATCGCGAAATAGCGTTGCGGGTTGAGAACAAAGAACTGATGAATTAGCGCCTCACCATCTAGACCAGCATCATTCGCTTCTTCAATAAATCTTGGCGCCCAGTGAGTGAGAAGGTTGGCCATGCCCAAACCGCCAAGGCCGTAATGGGCAGACATTGATTTACGCGCAAAATCGCCACCAATTAGGATTTGCTCTTTGAATCCAGCCTTAACCAAGGTGATCAGTGCCTCTGAGCGAATGTGCTCTGGGAAATACTTGATTCGGTTCGCACCATCGAAGCCAAGGAAAGCGCCACTTTTTCCTGCTTGCTTTAACAGCCAAGGATCTGGGTTTCTATCAAGGTGAGCAAAACCGACTCGGCTCATATCCATACCTAATTGCTTGAAGATCGCGATTTGCTCCAGCAGCATGGTGCCCATTTCCGTGTGGCTGTGTAACGGTGCGCCAGTTTCCATCGAGGCATTTGCAATCACTTCCATTGTTTTGCGCTCTAGAGGATGGATCTGGTTGTATCCGGTTCCGCATTTCACCACGCCAGCTCTGTGCGTGGTGCCCTCAATGCCTTCTTCGACTTCAGCAATGACATTTTCTGTCAGCTTAGCGATGGAGTTTGACTCGACATATTCTTGGAAGGTTTGTGCTGTGGCTGGCTTTTGGCTTGTCCACAAGAACCCTTTGTTAAAACCTGTTGTGCCGATGATTTGTAAGCCAGCTTGCGCACCCAATTTGGCGACGGTTTCAATTTGTCTTCCGTAGTCCGGTGCGGTTGCATCGTAAACGGTGGTAACGCCAGCCGCTTTGAAGTCGACAAGCTCTTGAAGGGACGCATCAGGATCATCGAGTAGCAAATCTGTTTCACCTTTGCTTTTCCAGTAAGGGGGAATACAAAAAATGTGGTCGTGAGAAGAGGTCACCCCTAGATATGTCGCTTCAATATCACCATGCAGTGTTCGTACTTTTGCCATGCTTTTTCTCCTGTACTGTTGTGAAAGTCATATGATTTTATGTCTTGTTGTATGGTTGACTATATGACTAGTCATTTAAACATTGCACAATTTGAGTTTCGTGGTGATTTTTTGATCGATAATTGTGATCAAAGGGGCAAAA
The DNA here is from genome assembly GCF_011806575.1 of Vibrio hepatarius. GTDB lineage: Bacteria > Pseudomonadota > Gammaproteobacteria > Enterobacterales > Vibrionaceae > Vibrio > Vibrio hepatarius_A. The sequence continues at coordinate 67,389 of NZ_JAATOO010000009.1, forward strand.
TAATGTAATGCAGACAGTTGTAAGCGTTTTTTTCGTTGTTGTGGTGTAGGTGATTTCTGAAGTTTAAGAAGTTGTTTAGGAGAGCTCTTAGGAAGTTGGCAATTTACTCACGCAAGCTTTTGCGTAGACCACGATTATTCACCCTATTTGTGACTATTCATCGTCCGTCAAGGTCAACAAATGCAATCAGTTCCAACGTCGCAAGCATGCTAAGCAATTTGTAACAATCGTAACGGGAGCGACGTTAATAAATGCCGCCGTTGGGAACAGCGTTATGAGTAACATAAACAAAGATTTGACGGTTGATTGTGAGCTTGGTGAAGATGCACTTCTGTTCGAATGGTGCTACAGCGGGAGTTAGGTGGGTTTGCTGTTCGCCGTTCATTACCAACAAGCGAAGAAATGGGCTTATATGTGGTGCACGGTCGTTTACGTGCTAAAGACACCGATATGCCAGAGCATTCTCTGGTTGTCTTGGATAACCCTCAAGGTGTAGTTATCCATTAAAACAAGACTCCCGTATCGCTTTTTGGTGGTGATAAAGTTGGGCCACGTTGTATTGATCGGAACTTCGTTTCTAGTCGTAGAGAACGGATTAAGGAAGCCAAAGCCGATTGGACTTAAGGTTGCTTTGCGAAAATTCCCAGTGATGACAAGGAGTTTATCCCTCTACCTTAACAATTACGTTTTTTACACCACGGCGATTTGCATTTTCGTCAACCTAGATAGCATCGTCTCACGTCGAAGGTCGAGTATTTCATCGATCAGCTTTTGTTTGGCATTTAAGCCGAATGCTCGGCGTAGTTATTGATTTTGACCACTTCGTCAGCGTGTAGGCGGTAGACTTCGCTTTTTAAGCGCGTTTTTACTTCACTTTTTATTAAACCCTGCTGTTGAAGTAACTGAACGATCTTCTCGTCTTTCGGGTGATTCTTTTGTCCCATTTCAATCTGTTAGCGTTGTTCAAATTGCGAAGAGAGCCTACTTGTCGAGTGTGACAAGTTAATACACAAAAGGGCCGTTTCTTGAACATGGTAGGAGAGTTGGAACAAATTGGAGGCTAGGGCTAATACTGCTTATAAGGTTTCATCCTTGAAGCAAGAAGTTATAGATATCACACTATTGTGTGTAGCTTGGGAAGTATAACCACACGCGATATCGGTTTGATGTGACATGTCCAAGTAAACCAGATTCAGTAGCCATAACTAATACACCTTAACAACCCGTGCAAGTCTTCTTTTTAGTGTGGTAGTCCATCACTTGACCTTGGCTATCAATGGAAAATGAACAGCATTCATCAAACAGACCAAACAGTGCTTTTCGGCTCTTTTGCACTCTGGATTTAAGTGTTGAGTAATTAACTCCTATTTTTTCAGCAAACTCTTTTTTAGTTAACCCGTTTATCTCTATAGCTGTTAACAAATCAGCATCCTGTCTGGGTAATGCATTGATAAATGGAATAATGCACTTAGATAGTTGTTGTAACACCTTTTGTTCTGGCTCTGTGTACGAAAACTCATATTCAGAGATATCACTGTCAACTTTGCGCCGCCGATAAAAATCAATAATGGTATTGCTGGCAATCTGGAACAACCAAGGCTTGATCTTCTTGTTGTCACGTAATTTTGGCAGGCTTTTGTAGGTCTTGATTAATACCTCTTGAAGCACATCTTCTACGTCATTTGGGTCAGAGATATTTTTATGTAGAAAGCCTTTAAGGCTACTTTCATATTCCAACCATACTTTATCAATATCCACAATCGCATTCACTCATCAGTTACGGGCATAGGTAAATAGAAGTGCCAATCAGGGCAGTTCTATGGCTAAAATATTAAGCGCAACCTTTGCTGGAGTTACATTCTGCACTCAGTACATCCTTGCCCTCTCCGAGATAGGTATTAGTCAAGTAAACGTCCATAAACTTCTCTATAAAGTACGGCGACACTGATTTATCAGACAGACCAGTATCAAGTAAAGCTTTCTGCCACGATTGAGATTTGGGCAAACCATATAGGCAGTCGTAACCAGTATGTTCTTTAACAATAGCAGCGCGATGCAGTAAAGGTAGCCAAGCGATATCAACCTTGCTTAAGACATCAGTCTTAAAGAACTTCGAATTGCTTGAAAGTTTCTTTTCAACTTTTTCAAATGCGGCTCTGAATTTCTTCATTCGATATTCGAAAGTTGTCTTGTCTCTGCTGCTCATTGTTCCGCATTGAGCCAGATAATTTTTTGACCCCAAGTAACTCCAAGCTCGATCTAATGCACGCTGTTCGTTGGAAACATCCTGTTCTAGCGGCCCATATTCATCTTCAATAAACTCAATAATTGCATCCGACTCAAATAAAAACGTTCCATTCTCAGTCAGCAGTATAGGTACTTGGGCATTTGGTGATATATCAAGGAACCACTGCGGTTTGTCTTGCAGATTGATGTACTCAATTTCATATGAGATCTGCTTCGCCTCAAGAGTGGCAGTGACTCGTTGTACAAATGGACAGATCTCAAAGCTAATGACTTTTAACATTATGTTGCCTCCTCACTTAGGTTATAAGGCTCACACTAGTAAGACGAGGGGATATCAAAAAAGACGAAAAAATTTTTGTAAAGAAATGAAGCTGAAGAAATGACATAGAAACTGTATGCCCAGCTTCACCGTACTAAATGCTTATGTAATGGAAGAAAATGTCCAAAACCGTACAGAATTGGCACCTCACCAAGTGGTGCCAATTTGCTATTTGAGCACTAAAAATTATCTGAAAACGGGATTCAAGTTAGTTAACTCTAATGAGCTTCTGTCTAAAAACGACTTAGCCTAATCAAAGACGCATTGCCTGAAAGACATCGGCAATCAGGCAAAAAAACGTCAAATTCATCAAAGCTGCTTGAGCGTTGTTTAGGTAATGACGTCTCAAATGCTCTTTGAAATACGTAGCGTTAAGCGTTTCACCAGTCGCTAGTTTCACCAACTCGTCAGTCGTTAGCAGGCTGCCTTGATTACAGATATTGTCAGAAAGCCAAGTGAAGATAGGGGGTAAATCACCAGACTGGATCGCTGAGTCTACATCCACGCTTTGCTTCATTGACGCCATAAATTGAGCGGCATGCATCGCACCTAACGTGTAACTCGGGAAGTAACTAAATGCGCCGTCTGTCCAGTGTATATCTTGCATACAGCCATTCTTAAAGTTGCCGATGTCCTAAAATATGATCACCAAGTTATGCTCGCAGATTTGTTGGTTTTCAATGCAAAACAGACAGATTTAATAGTGGATTAAACATTTGAAGGTTGTGTAAATCCTATCCTTTACCGATCATTCTTTGTAACGGCGGGCAAGATATCGTGCTTGAACCGTGGGGCAACATAGAGTCAATTGAGTACGTACTAGGTTAGCAACTTTCGGCTCGTTAATTAACCAATGTACGGTATGTGAATGTAATAACTCACGTTGATTTGGTAAAAAGCTTGTATGAGTCGTTCATCAGTTTATAAGGTTTTGACTTGAGTCAACCTAGATAGCATCGTCTCACGTCGAAGGTCGAGTATTTCATCGATCAGCTTTTGCTTGGCATTTAAGCCGAAATGCTCGGCGTAGTTATTGATTTTGACCACTTCGTCAGCGTGTAGGCGGTAGACTTCGCTTTTTAAGCGCGTTTTTACTTCACTTTTTATTAAACCCTGCTGTTGAAGTAACTGAACGATCTTCTCGTCTTTCGGGTGATTCTTTTGTCCCATTTCAATCTGTTAGTGTTGTTCAAATTGCGAAGAGAGCCTACTTATCGAGTGTGACAAGTTTATGACTAGTTCAGCCCTGAATATGCTGCGTTTCGAAAATGGGAGGAAAGTGGTAAAGAAACAGAAAGCCGCGCCATCTCTGCTTTAACCTATATTGAATTTTCTTGTTAATTAGAAAGTTTTCATGAAGTCCGCGATGGCCTTTATCTGTAACAACAACTTCACGATATCTAAGCATAGTCAGCACTTATTTCGCTTCGTTTTTCCTAAGTGATAGCTAACTGCAAGAGTTTTCTTTCCCGCTCGCTGTCACGCCACTACCTTCGCCCTTAATCCATCTATTTTCTGCCATTAAGTCATACAGTTTAGTCGCAATCATCTTCACCTACGCAATTTGAGGGTTGTGAACTAAACGCCATACTTTAAAGATAATTATCACCATAAATTCAGTTATTTGGCCAAATATGTCTAATATATAGTTATGAATCTAAATTCGAGAAAAGGCTAAGATATTTGTGTTGCTAAGGACATACAAATTCAACCTTTGGTATTTCACTGTGTTGACGATAGCGTACTTCTTGTTTTCTTACACAGTCATTAGCTTGGTCAGCGATAAATTTGTTGATAAGCAAGTGCAACAAGTAAGAGAAGAAGTGCAGCATGAACTAGCGTTGGTTCGACACAGTATAGAGGCCAATGTTTATCGAGATACATTTCTTGCTGATGGCTTTGCTTCGTTTGTGGCACTAAACCCTGATCTCGCCATCAAAAACTGGCATGTGATGTCTGAGCAATTTTTATCCAAATCAAGCTTGGTAAGAAATATAGGCATAGCCCCAAATGACATTATCTCTCACGTTTATCCTTTAGAGGGAAACGAAAAAGCAGTGGGGTTAGATTTTCGTACCATCCCTAACCAGTACAAAGCTGTGCAGATAGCTAAACAAAGCAAGAAAGTGCATATCACCGGACCACTAGAACTCGTACAGGGAGGCAGGGCACTTATCGTTAGGTACCCAATATTCACTGATATTCCAAATAATAATGAATATTGGGGAGTATTCAGTGTCGTCTTGAACTATGACAAGCTAATTGAAAAATCAAACCTTCGCACTTTGAAAGGTGTCGACATTGCTCTCGTGGCTAATCAACATGATCAATTGATCGAAGGAGATGCAAGCGTTTTAACTGAGTATGATGTTACTTATCCTATCTATTTGCCCAATGGCAACTGGACGCTGTTTGCTAAATATACCGATTTTGATGAAATCGAAAGTATAGGCTGGTTTCGAACTCTCTTTAGTGCGCTTGGTTGGATGACATTTATCGTCATCTATATCTTAGTTTTATTTCTAATCAACAACTATTTTCATGTTCATCAACTCTCGTTACATGACGAGTTGACAAAATTGCCTAATCGTCGTTATTTGTTCAATGAGTTGGACCGCATCATGTCAAGAAAAGGCTCTTCGGTTCAATTTACCGTTTTAAATGTTGATTTGAATAAGTTTAAGGCAATTAACGATTCGCTAGGGCATGAAGCGGGCGATGCGGTTTTGAAACACACCGCGTCATTACTCACTCGGTGTTTACGCTCTTCTGATTTTGTTTCAAGAGTGGGTGGTGATGAGTTCGTTGTAATTTTGCAGCGCACAACAAAACCTGAAGACGTCGAACAGGTTATTCGCAATATTCACTCTTTTATAGAATACAATGTGTTACGTTGGAACGGGCATAGGATATGGCTATCAATCAGCGTTGGTTATTATAGTTATATCGGCAAAGCAGACCCAACAGCAATTAATGACATTCTGTCAAAAGCAGATAAAAGTATGTATCAAGAAAAGCGCGCTTGTGAACCAGCGGCATGACGCGAGATAAGAGAGGATTCATATTGCCTGAAAGACATCGTCAATCAGGCAATTAACCACCTAACTTAGCTAGATTGCTTAAGCATTGTTTAGGTAACGGTTTCTCAAATGCTCTTTGAAATACGTTGCGTTGAGTGTTTCCCCCGTTGCTTGCTTCACCAACTCATCCGTAGTGAGTAGGCTGCCTTTACTCCAAATATTGTCAGAGAGCCAAGTGAAGATAGGGGTGAGATCACCAGATTGGATCGCGGAATCCACATCCACGCTTTGCTTCATCGATGCCATAAATTGCGCCGCATACATCGCGCCTAATGTGTAACTCGGGAAGTAACCAAACGCGCCGTCCGTCCAGTGAATATCCTGCATGCAGCCATTTTTATAGTTGTCTTTGGTCGACAAACCCAAATAGCTTTGCATTTTTAGATCCCACAGTTCAGGTATATCTGTGTGCTTGATTTGGCCGTTGATCAGATCGCGCTCTATCTCATAACGCAAGATAACGTGCGCAGGGTAGGTGAGTTCGTCAGCATCCACACGGATGAAATCTTTCTTCACGCGTGTATAGAGCTTTTGAAAGTTATCCTGTGAGAACAGTTTTGCATCGTGGCCAGTGAAGTGTTGACCTGCAAGACGTGCTAAATGCGCGATAAAAGCATCGTGTCGACCAACCTGCATTTCAAAGAACAGCGATTGTGATTCGTGAATACCCATAGAGCGTGCTTCGCCCGATGGTAAACCCGCGAGTGACTTTGGTAAACCTTGTTCGTAACGAGCGTGACCTGTCTCGTGTACGATCCCCATCAACGACTGTACAAATTCTTGCTCATCGTAACGCGTGGTGATGCGTACATCACTTGGAACGCCGCCACAGAATGGGTGAACGCTTTCATCGAGTCGGCCGTGCTCAAAATCAAACTGCAAAAGCTTCATTACGTCTAAACCAAGCGCTTTCTGAGTCTCGCTTGGGAAACGGCCTTGCGGCGCAATGAATTTTTCTGCAGATTGTTTTTCGATCGCTTGGTCGATCATCTCTGGAAGCCAGCTTTTCACATCGCTAAACAGTACGTCTAGAGACGCAGTTGTCGTACCAGGTTCATAGATATCAAGCATTGCGTCGTAAGCAGAAAGGCCAGTGGCTTCTGCACGAATCTGCGCTTCTTCTTGAGACAGCTTAACCACTTCCGCCCAGTTCTTCTCAAAACCTTGCCAGTCGTTTTGACCGCGCTGTGTGCGCCATGCATGCTCACACTTAGAACCAGCTAATGACTTTGCCTGCACGAGTGATTCCGGCAGAACGTTCGCTTGCAACCAAGTGCGCTTGAGCTCACGCAATGTCGCGCTGTCTTGGGCGTTTAGTGATTCTTGCTCGGCTTCAGCAAACCAATCTGCTAACTGTGGCCGTGTTTGCAAGCTGTGCATGTGAACAGACAACTCTGCCATCGCCTCTGATCGAGCTTGGCTGCCACCACTTGGCATCACGGCCGCTTGGTCCCAGCCACAAATCGCGGCTAGGTGTTGAAAATGAGAAAGTTTTTGAGAGTGTGCTTTGAGTTTTTCGAATGCGCTCATGTGTCGCCTTCCATGACTATAGAGAAAACAAAAGTTTACCAACGCTGCATGAGCTTACCAAGTCATTCGCGAAGAAATTGTCGCGGCTTAGTGTAAAGCGCATGAGAAGGCGAGGTTTTAAGGGGATGATGAAATAAATTTGATTGAAATGCCTGTGTAAATATGACAATAAAGGATCAGTTTTATCTTTTTGCTTGGTGGATGTAAGCGTGATACACAATTTTGAAGCGTTTTTGATCGCGATAACCATACTGACGTTAACTCCAGGGTTGGATACGGCGTTGGTGATTCGTAATTCTTCCCGTGGTGGATTCACCGACGGTGCCGTCACCAGCTTGGGTATTTGCCTAGGCTTGTTTGTCCACGCGACTTTTTCTGCGATTGGTATTTCAGCCATTCTTGCTCAATCGGCAGAACTGTTCCATTTGGTTAAGATGGTGGGTGCGGCGTATCTGATTTACTTGGGTTTAACGACGTTGCGAGGCTTGTGGAGCAACCATACAGCGCCTCAAGCTTCGACAGGCTCGGTAACTCGCCATGAGTTCAGCTTTTCTCGCTCAATGCGAGAGGGTTTTTTGTCTAATGTCCTAAACCCAAAAACGGCGGTGTTCTATCTTGCTTTCTTACCGCAGTTTATCAATCCGGAAGGCTCCGCGTTTTTGCAGTCGACTTTAATGGCGGCGATTCACTTTGTTATCGCGATGGTGTGGCAATGTGGTCTAGCGGGCGCATTAACTTCGGCGAAAAACTTACTGAAAAGTGCGCGTTTCATGCATTGGATGGAAGGCACAACCGGTGTGGTGCTGGTGGGGCTCGGCGTTAAGTTGATGCTGGAAGATAAGTAAGCAAATTGGGGTATCCAACCTAACAAAAGAGCGACGATGACGTCGCTCTTTTACTATCTATGGGAAATTACTTGGTGAGTGTTGCCACTGACTTTCTCAGCGCGTCCAGTGTTTGGCAAAGGTCGCGATATTGCGTCGCGGTTAAGCCATCAAGGATTTGTGATTCCCACTCCATTGCACGCGGAACGATGTGCTGGTAAAGGTTCAAGCCTTTCTCGGTTAGCTCAATTTTAGACGCGCGCAAATCGTTTTCTGATTTGGTGCGCTTGATGAGCGCTTTGTCTTCGAGAATGGTTAACGTGCGTGACACTTTCACTTTGTCGAGCTTAGTGATTTCGGATAGGTCACGGGCAATCACATTTTCACGCGCTGCTAAGTTGGCGATGATTCTCCACTCTGAGCGGGTAATACCAAATTCTTTTTTGTACAGAGTTGCGAGGCTTTCTGATACCTGTTCGGAAGTCTGTATCAATTTGTAAGGTAAGAAGTTGTCTAGTGAAAATGCAAATTGTCCCATGTTCCCTCAATTAACCGCTGTATAACCAGTGTGGTAAAGCTAATGACAATGCTGGAATCAGTGCAACCAGTGCCAATCTGAGCATGTCTACCGTCCAAAATGGGATGATACCTTTAAAGATGGTCTTCGTCTTTATATCTTTCACTACACCAGAGAGGACAAAAACGTTCATTCCGACAGGAGGAGTGATCAAGCTGATCTCCGTTACCACAACGACAAGAATACCGAACCAAACTAAGTCGTAGCCCAAGCTTTCGACTAATGGGAAAAAGATCGGCACAGTTAACAGCAGCATCGACATACTTTCAAAGATACAACCCAGAACAATGTAGACACAGATAATCGCGATGATCACCATAAAGGGCGCCATGTTCATGCTGGTAATCAGTTCAAGCAACTGGTTGGTAAACCCTGAGCGGTTGATAAAGTTTGAAAAGATCAACGCAGAAATCACCACACTGAATAGCACACCAGTTGTTTTGGCCGAGTCGAGCAGGATTTCATGTAGCACTTTGACGGTGATCGCGCGCTTCATCATCGCGATAAGTAAAGCGCCCGCCGCACCGATGCCTGCGGCTTCAGTTGGGGTAAACGCGCCTGCGTAAATACCGCCCATCACCAAAATGAATAGCGCAATGGTCGATAACACACCTTTTAGCGCAATCAAACGCTGTGGCCAAGGCACACGCTCCATCGGTGGTGCCATCGTTGGCTGACGGTATACAGTCCAGCGAACCGCAACTAGGTACAACACGACACCCAAAATGCCCGGTACTAACCCTGCAGCAAACAGTTCTCGAATACTGGTTTCGGTTAATAGCCCGTACACCACCAACATCACGCTGGGTGGAATCAGAATGCCTAATGTACCACCTGCTGCGATAGATGCGGCAGCCAAGCTGTCTTGATAGCCGTATTTCCGCATCGGTGGCATAGCGACTTTCGACATCGTTGCTGCCGTTGCTAGGCTAGATCCACAAATCGCCGAGAACCCGCCGCACGCGAGGATTGTCGCCATGGATAATCCGCCTTTGCGGTGGCCAACAAACGCGTTGCTGGCGGCGTAAAGCTCTTGTGAAATACCCGCTCGGTTGACCAAGTTGCCCATCAGTACAAACAATGGAATGACCGACAAGCTGTAATCTTGCCCGGTGTCGATGATACGTCGCGCCGCCATCGATAGCGTCGCAGACCAGTTGAAGTCGACCAGTACGCCAAAGCCAACAAAACCGACGATCCCCATTGCGTACGCTAACGGAATACGCAATAAAACCAGCGTCAGGAGGGCTACAAATCCCACTAATGTTACCGTCATGAGTCACTCTCCTGTGTGGAATTGCTAACGGGCGCTTTGCTAAACAAGTATTGGAACGCCAATGTCAAAGCGATGACCATCGAGATCCAGCCGATAAACGAGACAAAGTACATTACATAACCGATAGGAATTTCGAGTACGTCAGTAGTTTCACCATAAGAGAGTGAACGCGCGCCTAATCCCCATACTTTCCAAGCGATCAAACCGAGTGCAAACGCGCTACATAGGTTGATGAACGCTTGGCGCAGATTGGTCAGTGAGACTGGAAACCAGTCATCCAACAAATCGACACAAATGTGTTCTTCGCTCCAGGTAATCAATGAAAACGCGGAAAAGACAACAATTGCTAGCATGATTTCGACCAGCTCGACACCGCCGGGAAAAGGGCTATTAAAGAAGTAGCGTCCGACGACATCGATGACGGTAAGCACCAGCATGCAAAAGAGGGTCAATGAAGCAATTACGCCCAGTATCTGGCGCAATTGCTTGAGAATAGAAAAGGTCAAGTTCATTACTCAGCTCCAAGAAGCTCAACTTGCTCGTGGTAGTAAGCCAAAGCTTCTTCCGGGTTGCCGATGCGACGTTTCTTCGCGGTTTTCAGCCACTCTGCTTCTAAGCCTTGTGCGAAACTCTTCGCTTGCGAAATCATCTCTGGTGACGCTTCTTGAATGTTGCCGTTTCTCGCAAGTGTATCTTTTACGCCCGCTTGGTCTGCTTGATCCATCATTTGACCAAATAGACGAGACAGCTTTTCGCCAGATACCGATAATACTGCTTCGCGGTCTTTCGCTGATAAGCTATCCAATGTATCTGGGTTCATTAAGATGCTGAAGCTGCCGCGGTACAAACCGCCAGGGAAGGTGATGACATTTGGTGCGACTTCATTCAGACGGAAGCTTTTCAACGCTTCAAGAGTTAGGAACGCACCATCTACTACGCCTTGAGATAGGGCTTCGTATACTTTAGTTGGTGGAAGTGCCACCGGAGCAACGCCCATTTTCTTGCCAAGCACAGACATCACTTCGCCCGCGACGCGCATTTTCTTTCCGTCGAGATCGTCAAATGAGTTCACTTTCTCACGGGTAATGATCGTGCCTGGGCCATGAACCCCAACCCCAAGGACTACGGTGCCACGGTGTTCTTTGCCTTTTTTCAAATACTTATCAAATACGCGCCAGTAAGCTGCAGAAGCTTGTTCAGATGAGAGAGTGTTAGAAAAAGTTGGGATCTCTGGTAGCGTCGTCAGCTCAAAACGTCCGGGTTTAAAACCATGAAAGTACCAAGTGACGTCTGCAACGCCATCCATGATCATATCCGCTTGTGCTGGTGGTGGCGCCATATTGTGCTCAATTCGGATATCGACTCTTCCTTCCGTGGCCTCGTTGACCCATTTTCCCCATGTCGGCCACACCAAAGTATTAATTCCGTGGTTGGGTGAACCCCAAGAACTAATGATCAATGTTTTTTCAGCTGCGAAAGCTGAAGTGGTGGTTCCAATGCATGTTGAAGCGGCAGCAATCAAAGTCAAAACTAACTTCTTCATTTTTAACCTCACCTGTTACTTTTGTAACTTTATTTTTTGAGTGTTTGCGATTCTCGCTCGGATTTTCGGCTTATTTTTTCGCCTTTCCCAACAGAGCAAAGCACATTGACCGAATAAAAACAACATTAATGTAATAATTTTGTTACTACTATGTATAAATGTTTGCACATTAATCTTGGTTTGTGTATAAGTTAATTACAAATGAAACTAAATGGCTGTGTGTTTTGACCTGCGGATTGATGACGAAAGGTAACCTGAATGAGTGAGAGAGCTGAGATTAAATTGTATGACTACGTGCGTTCGACGGCGGCGTATCGAGTGAGAATCGCGCTGAATCTAAAACAACTGACGTATCAGTCTTTATCCGTCTCATTGCTAGACGGTGAGCAGCGTAGTGCGGAATACCTAAGCGTTAATTCGGCGGGCTTAGTGCCTTCGTTGGAGACCAGCGAGGGTGTGATGACTCAATCTTTAGCGATCATCGAATATTTGGAAGAGCAGTATCCAGAACCCGCTCTTTTGCCTACCGATCCAATGAAAAGAGCAGAGTGCCGTGCATTGGCGTTGGACATCGCATGCGACATTCATCCGCTGAACAATTTACGAGTGTTAAAACATTTGACGTCGACACTCGGCCACAGCGAGCAAGAAAAGCTGGCTTGGTATCACCACTGGTTAAAACAAGGATTTGCTGCGATTGAAGGCAAACTTGCCCAGACTGATTCCCCGTTTTGCTGTGGGACAGAGCCAACCATGGCTGACATTTGTCTTGTCCCACAGCTTTTCAATGCGCGCCGTTTTGAACTGGATTTAACCCCTTACCCAAGAATGGTCGAGGTTGAGCAGAACTGCCTAGGGTTGGCTGCGTTTGCCAATGCAAGCCCAGACAAATCGGCATAACGGCGCACGTTGGAAAAGTATCCACTGCGCGCAAGTAAAGTTAATGAAACAGAGTAATGATAGAGGCTAACCATGAACATCAAGAAAATTCACCACGTTGCTTATCGCTGTATTGATGCTAAAGAGACGGTGGAGTGGTACGGAAAATATCTCAACATGAACTTTCTCGCTGCGATTGCAGAGAATGAAGTGCCATCGACAAAAGAACCTGACCCATACATGCATATATTTCTCGATGCAGGCGCAGGCAATATTCTCGCGTTTTTCGAGCTGCCAAACAGCCCAGAAATGGGGCGTGATGAGAACACCCCAGAATGGTGTCAACACTTGGCACTTGAGTTGGAAACGATGGATGAATTGTTAGAAGTAAAAGCCAAACTTGAAGCGGATGGCATCGAAGTGGTTGGCGTGACGGACCACACCATATTTAAGTCGATTTATTTCTTCGATCCATCGGGCCATCGCCTAGAGCTTGCGGTGAACACGGCGACCGATGAAATGAACAAGATGATTGATGAAGCCAAATGGGACATGTTGAACGAGTGGGCGAAGACCAAACGCGCGCCAGAACATGTGCGCTGGATGCACGATGGCAGCTTTAAATAATGCCTTTTTACTTTAACTTCATTTTTTACTGATACGCCGGATCGTCAATCTAACCAACGACAAAGTGCGCCCGGTTTTTTACACAAAGTCTGCCTGATGGAACAACATATGAACTTAAACGAAACACACGATAGTGACTTGAAATCATGGGTTGAGAGCGCCAACGCGCCTGAATGTCCTTTTCCGATTCAGAACCTGCCTTTTGGCGTATTCTCGATCGAGCATCTTCAACAACCGCACGTTGGTGTCGCGATTGGAGACTATATCCTCGACTTAACGTTGGTTGAACAGGCTGGGTTGCTATCGCTAGATAATAAGGTTTTTGATCAGAGCAAACTGAATCCGTTTATGGCGTTAGGTAAGACTGCTTGGTCAAGTGTGCGTCGCGATGTTTCCCGTTTACTTGATACCAACAACGCCGTGTTGCGTGATGACGAGCAATTACGCAGTCGTGTATTAATCGCGCAATCAGAAGCCACTATGCATCTGCCGTTCGAAGTGACGGAATACACCGATTTTTACGCCTCTCGAGAGCACGCCACCAACGTCGGCTGTATGTTCCGCGATCCAGAAAACGCACTGATGCCGAACTGGCTCCATATCCCGATCGGCTATAACGGCCGTGCGAGCACAGTGGTGGTTAGTGGTACTGATATTCATCGTCCGGTTGGTCAGCTCAAAGCCCCAGATGCCAAAGCGCCAATATATGCGCCATCAAGAAAGCTGGATATTGAACTCGAGATCGGTGCAGTGGTGGGTTCAGGAAATGAGATGGGAAGCTCGATTACTACATCACAGGCGAATGACATGATCTTTGGTTATGTGTTGTTGAATGATTGGTCGGCGCGAGACGTTCAGGCGTGGGAATACCAGCCTTTAGGACCGTTTCAGTCTAAAGCGTTCGCCAGCACCATCTCTCCTTGGGTGGTGACTCAGGAAGCGCTCGAGCCTTTTAGGGTGTCAGGGCCAACACAAGAGCCAGAGCCGCTGGAATATCTTCAACAAAGCCAAGCGCAGAATTTCGATATCGAGTTGTCGGTAGAGCTATTACCGCAAGGTGCTGAGCAGAGTACGGTGATCAGCAACACCAACTTCAAATGCATGTATTGGTCTTGTGCGCAGCAACTCACACACCACGCGTCCAGTGGTTGTGCAATGCGCACTGGTGACTTACTTGGCTCGGGAACCATCTCTGGCCCAACACCTGATTCTTGTGGTTCGATGCTGGAGATGACCTGGAACGGCCGCGATCCAATCACGTTAACCGACGGCTCTCAACGCACATTTATCGAAGACAACGACACGCTGATTCTTTCTGGCTATAGCCAAGCTGCCGCGTATCGAGTTGGCTTTGGACAAGCGGTCGGAAAAATACTACCGAGCAAATCAAACTAGCGTCTAACAAATACCGCCGAGAACTTATCCGAATCATCGGATAGGTTCATGGATTTGTTCGTGCTAACAAAATAATAAATATAACTATCAATTGTTTAAGTGAATTTCTAGAGATTGAAATTATGAAACGGATTTTTATTGTTGCCGCAAAGCGAACACCGATAGGCACGTTTTCCGGCTCCTTATCGGCGCTATCGAGCGTGGAATTAGGCGCACATGTGATAGCGGCATGTTTAGAGCAGTCAAAGCTCGCCCCACAATTGGTTGACGAAGTCATCGCTGGTAATGTCCTCAGCGCAGGCACGGGGATGGGACCCGCAAGGCAAGCCGCGATTAAAGCAGGCATTCCTTACAACGTTCCTGCTCATACATTGAACATGATTTGTGGCAGTGGCATGAAAGCAATCATGGATGCTGTCAGCCACATCAGAGCTGGCGATGCACGTATTGTGATGACATGTGGAATGGAAAGTATGTCCAATGCTGCGTTCTTAGCCAGTGGCAATATCCGACAAGGGGTTCGCATGGGGCATCAGGTGATGGAAGACTCAATCATCAAAGATGGGTTGACCGATGCTTTTCACGGTTACCATATGGGCATCACTGCAGAAAACATCGCTAAGAAGTTCGATATTTCCCGCGAGCAGCAAGATGAGTTTGCGTTAAACAGCCAGCGTAAGGCAGCCATTGCGTTAAAAGATGGCCATTTCAACGCAGAGATCGCGCCCGTTTCCGTCTCCTACCGCAAGCAAACCCAGCTAGTAGAGCAAGATGAATTCCCTAAGCTCGATTGCACGCTCGAAGACTTGCAGAATCTAAGGCCTGCGTTTGATAGACAAGGTACGGTCACGGCGGGGAACGCATCAGGGATTAATGATGGTGCGTCGGCCATTCTACTCGCTTGTGAAAGCGCGGTTGAGCAGTATGGGCTGACACCATTAGCGGAAGTTGTCGAGTATGCGCAAGCGGGAGTTGATCCCGAATTTATGGGGCTTGGCCCAGTTTCGGCCGTCGGTCATGTGCTTGAAAAGTCCAGAATGAAACTGACCGATATTGAGGTATTTGAGTTCAACGAAGCCTTCGCTGCGCAAGCAATCGGCGTTAATCAGCAGTTAGCAAGCGTACATCACATTGAACCGTCTTGGCTCGAACAGCGCGCTAACTTAAGTGGTGGCGCGATAGCGCTTGGTCACCCAATCGGCGCCTCTGGTAATCGCATTGTGACTACTTTGGTGTACCAGTTAGAGCGAACTCAGTTGACGTTCGGCTTG
Source organism: Vibrio hepatarius (assembly GCF_011806575.1). Classification (GTDB taxonomy): domain Bacteria; phylum Pseudomonadota; class Gammaproteobacteria; order Enterobacterales; family Vibrionaceae; genus Vibrio; species Vibrio hepatarius_A. Next base: position 82,957 of record NZ_JAATOO010000009.1, read on the forward strand.
GCATCATTGTGTATTGGTGGTGGCATGGGCACTGCACTCATCATCAAGCGTTGCTAGGGGAGAGCAAGTATGAAAAAAGCGATCAACGCAAAAGGCATTAAAGCGCTGTTGCACGACGGAATGACAATTATGAGTGGCGGTTTTATGGCGATTGGCGCGCCGGAGAAACTCATCGACCTATTGATTGAGCATGATATTAAAGACATCACGCTGATCACCACTGATACTGGCTCTCCGGGTAAAGGAGTGAGTAAGCTAATCGCGCAGCAACGGGTCAAAAAGCTCTATGCCTCTCATATCGGTACTAATCCGGAAACCGGACAACAGATGTGCGACGGTAGCCTAGAGGTTGAGTTAGTCCCGCAAGGAACACTGGCAGAGCGGATCCGAAGCGCAGGTGCAGGCTTAGGTGGTGTGCTAACACCGACGGGATTAGGCACGATTGTCGCGGAAAACAAACCAGTCATTGAAGTGAACGGCCAGCCATTTTTATTAGAAACTCCACTTAAAGCCGACTTAGCGATCATTCGCGGTTCGGTAGTCGATAAACGTGGCAACATTCATTACAGCAAAACCACGCAGAACTTTAATCCATTAATGGCGACGGCAGCCGATGTAGTGATCGTTGAGCCAGCCGAACTAGTCGAAGTAGGTGACATTGCGCCAGAGACCATCCATACCCCGAGTTTGTACGTTGACCATATTTATCTGGAGGAGCACACCTGATGAGTCAGTTAGATAAAGACGCGATTCGTAAGCGTATCGCCTCACGCGTTGCGCAAGAGCTTAAAGATGGTGATGTGGTCAATCTAGGGATTGGTCTACCAACCTTGGTGGCGAACGAAATCAGTCAGGATGTGGAGTTGCTGTTTCAAGCAGAAAACGGCCTGTTGGGTATCGGCCATCTGGCACAAAGTGAAGAAGTCGACTGGGATTTAGTCAATGCGGGTGGGCAACCGATAACAGCTATAACAGGGGCGAGCTATTTTAACAGCGCGGATTCCTTTGCCATTATTCGTGGTGGCCATGTTGACGCGACGGTATTGGGCGCTTTGCAAGTTGACCAAAAAGGTAACCTCGCCAGCTGGATTGTACCGGATAAGATGGTGCCGGGTATGGGCGGCGCGATGGATTTAGTGGTCGGTTCAAAGCGTGTCATCGTCGCGATGGAACACACAGCGAAAGGGCAAGCAAAGCTGATGAGTCAGTGCTCGTTTCCTTTGACCGCGGTTGAGCAAGTAAACTTAATTGTGACCGAAATGGGGGTGTTTGAGATCACGGAGCAAGGCATGGTGATGACAGAAATTGCTCCGGAGTTTTCCTTTGATGATGTGCAGGCGGTGACGGGCGCAAGGTTGATTCGCTCCCCGAGTCTGAAAACCATGACCGTTTAGTAGAAAAAGAGCGACTTTTGAGTCGCTCTTTTTCTTTCTCGGTACAACAGCCTTTCTATGACTGCTCACATTTTAGTTCAGCCAACAATTCGTAAGAGCGTAGCTTCTTCTGGTGGTCGAATATCACCGAGTGCGCCATGATCTCATCAGCTTGCGTTCGCTCGACTAAAGATTGAAGTTTCTCTAGCACCAGCGCTTTATCACCGTGGATCGATTCTCGCAGTTGGTTATTCACCTGTTGCTTTTCGTGCGGCTGCCACAGTGAGTCCATATCACTAACCGGCGCGGGTATTTTGCCTTGTCCGCCACGAATCAACTGTAAGAACTTCTGTTTTTCCGTCGTGGCTAAAAAGTTCGCTTCTTGCGTTGTTTCTGCAACGACAACATTCACACCTATCATCACATAGGGTTTATCGAGTTGTTCTGAAGGCTGGAAGTTTGAACGGTAAATGTCCAGCGCTCGCATCATCGCATCCGGCGCGAAGTGTGAGGCAAACGCAAATGGCAACCCTTTTAGTGCTGCAAGTTGGGCGCTGTAGGTGCTTGAACCCAGCAGCCAAAGCGGAACATTTGAGTCAGCGCCCGGACAAGCTTTGACAGGTTGCCCTTGAGACACCGGGCCCATAAAGAACTGCAGCTCTTCCAATAGCTCAGAAAAGTCTGGGTCGAACCTTTCTGGATCGCGGCGCAGTGCGTGCATGGTTGGGTAATCAGTACCGGGTGCGCGTCCTAATCCAAGGTCAATCCGATCAGGGTAGAGGGCTTCCAGCGTGCCGAACTGCTCAGCAATCACCAAAGGTGCATGATTAGGTAGCATGACGCCGCCAGAGCCTAAACGGATCGATTGAGTCTGCGCGCCAATATGGCTGATCAACACCGCCGTCGCCGCACTGGCGATATCAGGCATGTTGTGGTGCTCTGCAAGCCAAAAACGGTGGTAGCCTAACTTTTCAGCATGTTGGGCTAGGGAAACCGACTTTTGGTAGGTTTCCCGATAGTTGGAGCCGTCTGCGACAGGGGCCAGGTCTAAGACGGAGATTCGTGGAAATTGCATATGACCTCAGAGTTGCGTTGTTCCTAATCACTATGTGGAGTTAGTGTGGCACGAAATAAACCCTGAATTTATCAATAATACAGACGCAATTAATAAGTCCTGTGTATGCCTAAACAATAAATGGGAGCAAAAAGCTCCCATTAAGTTAAGTCAATATAACGAGTTATCAGTTAGTTGGCGTTGGCCAGTGATGCTTTGTCGACGGTATTGGCAAAGTACAGTTTGGTTTCTTCGAGAACCACTTGGCGTAGAGCGATCAGACCAATTAAGTTTGGAATGGCCATTAAGCCGTTGACGATATCCGCAAGAATCCAAATCATATCCAGTTGCAGAAACGCGCCAGATGCGACCAAAACAACAAAGATGAATTTGTACGGCAGTACGGCTTTAGTACCAAACAGGAACACCACGCAACGCTCGCCGTAATAGTTCCAGCCTAAAATGGTCGTGAACGCAAAGAACATCAAACCAATCGACACCAACAGCGGGCCAAAAGTGTCTGCGTTTAAGCCGACAGCAAACGCATGAGTTGTCATCGCGGCGCCCGAAAAATCACTTTGCCACGCACCAGTCAGAATCAGCGCTAAGCCGGTCATGGTACAAATGATGATGGTATCGAAGAATGTACCCGTCATCGAAATCAGACCTTGTTTAACACAAGAGTCGGTCTTCGCTGCGGCGGCTGCCATCGGAGCACTACCTAGGCCAGATTCGTTCGAGAATACCCCACGCGCGATACCAGACTGAATCGCCAGCATGATGCTAGCCCCAAGAAAACCACCTGTTGCAGCTGTTGAAGTAAATGCCGAAACCAGTACCAACTCTACCGCATCCAGCAAGTGTTCTGCGTTCATGATAATCACGCTTAAACACGCCAATACATAAAACAGCGCCATGGTTGGGACAACTTTGCCTGCGACTTTGGCGATCGACTGAATACCGCCTAGGGTGACAAATGCGACCAGTAGCGTCAGCACACTCGCTGAAATTTCTCGTGATACACCGAATGAAATCTCAGAGGCATCCAAAATAGCATTTACTTGCGGGAAGGTACCAATACCAAAGCATGCGACACCCAAAGCAAACACAGCAAACATGATCGCCAGCGCTTTTGAGCCAACACCGTATTGCAGGTAGTACATTGGTCCGCCGACCATCTGACCTTTATCGTCGACTTTGCGGTATTTCACTGCCAGTAAACATTCCGCGTACTTGGTTGCCATGCCGAATAATGCGGCAAGCCACATCCAAAATAGCGCACCTGGGCCACCGAGTTTGATTGCGGTGGCAACACCAACAATGTTACCCGTGCCGATGGTTGCTGATAGGGCAGTACATAGTGCAGCGAAGCTAGAAACGTCGCCTTGTTTTGCAGAATCATCTTTACTAAAGACCATCTTTAGTGCCGAAGGAAGGTGTCGAAATTGAATTAAGCCAAGGCTAAAAGTGAAGTAAACACCTGTTCCTACTAGCAAGATCAGTAGCGGTGGTCCCCAGACGAAATGGTCAATGGTAGTCAGTAAAGATTGAAGGTTATCCATGATTTCCCCTTTAGTGATAAAACGTTACTAAGGAGAAGAGAGAAAAGCAGAGATCATTGATCTCAAAGAGCCAAAAGACAGAAGGCTTATAGCTGGTAAGTACTTTCCACTCCTCTGTCCTTTTGCCTGAGAGTTTCACTTGGCCGCAAATACGCGGCAAAGCTTGCTCCTTCGGCGACCGATTTAACGGTTCTCTCCAGAGGTTCCTCCAACTACAGTCCCTGCTGTACAGTACAGCACCTGAAATAGTTAATTCTTCGGCGGGTTATGCTGACCAATTGTTAATAATTGGTTAATAACCTCTCTCCTGCAGTCTTCATCGGAACAATTGCTCATCTAAGTGAGCAAAAGTTGGTCATTAGTGTTGTGGCTAATGACTTGTGAACTCTATCATGTTTTTATGCTATTTCAACAGTCTTATTGGGGAAAATCATCGAAAGGTTGAAAAGTGAGCAGAAACAAAAAATCCCCAGCATATAGCCGGGGATTTTTACTGATGAATCAGGCTTAGAAGTAGTTCGCGTCTACCAGCTCACTTGCTGTTACAGATTTCACTTCAGCACGCGCTTCAAGCCAAGCAACAACTTGCGCTTTCTGTTCTTCAGTCGCGTTTTGGTAACGCTCTTGCGCGCACAAGAAGCCTTCAAATACTTCTAGGCCGCCACCACCGAAACATAGACCAATGCTGTCGATGTAGTCGATGAAATCATCAACAAATGAATCGTAGCTATCGAAGTCTTTGATCGTGGTTTCACAGCTGATATCAAAGCCAAGCATTGCGAATTCGCCTAAGAATAGTTTCTTCTGAATGCGGCGTTTTTTGTTTTCCAACTTAAATGGTTTCATTATTTGGCCTCTGTTAGTTTACCGGGTCTTTATACCTTGTTTCTTGGTATCAACCAAACAGTATTCTAAAGTGGTGGATAGGTTTGGCTAATCGTTACCCACATTCGGTGGGTTTTGCGCACAATTGTACAAATACTCGACTTGAGTTTAAAGAAAACTACTCAGTTCTGACTCTTTTCCGTGATTTGATGGTATAAATTAAAGGGTTAAGGAGCATAACGCGTGTTGAGCAGTTTAGCTAAGGAGTGTCTATGACTCGATTGATTACGATTGCCTTTTTGGTCGTGCTGGCGTTTATGCTGGTACGTTATCGAACCAGTGAAAAATTGCAAAAGTATGTCGTGGTCACTCTGCTATCTGGCTTTGTTATCTACACCGCGGCCTTGATGATTTCTGAATTGATACGCTAGTTAGGAGCCGTTACGTGAGTAAGCAAACAGAGATAGAAGACAATAATGATGACGTTGTTGTGATTGAAGAGCGCGACAAGCGTACGTATCTCTATATCGCGATTGCTGGCGTGCTTGGTTTAGCCTTGGGTGGCTTAGGCGGCTCTGCATGGACTGCTGGCAAGTGGGAGTCGACCTACAACGAAATCGAAGATAAATACCAAGCGCTGGTGGATGAAAAGAAACAGTTGTCAGTTGAAGTCGAACAACGCGTTGCCAACGTCAATGACGAAGTCGCGCAAAAACTTGAGCTGAAATTGCAGGAGCAACAAGCACTGCATGAAGAACAATTGACGACGATAAAGGCTCAAGTTTCGGAGCTTGAAAAAGTTAACCTTGCTTTGGAAGAACAGATTAATCAGCAAAAAGAGCAGATGGCGCAAGTCGACAAGCGTAATACGCAGCTAAACCGTCAAGCGGATATGCAAGCAACCATGTTTGAGCGTTCGCGTGAGCTGTTCCAGAAAGAACTAAAAGTGAAAATGGAACTGGAAGCGCTACAAAAAGAGCGAGAAGAACTGCAGCCGAAACTCAAAACATTGAAGAAAGACTGTGATGCTTACCTTGAAGGCACATCGTGGGATGCAAAATCAGACGCGTGTGACAACCAAGACAAAGTCAATTCCCGCCTTAGCCAGATTAATCAAATGATCAGCGTCTACAAGATGGATCTAGAGCAGATGAAGGCACTGTCTGAAGAACTCGGTTTGTAGTAAATCTGCTTATTGTCTGTCGTATACACAAAACATGAATTAGTCTGAATGCAATCTGTCAGTTTCGTTATCTCGATGTGACTAAATCTGACAGGTTGCCCTCAATCGGTTCTGCCCCAAAGCAAGTTAGCTACCGTTTAAGCCTCACGTCTCTGAATCATCATTTGGCCTATTTTTCCTAATGCCTGTCAGGCGTCTATAGGATCGCGGGAACATCTCCCCTTGTTTAACGAACACTCACCTAGTAACCAAAGTCTTTCACATCAACTTCTAGCTCTCTGACTTGAGAACCTATTTTTTTATGGAAGTGGTAACGAATTTCTTCATCAGCCATATTGGTCAAATCAAAACTAAAATATTGAACTAAAACCTCTTTCATCTCAGGTATGTCATACTGGTCGAAGTTTGGTACATAACTGGTGTTATATTTGTTGTGGCTAATTTCTTTGAAAGTGCGAACAAACTTTTTAGGTTTGATTTCTACCCCAAAACGCTTACATAGGCGCAGGACATAATGATCTAATCTGTGGAGTAGCTTTTCATCATTGATCTCAGCGAAAAAAAATTGCCAACCCTTACATTTCTTCTCAAACACACAGCCAGTGATTCGTAGGTTTAATCGCCATTCTAAAATTTTTAAGCTCTTATTTTTAGAGTGCTTATAGCTTGTGAAAATCCCAGCAAGAGAAGCCTTTAACTTTTCAATCGAACCGTTTCTTGCAGAGATATGCTCATTGGTGAATTGATACCCAAGATAATCAAAACCGTTGGCAAGTGAGTCAATTTTTGACTTCTCTGGCACTTTCACAGGGCAGTGTATTTTTAAACCAATATTGCGAAACTTCTTGATAATGATTTGTGCTAGATCGTGTGCTTGATCAGCAGAACAAAGAACTAATACATCATCAACGTAGCGGTAGCATTTTACGTTAGGCAATTCAGATAAAAATTTGTCAATGTTTTGGAGGTAGATGGCTGCAAGGATGTTGGAAACAGCCAACCCTTGAGGTACGCCGACTTCACTTGGCTTATCATCCTTTCTCGAAACTAGAACTGAAGGGGCAGTGACAGCCGAAAAGATCATGTCTAGTATGTGATCTTGCCTAATGCGCTTTCTCAATTGAGAGCGTAGGTTTTTATGTCTTATTGATGGGTAAAAATTCGAAACATCTAACTTAATATAGCTATCAAAGTCACCAGATAAAGCGTGAGCCTTGACATCTTTAATGACATCTTGAGGAAGCGTGAACGTCACTGATTCTGCAAATCGGTCTTGTAGAAAGTTACACATAGCACGTAATGCAATTCTATCTCTCACTGTAGGGATAGAGATTTCACGAGGGGCTTTATTTCTCCCTTTAGTCAGCAACTTTAACTTGTACTTGGAAAACGCATACGAACCTTCAATCATTTTACGAGAAATGATTTCAACTTGCGGGTCTAACTGTTTTCTAAAAGCATACTGATTCATATTGTCTATGCCAGTAGCACCAGAATATACAACATGATTGGAAAAGATTTCTTTTAGATTCTCGTGCCTAAACTCTTTATTAAATTGGTCTTGTACACGCATTTTATCCACCAGTACAAGTTGGAGTGGATAAGAATAAAGACGAGTTTAATGCAAGCAATATCAGTACTGGCAAGACATAGAAAAACACAAGAGTTAACAACCTAGTAACAAAATAAGATACTGCTAAAAACCAGTGATGTGATGTCGGTATTCTAGTAAGAGCTTGTTTTGGTTGTTGTTTGTTTTCCGAGGTGTCTGAATGGAAATCTTTGCTTACTTGTCTTACGGTGCTGGTACTTGCCCAATACTCTTGGCATAGTGCGATGGCAAAATCTTTGTCAGTGTGGTTTTCACAAGCATTTAGCTTAGATTCGTAGGTTGTTGATAAATTGGTCAAATCAGCATTTGGCTTGGAGGCTTGGTGCATAATGCTATTCAAACTTTCATAACATTCTTTGATTAGGTTTGCTCTTTCCTTAAATGAAAGCCCGTTGATGAATCCTGAAATGCAAAGTACGAGGACAGAATATACAACCCAAGAGATCGCTTCGATTCCATTTTGTGGGTTCTTTAGATAATAAACGGATACGGCGACAGAGAAGAATGAATACCAGAGTAGTATTACTTGTGAGTGAAAGGCGTTAGACAAAAGTCGTTTTTCAGTTTGAATTCGTGCTTTTCTTGTCCACCAAATATTGTCTGCTAAAGCCACCATCTTCTCCTAATGTTGGGGGTGTGCTTCATAGAGGTAGTTTAGTTACAATAAGTTAACACTCCTACTGGAGTAAGCATATCCGAGATACACTAAGGGCGAACCCTTCGAAATTAGTTTCACTCTTACTGCTAAGAGTGGACAGCTACTAAGAACTGTCACCACTATGAAACACAGTGTGTATGGTACATTTTCGGAGTTCGAGGCTCAATAATTTCTTGTCACCGTTAAGCTAGTTTTCATACTTTAAGTAATTAAAGGATCACTAATTTAGCAAAATCACTGACTCATTTCTGTCCAATTGTGAGTTATGACACCATCAGGCCGACTGTATAATCTAGTCGTGGCTAACCAGCGGATGCGTACGAGCGAGTGTGAGTTACTACACATAACAAAAGAGCCACATCATTGATGTGGCTCTTTTGTTAATGGAGACTAAGCTAGTGCGTTAAGTAGTGCTTAACAAACTCAGTCACTTTAACCATATCATCGATAGCGATGAACTCTTCAGTGGTGTGAACTTTTGCCATGCCGGTTGAAACGTTGATCGTCGTTAAGCCTTTAGCATTGAAGTTGTTTGCATCGCTGCCGCCACCAGTGCCTTTGGTGTAAGGTGACGTGCCAATCGCTTCGAAAGATGCTTTAACCGCAGCAATATGCGGATGGTTGTCGTCTAGGACGAATGCGTTGTAGGCACGAGTCGATTCGATCTCGACTTCGGCACCGTGTTTGGCGGCTGCTGTCTCGAAGGTTGAAATCATGTGTTCGACTTGCGCTTGTAGTTTGCTGTCATTCAATGAACGCGCTTCTGCGACAATTCGGATCTCTGGCATGACGATGTTTGTTGCGTTACCACCTTGGACGATACCAATGTTTGCCGTGGTTTCTTCGTCGATGCGTAGCAGCTTCATTTGCATGATGGCGTCAGCCGCAACTTGAATTGCACTAATGCCTTGCTCTGGTGCTAAGCCAGCATGGGCTGGGCGACCTTTGATCGTCGCAACGATCTTTTGCTGACCTGGCGCTGCATTGACGATAGTGCCAATTGGACCGCCAGTATCAAGCACGATCGCTTTGTCTGCGCTGATGTAGCTCATATCGAAATGTTGTGAACCAAACAGTCCGCCTTCTTCATGTACCGTGAAAGCAATTTCAATCGTCTTATGCTCAAGGTTCTCGGCTTGAATACAACGCACGGCTTCGATGATCGCGGCGATACCGGATTTGTCGTCGCCACCAAGAATCGTATTGCCTTTAGAGCGAATAATGCCATCTTCGATGACAGGCTCAATGCCTTTGCCCGGTGTAACCGTGTCCATATGACAGCTTAATACGATGCTGTCGTCTAACTTGCCTTCTAGGCGAGCGTAAATGTTGAAACCATTCGATACTTCTTCGGGTACTGGAAGCTTGTGTACGGTGAATCCGAGTTCGCCAAGCTGCTCTGCAAGAGCTTCGCCAATTTGTTTCTCATCACGGGATTCACTGTCGATTTTTACTAGCTTAATAAAGTGTTCAACTAAGCGTTCACGATTAATTAGGGTCATTGTTCTACCTCTTATAGGAACAGAGGCGGATACCTTATCCTTGTTCATTGCTGCCTAGGGTGAGTTAAATCAATGAATGGATAACTCCTAGCGAATAATTCATATCTAACGATGACCCATTATCTTTATATGTGAATCGTTCTAACGAATGATATCTATGCTGTATGGTGTGGTGCTGGTGGTATTAGCTCGGTGTATTGGCGTCAGACTCCAGAGTTAATTGCTCGAGATCACAGTGTGGATTGAATGGTACGAATCTCAGTGCCTCTGTCGAACAGAAAATACATCTCAGAAGGCGTACGCAAAGTTAGCCATTTGATATGTTAATGTAAATAAAATGTTACTATGAATTCTCGTTATCTTATTGTTTTTATTGACTTGATATTGTGTGTAAAGTCTCTGTTTACAGACTTGGTTAACTTTATGTAAACGCACAAGTTGTCGGTAAAAGGTTCCCTTTAATCGCGTAATCAGCAAACTTAAAGGTAGACACGCTGACACATGAAAAGAGGGACCAAGAATGAACGAGGCGTTTAACCCATTAGGCACCGATGGTTTTGAGTTTGTTGAATACACGGCGGCGGATGAAAAAGGCATTCAGGCGCTCAAAGACTTGTTTGGCTCACTAGGTTTTGCTGAAATCGCGAAACATCGCTCGAAAGAAGCGTGGCTATATCGCCAAGGCGACATCAGTTTTATTGTCAATGCGCAGCCACACAGCCAAGCTGAAGCTTTTGCTAAAGTTCACGGTCCGTCGGTATGTGGCATGGCTTTTCGAGTTCATAATGCCGCAGAAGCGCTACAACATGCGTTGAACAACGGTGCTGAAGAATACAAAACCGAAATTGGCCCAATGGAGCTGAGCATTCCGGCCATTTATGGTATCGGTGAGAGCCTGCTTTATTTTGTTGACCGTTACGGTAAGCAAAGCATTTACGACGTGGATTTTAAGTTCTACGAAGATGCGCAACAGCGTTTAGATAACATGGACGTGGGCCTCTATGAGATCGACCACCTGACTCATAACGTTAAGCAAGGCCACATGGATATTTGGTCCGGTTTCTACGAGCGTATCGGTAACTTCCGTGAAATCCGTTACTTTGACATCGAAGGCAAGTTAACCGGTCTTGTTAGCCGCGCAATGACTGCGCCGTGTGGCAAGATTCGCATTCCTATCAATGAATCGTCTGACGATAAATCACAGATTGAAGAGTTCATTCGCGAATACAATGGCGAAGGGATTCAACATATCGCTTTGACCACCGACAACATCTACCAAACGGTACAAACACTGCGTGACCGCGGCATGGACTTTATGCCGACGCCAGATACTTACTACGAGAAAGTCGATGAGCGCGTAGAAGGGCACCAAGAAGACGTTGATAAGCTGCGTGATCTGCAAATCCTGATTGACGGTGCGCCGATGAAAGATGGCATCCTACTGCAAATCTTTACCCAAACGGTGATTGGTCCAGTGTTCTTCGAAATCATCCAACGCAAAGGTAATGAAGGTTTTGGTGAAGGTAACTTCAAGGCGCTGTTTGAGTCGATCGAAGAAGACCAGATTCGCCGTGGAGTATTAAGCGATGCATAAATGGATCACATTCCCTCATCGGGAGGGAGTGTGCTCAAAACAAGCACATGCGGACTTCCCGGAAGAGGCTATCTATGAACGTGAAGCGGGCCGAAGTGGTTTCTTTGGCCCGGCGGCGCACTTTCATCACCAACATGCTCCGACAGGTTGGACTGAGTGGGAAGGGGAGTTACGCCCAAGAGCGTTTAACTTCAATTTGGTTGAAAAAGCGAGCCAGATTTCGCCTTGGAATGTTCCGCATCTGCTGCACAACTCGGATTGTAAGATCCGAGTTTGGCGTATGGATGAAAAAATGGATTTCTTGGTGCGCAATGCTGACGGCGATGAGTTGCTGTTTATTCACCAAGGTAAAGCCGATCTGTTTTGTGACTACGGCCATATTCAAGTGTCGGAAGGTGATTACGTGGTGATCCCACGTTCGACCAATTGGCGATTAGAGCCATCGGAACCGATGTTTATCCTGATGGTGGAGAATACCGATGCGGCCTACACCTTACCTGACAAAGGGATGGTAGGGAACCACGCGGTGTTTGATCCCGCCGTACTGGAAGTGCCGTCTATCAATGCGCAGTTCAAAGCGCAATATTCTGAACAGCCGACGCAAGTTCAAGTCAAACGCCACGAAAAAGTCAGCGTAATTTCATATCCATTTAACCCACTTGACGCAATTGGTTGGCATGGTGATTTAGCCGTGGTGAAAGTGAACTGGCGCGATATCAGACCTTTGATGTCACATCGTTATCACTTACCGCCTTCGGCACATACCACGTTTGTCGGCAGTGGATTTGTCGTCTGTACCTTTGTGCCGCGTCCAATCGAAAGTGACCCGGGAGCATTGAAAGTGCCGTTTTACCATAACAACGATGACTATGATGAAGTGCTGTTTTATCACGCGGGCGATTTTTTCAGCCGCGACAATATCGAAGCGGGGATGGTGACGTTTCATCCGGCGGGATTTACACACGGGCCACACCCAAAAGCGTTCAAAGCGGGTCAGGAATATAAGAAAAAGTTTACTGATGAAGTCGCCGTTATGATTGATACCCGTCATGCATTGAACTTCAGTGATGAGGCGGAAAGTGTCGAAAACAAAGAATATGTCTACAGTTGGAAAGCATAACGCTAAAAAAAGGGATAGAAAATGAAGTTAGCGACCCTGAAGAACAACACTCGAGACGGACTACTTGTGGTGGTCAACAAACAGCTGACCAAATGCGTCGCTGTACCTGAAATTGCAGAACATTTACAACAAGCGCTCGATTATTGGGATCGAGTCGAATCGCAACTGAACGAAGTCTACATCGCTCTAAATGAAGGCGAGTTGCTCAATGAGATGGACTTCGACCAAGAGCTGTGTGAATCACCATTACCAAGAGCGTTTCAATGGGCGGATGGCAGTGCGTATGTCAATCATGTCGAATTGGTACGCAAAGCGCGTGGAGCAGAAATGCCGCCAAGCTTTTGGACTGATCCGTTGATGTATCAGGGTGGCTCTGATGCGTTTATCGGTCCGCGTGATGATATCCCTGTCGCCAGTGAAGAGTGGGGTATCGACTTTGAAGGTGAAGTTGCGGTGATCACCGATGATGTGCCAATGGGCGCCTCTGTCGAACAAGCTGCGTCAGCGATTAAGCTATTGATGCTGGTTAATGATGTGTCACTACGCGGCTTAATTCCTAATGAGTTGGCGAAAGGGTTTGGTTTTTTCCAATCTAAACCGTCATCGGTATTCTCTCCAGTGGCAGTAACACCTGACGAGCTTGGTGATGCCTGGGACGGTGGCAAAGTCAACTTGCCGTTACTGTCTCACTACAACAATGAACCGTTTGGTTGTCCGAACGCGGGTGTCGACATGACCTTCGAGTTTCCCGAGCTGGTAGCACACGCGGCGAAAACACGTCCACTTTCTGCGGGGGCGATTATTGGTTCCGGTACGGTATCGAACAAACAAGGCACAGACTTTGGTACCGCGATTTCTGAAGGCGGCGTCGGTTATTCGTGTATCGCGGAAGTGCGCATGATCGAAACTATCCGCGATGGCAAACCATCAACCCGCTTTATGAAGTTTGGTGACCGAATCAAAATGGAGATGTTAGACAAAAACGGCCAGTCGATTTTCGGCAGTATCGACCAGCAAATAGTGAAGTACTGATGTCCAATCTCATTCTCTACGGTTACTGGCGTTCTTCTGCCGCATATAGGGTCAGGATTGCGCTCAATCTTAAGCGTTTGGACTACGAGCAACGTTCGGTGCACTTAATCAAGCATGGCGGTGAGCAACACTCCGCCACGTTTCAACGGTTGAATCCGAGTGAGTTAGTCCCGGTGCTGATGGATGACGATGTATGCTTAAACCAATCTTTGGCGATCATCGATTATTTGGATGAGCAGTATCCCGAGGTGTTGTTAACGCCAAGAGATTTGAAAACACGTTATTTAGTAAAAGCTCTAGCACAAGATATCGCGGTCGATATCCATCCGCTCAACAACTTGCGCGTGCTTCAATATCTGACCGATCAGGCGCAGTTGTCTGAGAGTGCAAAAGGGGAGTGGTATCGACATTGGATTGAAACAGGCTTTCACGCGTTAGAGAAAAAACTGGCTCAAACCAGCGGTACGCACAGTGTCGGCGATGAGATTAGCTTAGTCGATGTATGTTTGGTTCCTCAGGTGTACAACGCGGAGCGTTTTAACGTCAATCTAGAACCTTTCCCAACTATCTGTCGCGTGACATCGTCACTTCGTCTGCATCCTGCTTTTATCAACGCAGACCCTGAACAACAGCCGGACGCTGAGTAACGCCTATTTTCAGAAGCCATAAAACATAAAGGCCACCTAAATGGTGGCCCTGTGCGTTTGGATAACCCGCTTAACTGAAGTTTATGCTCGTTGTCTTTCGCGCTGCTGTAGTTCAGCGATATTGAATTGACGCACGTCCAAAGAAGCTAAGTCATGGCACTCTTGGCACGAGTGGTGGCACTTGCCATCAATGTATTCGTGTTTAGTTAACAAGCTTGGCTTTTTACACCAGTCGCAGATACCTTCGATAGTAAACATTATGATCTCCACACCTTTTCAAACTAGGTGATATTTTCGCGACGAATTATTGCACGAGAAATACGTCGAGGTTAATCATTTGTTATTGGATATGGGAGGGTGATCGATTGCGCAGCCCTTTAATATCGAGTGTGTCGAAAAATCTCGTGTTAAAAACTTAGCCTTTGTAACTAATTATTAACAGAGGTAAGAACAATTTTTAGCGCTCCATTTAAACGTTTCATTTCTTCTTCACTTCCTTGTAAATCAGGATGATAGATTTTACAAAGTTGCTTATATCGCACCTTCACTTCTTTGCTGCTTGGAATGTTGGTCGCTTTGTAGCCGAATACCGCGCAGGCGAGGGCGAGTTTGTTGTCTTTGGCGGCTGGCTCAGAACTCGTTTGTTTGCTGGCTTGTAGCTTTTTAAATTGGCGGTACAAGGTATCCAACTGGCGCTTTTGTTGCTTGAGTGTCGAGTCTTGTATTTTGACCTGTTCACGCAGTTTTAGTGTCTCTTGTGAAGCTCTTACATCTGTGTTGCGTTCTTGCTGGGCATGAGCATTTAGTGTCTTTCTGTGCCAAACTAACAGCGCCATAATCGCTATTACGAGGGCGGCAACCAGATAAATCCAAGGCTGCGCTGAGTTACTTGCGCTGGCTTTTGATTTTTCGACCGGATTGAGCTCGATCTCAGGTGAATCAAACGCCACTTCTAACTGGTCGATAGAAGAGACTTGTTTGGCGCGCTGAGCGTTGAACTTCTGCTCTAGGACTCTTTCATATCCGAGCTGTGCATTTTCATCGTGCTTTGCTGCGATTCGATACCAGATCTCCGCCATATCCAGAGCGTTGGGTGGTTCACTTTGCTTTTCGTATAACTCGCCTAATCTCGCCTGTGCTTGCGTATCACCATTGATGGCTAACTGTGTCAGCCAATAGATGGCTTGGTTAAGGTGTTTGCTGTCTTGCGATTGCTTTAACGAAAGGGTGATTAACGTTTGTATCGCGCCTTGATTGCCCGCGGTTGCTGCACGCTCAAGCCAGTAACGAGCTTCTTGATCGGAAGCTTCAACACCGTCCCCAGCGAGATATCTCTCGGCAAGTTGAAACTGAGCATCAGTGTCGTTGTGTTGTGCTTTTTCGGTTAACTCGTCCACTGTCATGGCCCAAGATGAAGTCGAGAGTAGAAGCAGTACAAAGGTGAGCAGTTTCAATTCAATCCCTTATAAGTGGTGATGCTAATATTAGAGTTTAATTCATTTAAACGACAAATAAAAAATGGCTTCCGAAGAAGCCATTAAATTTACCAAGAAACTGCGAGCTGTTATTTCAGCGGCAGGATTTGAATCTCTACGCGGCGGTTACATGCACGTCCAGCGGTTGTGCTGTTGGTACATAGTGGGTAGCGTTCACCGTTACCACGTGCGATTGCACGACCAGATGCCACACCTTGAGAAATCAGGTAACTACGTACTGCTTCAGCACGGCGCTCTGAAAGGACTTGGTTAAGTGTGTCGCCACCAGTGCTGTCTGTGTGACCATCGATCACAAGGCTTGTGTCTGGGTACTCAACAAGGATACGCGCCACACCACGTAGTGTGTTGTGGATGCTTGGGTCTAGGTCGTATGAGCTAGACGTAAAGCCAATGCCGTTTTCCATGCGAAGTAGCAATTGGTTTTCACCAACACGTTCTACTTGAACACCTGAGTTTAGAAGTTCTTGACGCAGCGCTGCTTCTTGACGGTCAAAGTAGTAACCTACACCGCCACCCACTGCCGCACCACCTGCTGCACCGATTAGCGCACGCTGACGACGCTCTTTTGCATCATCACCTGTGGCTACACCAACCGCAGCACCAGCGATTGCACCGATGATAGCGCCTGTCGTTGCTGAGTTAGTTTCAGTTTCGCCTGTGGTTGCGTTTTGGCGTTGCGTTGCTGCACAGCCAGATAAAGAGATAGCAACTGCTAGAGCTAGTGTAATTTTTTTCACAAGTACATCTCCATGTGTCCCGGAATCATTTCCAAGATTAATTAATAATTATATTAAGAACTGCAGAATCATCCAGATACAGTCTATATAAGTCAATCAAATCTAGTGTATTTGACATATCCTTAACGGGAGATTAACGAATGTCAGCGTAACATTTTGCGCGCTTGTGCGCCGTTGATCGGGCGATTGACGGAGACAGTGCGGCCTTTCTTTAAACCGACTTCGTAATCGTCAGTGAGGTTTTTCATCGCTTCACGCAGCTGCTGTTTAAAAGTCTCACGGTCAATATTTTGAAACTCTTTATCGATGTAGTCGTCAATTTTTTTCGCGGACTCTTCATCTGGGCTGATGATAGGCAGCTTCTCGAGTGCGCCTTCTACCCAACCAGATAAAAAGGAGCCAACACGTCGGGTGACTTCACCTGAAGGTGTACCAGTACCGGCAAAGCTATTGCGGAACTTACCCGTTTGCTCATTCATCTCACGGTAGATGATATCGAAGGCGAATGCGGCAAAGATCGCGCGGTCTGCTTCACCAATAAATTCAGCGCGTTTCAGACCTTTGTGATTGAGCAGCACGGCCTCAACGCCAAACTTGGTATTAATACCACGAATGATACGCAACAAATGTGAGCCGACATTAGAGGGAAGTAGGTGTGTCGATTGAGTTTTTCCCATCTTGATGAACTCAATATCGTCTTTGTCCAGACCATATTTCATCATTAAGCGGTGCGCCATTTTAATCGCGTTAGCAGCTTCGTTTACGTTAGCTGAATTACCAAGTTCAAGACACTTCGCAATTTTTTTAAGGGCTTTTTGTTTATCCATCGACAGCTTAAGTGTTACCAATTTTGAAAAGTCGGACATTTTAACGTGTTATCAGACAAAACGGAAATCGAGTTGGATAGAATGAGTGCTGAGAGGAGATAAAAACCGTCATCGACTTTATTAGAGGGGGTTGGTAGTGAATTACACTCGTTGCCAGTCCGATCAAGCGTCGAGTTTCCCGCATCTATCCAAATCAAATGGACGTTGTATTGCAAAGTTAAGACAACGACTCTTTGAGCCTCTTCATATACTCAAGTTATTCAACCATTGGATAAAGGGTTGAGCGCGTCCTTAGGCTTAACCTTGTGCTGGATTTAAAAACGTAGTCATCGCAATTGATTGAAACTACATGCTTAATCATGGGATTGCTGTTTAGTTTTAGGTGCCAGCCAGTTTACAGAGGTGGCAATGTCATGAATATGCAGAAACGAAGTCGTCACAGTCTATTTGGGGTAATTTTGTTCGTTTTACCGTCCACAATCTATGCACAAGCTACAGAACATTCTGATGTCGACTTTGGCCCGCTAAAAGTCTACGCCCAATCTCCATTGCAATCGAGCGGTTTAACGCCCTTGGTGAGAAGCGGTTTTAGCTATCGCCCTGATACGATTGAACTCTACACTAGCGGTAGCATTGCGAGTGTGTGGGCTAGGACAGACGACTATCTTGCTGACTATTATCAAAATACACTGGTGATCGGCGGCTTGTGGCAATTGGATGAACGTTGGTCACTGGATGCAAGCTACACTTGGCGTTTTGCAGCGGATAACCGCTTAGACAGTCTAACCAAGGATTTTCATGATTTTTTTGGATTGAGTCAAAACGGGCGAGATGAGGTCGATGATCACTCATTTGATATTTCTGCACCCAAGTATGGTGCTGAAGTTCATGACTTTAGAGGCGAAACACTGAGTAATGCGTTCAATTTCTATCTTGGCTATCAAGTGCTAGAAAACGATAAGCACGGTTTGTCTCTTGGTGGGTCGCTCTACTACAACTATGTCAGCAGTGGGCCATTCAAAGTCAGCCATTTTGAGCAAAGTTTACAGGCAAACTACAGCTATCGGACTGGTAAACACAATATCTACACCTTACTTGGCGTTACGTATCGCCATGACGATAAGGTGTTGGCAGATATAAAATATAGGACGTTTTCTTTCTCTTCTGGGGTGAGTTATCAGTATGAGATTCATCCAAAGCACCGTATTCTCGCCGAGTTTCACCTCTACGAGGGCAACTCAGACAACATCAGTGACTTGGATGAACCATCGACTGAATTTCTACTCGGCTACCGTTATCACTCCCGCTATGGGGCGATTGAAGTGGTTGCAATAGAGAATGTGTTCAACATGGATAACAGTACCGATATTGCATTCAGCTTAGGTTATCGCCATCAATTCTCTAGCTCGGACTGAGTCTCAACATCACTAGTGTGAAGTCGAGAGCCAGTCCAAGGTGATAACAAGGTCGTAGCGCTTAGCTAGATACCCAGCTCGTCGAGTAGGTCATCGGGGTTGATGTTCGTTGCGTTATCTTTGTCTTTTTCTGCTGGAGCTGGCTTTTGACGCGCTTGTTCTAAGATCGCATCAGGGCTTTCATCTTCAGCGACTTCAAATTCTTCCAATTGAATGAACTCGGTTTTATCCATTGCGAGTTCTAGGTAGAAAATGTTGCCTTGCTCAGTCGAGAAGGTAACACGACGAGCCTGTGGGCGATCTAGGTTTGTATCGACCGATAAAATCACCTGCTTGTTCAGTGCTAGCATTTTAGGCTGGTTTTGAGTGATGTGGGTTTGCAACGTTTTGCGGATTTGATTGGTGAAATCCCCGACCAGTTGGTTCATCAGCTCGCCCAGAACGTCCGCGACTTCATCTGAAGTATGCAGAATAGCGAGTTCTTCTTCTGGCATGCCCATGCTACGCATGTAGTTGGTGTAGACCTCCAGTGCGGCTTTGGAGGTAAAGTTGATGATCACCAGCCCTGAAAAACCACCGTCAAATAGTACAAAACAGCCGAAATCAGGTTTTAGACTGGTTTTGGAGATTTTTTGCACCATCGCTGAGTAGCTGATATTTGAACTGGTCGCTGAGGTCAGGACACCTGATACAGACTGGCAAAGCGTTAAAAGGATGTCGTCTGTCGTAATAATTTTTGTTTTTTTCATTGGCGATTTGCTCGTAAAGACTCTTCAAATCAAGTCCATGATTTTAAAGAGTTGAAAAGAAATGTAATAAGTTCCAATTTGACACTGCATTTCTGTTTTGATCACTCTTTTAAATGTTGTAAAGTGACCTAACTCATAGATTATAACTCATCATATTGAACCCAATGCTGACAGGATCAGCGTAATAGGGGCAGGAAGCAAATGTTACCAAGATTACACTCACAATCTGACGTGGATCCCGTCGTCCTCAGTTTTCTCGAAGAACTTAAAGCATCAGGATTTTCCGGAGACATCGAAAGCCAATATTCAAGTCGTTTAGCCGTTGCTACTGACAATAGCGTTTACCAGCAACTTCCTCAAGCCGTAGTTCATCCAAAGTCGACACAAGACGTGGTGCTGATCGGTAAGCTGAGCACTAAGTCCAACTATGAGCGTATTACGTTTTCTCCCCGCGGTGGCGGTACTGGTACGAACGGTCAGTCGTTGACGAAAGGGATCGTGGTTGACCTGTCGCGCCATATGAATAAGGTGCTGGAAATCAACGAAGACGAAGGTTGGGTACGTGTTCAAACGGGTGTAGTTAAGGATCAACTGAATGATGCGGTTCGCCCTTATGGCTATTTCTTCTCACCGGATCTTTCAACCAGTAACCGCGCAACCTTGGGCGGTATGGTAAACACCGATGCGTCGGGGCAAGGCTCTCTGAAATACGGTAAAACGTCGGATCATGTGTTATCGCTACAAGCAGTATTTGCCGACGGTTCAGTCCTTGAGTCTGATTTATCAAAAGGCCTGCCTGAAGAAGGCGAGTATGCTCACCAAGCCTACAAAGTGACTGAGCAAGTCTGTCGTGAACAACGTGAACAGATTAACGCTAAATTCCCACCATTAAACCGCTTTCTGACCGGTTACGATCTTAAAAATGCGCTAGATGAAGAAACCGATCAGTTTAATCTGACTCGCGTTCTGTGTGGCGCAGAAGGTTCATTGGCATTTGTCACCGAAGCGAAACTTAACCTGACACCGATTCCTAAAGCGCGAACCTTGGTTAACGTGAAGTATGACAGTTTTGACTCTGCTCTGCGCAATGCGCCATTTATGGTCGAAGCCCAGGCGCTCTCTGTTGAAACGGTTGACTCGAAAGTACTTAACCTCGCCAAAGAAGACATTGTTTGGCATACGGTGAGTGACCTGCTAACCGATGTTCCTGGTAAAGATATGCAGGGCATCAATATGGTGGAGTACGCAGGCCAAGACGAACAAGAAGTCACGCAGCAAGTTGCGGCGCTAACAGCGCGTTTGGATGAGATGCTTGAACAAGGTGAAGCCGGCATCATTGGTTACCAAGTGTGTGACGACTTGGCGAGCATCGGACGCATCTACAACATGCGTAAAAAAGCGGTCGGTCTGCTTGGTGCGGCGAAAGGTCGAGCTAAGCCTGTCGCATTTGCAGAAGATACGTGTGTACCGCCAGAGAACTTAGCGGACTTTATTGTCGAGTTCCGTGAACTGTTGGATGCAAAACAGCTGAACTACGGTATGTTTGGTCACGTTGATGCGGGTGTACTGCACGTTCGTCCTGCGTTGGATTTATGTGATCCCCAGCAAGAAGCGCTGATGCATGAAGTATCAGACGAAGTGGTTAAACTGGTTGCGAAATATGGCGGCTTAATGTGGGGTGAACACGGTAAAGGCTACCGCTCTGAGTATGGCCCCGAGTTTTTTGGCGAAGAGCTGTTTACTGAGTTACGTCGAGTTAAAGCGGCATTCGATCCGCACAATAAAATGAACCCGGGTAAGATCTGTACGCCGTTAGACAGCAACGCTGAGCTTGTTAAAGTTACAGATACCAAACGCGGCTTTTATGACCGCCAAATCGACGTCAAAGTACGCGACAGCTTCAAACAAGCGATGGAGTGTAACGGTAACGGCTTGTGTTTTAACTATGATACGTCTTCGCCGATGTGCCCTTCGATGAAGGTAACAGCAGATCGTCGTCATTCGCCAAAAGGCCGCGCAGGTTTGGTTCGCGAATGGTTGCGTCAATTGAGCGAGCAAGGTGTCGATATTCTCGACTTAGAGAAGCAGACACTGGAAAATACTACATCCATCAAAACGATGATTGACCGCGTTAGGAATACGCTCAACAAACGCCATGAAGACGACTTCTCTCACGAAGTGTATGAAGCGATGAATGGCTGTCTTGCGTGTAAAGCGTGTGCCAGTCAGTGTCCGATCAAAGTGGACGTACCGAGTTTCCGTTCTCGTTTCCTCAATATTTATTACTCGCGCTACCAACGTCCGATGAAAGATTACTTGGTCGCGAATATTGAAACCATGCTCCCAACAATGGCGAAAGCACCAAAACTGGTTAATGGTGCGTTGAAACAGAAATGGGTACAGAACTTGACGGCTTCAACGGTGGGTTATGTCGATGCGCCTTTGCTCTCTGTGCCAACTTTGGAACAGCGCTTAACAGAGCTCAAAACGTTCGACCTGCAATACCTTGCTTCGCTTTCTAAGGAAGATAAGCAGAATCATGTGGTTATCGTGCAAGACCCATTTACCAGCTACTACGACGCTGAAGTGGTGGAAGATTTCGCTAAACTCGCGCTTAAGCTTGGCAAAACACCTGTGCTGTTGCCATTTAAACCGAATGGCAAAGCGCAACACATCAAAGGCTTCCTCAAGCAGTTTGCGAAAAATGCATCGAACACTGCCGCGTTCTTACAACAAGTGGCAGATATTGAGATTCCGCTGGTTGGCGTCGATCCAGCGTTGGTGCTGTGTTATCGAGATGAATACCAAGAAGTGCTTGGCGACAAGCGTGGTGATTTTCAAGTGCTAACCGCTCACGAATGGCTATTGCCACGATTAGCGGAATTCGGAACGCAGTCTGGCCAAGAACAACAACCTTGGTACCTGTTTGCTCACTGTACTGAAAAAACCAAAATGCCAAACTCTGAAAA
Organism: Vibrio hepatarius; assembly: GCF_011806575.1. Classification (GTDB taxonomy): domain Bacteria; phylum Pseudomonadota; class Gammaproteobacteria; order Enterobacterales; family Vibrionaceae; genus Vibrio; species Vibrio hepatarius_A. The sequence continues at coordinate 105,312 of NZ_JAATOO010000009.1, forward strand.
AGAGTGGGGGACGATATTCGCTCATTTTGGTGGACAACTAAACACCGTTCCAGTGGGATGTTGTGGTATGGCTGGAACGTTTGGTCACGAAGTCGATAAGCTGCAAATGTCAAAAGACATTTACGGGCTAAGTTGGAAACCGAGCTTGCAAGATCTACCAAAAGAACGTTGCTTGATCACCGGTTACTCTTGCCGCAGTCAGGTCAAACGTTTTGAAGGCGTGAGGATGAAACATCCTGTCCAAGCTTTATTACAACTCGTTTAGTGTTAAGTAGCCCAGTTTCAGATACTGGGCTATTTTTTAGGTATCACAACAGTACTAAGAGACATATGGACAAGCTAGAGAGAAAAATCCCACCCGTTGCGGTATTCATTATTTTGATTATCTTGATTAACCGCGTCACTCACGTATTGCCAGCGTTTACTGTCGATCTGCCGCTGCATTCGCTACTTTTGGCGGTTTGCTTCGTTTTGTCTGGTGTCATTGGTGTGTCTGGTGTTTATCAGTTCCACCGAGCGAATACCACAGTTCATCCGGTCAAAGTTGAAGATGCTTCTACGGTCGTACAAACTGGAATATTTGCCTATACACGTAACCCAATGTACCTAGCACTATTCGTCCTTCTGTTCGGCTTTGCGTACTGGCATCAGAACCTGCTAGCTCTAGTTTTCTCCTTTTTATTCATCCCTTACATGAACCGATTTCAAATCTTGCCCGAAGAGCGAGCGTTAGAGAAATTGTTTGGTAATGAGTATATTGTTTATAAACAAAAGGTTAGACGCTGGATTTAGTGATGACTCGCATTTTAGAGTAAAGTATCGCTATGAAATAGGGTTTTAGTTCTTAACCCTATCAGACAAATATATTATCCCTGTCAATGTATGTGAAATTTATAGGAAGTAGAACTTATGATACGTTGGCATTTCTCCGCATTAGTCGGTGCCGCGACGTGTGCGATCGCAGCTCCCAGCATTGCTCAAGATTTCTCCCCACGAATTATCGATGGAACGGCAGCCAGCTCTGTTGACTGGCCATACATGACAGCGCTTGTTAAACGTGGAGCCTCAGCTTATGAAGGTCAATTCTGCGGCGGTAGCTACATTGGTGATCGCTATATTTTAACCGCCGCTCACTGCGTTGAAGGCCAAACAACGCAAGACTTTGAAGTGATCGTTGGCATTAACAACCTCAACCATGAAGAAACCGAAGGGGTGAGGTTAACTCCACAGCAGATCTACATTCATCCCGCATATAGTAATTTAGCAAATGATATCGCTATTATAGAGCTGCCTAGGGTTTTAGCGGCAGATGAAGCAACGCCTGTTGATATTGCTGATTCAAACACTCGATCAAATACTCCAGACGGTACGGACATGACGGTGGCCGGTTGGGGCTCGACGACACCAGAATACGGCAACCATACAACTTCGGCTGAGCTACTTGAAGTTACGGTGCCTATGGTTGACCAAGCTGTCTGTGCTGCGACATTTGCCTCGGTTGCAGACTCAACAGACTCAGATAACTTTTGCGCTGGTTATGCTTATGAAGGCTACGACTCGTGCAGAGGTGATAGTGGTGGCCCACTAGTCATTGACTCTTCAGGTGTACAGCTTGGGATTGTCAGTTTTGGTTCTCAGCAGTGCGGTGAAGTCAACTCTTACGGTGTATACACCAACATTAGCCTTTACACTGACTGGATTGCGCAAATTACCTCAGGTTTGAGTTACAGCGAAATGAGCCCTAGGGCGTACAAAGAGACTGGCACCAATACGCATGAGTTTGTTCTTAAAAACTTTTCTGACAGTGCAATAACTATCGATAGTGTGGTAGCGGCCAATGACATAGCCATTTTAACTGATAGCTGTACAGGTGCTATTCAATCGGGCTCGGCATGTACAGTTACCGTGAGTTTTAATTCCCCTAATTATGAAAAACAGACATTAGCTATTACGGTTAACTATACGGCTAATGGCACAGCTTATAGCGTAGAACTTGAGGCACAATATGAGATAGCAATCGCCCGTAGTTCTGCACTAGCGGATGCTCTATCTATCTCTAATGTTGATGTTTACTCAAATGAGTACCCTTGGCAAATCACATCAAATGGCTTACGCTCCGCGCCTATTGCCCATTCTCAACGATCATCAGTGATATTTGAGGGGATTCCTTCAGGTTACTATGAATTTGATCTAAAAGTATCTTCTGAAGCTGCAGATACAGTTGATCTCTACGTTAATGGAGAATATGTCGATGGGATAGGTGGTGAGTACACGCTTAAACCGTGGGTTTACCTACCTAGTTATTCCAATAGCGTCAAGTTTGAGTACCAAAAAGATGGCTCAATAGATATTGGCGATGACGCGGCATACATTTCCAACTTCCGTAAAGCGAATTTTGAAACGCAATCCGATCGCCGTAGTAGTGGCGGAGGTGGTGGCAGTTTAGGCTGGTTAACGCTGACAATGCTATTACCGTTATTACGACGTAAGTAAACAAAAAGCCCCCACTCAAGAGTGGGGGCTATTTTTATCTCTTAATGTTAGAAGCTTGGAAGAATGGCTTCTGGCATTAGATGATTGTGTACTGCCAGTTTTAACAGCGAGTTCGCTTGCTCTATGTCCGGTGCGAAGTAACGGTCTTTATCGTAGAACGGTACTTTTTCACGCAGAATCTGCTTCGCTTCTTCTACTTTTGCCGAAGACTTATTTGGCGCACGGAAGTCGATACCTTGTGCAGCTGCTAAGTATTCAACCGCTAGAATGCCGCGTGTGTTTTCCGCCATGTCACGTAGACGACGGCCCGCGAATGTTGCCATCGATACGTGGTCTTCTTGGTTTGCAGACGTTGGCAAGCTGTCGATTGACGCTGGGTGAGCCAATGTTTTGTTTTCACTCGCTAGCGCCGCCGCCGTCACCTGAGCAATCATAAAGCCCGAGTTTACGCCGCCATTATCTACTAAGAATGGTGGCAGTTTGCTCAGTGCACTGTCGATAAGTAGAGCCATACGACGCTCAGACAAGCTACCGATTTCCGCGATTGCCAGTGCTAAGTTATCCGCTGCCATCGCAACAGGTTCTGCATGGAAGTTACCACCCGATATGATGTCGCCATCTTCAGCAAAGACTAATGGGTTGTCAGATACCGAGTTCGCTTCGATCTCCAGTGTCTCTGCCGAGTTTCGAATTTGCTGTAAGCATGCCCCCATCACTTGAGGTTGACAGCGCAGTGAGTATGGATCTTGTACTTTTTCACAGCCAGTGTGTGACTCACCAATCTCACTGCTTACGTCCAGCATATGGCGATACGCAAGCGCTGCATCCATTTGCCCGCGATGGCCACGTACACGGTGGATTCGTGGGTCAAACGGGCGACGGCTACCTAGTGCAGCTTCTACCGACATTGCGCCGCATACCGTTGCAGAGGCAAACAAATCTTCTGCAGCAAACAGACCTTCTAGTGCAAATGCTGTTGATGCTTGTGTGCCGTTAAGCAGCGCAAGGCCTTCTTTTGGCGCTAGAGTGATTGGGTCTAACCCAGCGACTTTTAATGCTTCTAAACCAGAGATGATTTTGCCATTGTGGCGAGCTTGGCCTTCACCTAATAGCACGGTGCTCATGTGAGCCAAAGGCGCCAAGTCACCCGATGCACCGACAGAGCCTTTTTGCGGCACACATGGGTAAACTTGCGAGTTCACCAGTTGAATCAACGCCTGAATAACACTTAGACGAATGCCAGAGAAACCACGAGAAAGGCTGTTGATCTTGAGCACCATCATTAAACGTACGGTTTCATCAGACATAAACTCGCCAATACCCGCAGCGTGAGAGAGCACGATACTTTTTTGCAGCGTTTCTAGGTCTTCAGGAGCGATACGCGTGTTAGCCAGTAGACCAAAACCCGTGTTGATGCCGTAAACGGTGCGGTCGTCAGCAATGACCTGTTCAACAACCTTAGTGCTTTCTTCGATTGCTGGAAATGCTTCTGGATCGAGTGACAGATTCACAGGTGAACGGCTCACTTGACGCAGTTCTTTTAAGCTAAGATTTCCCGGCTTTAGCATTAAATTTAACATTTTCTTTTTCCTTAATTCAGGTCTGCTTATTTTAGCTTTTTCAGTTCTTCGTTGAGCATTGGCAGGTCGAGGCCTTGCTCTGCTGCGCATTTCTTGGCGATGTCGTAGCCCGCATCTGCGTGACGCATAACACCTGTGCCTGGGTCATTGTGAAGCACGCGTGCAATACGCTCTGCTGCATCGTCTGTACCATCACAACAGATAACCATGCCTGAGTGCTGAGAGAAGCCCATGCCTACGCCGCCACCGTGGTGTAGAGAGACCCAAGTTGCGCCGCCCGCGGTGTTTAGCAGGGCGTTAAGTAGCGGCCAGTCTGATACAGCGTCTGAACCGTCCATCATGCCTTCTGTTTCACGGTTTGGACTTGCAACCGAACCTGAATCTAAGTGGTCACGACCGATAACGATAGGTGCTTTTAACTCGCCATTTCTGACCATTTCGTTGAACGCTTCGCCTAAGCGTTTACGATCTTTCAGGCCAACCCAACAGATACGAGCAGGCAGACCTTGGAACTGAATGCGTTCACGAGCCATGTCGAGCCAGTTATGTAGGTGAGGGTTATCTGGAATGAGTTCCTTCACTTTTTGGTCGGTTTTGTAGATATCTTCTGGGTCACCAGACAGCGCTGCCCAGCGGAAAGGACCGATACCTTCACAGAAGAGTGGACGAATGTAAGCCGGTACGAAACCCGGGAAGTCGAACGCGTTTTCTACGCCTTCTTCCAGTGCCATTTGGCGAATGTTGTTACCGTAGTCCAGAGTTGCTGCGCCGCGCTCTTGTAGCTCTAGCATCGCTTTTACTTGCACAGCCATTGACTCTTTCGCTGCTTTGACGACTGTGGCTTCGTCTTTCAAACGCATTTCCGCCGCGTGCTGCATAGACCAGCCAAGAGGTAGGTAACCGTTTAGAGGGTCGTGTGCTGATGTTTGGTCGGTGACCACGTCAGGAGTGATGTTGCGCTCTACAAGTTCTGGGAATACATCCGCCGCGTTTGCAAGCAGACCAACAGAGACTGGCGTATCAGATTCGTAAATGATCGCCAGCGCTTCATCAAGGTTAGTGGCTTTCTTATCCACATAACCCGTACGTAGACGGTAATCGATACGTGATTCGTCGCATTCAACCGCGATCATCGAGAAACCCGCCATCGTCGCAGCAAGGGGTTGAGCGCCACCCATGCCGCCAAGACCACCAGTTAGGATCCAGCGACCTTTTGGATTGCCGTCGAAGTGTTTTTTCGCCACTGAAACGAATGTTTCGTAAGTGCCTTGAACGATGCCTTGAGAGCCGATGTAAATCCAGCTACCCGCTGTCATCTGGCCGTACATCATTAAGCCTTGCTTATCTAGCTCGTTGAAGTGTTCCCAGTTTGCCCAGTGTGGCACTAGGTTTGAGTTGGCGATCAAAACACGAGGAGCATTTTTGTGAGTAGGGAAGACCGCAACAGGCTTACCAGACTGAACCAAAAGTGTTTGATCATCTTCAAGACGCTCTAGCACTTCAACGATTTTGTCGTAACATTCCCAGTTGCGGGCTGCACGGCCAATACCGCCATAAACCACCAGTGAATGAGGGTGCTCTGCCACATCAGGATCTAGGTTGTTCATCAGCATACGAAGCGGTGCTTCCGTCAGCCAAGATTTTGCTCTCAACGTTGTGCCGTGAGGGGCACGGATTGTGCGTGTTGTATCGAGACGCTTATCTTCTACTTGGCGTTCCGTCATGGTAAGACTCCTTGTGTTTCACTAAATTCAGGTAGCAGTAGGGCGGCCAAGCCCGTTAAGGCCTAGCTTCACTGCTCACTGGTTTCTACTATTGTTCTGAAAGTGCGTTGGCGATATCCCAACAAAGTCGAGCGGCCAACCGAGCTGTCTGACTGTCTACGTCATAGGTCGGGTTGTACTCGGCGATATCGGCAATAACCAACTTTTGTTTGTAATGTAAAATTCGGTCCAAAAACGGCGACAACGTCTCCATGCTGACGCCTCTTGCAGCGGGCGCACTTACTCCTGGCGCGGTTGCCGCGGGGAATACATCCAAATCGATCGTTAGGTAGATGTAATCGCAATTGTCGATAAAGTGCTGCAACTGGGTTAGGTGATAAATATGGTTTAAGTGGGCAAGGTCTTTGTCTTCCACATACCAAACATTTAACTCATCTGCGCGCTTAAATAGTGCTTCAGTATTGCTTGCGCGGCTGACACCTAAACAGGCGTAATGAAATGGCCAGCCGTGTTGTTGGCAATAGTGCTGAATCTGATTAAACGGCGTACCCGAACTCGGCTTTACGTCTGCTTGTGTGCTTTCAAAGGCTCGTAAATCAAAGTGCGCATCAAAGTTAATGATGCCGATTTTTGGTGGCTTGGCTGGGCTGAGATATTCAAAATAACGCGCAAGACCTTGGAAAGAAGCCCATGCCACTTCATGTCCGCCGCCTAACGTAATAACGGGGGTAGAGCGCAATGCTTGGGCAATCACAGCCGCGCAGTCCGATTGAGACTGCTCCAGTAAATCGTCTTCACATACCACATTGCCGAGGTCGATCAACGTGCTTTCGTTGTGCCAAGCCATGTTCGCGAGTGCACGACGAATAAGGTCCGGCGCTTTACGCGCACCGACGCGACCTTTGTTACGTGCAACCCCTGCGTCACAGGCGAAACCAAGTACACTGATTGCATTGCGATACGGTTCTAACTCCTGAACCGGAATTTTTTTAATTACATGATGGACACGCTTACCTAAGCTGCCGTCTTCCGCGTCATGTCTGCCTTGCCAATGAAAATCTTGGTTTGTATTGGGTAGGCGAGTCGTCATTTGATCAGACATGATTCAGTTCCCCGTTGATGATACGAGCGGATAAACGTGATACGCCTTGCTGGTAGCTAAAATCCGCTGGATGTTCGATATCCCAAATTGCGAAATCGGCGTCAAATCCAGTCTGAATTTGACCTCGACTTTCTGCAAAACCCAAAGCTCGAGCTGCATTGCAAGTCACACCTCTAAGTGTTTCTTCCGGAGTGAGTCCAAACAAGGTACAACCCATATTCATCATCATAGTCAAATCTGCAAAAGGTGACGTGCCTGGGTTCAGATCAGTGGCAATTGCCATCGGAACTTTATGTTTGCGTAGAAGTTCGATTGGCGGCAGTTGGGTTTCTTTTAAGAAATAGAATGCGCCCGGCAGGAGTGTGGCAACCGTGCCAGAATCTCGCATTGCTATAACGCCTTGCTCGTCGAGATACTCAATATGATCCGCTGACAAACCGGAGTATTTGGCTGTCAAGGCAGTGCCGCCAAGGTTTGAAAGCTGCTCGGTATGCCCTTTAACTTTTAAGCCATGCTGCTGCGCAGCGATAAAGACTTTCTCGGTCTGCGCTAGGTCAAACCCGATGGACTCACAGAAGACATCGACGCTGGTGGCGAGTTTTTCTTCAGCAACAAGTGGGATGATTTCCTGACAGACCATGTCGATGTAGTCATTCGCTTTGCTCACATATTCTGGTGGCAGAGCGTGCGCAGCGAGTAATGTGGTCTCCACGCGGATCTGACGGTGATCTTCGAGTGCTTTTGCAGCGCGCAGCATCTTGATTTCATCGTTGAGGGTTAAACCATAACCAGACTTCACTTCCACGGAGGTGACGCCTGTTCGAATTAGCCCATCCAACCGAGGTAAAGCCAGCTCAACAAGTTGTTCTTCGCTAGCTGCACGTGTTGCTTTGACCGTCGATAGAATACCGCCACCTTGTTTAGCAATCTCTTGGTAAGGCACACCGTTCAAGCGCATTTCAAACTCGTTGGCACGGTTACCGGAGTAAATAAGGTGGGTATGGCAATCGATGAAACCCGGTGTAACGAGCTTGTTTTGGCAGTTGTAAACGTGACCAATTGCGGGTAAATCGCTTGAGACAGAAACGATTTTCCCCGCATTGATATGAATGTGAGTAGGTTCCGACACCTGATAACCGGCAGCGCCCGAAGTCATCGATACGATACGCGCATTGATGAGCGTCATGTCGTTGCTTTGGGTTTTATTATGGTGATTGTTATGAGTGTCCATTCTGCCAGTAATATCCATATGCTTAAATGTATATACAAATAATGATTCGGGTTAGTCAAACGATCAAGTTTAATGTTATGAAAATGTGATCGTTAAGCAAAATAATTGGCTAGATTAGAGTAGAACTTTAGAGCTTAATTTGTACTTCGAACCCGGATGGTAGAGTAATGCTGAACTCACCAGTTTATCTTGGCTCCATGTTCTACGGTTTAAGAGCAAGCAAGGCTCGTTGCCGCTCAAGTTCAATGAAGCGCGAACATGAGAGTCTGCAACTATCGCTTCAACCGTGTGCTCAATTGCGCTAAGCGGGCAGTTCTGCGACAGGTATTGGTTGGGTGTGATTTGGGTAAAGTCTTGCTCTAGGTAGTTAGGTGCGTAAGCAGCATTTACCCAACGCAGTTCCAACTGAATCGGCGCGCTATCTTCAAAGTGTATGATTTCACTATAGAAAATTGGCGTATTGAGCATCACTCCGAGTTTGGTTGCAATACGTTCATCCGCTCGTATCGCCGTTTGTTTGATCACTTTGCTGGTATAAGCTTTGCCGCGCTGCGTGACTTCTTCCGCGATGTTTCTGATATCTAACAGCGGGGATTCCGCTTTCTCTTCTGGGGCGCAAACAAAGGTGCCTAAACGGGGCTTACGCTGAAGTTTACCCTCAGAGACCAAATCACGTATCGCTTTGTTGACCGTCATACGGCTGACGTCAAACTGCTTGGTGAGCTCAATTTCGGTTGTAATTTGATGCCCGACCGGCCACTGGCCAGACTCAATTTTGTCGTTAATGAACTGCTTAATCTGCAGGTATAAAGGCGCGTTGCTCATGTTGTGTTCTTGTATTTTTTGACTATACAAATGTTTATACATTTAAATGGAACTTACAAGCAAGGTGTTTAGCATTGAGTCGAATCTGCGAGTGCGCCACATTTTCCTTGGCGAATGACGAAAATGGCTTGATCTCTCACGGAGGGCACGTTAAACAAATGTTGCTAACAACGAAAGGCAAAAGGAAACAGAATGTTCGGTAAGTTAAAGGCTTCATTAGGCATTGGCGCAGCGAAAGTCGATACAGTTTTAGAAAGCATGTCAATGTTTCAAGGAGACACGCTAAAAGGGGTTGTACATATTCAGGGTGGTGATGTAGAGCAGCAAATTGACGCGATCAACTTAAAACTATGTACAGAAGTGAAAGTCGAAAGCGACAACAGTGTCAGCTATCAAAGTTTTGTTCTTGGCAAGCTGCAAGCGGTACAGCCATTTACGGTTCAGCCGAATGAAAATAAACAAGTGCCTTTCGAGCTTAAACTCGATGATGAAACACCGATCACAGCGTTAAATGCTCTCAAGAACCTGTGCCATGTTTGGGTAGAGACATCGCTAGACATTGATTTTGCGATCGATCCTAAAGACCGTGATTTTCTTGAAGTGAAACCTCTGCCAGTCGCTGCGAAAGTCATTTCTGCGATTGAAAACGCTGGCTTTGCGATGGTTAAAGCAGACGTAGAAAAAGGTTACTTACGCGGTGGAAACTTCTCATCTAAGTCAGGTTGTTATCAGGAAATTGAGTTCCGTAACAACGGCTTTATCAATAAAAAAGAGATTGAACTGTCATTCATCTTGGAAGGTGGCTTGATGCATTGTCTGGCTGAAGTGGATCGCTCACTAAGCTTGCGTGGCGATCAATACATTTCCTTTACTCTGCCGCTAGGCGCAAGTGATGGTGACATCAGCCAAGCCGTTAGCCGTGTGTTATCGGTGTAATCGTGAGAAAAAGCGCCACCCGAACATCGTCGGGTAGCGCTTTGATTCTTGGCCTTTAATCAATTGGGTAGACTTTTTCAAAGCGCTCTAGCACCAACTCTGAACTGAGCGTAAACTCAGCCCCAATTTCTTTGGCGTATTGGGTGAAGAAATCGATATGCGCCTTTCGCCACCATTCATAAGTCCCATCTCCTTCGCCTTCCGATTGAGCAAACTCTTCGCTTACCTGGTCAAACGGACAGAAAGACACATCGGTTAATTTCACAATGCAGACGGGTTCTTCTTTCCAGTTGAGAACAACGGTGAGTCGGCCAACTTCTGGGAAAGGTTCATTTTCAATCTCATAACCCTGTTTAAGGCTACACGACGCCCGTTTTTGACCAATATTGATCAAGCGCGCGCATTCATTGGCGTTGTACTCGTCAGCACAGAAGTATTCAGCGATGGTTTGAGGAATCGCATCACGTTCTTCAACGCTCAGCGTTTGCAAATATTGGTCGAGGAAAGCTTGTTGCTCGGGTGTCATACGGGTCCTTGTAAATACGCCTTTCAACAGTGCTGAAAGGCGTTGTCGTTGGTTTATGGCTGTTAAGCAGCACTTAAGTTTGTGGTCAAATAAGGCTGCCAAGCGTGTTGGTAGAGCTCTTTTGACTGGCTGCGCATGGTGCGGATTTTCGCCATTTCAAATTCAGACAGGTCACGGCTTTCTGCTGCAGCTTGTCGTTCAATCTTTTGAATTTTCTCATAAAGATCGTGTTCAGGGCCACTTTTCACATCTGCAATCGCTTTTAAGTGAATTTGTACTTCCGCTACGAGTTGAGTTTTTGGCAACTGAACAAGCAGGTTTAGATCGCGATAGCCTGATGCGGCTGGATTTTTAAAGCGATTTTTTACTTTTACGATGGTTGTTTCGCGGTTAAGGATTTCGTACACCGTGGTCAGACTCTCAATGTCATCGGCAACGATCGTTGCGCGCGCCAAGTCAGTAATGCGCTCTACTTGTCCGTCGAGCTCGTGTTCGATTTTTGCTTTCGCTCGGTCAGAAGACTTCACGCCGGCGAAGTAAGCTTCAGTGGAGGTCAGTAGCGCGGCACTTTTACATAGAGTTTCTAGCTCGGCTTGAGCTTGATGTGCTTTGGAGTAGAGGATGTCGAAGTCAGAATATGGCTGGCGTGGTGTGTTGTTGGTAGAGGCAATGCCATACAGACCACTCAAGTTATGTCTAAACGCTTTAGAACACATTTCGTTCTGATTACCAGAACGATTTTGTTCCCCAGCCGGAGCGGTTGGAATCGCGGCAAACGCCGGCGCTCGGCTGAGCATTAATAGCATCAGTGCTGTTGTTCGCAGGAATAAGCTCATTCACTCTCCTTAGATTCGTAGCGGCTTAGAAAAAGGTGTCGAAAAAGGTTTCAAGCACTAAGTCCTACGACTCTCTGTTTGATATATTGGGGCAAAATAGTGAATCCCAATCCAAACAACTCTGACTATTTGCGTTTTTAGAGCTAGCTCTCATTCGTATCAAGCGGCAAAAAAGCAAACGTTCAATTTTGAGTACGTGTTTGAGTATATAGAACTAATCTGAACCAAGTATGAACAGTCAGTTAATGTGGGGATACCACTGCCGACGGCTTTCGTATAGTCTATGGCTATTAAAGTCAGACCCGAGATAATAATGAGAGATCCAGAATTTTGGCACGGAAAGTGGGCCAGTAATCAGATCGGTTTTCACCTTGATGATGTGAATCCACTACTGATCAAATATTGGCAGCACACCAATCCAAGCTATGAAGATAAAGTCTTGGTGCCACTGTGCGGTAAGTCAGAAGACTTGGTTTGGTTAGCGACTAAACACGAAGATGTGCAAGGTGTTGAGCTAAGTAAGATTGCGGTTCGAGCGTTTTTTGCTGAACACTTTTACACGCCGATGGTGACGTCAATCAATGGTATGCATGAGCTGTATCAGTTTGACGAGTTATCGATTTACACCGGTGATTTTTTTACTGCGCCTGTTCAGAACGCGGATATCATTTATGACCGTGCAGCGCTGGTTGCTTTGCCACAAGAGATGCGTGAAGAATACGCTCAGCGCGTGAAATCATTGCTTAATCCCGGAGGTCGTATCTTATTGGTGACATTGGACTATGTTCAGGAAGAAATGTCTGGACCTCCTTTCTCGGTTTCTGAGCAGGAAGTACGTCGTTTGTTTGCAGAATTCAAGATAACCAAACTCAACCGTGATGACGCGGATGAGGACCACCCTAAAATCGCCAAAAAAGGGTTGTCGCGCTTTGCTGAAGAAGTCTATTTGTTGGAAGCTTAAACGACATAAACCAATAGTTTAAACGTAAAAAGGCTTGGAATATCCAAGCCTTTTTCTTTTTGGTTGTTTACCGTTAGTAGATAACTTTAACCTTGCTCGCACTGCTGACAGCGTCTTCAATGGCTTGCTCAATGGTGTCACGGCGCGTAATGGCGACACCAAGACGACGACGTCCATCGATATCTGGCTTGCCAAACAGACGCAACTGAGTTTGAGGTTGAGCCAGTGCTAATTCCATTCCTTCGAAGCGAATGTCTTCAGAAGTGCCTTGACCAAGGATAACCGCAGATGCACAAGGGCCGTATTGGGTAATGGCTGAGATTGGTAAACCAGTGAACGCACGAACGTGTAGGGCAAACTCTGAACTGTCTTGAGACATCAGGGTAACCAGACCAGTATCGTGTGGGCGAGGGGAGACTTCATTAAAGATAACCGTATCGCCTTTTACAAACAGCTCTACACCAAAGATGCCGTAACCGCCAAGTGCGTTAACCACTTTGCCTGCTGCATCTTGTGCTGCTTGTAGGGCCGCATCTGACATTACTTGTGGCTGCCAAGATTCGCGGTAGTCACCGTCTTCCTGGCGGTGGCCAATTGGTGCGCAGAAATGAACACCATCAACTGCGCGCACAGTCAGAAGGGTAATTTCGTAATCAAAATCGATAAAGCCTTCGACAATCACGCGACCTGCGCCAGTACGACCACCTTCTTGAGCATAGCTCCACGCTTTATCTACGTCATCGGCACTTTTGATCACGCTCTGACCTTTGCCTGATGAACTCATCACCGGTTTACAAACACAAGGAATACCGACCGCTTCAATCGCAGCGGTAAACTCTTCATAGCTGTCAGCAAAACGATACGGTGAGGTAGTCAGTTGCAACTCTTCTGCTGCCAAACGACGAATGCCTTCACGGTTCATCGTCAGTTTAGTGGCTTTCGCTGTTGGCACAACGTTTAAGCCTTGGCTTTCTAGCTCCACGAGCTTGTCGGTCGCGATAGCTTCAATTTCTGGTACGACGTAATCAGGCTGCTCTTTTTCAATAATGGCCTGCAAAGCATCACCGTCCAACATATCAAGAGTGTAGCTGCGGTGAGCAACCTGCATCGCTGGAGCCGATTCATAACGGTCGCACGCGATCACTTCCAATCCAAGACGCTGACATTCAATCGCCACTTCTTTACCGAGTTCACCAGAACCTAATAGAAGTACGCGAGTAGCATTTTTACGAGTAGCCGTACCAAACATAATTAACCTTTCTAACAGAGCGGATTTGAATTAATGCGACGGATCATACTGATTAACACTAGAAAAGCAAACGTTTGCGTTATCTTGTTAAACAAACGGCATTCTTATTAGTTGGTAATTTTTGCAATATGATGAAGATCACACTTTTGAAAGTGTGTTAGTATTATTACTCTAAATCATTATGCAACTACATGTTTATATTGGGAAATATTCATGGGGTTAGTACAAGATTCTTAAACTAAATTTAACGGGTCGCCATGGATCGCGGTGATACCCGATGTTCATTCCTCACTCTGTGGGTGTGAGGGTTTAATAGATAAGTGACATTGATTGTCACAATAGAAATTGAATAGATGCATTACGATCCTAAGAACTCAATAAAAATACCTTTAGACACGCTTAGCATTGGCATGTTTGTTACCGCGATTGAAGATAATAAGCGGGTAAACCTGTCGAATGCAGGGCGGGTGTCTTCTCAGCGTGCGATTGACGAGCTGAAAAAGAACAGCATCAAATACGCTTGGGTTGACCAAAGCCTGTCGGTAAAAGGTTGCGTGTTTAAGCCGGTTAAGTTGACCAACGATGAACCTGAAGAGGCGTCTCCGCTTAAGTTTAAACGCGTTCATAAAAGTCGTTTTTCTCACCAAAAACGCGCCTCACGGATCATTCGAGAGGCAAAAACGCTTGCCCATAGAATTCTCAACCAAACATTTGCAGGTAATTCGGTCCACGTCGATGAATTGGAGCGTTGGGCGGATGATTTGATCGAGCAAGTCTTAGTTGATTCAGACGCTCTTCATTGTGTTTCAGCATTACGAAACAAAGACGAATATTTGCTTGAGCATTCAGTGAATGTCGCAACCTTACTTGTCTCTTTTGGTAAGCATTTAGGACTTTCCAAAGAGGAACTAAAACATGTAGCAATTGGTGGCATCATCCACGATATCGGAAAAATCAAAGTGGACGACAAAATCCTCCATAAGCCAGGGCGTTTGACGTCAGAAGAATTTGAGCACATGAAAGGCCACCAAACACATGCCAAACAGATGATTGGTTCGGTTGTTGGTGTGAGTGATATCAGTCGAGATGTCTGTTTGATGCACCATGAGAAGCTAGATGGTCAAGGGTATCCAAAGGGCTTGAGCGGCGAGCAAATTTCAATTTACGGTCGCATGAGCTCGATTGTTGATATCTATGATGCTTTGACCGCAGACCGCTGTTATAAACGCGGCATGAGTTCGGCTGAAGCGTTTAAGATTTTGCTTAGCCTGACACCGTTTCAACTGGATAAGAAAATGGTCTATAAGTTCATCAACTGCGTGGGTATCTATCCGGTGGGCGCGTTGGTTGAACTGAGTGACGGGAAAGTGGGAATCGTGTGGACCTCGAACAGTGCCAATCCTCTTAAGCCAGAAGTAAAATGTTTCTACTCGCGCAAGTACCGTCACTTTATCGATGTTTGCTACGTCGATCTCAAACACAGCCAGCTCAGTATAGAAAAGGCGATAGCCCCAAGCCTGTTGGAAGTCGATCCAAGTCCATTTTATGACATATAAAAAAGGCGCTCACTGAGCGCCTTTTTGAGTTCTATACTGCGAGGTATGAAACCTGAATGTCTGGGTTGACCGCTTCTAGTGTCGCTTGTGTATCGGCCAAGTGGCTGATGCTGCCATCGGCCATTTCTGCCAACGCAACAGAGTCAATTTGCTCCAAAGACTGACCGTCTAGTAACATCTGAATCATTGCGACTTGCAGCGGAGGTAGGCTTGGGTTAAATGCCGCATTCTCTGCGTAAGCACCCAAGTATACTTTGTCGTTTTTCGCTTTGATTGCGATACCGCTTAGGTTGTGCGTATACGGCGCGTGGCTCTTGTTGAGGCCTTTTAGCGCTTCAAGGACTAGTTCGTCGGATTCTTCGGTCGTTTTACCGTGATCGACGGCAGTCATCAATCCTGATTCAATGCCTAAATCGGCAGGGCCGAATGACTCTGGTAAGTATTGTTGCAGTGTCATTTCGTCACGTTGAGGTAGTTGAACCACCAGCTCATTTGCTGTTGTCAGCTCGTTCATAAACTGACGACAGTGACCGCAAGGACTGAAGTTAATCGTGATGTCAGAGACGCCTTGTTCGCCTTTCATCCAAGCATGGCTAATCGCGGATTGCTCTGCGTGAACAGTCTGTCCTAGTTGAGCACCTAAAATTTCGACGTTAGCACCAAAGTAAAGACGGCCAGACAAGCCACGTACGATTGCACCCACATAAAAATTAGAGATAGGCGCGTAAGAATAGGCTGCAGCAAACGGCAGTAACGCAACGCGCAGTTCGTCATCTTGCAGACCAGAGATCGCAAGTAGTTGTTGGAACTGCTTAGCAGAAATAGTCGCGTCAAAATCATCAGCGAGCAGAATCGGGGACAGGTACTCTGCTACCTTGCTTGGCGCTTCTGAAAGCGCTTGTTCAATGCGGCTTCTCATGTTGAATCCTTGTGTAAACATGTGGTGATATCGAAGACAAGCAGTGCATTACAGCGTGAACCCACTTCGATACTGGCATTTCATTTTATGGAAAGTAGCAAATAAATCTGTGAATAAAATCACATTAAATAATGCAATGAGATTCTCTGTTTCATAGTTAGAGTGAGGTCACACATGATAACGATTGCAGTCAAAAATTAAGTGAACTACGCCGAATAAACATCCGTTACTCGGCGAAGCAGACCATTTTTATGCCGCTAACCAGACTGCAAAGGCAAAGAATGATGGTGCGAGAATAGAGGTGATCACGCCGCATAGCACGAGCGCCAACGAACTGAACGCCGCATCTTGCCCATCTCTTTCTGCGCAGGCTGCAGTGCCCAATGCGTGAGAAACGGTGCCCATCGTCAATCCTTTGGCAATAGGGTGGGTAATGTTGAGCAGATTGTAAATTGGGTAAGCAACCATCGCCCCAAACAGGCCAACTAACAGTACCAAAATTGCGGCGATCGCTGGTTCACCACCTAAATGGCTCGATACTTCCATCGCGATAGGCGTTGTCACCGATTTTCCTAATAGACTAGCGATTAGCGTAATATCAGCTTGCATGTATACAGCGATAACGCTGCTGGTTAGCATTGACATCGCACTACCAACACCACACGCAAGCGCGATAATTCGCCAGTTGGCTCGAATCTGTGGCAGTTGCTCGTAGAGCGGAAACGCCAAGGCAACGACCGCTGGTTGTAGCAGATAGTTAAGCCATCCGTTTGCTTCGTAATAGGTTTCAAATGGGACTTTGAAGTAAGTGAGAATCGGGATTATCACTACAAGACTGATGATGAGCGGGTTCATCAACGGTGTGTTGCACTTTCTGCAGATCCAGCGCGCTGCAAGGAAGACGATGACAGTAACTAATAACCACATTACTTGTTTCCTCCTTTAAGTACGCGATCTAAGAACAATCCGAGTACCACCAACACAATCGCGGTACCGCCAATGGCACTTGCGAGAATCGGCACTGCGTTCGCAAACAACAGGTCAAAATGATCCATTAGCCCGACACTGATCGGCACAAACAGTAGCACCATGTAACGGATAAGCAGCGTAGCGCCACTACGGACCCATTCAACCGGTACCAACCCACTCGCCATAAGGCCAAATAGAATCAGCATGCCAATGATGCTGCCCGGGATAGAAATGTCTAAGAGGTGTTGAAGATTGATGCCTGCCACAAGGCACAAGAAGATCAGCCCCAAAGATACGACGTATTTAAGCAAATTTTTAGCCATATGAAGTTGTCGTCCAAGTATATAAACTGCTCGTTGCATTTTCACAACGTAAGATTCCAATCGGAGTTGGAGTTCAAAACCTCACCAGCCGTTTTATTTTAATAATCGGTGAGGAGTAGGGTGCAGGCGTTATGACTACTTAAGATACTAGCTTTTGAACGTATTGGTATACGGATTTTAAAATAGCCATCTTCTTTTCATCACTTCCATGTTCGTGAACTAAGTTTTCCAAATTGAGCATATACTCTTCAATACGACTTTCGAAGTACTCGCGACAGTGCATAGCCCAGCGTTGTTGCTCAGTTTCGTCCAAAGTCCACGGGAAATTTCGGGCGCGGTAGCGGAATAGAAGTGGTGCGATTCGCTGGTCATTAAACGAAATGTCCAGTGCGGCTAGATTGTTTGGGTCAGTTTCACGGATGATATCCATTGACGCTTTGTCTGCGGGAGAGAAAAAACCGTCATAGAGTTGAGTGTCAACGTCATTGCTGCCCTCATACTCTCGCTCGATGCTGTATAAGCCCTGCAGCTTTTCACGAACTTCTGGATTCTGGCGCAAGATTGCCAAATTCTTTAAGCATTGCTCGCGGTTGATACCAATGTTTTCTGCGTTCTCTGCGGTTAGCGTCTTAGCCGGAGCGAGAATAGGGCACTTATTCAAGTGAACCAGTTTAACAGGGACTGGTAGCTCACCTTCTGCCAACTCACTATGTTTGGTGTATAGACGCTCGTGCAATTGCTCGGTCGTCAAATCGAGGAGTGGTTGAGGGTCTTTGGCCAAATCCACCGTGATGACTGCATTTTTATTGGTCGGATGCCAAGCCACCGGCACAATCCAACTGGTGTAGTTGCATTCACGACCTAACATGCCTGATACGTGCATCAACGGCGTCATATTGACGATGTCGATAAGCTCATTCAACTTGCGTTTATGGCGCATATTGAGGAAATAGTCGAACAGTTTTGGCTGTGCCGCTTTTAGCTTTTTCGCCATCTCAATAGTGGCGATAACGTCCGCCATTGCGTCGTGCGCATTTTCGTGTTCAATACCGTTGGCAACCGATAAGTGTTCAAGCTTAAAGCTGATAAAACCTTCTTCGTTTTCTGGCCAGTTGATCCCTTCAGGGCGCAAGGCATGGCACGCACGCATGACATCCAGCAAATCCCAGCGAGAGTTGCCGTTTTGCCAGCTCCACGCGTACGGGTCAAAGAAGTTGCGGTAACAGGTGTAGCGGGTGACTTCGTCATCAAAGCGAATGCTGTTGTAGCCAAGACTCGTTGTATTTGGTGTCGCCAACTGCTGATGGATTTTGGCAATGAACTCTGGCTCAGACAGACCTTTTGTTTGCGCGGTTTGTGGCGTGATTCCAGTAATCAGCGCCGCTTCTGGCGACGGTAGATAATCAGTTGGCGGTTGGCAGTAGATGACAAGAGGTTCACCGATGATATTAAAGTCCTGATCGGTGCGAACGCCTGCAAACTGACACGGACGGTCTTTAGCAGGGCTAGTTCCCCACGTTTCGTAATCAAAAAAGAAAAACGTAGGTTGGTGCTCTTGTTGCATGCTCTATTACCAAGTATTTGAAATTCACTTAGGTATTAGAACACTGCCGCTGCATCAAGGCAATCGACAAGGGATATTCTTAGCTTGAGTGCTAAAAAAATGGCCGACATGATGTCGGCCATTGAGGAAGGAATGATTCTGCTTACGCTTTTTGCGTTTCCAGCTCTTCGCTTACTGTTTTCTTACCCATGATGCGGCTAGTGATTGTACCTGCCGTCATCGCACCTGATACGTTCAGTGCGGTACGCGCCATATCGATTAATGGCTCGATAGAGATAAGCAGCGCAGCGATAGTCACTGGCAAGCCCATGGCTGGTAGTACGATAAGTGCTGCGAATGTCGCACCGCCACCAACGCCTGCAATACCGAATGAACTCACCACGATGATCGCAATTAGCGACAGGATGAAGTTGATATCCATCGGGTCAATACCGACCATCGGCGCAACCATAACCGCGAGCATTGCAGGGTAGATACCCGCACAACCGTTTTGACCAATCGTCGCACCAAATGACGCGGAAAGGTTCGCGATCGCTGGTGGCACGTTTAGTTTTTCGATTTGCGCTTCTACGTTCAGTGGGATAGACGCTGCAGAGCTACGAGACGTAAACGCAAAGGTCAGTACTGGCCAGATCTTCTGGAAGAACTCTTTCGGGTTCACACCGAAGAACGCCACAAGAATGCCGTGAACAACAAACATCAGCGCTATTGCCACGTAAGACGCGACGATAAAGCCAAGTAGGTTCAGGATATCACCTGCACTTGATGTCGCGACGACTTTCGCCATTAACGCTGCAATACCGTAAGGCGTTAGCGCCATGATCATTTTCACTAAACGCATGACGATAGATTGAATCGCTTCGACGAAAGTGCGAATTGGTGCTTCTAGCTCGTGCTTCTCCGCCATGACTTTACGTGCAGCAATGCCCGTTAGCACGCCAAAGATAACCACTGCAATGATCGAAGTCGAGCGAGCGCCAGTTAGGTCTGCGAATGGGTTAGTTGGAATAAAGCTAACCAGCATTTGCGGGATAGTTAGGTCACTCACACGGTCTGCACGACTCTCTAGTACTGCGATACGAGCTGTTTCACGCGCACCTTCAGTTAGACCTTCAGCCGTAAGACCAAATGCCTGAGTGACAAAGATAGCAACGATGGCAGAGATTGCTGTAGTGATCAAAAGGATAGAAATGGTGAGTGCTGAAATCTTGCCTAGTGAACCGCCTTTTTCAAGTTTCACGACCGCAGCGATCATAGAAACGAGTACTAACGGCATAATCACCATTTTCAGCAGGCCGACATAACCACGACCCACGACGTTGACCCATTCTAGGGTTTCGTTAATTACAGGATTGCCTTCACCGAAGATCAGTTGAAGAGCCAAACCAAAAGCACTACCTAGCACTAAACCGAAAAGTACCAGGCGCGATAGAGTATTCTCTTTTCTTTGTTGAGCAAACAGCAAGAAGAGAATGCCGGCAAATACCGCTAACGACGCAATAGCAGCTACTGACATGTCTGATTATCCTTATGTATTTTTAAGGTGCATTAAGGGACTTAATGCTTATGAAGAATAGAATTCGGATGGGCAAGATAATGATTCGAGGATAATGAATAAAGTGATTAAAAGTAATTTCTTATGCCTAAAAGTTATTAATCTCTCTTAGGCGTAATGTTTGCTATTCGATTGAAGTAAAAAGCTATTGATATTGCTTGATGAGCTGGCGCATATCGACGCTGTTTAAAATGGTGACTCTCTTATTGGAACGCTTAAACACACTGTATTGCATCGCCTTGGCGACATCACTGGCATGGATCGGAATCAGCTTTGCGAGCGGGCCAACCATCAGTGGACGAAGTACGCTCAAAATAGATTGGACGACTTGCTCGTCGGTACGTGGGTTATCGCGAATACCGACCAAAGGGCCTGGGCGGACAAACACAAGTTGCTCGAACTCCATTTTCTCAAGCGCTAACTCCATCTTGCCTTTGCAACGCAGATAGTGAGAAGGCGAATGAGGTGAAGCGCCAAAGCTAGAAACGACGCATAAACGTTTCACGCCCAGTAGCTTCATTTGTTGTGCGACTTTGCACACCAACTCGTAGTCAACTTTCTCAAGCCCTTGTGGGCTACCTGCCTGTTTTTTTGTTGTGCCTAGAGAAATAAATCCGTACTGCGGACGTGCACATTCGTCATCCCAATGTTTTACCTCTAGGTTTGCATCGGAAATGACGTCCAACTTATTGTGAGTAAAGGGCAACTCCCGTCGGCTGAGTGCGTAGATTTTATCAATTGGTTCTTGCTCTAAGAGCTGTTTGACCAGTTCGTGTCCAATTAAGCCAGAACCACCGGCCGTGATGACGATGAGATTACCCTGATTAGTCATAAGATCTCGAGCTTGATTAAATTACAGTCAGGTAAGAGATAATGGCACACGTTTTTGTGTTTTTGGACTCGATTTTTTTTGTTTCTGTTTCTTTTGTCGTTGATTGGCAAGCATAACAGACCTCCTTCACTACTCGCTGAGTCGTGCTCAGCATTCTTGTTAGAATCATGTTTTTATACCATTCAGTATCCGAAACCTTTCCTCATATTTTGCTTAAAATAAAAAAAGGTGTTCGATTATAAGGATAGACCGAACGCCGAAAAAATTTCATCTTTCTTATTCTTGTCTCATTTTCAAGCATGAGCTGACAAACGGTTGCTCACCCGAAAGCATAAAGCAGATGTTAACCCTATGATTTCACGTTACACTCAGAGCTTCTCAGGAATACACGCCAAGAAAGGGATTTACGATGAATATCGACCTCAGCACGCTTGCGCCGACTCAAATTTATCATCTGATGACTCAAACCATCATTCCGCGCCCGATTGCGTGGGTGTTGACTGAATCGGGTGATGAAAATTACAACTTAGCGCCATTTTCTTATTTCACGCCAGTATCGAGTAATCCTCCTTTGATGATGTTTTCGGTCGGCAAAAAGCCGGGTGGAGAGGTGAAAGACACAACGCGTAATGCATTAGAAACAGGGAGAATGGTTGTCCATATCGCCAGTGTTGATTTTGCAGATGCGGTGACGCAAAGTGCTGCGACGCTAGAACACGGCGAGTCTGAAATTGATCTTGCAGGTGTTGAACTGGTTGAGTTTGATGGTTGTGAGCTGCCGAGAATTAAAGATTGCCCAATTGCATTTGGTTGTAAGTTGTTTGAAGTTAAAGAAATTGGTGAGACGCCTCAAAGTCTGATTTTCGCTGAGATAGAAAATATTTATATCGATCCACAAGTGATCGGAGAGCGTGAAGACCGTGTGGTGGTTGACGCGTTACAAGTGAATCCGCTGTCGCGTTTGGGCGGTAGTCAATACGCTGTGTTAGAGAAAACCTTTTCAGTAGCGAGACCGAAGTAAATCATCATGTTAGACCAATCATATTCTGATGCTATCTGGCATCGCATTAACCAAAAAACCAAGCCGCTTGGTTCGCTAGGACAACTGGAGCAACTTGCTCATCAACTCGCGCTGATTCAAAGCAATCAAAAAGGTGAGCTAGTTACTCAACTCGAGATTATGCAGCCAACCGTGGCTGTGTTTGCCGGTGACCACGGCATCGCCGATGAAGGCGTGAGCATTGCGCCGAGTGCTGTGACTCAACAAATGGTGCTCAACTTTATGGCGGGTGGTGCAGCGGTCAACTGTTTTTGCCGTGCGAATGATGTAGCGCTAAAGGTGGTTGATTGTGGCATCTTGCTGCCAGTGGAGCACCAAAGCGATGACTTTATCGTGCAGCGATTGGGCACCCGAACCAATAACTTTGCCCAACAAGCTGCAATGACTGCGGAGCAGGTGAGTGAGGGGATTTTACTTGGCCGACGAGTGCTCAAAACCATTGTCGAATCTGGCTCAAACTTAGTGATGTTTGGCGAAATGGGTATCGGTAACACATCGAGTGCATCGGCTATCTTAGCGGCGCTTTCAAATCGCCCTATAGCTGAGTGCGTTGGTCGTGGCACAGGTATTTCTGACCAACAATACGCTAAGAAAGTGACCTTGGTGGCACAAGGCGTAGAGCGCTGTGTAGGACAAGAGGTGTACGAGGTTCTTGAGCAAGTTGGCGGATTTGAAATCGTTCAAATGGTGGGGGCGTATCTTGAAGCAACGGAGCAGAAGACACCAGTATTAGTCGACGGCTTTATTGCCACTGCAGCAGCTTACGCGGCGACCCAATTAAACCCACAGTGTCGAGATTATATGATCTTTGCCCATCAATCCCACGAGGCAGGACACAAGTACATGCTGGAAGAGCTACACGCTGAGCCTCTGCTCGACCTCTCGTTGAGATTGGGTGAAGGCACGGGCGCGGTACTGGCAGTGCCTTTGGTACGAGCAGCGGTGGAGTTTTACAATAATATGGCCAGCTTTGAGCAAGCAGGAGTGACAGTGTAATGCTTGCTGGGCTTAAATATCAGCTTGAGCTGTTTTGGCTATCTTTGGGCTTTTTCTCTCGCTTACCGATTCCGAGTGATACGCCGTATTCTGAGCAGAGAATGAACCAAGCCGGGCGCTACTTCGCGCTGGTGGGGGTATTACTTGGCTCCTTATGTGCGCTGGTTTACTGGCTAGCCAGTACGCTGTTTAGCACGGAAGTCGCGGTGTTTTTGATGATGTGCTTTAGCTTGATGCTGACAGGCGCATTTCATGAAGACGGTTTGACGGACATGGCCGATGGTATCGGTGGTGGGATGACGGTCGAAAGACGTTTGACCATCATGAAAGATAGCCGCATCGGAACCTATGGCGCGAGCGCGCTAGTCATGGCATTGCTGGGTAAGTTTGTGTTCCTTTCACAGCTTGCGCAGTTTACCGACTTAGTCGTCGTGATCATCGCTGTGTACGCGTTCAGCCGAGGCGTTGCGGCGAGTTTAATTTATGACATGCCTTACGTGTCAGATATCGATACCAGCAAAAGCAAGCCGCTTGCGAATAAGCAATCGCAATTGGAGCTGACGATCCTGATCGTCACCTCGTTGCTGCCGCTAATCTGTTTTGAAACCGGATTGATGGTCGCACTTGTTGCGGTGGCGCTGGTATTTCGTTTTGCGCTAAAACATTGGTTACTTAAGCGATTAGGCGGTTTTACTGGGGACTGCTTGGGCGCCGCTCAACAGTTAACCGAACTGCTGAGTTATCTCGTTATCCTTGCGTGGTTTGGAGTATAAATGTCGGTACATTTAATCTTAGGTGGCGCGCGCTCGGGCAAGTCGAGTTTCGCCGAAACAAACGTTAAGCAATGCGCGGAAGGCAAAGTGCTTCACTACGTTGCCACGGCAATCGCGTTTGACCAAGAAATGCAGAAGCGCATTCAGCACCATCAGCAAAGACGCGATGAAAGCTGGCAAGAGCACGAATGCCCATTGCAACTGCCTCAACTGATCAGCCGCTTTACTGCTGATGATGTTGTCTTGGTCGATTGCCTGACCTTGTGGCTGAACAACGTAATTTTTGAACAAGGCGAAGCGGCACAAGACGAAACGATCCGCAGTAAAGTCGATGAATTGGTGGCGGCGCTCGCAGATAGCTCCGCACATATCGTACTGGTCTCGAATGAAGTTGGTCTTGGGGTTGTGCCAATGGGCGAAGTGACTAGGCTATTCGTTGACCACGCTGGCTGGATGAACCAAGCTCTGGCAAAAGTTGCCGATCAAGTAACGTTTGTTGCGGCGGGTTTACCGATGAAACTAAAGGGCTAAGATGAGCAAAACCATCAATATCTATCTGCTTCGACACGGTAAAACGCTCGGTGCCCCCGCGCTTTATGGCAAAACTGACGTAAAAGTAGACGTTAGAGTACAAGAGCAGATCTGTCGGCAACTCGTTAAGCGCCAATTGCGCGTAACTAAAGTGATCAGTTCTCCTT
This sequence comes from Vibrio hepatarius, assembly GCF_011806575.1. Taxonomy (GTDB): domain Bacteria; phylum Pseudomonadota; class Gammaproteobacteria; order Enterobacterales; family Vibrionaceae; genus Vibrio; species Vibrio hepatarius_A. The sequence goes on from NZ_JAATOO010000009.1 coordinate 130,020, forward strand.
TAGCTCGCTGTCGAGACCTCGCGCTAAAGTTGCTTCTCGCTCAACCCGAGTTGGAACTCGCTATCGCGCCAGAGCTGCGCGAAATGGACTTCGGGGACTTGGATGGCCAAGCTTTTGATTCGATCCCTGAGCACTGGCCGCAGCTTGAAAGCTTCTGGCAAAACCCTGCACAACACAACCTACCTAATGCAGAAAGACTAGGCGAATTTTATACAAGAATATCAACCTACTGGACGCAGTTTGTCGAAGATGTCGCAGACGACACATTGATTATTTGTCATGGTGGTACGATAAGGATGATTTTGGCGTCACTGTTGCCGCTCGATTGGCAAAACAGCGCGCTTTACTCAGTATTGCAAATAAACCATCAGTCAATTAGCCATATACAGCTCATTAAAGCAGAGACGACTTACAATCGGGTATGCTCAATTTCAGCCCCGATTCAGTAAATCACTGCAGCAAGGAATTCAAATAGATGACCACACCAAAATGGGACCTTACTATCGCTTACCAAGGGCTAGGTGATAGCAAAATTACGCAAGATATCTCACTTATTCAGCAGTGCATTCAAACGCTTGAAGTTCACGCCGATTCCAGAAACTCGGTATCGGTAATGCAAAACGCGATTCAAACCCGCGAAGCAGCAGGTAAGTTACTCTCCACCATCAACACCTTTGCGAATTGTCATGCATCGGTAGATGCAACCAATGCAGAAGCAAAAAGCTTGGTTGGGCGTTTGGCAAAATTGAGCTCTGAACTGGAACAGGCATTCACACCTTATCAAGATGCGCTGGTCAGCGCGCCTGAAGGCTTTATTGATGAAGTGCTGGCACATGAAAGTGAAGATGTCGCTGGTCAACGTTTCCAGATTGCTTGTCAACGCAAACTGGCGGATACCAAACTGAGTATTGCCGAAGAGCAACTTGTGTCTGCGCTGCAAGTCGATGGTAAAGACGCTTGGGGGCGTTTGTACGACAACATTACAGGCTCACTGCAAGTGACGTTAGAAGACGGCTCAAACAATAAAATGGGTTTCTCACAAGCAGCGAGTGTACTTTACGGTACGGACTTCGATGCGCAGAAGCCAGCGTGGCAGGGTATCCAAAACGCGATGCGTCAGAACCAAGAGTCTTTCGCCGCCATTCTGAATGCGTTGTCTGGTTGGCGTTTGACCGAGTATCAAAAGCGCTCACGTCTACGAGACGTTCATTTTCTTGAGCCGAGTTTGCACGGTAGCCGCATTGAAGCGAGCACCTTAGACGCGATGATGGACACCGCGAAAGCAAACCGAGCGGTCGGCCAGAAAGCGGGCGCGTTGATGGCTCGAGTGCATGGCCTAGACAAGATGACGCCATGGAACCACTTAGCAGGAATGCCAAGTCTGACGAATGCCGAGCCGAAAACTTACCCGTTTGACGAAGCAATCGAAATCATTCGCTCGGCGTTTGCGACAGTGAACCCTGAAATGGCTGAGTTTGTCACGACTATGGTCAACAATGGTTGGATTGATGCGGCACCAAGTGACAATCGCCGTCTTGGCGCGTATTGCACCAAGTTTGCCGCAACCAGAACACCACTTGTGTTTATGACATGGGGGGGAAGCCGCTCAAACTTGCTGACACTAGCGCACGAAATTGGCCACGCGTTCCATAACTGGGTGATGCGTGATATGCCATTGTGTATGACGCGTTACCCGATGACGCTGGCTGAAACCGCGTCTATCTTTGCGGAAAACATCGTTCGTGATTACCTCTTAGAGCAAGTCGAAACTCGCGAAGAAAAACTCGAGATGCTGTGGGAAGAGTTGTCGAGCTGCTACGCATTGATGATTAACATCCCAGTTCGATACGAGTTTGAAAAATCGTTTTACGAGCAGCGCTGCAAGGGTGAATTGGAAGCGTCACAGCTGTGCGAGTTGATGAGCTCGACTTGGCAAGACTGGTACGGCGATTCGATGGAAGGGAGTGATCCTTACTTCTGGGCGAGCAAGTTGCATTTCTCGATTTCAGAAGTGAGCTTTTACAACTATCCATACCTGTTTGGTTACTTGTTCAGTATTGGGGTTTACGCGCAACGCGAAGCGAAAGGGCAACAGTTCTACCAAGATTACGTCAATCTGTTGCGTGACACAGGCTCAATGATGGCAGAAGAAGTGGTGCAGAAGCATCTGGGTATGGATTTGTCTGGTGCTGAATTCTGGCAACAAAGTATCGATCGAGTCGCAAGTAAAATCGATGAGTTTGAATCTTTGCTAGATCAACTATAGTCCTTTTCCATTTATGGTATTATTGCGTAGCCGAGCAATCCTCGGCTATTTTGCATCGCGAGAGCATAAAGTAGCACCCCATAGTGCACAAACTGACCAAATTACAAATCGGGTTCGCATTTAGAATTAATAAGTGAGATCCGCCCTACATAATTTGTCAAAACAATTCATTAACATACTCGCTGTGCAATAAAGGAGTAGCGCATGACGAAAAAACTCTTTCGCCAATCTTTTCTTTTCGACAGCTTAGATTTAGCACAAGAAATGCCAGCTGCAGAAATGACAGTTGCTGGTGGAACCGTCTTTAAATTGCATCAACGTGGTGTTCTGGAAGTCATTCCTAAGAATCTATCTGCGGATAGCAAACACATTATTTTATCTTGTGGCGTTCATGGTGACGAAACTGCGCCGATGGAAATTGCCGACAAGATCATTTCCGATATTCAAACTGGTTTTCAGCCAGTGACCGAGCGATTGCTGTTTATTGTTGCCCATCCAGAGGCGACCAACGCACATACGCGCTTTATCGATGTTAACCTAAACCGACTTTTTGATGACAAAGAGTACGAGCCTTCAAAAGAACTCGATATTGCCGCCAATTTAAAACGTATTGTGAGTGATTTTTACCAGGGCACAGAACAGCATCAGCGTTGGCATCTAGACATGCACTGCGCGATTCGCCTTTCTAAACACTATTCGTTTGTTGTCAGCCCGAAAACGCGTCATCCGGTTCGCAGCAAAGCATTAATGGATTTTGTTGCAAGTGGTCATATCGACGCGGTTATGTTCTCCAATGCGCCATCTAGCACCTTTAGCTGGTACAGCGCTGAGAAATTTGGCGCGCAGGCTCTAACGATTGAATTAGGACGCGTTGCACGTATTGGCGAAAACGAGCTAGAAAAACTGGTTGCGTTTGATTTAGCACTACGTGATTTAGTGGCGTCTAGTGAGCCAGAGCATTTGCCTCGCACACCAGTGATGTACCGCGTGAGTCGCACGATCGTTCGTCTGCACGACGATTTTGATTTTATGTTTGACGATAATGTAGAGAACTTTACAGCGTTTAAACACGGCGAAGTGTTTGGTCATGATGGCGACAAACCGCTGATGGCGAAAAACGAAGGTGAGGCGATTGTCTTTCCGAACCGCACTGTTGCAATCGGTCAGCGTGCCGCTCTGATGGTATGCCCGGTGAAAACACGCTACGAAGAAGGTCAAGTCGTTTACGACTAAAGCTATCCTGCGCTAAATTCATTGTTCAGGCTTTCTATTTAAATGGCTTAACGGTATCGTTAAGCCATTAATTGTTGTACCAAAAGGATCAACAAACTCGTTTTGTCGGACACACATGGAATTTAGCCAACTTATCTACAGAAAGCAGCGCCGTTGGAACCTCTTCGCGATTGCGGCCATTCTGAGCCTTCTGCTTTTCTCTTTGCTCTACCTGATGGTAGGTGAAGTCTTTATCTCTCCGTTTTCAGAAGTGACTCCGCTGATGGAGCAACTGGTCTTGCAATTGCGCTTACCTCGATTGCTGACGGCAATTGCCATTGGTGCCGCTTTGGCTGTCTCAGGTGCGGTATTGCAAGTGCTGCTCGGCAATGTGCTCGCTGAACCTGGCGTACTAGGAATATCAGGTGGCGCTAGCGTAATGATGGTGTTGGTGCTGTTCTTCATTCCAGTGTTTGCTACGCCTGTCGGCTTTATGCTGGCTGCGGTGGTTGGCGCGTTACTCTTTACTTTGCTTTTGGTCTCTTTCGCACAAGTTGCCCGTTTAACCACCACGCGTTTGCTGCTGGTTGGTGTGGCTCTGGGTATTTTGAGCGGCGCGGTGGTCACCTGGGCGTTCTATTTCAGTGATGATCTGAGCTTAAGGCAACTGATGTACTGGTTAATGGGTAGTGTTGGTGGTGCGAGTTGGTATCACCATATTCTGACGCTAATGCTCTTACCAGTGTTGATTTGGCTTTGCTTTAAAGGACAAGTGCTAGACAAACTGATGATGGGTGAAACGCACGCGAAACAATTGGGCATTGACGTTGAAGCGGTGCGATGGAAGCTGATCCTCGCCGTCTCGGTATTGGTTGGCGGCGCAGTGGCATTGGGCGGAGTCATCGGTTTTGTCGGATTGGTCGTTCCACATTTATTGCGCCTTTCACTTGGCAGCGAAAACCGCTACTTGTTACCGATGTCGGCTTTGAGCGGCGCGGCACTGCTGGTTTTCGCCGATATTATTGCACGCACCTCTCTCGACTCAGCGGAGCTGCCTTTAGGCGTAGTGACAACGTCAATCGGAGCACCAATTTTCATTTGGATGTTGGTGAAGAATCATGATTCGCGTTAGTAGTTTATCGGTCGGCTCACGCCTTTTACCGCTCTCATTGACAGTAGAGCAGGGTGAAATACTCCATGTTATCGGCCCGAATGGCAGTGGTAAGAGTACATTTTTGTCGGCGATTTCAGGCTTGCTTGAACATGGCGGTGACGTCACGATTGCGGATCTCAATGTTCAGCAAGCTTCGGTGGAAGCGTTGGCGAGCTATCGCGCTTTTTTGAGCCAAAGTGACCGACCTGCATTCAACTTAGTCGTTGCACAGTATCTCATGTTGTCTGTCCCCACACGTGCTCAAAAGCAATTGGATCTCGTCGATGGTGTGGTGCGAGATCTCGCTCAGCTACTTGAACTCGAAGACAAGTTGATGCGACCTATTCATCACCTTTCTGGCGGTGAGTGGCAACGTGTGCGTCTATGCGCGATTTGTCTTCAGGTTTGGCCGACGCTCAATCCAGACGCTAAAGTGCTGATGCTTGATGAGCCTGCTGCGCCGTTAGATATCGGGCAAGAAGGGTTGCTGTATAAATTGATTCGCACGGTTGCTGATATGGGCATTGCAGTGGTGATGTCGAATCATGACCTTAACCGTACTCTACACAACGCAGATAAAGTGTTGATGCTGGATAATGGCGTACTCCAGCAATGGGGAACCCCCGAAGATGTGCTGAGCGAAGAAGAATTGGCTCGAGTATTTAAAACCAGTGTCACTAAAGCGTGGGTTAACGAAAAGCCCGTACTGATCTTCGAATAACAGAGGAACCGCGTGTTCAATGTGGTGCAAGTTGCACTCACTTTGCTCAACCTCATCAACTCAAATAGGGACACAAAATCGAGCTGCACCATAAATCAATAACTTACGAATGTTGGCAAACTTGGCACGCTAATCGCTTTAGTTAAATCGATACATTCTCGTTCTTGTTAGGCTTGGCAAATTTGAAGGGAAACCAGAAAATTGGCCCATACCAGTTAGCATTACGATTGGTATAGCTAAAGCCACTTTGTTTTATGGCAGCTTCCGCCACCTAGGGTTCGCCCAAGGTGGCGGCTTTTTATCTGACGATCTTGATTATGCCGTCAAAGACGCAAGATCCGCCGGGCGGTAGTAAACCGATTTCAGTACCTTACCTTGACGAATAGTTTTGCTGTCAGACACGAAGTCTTCCGCGCACTTAGCGATGATGTAATCGCCTTTCTGAACCGCCATCAGCTTGATGCCTTGCTCAGCGTAGTAAGCTTCTGTATCTGCGTACTCTTTCTCGTTGCGACATACTTTGCTCATGTTGCTTGAATGCACTTCATCCCAACAAGGGACAAAGTCGATGCCACGGTTTACCGCAACGTTAAGTAGCAGATCAATTAAGTAGTTAATCGCAAGGTTATCTTCGATTTTATCGTGTCCCAAATGAACCAGACGACCCATTAAGACATAAACACTATCAACGATCGCATCTGCTTGCTCTGTTTTACAATCCGCTTCGGCTAGTTCAGTCAGCTCTTCAATTGCTAGCGACGTGTGCAGCGTATCTGCTTTCTCATCTAAGCTTTCTGGAGAGGCGACTGGAAGGTCGAAAGTACTACGGAATTCAGTGATATCACGGTAAAGATGCTCAAAGATTTCGTTGGTAAGTTTTGAAAGGTGCATGTCTTGAACCTGATTAATTTATGGTGGCGCAATACTACCAAAGCTGGGCGCATGCTGCCATTTTTATGCAAGATAGAGCGGGTAATAGTGATGGCTGGGCAGAAACCAAAAAGAGCATCGCTAAGATGCTCTTTTAGTGACGATGTTACCGGAAGAGATAAGGGAATAGCTTGCGTCTATCTTCATCGGTCAGTGATTCAACACGGGCAATATTGGTATCAGGAATCGCTTCTGGATTTGGGTAATGCCTGAGTACTTTTTCCATGCTTTCTTCACGGATCAGATGGAAGACTGGATATGGTGAGCGGTTAGTTAAGTTCTCATCGTCTTCTGGTTCTGTACCACCAAAACAGTAGTCTGGATGGAAAGTTGCGAGTTGGAAAACACCTTCCCAGTTTTGCTGACGAATCAGCGTTTCAACCCAATCAATAAACAAGTTGTAATCGTAGAAGTCACTTAGCATGTTGGGTACAACTACCAGTGTTGTCTCTAACTCTTCTACGGTTGTTGAGTCCAGCTCCATCAACTGAGTAAGAATATCTTCTAGCAGCGCTTCTTCTTGGCTTGCCTCGCTGACGTAGATTTTGATCTGTTTATTGCGTTGAGGTTTAGCCGCGAAAGGGCATAAGTTGAGCCCGATAACCACATCGTTGAGCCATTGGTTTACTTGTTCAGCGATCTCAACCGTTGAGCGATTCATTGTCATTTTGGTTCCAGATTTGAATTTGCTGGAAGAATAGCAGAATCTCTGGATTGTGGCGCGCTTTGTGTGCTATTTGCGTAGGTCTTAGACAAGATGAAAAACAGCGCAAATAAAGCAGCGTAAAGTGCTAAGCCTCCCTGAATCACCGTTCCCCAGCCACCATGTTGCCAGCAATAAATTAGGAAGAAGCCCCCCAAACTACCACCGACATAGTAGTGCACCAAGTAGAGTGCCGTTGCGGTTGCTTTCGCGTGAGTGGCTTTTTGGCTCACCCAAGCGTAGGCAAGTGTATGAGTGAAAAACGCGCCCGAGCTTATCAACATCAAACCAATGACCATCGCTGGAATACTCTCGAAGTAAGCGAGTAACATGCCGGATAAGCTAATCAAAGAGCCCACCACCATACCCGGAATCGGCGCGTAGTGTTTGTTCCACACCGAGGTAAGCTTTGAGCTGAGCGTGCCAGCCAGATAGCACAGGAAGATCAAAGACGCTAAACCAATCGGTAGGGAATGCGGCTCTGCGACCATTCTAAAGCCCATTACCGAGTAGAGGTTGACGAACAGAGCAAAGTTGACGCCGCCGATCAGCATCGCAACTAAGATGGTCTTGTTTTGAAGATGTTTGACCAAGGCTCGATTGTGATAACGCAGCATGCCACGCTGTGGCGTAAAGTGTTGCTGCTTTGGTAGTAGGTACGCAACGGCAATGCCCGCAATGAGTGTCACAACGGCGATAACAACCACCGCTTGTTGCCAGCCAAATGCATCGGTTAACGTACCGCCAGCGATTCGCCCTACGATACCCCCCAATGAGTTGGCGGCGATGTAGCCGCCAATCGCACGGCTAAATGCTTGCTCTGAGAGCTCTTCCACCATGTAAGCCACGGCCACCGAAGCAAACGCGGCTAGGGCAATACCCATGATCGCTCTGAGTATGATAATGCTGATTAACGTCTGGCTAAGCAGCATCGCGATACCAATGACAGGCATAGCGAGCAAGCCAAATAACATTACGTTGCGGCGGCCAAAAGACTCAGAAGCGACCGCCCAAGGTACTAAACAAACAGAAAGCGCCAGTGTTGAAGCGGCAAAGATCCAGTTGATCTGTGTTTCACTCACAGCAAAGTGCTGCGCCATGTAAGGCAGCATCGGCTGGAATAAGTACAAGTTACAAAATACAAGGAAAGAGCCCAATGCCAAACATAGGGTGACTTGTCGATACTCTTTCGTGCCGGATTCAATCATTTTGCCGTTAGCTATTGTGTGGATAGTGTGACCAATGTATCAGTGGATATTGGATTGATAAAATATATTAAAAATATCGACATCATATATTTTATATATCGAGAGTTATGGACTCCAAACACCTACGCCATTTTGTTGCTGTTGCCGAGCACAATCACTTCACGCTCGCCGCGAAAGCGTTGCACATTGCCCAGCCCGCACTGAGTATTTCAATTAAGAAATTTGAGCAGCAATTGGGCGTTGAGCTGTTTCGCCGTGAAGAACGTAAAGTGACTCTGACCGATGAAGGCAAAGTGCTGTATGAACACGCCAAGCGGGTTCTGCAGCAACTCGAAGACGCTCAACTGGCGATTGATGAGCTAAAAGGGCTGGAGAAAGGTGAAGTGCGTTTGGGCGCACCAAGTATGATGGGATCCTACTTTTTCCCAGAGATCATGATGGCGTTTAAGATGCGCTACCCAAACTTAAAACTCACTTTGGTTGATGCGGGCACTGGATCAATCAAACAAATGCTGCTCAATGGTGAACTCGATATCGGGGTGATCAATAACGAAAACGTACCGGATGATTTGGAAGTAGACTCGTTACTCGACAGCGAAATGGTCGCGGTGGTCGGCAAGCAGCACCCAATCGCCAAGCAAAACACCATCAGCTTTGAGCAGTTCTTTGAGCACGAACTGGTGATGTTCCAACGTGGTTACTTTCATCGTGATTTTATCGAGAAGAAAGCGCAGCAATACGGTACTGAAATGCAGTTCTCGTTTGAGACGAACCTATTGCCGATGATCTTGAGTATCGTTAAACACGAGTTTGCGATTACCGCTTTGCTCGAATTGGTGACCGAGCACGAATCGGAAGTCGTGGCCGTGCCATTTGACGAACGGGTAAAACTCAACCTCGCCCTTGCTTGGCGCAGGGACGGCTATCTTTCTGTTGCTGACCGCACCTTTATTGAGTTCGTTAAGCAGTATGCCGCGCATAAATAATAAACGGATTGAAAGATGCCAATATCACGTTTTTTACATCCTTAATCGCACCAACTGATTGATTACAGTAGTTTGTCTAAAACTCTAAAAAGAACGAGGGTAAGGAAGCCTAACCATGCAAATCAACATCAAAGACCTGAGCGTAGATTCGGGAACCAACCGCTTAACCATCGATAACTGGAACATAGCCGACAATGAATCTTGGGGGGTATTTAGTACCGAGGGCGATATTGGCTCAGCGCTAGGATGCTTGTTGTGCGAAGAATTAGACGTAACTGCGGGTGTCGTTAGCAAGGGAGAAGGTAAAGTTGCCCAAGTCTCTTTGGTTGAACAACAGCGATTATTGGAAGACGAGATCGCCAAAGACGACACTGATTTTCTGGACCGAATTGATAAAGGTAGTAGCGTTTATTCATTGATTTTTGACCAATGCCAAAATAAAGAGCTAACCGAGCAGTTAATCGAAGACTTAGACTTGTCCCACTTAGCATCGAGCGGTTTTCGGGTGCTTTCTACTGGCGAAACAAGGCGTGTGATGCTCGCGCGCGCGTTAGCCACTCAGCCTGAATTACTGGTGCTGGACAACCCATTTACGGGTTTGGATATTGCACACCGAGCAACGCTTGCGACTTACCTGACTGAGCTGGCGAAAACCACTCAGCTGTTGGTGACCTTCAACCGCGAAGAAGACATGCCAGATTGGGTAGAGCATATCGCGCTGTTTAATCACGGCCATTTAGAGAGTGTGATGGGCAAGAGCGAGTGGGAAAACCATCCGGTCATTGCGCAAATCAAATCACAATCTCAACAGCAAAGTGAAGAGATGCTGGCGCTTATCCATCGTCACCAGCACGATCCTTATTTCTCCAATCCTGTCTTTGAAATCCGTAGTGGGCGAGTAGAGTACACGGATAAAACCATTTTCACCGACCTTAACTGGCGCATAGAAAACGGCCAGCATTGGCAAATCAAAGGCCCGAATGGCTGTGGTAAAAGTACCCTGTTAGGGCTTATCTTTGGTGATCATCCTCAGTGTTATTCCAACGACATCGATATCTTCGGTAAAAAGCGTGGCAGCGGCGAAACGATTTGGGAGATCAAGAAGAACATCGGTATGGTCTCTTCCGCACTGCATTTACAGTACCGCGTGAGTTGTAACGCCTTAGAAGTGATCCTTTCAGGCTTTTACGACTCAATTGGCTTGTATCAGCAGCCGTCAAAAAAAGAGATTCAAATTGCTCGCGAGTGGTTGGAAATCCTACATATGACAGAGTACGCCAATGTGTCGTTCCGCTCGTTGGAGTATGGACAACAGCGCCTACTGCTAATCGCACGGGCAATCGTCAAACAGCCCGCTTTGCTGATTCTAGATGAACCATACCAAGGGTTGGATTATTTAGGGCGTCGCTTAGTCAAAAACGCGCTAGAGTTAATCGCCCGCGAGAATCTAAGTCAATTGCTGTATGTCTCACACTATCAAAAGGACAAGCTCGAGAGCATCAAAAACGAGTTAGAGTTTGTATTTGATGACAGCGCGCAGTGTTACAAAGCGCAAATCATGACGGATATGAACTGATAGGCTGGAGTTGGCTATCTAAGCGCGGTGCTGGAATGACCGCGCAAAGTAGCTTAGCTGTCTTTATACATGCGCTCGAAGTTTTTCGGATTCCAGCCGATCATATAGCGGTCGCCGATCTTCAAAACAGGTAGAGAGCGCGCGCCGATGGCGTCCAACTCTTTACGTCCGCGTTGCATTTTCGCGTTGGTTAAACGGTACTGGTAACCTTTGGAGTCAAGATAACGCTGCGCATCTTTGCAGTGCGGGCATTTGTCTTTAACGTACAGTACAAGTCGTTTCATTCGTGAGCTCCTAATTCTGAGTCTGGTGAAGTGTAATGAAAAGACGATGAATGGCAAGTCTGAATCGGGTAGACTTACGCCTCTTTAATTCAAACAGCTGATGAATTGGATAATGAATCCTGCACTTCGATATATTCAGGGATACCCAGAGCACATAACGGCGCCGGTGACTAAGCTGGTGGAGTCTGGTCGATTGAAAGCCTGGTTTGAAAACCGCTACCCTGAGAACCATACCATTAAGAGTGAAAAAGCGCTGTTTGAATACACCATGGCGATCAAAAATCGTTACATGAAGAAAACCGCGCCGCTAAGTAAAGTGGTGTATGACAGCAAAATCCACCTTATCAATAATGCACTTGGCCTACATACCTATGTCGCGAAAGTTCATGGTGGAAAAATCAAATCTAAAAACGAAATCCGCATCGCCAGCGTGTTCAGAAATGCTCCAGAGCCGTTGTTGCGCATGTTAGTCGTGCATGAACTGGCACATCTAAAAGAGAAAGAGCACAACAAATCGTTTTATCAGCTGTGTTGTCACATGGAACCGGAATACCATCAGCTAGAGCTGGATGCTCGTTTGTTTATGATTTACCTTGAAACCGCTAAACAGAATGAACCGAAATGAACCAAGCGAATAAGCCAAACCGAGCCAAAGCCAAGCCAAACAAATCAGCGAAACCGACGGTCAACACCCGTGAGATGAAAGTGACCACCGTCAAAGGGAAAGCGGGACTGCATTCTCGAAATGCACATCAAGGGCGTTATGATTTTCCTAAGTTGACCGCAGCGTTGCCAGAGTTGAAACCTTTTGTGATCAAGAATCCGAAAGGTGAACAGAGCATCAACTTTTCTGATCCTGTCGCGGTTAAGTTGTTGAATAAGGCGTTGTTAGCTCATCATTACGGTGTCACTTTTTGGGATATCCCTCAGGGTTATCTTTGTCCACCCATTCCGGGTCGTGCAGACTATGTGCACCGCTTAGCGGAATTGTTGACGAAAGAGTCTAAGTCGTTAAAGCATAACTTGGTTCGTGCATTGGATGTTGGCGTGGGTGCCAACTGCATTTATCCAATTGTCGGTAGCACACAATACGGGTGGACGTATGTGGGGTCTGATGTTGATCCAGTATCGGTGAAAAACGCCAATTTGATTGCACAGCAGAATAAAGGTCTGAAAGGTAAGATCGAATGTCGACTGCAAAGTGATAGCCGCCATTTTTTCAAAGGCATCATTCAGCCGGGCGAGCATTACGATCTGACGACTTGTAACCCGCCATTCCATAAGTCTCTGCAAGAAGCCCAGCAAGGCACAGATCGCAAATTGAAAAATCTATCGGCTAACAAAGCCAAAAGAGGCCAAGCAAGTCAAAATCTCAAGCTGAAAGAATCACCTATACTCAACTTTGGTGGTCAGAATGCTGAGCTTTGGTGTCCGGGTGGCGAAGCCGCGTTCATCAAGAACATGGCTTTTGAAAGTCGAGACTTTGCTGACCAAGTACTTTGGTTCTCAACACTGATTTCGAAAAAGGACAATGTGCGTTGGATGCGCAAAAACCTTGAGAAAGCAGGAGCAGCAGAAGTTCAGATTGTTGAAATGAGTCAAGGACAAAAAGTGAGTCGCTTTGTCGCTTGGACGTTCAAAACGCCTGAGCAGCGTCAAGATTGGTTAAAACTGAAGAGTTGATAAAGGAGAGGGTGTATGGACTTTGAAATTTATATGCCCTGTCAGCCAGAGTGGTTTTGCACCAGTTTTCTATGGCTCTTTAGCGTTCTGTTAATCATTGGATTAGTCGGGTTCATTCGAATTCTGTACAAAGAACACAAGAAGATCTTACGCGCTTCCAGAGTACGTCGGAGGCGCAGGACGCACCACCGACATAGAAAATAGTTTATCCCAACTGTTCAAGCGTTTTACGATATTTCTGCTCCAATACTTCGTTTCCGGCTTTGCTCTCTAATTCTGCCAGCAGTTGTAGTGACGCCTTTTGCACTCCGTATCTCTGATTAAACTTCATTAGTCGAATTCTAGCTTCGGTAAACTCGCCAGCATCTATCTCTAGTTTTGCTAAGTTAAGCAGTGCTCGGACTCGGTTTGGGTCGTGGTCTAGTGTGCGACTGAAGTAGGTTTTCGCCTGTTCGACATTTCCAGCTTTCAACGCACAAAACGCGGCATTTTCGTAGCTGGCGGAAATGAGGTAATAATAGGGCTGCTCAACGGCTTTCCTAAAAAACTTATCGGCTTTGTCATAGTCACCGAGCTTACACAGGAAAGTGCCGTAGTTATTGAGTACGTTACCGTTGCGTGGGTGCTGCCTTAGCGCCGTTTCATACATGCGTCGTGCAGATTTTGGTTCACCGACTTTTTCGAAGTAGTGCGCCATCGAGAGCTGAGCTCGGTAGTAGCCAGGGTAGTGTTCCATCGCCTTTTCTAGATTTTCTCGCGCTTTGTACATGTTGCCTTGCTCTAGGTAGCCAATACCCAGTGCAATTCGCGCTTCTGCACGCTCTTTTGGTTCGGCGACGGGTTCCGAGTTGCTACTCGTTTCCACAGTGACACAGCCTGATAAAGTGATCGCCAACAGAATTCCTAAACGACGCATAATATCTTTCTACCCTGAAGAATTTAGTAGCATGTATAACGTAAACAAAGGCTTGTGATTAGGTGCATAACGGAAGTATGCGACTGACACGGCAATTATCGCCAGAATGAAAAGGCAGAGAAAACAAAAGGGCTTGAAGTAAGCCCTTTGTTGGATGGTTTAATCGTCGTCTTTAGTGAAGTTGGCTTCGCTAAAGTGGTCGAGATCGTATGGAGTTTGTTGGTAAACGCAGTAATTGAGCCAATTTGCGAACAGAAGGTGTCCGTGGCTTCGCCAGCTTGCGCTTGGCTTATTATCTGGGTTGTTGTTCGGGTAATAGTTAACCGGAATCGCCGGCTCCATACCTTCGCCTAAATCGCGGATGTACTCGTTGTGCAGTGTTAACGGGTCGTACTCCGGATGCCCGGTGACAAACACATTACGCTTATCTTTGGTCGATGCGAGATAAACACCTGCGACATCAGACGTAGCAAGAATATCTAGGTCAGTGTGTTCCTCTAGGTATTCCTGCGAGAAATCCGCGTAGCGCGAATGTGGCGCTAAGAATGTGTCATCAAAACCGCGTAAAACTGGGTGATACGGGTGGTGGATCTCGTGGTGATACACGCCTGATAACTTCTCTTTACGGGTGCGTTTTGGCAGGTTGTAAAGCAGCTTCAAACCCGCTTGCGCTGCCCAACAGACATACAATGTTGAGGTAACGTGGTCTTTTGCCCAGCTCATAATCGTTTGTAAGTGATCCCAATAGATCACATCTTCAAACTGAACTAAGCCTAGCGGCGCGCCGGTAATAATCAGGCCATCGAAATTTCGTCCTTTGATGGTCTCGAACTGACGATAAAAATTATCCAAGTGTTCGGTTGGGGTATTTTTACTCGGGCGGTCGTCGATTCTCAGAAGCTCGATATCGACTTGTAGCGGACTGTTGGACAACAGACGTAGGAACTGAGTTTCCGTCTCAATTTTCTTAGGCATAAGATTGAGGATCAGAACCTTGAGCGGACGAATCTCCTGCGTTGAAGCACGAGATTCCGGCATGACGAATATGTGTTCCTGTCTTAATACGTCAGTTGCAGGTAATTGATCGGGGATCTTAATAGGCACAGCTTACTCCCTAAGCATTATTTATGGACGTCTATACATCTAAACTTAACCCAATAAGATCGGCTTGTCGATAGCAATTTAGAGCCATTTCATATTATGATTCGGGCAAACAAACTCTAATCTCACATTTGATGACCCTCAAACTGACTCTTATTCGTGGTTTACCCGGCTCAGGAAAAAGCACTCTAGCGAAAACCTTTCACGCTAATCATTACGAAGCTGATATGTACTTTGTTGATAACAAAGGCTGTTATGCGTACCAAGCTGAAAAGCTCGCGTTGGCGCATCAATGGTGCCAGTCGATGACAGAGAAAAGTTTGGCGCGTAAGCAAAGTGTTGTGGTCTCCAATACCTTTGTTCGTCGCTGGGAGATGGCGCCTTACTTAAAAATGGCAAAGCGCTACGGGGCGAAACTGGAAGTGATCGAATGCACAGAGAACTTTGGCAATATTCATGGCGTTGAGCCTGAAACAATCGAAAAAATGAAAAAGCGGTGGCAAGAATGGCAAAGCGTTCCCCAGTAGTAGAAATGACTTCTTATGGCATTTACAAAGAGTGGGATTCTCATTCCAAGCATCTACCGAAGATCCAAGAATTCACCACCAAAGTACCCGCCGATGAAGAGGTTGAGTTTGGTTACATCGTCAATATCAAGAAAGCCAAGGGCGAGGTGATTGAGTTCTGCATTGACCATCCTGGCGTGCTGGGTAAAAAAGGGCAGGTACTCGAACCATTCACCGGTGACTTGCACGTTGGTAGCAATGACTGGGACTTCTACTTAGGCGACACGATTCAACTGCTCGACCCAATCAATGGTATGGAGTCCAACATCGGTAAGTGGCGCATGACGATCACGCTAGGCGGCAAAGTGATCGCAGACAAAACATTCGACGTTTATGCCAGAGACGAAGGCGAGTTCTGGAAAAGCCGCGGCTTTTAGCCAACTTTCATAGGGCGCTGGTTTCTTAATTCAGCGCCACTTTTACAGGATACTGTGACGTATTAATCAATAATTTAGAACTATATCAAACCAGCACATCGATAAATTTCATAAACTCTTTGTAATTATAAAAATATAACAATGACATATGAGATTTTTTCGCTTTCTGAACTTCAACTTGCAAACCAAAACCGCGCTCTATTTCGCCATAGGATTACTTGGGGTAACCCTTAGTAGCTTATTCATCATTCGTTATTTCTTTTTGGTCAGCTTAGATGAGCTAGAAAGGACGGATATAGCAGCCGCTAGAAAGCAGGCGAGTAGCGTGATCAGTATGATGGTCACCAGCCAAGAAGAGCATTCTTACGATTGGGCGATGTGGGACGAAACACATGAGTTACTTTCCGGTGCGGATGTCGAAGCCTACACGGAACGAAACTTAATGGCAGAAACGCTAGATGCGTTGAACCTCGATCTTATGTTGTTTATGACTCTGAAGGGTGACATTGTCACTTCTTTATCTCGCTACGAAGGGGACAGCCAGTTTGCTGACCTAATTCCTTTGTTATCTTCGCATGACGACGTTGTCAGTTACATTAAGGCAATGAACCAAACTTTAGATGGCAAGCGCGTCAGCAAAAGTGGTTTAGTATGGCTTGGTGATAACATTTGGTCGGTGAGTTTAACTCCGGTCAGAAACAGTGAGGGGACATCGGCTTCTTCTGGTTGGATGATTTGGGGTCAAAACCTCTCGGCACGTTTTCCTGGGGATTACTCAAATATTCTAACTGGGAGTAATGTCATCGAACGGCTCCCTGAGTCGTACTCTAGTACTGGAGATGGTCACATTCATTTAGATAGAACGGATACAACATTGACCGAATGGTCTGAGTTGACCGGGCTATCAGGGCAGCCGGTCGCAACATTGTGCACACAAATACAACGTACACATTATATGAAAGGCAGCCAACTATTTAAGTATTTGCTTGCCGCATTTATCTTCGCAACCACGGTAATTTCGTTGGTTACATTATTGATATTCCGTAAGAAAGTGGCGGTGAGATTTTCTGATCTAGAAAAGCACATTGAAGAGTTATTCTCAACTCACCAACTTGAGCGTTCAGAGTCGAAAAGCAAAGATGAGCTGGATATTTTAGCTCATCTTCTTCAGGCGCTATCTAGCAACACATCGATGGCTCAAGAGCGTTTAAAAGATACGTTGCAAAAGTTTGAAGCCTTATATCAAAGTCGTAATATTGCGATGGTGCTGGTACGTAACAGAGAAATTATCGATATCAACCAGACCGCATTGGAGCTACTTGAATACGAGAAAGAAGACGTATTACAACACCCGCTGGATTTACTGTGTCCTGAAAATGAAGACCAACCAGAGTGCCAAGTGGACATTATGTATCGCGAATTTAATCGCGGCAAAAAGCATTTTGAAGCTTGTGTGTTGACAAGCAAAGGCGAACAGGTTGAGTGTTCGATTGAGACGACGTTGATTCAGCATGAAGGTGAAGATGCGATCATGCTGGCGATTCAGGACCAACGAGAGAAGAAACTCCAAGAGCAGTTGATTGAGACACTGAGTGAACAAGACTACTTGTCCGAGCTCAGCAATCGTAAAGCCATTTTCGATAAAGCGAACAACTTTATCGTTTCTACACCAAACCAGTTCTCTTTTATTTACATCAGTATTCCACGTTTAAAAGTGGTGTCAGAAGTGTTCGGCAACCAAATTTTTGACGATGCCATTCGCTATATCGCTTCTATGTTTGTCAATCATCTACCGCAGTTTCAGGTAGGCCGCATTAGCGTGCACGAGTTTGTTGTACTTATCCCAGATTACAAAGCGTGCGAAGAAGCGGTTCATGGTACTACCCGTGTGTTAGACGAGTTGTCATCCAAGAAGCAGATCTTGGGCGTGGAGCTGGACTTGAGTGCCCAAGCTGCAATTTTAGACCCAGAAATCACTCATGAAGAACTTGACTACTTACTCCAAGCGGCTGTACACGCAGTACAAAATGAAGCGAGTAAAGAGTCGACGTTAAAAATCATTAAGGTCGGAAAAGAGATCTTTGAGCGCGCGAAACTTTCTTCTGATATTTGCCGTGAGCTGGCAAGTGCAATTCGAGAGCAACAAATCGTAGCGTATTATCAGCCGATTGTGGATACCAAAACCGGTGAGATCAATGGCTTTGAGGCCCTGGCACGTTGGCTTCATCCGACGCTGGGTATTGTTTCTCCGGGCGTATTTATTCCACTAGCTGAGCAGAACAATCTTGAAATTGAGCTAGGTGAATCGATTATTGAACAAGCCTGTCAGTTTATCGAAAAAGTAAATACCCAACGTGGTAACGCGAATCTTCGTCCGGTAACGGTTCATGTTAACTTGAGTTCAACGCATTTCTATCACACCCACTTAGTGAAATACTTAGAAGAAGTCACCGCTCGGCACCAAGTTCAGGCGGGCCAATTAGTGGTAGAGATGACAGAAAGCATGCTGATGGGTGTAGAAACCGAAGTGATCAGCCGAATGGAAGAGATTAAGTCTCTGGGTATTCAACTCGCGTTGGATGACTTTGGGACAGGTTACTCGTCGTTCAGTACATTGTGCAGTTTCCCACTGGATATCGTTAAGCTGGATAAGTCGTATATCGACCAATTGGACCAAAACGAACGCGCTAAAATTCTTATTCGGAATATCGTTAAAATGGCGCAGGAGCTTGGTTTGACCACAGTTGCGGAAGGCGTTGAAACAGCGTCTCAGGTGCGTAAGTTGAGAAACTGGAACATCGAGGAGATTCAGGGTTTTTACTTCTATAAACCTATGCCAGTAGAAGAAGCGTTTATTATCGCTCAGCGGTAATCGCTGGTAGATGTCATCATAAAAAAAGTAGCCCAATGTGGGCTACTTTTTGCTTTGGGGTTTGTGTTGTTGGTGATTACCACATTAGATCGTCTGGTACGACGAAATCCGCGTACGGGTCATCCTCGTCCACCGCATCCGATTCAGTTTCGTTTTGTGCAATGATCACTTGCTCATCACGTTGTGCAATCTTGTTTGCCACACTGCTCGGAATCACTACATAGCTTTCTTCATAACGCGCAATCGCGAGAATGCCTTTAACAAGTTGGTCGCGGATAAGAGCTGGTGTGTAAAGTGATTTAACCAGCGTACCATCGGTGAAGTTGTACTTAATGTCACCGTCAGCTAAATCAATCTTGTTCATTTCGATCAACTGCTTGATTTGAGCCTGAACTTCTTTGCTTAAGCGTTGCTCTTTCTGTTGCGTGCTCAGCTCTTTGTCGCGTTGCTGCTGCAGGCGTTTGTTCTCTTCGACTGCGGCTTTTACTTCACGTGCTTGTACGCGAGATTTTTTAGAACCTTTCTTCGCTTTCTTCAGCTTTTTCTCATTCACCAAGCCAGCTTTTAGCATCTGCTCTTGTAGCGTTAGTTTTGCCATGATTAATCCGTTTTATCCAATTTGTCCGCATTGTATAAGGACAGCGAAATCAAATAAAGAATAGCAGGAAAGATTCCGCCTTTTTCATCTGTCTATTCTCCAACCTTGATGAATAATACATAGCAAAAGACCGCAATCTGGGCATAAAGTAGACTCAGCACAGCCGAAAATAGGAAGACGTTAATGATTAGCTGCAATGAATATGACTACATCGAAATCGCATGTATGTATCGTTACCCAATTAAACTGACACTCAAATCAGGCGAAGTGTTGGAGTGCGTTGCATTGGATACTGCACGTAATAACGCTCGTCAAGAGTGCATAAAAATCGATCAAAACGGCGAACACACATTAATAGAGCTCGACACGCTCGTTAGTTTAGATGTATTAGTCACGAACCCTCATTTTCAGGCGGTGCGCTTTTCACAATAAGAGATAGACCGAAGTTGCCGTTACTCATAGATATCCCAGCCTATGCATGAGTGTGACCCTAGCTTCACACTCAAGTGTTAATACTTGACGATATTCTCTCGGCTCTTTTCGTGACGAAGTACGGCAAAATTTTCCATCGGTACAAATAAATATCATTGTACGCTGTGCTCTAAACCACAAATGTTCATACAAGTTGGTGATCTGCCTGCAAAACTTTAGTTCTTAACTATGCTCAAGATAGGGAGTAAGTTTGCGTTCGAATCCGCGTGCAAACTTAGTGCGGTAGGACCAAAAGCGAGCAGATATGGCAAGTAGTGGTTTTCATGTTCTGTACATTGATGATGATAAATTCATGTTGAAAGCAGCCAGTCGGTTGCTGAGACGACTCAGGCCTGAATGGTCTGTTACGCTAATTGAAGAGCCGATTTCTTGGCTAGACTATGTGACGTCGCATACCACATCTCCAGATTTAGTCCTTTGTGATTTACTGATGCCGGGAATCAGAGGGGACGAGCTGCTAGTCCAAGTACGTAAACAGTTTCCCAATAGTACACGAGCTTTGATTACCGGTGATACGACCCTCGAGATTGATGCGTTGAGCAACAACTGGACGCATTTCATCTTACCCAAACCATTCACTGAGAAGGACTTCGAACAGGTTTTAACGTGTGCAGAGCGCTTAAGAACGTTTCCATTTTCTTCTTTGTGTCGAGAGAAGCTAGCAGGTATCGAAACCTTGCCTGTTATGCCTGGTATCGTCAAACAACTTGAGCGTTGTATTAAAAATGACCAATGCGGTTGTGCTGAGTTTGCACAAATAGTGGCAAACGAACCTCCGTTGGTAGGCCAAGTCCTCAAAGCAGCTAACTCTGCTTATTTTGGATTTGAAACACAAACCAGTTCTCTCAACACTGCTGTCTCAAGACTGGGTATGAGTGTTGTGAGCGCTTTTGCACTTGCGATGTTGAGTCGCCATTGTTTTAAACGACTGAAGAATACCGAACACGAACGCATAGTGCTGCACCATCGGGATCTCGCTAGCGTATCAGTGACTATTGCTAAAATGCTTGGGTGGGATAGTGAACAGCAAGAAAAATTGTATTTGGTATGTTTACTCTCTTCTATCGGCAAATTGACCATGCGAGAAATGGGTCACGTACCTGAAGTCTGCAAGGACAACCCACTGGCTTTACAGCATAAGTATCAGGATAGCGATGTCATCAGTGCCTATATTCTGATTTTGTGGGGCTATGATTTACAAGTTGCCGAAGCCGTGTTGGAGTTGGGTCGCGCCGAACTTGGCGAAGACCCGACCCGTTGGGACATCTGTCATATTGTTAAGTTTGCTGAAACCTTTCTAGAGGCGCGGTCAGAAGCGTCATTGAATGATTGGTATGATTCATTGCCTGATAATCTCGTCATGTTGTCTAAACCTTTGTTATCACCAGTAGAGTAGGAGGAAGGTATGTCGTCCGTTTCGATTACTATTGTTGATGACTCCAAAATGTCGAGGAAAGCGGTTATACGTGCACTTCCTCCGGAGTTAAGCGACAACGTACATGAAGCTGCTAATGGATTAGAAGCGTTGGAAAAGTTTCGTGAAGGCAAAGCTGATGTGATGTTTTTGGATTTAACCATGCCAGAGATGGATGGGTTTGAAGTCCTTTCTGAGTTGAAAAAACAGGCTGCAAGAAACTTTGTTTTCGTCATTAGTGCTGATATCCAGCCAGCATCACAACAAAAAGTTATGGAGCTTGGTGCTGTTTCGTTTCTAAAAAAACCGTTAGACGCAACCTCATTGCGTCAGGTGTTACATGAGGTAGGCCTGATATGAATCAAATACTCAGTGCTGACCATGAAGACTCTCTCAAAGAGTTACTCAATATTTCAATGGGACAAGCGGCATGTAAGCTTGCCATGTTATCTAATCATCCTGTGACCTTAACTGTTCCCAGTATCGATCTTGCATCGCCTGAAAGACTGATGGAAATGTTTGGTGATCTTGATGAGTACTACTTCACGCGCCAACCCTTCTTTGGACAGATGGCAGGGGAAGTGATAACCCAGTTGACCAAACAAGGTGGGAGAACTCTCGCAGGTGAGTTGCTTGATCTTGACGATGAAAACGCGATTGATAGCCAAACATTTAAAGACTGTCTATTGGAAATCTCGAACATTCTGTCGGGGGCAAGCTTGAGGGGATTATGTGAGCAAATTCAGCTAGCGACGAGAACGCAGCCTCCCGTCATGTATTCGCCGGCGCGCCAACCGATACCCAAGAACAAATGGAAGCAAGCACTTGTACTGCACGTGTCGTTTCTCGTTGAGTCCGTAAGTTTTGAAACCAAGACCATTATTTGCTTTTCAGAAGATGGATTTAATGTCGTGGTGAAGCGGTTGGATGAATGGCTCTAGGAAGGAGAGATTATGAAAGCAAAGTTAGCACTCTCGGATTTGCTGAATCAACTATCTGTGGCCATATGTATCGTCCGTAAAGACTACACTATTGCAATGGCGAATGCCTATTTTCAGACTCGTTCTGGATTAGCGAAAGAAGATATAGTTGGTAAAAATGTCCTGACAGTGTTCCCTGATGGCGCGTCTGTATTGAAGAGAAAGATTGATACTGCTTTTGTAATCGAATCGCCCAGCTTTTCTTCGTGGGAGCAAGCGCCTCACGTACTGCCATTTCAGTCTTCGCGCCAAGTCTCGGGGCAAGAAGATGTGATGTTCCAGAACTTAGAGTTTATTCCTATCCACACTCAGGACGGTTCACTCGACCACGTGTGCATTTGTGTTTATGACCTGACGACTCAGGCGTGTCAGCAAAATGACCTGACGACATTGTCACGTCGTCTTCGTCGTGAGCAGAATGAACTGAAAAAAACACTGATCAACTTGAAAAAGGCTCAGAGCCAATTACTACAATCCGAAAAAATGGCCTCTATTGGCCAATTATCGGCGGGTATTGCGCATGAGATTAACAACCCATTGGGTTTTATCACGTCGAATATTCAGACGTTAGATGACTACTTTCGCAAGATTACGGAAGTGGTGAAATCGTTAGAGCAAGTGATTGATGATACGGACGACGAAGCGCTGGTTGCCAAGAAGCGTACGTTGATGGAGCAGTCACAATTAGCTTATGTGCTGGAAGACGTCACGGACTTGATTTCAGAGTCACTTGAAGGTTCTTCACGCGTGATGGCAATCGTGAAAAACCTCAAAGAGTTTTCGCATGCTGATGATTCAGAATGGGCTTACAGCGACTTATGCCAAGGATTAGATTCAACGCTACGTATCATTAACAATGAAATTAAATATACGGCAACAGTTGAGCTGGAATATGACGACGACCTGCCGCTTGTCTATTGCCAACCTATGCAGCTCAATCAGGTCTTCCTTAACCTTCTGGTCAATGCGAGCCAAGCGATTAAGGAGAACGGTGTTATTCGAGTCAGCGTGCAATCAACTAACGACGACTATGTTCAAATTAAGATCCAAGACAACGGTACCGGTATCCCTGAAGAGAACTTAACCAATATATTCGAACCTTTTTTTACGACCAAGCCAGTTGGTCATGGGACTGGATTAGGACTGTCGGTTTCCTATGGAATCATCAATGAGCACAAAGGCAAGATTGAGGTTGAGAGTGAAGTCGGAGTAGGAACGACGTTTACGATTACTCTCCCAGTCCACAAAACGAACGAACAAGAAGCACAAGCGGTGGCTAAGTAAAAGCATGTTGATAAACCGTTGACGTTTAGTTGTGAAAATAACTAATTAAATCAGTCTTATACCATTCATGGATGAAGGTAATGTATTTCTAACACACTGTGTTGCAGGAGCCGATATATGAACGACGACCTGAACTCTCCAGTAGAAAAATTGAAGCTGTTGCTACTGGACGATGAACCAGACATTTTGAAGTCTCTGACTCGGGTTCTGAGATATGACTACGATGTTGTGTCTTTTACTTGTGGGCACGAAGCACTGGATCATTTAGCGGATAATGATGTGTCGATCATTATTTCGGATATGCGAATGCCTGAAATGGACGGCGCCGAGTTTCTGACCAAAGCGAAAGCGATAAGACCTGATTCTATCCGCTTTTTACTGACGGGTTACAGTGATATCGAATCAACGATCCGGGCGGTGAATGGAGGAGGTATTCAGACTTATCTCGCTAAGCCGTGGGACAATGAGAGCTTAAAGCAGACACTATCACAGGCATCAGAGTTGTTTCAGTTACGTTTGCAGAAACAGGCATTAACCGAAGAGCTGCAACAAAAGAACGAACAGCTGAGCGAGTGGAACAACGTATTAGAAGACAGAGTGAAACAGCGAACGGCTGCGTTGCAAGAGTCGAACAAAAAGCTGGAAGTCTTGTTGGCGAATCGTACCCGCACATTTAAAGATATCCTCGCGGCTTTGTCTGCCATCATACAACATGCGACAGGGCAGCCGCATAAACAGAATGATCGTATTGCGGAGTACACAAAACTCATTGCAATCAGAATGGGGTTGTCAGAAGCACAAGTGACACAGTGTTATTTGAGCGCGCTTTTACACGAAATTGGGTTAATTGAACGCAGTGATACTCACGACATGAGACACACTACTGCACGTTCTGATGGTACTCAAATTCGTTTGGCACCACCTGCGAATGCGGAAGTCGGTGCGATTATTATTGGCCAGATTAAACGCTTCGCGCCTTTGGTTGATATCATTCGTCACCAAGACGAAAACTTTGATGGTACCGGGAGTCCAGATCATTTAGCAGGCGATGCAATCCCAATCGGTGCACGTATTATACGTGTTGTAAAGAACTACGAGTTTTTTGTTTCTAGCGAACAAAACTCTGGTCGTCTAAAACCAAGTAGTGCACGAGCTTTCCTGAGTCAGCACGCGGGCGGCTTATATGATCCTGATGTTGTTAAGCATTTTATCGACGTATTAAAGCATGACGTTGAACAGTCGAATGTTGATCTTTGCGTCGGGCTGGACGAGCTGAAAATCGGTGCGGTACTAAAGCAAGACGTTTATCATCCAAATGGTCAAATGATGCTATCAGCAGGGCAAAAAATCACTCCGGCAATGTTGAGCCGATTAAAGCAAATTGAAGCTTCCGTATCGGTACCCATCGCTGTCTATATCTAGATTCGACCTAGGTTAAATATAAAATAATTCTCCCCTTGGTTCTAATTGAAGTTAGGAAATACCAAGGGGAGTGTGTCATTGAATAATGGGGTAATACTCATTTCTCACTCCAGCCCAACAGTATTCCCAACAGTATTCATAGATACAATACGTATCAGGCTAGGCATTGCTTGCAGTATCATTTGCGGTATTCGCCATAATAGATATTGGGAATGTTAGCAGCACCGAGGTACCTTCAGAGCCTCGGTTTTCGATATGCATAATGCCCTCATGGCTATGGACGATGTTATAGGCAAACGTGAGGCCCAATCCCATCCCTTGCCCAACCGGTAGTGTAGTGAAAAATGGATCATAAATACGTTTCAGGTTGTCATCAGAAATACCTTGGCCATTATCGGTTACCGAGACGATTAGATGGTGTTCGGTTTCCTCCGCTGAAATTTCGATCGTTCCTTGAGCTTCATCATCTTGACGTGCACACGCTTGTATTGAATTCTTAATTAACTCTGTGAACAGTTGGCGGAAATCGTCTTGGTGAATCAGTAGCGGAGGGAGTTGGGACAATGTCGCTGTCAGAGAAACCTGTACTTTTTCAGGGCGAGGGAGTGTACTTATGCATTCTGACAGAAGTTGATCGAGGAAGACTGGCTTACGCATCCCTTTTTCTTGGTTGATTTTGTTGGCGTATTGCTGCAGTGCGGTCACGATGTTGCGTACACGTTCAACGCTGATCATTGCGTCATTCAAACTGTCATTGAAGTCTTCATCGAGGTACTCAACGTAATGTTCTTGTTTCCAGCGCGCTAACTGTTCTTTATCCTCGTCAGTGATTTGTTTTTGGTGTAACTGCTCGCTTTGTGAAAGCCATTCTTGGTAGGTCGCTAAGTATTTTTGACACATTTGAAGGTTACTGTTTACAGACGCCACTGGATTGTTAATCTCATGTGCAACGCCTGCTGCCATCGTACCGATTGACGCCATTTTTTCTGACTCAACCAGTTTTTTCTGCGTACGTTTCAGTCGCTCGTTTGTGGCGGTAAGTTGATTATTTGCATCAAGTAAAGCCTGTGTGCGCTTTTTCACTCGAGTTTCTAGAGTTTCATTAACTTGTTCGAGTTCTCGATAGTAACGCTCTGCTTTGCTTTCGGATAATTTGATTTGGTCGACCATGTTTTTGAATGCGCGCGATACGGTCGCCAGTTCATCTTTGCCTTGGTCACGTATGCTTATATCACGTCCACCAGCAGCAATCACATCTGCTGCATTGCGGAGTTCACTAAGGCGTTGAGTCAAATATGCCCCTAGGACGTATGAGAACAGGGCCACCAATGTCATCTCGCCAACAACAATGAAGGTGCTCCATTTTTTTGCATCATTGATTGCTGTGTTTAATGCAGACATATCATAACCCAGCCAGACAGAACCAAAGAGTATCCCTGATTCTTCGATGGGGCTTGAAACATCAAAAATACCATCGTTTACTTCACTGGAGTTTCGTTCAAGACGCGAAGGATCAAAATCATCGGGAAGCTCGCCCACGCCAGAGAGAAGCTGTCCTGCATCTCCGAATACCGCGACATAGTCGATGCTGTCTTGGCTCACTAGCTCTTTTGTGAATGATTCAACCGTTGCAAGATCGTACGACAGCACGGCATTCTTTACTGTAGATGCAAATAACGCTGAGGTTGAGTAAGCCCGTTGATCTAGACCGTCAAAGTTGGTGGTACGAAGGTAATTGAGTGTCAATGACAGCAATATTGCTAGCAATATTGCTTCAATCAGCGCGACGCCAAAAATGGTCTTTAATCTTAAAGACATGACATATACCTATTGCTCAAGAAGTTTATCGAGCAGGGTAATATTCAAAGCTCTTACGTCATCCCAATCCTCATTTTGAGCAGCCTCTATTCCTTTGAACTTAATACGAGCTAAGAGTGTTTGCCCGGCGTTAGTATCGTTGAGCGCGAGCATTGCGCTTGCTATTTTCTCACTGACCTCTTTTGGCAGATCAGGATGAGTTGCAAACGCGTGTGGAGTATAACCAGGTGTACGCCAAAGTATTTTTAGGTCATCACGCACAGTGCCATCGGTGTTATTTAATGTACGTTCAATACCTCCACCGGCGGGAAACAGCCCTTTGACAACATTCAGATAAACGGAATCATGAGAAGAAACGTATTGAGGTGTGATGTTAATTCCCATCGCCTTGAGTGATGAGCGCGGAATAACACTGGCGGCAAAGGCGGCTGGGGAAGGGAATACCAGCGTTTCCCCATCAAGCTGTTTGAGGTCTGTGATATTGCTGTCTTTCTTCACGACAATAATACCGTGTATACGCTTGTCTTGTTGTTTTGCAAAAGCTTGGTAGCCAGGTTTTTGATGAAAAACGGTGTAGTGATAAGGGTTCATGTAAGCAATGTCATACTCACCATTCAAAACACGCTGTTCAAACTCCGGGATATTTTTGGCTGTTCTAAACACGATTTTATAACCCGTGTCTTCAGACAGTTTTCCTAAAATTGGCCCCCAGTTTTTCGCTAGGGTAATGGCGGATTGTTGCGGAACAATGCCAAACGTTAATATCTTTTCTTGAGCGTGAACGGGAATACAAACGAATAATGCTAACAACCATAGTTTCTTCATACTTTAACCTTACCGCCTTCGTTGACAGATCTAATTAAAGCGTAGCCAATAGACTTTCATTTACGAGTTTTTTCCCCAATTTTCATGACTTTGAAAGCAAAAAGGTGAACTATTTGGCGTAAGCGCCATTCCCTTAGTGTGAATTTGTTTCTCTTACGCTTTTTACTGTGAAGGCTGTACGGTTTTGGAAATAACTTCATATGTCAGATTGTTTCGCTATATCTCCAAAGCACGAAAAACTCCGTGTGCATGTCATTTCTTATGTTGTCGTTCAATAGATACAAAATGAAAGACTACTCTCTCTATCTTGACCACGTAAAAGTCACTGGCTAATTGCAGACTTTGTCGAACACAAACTCAAATGAGCTAGAAGGGTTGAGCCCTTTAGCCTCCGGTTCAGCAACTGGCCTAATTGATGTGCTTGATGGAATGGGGTTGAAAGTCTAGAAAAGCATCTAATAGGATGATTTTTGGAAACGTTTTCACTCGGTCTATTTACATTGTGAGTGAAAAGCCTTGGCGAGTAGATAACCTAAATGTTGGTGAGGTGTGGTACGTGGAAATTAGAGTGAAAGTAGGTAAATTCATACGCTAATAGAGCTACGCACACAAACGTCTACTTCTGTTATGACGTCTTTTAATGCTTTTATCTACCACATTTTATAGGGGTAGTTCACGAGTTAGTGAGCAATCAAGAATATCAGCATCGTAAACAGCAACTTAATCAGGCACAAACTTTTAATAAAACAGTGTGTGTTGTGGCTAAGTCCCGTTACATCAGAAAATGCTCTATGGATATAAGATTTGTTTTGCCAGATTTAACCAAATTTCAATCTCTGGGTAAGTGTTGAATGAAAATTTGTGGAAACGTTTACACAACTTGAGGTTGATCACGGATCTGGATCGGTTTTGATTGCTAGACTTTTAGCCAGTTAAGAAATGGGCGTACTTATCCGGCGTTAGCAAGGCAAACTTCTATTAGCGCCAGAGCACGATTTCCGGCATCAAGCAGCAACAATGGAGAAGCAAAAGTGAAAGTTCTTGTCACAGGCGGTATGGGCTACATCGGTAGTCACACATGCGTTCAGATGATTGAAGCGGGGATGGAACCTATCATCGTCGACAACTTGTGCAACGCCAAAATGGAAGTGCTGAGCCGTATAGAAGCGCTAACAGGAAAGCAACCAGAGTTCTATCTGGGTGATATTCGAGATGAAGCCTTTTTAGATTCGGTCTTCGCTAAACACGAAATCCAGGCCGTGATTCACTTTGCGGGCTTAAAGGCGGTGGGTGAATCGGTGGCCAAGCCGCTGGAATACTACGACAACAATGTGAATGGTTCATTGGTGTTAGCACGCAGCATGCGTAAAGCCGGAGTGAAAAGCATCGTATTCAGCTCTTCAGCAACCGTCTACGGCGATCCAGAGATCGTGCCGATTACAGAAGATTCACCAACAGGCGCAACCACCAACCCATATGGGCGCAGCAAATATATGGTGGAAGAGTGTTTAAGCGATTTGTTCCATGCTGAGAATGATTGGAGCATCACATTACTGCGCTACTTTAACCCTGTCGGTGCGCATCCATCAGGCACCATGGGTGAAGACCCGCAAGGGATCCCAAACAACTTAATGCCGTTCATTGCTCAGGTAGCGGTTGGCCGCCGAGAAAAACTGTCGGTGTTCGGCAACGACTACTCAACGCCGGATGGAACCGGCGTACGTGATTATATTCACGTGATGGACTTAGCCGATGGTCATATCGCCGCACTTAAATCGGTAGGCGAAAAAGCAGGACTGCATATTTACAACTTAGGAACTGGCAAGGGCTCAAGTGTGTTGGAAATGGTTGATGCATTTGCTGCGGCTTGCGGCAAACCTGTCCCATACGAGCTGTGCCCGCGTCGCCCTGGGGATATTGCAGAATGCTGGGCGAGCACAGCAAAAGCCGAGCGAGACTTAGGTTGGAAAGCGACACGCAGTGTTGCAGAAATGACCACGGATACTTGGAACTGGCAGTCCAATAACCCGCAAGGCTATAGCGCTGAGTAATTGGTGACTAAGTCAATAAGGCGACTGCATTATTCACTGCGTTTCTGAACTAACGGAGAAACGCAGTTTGAAGATTGAAAAATTTTTAGAGTTGAGTAAGTAAGATGTCAAACGTTGAATTTAACCCAGTGGATCATCCACATCGTCGTTACAACCCACTGACGGGACAATGGATTTTAGTCTCACCGCATCGTGCAAAACGACCTTGGAGTGGGGCGGATGAAAAGCCCGCGTTGAATGAGCTGCCAAGCTATGACGAAAAATGTTTCCTTTGTCCGACCAATGAGCGAATTTCCGGTGATGTGAATCCAGATTACCAAGGGACTTATGTGTTCAATAACGATTTCGCCGCATTGATGGTGGACTCGCCAGATGCGCCGGAATCAGACAGTTCACTATTTAAAACCCAAGGTGTGCGTGGTTTAAGCCGAGTGATTTGTTTCTCTCCAGATCACAGCAAAACGTTGCCTGAACTACCAGTCGATAAAATACGAGGTGTGATTGATACCTGGGACGAACAAATCGAAGAGCTGGGTAAAGATTTTGTTTGGGTGCAAGCGTTTGAGAACAAAGGCGAAACAATGGGTTGTTCTCAACCGCATCCGCACGGACAAATTTGGGCAAACAGTTTCCTACCCAATGAGATTGAGCGTAAAGAGCACAACCTAAAATCTTACTACCAAGAAAACGGCAGTAACTTGCTGGTGGACTATGTACAGGCAGAGCTGAAAGACGGATCTCGCGTCGTAGTAGAAACCGACCATTGGGTTGCACTTGTTCCATATTGGGCGGCATGGCCATTCGAAACCATGTTGCTGCCCAAAGCGCACATTCGTCGTATGAGTGAGCTTAACAACGAACAGCGTGACGACTTGGCTGTAGCAATCAAAAAGCTCACCAGCCGCTACGACAACCTGTTCCAGTGCTCATTCCCTTACTCAATGGGCTGGCACTACGCGCCGTTTTTTGAGCAGGGCACAGATATTGAGCATTGGCAGCTTCACGCCTTGTTTTATCCGCCACTACTGCGCAGTGCAACGGTACGTAAGTTTATGGTGGGCTACGAAATGCTAGCAGAGAGTCAACGCGACTTAACCGCTGAGCAAGCCGCGCAGCGTCTGCGTGACTTGAGCGATGTGCACTACAAAGAACAACAATAACGAATTGTTACTAAGTATCTGATTATCGACAACCATGTTGAGTGTTGTCGGGATTGAAACCAAATTAAAGCCGAGATTTAACCATGTCTGAACTTATCCAAAATGTGAAAGCGTCATTTGAGCAAGTGTTGGGCTATGCACCAAGCCATATTATCCAAGCACCAGGTCGCGTTAACCTGATTGGTGAACATACCGATTACAATGACGGTTTTGTTCTGCCTTGCGCGATTAACTACCAAACCGTTGTCGCTGCGGCAAAGCGTGAGGATAACCTAGTGCGTGTGGTTTCTGTCGATTACGACAACGCAGTTGACGAGTTTGATATCACCCAAGAGATCACTTTCCAGCAAGACAAAATGTGGGCGAACTACATCCGCGGAGTGGTGAAATGTCTACTTGCACACGGCTATCAGTTCACCGGTGCCGATATTTCTGTTAGCGGTAACGTGCCTCAAGGTGCGGGTTTGAGTTCATCCGCTGCGCTTGAAGTTGTGATTGGTCAAACATTCAAAGTGCTATTTAATTTAGAGATCAGTCAAGCGGAAATTGCTTTAAACGGCCAACAGGCAGAAAACGAATTCGTGGCTTGTAACTGCGGCATTATGGATCAAATGATCTCGGCAGAAGGCCGTGAAAATCATGCCATGCTACTGGATTGTCGTAGCTTAGAAACTCAAGCCGTATCAATGCCTGAAGATATGACCGTGGTGATCATCAACTCCAACAAAAAGCGCGGTTTAGTTGACAGCGAATACAATACTCGTCGTCAGCAATGTGAAGAAGCAGCGCGTAGTTTTGGTGTTAAAGCGCTGCGTGATGTCAGCATTGAACAGTTTAACCAAAAAGCCTCGCAGTTGGATGAGTTAGTGGCCAAACGAGCGCGTCACGTTATTACTGAAAATGACCGAACCGTCGAAGCGGCGAAAGCTCTGCGTGCCCACGATATGAAGCGTATGGGCGAGCTAATGGCCCAGTCGCACGCGTCTATGCGGGATGATTTTGAAATCACGGTGAAAGAGATCGACGTTCTTGTTGAAATGGTCAAAGGTGTGATCGGTGATCAAGGTGGCGTGCGCATGACAGGCGGCGGTTTCGGTGGCTGCGTCGTAGCGTTAGTGCCACCAAGCTTGGTTGATGAGATTAAAGCCGTGGTTGAAGCAAAGTACCAAGCAGCGACAGGGTTAAAAGAGGCGATCTATGTTTGCCAAGCCAAAGATGGCGCAAGTCTGGTTGAAGTGTTGTAAGGGTGAGTGATGAAAACCTATTTTACACAACTAGAGCAAGCGATGGCACAAACACCATCGTTTGACGGTCAAATTGCTAAGCTTATTCACCTAACGAACGCGCATGGTATGACAGCGTCGTTCATGGACATTGGCGCAACTTGGCTGAGTTGTACGCTTCCGCTCGATGGACAGCGTCGTGAAGTATTACTGCGTTCGCCAACGATGGCCGAGCACATGAAGCAAGACGCGTACTTTGGTTCGATAGTGGGGCGTTTTGCTAACCGAATTGCAAAAGGGCAGTTTGAGGTTGACGGAAAACGCTATCAAGTGGGGGTTAACAACGGTGAAAACTCGCTACATGGCGGTTTGGAAGGGTTTGATAAAAAGCGCTGGACAGTTGTCGAGTGTAGTGAAAATCAGGTCGTGTTTTCGCTGCGCTCACAAGATTGCGACCAAGGCTATCCCGGTAATCTCGACATTAAAGTGACTTACACGTTAACGGATGCGAATGAGCTTTCTATCGCTTATGAAGCCTACACCGATAAAACCTGTCCGGTGAACCTAACTAACCATGCCTATTTCAATCTGGCGGGAGAGGACAGTGGTGCGAAAAGTTTGGATCATACGTTGCAGCTAAACGCCGACTACTATCTGCCAACTGACTCAGGGTTGATCCCAACTGGCGAGAAAAAGCCAGTATTCGGTACCAGTTTCGACTTTACGCAGCCGAAGCGTATTGGTGATGAGTTCTTGAGTGAGCAAGATCAGAAAACTGCAAGCGGTTATGATCACACCTTTGTGTTCAAGCCTGAAGTGATCGATGGTGTGTCGACGGCCGTGGTTCTGATTGCACCGAAAGAGGATGTCATCATGAAGGTGGTCACCACTAAGCCCGCGATTCAATTCTATTCTGGGAATTTCTTAGCGGGCACACCGGGCGTAAGCAAAACCTATGAACTTTATGACGGGCTGGCTTTGGAAACACAATACTTCCCGGACGGACCAAACAAACCAGAATGGGGACTCAACAGTGGGGTGTTGAACTCTGGGGACTGCTATCAGCATCAGACCGTATACCAGTTTGAATTTTAGATGGCGTTTTTTGGTGGGCTAGATACCCACCTTTTTTGTCGAAGAAGTTCTAATGATCAATTCTCCCTCTACTTTGCGTTTGTTAGACAACAAAGGCTGATCTTCAATTAACGCCATCAAAGATTCTACCGCCAGTTTGCCCATATCCGAGTAGGGTAAGTCAACAGAGGTTAACGCCGGAAAACTCTCTGACGCGATTTGTTGGTTATCATAACCAACCACCGCCACATCTTGTGGAATCTTCATACCCAACTCCGCTATCGCTTGATAACAGCCCATTGCCATATAATCACTGCTGCAGAAAATTGCTTCTGGTGGCTGAGTTAAATGAAACAGCGCTAGCGTTTGCTGATGCGCTTCTTTTAGCGACCAGTTTGCTTCCAATAAGTAGTCTGAATTTGGGATGATATCGGCATCAACCAAAGCCTGACGATAGCCCTCAGTACGTTGTTTACTCGCTAGCATCCAGCTTTCACCAGAGAGCATCGCAATACGACGGTAGCCTTGCTCAGTCAGGTGCGAAACCGCTTTATAAGCGCCGATCATATCTGCAGGCAAAATACTCGGAGCATCGGAGAGCTTATCATTGGTGCAGTTAAGCAACACCGTTGGGAGAGAGGTGCTTACGCGTTGCTCTTCTAGTTCACGAGTCATACTAGATGCGTAAACCAAGCCCGCATAGTCTCCGCCGTTTATTTCGGCTTCAATCTTACTTGCCAGCACCTCGTCGTGGCTGTAATTGAACGTCACCAGAATGTAATCATTCGACCAAGCTTCTTCTCGCGCCGCGTTAATGGCATCGATGAATGGGTCATAGCTGGTTAAGCCGTTGATCACCAGTGCGATCTTTTTCGGGCGTCCCAAAGCGTGAGCGACTTTCTTATTTTTGTAGCCGAGTGATTCAGCGGTTTCGAGCACTTTACGCTTGGTCGATTCGGCGATTTTTACTGACGTCGAGCCGTTCAATACCAAAGATACCGTCGATTGAGACACGCCCGCCGCTGCCGCAATGTCACTCATGGTGATTTTCTTAGCCATGGTTATTTTAACTTACTATGTTTAACCTAATTTCGTTAGCTAAATATATTAGCTAAAGATTAAGTCGCGATCATCCTGAAAAGAGCAAGATCACAAAAGTTGCCTTACATGGCATCAAAGCTGTGATTCAACCCACGTTTATTCTTTCACCACCTAGTCATAAATTTATCACTTAATATATTAGCTAATATTATTAGTTAATAATTTAGTTTTAAGGTGAGTAAGATGCAAAAATGGTCAGAAGAGAAAGCGTGGCAATGGCAGAAAGAGCACGGCTGGTTGTGCGGTTTTAACTACCTACCTCGCACGGCGGTGAACTGGAACGAGATGTGGCAAGCGGAATCGTTCGCACCAGAAGTGATGGAGCAAGAGTTAGCGTGGGCACGTGAAGTGGGGTACAACACCTTGCGCACCAACTTGCCGTTCATCGTTTGGCAAGCCGATCGTGAAGGCCTGCATAACCGAATTCAGCGTTTCTTAGATATCTGCGAGCGCAACCAAATCAAAGTGATGATGACGCCAATGGATGATTGCGGGTTCTCTGGCGACCACCCTTATCTTGGCGAGCAGAAAGCGCCAATCCCTGATTTACACAACAGCCAAGCAGCAGCGAGCCCTGGTCGCAATGTGGTGATGGATAAATCTCAGTGGGGTGAAGTTGAAGCGTACATCCGCGACATCGTTTCGACCTATAAAAATGACCCACGCATCGTGATTTGGGATTTATACAACGAGCCAACCAATCGAATGATTTTCACCACCACTGGTGAAATCGCTTACGACGAACAGATGGAAGCATTCAGCCACGAGTTGATGGAAAAAGCATTTGAGTGGGCGCGTGAAGAAAGCCCAACGCAACCACTAACCGTTGGTGCATGGCACGCGCCAAGCATTCTTGACCGCAATCTGCCTATTTATGAACACCCAACCGATCGCAAAGCGATGGAATTGTCAGACATCATCACTTTCCACGCTTATTTACCTATCGACCTTTTCCACAAAGCGGTGGAAGTGGTGGAAGCGTACAACCGCCCAATGATGTGTACCGAATGGCTTGCTCGTCACGCTGAATCTTACATGCACGAGCAGCTACCAATTTTCAAAAAAAAGAACATTGGTTGTTACCAATGGGGTTTAGTGAAAGGCAAAACACAAACCCATTTACCTTGGCCTGAGATTAAACGCAACGATGCCAATTACGCGAGTCAGTGGTTTCACGACCTGCTTGATGAGCAAGGACGCCCATATGACCCAAGCGAAGTGCAATTAATCAAAACACTCGCAGAAGTGGATTAACTGCCTGAGAGCCGATCCAAAGTTTTGGATCGGCAGCCAATCTATAATTAACTCAATTGAGATGTGAAATATGACTACTCTACAAAACAAAATTCCAAACAAGGAGCTGATGTCTTACTTCGGCTACGGAGTAGGCCAGTGCTTTAGCTTTGGTCTAGTCGGTTCGTTTATTCTTTACTTTTATACCGACATCCTTGGTATATCACCAATTGCAGCAAGTACGATTTTTTTGATCGCAAGGGTTTGGGATGCCGTTAATGACCCAATCATTGCAGGATACATGGATACCCTGGAATCGCGCTTCGGCAAATTCCGACCATACATGCTATTCACTCCGTTCTTAATTGTGTTGGTGACAATTGCCTCGTTCTACAATATCGATGCCGATACTACGACGAAAGTGATGTACGCAGGTATCACTTACATCTTGTGGGGCACTCTGTATACGGTTTCCGACGTACCATTCTGGTCAATGTCTTCTGTGATGACAGACGAACCACAAGAGCGTGCAAAAGCGGCAACGTGTGCGATGTTGGGCGTCAATGCGGGTATCGGTGCTACTTTGGTTATTTTTCCAAAACTGAGTGCGTACTTCGCTGATGGCCGTGCAGACCAAGGTTATTTACCAGCCGTGATCGTGCTGATGATCGCTGGTTTACTGTTTATGCTCAATGGCTTCTACAACACCAAAGAACGTATCTCGACCGCAAACTGTGAAAAAGTCACGCTCAAGCAAACTTTCCAAGCAGTACGTAAAAACAAGCCACTGTTTTTCATTCTGGCCGCCTTCTTTATGAATGTGTTCTTTAACTTAGTGAACGGTCTGTACATCTTCTTCTTTACCTACAACATGGGTGATGCAGGCTTGGTTTCGTTAATTGGTACCATCACTTTGGTCAGCGCCATCGCGTGTTTGGCGACGCCAATGCTAACTAAGCGCTTTAAAAAACGTGATATTTTCATCGCACTGTGTGTATTGGAAATCATCGCCCGCGTTGGCTTCTACTTTACTGGATACTCCAACCCAACTGTCGTTATGGCTTGGTTGGCGGTCATTACCGGTATCTTTATGATGACCAACCCGCTGATCTCAGCAATGATTGCCGATACGGTTGAGTACTCGTACTACCACTCAGGTAAACGTACTGCCGCAATTACGTTCTCGGGTCAAACCTTTACGGGTAAGTTGTCGGTCGCAGTGGCTGGTGGCCTAACTGGTATTATCTTGACCATGATTGGTTATGTGCCAAATGCAGAGCAAACAGAAACGGCGTTGAATGGTATGTTTTTCTGTATCGCTCTACTGCCAGCACTTGGCGCGCTGATTCGAATCCTGATCATGTCTCGCTACACCTTCACGGAAGACAAACACGCTATCCTACGTGAAAAACTAAAACGTGGTGAATTTGCAGAAGGCGTTGAAGTGACCCCCGCGCAACAAGCGGTAAACTAATCAAAAGCTCAGAAAATAAAAAGCCCGCGACGTATGTAGCGGGCTTTTTGTATTAATAGTTGTGTATTTGAGGCAAAGTTGTATTGATAGTTAAGCACGAGAAACGGAATGTCGGCTTATTAACGTTGGACTATAAATCGCGGTTTCATTTTCGAGTTCTTCGCCACGAGACAAACTCAGTGCCAAACGTGCTGCTCGCTCCGCCATCATCTCAATCGGATAACGAACCGTCGTTAGGCTTGGGGTGACATAACGTGCAATTAAGCCGTCATCAAATCCGACAATCGAGACTTTCTCGGGTACATCAATTCCGTTTTGGTTTAATGTCGCCATTGCACCAGCCGCCATGTAGTCGTTATAGGCGACTACGCCAGTTATCTCGACCGATTTCGTAAGCAGGTTAGTCATCGCGACTTCACCACCGTCACTGTTTGGTTCACCGTACTCGATGTAACTCTTCGTCAGTTCAATACCGTTGTCCAACAAAGCGGCTTGATAGCCTTGCAGACGTGCGTGGGTATCTTCAATTTGGTGAGATGAGGCAATACAAGCGATTTTGCGATGCCCTTGGCGGATCAAATGCTCCGTCGCCAAGTACGCGCCTTTTTTGTTGTCCAAGGATATGCAGCGCTCTGCAATCTGCGGAATATGACGATTGATCAGCACTAAGCCTTTGACTTCTTTCGCGTATTCAATCAGTTCTTCGTCAGGCAAGCCTTTAGAGTGGACGATGATCGCTTCGCAACGGCTGTTTATTAGTAGCTCCAGTGCCTGACGCTCGTCATCTGGATTGTGGTAACCGTTACCAATCAAAATGTGTTTGCCGTTCTCACGTGCAACGTTATCAACTGACTTTATCAAGGTGCCAAAGAAGGGGTCAGAGACATCACCGACTAAAACGCCCATTGTATTGGTACTCTGGCTGACGAGCGCGCGAGCGGCCGCATTCGGTCTGTACCCGAGCTTACTCATTGCTTTGGTTACGGACTCAATTGAAGAGCGACTTGCTTTGGGAGATTTATTGATCACGCGAGATACTGTTGCGACAGAAACGCCTGCTTCTTTCGCAACATCCTTGATCGTTGCCATTTTGAACCTTCACTGACTCGATTTATCAACTTAATAATGTATTAAACCTTGTTTATGTAATGAGTGCAATTGAACGCATCACTTGCTCTCCAAAGTTAGATATTTACCACTTGTTTTTAATAGGATTAATGGTGGTGTAAACGTTTACTTTTAGTGACGTGTTATGTGGGATTTAGCGATGGAAACTATCACTTATTTCGGCTTTGGCAAACTTGGGACTCGTACTGGGAAAATGACTAAGGTGATTAGCTAACCGACGCATCAGCGAACAAATTACGGCGATTATCTGAATGCTATTTGTGAGTCTTATCTCTCAAATATATGCAACATCATGTTAATGGGTTGTTTAAAGAGGAACTCGATCACAAATAGAGCTTTAATTCTAAAATGGTATTCATTCGATTTACCTACAACAGAATGAATAACAATATGAAAAAGAACCTCCTCTCTAGCGCAATCCTACTATCACTAGCGCTGCCTACATGGGCGGCTGACGGTGATATTCATCAAGTCACCGTACTGGGTACCTCAGACCTACACGGGCATTTTATGCCTTGGGACTACGCAGCTGACAAGCTCAATATGCGTGGTAGCCTGAGCCAGATAGCCACCAAAGTACAAGAAATCCGTCAGCAACAACCGAATACTATCTTGGTAGACGCAGGCGACACCATTCAGGGCAATTTCGTTGAGACATTTAAGGACGAGCCTGTAGATCCAATGATGCTTGGCTTTAATCAAATGAAATACGATGTTTGGGTGCTGGGTAACCATGAGTTCGATTTCGGCTTGAATGTCTTAAACCGTTCTCTTAGCCAGTTTAAAGGCCAGTCGTTAGGTGGCAACATCAAACGCCCAGATGGCAATCCTTTCTTACCGGGTTATACCGTACTCGAGAGAAATGGCATTAAGATTGGTGTGATTGGTATGGATACACCAATGACGCAAGTTTTTGCAGAAGGTACTAATCGTCTCGAAGGGGTTACTTTTACCAATCCAACCCTAGAAGTGAAAAAGCTGATTACCGAGATTGATGATAAAGTCGATGCGATTGTGCTTGTCGCTCATATGGGATTAGATAACGAGAATGACATTGCGGATACTGGCGTGAGTGACATCGCCAACTCAAACCCAGAGTTAGATGCAATTGTTGCGGGTCACATGCATACTCGCATTGATAAAGCGGTGATCAACGGTGTTATCGTGACCGAACCGGATAAATACGGTCGTGCGCTATCAAGAATTGACCTCCAATTCGAGGAACGCGATGGCAAGTTCACCCTCATCAACAAAGACAGCTTTACCTATAAGATAAATGGCATTGACTCTGATAAGACGATGGAAAGCCTCTATCAGCCGTATCACAAGCGTTTACGTGACATGGCCAACCGCGAAGTGGCTGAGTTAAAAGGCGTCGACCTCGTTCCTGAAAATGAAATTCGCGGCATTCCACAAGTCCACATTCAAGACACTGGCATCAGTGCGCTGTTCCAAGAAGCGAGCTTCTATTATGCGCCGAAAGCGAACGTTATCGCTCTGCAAATCGACAATGACAACGCCGAGTTGGACGTTGGCCCGATTAAAGCAAAAGACATTGCCTACAATTATCAATATGCGGGTGGTGAAATCACGGTTTACCAGATGACAGGCAAAGAGCTGAAAACTTATATGGAGTGGTCGGCTGGCTATTTTAACTCTGTAAAACCAGGCGATGTCACATACAGCTTTGATCCTGAAAGACGCGCGTCAAAATACTCGACCAATGACTTCTTTGCTGGCGCCACTTACACCATCGATCTGACGCAACCGAAAGGAAAGCGAATCACTGATCTCAAATTTGCTGACGGAACACCGGTGCAAGATGACAGTGAAATCCGCATTGGCATGAACAGCTACCGAATGGGTCACTTAACCAAAAAAGGTGGTGTGTTAGAAGGGCGCAACTTCCCAGTCCTATTTGATACCGAAGCGGAATACGGTGAAGAGCAGGGCACCATTCGCAACTTAACCATCCGTTATTTAACTGAGGTGAAAGACGGTGTCTATATTGGTAAACCTATGCAGCGCTGGCAGCTTAAAGGACTAGAAGACAATTATGCTAAGCAGCGTGATGTGGTTAAGCAGTTGATCAACGACGGCAAGTTTGATGTACCAAGCAGTGCAGATGGGCGCTACAGTAACATTGGGTCGATTAATGTTAAGCCGCTGTTGTTTGCTTCAGATAAAGACAAGCAGCAAGCGATCGCGCTTCGCAATGAAAAGCTAAAGGACGCGAGTGATGCAGAGAAAGTGACACTAGAGCGCGAGTTAATTCTAATCGACGCACTGAACTGATTTTTCTGCTTATTCTCTATCAAACGTAAAAGGCTTGGATCATTCCAAGCCTTTTCTGTTAGTGCGGATATAACTATGACAGCAAATCTACCAGTGCTTTACCAACGCCGTGAGCACTTGCTGGGTTTTGACCAGTAATAACGCGCTCGTCAACAATCACAAACTCTTGCCATGGCTGAACTTTGTTATAGCGAGCCGCGCTACGCGTTAGCGACTCTTCTAGCAAAAACGGAATGTCGTTGATGGTGTTAAAATCAATTTCTTCTTCGCGGGTAAAGCCTGTCACCGACTTAGAAGCCAACAGTTTCTCTCCATTGCTTAGCGTGATGGGTAGCAACGCACCAGGACCATGGCAGACTGCCGCAATCACACCGCCGTTTTCGTAATGCTTAGCGGCGATACGAGCAAACTCTTCATTGCTCGACAAATCTGACAGCAAGCCGAAGCCGCCTGGATAGAAAATCGCATCATAATCTTCGCCATTAACCTGCGAAACAGGAATCGTGTTGTTGACACGGTTTAAGAAATCATCGTTTGTCAAAATGCTCGCGTTGACGGCATCTCCCTCAATGTCTGTGCCGTACAGTGGAGCTTTACCACCTTGGATAGAGGCGATGTCATACTCAAAGCCTGCAGCAAGAAGCTCGTTGAGCGCATGGGTAAGTTCTGGTGCGTAAGTCCCGTTCGCTTGATCGGTATCGCCAAGAGTCGCGTGGTTAGTCACCGGGATTAGTACTCGTTTCATAACGCTTTCCTTTTTGTTCTGACTTGTCTTTGTTGTATGCATCAATACTAAACTTAAACTAAATGAGTGATAATACGGCTTATACGCAAAACATTATTGCTATTTAGCAAAGGTGAGGCATGGACAGTTTTGAAGGTATCAATGAGTTTGTTGCTGTCGCAGAAAGTCACGGATTTTCTGCCGCGGCGAAGCAACTTGGGTGCAGTACCAGTCACGTTAGTCGTCAAATATCACGGCTAGAAGATAGAGTCGGCGTCGCGTTATTTGCCCGTTCGACGCGTATGGTCACCTTGACAGAAGCAGGTCAAGCGTACTACCAACACTGCAAGGATTTAGTAGTAGGGCTTCAACAAGCTAACGAGCAGATCACATCACAACAAACCCAGCTAAGCGGCACGTTGCGCGTCAGTGCGGCCGGTGCGTTTGCCGAGAACTATGTCGCGCCCGCTCTAATGGAGTTTTGCAAAGCACACCCAAACCTCAGTGTGGAAATGAACTTCAATACGCGAATGGTTAACTTCATTGAAGACGGCATTGATTTCGCGATTCGCTACGGACGACTCAACGACTCTGGTCTGATCGCGAGAAAGCTGGTGGATAGACCAATGGCAGCGGCGGCCAGTCAGGGTTACATTGAACAGTTTGGTCTCCCAACACATCCAGAACAACTGAAACATCATAGCTGTATTATCGCGAACAATGATCATTGGTTGTTTGAAAAAGACGGCATGCCGCTAAACGAGGTGCGAGTTCACGGGCGCTGGCGTAGCAATAGCTCAAGCGCGGTGATTAAAGCGTGTGAAGAGGGGCTTGGCATTGCTTATCAGCCCAAAAGCAGTTACAACGGCGCGCTGAATGATGGTCGACTCGTTCCTGTGCTAGAGGACTATTGGGGAAGTGGCACTAGCAGTTGGATTGTTTACCAAAACCGACGATTTTTGCCTTTACGAGTTAGGCTCGCGATTGACTTCTTAGTTGCCCATTTTTCTGATTGGAGCGAATAGCAGAGATTGCGAGTTACTGTTTTAGGTTAGGTTCCGTCTAGACAGAGTTTGTGGAAGTATCAAATTTGACCATAGTTGTAATGATAAAATCGCAAACTAGTGATTAAAATTTCAAAGCGAGTAACCGCTTCGCTAATGTAATACCGATAAATAAAAATACTTGTATTAGATTCAATAGATACATGCTCTCAACTAAATAACTTGCGAGATACAAAATGCATGAGGAAATGATTGGCTTAACTTTGGCCGCGCTTGGTGTGGTCGGCTTAATGTGCCAATGGTTGGCTTGGAGATTAAAACTTCCAGCCATTTTATTGTTATTGATTGCTGGTTTGGCGATCGGACCATTTACTGGCCTGTTTGAACCTAACGCGCTGTTTGGTGAACTACTGTTTCCTCTCATTTCGTTAGCGGTCGCGGTGATCCTGTTCGAAGGCAGTTTGACCCTCAACTTTAAAGAGATCAAAGAAGTCAGCAGAACAGTACAAAGTATTGTCACGCTAGGTGCACTCGTGACTTGGGTGATCACCAGTTGTGCGACTCATTATATTCTCGGCTTTGATTGGCCACTGGCTTGGCTATTCGGCAGTATGACGGTCGTGACTGGCCCAACCGTGATTGTGCCTTTGCTGCGCACTGTTCGACCTAAAGCAAAACTCGCCAATATACTGCGCTGGGAAGGGATCTTGATTGACCCAATTGGCGCGCTGTTTGTCGTCATCGTGTATGAGTTCATTGTCTCGAACAGCAAAGCGCACAGCTTTGAAGTATTCGGCATTATCATCGTCGTCGGTTTCTTGATTGGCGCAGCCGCAGGACAGTTTATTGCTGTGGTATTACGCCGCCAAATGTTGCCAGAGTACCTGCAGCCCTTTGCGGTGTTGGCAGTAGTACTTGGCGTATTTGCTGGCTCGAACGCGATTGAATCTGAAGCGGGACTTTTGGCAGTTACTGTAATGGGTATGTGGCTTGCTAACGCCAAAGAGGTTGATATTAAACATATTCTCCACTTCAAAGAGAACCTGACGATCTTGCTGATCTCAGGCTTGTTCTTACTGCTTGCATCTCGTATCACGGTAGATGATTTCCACGCACTAGGATGGGGCGCTGCGCTGCTGTTTGTCGTGATTCAAATGATTGCGCGTCCGGCGTCGATCTTTATTTCTACTTTACGCAGCAACTTGAGCTTTAAGGAAAAAGCGTTTCTCGCCTGGGTGGCACCTCGCGGCATTGTTGCGGCGGCGATTTCATCACTGTTTGCCATTAAGCTCACCCAAGCCAACGTAGAAGGGGCGCAGTTGCTGGTTCCTCTGACGTTCATGGTGATCATCGGCACTGTTGTATTGCAGAGTATTTCCGCCAGACCAATCGCGTTGATGTTGGATGTGGCTGAGCCATCACCACGCGGTGTGATGATTGTCGGTGCAAACGATGTGGCGCGCGCCGTCGGATTAGCGATAAAGAAATACGACTGCCGTGTTGTGGTCACAGACTCGAACTGGGATTACATCAAACAAGCAAGGATGTCTGGGCTAGAAACCTATTACGGCAATCCGATGTCGAGTCACGCAGACGAGTATCTGGATTTAATTGGTATTGGTAAGGTGATGGCGATGACGCCAGATAAGCATTTAAACGTCACCGCGGGGATGCGTTTTATTAACGAGTTTGGCGAGCAAAACGTATACAGCTTAAACGGCAATACAAGCGGTGGTGATAAGCATATTACGGCGGAAGAGCATCACGGAAAAATCCTGTTCTCAGAGCCAGTAAGCTACAAAAAGCTAGCAAGTCTAATCAACCAAGGCGCAGAAGTTAAGCATACCAAAATTAGCGAAGCATTCAGTTTTGAAGACTATCAAAACCAATACAAAAGCGCGTTACTGCTGCCGCTGTTTATTGTCGATGCGCGCAATAAAGTTCGCATCTTCAGTACTTCAAACCAGCCAGAAATTACGGCGGGCTCAACGGTGGTTGCATTGGTGAAAGAGAACGAGAGCAAAGAAAGCGCGGCCAGTTAAGGTAAGCAAATAAAGGTATTGGTTCGCCTAATATAGCGTTCAAAAGGCTTGGAGTGTCCAAGCCTTTTCTGTATCCAAAGCGCTAAGTTGTATAAGCTTAAATCAGGAATACTTTTACGAGCAATTGAGTGATGACGAGCTTACGGATGAGTGTGCTTATAGCGGCTGCATTATTATCAACGACCGTGTGGGCACAAGAGAGCGACTACTGGCAATTTGATAGCGACAATGACGGGATAACCATCTACACGCGAGAACACAAAGACGGCTTAGTAGAGATTCGAGCTCGGATGTTCACGCCAACCAGCTATGGCGGATTTTTAACGTTATTGGAAGACAGTGACAATATCCCCAACTGGATTGATAACGCCAGTCACAGTCGCGTTTTGCAGCAGATTTCCGCGACAGAGAACATCGTCTATACCCAATTTTCAGCACCGTGGCCAGCTAGAGACCGTGACATGGTCACGTACTCCAAATATTCAGTTGATGAGTTTGGGTTCACGTTAGCCATTAAAGCAGCGCCGGAGTCCGTTATGGCTGAGCAAAACGGCT
The DNA here is from genome assembly GCF_011806575.1 of Vibrio hepatarius. Taxonomy (GTDB): domain Bacteria; phylum Pseudomonadota; class Gammaproteobacteria; order Enterobacterales; family Vibrionaceae; genus Vibrio; species Vibrio hepatarius_A. The sequence goes on from NZ_JAATOO010000009.1 coordinate 174,471, forward strand.
ATATTCGTATCCGTTCAGTCGATGCTACTTGGGTATTACAAAAACTCACCAACGGCACCACATTAATCGAGTACAAAGCCTTTGCTGACCCGGGAGGCTTGCTTCCCAACTGGTTAATGAACAAACTCTCGAAACAGAGTGCTAGAGCTACCTTTCACAACCTGCGCGAGCAACTACCCAAGTATCAGCAATATACGCATCCACAAATCGATGAGTAGGGCGACGGTTTTCGTTCTAAAGCTCAACAGTGAATTTAGAACATCAGAAAGGCGAAGATGCTCGGTTTCTAACTGTCGCACCTTCAGCAAGGGACAATTCCCCCTTGCTGAAGATTAATGCTTATGGAAGCACTTTCTTGGTTATCGTCTGTGCCAAAGGCGCGGTAAAGAAAGAGATTACTGCCGCCGCTGGCCACGCTAACAGGAAAGCATGCCCCCATAACTGAAGAAAATTGGGAGTGCTCCCCAAATTTATGTAAGTCACCCATAACGTCATCAGTGACGACAGAAAAAAAGACATGATAACGGTAAACAAAATTCGTTGTTTCATATGTAAGCCTGTGAAGTTGCTGAACGGTCTTTAATCACTATATTGAAGTTTATTTATGAGTTCTATGTGTTAAATTGGGTCTTTAAAGCCCATATATGGTGTCAAAAGTGCACGACAATATTTCTCTGTTTGTCGCTGTCGTTGAAGCGGGGAGCTTTAAGTCAGCGAGCCATCATTTAAATATCCCTTCGTCGACAATTGGGAGACGCGTTAAAGCGTTAGAAGAGGAGTTTGCCTGTAAGTTATTGAACAGAAATAGCCATACTTTTGAAATGACCAGAGAAGGCAGAAAGTTATATGAAAACGCTCGTTTTCACGTTAATTCTATCGACTCTATCGTCAGCGAACTCTTAGACGAAGTATCTGGAAACAAAGGACATATTAAGCTTTTGGCGCCCACCAATTTGGTTGCCAGTTGCCTGCATCAGCCAATATCTGGCTACTTAAAAGAAAACCCAGAGATTGAGTTGGAATTGGTACTCAATAATGCGCTTACGAACTTTTACTCATCAAACGCTGACTTAGCGATTCGTGTGGGAAAACAAGAAGATTCAGATTTAACACAACTCAAAATCGGAACAATCAAAACTGTGCTTGTTGCGAGTCCAAAGTATCTTGAGTCTGTCGACGCGCTCCAAGCGCCTCAACACCTAGAAAAGTGTAGTGTTGTTGTCTCTGAGTCACTGAGGATTTGGGAACTGTCTCAGAGCTCAAACTTATCGAATAAGGTGACTTATCACCTTGCGAAGCAACGAATAAAACTCAATGATCTGCATGTCGCAAAGCAGCTAGCCTTGAATGGTTTGGGAATTACATTACTACCGCTAACTGAGGTGAGAGCCGAACTTGAACAAGGGCAATTGGTCAGGGTACTACCCGAATGGCAAGGTAAAGATCGTGACGTTTATATTATCTGGTATCGGAGGCAGCTTCTTAGTACGAGAGCTTCAAAGTTTGTCGATTACCTAAAAGACAATATTATTTTCTAGTGTTTACGCTGGTGAGATAATCTTTCTCACGATCTCATTGGTAATTGATCATCACCAACCGGAACCAAGGTTGCGTTGAAGCCCGTGATATCGGCTGCCTGAGAGATGGGGTAGGTTAAAAAACCAGCAGGAATAGAACGTTCAAAGCCTTTGTTTTGAACCTCATTTTTGACCGTGGGATTTCTTTCTAAACGGCTGATGCTGACTAGGTTGCTGTAATACATAGTCAGTTCCGCAAGGGCAGGTAGTTGTGATTGAAGACAAATCGTCGTTTTCAAAGGGTTGATGCCAACAGCCAGATAATCAGCGACCACATTAAGAATATTTGAGGAGACTTTTTTCGGGTTATGGGCGTTGTCAGTAAGACCTTGCATATCAGCAACGAGAATGGTTTGTTCGTGGATTTCTTGTAGCGCGACTCGTTGCTCTAAAGAACCAACATAATGACCGAGATGCAGCGGACCTGTTGCTCTATCGCCAGTCAAAATAATTTCAGGTTTGTCTGTAGGTTGCTTGGTGTTCATGGGGATATCTCCTAGTTAAAACAGATCGCTACTGGAGATATAAAGAGATTACAGTCTTAGCTACCTTCCAGCAGCTAAAGAATGTAAGAATTCAGTGCCGCTCTATTTAGAGCGCCACCAAAAGAAGAATGATGTAGTCGTTGGGATATATTTCATCCAGCCAATCTAACAACAATGATCTAGAAACTCAACCTGTTGCTTAGTGAGATTTGTTTTGTGGCGCTGGTATGAAAGGGCCTATAGACACGGATTTGGACAGAAGTGTGTTAGTGATTTTGCAAACTTAGCAATTCATGGATTAATTCAAGTCTATAAAATTTCCATAAGAAAACGACAAAACCCGCCACATCAACAACCTTACAACCTATTGATATAAAATAGTGACATTATGCCCTTGCGCACATATAGACTGAGCAAAAAAAAGTACGATGTAGTTTAACATGAGCCATCTGTTCAGTGCTTTAGGTATGTTTAGGGAGAATTCAGTGAATAAATTGATGGTCAGTATGACCAACTGTTATGGTATCAGGAGCCTGTCCCAAGAGTTTGACTTTACTCAAGCTCGAGCGAATCTAATCTACGCCCCAAATGGGGTAATGAAGACATCACTATCGAATACATTTTCAAAATTGTCGAATGGTCAAGAACCAGAAGAAAAACTATATAACCGTCAGCCTACATATGAGGTTACTATTGATGGTGAACCAATAAAACAAGATGAGATTTTAGTGATTGAGCCATTCAATCCATCGTTTGATGCAAAAAATTTGTCAACATTATTGGTTAATGCAGATAAGAAACAACGCTACGACTCACTGTATAAATCAATCCTTGATGCGAAAAAGTCTCTAATAATTGAACTTAATAAACTCTCAAAAATTAAAAAAGATGATATCGAGTCGTTACTTTGTGTAGATGTTGGATTTGATGATATTTTCGAATCTATAAGGTGGTTACAGTCAAGCGAACTAGCTAACACAGATTATAGAGAATTGCAGTATAAACAAATATTTGATGAAAAAGTTATATCATTACTTAGTGAAGAAAACGTATTAGAGAGTATTGCTGAATATATAAGCAGATACAACGAACTAGTGTCTAATTCTAGTTTATTCAAGACGGGGGTCTTCAATCCATCAAAAGCCACAACAATTTCATCATCCTTAAAAAAGGAAAGTTTCTTCGAAGCAGATCATAAAGTTATTCTTAATGGTCGAGAAGATGTAATCGATAACCACCAAGAATTCGATGAGATATTCGAGGCCGAGAAAACAGAGCTGCTATCGGATGAAAGGTTGAGAAACATCAATCAGAAATTATTAACTGGTGTTGCTTCTGTAAAAACATTTCAAACGATTCTAGAAGAGCACCCAGAATTGGCCGTTGATTTAGCGGATGTCGGTCTGTTTAAAAAAATTATCTGGTGTACATATTACTCTGAGAAGAAAGAGCGATTTGATAGCTTGCTTTCTTTGTTTGATGAAAACAAAGAAGAGTTAGAAAGTATAGAAAATGAAGCGAAACTGGAAGAGACAATATGGTATGAAGCGGCTGAAACTTTTAAGGAAAGGTTCCATGTCCCCTTTTCACTGGATATTGAAGACCACACGAATACAATCTTGGGAACAAAAGCTCCAAATATCGTTTTCAATTTTACTAATGATAATGGCGAAAATGTGCAGTTCAACAGAGGACAACTAACATCACTAGATGTGCTGTCAATCGGTGAACGAAGAGCTATGTATCTTCTGTATGTAATCTTTGAATTCAAAGCTAGACAAGCTAGAGGTCAAAGGACGATTATAATTGTTGACGATATAGCGGACTCATTTGATTATAAAAACAAGTATGCAATTATTGAGTACCTCAAGGAAATAGCAGAAGAAGAGTTGTTTAGAATGCTAGTGTTAACACACAACTTTGACTTTTATAGAACATTCCAGAGTAGGGTACTAACTGAGCGCTCTAAGCGTTCAACCTCTTATATTGTTCAAAAAGAACTCGATGAGTCTATTTCTCTATTAAAAGGTGGTGATAATTACGTATCAAGCCCTTTTGATGTTTGGCGAAGAAATTTCTCGAATAATCCTTCAATAATCGTTGCGATGATCCCATTCGTGAGAAACTTGATAGAGTACAAAGAAGGAACATCCTCTGATGATTACATGCTGCTTACTTCTCTATTGCATATTAAAGATAACACTCGTGATTTACGTCTTTCTCACTTAGAAACAGTAATAGCATCATCAATTAATAACACATCATTCAGTTCGGATATCGATAAAGACAAGCTGGTGCTTGATTTTATTTATGAGACTGCGAACAACCTTTGTACTAACCCAGTAATTGATGAAATCAGGTTGGAAAACAAGGTAACATTATCTGTTGGTATTCGGCTTAAAGCTGAAGAGTTTTTATGGTCTAAAATATCTAACAAATCTGCTATTCGTGGAGTTCAAACTGGTATTCTGTATGATCGATATATCTCTGAATTTGGAACTTCAACAGAGTTTAAAGAAATAAAAAGTATTTTAGGGCAAGTGATACTTATGACACCCGAAAACATTCATATAAATTCATTCATGTATGAACCACTAATGGATCTTTCTGTACACCATCTGGTCGATTTGTATCGAGCTGTTAGTAATTTGGTTCCTTAGTTATAAGGTCCTCGTTTTTGCAAAGAACAATGAGTAGACATTAAACTACTACTAGCTAGTTTGTGAACGAACTTTGCTCTGAGTGATAATGAGGTAACTTAATCAAAACCATTTCACGCTAAACTAACTAATAAACGTTGAACATTTATTAGTTAGTTTTGGCCTCATTATATGTATATGAACTTACACTTCAACAGCCCAACGAGGCTGAAATGAATTTTGAGTTTCTTCAACTGAAATGATGTTTGAAACAAATAGGTTTCTCGTACCGCCCTTCCTGATGTCATAGCAAAAGAATTTTTCTGTCCCTGCTGTGATTCTATAACTATATGGCTCAGCTTCTCTTGTTTCAACAGAACCATCTTTTTCTCTGGCAGTGATCATGATTGTGTGAAGATTCTGACCTGCGGAGTGAATCGTATCTTTAATGCTCATTTTACTTTCCTTATTTTGCATAGCGATTATTAGTAAACTAATTACATATTCTATTGTTAGAAAAAGCAGGTCAATTTTTGTCAATAGAAACGTGCCCTACATCATCGTCTAAGAAACTTGGGGGCAAAAGCGTGTTTGCTATGACCCGCGTCTGCACACCGCTGGAAATAAATGAGTTGGGGTCTGCGTTCTTATTTGTCTGTATTAGATTCGTAAATGCATAACCAAAGCACGAACCCAGATATGCTATTGGCAGTTATATACCGCGGTTCGAAAAGTAACGCGTGGGTGACTCACCGTAGACACGACGAAACATCGCGATAAAGTTACTTGGCGTTGAATAGCCTAGAGCATAGGCGACATCTCCAATTGATTCTCCGCGCGCCATCATTTCTAACGCATGGATTAGCAGTATCTGTTGGCGCCATTCATTAAAACTCATGTTCAACTCATTTCGAATTAACCTTCTTAACGTTCGAGATGAGATGGCTCCTATACGGGCCCAATGCTCGACAGAGTTTTTACTGTTTGGCTCAACTAAAATCGCTTGAGTTACCTTTTGTAGCCTTGGGTCTTTAGGTAATGGGAAATAAAGTGATTCGTGAGGGCTGTTGCAAATTTCATCAGAGATAACGGCAAGTACACGTAAATACTGCGCAGATAGTTCTTCCGTTTTGCTCCAAGTGGACGCCCTGTTAGATAGGACTTTCAAGACATCACTCATTTCAATCACGCAAGGTTTTGTTGGAAACTGATTACAGCTCTCGGGAGTGAATAGTAATGATCGACCTTTGAGAGAACCACAAAAATACACACTGTGCATCGCGCTTGGAGGTATCCATCCCGCACGGTGAGGCGGTAGTATCCAGGTTCCTTCATCCGTTTTAACTTGTATCAGCCCTTCATCGATACACAGAAGCTGGCCTCGATGATGTTTGTGCCAATTATGCGGCCGTTGATCCAAATGACTGAAGTCACTCCGTTCATGTTGCCATTCTTTGACTATTAACGCTGCGCCATTTTCCCATTCACTGTAATCACAGTTTGTCGTTTTCTCTGCGTGTTTCAACATTGGCCACTATTCATTATTTTCTGTCCTTTTAACGTTACCATGACAAGTTAGCTTTCGAGTAACATTTTCGCAACTAACATCTTTATCGAAGGCAGAACCATGATGAACGAACCTATCTTTGTCTTTTATTACATTACAGCAGGCTTGGGGATTGGCTTTCTCGCAGGGCTCGTTGGCGTTGGAGGAGGAGGAATGGCTGTTCCTATTTTTGCGTTTCTGTTTTCAATGCAAGGAATAGCGGATACGGAAGTCGTTCACCTAGCACTAGGGACATCGATGGCTTCGATGATCATTACCACACTGGGTAGTATGCGCGCTCACTACAAAAGAAAGAATGTTGACTCAATCATGGTCATAAGAATGTTGAGCGGGGTTCTAGTCGGGACATTTTGCGCGACGTTCTTAGCGTCTTATTTACAGGGTGTCTATCTAGCCGGATTTTTCAGCGTATTCATGTTGTATGTTGCTTATAAGATGTTTCGAAACACAGAGCATGAGTACAACCCAAATCCACATGGAGCTATCGGCAATATCACCGTTGGGTCAGTGATTGGTTCCATTTCAGCGCTTGTCTCTATAAGCGGCGCGGGCTTAATTATCCCTTATCTTGTTCAGCAAAATTTTGAGGTAAAACGCGCTATTGGCACATCCGCTGCGATAGGTTTCCCTATCGCGCTGTCTGGAAGCCTCGGTTACATGTTCAATGGTTGGGAGAATACAGACTGGAGCAACTTAGTTTTAGGATACATATACCTTCCAGCAATGATTAGCTTCTCTGTTAGCAGTTACTTGACGACTAGCCTTGGTGTTCGCTGCGCTGAGTATTTCCCAAGTAAAATACTTAAGAAGATAGTAGGCATTCTGTGCGTTCTGCTAAGTTTTAAAATGTTGCTACAAGTAGTAAATTGAGACTATTTTCTAAAGTCTTTGCTTAAACTTCTTCTAAATGCGAGATAAGAAAATCCGCTCCACACAACCGCCAACACCCAAAGTTGAAGATAACCTTCGCGGATTTGTGTCCAGTCTGCGCCCATTTGATTTAGTGCTAAGAAGCTTTGGATTGCTGGCGTGCTTGGGAACAGTTGTGACAACCAGACGATAGGTGACGGGATCATCTCCACTGGCCAGATGAAACCTGCACTGAAGATCAGTGGCATAGAGCTAATCAATACCACCAAGGTAACCAACTCTCGTCTTGGCGTGACGGAACCAATCCAGATACCGATCGCGCATGAGCTGATAAAAAACGGCAACATTAACGTTAAAAGCTCACCCGCGTGAGCGAGTTGGTTGACGCCGTGCATGGTAAAGCTTGCGCCAAAGTAATACATGCTCAGCAGGTAATAGATAACGATCAGAACGGCAAAACGTACCGCAAGCAATTGAGCTGGTGGTACGTTGCGCCAATAGCCTTTACCAAGCTTTTGGCTGCCGACCATCAAGCCTGCGGCCATTGCCAGCGTTTGCTGTAGAATCAACACAAATACCGCAGGGACAACGTAATCAACGTAACCCATACGCGGGTTAAAGGTTGGTTTCAAGTTGAGCTTGGTTGCCGAGTACTGCTCAGCCGCTAAAGCGAGTGGTTGACCATCTAGCACTAACTTGCTTACGGTGGTTTGCGCCGCCAAAGTTCCGCCGGCTTTCGCCAAACCTTCGACGATCGTGCCGTAAACCAAAAAGTAAGACGCATCACCGGCGTAAGCGAGAGTAGGGCTTTTGCCCAACAAAATGTCTTTATAGAAGTGCTCAGGAATAACCAAAATACCGCTGATTTCACCGCTTAAGAATGCGTTCCGCGCCTGTTCTATGGTGTGGTCGCGTCTGACTATTTTCACTTGTGGTGTCGCATCCACCATTCGCTCGAGTTTGAAACTGGTCTGGCTCATATCCAAATTCACCACGCTGATCAGTTGCTCTCTTGGCGTTTGATTGGTGTAGGGTAACGGATACAAAAACGAGTAAAACACGACGCCACCAAACACCGTGAGCACTACAACGGGGTTCGTCAGTAGCGCTTTAAGTTCTGCTTTGAGGAGTTTAAAAAGACTCATACTAACTCCTTAGTCGCAGCGGAATGATCGTTTTTGAGGTGTTTATGAATCAGCAAGATACAGAGTAACAATGGCAACAAGTAACCGAACATTGGCAACAAGTGAGCAAGCGATTGATGCCAGCTCAGCCCATAACTGACTTGGCTTACTTGTACCTCAATGTAGTGGCTGACAGGCAGCAAGCTGCGCCACCACTGAGCAAGGCTGTTCATGTCGGTGACAGGGAAAGTGATGCCCATAAAAGCAAAGCTTGGCGCGGTAAAAGCGCCAGCAAAACTCATTGCGCGCGCTGGGTCTAGCGTGAGTAAAAAGAACAGACTGCCCATAATCATGCAGGCGAGAATCGTGACCCATTGAGCAAAAACGATAACCGCAAAGCTACCGTTCATCGGCCATTCGAAGCCCAAATAGAACCAAAGCAAAAATGCAAAACCTTGTAGCGCGAATACAGTGGTATAGGGCAAAAGCGTGTAAAGCACCGATGAGATAGGTCTAGAGCCAAACCAATGGTTCAGGCCTTTGTCTCTGTGATTGGCGGCTAATATCAGAATCGTACTCACCACGACAATGATCTGCCACAGCGCGGGAACAATCGCAGAAAGTAAAAACTGTGCGTAGTTGGAGTTCTTGTTAAACAGCGGCGTGATTTGCGTTCTAACGGGCACGGCTTGTCCCATCGCAGATAGCCATGTCGCGTCACCTTTTGCCAAATGTCCGATGGTGCTTAACTGAGCGTTAAACGTTGCCTGTGCTTGGGTAAACGCAGAACTGAGCAACTTGCCAACCAAGATCATTTGGCTGTTGTAATAAACGCTAACTTGCGGCGTAAACTGCTTATAGATGTCTTGGTCAAACTGAGTTGGGATAACCGCGTACGCGTAAATATCACCTCGAACCAATGCCTCTTTTGCTTGTGAAACATCAGAATATTGCGCGTGTACCTGCATGGTGGAAGTGGCATCGTAGTAGCGAATCAACTGCTGCGAGAGCGTGCCCGGTGTTAAGTTCACCACGCCTATTGGCAAGTCTCGGGCGATTCCTTGTGAGAACACCGCCCAAATCATCACCGCTAAAGTGACCGGAACCCAAGTTAAACTGGATAACAGCCATTTATCGCGGCGAATGATCGCTACTTGTGAGGTAATAAGTTCACGCATTACACGGCCAACTAGTTAAGTTCAACGGCTAAGCTCATGCCCATTCTCAAACCCTCGACAGGTTGAGTAGGGTGGGCTTCCACTTCAAAGGTGCGTAGGTCAAATCCTTGTGATGCATCGGTAGAACGCCAAGTGGCAAAATCACCCATTACCGCGACATGCGTTACTTTGAATGTCACGTTTTTATCGAGCGCGGGTAAGTAAGCGTCAAACGTAGAATCTTTGTTGAAGTGTTTTAGGTAATCTTCGCGCACGTTCAATACCGCCCAAGAATCTTGGGTATCAATCACAGTGACAACGGGGAAGCCTTGTGGTGCAAGCTCGCCACTGCGCAGCAACACTTGCGAGACTTCGCCGTTGAACCAACTCTTGATTGAAGTATCTTTCGCGTAGGCTTCCACTTCTGCTACTGCGCCAGCAGCCATGCGGGCTTTTTCTGCTGCCGCGACTTTGGTCTCGTTGCGCGCGCCTTCTTTGGCCATTTCATACATCTGTTGCGCCGCGCTTTCGGTGTATTTTGCGGCGTCCCATTGGGTTTTCGCTTCGTCACGTTTTTGTTCTGCAATCACGCCATCTTTGTACAGGTTATTTACGCGAAGGTAGGTTTTCTCCATCAGCGCCGCCGCGGCTTTGGCTTTCAACCATTGATCTTTGGCCGCTTGAACTTGCTGAGTTCGAGCGCCTTTTTCGGCTTCTAATGCCAAAGCTCCTGCGGCTTTTTCTCCAGCTTTCGCCTGCTCCAGTTTGGCTTCAATCTCTGGGCTGTGCAGAGTAAAGATCAATTGTCCTTCTTCAATCACATCCCCTTTGCGCACCAAGACCTGATCGATTCTGCCCGGTACTTTGGAAGAGATGCTGTATTGCTGAGATTCAATTTGCCCTTGCAGACGAATCGGTTTTGGCTGATATGCTTGATAGAAGCTATATCCGACCCAAGATGTCAGAGCTAACGCGGCTGCAGTAAGTACGAGTGGTTTAGCGGTTTTCATCTTAGATCCTTATTTGCTCGAAATCGTGATTGCGTTGTGTTGATACTGGCTAAAGGCGTCCATTTCGCTGGAAAGAGCCAGCAATTTGGATAAAGAAAGTAAGTAGTTAAAGCTCGCCGCCGCTTTCTGTGTTTGAACTCGCGCAACGTACAGTTGGGCGTCAACAACGTCAGTTGAAGTCGATAGCCCCTGCGAAAAGGCTTTTTGACGCAACTTGAGGTTTTCTTCTGCTAGCAGAATTGATGACTCAAGCCCCTGAACTTCTTCTTGTGCTTGCTGGGCTTCAAGATAGGTTTTTTGTACCAGTACACTTAGGTCTTGTTTGGCTTGCGCTTTGAGGTATTTCACTTGTGACACGGCGCTGTGTGCCGCACGTACTTGGTCAGTCCGGCCGCTCGATTCAATAAGCGGAATATTCACGCCAACGCCAACTAACCAGTCAGGTTTCATCTGGCTGGCAAGCGAGTCATCTTCATATAGGCTGTAATCACCGTATAAGTACACTTCAGGGTAGTATTTGCCTTTCTCTGCTTTGATAAGGCTGGTGGCTTGCTGCTCTTTGGCGTCCAACAAGTCTAGGCCCGGATAGGTGTCCAGCGTTCTCTGCGTAAACACGTCTAAAGGTGGTAGAGATGTGTTGATAAACAATGAATCCGCTGGCTCAACGGTTGAGTTTTGATTGAGGATCTGAGTCAGCGCCGCAGTGGCGATCTCCAAACTTTTCTCTGCTTTTTTACGTTCGATGGTCGCTTGATCCAGTGCGGAATCGGCTTGCAGGCGTTCTACGCGAGCGATTTGTCCTTGTTGCTCTAACTTGACGGCATCATCGCGGTGTTTGGTGAGCCCTTGCTCGACCAAGCGACGGGTTCGAACCACTTCTTGGGCAAGCAGAACGGAAAAGTAGTATTTACTGAGGTCTTCAAAGCGCGCTTGTGTTTCCATCGCTAGCTCGCTTTGTGCTTGCGCCTTTTTGCCTTCAGCGGCGGATTGCGCGGCATTGATTCGACCACCCGTAAATAACGGCCAGATAGCGCGAATGGATGAGCTGAAGATGTCGCGTTCAGTGATGGTTGAAGTGGTCGCGGCTGCGCCGGCCAACAGTTGAGAAAGTCCCGGAATCGGCACAGCACTTAAATCAGGAAGAGTACCGCCAGTACTGTCAAAAAGCTGTTTGCCTGAGACAGTAATATCTTCATCTAATCGGGTGTAGTTTGCGCCAATAGTAATTGATGGAAGGTTGAGATTGTCGGTGGCGTTTTGCAAGTGCTGATAACGTTCAACATTGGAACGCTGTGCGGCGAGTGAGTTGTTTTCTTGCTGCAAAACTTGCCAAGCCTGCTCGAAACTTATCGCCGCTCCTTGGGTTAGTGGAGCGTATATTCCTAAGCAACCGATCAGCAAAGCAATAGGGCGCATCGACATAAGGATGTTCTCTAACTGTAAAAATTAGAGTATATGCTCTATCAATGTGGCGAGCAATAATGCGATGGTATAACAAGCAATAAAAAAGGGAGCAAATGCTCCCTTTTGGTCGTAATAGCAGAACTTATTGTTCCACTTTCGCCGGGGTAGGTTTTAGCTTTTGGAACAGCTTGACCAAAATTGGGCTTGCTAGGACCAGTACCGCCAGTACTGTGAACACCAGTGTGATTGGACGTTCCCACAGGAAGTTCAGTTCGCCATCACTGATCATTAATGCGCGGCGCAGGTTCTCTTCCATCAAGCCACCTAAGATAAAGCCAAGTAGTAAAGGTGCCAGTGGGAAGTTAGCCAGTCTGAGGGCAATCGCTGCCATCGCAATCAACAGCATGATGAATACGTCCATGGTGTTGAAAGAAACCAAGTACACACCCGTGATTGAGAAGAACAAAATCATCGGTAGAAGCACGGTTCTTGGCACAGCCAGTAAGCGTGAAATGTACGGAATCAGTGGTAGGTTAAGGATCACCAGTACGATGTTACCGAAGTACATTGAGATGATAACCGACCAGAAGACATCTGGGTGCTCAACAAACAAACGTGGACCAGGCTGAATACCGTAGGCGATCAATGCACCTAACATGATTGCAGTTGTACCCGAACCCGGAATACCAAGCGTTAACAGCGGTACAAATGAACCACTTGATGCTGCGTTGTTCGCTGATTCAGGTGCAACTAGACCACGGATGCTGCCTTTACCAAATTCTTCTTTCTTATCTTTTGGTGCAAGATTTCGTTCCATACCGTAGCTTAAGAAGGCGGCAATCGTTGCGCCCGCACCCGGTAGAACACCAGTGAAGAAACCAAGGATCGAAGAGCGAATCGACACAGGCGCGACTTCTTTGATCTCTTCTTTGGTTACCTTCATGCTGCCAATGTTGCTCATCTTGTTCTGCTCTTCTGAGCTGGTGTCTTTTTCTGGTTTCAGAATACCCATTAAGGTTTCACCCAGAGCGAACGTCGCCATCGCAAGTAACAAGAAGCTAAAGCCATCCATCAAATCAGTTAGGCCAAAGGTGAAGCGCTCAACGCCGACGCCTTTATCGATACCAACCGTAGACAGCATCAAACCAAGAATTGTCATCATCCAAGCTTTGATTACCTGGCCTGGGCCTGCAAAAGCCGCTACGGCAGAAAGACCAAGCAACATCAGCGCGAAGTAGTCTGAAGACTGGAAGCTCAGCGATACGCTTGCCAATGCAGGAGCCGCAACGAGCAGCATGATTGCTGATAGCGTACCACCAGTAAATGATGAGTAGGCCGCAAGCGCGAGCGCTTTACCTGCTTGGCCTTTTTGCGCCATTGGGTAACCGTCAAATGCGGTAACTACTGTTGATGAACAACCCGGAGCGTTAATTAGGATTGACGATGTTGAACCGCCAAATACCGCACCGTAGTAAACACCCGCCATTAGGATTAGGCCAGAAGAAGGGTCTAAACCATAAGTGATTGGGATCATCAGCGCGATAGCTGAAATAGGGCCAAGGCCCGGAAGCATACCAATGAAGGTACCCACGAAACAGCCAACGATCACCATCATGATATTCATTGGCATTACTGCGGTCGAAAGACCTTGTAAGATTCCATCTAACATTTCGTTTTCCCTATCTTATTATGACCACATAGTGAAAATAACGCCCGGTTCAAGATAGATATCCAGTACCTGAGTCAGTAGCAGGTAGAAACCAAGGACGAATGGGAATGAAGCGCCGAACAAAATGCCTTTGCGTCTTTCGCCAAGTAAGTAAAAGCCTGCAAGCAAAAAGAAACCAGTCGCCAGAACGAAGCCAAGGTAGGTTAAACCGACACCGTACAGCGCCATCAGTACTAAGAAGCTAATCAGCAGTTTCCAATCAAATTCAACGACTGCGCCGCTTTTCTTGTCTGGTTGACCCATGACTAGCAACAGCAACGAAAGTCCAATACCCGCGAAAGTGAGTAGTGTTGGTAGAGTGCGCGCCGTGAATGGTTCGTACTCATCACCAGGAAAAAGGGGGATCAGCGTGGTTTGGTAGCCGTAGCACAGGCACACGATCAGGAATATCATCGCGCCCACACGATCACGGCAAAGGAGGTTTTCTTTAGTGAAGAAACTTCCTTGGTTGAAAGAGTTCGTTGGCAAGTCCGACATATCCAACTCCATTTGCTAATAAGGGAAGAAAAGGCCGCGTGCGAGGATTAATGAGCATGTTTCATTAATAAGGTCTGCCGATTTGCTGCTAGTCAAATAGGTGGACGTGTTTATATAAAGCCATAAACAAGGAGATTGTGTTTATCTCGTACGCGGCGAAAAGGTAAGGGCAGGCATGAGTTAATACCAAGACTGCCCTTGTTTACTGAGTTACTTCAGGAAACCAAGCTCGCGCATTAGGTCGCCCATCTGTTTCTCTTGGTCTTCTAGGAACGCGTAGAAGTCTTTATCCGCTTTGTAGTTGTCGATCCAACCGTTGCGGTCACGTACAACTTGCCACTCATCTGTCTTGTACATCTTAGTCAGAGCTGCATTCCACTCATCGATTTTCGCTTGGCTTGCACCCGGTGCAGCAAAGAAACCACGCCAGTTAGCAAAAACGGTTTCGTTACCGTATTCAGTCAGAGTAGGGATGTTTGGTGCTGCGTCCAGACGTTTAGGCGCCGTTACCGCCAACACTTTAACTTGTCCAGACTTAGACATTTCTAGTACTTCGCCTAAACCAGTTGAAAGTAGCTGAGTTTCGCCAGACAGTAGTGCAGCCATTGCTTTACCGCCTGCATCGTATGCGATGTAGCGAACTTTCTTAGCGTCAAAGCCTTCGCCTTTAAACGCCGCTGCAACCACTAGGTGGTCCATACTACCGCGAGCTGAACCGCCAGCGATTTTAACTTTGCGTGGGTTCTCTTCGAAGTCTTTAACGACGTCTTCCCAAGTGTTGTACTTAGAATCAGCAGAAGCCACGATCGCGCCGTAGTCAGCAATGGTTGCTGCAACTGGCGTTAAGTCACGGAATGATTGAGGGAAAATACCGGTTAGTGAGCGAACAACGATAGGCGTTGAATTCACCATTAGAGTGTCTTCTTGACGCTCAGCGGTTTCGATTAGGTGTGCGATAGCTTTACCACCGCCGCCACCAGAAAGGTTTTGGAATGATACATTGTCAACAATGTCAGATTTTACCAGTACGTCACCAGTTCCGCGCGCAGTCATATCCCAACCGCCACCTGCACCGCCAGGGATTAAAAAGTGGATTTTTTCGAGATCTGCTGCAAGAGCACCGAAAGAAAATGTCGCAGCGATGATAGACGCGGCTAGGGTAGGTTTGAGTACCTTGATCATGATTCACGTTCCTTATGTAAACGCACGTTCCTCTTTGGGAACCTGCTTATTGTTATGAATTATCTACTAGCAAGTGAAGGGTTCTTGTTAATAGATAGAGTCAAGGTTAATAGAGTGTTAAATCGGTGTCTGCAATGCGTTGATAAAAACAATATTGGGCATTAAGTGAGTTTTGTTCATAAAGTTCACGGAAGGTAAGCGCGTAGAAAATGCAATAAAAAAGCCGCACTCTAAGGTGCGGCTTGAATAAGGAATGGTGTCGCTGTTATTCGCGGTCTTGGTCAAAATCACCGTGGAAGTGATCGTGATCAGATACGCTGTCAGCGGCTTTTAGCTTCTCGCCGATACGCAGTTTATCAACTGGCTCAACGTTTACGCTAAATGAACGCGCCATCGCTTTAGGCTCAGCTTGTTGCTCAGGGAAGATTGGCTGACTAAATGCGTAGAAGGTCGTTACATAAGCAAGCGACTGAGTGTTCACAAATAGTGCTTTTTGGCTGACGTTGTTTAAGTCATCACACGCTTTGTGGTAACAAACATCGTAAGCAACGCCAGTGTCGCCACCAAACAGATTCGCTTCTTCTGCCGATTTCGCTTTCTCTGCACCCGTGAACAAGCCACCAAACGCTACGCCCCAATCGGCGAATCCAGCGTAATCAGAACGTTTTGAAAGTGCTTGAGGCACGGTCGCTTCTTTCTTCTTATTGAAGAAATCATTGAACTTAGACTCAATGTGAGATGTGCCGTATGGCGGTGTGAAGTCACCTGTGTACGCGTTGTCTGGGCTGTCTTTCGTGTCAGACAAGTCACCATCCATAACGCCGAAGATGTAGTTTGGCGAACCGATCATATCGAAGTTCAGGTATAGCTTAACTTTGTTTAGCTCGTTGTAACGCGCTTCAACCAATTCCATTTGCTCTGGAGTAAATTGGCTTGGGTCTTCTAGTTCAAACTGAGCCAAGATTTCTTGCTGTGCCTGAGCGTATAACGGGCCGAATAGCTCAGTCGTATAGTACTCTGAACCAACTAGGCCTGCTTCTTCCGCTGCCCACCACGCGAAACGTACTTTGTTTTTCACCGGTGCGTTGAGATCCGCCAAAGTGACCGCGTATTCCAATAGGCCAGCCGTACCTGAGCCATTATCGTTAATACCCGGACCTTCAGGAACAGAGTCTAAGTGCGCGCCAAGCATTACGATTTGGTTCGCATCGCCGCCTTTGGTTTCAGCGATGATGTTCTGTGTTACGACCATTTCATCTTGAACATTGATCTTCAAGATGACATTAACATCGCCCGTGAGGCTTGCATCGTACCACTGTTTACCTAAGTCAAAACGCGCGCCAAACGCCGGAATCGTTGCTCCACTGTCACTGCCCAGTGTGCCGTTGACTACGTCGGTACGACCTTCGTCATTGCCTTGGTTGAATACGATGACACCTTGAGCGCCGGCTTCTTGAGCGTTGACGACTTTCGCATTAAAGCTACAGCCGCCGCGTTGAATCACCGCGACTTTACCAGTGACATCTAAGCCGTCAAAGTCTGTGGCTTCACAGCCGTCTGTGCTGTCGTAGTCAGGGGCATCAAAGCGGAAATCGGGTGTAATGAATACTGCTGGTGCGTTAACTTCGCCGCTTCCAGAGTAGGACATCGCGGCAAAATCCGCTTGCTCACCTTCAGCGGCGTTACGAACACTGACTAACTCAACACCAGCCACATTGAGCGAGGTACCCGCCAGCTCTTCCCACGCGCGGAAGTCAAACTCTTGAGTTCGCACATCGTAGTTGTGGTCGCGCATGGTTTCCACAATGTAGTCAACTGAATATTGGTAGCCATCTGTGCCCGCTGCGCGTGTAACCGAAGCGCCGTCCGACGTTGCGGATGCACGTCCTTCTAATTCTACAAGGTGTTCAACCACTGCCTTGCGGTCGATTTTATTACTGACGTGTTTCGCCGCTTTTTCAGGATCATCCCAATAACATCCAGATAGTAGGGTGGCACTGATGACGCTAGCGAGGATTGTTTTTGTTGTTGTAATGCTTACTTGCATGTGTGACTCCTTGTATTCAATAAGCCACCCCATGTTTGCTGAAATGTAAGGTTAATAAAATGTTAATTAGAGTAAAATTTCTAGATTAGGAATCCATATCAACGAAGTTTTATCTGTTAGCTTTGTAATTTACATCTTGATTCGGCAGGTAATCACATAATCAACGTTTATAGTAACGCATTAATAAATAAAGAAATTATGTGAACTTATGTCCAAGTTTGTTCTTTAGTCTGGCAGGCTGAGTAGTTTCAACTACGCGCTTTTTAAACGTGTTTGCTGACGACGGAATCACTCAATACGACGGAGCAAATTGCGATTGCGCCTCCGCTATACTCAATTTTTCTCATACCTTAGTCTAAATTGTCGACACTTTACTTGATTGTCGACACTTTAATGGTCTATTTTAAGTTCTAGAGATTAGATTGTAGACACTTTGAGTGTTGTGAAACGAGTGATTTGTATATGAACGTTGAAGTTAAAACTCGTCTTAAAGCGGTAAACAGCGAAAAAGAAAATACCAAATCAGAGACACTTACAGAGTCTTTGGTTGAAGCGATTGTGAGTGGAGAAATCGCACCAGGGAGTAAGATCTCCGAGCCAGAGCTGGCAAAGCGTTATCAGGTGAGCCGTGGCCCTTTGCGTGAAGCGATTATGCGCCTAGAAGGGTTGAGCCTTATTGAGCGAATCCCGCACGTTGGTGCTCGCGTGATTACATTCTCACCAGAAAAACTGATCGAACTTTACGCGGTTCGAGAAGCACTTGAAGGCATGGCTGCGAGATTAGCGGCGCGCCACATCACCGAAGAAGAGCTGATTGGTCTAAAACACTTATTGTCGACACATTCAAACCATATCGAAGAAGTCGAAGGTTCTTCTTACTTTCACCAGCACGGTGATTTTGATTTTCACTACCGCATTATCAAAGCCAGCCGCAACAGTAAGCTGATTTCACTGTTGTGCAATGAGCTTTACCACTTATTACGTATGTATCGTTACCAATCGCCACGTTCTCAATCGAGACCAAAAGAAGCGCTAAACGAGCATAAATTTATTCTACAAGCGATTGAGAACCGAGATGAGGAGTTGGCAGAAATGCTGATGCGACGCCACATTTCGGGCAGTCGCAGTTTGATAGAGCAACAAATACTGATTGCCGAAAATGACTAGAAGGAAAGTGTCATGAGTTTATCTCCGGGGGCGAAATTCAGACTCGCCATTGAGCAAAATGATCCGCTGCAAATTGTCGGTACGGTTAACCCTTACTGCGCCATGATGGCGAAGAACTTAGGTCACCAAGCGATTTACCTATCAGGTGGCGGCATTGCGAACGCTTCTTACGGTTTACCTGATCTGGGTATCACCACACTGAACGACGTGCTGGTTGACGTTGACCGTATTACCAACGCGTGTGATCTGCCTTTGCTAGTGGATATCGATACTGGCTTTGGTGGCGCTTTCAACATTGCACGCACGATTAAATCGATGGAGAAAGCGGGTGCTGCTGCGGTTCACATGGAAGACCAAGTGGCGCAAAAACGTTGTGGTCACCGCCCAAACAAAGCGATTGTCAGCCAGCAAGAGATGGTTGACCGCGTCAAAGCGGCGGTGGATGCCCGTAACGATGAGAGCTTCGTGATTATGGCGCGTACCGACGCGTTAGCGGTTGAAGGCATCGATAGCGCGATTGAACGTGCGATTGCGTGTGTGGAAGCGGGTGCAGACATGATCTTCCCAGAAGCGATGACTAAGCTTGAGCAATACGATCAATTCTCTACTGCGCTGCAACAAGCGACCGGTAAGCACGTACCAATCTTGGCAAACATCACTGAGTTTGGTGCAACGCCGCTTTACGGCTGTGAAGAACTGGCAAAAGCGAAAGTGGATATGGTGCTTTACCCATTGAGTGCGTTCCGCGCGATGAACAAAGCCGCAGAAATGGTTTACAAGCATCTGCTTGAAGTAGGTAATCAGGAAGCGGTTGTAGACTCCATGCAGACACGCAAAGAGCTTTATGCGCACCTGAATTACCACGACTACGAAGACAAACTTGACCAGCTATTCTCTGAAGGAAAATAGCGGGGAAAGAGACGGAAGCCCAAGAAAAAATCGGAATCATTCAATCCAATAACGTGAAATTTGTCTGGTCAATAAAAGCTCCATAAAGAGAGCAGCCAGACTGAAAAGGAGTTCGAAATGCCTAGCAAAGAATTAGGTGGCGCAGGCCTACGCGGCCAAAGCGCTGGAAGCACCGCTTTATGTACTGTCGGCAAAACAGGAACAGGCCTAACTTATCGTGGCTACGATATTACAGACCTTGCAAACAACGCTCAGTTTGAAGAAGTTGCACACTTATTGCTGCGCGGTCATCTGCCAAATCAGCAAGAGTTAGATTCGTACAAGACTCGACTTGTTGGGCTGCGCGGCCTGCCAGCAGAGCTTAAACAAGCGCTAGAGCTTATTCCAGCAAGTGCTCATCCAATGGATGTGATGCGTACGGGCTGTTCAGTGCTTGGTAACCTAGAACAAGAGATGGACTTCTCTGAGCAGCTTGATGCCACGGAGCGCATGTTGGCGCTCTTCCCGGCGATCATCTGTTACTGGTACCGCTTCAGCCACGATGGCGTACGTATTGATACCGAAGACCAATCGCAAGATTGTATCGGTGGCTACTTCCTAAAAATGCTGACCGACAAAGCGCCAAGTGAACTGCATAAGAAAGTGATGCACTGTTCACTGATTCTGTATGCTGAGCACGAGTTCAATGCCTCTACCTTTACCGCTAGGGTATGTGCGTCAACCTTGTCTGATATCCATTCTTGCATTACCGGTGCAATCGGTACGCTACGTGGCCCTCTGCACGGTGGTGCGAACGAAGCGGCGATGGAAATGATCGAGAACTGGATGACCCCAGACGAAGCAGAAGAAAACATCATGCAGATGCTGGCAAACAAAGACAAGATCATGGGCTTTGGCCACGCTATCTATCGAGAAAGTGACCCGCGTAACGCACTGATCAAACGTTGGTCGAAAGAGCTATCTGAAGCGGTGGGTGATACCCATCTGTACGCAGTCTCTGAACGTGTTGAAGCGGTAATGAAGCGCGAGAAAGGCTTGTTCTGTAACGCCGATTTCTTCCATGCGTCCGCTTACCACTTCATGGACATTCCAACTAAGCTGTTCACGCCAATCTTTGTGATGAGTCGTTTGACGGGTTGGGCTGCACACGTCTATGAGCAACGCGCGAACAATCGCATTATCCGCCCGAGTGCGGACTACGTTGGTCCGGATCACCAAGATTGGGTTCCAATCGAAAAACGATAGGCAAATGCCACATGCTGACGACCTCACACCAGAGGTCGTCAGAGCCGCTGTATATTGTGAGTGGAAGCAAAATCATGACTATAAATACTCAATACCGCAAATCGCTTCCGGGAACCCATCTTGATTATTTTGATGCCCGAGAAGCTGTCGAAGAAATTTCGCCGGGTGCTTACGACAAGCTCCCGTACACCTCTAAAGTGCTGGCTGAACAGCTAGTTCGTCGCTGCGAACCATCCGTGTTAACGGATTCGCTCAAGCAAATTATTGAACGCAAGCGAGACCTCGATTTTCCTTGGTATCCTGCGCGCGTCGTGTGTCATGACATTCTTGGTCAGACTGCGCTGGTGGATCTCGCTGGCCTGCGTGACGCGATTGCCGAGCAAGGCGGTGACCCAGCTAAAGTCAATCCTGTGGTGGAAACACAACTGATTGTTGACCACTCGTTGGCGGTTGAACACGCTGGTTTTGATCCCGATGCGTTTGAGAAAAACCGTGCGATTGAAGAACGTCGCAACGAAGATCGCTTCCATTTTATCGAGTGGTGTAAAACCGCGTTTGAAAACGTCAGCGTGATTCCAGCGGGCAACGGCATCATGCACCAGATTAACTTGGAGAAGATGTCTCCAGTGGTACAGGCAAAGCAAGGCATCGCTTACCCTGATACCTGTGTGGGTACAGACAGCCACACGCCACACGTTGACGCGCTTGGTGTGATTGCAATTGGTGTCGGTGGTTTGGAAGCTGAAACCGTGATGCTGGGCCGTCCTTCAATGATGCGCCTGCCGGATATTGTCGGTGTGAAATTAACCGGTAAACGTCAGCCTGGCATTACTGCCACAGATATCGTTCTGGCGATTACCGAGTTTTTGCGTAATGAGCGTGTTGTGTCGTCGTACCTTGAGTTCTTTGGCGAAGGCGCGAAAGACCTAACCATTGGTGACCGCGCGACGATCTCTAACATGACACCTGAATATGGCGCTACGGCTGGGATGTTCTACATTGATGAGCAGACCATCAACTATCTAAAACTGACTGGTCGTGAAGAGCAGCAAGTTGACTTGGTAGAGAAGTACGCCAAGCAAACTGGCTTATGGGCAGACGACATGGTCGAAGCGCAATACGAGCGTGTACTTGAATTTGATTTATCGTCTGTGACGCGCAATATGGCGGGTCCTTCAAATCCACACCGCCGTTTGCCAACCTCAGAGCTGGCGGCGCGTGGCATTTCGGGTCAGTTTGAAGAAAAAGAAGGCGAATTGCCAGACGGCGCGGTCATCATTGCGGCGATCACGTCCTGTACTAACACCAGTAACCCACGTAACGTTGTTGCCGCTGGTTTGGTGGCGAAGAAAGCCAACGAGCTTGGCCTTGTGCGTAAACCTTGGGTGAAATCGTCATTTGCGCCGGGTTCAAAAGTCGCCAAGTTATACCTTGAAGAAGCGGGTCTACTTCCTGAGCTTGAGAAGCTTGGTTTCGGCATTGTCGCTTATGCGTGTACTACCTGTAACGGCATGAGCGGTGCGTTGGATCCGAAGATCCAGCAAGAGATCATTGACCGCGACCTTTACGCGACGGCGGTATTGTCAGGCAACCGTAACTTTGACGGTCGAATCCATCCATACGCGAAACAAGCCTTCTTAGCATCGCCACCATTGGTGGTAGCTTATGCTCTAGCGGGGACTATTCGCTTTGATATCGAGCGTGATGCGCTGGGCAAAGATGCGCAAGGTAATCTTATTTACCTCAATGATTTGTGGCCGACTGACGAAGAGATCGATGAAGTGGTCGGTAAGCACGTTAAACCTGAGCAGTTTAACCAAATCTACATTCAAATGTTCAAACTCGATGATGCCGAGCGTAACAGCAATCCGCTTTATGACTGGCGTCCAATGAGTACTTATATTCGCCGTCCGCCGTATTGGGAAGGGGCCTTGGCGGGCGAGCGAACCTTATCAGGTATGCGTCCATTAGCAGTCTTGGGTGACAACATCACCACCGACCACTTATCGCCTTCAAATGCGATTATGGCGAGCAGCGCTGCGGGTGAATACTTAGCGAAAATGGGTGTGCCGGAAGAAGACTTTAACTCTTACGCGACCCACCGAGGTGACCACCTAACTGCGCAGCGTGCGACCTTTGCTAACCCAAAACTGTTTAACGAAATGGTCAAGGAAAACGGCGAAGTCGTGCAGGGCTCTTACGCTCGTATTGAGCCAGAAGGTAAAGTGACGCGCATGTGGGAAGCAATTGAAACCTACATGAATCGCAAGCAGCCGTTGATTGTGGTTGCGGGTGCAGACTACGGCCAAGGTTCATCGCGTGACTGGGCAGCAAAAGGTGTACGTTTGGCTGGGGTAGAAGCCATCGTTGCCGAAGGTTTTGAACGTATTCACCGTACTAACTTGGTTGGTATGGGTGTATTGCCGCTGCAGTTCAAAGACGGTGTAAACCGTAAAACGCTTGAGCTCGATGGCACCGAAACCTACGACGTTGTCGGTGATATTCAGCCAGGTACAGATTTGGCACTTGTTATCACTCGTGCAAACGGGGAGAAAGTCGATGTGCCAGTGACATGCCGACTCGATACTGCTGATGAAGTACTTGTCTACAATGCTGGCGGTGTTCTACAGCGCTTTGCTCAAGATTTCTTGGCGCAGTAGGGAGAGTCGCAATGAATCAAGCAACTCAAAGCCAAATCAAAGTGCCAGCCACCTACATGCGTGGTGGCACCAGTAAGGGCGTCTTTTTTAGCTTACAAGACTTACCGACAGAAGCTCAGGCTGCCGGCGATGCGCTTGACAAATTGTTGATGCGCGTTATCGGCAGCCCCGATCCATACGGCAAGCAGATTGATGGAATGGGCGCAGCGACATCGAGCACCAGCAAAACGGTGATTGTGTCGAAAAGTACGCAACCGGATCATGATGTGGATTATCTGTTTGGCCAAGTGTCTATCGATAAACCGTTTGTCGATTGGAGTGGCAACTGCGGAAACTTGTCGGCGGCGATCGGACCATTTGCTATCCATGCTGGCTTAATTCCAGCAGAACGTATTCCGCAAAACGGCATAGTGACGGTCAAAGTATGGCAAGTGAATATCAGTAAAACGATTCTGGTTCATGTGCCTATTGTGAACGGCTTTGTGCAGGAAACGGGTGAGTTTGAGCTCGATGGTGTGACCTTTCCCGCCGCGGAAATTCAAGTCGACTTTATGGACCCAGCGGATGGTGACGGAAGCATGTTCCCAACGGGTAATCTAGTGGATGATCTTGAAGTCCCGGGGATTGGCACATTTAACGCGACATTGATTAACGCAGGTATTCCGACCATTTTTATTGATGCAGAAGCGATTGGCTATCAAGGCACTGAATTGCAAGATGACATCAATAATGACGAGCAAGCATTGGCGAAGTTTGAAACCATCCGCGCCTACGGTGCGTTGAAAATGGGTTTGATTGAACGTTTGGAACAAGCCGAAACGCGTCAACACACACCGAAAGTCGCGTTTGTATCTAAACCGAAAAGCTATCTGTCGTCGAGCGGCAAACCCGTTGAGGAAAGCGAAGTCGATATCCTAGTTCGAGCGCTTTCAATGGGTAAGTTGCACCACGCGATGATGGGTACAGCCGCAGTCGCGATTGCCTCTGCAGCTTGTGTGCCGGGCACGTTAGTCAACTTAGCCGCGGGTGGCGGTGAGAAAGAATCGATCACCTTTGGTCATCCGTCAGGGACGTTAAAAGTCGGAGCCAAAGCCAATAATACCGATAACGGTTGGGTGGTTGAAAAAGCCATTATGAGTCGAAGCGCTCGTATATTGATGGAGGGCTTTGTGCGTGTTCCCTCCGATGTCTTTGAATAGAACATTTCGTAAGCTGCATCTATGCAATGTCAAGACATACTGGAGGAAGCAATATGTCTGCATATCAAAAAGAATACCAATGGGCACAGAATGAACCTGAGTCATTCTGGAAAGCTCAAGCTGAAAACATCGATTGGTTTGAAGCACCAAAAACCATTTTGCAAAAGGACGAGAATGGTATCGAGCGCTGGTTCCCAGATGGCGTGTTGAATACCTCGTGGTTGGCACTCGATTATCATTGTGAACAGGGCCGTGGAGACAAAACGGCGCTGATCTATGACTCGCCAGTGACGGACACCAAACGTACCTATACCTACTATGAGATGCGTGACCAAGTCGCTAAAATCGCTGGCATGCTGGCGGCGCAAGGCGTGACCAAAGGCGATCGCGTGGTTATTTACATGCCGATGATCCCAGAAGCGGCGATGGCAATGTTTGCCTGTGCCCGATTAGGTGCGATTCACTCGGTTGTATTCGGTGGTTTTGCGCCAAACGAACTGGCGGTGCGTATCGAAGATGCTGAGCCAAAAGTGATCATGACCGCGTCATGTGGTGTGGAGATCAATAAGATAATCCCATACAAGCCAATGGTTGATAAGGCGATTATGGACAGTCGCTGGAAGCCAGAAAGCGTATTTGTTCTGCAGCGCCCTGAATGTGAAGCGGAACTCGGCCAAGAGCGCGATATCGATTGGCAACAAGCGTATGACAACGCTTTGCCACATGCGTGTGTTCCTGTGCTGGCGACAGATCCGCTGTATATCTTGTATACCTCTGGCACTACTGGTAAGCCAAAAGGCGTAGTTCGTGACAACGGTGGTCATGCCGTCGCGATGAAATACTCGATGCACACGATTTACAACATGCCGCAAGATGGCGTGTTCTGGGCTGCATCTGATGTTGGTTGGGTGGTAGGGCACTCCTACATTGTCTACGCGCCGCTTATTCACGGCTGCACAACGATTCTGTATGAAGGCAAACCCGTGAGAACGCCTAATCCAGGTGCATTCTGGCGCGTTTGTGAAGAGTACTCTGTGGATGTACTTTTCTCTGCGCCGACGGCGTTCCGCGCCATCAAGAAAGAAGATCCAGAAGGCGAGTTCCTTAAAAAGTACGATTTGTCTAAACTCAAAACCATTTTTATGGCTGGTGAACGCCTAGACCCACCAACGTTGGAATGGGTACAAAGCAAAGCGAACAAACCGGTGATTGACCATTGGTGGCAAACCGAGACAGGTTGGGCTATCTCAGGTAACCCTGTGGGCGTTGAATTAATGCCAGTGAAAGCTGGGTCATCGACCAAACCCATTCCGGGTTATCAAGTGGAAATCTTGAACGAGATGGGGGAATCGGTAGGGCCGAACCAACAGGGTTTTGTCGCGTTGAAACGTCCGCTACCACCTAGCTGCTTGCCGACGGTTTGGCGCAACCATGACCGTTTCGAGTCGGGTTATTTAAGTCAGTTCCCGGGTTACTATGTTTCCGGTGACGGTGGTTACTTGGATGAAGATGGTTATCTGTTCATCATGGGTCGCATTGATGATGTGATTAACGTCGCGGGTCACCGTTTGTCGACCGGTGAAATGGAAGAGATCGTCGGCGGACATCCGGCGATCGCAGAGTGTGCTGTAGTCGGTATTCACGATGATTTAAAAGGTCAGTTGCCGCTCGGTTTTGTGGTATTGAAAGACGGCGTGAAGATCGATGCGCACGAATTAGAAGGTGAGTTAGTTGGAAAAGTGCGTCAAGAAATCGGTGCAGTGGCGTGTTTTAAGCATGCACTGGTGGTAGAACGCTTACCTAAGACGCGATCCGGAAAAATCCTACGTAGAACCATTCGTCAGATAGCCGACGGCGAGCAATACACCGTCCCATCGACTATTGATGACCCAAGCAGTTTGGATGAAATTCAGAAAATTCTGAACTCTTAACCTCTAAAGATGGAATCTAAACCGACAAGCCTCCTATACTGGGGGCTTTTTTGTTGATCATTACAAGTGAAACCATCACACTATTACCTAATTTTCCTAAAAAAATACCCCCTATAGCCATGCACCGCCCGCTGACGATAAGAGCCGCAAATGACCGTGACTTGGAACAGTTGAACCAATTAATGTTCCTGCTTCACGATGAGCATCATAAACAGTGCTCTGATTACTTTAAGACCGCAGAAGAGATCGAGCAGGAAAAGAGTATTGCTCGTTATCTCGATAACCCAGAATGTTTAGTGTTTGTTGCCTGCGAACAAGATCAAATTTGCGGGTTTATTAGCGGACATTTCTGCGAACTGATTTCTACGGTAAGCAAACCGATTCAAATGGGCAGTATTGATGAGTTGTATGTGCTCCCGGATTACAGAAAATCGGGCGTCGCGCAGCAGTTGTGTGCTCAAATAGAACAGCGTTTTGAAGAATACGGCGTGGTAGAAGTGTTCGTTGAAGTGTGGGAATTTAATCAACCCGCTAACCAATTTTATCAGCGATTTGGATTTGAGAAGCACATTAACTGGTTAAGAAAGCCCGTGGTTAAAAAGTAAAATGAATCCATACCTAAATTTATTCAGTCAGTTGATTTTTGTCCTCTTTAGTTTTGTGGCGACCAGTGCTTATGCTCAGACAGATCAGGAAGCGATTAAAGGCGGCGTGTGCGTCGTTCGTGTTGACGACAAAGTAGTACTAGTACACGAAATACTCACCAAAAAGCTTGCATTGCCCGGCGGGAGGGTTGAGCCAGGGGAAGACCCTGCAATAACCGCTCAGCGTGAAACCTGGGAAGAAACCGGTTTGGTGGTGAGCGTTAAGCGCGAACTCGGCCGTTATGATGACGCGATTTTTTACGATTGTGTATCGGACTCTCATATTGTCTCTTTTCAGTTCAACAATGTGTACGATGGCTTAGAGTTGCCCGTTTGGTTTGCGCCGCATTACGGGGTGGAAGTCTCCTCGGCAATGTTGGTTAATCCGAGAAGTATTCCTGTGGAGGAATACCGCTTCCCAGAGCAGGTTGATTGGCTCAAACAGATGCAAACTGAAGCAAGCAACCAGCCGATCACTTATGTGGGTAATCTTGTTGAAGCTGCACCTACATTCAATCAGGTGGAACTGGATTGGATGATTTGGTTACAAAGCACGATCCATGAGTTGCCCGATTCGTTAAGAACACTAAGTCGTTGGTTTATCATGGGCGGCAATTTACTGGCCGAGCCTTTACTGCTCATCATATTGTTACCACTTGCGTATATGCGTTATGGCCGTGCGAGTGCGTTCAAAATCTTTTTTGCTGCGACTGTTACTGCATTGATGAGTTTGGCGGCTCAGCAAGGGTTTGCGTTTCCACGCCCTCACGTTTATTTGCCTGCGGTTGAGCTGGTTCAAACCTACGGGTACAGTTTTCCAAGTGTGCCAGCCGCGATATGGCTAGCGGTCGGACTGTTAGTTTTGAAGAAAGAGCGCAGATTGTCTGGTCATAGCTATACATTGTTGTTTTCAGCACTGTTCTTGTGGTTGGGGTTAGCTAAGTTTTACACGGGCTCGGCATTTTTAGTTGATGTGATCAGCGGCGCGTTGCTTGGCTCACTTTGTGCTTGGCACATTTCTCGTTTGGAAAATAATCCAGCGTTTAAATCGTTGCACCTGTTCTCATCCAAACAAGTGTGGCTGGCTTTGTTGATATTTTGCGGTGTGATGATACTGCTTTGGCCGAGCGCCATTTTGGGATGCTGGTTTACTGCGATTGCTTCGGTAGCGGTTGTACTGTATTCGACCAGTGATGAAGAAAAGTGGGTTTCGCCAAGCAATATGCTGCTACTCATCATAGTGATTTTTGCTGCGAATGTTGCAGTGTCGAGCGCTGCATCGCTTGTCTCTCACAGTTCAATCTTGAGTTTCGCGCTTGAGATGTTGCGTTATCCATTGTTGATTACTTTGTTTGTGAATGGATTCCGCAAGGTGAGTCAAGTAAGCACAACCAGTAATCATTACGTATAAGAAGTGGAGGCCAAGGCCTCCATTTTCTTATTCAGCTTGAAGCACAAACTTTTCAATCGCTTTAGCCACACCGTCTTCGTTGTTGCTGTCAGTAACGTAGTCGGCAAGCGCTTTGGTTTCTTCCATCGCGTTGGCCATGGCAATACCTAAACCTGCGTACTCCAACATGTGGTGATCGTTTTCTGCATCGCCCATGCAGATCACTTCACTTGCTGCGATACCTAAGTATTCCGCAATAGATTGGATGCCGATGCCTTTGTTGCTGTCTAAGCTTAGGAACTCAAGGAAAAACGGCGCACTTTGTACGACGGTAAACTCTTCTTTAAACGTTTGAGGAATATTCGCAATCTGAGCAGTCAGTTTCTCTGGCTCACCGACAATCATAACTTTAATGATTTTGTCATCATCGCTAAGTGAACCAAAGTTCATTTCAGTGGTTGGGACCTGGTTGATATCAGATTCAATACGCGTGTACTCGTTGTTTTCTGGCGTGATAAGACCATGCTTAGTACTGAATGCGTGGCAGTAAAGCCCAAGCTCTTTTGCCAGATGCGCTACACGTTTGGTTTGAAGACCTGTGATGGTGGCTTGGTGAATGACTTTATTGCTGCCAAGCTCTTTGACTACTGAGCCGTTAAAAGAGACAACAAACTCGTTTTCTCCGGTTATCGATAACTCATCTAGTTTTGGTTGAATACCTTCAAGAGGGCGGCCCGACGCTAAAACGACCTTAACGCCTTTCTCGCGAGCGGCGTGAATGGCTTGCTTGGTTCTTTCACTGATGCGCTTGTCGCTGGTCAGCAAAGTGCCGTCCATGTCTAGTGCGATTAACTTGTACATAACTTACCTAAATGACTTGATTCAAAAACAAAGAAAAAAAGCAGCATAAAGGGTCGTAGCACAATGATCAATTTATGAATTAGTTGACCTTCTTTAGTCACTCCTTTATCGTCACGACCCTGTGAAATTTTGACGACGAGTCAGGCTGAGAGTAAGTTGTATAAAGTTAACGAAATGTTCGAAACTATCCAAGGGGAAGGGGTGTTTACTGGTGTTCCTTCAGTGTTTGTTCGGCTGCAAGAATGTCCGGTTGGCTGTGCGTGGTGCGACACGAAGCAAACTTGGGAAACGCTTGTGGAAGACGAACGTCACTTTGGCGAGATCATTCTCAAAACTGAAGACTCACCGACTTGGTGTAGTGCATCGGCAGAAGCAATCGTTAATGAATACCAAAAACAAGCTTACACCGCGAAACACATTGTGATCACTGGCGGTGAGCCTTGTATTTATGACTTAATTCCACTGACACGTGCGTTTGAAGCGATTGGTTGTCAGTGTCAGATCGAGACCAGTGGTACGTCAGAAGTGCTGGCGACGGAATCTACATGGGTGACAGTGTCACCAAAAGTGGCAATGAAAGGCAAGTTGCCAGTGTTGGACTCAGCACTACAGCGCGCCAATGAGATCAAACATCCCGTGGCGACAGAGAAAGACATCGAGCAACTGGATGAGCTATTGTCACGCGCAGAGGTGTCATCACAAACGACGATTGCGCTTCAACCTATCAGCCAAAAGCCGCGAGCAACCCAGCTGTGTATTGATGTCTGCGTGAAACGAAACTGGCGTCTTTCAATCCAAACACACAAATACCTCAGCATCGCATAAAGGAACCTATCATGAGAAAAGCCGTCGTTGTATTTAGTGGTGGTCAGGATTCAACTACCTGCCTTGTTAAAGCGTTAAAAGAGTTTGATGAGGTCCACGCCATCACATTTGATTACGGTCAGCGTCATAAGCTAGAAATTGAAGTTGCGCAAAGCTTAGCAAAAGAGTTAGGCATCACTGCACATAAAGTGATGGATGTCGGTCTGTTGAATGAGTTGGCGATCAGCTCTCTAACGCGCGACGATATTCCGGTTTCTCATGAATTACAGGAAAACGGCTTGCCAAACTCATTTGTCCCTGGGCGTAACATTCTATTTCTGACACTTGCGGGTATCTATGCGTACCAAATCGGCGCGCAAAGCGTAATTACTGGCGTGTGCGAAACGGACTTTTCTGGTTATCCAGACTGCCGAGATGCGTTTGTTAAAGCGATGAATACTGCGTTGGTGCAGGGAATGGACCGTGAACTGGTTATCGAAACGCCATTAATGTGGCTGAACAAAGCGGAAACTTGGGCGCTTGCCGACCAAAACGATGCGTTGCAACTGGTACGTGAAAAAACACTCACTTGTTACAACGGCATCATCGGTGATGGCTGTGGTGACTGTCCGTCTTGTGAGTTACGCAAAGTAGGCTTAAACGACTACCTTGCTGACCGTGAAGCCGTTATGGCTGAGTTGGTGCGTAAGCAGTCTTCGGCAAAATAATCGGTTCATTGAACGCATCAATCGTGCTGTTCTTACCGTTCATTTTTACTTGATAGAGTGCTTGATCCAAAATCGAGTAGAGCTCGTCAAAGTCCGCTAATGACTTGTTAGTGGAAAGGTATGAGAGGCTTGCTGTTATGTTGAGCTTCTCATGGTTTTCTGCTTCAAAGCTCATACTTCCAATTGCGTTGTGTAAATCCTCAACACGCTCTTTTACGTCGAGTTCATCGACATTCTTCAACACAATGACAAACTCTTCGCCACCGAGTCGGCCAAAAATATCACCATGTGAGCTATGTGCGTTGATGATTTCTGCTAAATGCCTGAGCGCTAAGTCGCCGGTAGGGTGACCATAGTTATCATTGATGCGTTTGAAATCATCTAAATCGAGTAATATAACCACGTAATGTAGGTTTGGTGCATCCGTTCTCGGTAGCTTTCGTATGTTTCTAATCGCAGCCGCTCTGTTCCATGCGCCGGTTAAGAGGTCTTTTTCTGCGTTAATCATCGCTTTGCGTTTAAAGAAAAATGATCCATACAGCACGACAACGAGCAAAGCAATCACGAAGTAGAGAAACTCTTGAAATGTAACCAAGCGCTTTATTTCTTCACTTTGTTGCCGATTTTTTTCAAGTAGTTGAGAGCGTTGCAGTTGTTCGGTGTAGTTTTGCCTTTCGTTGTCCAGTGCCAAGTACGCTGATTGGTTCTGCTTACTGCGTTTAGCTAGCTCACTGTCAAAATACTCTTGGTAGTACCGTAATGCCTTTTGAAATTGACCGCGCTGCTCTGCAATATCGGCGAGGCGTTGTAGTGCTTTACCTCTTAGTGGGGCGCTATTAATGACCTCTGCAAGCTTACTGGCGTTGTTAGCGAAGTCCTCTGCGAGAATAAAATTGTTTTGCAGTTGGTGCGACTCAGCCAGTGCTAGGTATATTTCGCCGCGAATGTGGTCATTCTTCTGCTCAGAGGCTTTTTCAAGCGCGTCTAGTAAAAAATGGTTTCCAACGCCAAAATTACCAAGCCCAACATTAGCTTTTCCTAGCCCCAAATACGCATATGTTAGGCCATAGGTATAGCCAAAAGGTTGCAGAATGTCTTCAGTCCTTTTGAAATGATAGATGGCACCCTGGTAGTCTTTATCGCTGAGTAGAATATCACCCATGCTATGGTGTGATTGGGCCAACTCTAGCGGAGACGCGCCGTTATCACGCAGTTTAATTGCAATGGTAAGGTATTCTTTTGCTAGTTGAATATTGCCGATATTTTTCAGCAACAGGCCTGCATCGTTGTATACCCCAGATGGATCCGCGTACGCTGGGATCGTTGCAAGATAGTCTTGATAGGCGATGAGTGCGTTGTGGTAGTCACCACTGAACTCGTAGTTGTTTGCAATCACTCTTAGCGCCTTGTAGCGCGGCAGGATGCTGAAATCACGTGATTTCACGTGGTCGTTCAGTGAAGAGCAATACAGTCTTGCTTGAAGAAACTGGCCTTGGCGATTAAGAAGCCGACATAACTGATATTCAAATAACACCTGAGCTTCAACTTGTTCAGCAATCACCGAACGTTTTAGCAGGGATAAATACGCAGCTTTAGCTGCGTCGTAATTAAGTGCTTCTTCTTGGTTTAACGCTTTGATAAACGTCTGTTCAATCTCGGAATATTCAGAATGATAAGTTAACTTATTACCATAGTAAGGCTGACCGCGGAGGGTCATAAAGGCATGAATCTTTGAGCTGATATAGAGTTTTTCAATACCTGGAGGCAACACATTGTAACGGTCTTGAAGCATGGCTAGCGCTTTTTGATCGCTTTGAGCAAGGATCTCATGGTAGGTTTCTTTCCAACTGCTCAAGTCATCTTGAGCGTGGAGAAAGAAGGGCATTGTCGACAATGCTATTAGAGCTAACCGTGTATATAGACGTTTCATAGTGTGATGTTAATTCAGTTTGTCTACATTCTAGAGAGAAGTGTGTAATGCGCAACAAGTAGTAAGTTGGAGATGAGGAAATTGAGAGGTGGGTAGTGTTGGACGTCACAATAAGAAGAGCGCCCAAGTGAGCGCTCTGAATCAAGTTAGTCTAGGTACATCTTTGCTAGATCACTAGGTTCAACTTCTTTACCTTCAAGCTGAGCATTCCAGTTCGTGCCCACTAAGACGCCGTCTTCAGAAAGAGTCAGTAACCAGTCTTCCACAAAGATATCTAACGGGATTTCTAGTACTTCAAAATCAGCCCATTCTTCAACGTTATGAGCCTGTGCGTCTTCTTTAGCAGACCAAAAAGGCATCACTTCGCTGTTTTCGAACTCAGTCGAATCGCATGATAGCCATCCTTCTTCGTTGCGAAGGCCCCAAACTAGGCTGTTTTTCTTCGTTTCAGCAACGAACAGATCTAAGTTTGCTTGAATGTCTGAAGTTAATTTACTCATTACATTTGTCTCTTGATTAGTATCGCCACTAGAGTAGCACTGATGACGGCAAAGCAAAATAAAAAGGGGCTTAATCGCCCCTTTAAGTCATTATAAATTTGGTATTTTGGTGAAGATTGTCCACTCTTCCTTAACATGTCCTTTGTAGCCGACTACGGTAGCGACAACTTTCCGGTTGCTGGCATGTGTGGACTCGTCATCTACAATGCCTTCGACATTGGTGTCACCATAGCCAACAATAGTGACGCGTCTTGGCTCGATGCCATAGTTGAGTAACTGTTTTTCAACCGCTTCTGCTCTGCGTTTCGAAAGCGCCATATTGTAGTTAGCACGGCCGACTTTACTTGCGTATCCGCGCAGTTCAATTGATGTTGAAGGGTATGCCTTTAGGAAGCGAGACATTTCATGGATCTGCTTCATAAACACAGAATGAATTTGGCTAGAGTCATTAGCAAACAAAATGTGCAGATTCATCTTGTCAGACGATTTGATGTACGTCCCGCAGCCGTCATTGTCGACTTCTGCACCCAGTTGCGTGTCTGGACATAAATCACGTGCGTTAATGACGCCGTCATCGTCTTGGTCTTCTAGGTCTGCAATCTGTTCTGGAACTGGTGTAGCGACGTAGTCGTATTCATCTTCGGCAAACGAAGGGGAGCAAGCGACAATCGCTCCTAATAGCAATGAGAAAAATAACTTATTCATATTAATACTCTACAGCCTCATTCCAAGCTTCTGGGGTATCGACACGCAGTGCGTCTAACAGTCCACCCGTCGCGTTGAGTACACGGTATTTCGCGTATTGCTCTGCGTATTTTGCGTCTAGGTAACCTTTACGCGCCTCAAACAACTCGTTTTCTGTGTTCAAAAGGTCAAGTAGGGTACGTTTTCCCAACTTGTACTGCTTGTTGTATGCAATAACCGTTGATGACGCCGCATCGACATGCTCCGCCAAGAACGCCTTTTGTTGCAGCGTGAGATCGAGAGCGCTCCAAGAAAGACGCAACCCTTCTTCTAATGTACGGAAAGTACGGTCACGTAAATCTTTTGCTTTGTTTAACTGGTAAACCATGCTTTCTGAACGGTCGGCATCGGAACCGCCGTTGTAGAGGTTGTATCGCATTCTCAGCATCGCCGAAAATTCGTCACTGCTACCTTCAATACCGCCAGAATCTTCACGCCAAGTTTGATTTGCTTCAAATGAGAAAGTTGGCAGGTTAGTGCCTTTGCTTTGCTTGTATTGGAAACGCGCGGAGTCGACGTCACTTTGTGCGACTTTAATCACTGGGTGATTATCGAAAGCGCGTTTGAGTGCTTCATCAATGCTGGCTGGAATCGCGTTTTTGTCTGCGCGAGGGAAGACTAAGTCCTGTGGTGCCTGACCAACAAGACGCATAAACTGAGTTTGCGAATCGTAAAGGTTGTTTTGAGCCGCTAGAAGGTTACCGTTTGCTTTTGCTAAACGCGCTTCTACTTGAGTGAGGTCGGCGGTAGAGCCAATACCCGATTCGACTCGTCTTTTGATATCTCGATGGATGTTCTTGTGGACAGCGAGATTTGCTTCAGACAACGCGAGCACTTCAGCCGCTTTAACCACATCTAAATAGATTTTAGAGACTTCCAAAGCAATGTCTTGGGCGTCTGACAATAGCTGCAAACGCACCGATTCCGCTTCCGCGGCGGTGCGATCCATATCGTTTAGTGTTGAAGAACCGTCCCAAATCAGCTGAGTCAGAGACAGAGTTGCTTCCTTTCTGGTCAACGAATTGTCTATACCTGAAGCCAAATCGACATTCTCATAACCAATGCCCGCATCTAGGTCGATTTTTGGTAAGTAAGCACCAGAAGAAGCCTGTGAGCTATAAACTTTACTCTTAAATTCGTTATAAGACGCTTTAATGCTTGGGTTGTGGGTAATGCTATGTGCAACAGCTTGTTCTAGTGTCTGACTATAGGCTGGAAAACTAAGTGTGATAGCACAGCTTAAAGCTTTCAACTTGTTCCAATTCACTCAAAACTCTCCTAAGCGATATATTTATGCGATGGATATTACGCAATGTTTAGTCTCATTTCTGAGGCGGTATCATTGTTAGTGTCAATAAAATAACACCGTTTGAATAATAACACTAACGGAATTAAATAAATTGTGCTTATGACATTTGGTCACAAAAAAATACTGAATGAGCGAATGTAAAAAATCGTGAACTAGTACTATCTTATTAATTCATGGGGGGATTGAGCTGTCATATACACCAACTTTTACATAATTAGTTCAAAAAGTTGAGATCTAAAGGTGTTGATGAGATAAATAACAGTTTTGAGTAACTATTAATAATGTTATTTTATAAGGTAACTGAATATATAAATTGCCAAAAAATTGTCGCACGCTGTATTGCGATTTAGTTGTTAAGGGTTAGAGGCAGAATTATGGGTATTGGTACATATGTTGCGCTAGTTAATCTAGCTAGTAGACAAAAAGTTGTAGTGGATGCAAATGGTCTAGTTCGAGTGTTGCTTGAAGGTGAAGAGCCTAAACCTGGCGAAGTTGTCTTACAGCAACTAAACGATGATGCGTCTATAGAAGCTGAACTAGCCCAAGATAATGGCCAGTCTCAAGATCTAACTGCAGAGCTGGAAGATATCTTCGCAGCATTAGAAGAAGGCGCTGACCCAACACAGTTAGGTGAAGATTTTGCCACTGCTGCTGGTGGACAATTGAGTTCAAGTTCTACCCAGCTTGGAACAATCGAGCGTAACTCGGCGGAAGTCGTCGTATCTACCGACTTCTCGACAGAGGGTTTTGCAAATTTAGGCCTATCAGAAACACAAAGTCTATCTCTGCTAGAACAATACCAACTGCTAAGACAAGGTTCGACAGCGGTTGAAGTCAACTCAAGCCCAATCGGTCAAGATCTCGCGTTAACGACATTAGAAGATGAAGAACTTGATGGCCGAATTATTGCAACTGACAGTGATGGCGATTCTCTAACCTATACAGCAGGCGAAACTCCAACCAATGGTTCAGTTGTCGTGAATGAAGACGGCACTTGGACATACACACCAGACCCAGATTTTAACGGTGAAGACTCTTTCACTGTAATCGTATCCGACGGCAAAGGCGGCACTGACGAAATCACAGTTAATGTAGGCGTGACTGCGGTGAATGACGCGCCTGAATTAACGATTACTAACGTCAATGATTTCACTGAAGATCAGACGTCTGCAGGGGATGTAGTTGCTACGTTCACAACTTTTGATAAAGAAGGTGATGAAGTCACGGTTATACTCAGTGATGAAGTTCACTACGCCCTCGACGGTAACGGCAACGTGGTGCTGACCGAGAAAGGCGCGGAGCTGGTCAACCAAGGTCAAGACTTACCGAAATTCACCTTAACGCCAGATGACGGCAAGGTGAGCGGCGAGGCGCAATCGCACGATCCATCGGTGACGTCAGTCAACGACGCCCCTGAGCTGACGATTACTCAGGCGAACAACTTTGTGGAAGACAACGGCGCCAAAGCGGGCAGCGTGGTCGCAACGTTTACGACGTTCGATGAAGACGGCGATACCGTCAACGTCACCTTAAGCGACACGACCCATTACGCTCTGGACGGTAACGGCAACGTGGTACTGACCGAGAAAGGCGCGGAGCTGGTCAACCAAGGTCAAGACTTACCGAAATT